>NZ_JBIRRV010000012.1:54939-94495 GCF_044333925.1 Streptomyces sp. NPDC020898
GCGAAACCCAGTTATATCCCCCGTTTTGTCTGCACACCCCCATCGGCGTTTTGTGCGCACCCATCGGGGGGGGCGGGGGCGGCGGGGGGGGGGGGGGCCCGGGGGGCCCCCCCCCCCCCCGCCACGGGAGTGGCACTACCGCCCAATGGTCACCAGTCCACCGATATTCCAGGGCGGGGTCCCGAAGGTCCCTTGTGGGAGTCGAATCGCCCCAAGCACATCTGTGTCGGTAGCCGCCTTGGCTAGACCCTGCGGTCGGCTCGCCGACCCGCTACGGCAACATCCCAAGCCTGAGGCAAGCAGGGGCGAAGCTCGCCAAGTAGTGAACCGGTCAGGTCGCCTGAGCGGGTCGCTTGAGTAGGTCGCCATCTGTCCTATATGGCCTCTAGTCTGCGGTTTATGCAGAAACACGAGGACGGCGTCGAGATCCTTGTCCCCGCGAGCCCGGCCGAGCTGGAGGCGTGGCTCGAAGAGCATCACGGGGAGAAGGCCGCGCTCTGGGTGAAGATCGCCAAGAAGCATACCGGCATCTCGTCGCTCACCTGGGAAGAGATGGTCGACACGGTGCTCCGCTTTGGCTGGATCGACGGTCAGCGGCGAGGCTTCGACGACTCGTACTTTCTGCAGCGCACGACACCCCGCCGCCCCCGCTCCGCCTGGTCGCAGGTGAACGTCGACAAGGCCGAGGCCCTGATCGCGGCAGGCCGGATGCGCCCCCGCGGCCTGGCCGAGGTCGAGGCGGCGCGGGCGGGCGGCCGCTGGGAGACGGCATACGCCTCGCAGAAGAACGCCACCGCACCACCGGATCTCGTCGAAGCCCTCGACGCGAACCCTGCAGCGCGGGTGTTCTACGACACGCTCGGCAAGTCCGACCAGTTCGCCCTGTACCTCGGCCTGGTCACCGCCCGTACCGAGAAGACGCGGCTGGCCCGCTTGGAGCGGATGGTGGCGTCGATGGCAAGGTCCGAGCGGCCATCATGATCGACCGCTCGGTCAACGCGCAGATCAAGGGCATCAAGGCCCGCGGAGGCTTATAGGGAGCCCCAAGAAGGCGCTGTCACGAAGCGCAACCGTCGTCTCGCGTCTCGGCGATCCCAGTGTCAGACTTTCATTCCGCACAGGGTCCCCCGCGCAAAGAGTTCGTGATTCAACAGCCCGAACTCTTCGGGAACTTCACCTTAAGCCCAATCACCCCGAAAGGCAATAAGGAAACACGATGACCAATTCTAGCGATTTCCCCAAGCCCACCATTGTTCCGGTCAACGGCGTGGAACTCGAAGTCTTCGAAGCAGGACGAGAAAACAAGGGAAAGCCCATCGTGCTCTGCCACGGCTGGCCTGAGCACGCGCACTCCTGGCGTCATCTGATGCCCGTCCTAGCCGCAGCCGGCTACCACGTCATCGCACCGAACCAGCGGGGTTACGGCAACTCATCCCGCCCGGCTGAAGTGACCGACTACGACATCGAGCACCTGTCGGGCGACCTCGTCGCGCTCCTCGACCACTACGGATACGAAGACGCCACCTTCGTCGGCCATGACTGGGGTGCGTTCGTCGTCTGGGGACTGACCCTGCTGCACCCCAACCGTGTGAACAAGGTGATCAACCTGTCCTTGCCTTACCAGGTGCGCGGTGAAACGCCGTGGATCGAGGTCATGGAACAGTTCCTCGGCGGCGACTTCTACTTCGTCCACTTCAATCGACAGCCGGGCGTTGCGGACGCCGTGTTCGATGCGAACACAAGCCAGTTTCTCCGCAACCTCTACCGGAAGAACGTTCCCCCGGCGCCCCCTGAGCCGGGCATGGCGTTTATCAACCTCGCCCTAGCGGAAGCACCGCTCGGTGAGCCTGTCATGAGCGACAGCGACCTGGCCGTCTACATCTCCGGGTTCGAAACGTCGGGATTCACGGGCGGCATCAACTGGTACCGGAACCTCGACCGCAACTGGCACCAACTGGCGGACGTGGACCCGATCATCCAGCAGCCCGCCCTCATGATCTACGGCGACCGGGACCTTGCGGTCCCGAGGTCCGAAACCCTGACAGAGTTCGTGCCCAACGTGGAAGTTGTCGGCCTGGACTGCGGGCACTGGATCCAGGAGGAAATGCCTGAGGAAACAAACCAGCTGATTACCAAATGGCTGGAACAGCAGGATGCCACCTTCTGAGAAGGCGTACCGGGGGCCTCTTTGCGCTCGCCCCATCGAGAGGGTGTCCCGCGCCCGTATCTTGTCGGAAACAGTTCAGCGTGCTCCGGGCCTGGAAGCCATCTCCAGGTTGGAATCGATCGCTCGTACCTGGGCGGTGAGGTATTCGGCCCAGGTGCTGTTGGGGAAGAGCTGGAGATGGGGTCCAGGGTGCTGGTGAGCATCCGGCGGAACTGGGTGAGGCGTTCGCTGATCCAGGCTCGTTCCCACGCCTCCAGTTCGGCCTCGTCCGCGCAGAAGTGGTAATCGCGTTCGCGGGTCCACAGCAGGGGCGGCCATTCGTAGATTCCACCGCCCGCCGGCACCCGCACCACCCAGGCGACCTGACACCACCGCACCACGTCCCGGGCTTCGGCCTGCCCGGCGACGGCCTCGCCCCGTCTCCCGCACCGAATCACCACCGATTCCCCGGCGACATCCCCACCAGCAGCCACCCGCGACGTCCCGCACATTCGGACACCGCATCGAACACAACCCGGAAACGACGGAGATCCCGCCCGAACTTCCGATCGGACGGGATCTCGTCAACCACTCCCGAGCTAACCCAAGAACAGTCGCCCTGGATGCTACCAAGGGGTTCCGCCCCCCGAGCGTCGGCCGGGCCGGTCGAAGCGTCAGACGGTGATGGTGGTGCCGTCGAACCGGCTGAGGGTGAACACCGCGTTCTCCAGCGTGACTTCCTTCGCCTCGCGCAGCACGCAGATGGCGATCTCCTCGCCCAGCCGCACCGCCTCCGTGAAGTCGGTGCGCCAGTGCACGCCGGCCATGTTGCGGCCGGTGGCGATGTTGGCGGCAACCTTGTTGAGCTCCCCGCCGATGGTGAGCCGGCCGGCGTCCGGACCGGTGTACGGCTCCAGGGCGGTGCCGTCGGTGGTGGGCACGACCGGGTCGGGCAGGATGTGCGACTCGTCGAACCATGCCCTGAGGATCGTCACGCACGCTCCGGCCACGGTGGCGTGCCCGGACCCGTACGAGGGGTGGGTCGGGCTGCCCTCGGGAAACGCCTGCGGCAGCAGGTAGCTGCCGTGCTTCTCGAAGACCCGCTTGACGGCGACGGAGTCCAGCACTTCGCCGTCGATCGGGTACTCGCGCTGCCCGCGCAGCTGCTGGTGGACCCGGCCGCCGAACTCCTCCGGCCGCAGCCGCCGGTGCACGTACCACTTCTGGAACCACACGGCTTTCAGGGCACGGGTGGCGACCTCGGTGACGAGCGAGAGGATGTGCGGGCCGCCGTACGTCCCGAAGCCGATCTGGTTGCGGGAGAAGTTGTACGGGTTGCCCGCGTCCACCGGTGCGTTCATGCCGAGCAGGATGAGGGCGGCGTTGAGGTACGCCTCGTACAGCGCGTCGAAGTGGACGTAGTGCGCCAGGTCGCGTGGGGTCTGGATGTACCGCCGGCCCGCGAAGTCCCGCTCGTCCGGCTCGGGTTCGGAGCCGTTCTGCACCTCCAGCCAGTCGCCCCAGGTCGTCAGGTGGTCGACCGGGCGGACCAGGGTGTCCTGGCGCTGCGGGATCAGCAGCGTGCCGTACGGGATGTCCTTGAGCAGGAACTGCGAGAGGTACGGCCCCACCAGGTCGCCCCGGGTGTCGCCGCGGAAGATGGTCTGCGCGGTGACCTGACCGTTCTGCTTGGGCGCCCGGAAGTCCGACAGTCCGCTGAGTTCGGTGGCCGCCTCGGCGACCAGCTCACTGTCACCGAACCGCGTGAACAGCACATCGCGGCACAGCGCCATCCAGTACAGCTCCACCGCCTCGGCGGAGTTCTCCGCACTGTCGATGCGCGGTGCCGGCCGGATGGCCAGTGCCTGGGCGTCCGGGCCCTGAAGGTCGAAGGATGCGCCGGCCTGCGGATTGACCAGTTTGCGGGTGTCGCCGAGCGGGATCCGCTCGAAGTCCTCGTAACTGCCGGTGGCCAGCGCCCGGCGCAGCAGATGGTAGGCGGCGGGGTCGACCTCGCCGAACTTGTTGTGCGGCAGCCCCTTGGAGTAGTTGGCCACGAACGGGTGGTCGGTCTCCTCCCCGTTGGCGGCCTGGACCGGGACGTGCCTCTCGAACTCGGCCTCGGCCGCCCGGATCCGCGCCTCGCGCGCGGCAAAACGACGATCACTCATACGATCCCCCGTGTTTCCGATGGAACAGGTGCGAAATGCACCACAAACTATGAGACGCCAGGGATCACAGGATCGTTGTAGAAAAGGCAAGCAATCGCAATTATCTGCACATATGCGACGGAGGCTTCCGGATCGGGTCGGGACGACACCCGCCGTTCCGGGGGAACCGGTCGACGCCGCGCCGACACCGCTCGCCGGGTCCCTGCCGCCAGTCCGGTCGTGCCAGGCCCCATGTGCGCATGCCGACGTGGTCGCCGCTGCCAGGGTTGGTGAAGCACCGTCGGGGTCGGTCTCTCGCCTCTTCGGGGGTGTTGCCGCGCTGGTCGGCCTCGGCTCTGTCATCGAGGTGTCCTCGGCCGCGGCGGTCGCCTGGCAGTTCTCCGCGCGCGATCACGCCGTACGCGAGGCGCGGGAGAAGGCGGCACTGCGGATCATCGCCGGCTCCTTCTTCGTTCGCGCCGCCTACGTCACTGTGGATGCCGTGCGGGCTCCGGCAGGGACGAGGGAGACGAACCGCTCGATTCCCGGGATCGTTCTCGCGGCCCTTTCGCTGGCAGTGATGCCGGTCCTGTCCACCTCCCAGCGCCGGGCCGGGCGGGAGCTGGGCTCCGCCTCCGCCGGGGCCGATTCGAAGCAGACGCTGCTGTGCACCTACCGGTCTCCGGCGCGGCGGCGAAGACCGAGGGCGTGTGCGGGTGCCGGGCCGGGTGCGAGCGCTGTTGACCGATCCGTCGTACGCCCTCAGGTGCGCGGATGGGTCTCGTACATCCGGATCGCGACGACGAGGCCGGAGGCGGCGGTCAGGGCGGCGACGGCCCAGATGGCGGTGGTGAGGCTGTAGGCGTCGGCGAGGATGCCGGCGAGCAGGGCGCCGACGGCGAAGCCGCCGTCGCGCCACAGGCGATAGACGCCGACGGCGCGGGCGCGCCAAGCGGGGTGAGCGACGTCGCCGATGACAGCGAGGAGGGTCGGATAGACCAGTGCGGTGCCGATGCCGAGCAGGATCTGGGCAGTGGCCCAGACGGAGAAGGTGGTTCCTGCGGCGACGAGGGCGATGGCGGCGGCCTGGAGCAGCATGCCCGCGGTGATGAGGTGTTTGCGTCCGATGTGGTCGGACCACCAGCCGGTGAGCATCTGGCCCGCTCCCCACACAGCAGGGTAGAGGGCGGCGAGGACTCCGATCTGGGCGATCGAGAGGCCGTGGGAGGCGAAGAGCAAGGGGAAGATGCCCCAGGCGAGGGCGTCGTTGAGGTTGTTGACCATGCCGGCCTGGCTGGCGGCGGACAGGGCCTTGTCACTCAGGCTGGTGAGGCGGGCGATCTGGCCGGTGGTCAACTCGGCTTCTGAGCCTGGTTGTTGGGGGTTCTGGGCGGCCTCGGTGCGAGCGTGTTCGCGGGTCTCGCGGACGGCGAAGGTGGACAAACCCAGGGCCAGGACGGCATAGGCAGCGCCGAGGAGGAACGGTTCGGGGCGCAGTCCGGCGTGTTCGGCGATGGCGCCGGTGGCCATGGCGGTGGCGGCGACCGCGACGTAACCGGCGGCTTCGTTGAAGCCCATGGCCAGGCCACGGCGTTCCGGACCCGCCAGGTCGATCTTCATGATGACGGTGGTGGACCAGGTCAGGCCCTGGTTCATGCCGAGCAGGACGTTGGCGGCGATGATCCAGCCCCAGGTCGGGCCCCAGGCCAGCATGGCGGGCACGGGCAGGGCGATCAGCCAGCCGGCGATCAGGACCGGCTTGCGACCATAGCGGTCGGACCAAGTGCCTGCGAAGAAGTTGGTGATGGCCTTGGTGGTGCCGAAGGCCAGGATGTAGGTGAGGGCGGCGGTGTAGGCGGACAGGTGGAAGACGTCGTCGGCGAGCAGCGGCAGGACGGTGCGTTCCTGGCCGAGCATGCCGCCGACCAGGGCGTTGACCGCGACCAGCAGGGTGAACTGGGCGAGGTTGGCGCGCAGTCCCAGCCGTATGCCGCCGGGGGTGGCTGTGGCTGTCACTCGCCTGCCTCCAGAGCGCGGCCGGTGGCCTTGGCCCAGTCGGCCGGTCCACCGTCCAGGACGGCGAGGTCGTCGTGTCCGGCGCGTGCGAGGAGGCTGGCGGCGGTCATGGCACGCTCGCCGTGCCCGCAGGCGATCACGGCCCCGGCCGGTGCCTCATCGGTACGGGCGCTCAGTTCACCGAGTTCGATGCCGACAGCCCCGGGGATGTGTTCGGCGACGTGCTCGGCCCGCTGCCGGATGTCGAGGACCGACCGATCGGCGATGCGGTCGGCGGTGAGCAGGTCGACGGTCCGCTGCTCCCCGCCGTCCGCCTGCCAGGCGGCCATCTCCAGATGTCCGGCCAGCCGCTCGTATCCGATCTTCAGGGCCTGCCAGGTGAGTTCGGCGAGGTCCTGGCCGGGAGCGGTGACGAAGACGAGCGGGGTGTCGTCGGGCAGCAGCCAGCCGAGCCACGTGGCGAACTGGTCGCGCAACGGGATGGAGATCGCGCCGGGCATGTGGCCCTGGGCGAAGTCCGTGACGGGGCGCACGTCGATGATCTGCGCGCCTTCGCCCAGCAGTTGGCGCGTCTCGGCCGCCGAGAGCGCGGCGAGCGTGGGGGCAGCGTCGAAGACCGCGGGCCCGCGCCGGTTGATCTCGCCCAGGCGGTCGAAGTAGGCCGGGTAGGAGCCGAGGCTGCCCAGCAACTGCCGTACGAAGGTGTCCTCGTCCGGTACGGCGAGCAGGGCGTTGGCCCGCCTCTGGGCGCCGATGGTGGTCGTGCGTTCGGCGCCGGGCGGGGCGGAGCAGAAGGAGCCGGCGCCGTGGGTGGGCCACACGGCGGTCGCGTCCGGCAGCCGGGTCAGGCGCCGTAGTGAGTGGTACTGGGCGCGGGCGAGTTCGTCCGCGCGCTCGGCGCCGAGCAGGTCGGTGCGGGCGGCGGAGCCGACGATGAGGGATCCGCCGGTGAAGACGCCCAGCTCGCGGGTGCCGTCCAGGAGGAGGAAGGACAGGTGCTCGTCGGTGTGTCCGGGGGTAGCCAGGGCCCGCAGGGTCAGCCCGCCCAGGTCGGTCTCGTCGCCGTCGGCGAGCGCGGTGTGCGGGAACGCGCGGTGTCCGGCGGCGGAGGCCAGGACCATCGCGCCGTCGTCGGCGGCGAGCTGGAGCGCGCCGGTGAGGAAGTCGGCGTGCAGGTGGGTGTCGGCGGCGTAAGCGACGCTCAGCCCGCGCCGCTCGGCGGCGGTGCGCAGGGCACGCAGATCCCGGCTCGCGTCCACCGCCAGGGCGCGCCCGTCGCCCAAGTCGACGAGGTAGGCGCTGTTGCCCAGCCCTTCGTCGACCAGCGGTATCAGGTGATCGTCGGCGAAGCCCATCAGGTCCTCCTGGTGTCACGGTAGGTGCCGGGTGGTCATGGCGCCCGCCCACAGATACAATATTCCATGGATTTATGGAGGATGCCATGGGAGACCCCGCACGCAAGTCGGCGCTGTACGACGCCTTCGCCCACACCGGTAAGGCGCTGAGCAGTGGAAAGCGTCTGGAACTGCTCGACCTGCTGGCCCAGGGCGAGCGCACCGTCGACGCCCTCGCCAAGGCGGCCGGGCTGAACCTGACCACGGCCTCCGCGCATCTGCAGACCCTCAAGCAGGCCGGGCTCGTGTCCACCCGCCGTGAGGGTGTGCGCATCCACTACCGGCTGGCCGGAGACGACGTCGCAGCCCTCTATGCCCTGCTGCGCCGGGTCGCCCAGACCCATCAGGCAGGTGTCGAGGCCGCCCGCACCGCCTACCTCGGGGACGACCAGCCGCAAGGCGTCGGGCGCGAGGAGCTGCTGGCCCGCGCGCAGGAGGGCGAGGTCGTCGTCCTGGACGTGCGGCCTGCCCAGGAGTACGCCGCCGGGCACATCCCCGGAGCGCTCTCCATCCCGGTGGAGGAACTCGCCGACCGGATCGCCGAGTTGCCCGCAGACGCCGAGGTCGTCGCCTACTGCCGTGGCGAGTACTGCGTCCTGGCCCACGATGCCGTACGACTGCTCAACGCCCGCGGGAGGCGAGCCGTACGGCTGTCCGACGGCATGCTGGAGTGGCGCCTCGCCGACCTGCCCGTGACCACCGGAGAAGCCGCGTGATCCCCGCACACCCGGGACTACGGGGCGGGCCGGTCTATCTGGACTACAACGCCACCACCCCTGTCGACCCCCGGGTGGTCGAGGCGATGCTGCCTCACCTGGGGCATTACTTCGGCAACCCCTCCAGCAGCCACTCCTACGGCAATGAGCCCCGCCACGCGCTCGATCAGGCACGCGCACAGGTCGCCGCCCTGATCGGGGCCCGGCCCAGCGAGATCGTCTTCACCGGCTCCGGCTCGGAGGCCGACAACCTCGCCCTCCGGGGCGTCGTGCTGTCTGCCAGGACCGACCGCCCGCATGTGATCACCCAGGTCACCGAGCACCCGGCCGTTCTGGAGACCTGTCGCGCTCTGGAACATCTCCACGGCGTCGAGGTGACGTACCTGGCGGTGGACGGCGACGGCCTGGTCGACCCGGCGGCGCTCGCCGCCGCCCTCACCGAGCGCACCGTCCTGGTCTCGGTCATGGCCGCGAACAACGAGACCGGCGCCCTCCAGCCCATCGCCGAACTGGCCCGCATCACCAGCGCCCACGGGGCGCTCTTCCACTGCGACGCCGCCCAGGCAGCCGGGAAAATCCCCATGGGCGTACGGGAGTTGGGCGTCGACCTGCTGACGGTCGTCGGCCACAAGATGTACGCACCGAAGGGCATCGGCGCCCTGTACGTCCGCCAAGGCGTCGCCCTCGAAGCGCTTGTCTACGGCGGCGGCCAGGAGCACGGCCTGCGCGCCGGCACCGAGAACGTCGCGCTCGCCGTCGCGCTGGGCGCGGCCGCCGAACTCGCCGCCGCCGAACTGGCTGACGGCACACCGGACCGCATCGCGGCGCTCCGGGACAGTCTGCACCGGCGCCTGGCCAACGCCTTGCCCGGCTGCGTCCACCTCAACGGACTCCCGGACGAACGCCTGCCCAGCACGCTGAACGTCAGCATCGACGGCGCGCTCGGGCACGAACTCCTCGCCGCCGCACCCGGCCTCGCGGCCTCCACCGGATCGGCCTGCCACAGCGGCACCCACACCCCCTCGCCCGTCCTGACCGCCATGGGCCTCGATGCGGACCGCGCGCTCGGGGCGCTGCGGCTGTCCCTGGGCCGCTGGAGCACACCCGAGGACATCGAAACGGCGGCAACCGCGCTGCTCAAGGCGGCTGCCGCGCTGTGAGAAGGGCCTCCGCTGCCGCCGACATCACGGTCGACGGCACCGGCCTTCTCTGCGTCACCCTCCTGCTGAGGCTGTGCACCCGTATCGGCGGTGCCGAGCCCGGCTCGGTCGTCCACGTCATCGCCACCGACCCGGCCGCCCCGCTCGACCTGCCCGCCTGGTGCCACATGACAGGCCACACCTACCTCGGGCCCGTCCTGGACCCAGACTTGGACCGGGACGTGTACGCGCTCCGCCTGACGGCCGACGCGCTGGCCACCCGGCCCGACGCGCCGTGGCACCCGGGCGGCCGACAGGACGGGGCCCAGGGCTGAGCGCGGCGACGGCATCCGGCACGCTCACCCCATCGCCCGCAACCGCTCGATCACGACCTCCAGCTCGCCCTGGAACGCCTCCAGTTGCGTGGCGGGCATGTCGCCGAACAGCTCGGCGGCCATGGAGGTGCGGCTGCCCCGCAGGGCATTCGTGACCGTACGGCCCTTCGCGGTCAGGGACACCAGGGTCGCGCGCCGGTCGCTCGGGTGTGCCTCGCGGGCCACCAGCCCGTCGGCCTGCAGGGCGTCCAGCAGTCCGGTGACATTGCGCGGGGTGACCCCCAGCCGTGCGGCCAGCGCCCGCTGGGTCATCGGCCCGTCGTGCAGCAGGGCCCACAGCAGGCCCGCCCGGGCCGTCGTCAGCCCGCGCTCGGCGACGCCGCGCGCCATCATCGCGCCGAGCACCTCGGCCAGTTCGAAGAGCCGGTCCAGCGAGACGCTGGCGGGCGCGTCCTCCCCGGACATATCGTGAAGTGACTTCACTATGTAGTACCTCCGCAAATCATGGTATCCCGGAGGCACTGCCGCAGAGGAAGACGGTGACCAGCAATGACCCAACAGATGAAGCAGCATCCGGTCTTCGCCCGCTTCTACGCGAAGGTCGCCGGCCCGGCCCTGGAGAAGGCCGGGATCACGGAGCACCGCAAGCGCCTGCTGTCCGGTCTGTCCGGCGAGGTCATCGAGATCGGCGCGGGCGACGGGCTGAACCTTGCCCACTACCCGGACAAGGTGACCCGGCTCCTCGCCGTTGAGCCCGAGCCGCGCCTGCGCGCGTCGGCCGAGCAGCGTGCCCGTACGGTCACCGTCCCGGTGGAGGTGGTGGACGGGCGAGCCGAGCAACTGCCCGCCGAGGACGCGTCGTTCGACGCGGCCGTCGCCTGCCTGGCCCTGTGCTCCGTGGCCGACCCGCACGCCGCGCTCGCCGAACTGCACCGGGTACTGCGACCGGGCGGACAACTGCGCTTCTTCGAACATGTCCAAGCCGACTCGCCCGCGATGCGGCGGGTGCAGCGCGTGGTGGACGCCACCATCTGGCCGCTGCTGATGGGCGGCTGCCACACCGGCCGTGACACCCTGTCCGCCATCACCGCGGCCGGGTTCACCCTCACCGCGGTCGACGGGTTCGCCTTCCCCGAGACCCGCCTCCCCTCGCCCGCCGCCACCCATATCCTCGGCACCGCGGAACGCAGCCAGACGGGAGGCACCGCATGACCACTCAGCCCGCCGGCCCGGCCGGGGAGCCGAGCGCGGCCCACGCTTCCGTCACCTTGCTGGAGCGCCTCGCCGAGCTTCTCGGCGGCCGGGCCTGCGTCACCGCCTTCTACGGCGAGCCGACCACGCGGGACGGCATCACCGTCATCCCGGTCGCCAGGGTCGGCTTCGGCTTCGGCTTCGGCGGAGGCGCGGGCCGCGAGGTCGGCGCCACCAAGACCGGCGAGGGCGGAGGAGGTGGGGGTGGGGTGAAGGCGCGCCCGACTGATGCCACGCGATGCTGTTGTGCCTGATCAGACCACCTGCGTCGTGCTGAGCGCCGGTATCTCGTGCTGCACCGTCCAGAGTCGTCCGGCCACTCCTTGGCCACTTCCCGCAGCCCTGGCCCCGCTTCCTCGCCTGCACCACACGGTTGTCAGACTCCCACAGACCGCTCAGCCCTACCACGGCATGATCGAAGAGGCGGGCTTCAGGTCGGACCCGACCAGTCGAAGGTGATGTGCTTGCTGGACTGACCCTCCCTGCTCCAGTGGAAGCCGAAGGCGTCGGCGCGGTCCGCGGTCGCGCGGCCCCAGGTCGCGACCTGCCCCGGACCGGTCTCCGATCCCGGCAGGTTGGTGGACTGCACACGCGCCCCCTCGGGTGTCGTCGGTCCGGTGAGGGCCATCGCACTCGCCTCGACCCGGCCCGGAACGGTGGCCCTCCAACCGCCGAGGTCCTCGTCGACCTGCACCTCGATGGGGGCAAAGTCCATGCCGCGCATCTCGGCTCCGAACATGCTGATCATTTCGGCGGGCCAGCTGCCGGCCTGACCGCCAAAGATCATCTGCAGTGCCTCGCGCTGCGCATCGTCGGCCCTCTCGTCAAGGAAGACGGCCCCGTACGCATCGGAGTGCTCGGCCCACACGTTGCCGACGAACGAGCCGAGCATCAGTACGTTGAGTCCGTCCAGCGGCACATCGCCGTAGCGCCCCTCGCGTACATGCCAGGCTAGGACTCCTTCGCAGTCACCGTAGGTGGGCGGCTGTGCGAACGAGCAGGGGCACGGCACATTGCACTTACAGGTGTCGAACCAGTCCCCGGACGCATGCCACCTCGGAACAGACTTCGCGGTCTCCGTCATGTCCTCGCCTCCTCGCGACCCGCACCGGGTGAATCAGGTGGTCGGCAATCTCGCGGGGAATACACCGCCGTGGGACACCGCTCCGCTCGGTGACACGGGCCATCACTTCCATCCTCCTCCCTGCGCCGCAGGAGAGCCAAGGCGTCCGGGACGGAGCAGATGCCTCGCCGGCGGCCGCTTTCTGTGGTGACCTGGAAGCGTGTTCCGTAACCGGGCATCCCTCTCCGCGCCCATGCGGCCGGGCAATCTCCTTCCTGCCCGGGAGATGGCCCTCGCCTGGTCCCTCATGCTGCTGCTCGCCCTGCTCGCGTGGCTCCTCGTGGTCGGGCAGGCCGGCGACACGGAGATGGGGCCAGGGACGATGGGCCTCGGCCTGCCGCTGTTCCTGCTGCTCTGGGTGATCATGATGGCCGCCATGATGTTCCCGTCCGTGTCGCCGGTGGCCATCACCTGGGTCCGGGCCATCGGCCGTCAGTCGTCCGGCGCCGTTCGGGCAGCGCGGACCGCGCAGTTCGTGGGCGGATACCTGATCGCCTGGACGGCATTCGGAGTCGTGGTTTACGGGATCCTCACGGTGACCGGCAACCTGGTCGACAGCCACCCCGACGCCGGGCGCTGGATCGGCGCCGGAGCCTTTCTGCTCGCCGGACTCCATCAGCTCAGTCCGCTGAAGAACGTGTGCCTGCGCCACTGCCGAAGCCCCATGGGGCAACTCGTGCGCTACGCCGGCTACCGGTCGCACGCCCGCGATCTGCGGGTCGGGGCCCACCACGGGCTCTACTGCGTGGGCTGCTGCTGGGGGCTCATGGTCGTCCTCGTACCGCTGGGCACCATGAACATCGCGGCGATGGCCGGACTCGCGGTCGTCATCTTCATCGAGAAGCTGTGGCGGCTGGGACCGGTGTTCAGCACGGCGGTCGGTGTCGTGTTCCTGGTCCTGGCCGCGCTGGCCCCGTTCCAGAGCTGGCTTCTTCCAGGACTGGAACATTCGGGGCCGTCGATGCGACCGATGACTTAGGTGACTGACGGGTTGATCAGCCTCAGCGGCCGGCCACCTGCGGTTCAGCAGCAGTCGCATCCCGAGCCGCAACCGCACGCGTCCGCTTCCTGGATCGGAACCGGGATCGAGACTGCCGGGGTCACGCAGCACCCCTTGCCCTGCCAGGCGTCGAGGCCTTCCTTGACCGCGATGGCGGCGATGACGAGAGCCGCGATCGGGTCGGCCCACGACCAGCCGAGAACAGCGTTGGCGACCAGGCCGACGAGCAGGACGGCGGAGAGGTAGGTGCACAGCAGGGTCTGCTTGGAGTCCGCGACCGCGCTGGCGCAACCCAGTTCACGTCCGGCCTTGCACTGGGCAGCGGACAGGAACGGCATGACGGCCAGGGACAGGGCGGCGATCACGATGCCGGGGATGGAACGGTCGGCCTCGCCGGTGCCGGTCAGGGCGCGGACGGCGTCGAGGGTGACGTACCCGGCGAGCGCGAAGAACGACACCGAGATGATCCGCAGCGTCGTCTTCTCCCGCACCTCGCGTACCGCGTGCTCGCGGGCGGAGAACTGCCAGGCGACCGCGGCGGCGGAGGAGACTTCGATGATCGAGTCGAAGCCGAAGCCGATCAGCGCGGTGGAGGAGGCGATCGTTCCCGCGGTGATCGCGACGATCGCCTCGATGACGTTGTTGATCAACGTCTCTTAGTTTGGCGCGGCCGCAGGTCAGGACCATGCTGAGGGCCCCTTGGTCAGCAAGCTCCCAGCAAGAGTCAGGAGACGTGCACGTTGGCGACCCAACTCGTCCGTGGAATGGGTAGTTCGTACAAGAGTTGCGCCTGCTCGCGCAAGAGCCGATGCTCCCACCCATACGTCATTCGCTACCGTGATGCTACGGGACGTCAGCGCGAGGAGACCGGCTACGCGACGCAGGCGAGCGCACTTGAGCGCTTGAGCAAGATCTACGACGAGAAGCGCAATACACCGCCCCAACAGGCGGAACTCAGGCGCATGATCGGGAATGAGCGTTTCGCTCCTTACGCGTCCAAGTGGCTCACTCGGCAACGCCACTACGCACAAGGCAGCGTTCGCGCAATCAATCAAGTACTCAACAGCCTTGTCTTCCCGGCCCTCGCATCGCGCCGGATGCATTCGTTCACATCAACAGTGGTCGAAGACTTCATCATGTCGATGGAGGAGAGAAGTGTAGGTCTGGCCTCACAACAGAATGCGTTCGACATCCTTCGGAAGATTCTGCTTGACGCCCGTCGACGAGGCGGCATAGCCGAAGATCCCATCAGCGGAGTCATCCCACCTGAGTACATACCTCGAAAGATCACCATCCCAACGGTGGACGAAATCAATGCCCTCAAGGACGTCGGCAGCGCCGAGTTGGGTGTCATCATCAACCTGATGTCCGGCAGTGGACTACGGAACGGCGAGGCGTACGCCGCCAATACAGAGCGTATGGTCGCGGATGACGTCTACCGCATCACCGAACAAATAGACGGTGTCACTCGTAAACCGGCACGACTCAAGCATCGAAAACACGGAGAGTTCCGGGAAACTCCAATGCCGGAGTCCGTCCGCGAATCACTCCTCAGGTTCGTGAAGGACCACGGAGTGGACGCGAACGGGTATCTGCTCCGGACGCAGCGCTCCCCCCATTGGGCGCACACAACTCTCCAGTACCAGTGGGGCGCCGCGAAGAAGCGAGCAGGAATCACCAAGCCGCTGACCGCCTACTCTCTGCGCCACTTCTTCGCCTCCAACTGCCTATCCAGCGGCATCCCCGTCACAGATGTAGCTGAGTGGATGGGTCACAAGGACATCAACATGACCTTCAAGATCTACCGCCACCTCATGCCGGCCTCTATCGGCCGGGCTGCGAAGCTCCTCAACAAGGGTCTGTAGACAGGAAGAGGGGGCCGGGATGAATCCCGGCCCCCTCTTCAGGAGACTCTCTGCTGCCGCGCCCAACTGTCCAGGTCTTCGACCTTGAACCGAAGCTTTCCGCCAAAGTAATAGCGAGGAATCCCATGACGTCTGGACTCGCGGTACATCCAGCGCCGACTCAGACCGAGATGCGTAGCTGCTTGACCAACCCCCAGGTATGAGCAGTCGTTTTCTTCGCTGTCGGTACAGCGAGAATCATTTTCCCTCATGAAGGGATCGCCTCACAGATACTTCGGAAAGTTGAAGGCGATCCAGCGTTGGCAAGGGCAACAACCCTCCGCTCTCGGCGCAGGAGCTTCTTCACATGCCCGTCCGACACCTTGAGAACCTGGGCAAGCTTCAGGGTTGGTGCCCCCGACTCGACAGCGCGCCGGATCAGATCCTCCCGCTCTCCCTTGGTGAGGTACACATCCTTCCCCGAGAGAGCAGCAGAAACCCGTTCAGGATCGCGTCGGAGGTCGAAAAAGTGTCGAGCAACCTTCCGTTCAGACTCGGTCATCCCACCGCGGATGCCGCTCGCGTCACCAACCTCCAGAGCCGCTTCCAGGCACGCACTCCTGACCTGGCAGCCCGAACAAATCCGCTTCGCCAAACCGATCCGCTGTTCATCCGCAGTCGGCCCGGGAAAGAAGAGATCAGCATCTCGCACTACCTCAATGGACCGTGCACACGCAGCGCTGTCCTGCCAGGTTTGGTCTCCTCTGACTCGGGGCTCGGTGCTCCCTACGTGCATCCCTGGCACTACCCACTCCGTCGCTCTCGTTAGACCACGGGCCGCATGCGGCCCAACAGATGACGCAAGCATCCGCAGAAGCACCGGTTTCGCTAACCGGGAGTCCTGGGCTATCTTGCCGCTGGCCATACGAGTGCGAAGGTGTTGCTGTACGGCTTGTCCAGGTCCATTGCCACGAATCTTTGACACGGGCTATGTCGGCTGGGGCCAGGGGAGTTGATGTCGTTTCGAGTGCTGTCTCGTAGGCGATGGGACTGCGTTGCCCGAGGCTGCAGTGGCGGCGTCGGGTGTTGTAGCGGTGCAGCCAGCGGAACAGGTCGAGGCGGGCTTCGCGCTCGTCGGCCCAGCCCCTGCGGCCCTGGAGTGTCTCCCGCTTGCAGGTGGCGTTGAAGGACTCGGCGAGTCTGCGAAGGCAAGATACGCCGCGAAGCCATTCGCTGCCTCAAACGCTACGTCGCCCGCGAGATCTACCAGGCGATCGTCACGCTCCGACCGAATATGAACAAGTCAAGATCAACTGTTTGACATCCATAGGGCATCAACTCGCGATCGTCTATCGCTCTGCAGCCGTGCTGGCTGCGATCATCGCCTGGCTACGGAGTGAGAGACACGACCTAGTGTCTCGTGATCCTGTTGGTGGAACCTGTGGTCGTCCTGATCGTTGAGCCCGGTATGGATCTCTCCTCTGAACAGATGGCTGATCTGCGGGAGTTGGCGAACTCTCGTCACGTGACGGCTGATGTGGCGCTGCGTGCGCGGATCGTGCTGTGGTCCGGCGAGGGACGGCGGCGTAAGGACATTGCCGAGTTGGCCGGGGTGTCGCCGGTGACGGTGGACCGGTGCAAGGCCCGTTATGCCGCCCAGGGGTTGGCCGGCTTGGAGGAGAGGCGCCGCGGGGGCGGACGCGATCAGGTGCCGCCGCAGACGCGGGGCCGCGTGATTGCGTTGACGAAGATGACTCCGCCGACGGATTCGGGGCTGTCGCACTGGTCCACGCGGACGCTGGCCGATCACTTGAAGCGGCGCGAGGGCATCTCGGTGTCCTGGCACTACGTCGCCCGTGTCTGGCGGGAGGAGAATCTCAAGCCGCACCGGAACGGCACCTTCAAGATTTCGAAGGACCCAGCGTTCGCGGACAAGGTCGCCGATGTCGTCGGCCTGTACCTGGCCCCGCCCGGCGGCGCGGTGGTGCTGTCCATCGACGAGAAGACGCAGATACAGGCGCTGGACCGGACGCAGCCGGTGCTGCCGGTCGCCTTCGGCGCGGGCGAGAAGCGCACCCACGACTACGTGCGGCACGGAACCACCAACCTGTTCGCCGCCCTCAATGTCCATACCGGTGAGGTGACCGGCGAGTGCCAGCCGAGTCGGAACGGGGCGGACTTCCTCGCCTTCTTGAAGAAAGCGACCAAGCCGCACGACGGCAAGGAGATCCATGTTGTCCTGGACAACCTGTCTACCCACACCACGCCGGAGGTGAAGGCATGGCTGAAGAAGAACCCGCACATCCGCTTCCATTTCACTCCCGTCGGTTCCTCGTGGTTGAACCAGATCGAGATCTGGTTCGGGATCCTGACCCGACAGTCCATTCGCCGGGGCACGTTCTCCAGCGTCAACGTCCTGGTCAAGCAGATCCGCGACTACATCAACTCCTGGAATCAGGACGCGAATCCGTTCAGCTGGACCGCGTCCGCCGAGGAGATCCTCGCGAAGGTCCGCCTCGTCCAAACCAACATGAAGAAACTCGTCAATAACAACTCAAACTGACACGATCAGGATCACGAGACACTAGTCGTCCCGGCGAAGCCGTCGAGGTTAGAGGGCGGTATGAGACTACATACGGGTTTTGTCGTCACCTGAACGTATGACGGTGCGGCATCCCGGCCGGTCGGCGGCCATGGGCATGTTGGGCTGGGCACTGTGAGCGAGCGCAAGCCCTACAAGACCGACGTGAGTGACGAGCAGTGGGCGCTGGTCGAGCCGGTGATCGCCGCGTGGAAGGCCGCGCATCCCTCGGTCAGTGGCCATCAGGGCCGGTACGCGATGCGGGAGATCGTCAACGCGCTGCTTTACCAGGGCCGCACCGGCTGTCAGTGGGAACTGCTCCCGCACGACTTTCCGCCGGCCGGCGCGGTGAAGTACTACTTCTACACCTGGCGTGACGACGGCATCGACCAGACCATTCACGACCTGCTGCGCTGGCAGGTGCGGGAAATGGCGCGTCGGAAGGCGGACCCGAGCCTGGTGGTGCTTGACACCCAGAGCGTGCACGCGGCAGCTGGGGTGCCCGCGGTGTCGACGGGGCGTGATGCGGCAAAAAAAGTACCGGGCCGCAAGCGCGGCCTGGCCGTTGACGTTATGGGACTGGTGATCGCGGTAGTCGTGGCGGCCGCGTCTGCGCACGAGAACGCCGTCGGCATCGCACTGCTGGACAAGGTCGCCGCCGACACCGACACCGTGCAGAAGGCCCTGGTCGACCAGGGCTTCAAGAACGCCGTCGTCGCGCACGGGGAAAAGGTGGGCATCGAGGTGGAGATCGTCGAGCGCAACCCCACGCAGACCGGGTTCGTTCCCCAGGCCAAGCGGTGG
This sequence comes from Streptomyces sp. NPDC020898, assembly GCF_044333925.1. Taxonomy (NCBI): domain Bacteria; kingdom Bacillati; phylum Actinomycetota; class Actinomycetes; order Kitasatosporales; family Streptomycetaceae; genus Streptomyces; species Streptomyces sp. NPDC020898. The sequence goes on from NZ_JBIRRV010000012.1 coordinate 73,439, forward strand.
GTCGTGGAACGCGCCTATGGGATCTTGATGCTGCACCGCAGGCTGGTTCGCGACTACGAGCACCTGCCCCGCAGTTCGGAGTCGCGGGTGTACTGGGCGATGACCGCGGTGATACTGCGACGGCTGACCGCGGCGACCGTACCCGCCTGGCGCACCGCATGACCGGCGGGGAGCTGACGCTCGGCGCGGTGCTGGCACGACTGGAGGAGCGGGAACGCGAGATCGCCGCGCAGGCTGAGACGACGCGGGAACAGATCACGCAGCTGACCGCCCAGCTCGACGAACTCGGCCGGGCCGCCGAAGAAGTCCGGATCACCCGCAAGACGCTGCTGGCGCTGCCGGACCCGCAACCGCCCGCGCCGCCGGCACTGAAGCTGCCGGACCATCCGGCCTACCAGCAGATCATGACGGTGTTCACCGCGGCCGACCATCCGCTGCGTGCGCGGCAGGTGTGCGAGGCGATGGACCTGGAGATCGCGCCCAACAACATCAACAACGTCCGCCTCAAGCTCAAGCGGCTGGCCGACCGCGGGATCCTGGCCGAAACCGAGCCAGGACTGTTCACCAGGCCACGACCGCAATCGCCCGGAATTCAGCCCTGACCAGCACGCCTACTCGAGGTCCATGGCCGAGTCGGCCGATGCCTCACGGCCCATCGCCTCGGACGGCGCGGTCTTGATGCTGCCCGGAGCCCAGCCGAGGAGTTCCTCGAAGCTTCGGGCAACGGTCGGGGTGGGCAGGTCCCCACAACCGCGTTCGAAGGTCCTGATGGTCGCCTCACTCAGCCAGGTGCGGCGCGCGAGTTCACGCTCCGAGATGCCTTCGGCCTCACGGAACTCGATGAGGGCTCTCGCCAGCCGTGTCGAATCCTCTCCACTCATGACCGCAGTATGTCGCCGAGCTCGGGCCGGGATGGCCCTTTTGCTCGGTCCCATGCCAGGGCACCGGGCCGCGGCAACACGCCCGCCAGGCGTCGATTTGTTCGTCCTCGCCATGCAACCGGTACTCGTTAACAGTCCTGATCTGCACGCCAATGCCATAGCAGAGTCAGATACAAGGCAAAAACTCGCATACCGCCCTCTTAGTGTGGAAGAGCTGGACGGCGAAGCACGACAGTGGCCCGGGCCACCTGCCGATCAGCAGCCCAAAACCGCTTCCCGGGCGGCACGCGACCAGATGGCCTGTTGCCGGGCGGTGAAACCCATGCGGTTCCAGTGGAAGAGGACGTGCCGGGACAGGACGCTTCGGAGGCCGAGCCCAAGCCGCCCGTCCCGCGCTATGTCCGCCAGGGCACGCCCGCCGTGCTCCATGCCGGTCACCCAGCTCTGTAACGACGCGAGCGGGCCGTCATTGATTGCAGGGCCGGCGTCGAGCAGGAGTAGCTGCCGCATCGTGTCCGCCATGGCGCTGACCCTGTCGGCGGGAACGTCTTGGGGCAACGGCCGTTTGGCCTCGATCTGCCCCCACACGTCGCCCTGCTCACCCCATTCCAGCCCGGCGGCTCGCAGGAACAGGGTGGTGACGAGCAGAGAGGTGGCCTTCGCGTCGAGGGCTCCGTCGGTTTCGCTGGCGGCGTGCTGGTGGCAGTCGAGTACGCCAATGCTGTCGGTGTGGAACACCCGGTGAGTGATCATCATGCCGTCTGGGCCGCCGAAGGCAACGCTTTCCGGCTCGTACAGGTACGGACACCAGTTCTTCACCACGTTCCAGGACACCGCGCTGTCGAGGGCTTCGGTTACGTGCGCGATGACGTCCTCGGCCGGTGTGCCCGGGCTGGGGTGAACGCGCAGGCGCCAGCAGGGGTACTTGCGCAGGAACCACCACGCCCCAACGGGTGCACCGCGCAGGGAGGGCAGGAGGTAGGCGCGGAAGGTTTGTTCGGCGGTGGGGTAGTCGGCGAACTCGATGTTCACCTGGTGCCAGCCCTCGGGGCTGGCGTCGAGCGCAGTCCGGCCAGCAGCGCGGTACCGCTCGACCGCGTCAGCAAGCCAGGCGGGGCTCGTCTCCGCTCGGCTCGCTGCGTCCGCGATCGGCATTCCGCCGAGAACGGACCAGATGGCGTTCTCGGCCGGGCTGGTGTCGTGCTCGTGCACTGTGCCGTCCCTTCAGCTCAAGAGCAGGCAGGCATCCCAGTCGGTGACTGGCCCGGCTTCTCGTCCAGCGCTCTGGAACGCCAGGACTGCCCCGGCCTCCCCTTCGAGGAATCCGGCCCCCTCAGGCAGGTCGGCGGCGAGAAAGCGCTGCCTGAGCAGGGGAAGGCGGACGGTGAACGCGTGCGGGGTCTCTGCGTCCTCCGCGAACCGCTGCACCGTGCGCAGGACGCCGCCAACGCCGTGGCACAGGCCGCGATTGGAGAGCTTGTCGAGCTGGTGCGCGTCGTCCAGGCAGTACAGCAGGGCGCGCTCGGCCATCCGTTTGCGGTCCTCGTCGCCGAGGGCTATGGCGGCAAGCTGCTGTGCGCGGGCAAGGCCCGGCGTGCCGTAGCACCAGGACGGGGTGGCGGGGAGAGCGGGAGCGGGGCCGGTCGCGCTGATCCACCGAGGCCAGCGGGTTCCGCGATGGTCGCTCTGTCGGATCCCGTCGAGCCACCGGCAGATCCCGGCCATGGCGGAGTCGTGGCCGTCCACGGTGATGCCGCGCCGTTTCGCCAGGGCGAGCAGAGCGAGGGGACCACTGATGCCGTGGGCGAGCCCCGCGTTGGCGTGGCCGCCCTGTGTGATGGTCTTGCTGGCAGGCGAGTGGCCGACCCACCAGCCGGGCAACTGTTCCCCGTTGGCCCCGGCGATCGGTTGGGTGAGCCGGACCAGGTACTCCAACACGCCGCGCAGTTCGGGGCCGTCCGGCTGTCGGCGCAGCAGGAGGGCACCGAGGCCGGCCAGCCCACGGAACAGGTCGTACTCAGCGAAGGCTGTGTGGCCGCCCTGGTCGATGCGCGCGTGGGCGGCGTCCAGGCGACGCCGGGTGTGCGCGGCCACGATGCGGTCAAGGGTGTGCAGGGCTCCGGCATACCGGTCGCTGTCTGCGGCCGCGAGGTGAAGGACGTACGTCATGGCGGGGGCTCCGAGGAACAGGCCGGCCGTGTCTCCGTCGATCAGCGGGCGGACGTCGGCGAGTTGCTGGTGGACGTCGCGCCATGGGGTGAGGCCGCGGTGAGCGCGTTCGATGTGGAGCAGGGCGGCGCCGAGGGGACCGCGCGCAAGAGACTGCCGTGTGGCGATGGTGGTGTCGGTGATGGGCGGGGCGGTGGTCACCGCTTGGCTCCTTCGGTGCGGATGGTCCAGGACAGGGCGGCAGCGCGGGCGAGGCGTCGGCAGGTCGCTTCGGCGTCGGGGGCGATCCCGGCAGCGCGGTTGTGGTGCATGTGCAGCAGGGACCCAAGGACGGCCGCCGGATCGATGCCGGTTGATTTGAGCACCGTTCGGTAGGCGAGCAGGGCGGCTTGGCGTGTAGCCCACGCCTGCGCAACGGCGTCTCCGCCTTGGATTTCTTGGATCGGGCAGTGGTGCTCAGCGCTGGTGAGGCGTACGACGAGGGCTTGTACGTCTCGGGGCAGGGCGGTGGCGCCGTCGCTCTGGGGGAAGTTCGCCGTTAGCCACGCCCGGCCGGCCGCCGGTGTTCCGAGGAAGGCGGTGGCGATGTCGACGAAGCTGGCGGCGGTGACTGCCTGCCGGTGGCTGTCGGGGAGAGGCAAGGCGATCTGTGTAAGGGTGGCGTCGGAGTCGGCGGCGAAGAACCGTTCAGCAGCCTCCAGGGCGGCCCCGGTGCCGTAGCGCCCGATTTCCGGCTCGTCGGTGTCCCACCGCACCCGCTGAAGCAGCCCCTCGGCCCGCAGCTCAGCCGCCCAGGTGGCAACGCGCTGGGCAGTGTTCCCGAACGCGTCCGGGGACGGCAGCCGCAACCGCAGGCGCACGTGGCTGTCGGGGTCCGCGTAGCGGATGAACCACCACTCCAGCGGTTCGACTTCCCCCAGCAGGAGCGGCACGTGCGCGGTGAGCAGTTCGGGTACCCGTGCCGCGTTGCCGTACAGCTTCACGTACGTCCACGGGGAGGCACCCGGCAGTCGGCCGGAGTCCCGGCCCACGACGACCGCTGTCCGTCGGACCGCGGCCGGGGCGGGCCGCTGGTCGGAAATGAAGGGCACGGTGACCTCATGGGCGCGGCCCAGCCAGCCGAACGCGTCCTCCGGCGGTGCCTCGCGCAGCATCACGGTTGGGTGGCGGTCCAGTTCGGCTCGCAGGAGTTGGTGGTGGGCCGGGAGGTCGAGGTCCAGGCGCAGCCGCTGGTCGTCGTTGCCGACGTACACCGTGCGGGGCACTCTGCGGCGGGCGCGCCAGTCAGACAAGGCGGATGCCCAGTTGCCGCCGTCGACGAGGTCGGCCGTGCGGAGCCGCCAGGAGGCAGGGGACAGGATGGTACGGCCGACGCGTACCTCGGGCAGGAACGGAAGCCGGGCCGCCGCGCCCCACGCGAACGGGATCAGGGTGGCCGTGTGCGAGCGGTGCAGCTCGGAGACGAAGCGAACCAGAGGATGGGTGGCGTTGGTCAACTCCACGGCGTTCATGACCATCGGCTCGATCACCTGGCCGGTGGACAGCGACACCAGGTAGAGGCGCCGTGCGTCAGCGACAACACCGAGATGGTCCACGTCGAGCGTGGCGTCCGGGTTGTACTCGCCCACGGAGAGCATGTTCGGCATGAGGGCGGGGGCGCGGGCGACGTTGCGGGTACGCACGCGCAGCGGAGGACTGGACACCTGTCCCAGGTCGGCACCGGCGGTGAGCGTCGGCAGTGTGGAGTACGCGGCGGCCATGCGGTCGAAGTCGGCTGCCCCCAGCATCGTCAGGAAGCGTCCCGTCGTGATACCGACGCTCAGGGACAGTCCTTTGATTGCCAGCGCGAACCCGCCGTCTTCCACATCGTTCAGGGAACGCGCGAGCACCGTGAAGGACAGTGCGACGTGCGCGGGCACCTGGGTGGGCCGGCCGAGGGCCAGGGCCTCGATGTCTGCTTCCGTGAGGTCGACCGTGCGCTGATCGTTCAGGGCAGCGTCCTGGGCGAGGGTGAGGAGGTGCTCGTCTCGATGGGTCGTGGCCAGCACCGGCCGCTTGAGGACCGTGCCGCGGTAGCCGGCGGGAAAACCGAGGCCGGTGTCCGGGTCGGTGAGGTCGCGCAGGGGCACGATGGTGTCCATGCTGTAGCGCTCCAGAAAGCGCGTGCGGTAGTCCTGCCAGGCCGCTGAGCCGTTCGGGAACGGCGTCAGCCGGATGATGACCTGTAGGGCATGCTCCGCCTCGCGGGTCACGGTGTCGGGTAGAACGATGTCGCAGTCTGGGCGGAGATTGACCACCAGGCTGCGGTCGGTGATGCCGGTGAGGGCGTTCATCTTCGCCGTGGCCTTGGCGCGGAGCGTGCGCTGGGCTCGCTGTGGGGCCTCGTCGTGGCGGGTGAGGAGCGTGCGGGCCTGACGCAGTTCATCGGCTTTGGCGGGCGCGACGCTGGTGGTGTCGAGTTGCTCGACCAAGTGCCCGAGTGCGTCACCACACGTCATGGGTGCGTGGAGGCTGGTCAGGAGCACGCGGTGCTCGACGAGGCTGTGCAGCATGGCGTGGATCTGCTCGTCCGTGGTGTCGGGGTAGTCGCTGCGGAGCTTGGCGGCGAGAGTGCTGACGGTGATCGGTGTGCGGGCCAGGGCTAGGACGGTCTCCACGGCGGGGGTGCGACGCAGCGTGGTTTCGGTGGGGCCTTCGGCGCCCGGCTGGAAGAGGAGGGCAATTCGCGAACCGCGGACGATGCATCTGGAATTGGCGACGACGGGTACGTTCCGCAGCACGTCCGGGTCACGTTCCAGTGTGGTGATGACGTCGTTCAGCCACTCAGCGTCGGCGTGGACGAAGGCACGGTGCTCGGTGCCCCAGTCCACGCGACTGGCAGCGCCGATGCGGATGGGGGCCGGTCCGGCGAACAGCCCGAACGGGGTGGCCCGGTACTGCATGCGCAGCACGTAGCGGGCCAGGGACATGGCGGTGCGCCGTACGGCCCGCGAGCGCTGGCACTCTCCGGCCGCCACTTCACGGATGGAGTCGGCGAGGCGGGGGGCAGCGAATTCGATCGCGGCGGCCCTGATGTCGTCGGCCCACACCTGGGTGATCCATTCCCGCCACAGATCAGTGTCTGCTGACTCCTCACCGACCAGTGTTGGCCACGGAGGCATCGGCGCTGCCATGGGAAACACCGACGCCCTGATCATGCCCGCGTCAACAGCGTGATACATGGCTGTACCCCCTTGGGTCTCGCGGTGGGGGCCAGGCCGGTAAGGAACGGCCCGGCCCCCAACGTCTGTTGTTACTCGCAGGTGCTGTTGGAGCAGGCGGACTCACAGGTCTGGCCACAGCCGTCGCCGGTTTCGTTCAGCAGCGCGCCGATAACCGGCGCGGACGCGACGGTCTCGATGCTGAGGTCGAAGTCCGACCCTCCGTGCATTGCGAAGTCCGTGCCGGACTTCAGGGTCGTGCCGGTGCTCCTCGGTGCCATCTCGTTCTCCTCTACAGAGGTGGGTGGATGTGCTCTTACCGGCCTGGTCGCGACGCCGACGGCGTTACGACCAGGAGATCGTGATCCGCGTGTGCCGACGGTCGATGACCCGGCCGACGGGAAGTTGCTCGTCCGGCGTCCCGGCCGGGTGAACCTCGATGTGCGCACGCTGCCGGCGGTGTTCGCCGTTCCAGACCTGAAACTCCTCGACCAGACGCTCAGCGACCTCCTTGCCCTGCGGCCCGTGGCCAGCGGCGCCCAGCTCGAAACGGTCGGGGTCCTCGGTGGCGCGCACCGTCCGGTAGGCGAAACTGCCGCCGTCCACCAGGGTCGGCACACCGAGCGGCGTCCTGGCGGCGACGAGGCCGCGCTGCCGGGCGGCCGGTGTCGCTGCCATGAGGGGCAGGTTGTCCAACGCGCTCGCCAGCCACAGGTCCAGGTGCTCCTTGGACTCGTCACCAGCGAGCGTCACCCCCGACCACTCCTCGGCACGAGGTGAGCGCAGGGCGGCCCGCAGAGCCTCGGCGTCAGGCTCGGGGTGATCGTCCAGGCGCAGGGCGATCTCCTCTCCCTCGACGTCGTGGAGGACAGCCAGACGCATGCGGTTCTCACCGACACCCTGCATCGGCACGAACCCGCACAGCTCCACCCCGTCGCTGACCAGGTGCTGGCCGTCGCGGACGAACGCGACGGTGCGGGTCATGCCGCGCATCCGCAGCGGGACAACCAGCCGGCCGCCCTCGGCAAGCTGGTGAATCCAGGCGGGTGGGATGTCGGCGGCCTGCACGGTGATGATGATGCGGTCGTACGGCTGGTGATCCGGCGCGCCATATTCACCGTCGGCGGTGATCACTGTGACGTTGCTGTAGCCGGTCGCCTTCAAAAAGTCCTTGGCGCGCCGGGTGATATCGGGGTCGATGTCGAGGGTGACGACGTGGCCCCCGTCACCGACCAACTCTGCGAGGTAGGCGGCGTTGACGCCGCCGGAGCCGATCTCCAGGACCTTCATCCCCGGCCGAATGTCAGCCTGCTCGATCTGCATGGCTTGGATGCGCGGCGCGGACACGGAGCTGACCTGCGTGCCAGTGGCGTCGGTCTTGGTGATCGTGGCGGTCTCGGGCTCGTAAACCTTGGCCATGTCCTCGTCAGGCGTGGCGAGGTGGCGGGGAACCGAACGGAAGGCTGCCACGACGCGGGGACTGCGCGCGGCACCGAGTTCGATCAGCTGCTTCACCATCCTGTCGCGCAACTCCTGCTCAGAGGCAGGGCTCTTGTCGCTGTTCTCAGTCATGCCGGGGACGTTTGTCACGAGCAGTCTCCTTCTCGGCGCCCGCGCGCCGAGGTGGTCGGGAGCGGATAATTGGGGTCGGGCTAGGAGGGTCTGGACACGTCGGTTGCCTCCGGGAGGCGGTGATCTGTCGCGCGGTGCTTCCCTTCGTAAGATGCCGGCGAGCTGCCGCCCATGAAGTAGGTGAGTGCCTGCGCCTTGAGTCGGTTAAGGCAGTCCTCGCACGTCATGAACGGTGCATGCTGGCCGTCCCACTGCACCGGGCCGAGCCAGGTAACCGGCAGGTCGGTACGCGTGCACCCGAGCCAGCAGTCGCCTGTGACCCATCGGGAGCTCAGGCATGTGGTCATGTCACATCTCCCCTCCCTGGAGACCGCAACCGAGCGGCACCGGAGGCGGCCGCGAATACGAGGACACCCGTGATCGAGTCGAGCAGTCGGCACGCGGGAGTGCTCTGAGACGCGTCCAGGAACGAGGGCAAAGGGCTGTGGCTCGTCATGTTCCTTCTCGTCAACATCTAGGTAGGCCCCAGCCACCCCGGAACGAGCGGCCGAGGGGCCAAGCTCACTCTTCAGCCGGAGAGCGCCGGAAGGAGGTGCAATGCCGCCCCGGCTCCGGGCTCGCCGGTCATCCGAAGGCAGGGCGGCAGCTCAGATCGCGCGTAGCTGGGCCCGACGTTCCTCGGCGACAACAACGCAACTGTCCGTGTGGCGATAGCCATGTATGCCGCCGCTCGCCTCCGATGCGAACAGCACGCGTTCGTAGGACTCCCCAGAGGCGATCAGCTGGGAGCATGCGCCGCAGATTCGCCCCCGTATGGCCTCCTCGATATCGCTCGTGCCCGTCGACGGCCCGAGGGGGCCGGGGTTCTCGAACAGCGTCAGCAGTGCGCGAGAGATGACAGCGAGGTCCTGCGCATGGCAAGCCTTCGCCCCCTGCGACTTGCCGGCGCCCTCCTCCAGGAGGCGATGAGCGCGCACGATGACGTAGACCGCTGTGTGGCGCATCTCCCCTCGCATACGGGCGGCGATGGCAGTGACCTCCGGGACGAGGAGCTGTACATGACCACGCAACCGGCCGAGAAGGGTCTTCAGTTTCACGAGTTCCGGTGGGCACGTGCCCCATACGTCGAGGCCGACGGTGTACGTCTCGCGGATCGTGTGCGCGTCGACCGGCGCGCGCTCGTTCAAAGCGGTCACGACGCCCTCCGCGCTCGTCCACTGTCGCTCGCCTGGTCGCCACGAACCAGGAAGTTGGCCCACACGTCTTTGCCGCCCGTGAACTCGGAGCAACCGCAGTCGTCGGCGAAGCTCGACACGAGGAGCAAGCCCCGGCCGCACTCGGCGTCCGCAGCGTCGTGGGAGAGCTTGGGCAATACGGGATCGAAGTCGCGCACGCAGACGTTGAGTACGCCCGTCAGACGCGTGACCGTGAGCCGCGCGCCCCTCGTCTCGGTGCCGGGAAGAGGAACTGTGTGCCGCAGGACGTTGGTCAGCAACTCCGTAACCGTCAGGGCGGCACTGTCGATCAGGCCGGATAGACCCCAAAGCTCCAAGTGGGCCCGAACTACGGTCCTGATGATGGGCACGGCCTCTGAGGTCACGTCGAGGTCTATCTCCAGGTGCCCCGACTTGCTGCGCGTCGTCGCGCGCACGCCGGTTGCTGGCACGGCGGGCAGTTCCAAGAGGTCGGCCATCAAAGATCCAATTCGGTCTGGCGAATCCTCACCAATGAGGTTTGACTGCGGTGTGTACTGGTGTGGAACCGGTCAGCAACCATTCAGTCAGGTCGCGAGACCCAAGTGCATATCCGGATGCGGAGACCTGAGATATCCGCATCACGACCCAGGGGACGCTGATGCCGCAGCCCGAGAAGGAGCTCAACCCCGACGCCTCGCCACAGGCATGGTTCGGTGCTGAACTGCGCCACTGGCGAAAGCGTCAACCAGGTCTGCGGGCTGCTCAGTTGGGGCCGATGGTGCAGGTCAGCCCGGATGTGATCTCCAAGATCGAAAAGGGTTCGTACCGGTGCCGACGTGACCTGGCAGAGCGTCTGGACGATGTCCTTGAGACGGGCGGAGTCCTCACCCGCGCGTGGGGGATGGTGTTCGGCGATGCGGATAAAAGGCGGCGTGATGCGGATAGTGCCCGCCGAGGACCGGTGGAGGGGACGATTCAGGTCCATCAAGGGCGCATGCTGGGCACAGACCCGTCAGCCCCGCTATCCGAGAGCCTTACCTCAGTGGACCGACGCGCTTTCCTGGCTGCCACCAGCCTTGCCGCCTTCGCCCCGATAGAACTCGCCCGACTCGTCGCGCCAACCGCACCGCCGGAGCTTCCGAAGCGGATTCGCCCCACGGAGCTGGATCAGCTGCGCCTCATCGCCGACAGCATCCACCGCTGGGACAACGCGCAGGGCGGTGGGGGTCTGGTCGGTGACTTCGCGAGTCGCTCGATGGAGTGGGCCGTACGGCTGCTCTTCGTCGCCTGCCCGGAGCAGCTCCGCCCGGATCTCCTCAGCACCATCGCGCGGCTGGGCATCGTAGTCGGCGCCACTCACTTCGACGCCTATGCTCACGGCGAGGCGAGGGTCGCTTTCAAGGTCGCTTCCGAATGCGCGGAGGAGGCCGGCGACTGGTGGCTTCGCGCCAAGACGTTCTCCTTCCTCTCCCGACAAGCGACTTGGGTCGGCGATCCTGACGAAGGTCTCACGTACGCGGAGAAGGGGCTTGTCCGCGCCGACCGGCTCACCCCGACCATTCAGGCCATGATGCACAGCGCCCGCGCACGAGCCTTCGGCAAGATGAACGACGTCCAGGGCACATTGGCCGCAGTAGGTGCGGCCGACGATGCCTTTGCACGCTCGGACCCGGCCAAGGACCCGGCGTGGATGCACTACTACGACGAGGCCCAGCACCACGGCGACACAGCCCATGCGCTGTTCGACCTGTCCATTCACGCCGAGCAGGACCCGGGGCGGGCGGCGCAGCGGTTCACAACAGCGGTCGTCGGCCACGGCGACGACTACGCCCGCTCGCGCGGTATCTCCCGAACGAAACTGGCGTCGCTCCTCATGGCCAAGGGCGACCCTATGCAAGCGATTACCATTGGGCACCAGGCGCTCAACGACGTCGGCAGGCTCACCTCGCGGAGAGCTGCGGACGACCTCAGGGAACTCCGCCGATTCGCCGGGCAACACCGCACGCTGGAGGAGGCGGCGCAGCTGCGCCAACGGATCACAGCTACCTTGCAGGCATGACGAACTCGGTTGCCCCCGCCCGCGCCGTACTGGAAGAAGCCTGCGCTCGCGCAAGCTTCGACCCGGCAGGCGCCGAGCCCATTCGCCTCGCCGAGAACGAGATATGGCGCCTCCCGGATCAGGTGATCGTCCGCATCGCCCGCGCCGGCCAGTGGGATGCGGCCGTGCGAGAGGTCCGCGTGGCCCGCTGGCTTGCCGACAACGAGCTACCGGCTGTCCGCGCGCTACCGGTCGAACAGCCGGTGGAGGCCGCGGGCCGCCCGGCGACGTTCTGGGCTGAGCTCCCACGGCACGAGATCGGCACGGTTCGGGATGTGGTCGTGCTGCTGAAACAGCTCCACCCGTTGCCTCTGCCTGCCTTCCCCCTAGACCGGCTCGACCCGTTCGTACGGGTTACCGAGCGGATCGAGGCAGCGACATCCCTGTCAGAAGATGATCGAGCGTGGCTGCGACATCGACACGCAGAACTCCGCGAGTGGTGGGAGCACAGACCCATGGGCCTGCCCGAGTGTCTTGTGCATGGGGACGCCTGGGTCGGCAATGTCGCGCGCACCGCTGCCGGCCCGATCATGATGGACTTCGAGCGGGCCTCTATCGGGCCGCCGGAGTGGGATCTCGTCTCGACAGCAGTCAAGCTCACGACGACCGGCACGGTCACCGAGTCCGAGTACGCCGAGTTCTGCCAGGCGTACGGAAGGGATGTCACGGAGTGGGAGGGGTACGAACTCCTTGCCGGGGCACGTGAGTTGCGTATGACCACTTACGCAGCCCAGCATGCAGCCACGCGGCCCGAGTGGCAGGCCGAAGCGCAGTACCGCGTGGACTGTCTGCGGGGTCGTGCAGAAGCACGTCCGTGGCGCTGGAAAGGGATCATGTAACGCCCACCGGAAGCCTTCAAGCAGTGGACGTGCTCCTCAGCTCCGCCGACAGCCAGCCGACATGCTTCGCGACCTCTTCTGTACCGGAGAACCTTTGAAGGTCCCGGTCATAGCAGTTCAAAGGACTCCAGATGCATGGCCAGGGCGAGAAGGGTGCGGTCGGCGTACGGTGCGCCGATCAACTGGACTGCAATGGGCAGGCCCTGGTCGTTTAGGCCGACGGGGACGATGACGGCGGGCAGGCCGATGTGGCTGATGAGGTTGGCCCAGCCGGTCTGATCGAAGAAGCTGCGTTCGTGCCCGTTGATCTGAAGAGTTCGGCTGCCGTTCGGGATCGCGGGGGTCGGGGCAGCAGGGGTGAGGAGCACTTCGTGGTGCTCGAAGAACGCCGTCCACGCAGCGCGTTGACGGGCGCGCTCTTCACGGGCTATGAGCCAGTTGCGGTGGGGCTGGGTGCGATAGCGCAGGGCAGTGGCTCGAGGAGAGATGTCGTCCTCGCATAGTTGGCGTGCGCTGGTCAGGTCTGCTGTGAACGCGTCGTCGCTGCCAGCTAGGGAGGTGTTGGCGTGGAGGAGCTGTTCGAAGAGTTGCGATGCTTCAGTGAAGGCAACCGGGCCGCGGGTTGCGGTGATGTGCGCTCCGCCGGCGGCCAAGTGGCGTGTGACGTGTTCGAGCGTCGCAGCGGTGGCGTCGTCGACAGGGCACTCGGGGTCGTTGTGCCAGACGGCGATGCGGGAGTCACCGAGGTGCGGACGCGGTTCGGACAGGCTCAGGCGCCACGGCGTGTGTTCCTCCGCGGTGGGGGTGGTAAGGGCCATGAGCATGAGGGCCAAGTCGCGCGGGTGGCGGGCGAGGGGGCCTGGGGTGAGCATGTCGCTCGTGGTCAGCCAGCCCGGTGGTCGGGGGATGTGCCCCCGAGCGGGTACGAGTCCTTGGGTGGGTCGGAGGGCGTAGGTGCCGCAGTAGTGGGCGGGCAGGCGGAGGGAGCCGGCGAGGTCGCTGCCGAGTTCGAGGGGGGTCAGTGCGGCGGCGATGGCTGCTGCGGCGCCGCCGGAGGAGCCGCCGGGGGTTCGGGTGGTGTCGTGGGGGTTGTGGGTGGTTCCGAAGAGGGTGTTGTCGGTGTGGAGGTCCTGGCAGTAGGCGGGGACGTTGGTTTTGCCCATGATCACGGCGCCGGCGTGGCGGAGTCTCGCAACAGCATCGGCGTCCTGCTCGGGGATGTGGTGGCGGAGGTCTTCGGTTCCGCAGGTGGTGCGCAAGTGGGCGGTTTCGAAGGAGTCCTTGATCGTGAGCGGCAGCCCGTCGAGCAGGCCGACGGGTTCGCCTCGGGTCCGGCGTGTGTCTGAGGCGTCGGCTGCTCGTCGGGCGGCTTCGATGTCGAGGGTGATGACGGCGTTGAGGGTGCTGGCCTGGATCCGTTCGAGGTGGAGGTCGAGCAGGTCTCGGCTGGAGATGGCGCCTTGTTGGAGGGCGTTGAGCTGGGCGTGGGCCGGGAGGTCCGGGTAGCTGGTGTTCATGTGCTGACGGCCTCGGGGGCTGTGGGTTGGTCGTGCCGGGCGAAGTGCCGAGCGATGGCACGCAGGGCCGGGAGGTCCTCGATGGGGTGCCAGGACTCGATGTTCTGGTCAGCGAAGTCGGTGGGCTGGGCAGGCAGCGCGCCCTGGCTGTGAGCCATGAGAGCGGCACGGATCTGGTCGGCGGTGACCGCAGCGTGGAGGTCGTCTCCCGAGAGGCCGGTGGCCCGGTGCCGTTGTTCGCTGGCCTGCCGTATGTGGTGGTCGAGGTAGGGACGGACTGCGGTCTGTCCGTCGCGGATCTCCACGACCCGGCGATACACCTGGAAAGGGATGCCGCGGGTGTGCGATCGGTCGTCGGCCGTGGAGCCGTTGGGGGTGAGGACAATCTCGGGGACGGCGCGGTAGAAGGCGAGCCACAGTGGATGCAGCTGACGGTGAGCACGTCGAAGCTCCCACTGGTAGGTGGCGTGCCGTGTCTGGGCGGTGAGCGTGGGGATGAGCCAGCCGACCAGGGTGAGGATCGTTCCGAGGTCACCGCAGATCCAGGCGAAGTCCTCCCAGCCGGTCAGGGAGGTGCCCAGAGCTGCGGCGATCAGGTTCCCGATGCGTACAGCGCTGTAGCCGAGGGTCACGGCCGCGCCGACGGCGACGGTGCGCAGCCCGACGCGTACGCCCGGGCGCGGACTGCGGCCGGCCAGACGCCAGCTCGCCACGCTCAGGTAACCCTCGGCGAGCGTGTAGGCGCTGATGTAGACCGTAAGGTAGGCCGCGTAAATGTGGTCATGCGCGTAGTACAGGGTGAAGTCCGTGGGCCGCTGGACGGCGGGCGTCAGCAGGAAGAACAGCACGAACAGTGCGGCGATGACGACGGCACCAGAGCCGAGCCAGTACCGGGACATCCGGCGGGCCCGGTCGGCGGGTGAACTCCAGTGGCTCAGGACGATCTGCTGGCCGGCCAGCAGGGCCACCACACAGCTCATGGCTAGCGGGACGGCCAGGTTCCTCGTGCCGAGCGCCTCGTCGATGGCCCGCCACATGGAGCTGATCGAGAACAGGAAGCTGAGCGCCGAGAGCAGATAGACGGCGGTCAAGGCCGCCCAGGCTGTGTCCCGGCGCCGGGCAGGAAGATCTCTGAGCAGGCACGCGAGGCCGATCAGCGCCACGGTCAGGCTGATCGGGTGCAGGATGTCCTTCACCGGTCGGCCCCTCTGCGGCTGAGCAGGGTGTGGGCGATCCGCTCCTGGATGTCGTCGCCCGTAGGGGATGCGCTGCGCAGCCGGTGCTCGATGACGCGGCCGGACAGATAGGAGGCGAGGAGTTCGGCGTCGTATTCCTCGGCCTCCTCATAGCTGCTGCGCCCGAGCATCATCTCGACCAGGGCCGGGTCGAGCAGGGGCGCGAGCCCTTGCGGCGCCTCTTCGGACGGTTGACGGCGTTCGTGATGGCCCAGCAGCAGGTGGGCGATCTCGTGGCCGATGACGTGATCCTGGTGGGCATGACTGGTCAGCGGGTCGTAGAAGATGTAGAAGGCGCTCGGGGTGACATACGTGACGCCGCAGCGCCGTCCCGGAACCGTCTCCCCCGCCGCCTCGATATGCACCGCGCGTCCTGTCCGGCAGGTCACCTCGTGGCGGAGATCGCGGACACTGTCAACCTGAGGGAGTTTCAATTCCGCCAACAGGCTCGGCTGTTGATGAGGAGACGACCACATAGTTCTCTCTGTTTCTCGTTCTTCTGAACATATTTGACACCGTGTCACTCAGGCGTCGGCGGGAGCCCTTCAAGTTCTCTCACTCGGTCAACTTCCTTGAGTACTGCGGCAAATCCGTCTGCTGACAGCCCGATCATCCGGTAGAAGACACCTTCGATTCCCGCCTGCTTTGACTTGACCTCAGCAAATTGACGAAGCGCCTCAGCGGCTACTTCATCGTCGCCAAAGAAGCGCTCCGGGAAGCCGAAAGCCTGAGCAAGCCAATCCTTGGCGTCATCGGACGGGTTGATGCGCTTCCCGGTGCGCAGCAGCGAGATATAGGAGTCGGAGAGCGAGCCTCCGAATCCGGCAATCCGCGCGGCTACCTCCTTGTTGCTGTAGGCCCCCCGCCGTGGGGGGTGAACGTGCTCGAACAGCCAGTTCAGCCGCTCACGGAACACAGCCCCGTCATCCACGGATGCAGGACCCAACATGTCAGCCATGATCAACTTCCCCTATATCCAACCCTTGCGACACCACCACAGTACGCCACCGTTGACTGGTGTTGACTGGCAAGCCGACCGTATGAAAAGTTCTCCACCGTCATCACTCCGCAGTTACTTTGGGAAGCGCTATCCAATGAGTCACGTATTTACGCACGCAATCGGTTCACCAAAGTGACAGGCGACACAGCCCGCACGGGACTCACGTCACGCATCGCCGAGATTTCACCCTCGCGCAGCGCTCTGGACATATTGGACACCTGATCCCCATTGACGCCGAGGGTGATCCACAGACCTCGCCAGGGGTCCAACAAAGAAAACCCATAGGGACTGGACAGGTTTCGACGTCCCCAGCAGCGGACGAGGCGATTGGCGGGAGAAGGCAGAAGCCCCAGCGACTTGTCGAAAACCCTAGAGCCAAGTCTGGACTTGACAGGACGGCGTGCGTACGTTCGTCGTCCCTCGACGGAACCCCGTCGGGGCCAGAAACCGCAGAAGGGTAGGCGTGTACCGCGTGAGAACTGGCTGGGTCTTATAAGCCCCGGCTGGAGCGACGCCGGTGTCCGAGAGGTGCAACTCCCGGACACCCGACGCTCTATGGCACTCCGACCCGTGCAAGGGCCGGAGATTTACCCACGGCACCGCACCGGTCCCTTCCAGGGGGCACGCCGGAGCGGATCTACTGCACTGGAGAGTGTTGCATGACGACTGCCTTGTGCGAAAGGTCGAACATCCTGACCTGCACGGCAGCCTTCCCTGTGCCCATCTCGACCACCGTCTGTCAGCCCGCAGCCCGCCACGGGTCCCGGCGCCGCCGGGGAGGTCGGTACTGATGGCACGTATACGCACCGTAAAACCCGAGATGTTCGAGTCGGAGTCGCTGGCCGAGTGCTCGGTGACCGCCATGCTCACCTTCATCGGGCTGCTGACACAGGCTGACGACTCCGGCCGTCACCGCGACCACCCGGCGATCATCGCCGGTCGGCTGTGGGCGCTGCGCCCTGAGCACACCGCCGCCCACGTCGCTCAGGACCTGGAGGAGCTGGCCGCTGCCGGGTTGATCTGCCGCTACGCCGGCTGCGACGGGCGTACGTGGCTGCACGTCGTGACGTGGGAGCAGCACCAGAAGATCAACAAGCCGACCGCGTCGAGGGTGCCGCGCTGCCCCAGCCACCAGGGGCATCAGCCGTGCGGGAAGTGCCAGACAGGTGCCTGCCCCGCCAAGCGCACGGCGCCGTCCGTGACGTCTCCCGGAACCCTCCCGGAGGACTCCGGGAGCCCTCTGGGAGGAGTGCACCACCCGGTTGCGACGGTCACCGGGCCCGCAGAGGCTACGGCGGACCCTGGAGAGCCGATGTCCGCACCGCTGACCGCTCCAGCCGCACCCATTGCGGCGCCGTCGGGGAAAACCACAGGTCAAACGGCATTCCCGAAGGACTCTCGGAGGACTACGGGAGGACTACCGGAAGGCTCCCGGTCTGGATCTAGGATCTTGGATCCTGGATCTTTCCTTACGGGGCGCGAGGCGCCCGCACCCGATCCCCTCCCCAGATCGGTCTCCGCGAAGGAACTGGTCGCCGAGTACATCCGGAACTGCCCGCGCCGACCGCCGGAGGACGTCCTCGGGCTCCTGGGACGCAAGATCAAGGTCCTGCTGGACGAGCGCTTCGACCCTGAGGACATCCGTGCAGCGCTGGAGCGGCTGCGGGCCAAGGGTCTGCACCCGAGCGTGCTGCCGAGCCTGGTGAACGAGGTCGTCAACGCAGCCCCGCAGGCCGCCTCGGCGTCGTCGTCCGCCTCCGGCGCGGGGCCCTGGGCCAGCACCACGAGCTCCGGCTACACGCCCTACCTCAACCCGACCGAGCCGACGACCTTCGGAGGCCGCCTGTGACCCGCGCACGCCTCGCCGACCCCCAGCCCGCCGTCGGCGAGCGGCTCCGGGCCCGTCTGGAGGCCAAGCTGGCCGAGCGCGGCATCGACGCGAGCGTGCCGTTGCCGGACACCCCGGAGCCGATCCCGGCCCTGGAGGCCGCGCAGGCGCGGATCCCGGTCGACTACCGCGACGCTATGGTCGAGCATCCGGACGTCGCCGCCTGGGTCCACTCCATCACCCAGGCGGCGGTCGAGCCGAACGCCGGCGGGCTCAACCCGCACTACGGCACAGCCGGACGCCGGCGGATCGCCCATGGCCCCTCGCTGCTGCTATGGGGCAGCACCGGAGCGGGCAAGACTCACCAGGCGTACGCGGCGATCCGGGCTCTGACCGCCGCCGGGTGCGGCGTCTCATGGCAGGCGACGACTGCCGCCGACCTGTACGCCGACATGCGCCCGCAGTCCGGCGTGGACCCGGAGCACATGCTGCGCCGGATCGTCCGGGTGCCGCTGCTGCTGCTCGACGACCTCGGCGCCGCCAAGGGCTCACAGTGGACGGAGGAGATCACCTTCCGGCTGGTGAACTGGCGCTGCCAAAACCGGCTGCCGACGATCTTCACCACCAACCTGCCGCCCGTCCGCGAACTCGCGAGCGGTCCGCGCCAGCCGGTGCTGCGCGACGTGATCGGCGACCGGGTCCTTTCACGCCTGTCCGGCATGTGCACCCCGGTCCACTTCACCGGCCCGGACCGCCGCTTCCAGCGCCACTGAACCGGCCTCTCCCCCCTCCGGTGCGGCACCACCCGCGCCCCTACACCGCCTCACCGCCGTACACCGCGCCCGCCCTGCCGGTGCCGCGCGCGTGCTGAGGCGTACCCGGAGATTCTCTTGCGCACCATCACCACGAACGACACCGCGCACCCGACGCTGCGCGGGATCGCCGACCACAGCTGGCACGCCCGGGGCCTGTGCCACGGCATGCCCGCCGAGGACGCCGACGAGCTGTTCTTCCACGCCCCGCGCAACCACGAAGCCGCTGCGGAGGCCAGATCCATCTGCGGCCGGTGCCCGGTCAAGAAGGACTGCTTCACCTACGCGTTGGACAACGACATCCGCCACGGGATGTGGGGCGGACTGACCGAGATCGAGCGCCGCCCCTGGCACGCCCGCGTCAGCAAGCGCCTCGACTACGCCCGGGTCAAGGCCGCCTTCCAGGGCCGCGACGTCCACCTCAGCGACGCCGAACGCGAGGCCGTCGTCCGCCACGCCTACGCCCGCGGATGGTCCCCCGAGCGTCTCGCCTACACCCTCCAGCTCGAACTCGACTGGGCCCGCGACCTGATGCGCCGCGCAGCCCACGACGTCGCCGACCGCGACCGGTACTGGGGCCTGTACGACGAGGCTGGCCCCACGACCTCCGAGGACGAGGACGAGGAAGAGGCCACCGTCTCTCCCGTGCCCCGCCAGGTGCACACCCAGGCCCTGATCACCGCACTCGGAAAGGCAGCATGACCCGCCCCACCGACATACCGCTGGCTGCCGCCCCCTTCGAACCCTCCCCCCTGATGATCGTCGCCGCTGCCCTGCCAGTACTCGCCATGCTGGCCGGCGGATGGTTGGTCCGTCGGGCCCGTGCCCGCGCCGGAACGGCGCGGTCGTCCGCCCCGGCGGTGTGGGTCGCCTCCCTCGCCGCGCTCGGCTGCACTGCCTACAGCGCCGACACCAGCTGGCGCTTCGCCGCCGACTACCTCGACATGGCCGGCACGGCCGAGCGCGCCGCCATGTTCGCCGCCGCCGAACTCGCGCTGTTCGCCACCGCACTGATGGCTCGCCAAAACCTCAACACTCAGGGCGCGCCCGGCCTGCCCGGGATGCTCGTCTGGATGATCACCGGCGTGCAGGTGATCCCCGCCTACGCCGAGTCAGGACCGGTGGGCGGGACCGTGCGGGCATTCGTCGGCCCGGTCATGGCCGCGATGCTCTGGCACCAGGCCATGGGCATCGAGCTGCGGTTGCGTAAGCCCGGCGCCGCCTCGCACAGCATCCTGGCCACCCTCGGACGGGAAGTACGCGAGCGCCTGCTCTCCCGCCTGGGCATCGCCGAACGCGACCGGGACGCCGCCCAGATCACCCGCGACCGGGCCACCGCCAAGGCCGTCGCCCTGGCCACCCGCCTGGCGGAACGTTCCGCCAAAAGCCGTGAGAGCTGGCGGGGCCGGCGGATCACCCGTCAGCTGTCCAAGGCCCTGGCACGGGCTGGCGTCGGCACCGACCTGAAGCAGCGGCGCGCGCTCCTGGACCAGCTCGCCGCCCACCGGCATGCCACCGCGCTCGCCACCATCGACCTACCCTCGCCCTGGACGCTGCTGACGCAAGACGAGCACCACGAAGACCACGGTCTTGTCCTTCTGGCCATCGCCGACGGGACAGCAGAGGGGGACCAGGCGGGTCGCACGCTCGCGGTCCCCGATGCGTGCACCGCACCAGATGGGGACGGTCCCGAAGCGGACCCTGCGGATCTGCTGGCGGGGACGGCGTCCTCCGCGATCGGGGACCGTCCCCACACGGTCCCCGAAACCGGGGACCGCGAATCGAATGGGGACCGGAACATGGATCCCGCGCACGGGGACCGGGACAAGGTCGTCCCCGGGACCGACAACATCGGGGACCGCGCAGAAACGAGCGGGGAAGTCGGGGACAAAACCGCAGCTTCGAGTCCGGATAGCCCGTCCCCAACGCCTGTCTCAAACGGGGACCACGATGTCCCAGACGCCGGAACGGGGACCGATCCCACTGGGGACCGTCCCCACCTGGTCCCCAGTGGGGACCACGGTGACCCCGGAACGGGGACCGAGTCGGGTGGGGACCGTCCCCGTCCCCACGCGGTCCCCGACCTCGGGAGGCCAAACGCATTCCGGAACCGGTCCCGAGGCGGCCACGGCAAGCCGTCCCGCAGGCAGGGGAAGGTGAGTGTGGACCAACTCGTCATCCAGCTCCGCCCCCACGTGCCCGAGCTGCTGGAGAGGGACGGGAACGCCGAGGTCACGCGCACCCAGCTCAGGGAGATCATGCGCGCCCACGGCATCGGCATCCGCAACGACCGCCTCACGCCGGTCCTGGAACGCCTGCGGCACGAAACGGCCACCTCCAACGCAAAGAAGAGGAGCGCACGGTGAAGACGTGCCCGCGCATGTCGCGCATCAGGTCCGACTTCGAGAAGGACATCAGGTTCCTGACCGTCTACGCCGAACGCAAAGCCGGTACCCCTCCGGCCAAGACCAGCGCGAAGCAGGCGATCACGGTCAAGCACAACATGGCCCGCGCGATGAGCCGCCACTTCGCACGCTGCCCCGAGTGCGGCTGACACCCCCATAGACGCAGGTCAGGCCACTCCGCATCACTCAACCGCCGTGGGGGGCCCGCCCGAAAACCCGCCCCCCCCCCCCCCCCCACCCAAACCAACCCACCCCCCCCCACCCGAACCCCCCCGACGGCCCCCCCCCCCCCCCCCCCGGCCCCG
>NZ_JBIRRV010000012.1:94505-324059 GCF_044333925.1 Streptomyces sp. NPDC020898
CCGGGGTGTGCGCCCGAACGTCCCCCGGGGCCCGGGGGGGGGTCTAACCCCCAATTCGCCGTGTTTCCCCCAACCCACAAAAAACCCCGGGGGGGGGGGCCCGTTTTTTCCGCGGCCCCACCGCCCCCTCCACAACGAAGGACACGCCATCCGACCCTCGTATCCGCGGACGTACGCCCCCACGACCGCCGAGGCGGCCGCTTGGGCTGACGTCCTGGTCCGCCACCAGCTCCTGTACGCGGCCGTGCTCGCCCCGAACGGCCAGTGGCTCGTCCAGGACACACCCGAAACGTGCGTCCGTGTCCTCGACGGACCGGCCGCGATGGTCGACCTCGCCGCCGAAATCCAGCACCGCCTCCGCGCCACCAGGAACCGCACCCGATGACGAACTCGACTACGAGCCCCACTCCCACACCGGATGAACCGGTCCCCAACTCGCTTACTGAGCGAGCAAGTTATCGCAAGAGCATTGCTCCCGTCGGGAGCAATGCTCTTGCCTCCCCCGCCCCTGAAGTGGCGGGAGAAGTCCGGCGCCAGGGGGCGCCGAACGAGCAGGACGCGACCGAGGGCGGCTCGCGTCCGGGGGAAGAGCACACGCATACCTGCCACACCGAGCAGTGCGCCCACACCGCACCGTCGAAGCCGCACGTGCAGCAGCGCGAGCGCCTGCGTGACGAGCACAAGCGCGTGCGCCAGCCCAGCTGCCGCATGAACGACGACGAGTACCAGCTGCTCGCACGTGCAGCGTCCGCGTGCCGTATGAGCGTCGCCAGTTTCCTTGCCCACGCCGCTCTCAAAGCCGCCCGCGATCTCGACCGCACCGCCGCCGAGATCGCCACCGAACGCGAAGTGCTGAACGAGCTGTTCGCCCTGCGCCGACACCTCGGACACATCGGCAACAACGTCAATCAGGTGGCCAAGGCCCTGAACTCGGGTGCGGACGCCCCGAACACGGTGGCGGTCCTCGACGCCGTGACCCGCGCGGCCCGCCGCGTGGACGCCTTCACCCGGCACTACCTGGAGACCGAGACCACCGCGGCATGATTCCCCGAGTCCACGATCGCGGGCAACGCACCATCGGCCTGCTCTACTACCTCTACGGGCCCGGCACCCACGAGGAGCACATCGACCCCCACCTGGTTGCCGCCTGGGACAGCCTCGCCCCCGACCCCGGCCGCGACCCGAACGCCACATACGCCGACCTCCAGCAGCTGCTGGACATGCCCGTCGAAGCCCTCGCCAAAGGCCGTCGGCCCAAGAAGCACGTATGGCACCTGTCCGTCCGGGCGGCCCCCGAGGACCCCATCCTCAGCGACGAACAGTGGGGCGACATCGCCCGGCGCATGGTCGCGGCCACCGGCATCGCCCCCGATGGCGACGACGCGGCATGCCGCTGGGCCGCCGTACGGCACGCCGACGACCACATCCACATCATCGCCACGCTCGTCCGCGAGGACCGCCGCCGGCCACGGCTGAACAATGACGCCGCCCGGTCCCAGGCCGAAGCCAGGCTGATCGAAGCCGAGTACGGGCTCAAGCAGCTCAACACCGGTGACGGCACCGCCGCCAAACGCCCCACCAGCGCCGAGCGCCACAAGGCCGAACGCGAGGGCCGCGAGCGCCCCGCCCGCGAGGAACTGCGCGAGACCGTACGGCAGGCAGTTGCCGGCGCCACGAGTGAGGAGGAGTTCTTCGACCGCCTGGCCGACGCCGGCGTACTGATCCACAAACGCGTCGCTCCCTCCGGCGACCTTCTCGGCTACAAAGTCGCGCTCCCCGACGACCGCAACGAAGACCAGGAGCCCGTCTTCTACGCCGGTTCCACCCTCTCCCCCGACCTGTCCCTGCCCCGTATCCGTAAACGCTTCTCCAACGGCACGCCCTCACCGAGCGCCGACACGTCCTCGGACCAGGCCACCCCCCTGGCGCCGAGCGGCCCGGCCACGGCCAGGCGCCGGGCGGCCACGGCCGTATGGCAGGCGGTGCTGGTCATCGACGGCGGCCAGGACGCGGCGGTGGCCGCGCAGATCGCGGCGGCCGGGGAAATCCTGGACGCACTCGCCCAGACCTCAGCCGCCCACACCCGTACCCAACTGCGCGATGCGGCCTTCGCGTTCGAACGGGCCACCCGCTCCCACGTACGAGCTGAACGCGGGCACGACCGCGCCCTGCGCGAAGCCGCCCGCGACCTCGTCTACAGCGGACCCGCACTCGGCCGCGGAGAGGACGGAGCCACCACGGCGATGCTGATCGACATGGCGTTCTTCCTCGTCACGGCCGCAGCCCACTGGCACGCGAAGAAGAACCACGCCCAGCAGGCCGCCGCCGCCCGCCAGGCCGCCGTGCACCTGCGCGCCGCCTACCAGGCCGCCGCCGGCATCCCATTGGGGGTGCTGTACCAGCGGGGACGGCATCTGTCGCAGCCACTGCGGCACAAGCAGGCCGCCTGCCTACGAGCGACGGTGCCGCAGCTGGCCGAGCAGATCCTGGCCGAGCCGGGCTGGTACGCCCTCGCGGCCACCCTCGCCGACGCCGAGAGCGCCGGCCACGATCCGGCGGTGCTGCTGGCCGAGGCCGCCGCGCGGCGAGAGCTGGGCACCGCCGACTCCATCAGCGACGTGCTGGTGTGGCGGCTGCGCCGCATGGCCGATCTGCCCGCCGACTCGACCACGATGCCCATCGACTCCATCCCTACCTCGGCCAGTACGCCGGGGCGTGCGACAAAGCCCGCAGCGGGCCGCGGCGAGGGTCCGGGCAAGGCCCGCTAATTACGGAGTCTGAGAGTTGAAGCAGGTCAGGTGCATGAGGCACCCTCCTTGTGGCCTGTCAGACGAAGAGAAGGAGAGCGGATGTTCGGACGTGCTCGTGCCCACCGTGAATTCCGTGAAGCCCAGCGTGCCGGCCACGCCCTGCTGCACACCATGCAGTCGCATCCCGGCTTCCAGCCTCCGGCACCCCCTGCTGATCAGGCTTCGGACCCCGACGCAGAGGCGGTGGTGCCCGACTTTCTGCCGCCGGATCTGCGGGTCCCCTCGCGTCAGGAGGTCGAGGGCCTGATGATGCGCTGGCAGCAGCCACTCGTCATCGACGGCGAGGTCCGTTCGTGCCCCGAGTGCGGCGCATACCGGGACTGGATCATCTTCAGCATGTGCGACGACACGATCCACCTGCGCTGCCGGGCCGGCCACACAACGCCGGAGCCCCGCCTCGACCCGGTGTGGTTCAACCGCAACTCCGGTCCGGTCGATCACTTCCACCCCACCCTCGACGAGGGCCTGCTCCACCTCGGCCACTGAAGCCGGCGAAACCCCTGAAACCCCAACTCCCCTTCTCTCTGCCGGTGCCCGGCGGGCCGGCGCAGTCAACCTGTCCGCTTCGCAGGCCACTTAGGGGTTTCGCATGCGCCTTCCCACCACGACCGTCCTCAGCCTCAGCGCTCTCGCCGCTCTGGTTCTGACCGGCTGCTCGACGGGCAGCACCACCTCCGCCGAGCCGGCCTCCCCCACAACCGCCGCGCCGCGCAAGGTGGGCTCGAATACCGCAGCGTCTGCGCCGCTGTCCTCGGCCGCACTGAGCAAGCGGCTCCTTGACGAGAGCGACCTCGGCGAGGGCTACAGCCGCAAGCCGCAGCGCCCGGCCACGCACGACGATGTCACCGTGATCGGCTGCCCGGCACTGGCCAAGCTCGGCAGCAGCGCGGCCACCGGCACCGGCCTGTCCTTCCCCCGCAAGGCGAAGGCGTCCTTCACCTACGCCGGCGGCAGCGACTCCGAGGTGTCCGAGGAGCTGTACAGCGACACCGCGACGAAGCTTTCGCAGGGCATCGGGGAGATCTTCGACGCGATGACCGCCTGCCCCACGTACCAGCTCGTGTCGGGCAGCATCGTCATCGACATGGGTACGAAGCAGACGGCCGCCCCGGACCTGGGTGACGAGCAGTGGAGCCAGCTGCTCACCTACGCGGTCGGCGGGCAGCGCAGCGTCGTCAAGCAGACGGCGATCCGCACCGGCACGATTCTGGTGGTCCTGTCCGGGGCGCCCGCCCTCGTCGACGCCCATCTCGCCGACGCCGTCCAGGCGGCGCAGGCCCGCTGACACTCGACGCTCCGTCGCGCCCCGTTCTCCCCGCTGCCAGGCAGTGGAGAACGGGGCGTTCGTCATCCAGCATTACCGTGCTGCAGGGCCCTGCACACGGCGAGGGCCCTGCTCCGGCTCCGGCTTCGGCCGTGGGCCATCCGGACGCTGTCGTACGAAGAGAGGTCACCGGCGTGGTGGACCGTCCCACGAAGACCCGCGGGTGTTTCGCGTTCGTCACTACACCGCGCCGTGAGGTCGTGCTGCAGCTGCGGGACGACAAGGCCGGCATCGGCTGGCCGGGGCGCTGGTCGCTTCCCGGCGGCGGACGTGAGGCGGACGAGTCGCCGCTCGAGACGGTCCTGCGTGAGTTGCTGGAAGAGACTGGCATCGTACCGACGGTGATCGAGGAAGTGGCTGTCACCGCCTACGAGGAGGGCAAGACGCCACCCCACGTGTTCGCCGCAGTCTGGGACGGCACCGAGAGCGAGCTGGTCCTCGGCGAGGGGCAGGCCCTTCGTCTGTTCCCGCTGGACGCTCTGCCCGAGCCGATGCCGCCCCATGTCCGGCACTACGTCGAACAGCTCGCACTGCGCCTGCCACCCCGTAGGAACGACCCCACGCCACCCACATCCTCCGGGTTCCTGTGAGCACCGAGACGGAACGGCACGGCCTGGCGCAACGAAACCGAGCCCGGTTTCCTCACCTTGACGAAGGTGAGGAAACTGGGCCCTTTGGGTGGCGCGGCGGTCAGGCACGGCGCGTCCAGAGCAGGCTGGTGCGTGCCGCTACAGGGGGTCATGGCAGCGTGGGCATGCCCGCCTCCGGCGTGTGCGGCCGTTCGATGGCAAGCAGGCGATCGGGGTGAAGGCCCAGTTCCACGATCTCGTCGGCGGCAGGGACATAGACCAGGACGGCAAGTCGCCGACCCCGGCCGGGGTGGGTCACGGTCAGGACGTGGTGCTGGTCCGGGCAGCCGGAGAGCGTATAGGCGTCGCCGGAGTTGAGGCCATCGGCACGGCCCTGGAAGGTGTCCAGTTCACGGCGTTGGTCCCACCAGCGGGCACGTGCCCTCATGTGGGGAAGTGCGGCGGTCCGCCGGTCGCGCTCGGTCCTCCATGCTCGGTGGCAGGGGGCGCATTCGTTGGTGGCCTCGGGGTTCGGTCCGGCCAGCGCGTGTCGCACAGGCCGGTGCCGGTCGCGGCGCGGCGGCGGTGTCCCGTGACAAGATTGGCGTGGCCTTTGGGTGCCCGCAGCAGGTCCTCGTCGCGCGGGCAGGATCCGTCGAAGGACACACTCACCTCGCCCGCGAGCCGGTGGAAGCGCTCCAAAGCCGCCGCAAGCGCCGAGCAGTTGGCGCACATCCGGCGGGCCGAAGTCGAGCGAGGGTCAAGGGACTTGCCGCAGTAGCCCAGCAGATGGCCGGGGATCGGCAGGTGGGCGGTGGCGCCCTTGCCGGTGCCTGCGGCGGGCCGGAGATCCCGTTCGCCGCCGGGGTGCGGTTGCGTGGTCAGGATCAGCCAAGCACGTGTACAGCTCTGACACAAAGAGTGCGTGGTGTTCTCCGCGATCGGTGCGAGATCGGTCGAGTGCGTAGCGCACACCGTCAACGGTTCGGTGCCGATCAGGACGCCGTGATGAGCGGTCCCGTTCGTGGGAGAGATGGACAGCCGGATCATGGGCAGGGGCAAGCAGACCTCCAAGGGTCAGTGTGGGGCGGGTGGGTGACGAAAGGCTCGTCAGAGAAAGTCGAAACGGCCGGGCAGGGTGGCGAGCGTGCGCGCTTCCTCGGCCGCTCTGTCAGCCTCGACGCGGGCGAGCGTGACCGCGCATTCGCCGTACTCGCGCACGTTCAGCTCTCCGGCCTCGGTGCACTGCCCGTCTTCGATGATGTACCGGGTCACCGTCCGGGTCAGGCCCGAGTCGGTGGGGGCATCGGACACCAGCGACAGCACCGACGGCCCGCACCGATTACCCGCATCCTCCAGGGCCCGGTCTACCAGGCGCGTCAGGCGATCAAAGCGCTCCATGCTCACCGGCCCGAGCACAAGGGTGTTGCCGCCCAGGTAGAGGAGTTCGGCGAGCACTTCCTGGGCAACCAGCGGCCGAATGACGTGCAGGTAGTGACGTCCCGGCCCGGCCGCCGCGATGGCATTGGCGACCGCGAAGTCGTCCAGGGGACAGGTATGAAACCGACAGATCGGTGTCCTTTCGCAGCGGAAGCGACCGCCCGGGGCGAGGGGCGGCCGGCATGAGGAGGCGTCGTCGTCAGTCACGGCGCACGACGGTGAGCCGCCCTTGCGCGCCCTCGGGCAGGGTGCGCCGAGGCACGGGGACCGGGGAGGCGAGCGAGGCGGCAAAGGCCGCGACCAGGTCGTGCGGGACGCTGGCGCTGAAGCTGGCGCACCACAAGTAGGGGGCGCCCAAAACAGGTTCCGCCCACGCCTGCCAGCCCATCAGATCGGGGCGCGGGTCGGCGTCCTGAATGAGCTTGGGCAGTTCCTCCAGCGACACGCTGGAAGCGAAGCCGGGGTCCGTGGCCGCGGTCGCGGGGCGGTCCACGTCCCGGATCCAGCCCTGTGAGACGAGCGCGGCCATGACCGCCTGAGGCCCGTCGAACCCGGTGTCGGGCGCCTCGCGGGCATCGAGCGCGACGAGGAGGTCGGCAAGCGCCTCGTGCGGGACGCCCGTGGTGAAGTAGGCGTTCCACTCCGTCAGGGCGCTCGCGGCATGCGGACGGGCGGACAACTGCCACGCCACGGGCAGTCCGCCGAGTTCAGAGGGGTAGCTGGCGAGGATCCACTCGGCGCCGCGCAGCTCGTCCGGGCTCACGTACAGCAGGGTGTGGCGGGAGGTCGGCCACAGCCGCCAGCCCAGGCCGGTCAGCAGGTCGCCGATCCGCTCGCCGAGCGCGCCGTCGTCGCCGGCCAGGTGGCGCGGGGTGACCGAGTACACCGCCTCCTGCGGGTCGGCGTGGGCAGGGTCGTGGGGGTCGTGCGGGTGCAGGGGCGCCTCCGTAGGGTCGTTGGTGGTTCAGCTGCCGTCGTCGCGTGGCCCGGTCGCCCTGCGACGGCGGCGTGCGGGAGCCTCGGTCGGCTCGTGCCAGGTGAGTTCGACGGCGACGTCCGGTGGGAGGTGGCCGACCTGCTCGGCGTCCTTGGCCTCGGTGATGAAGACCAGCGGGTCGCCGTTCTCATCCTGGGCAGCGATCACCCCGCCGATACGGTGGGCCATGGGAAAGAGCGGGTTGATGGCGAGCCGGGCCGTCGCTTCACGGTCGCAGGCGGCCAGAAGATCGACGAGTTCGCCGACGGTCATCTCGTGCAGATGCGGTTCGTCCACAGCGTTCTCCTCGCGGTAGCGGACAAGGGTGTCCCGAAGCTGGGCAGGGTATGCGGCGCGCAGGGCGCCCGGTGGTGTGGCGTCGGCCCCGCTGTTCAGAGCGGCTGGGAGGTGGCGAGGACCTGGGCCACGGCAGCGGCGACGATGGCCGCCGGAGTCTCGGTGTCGAACGACATCCGGTACCCGCGGACCTTCGCGGTGCCGGTGACCGCAATCACCCAGCCCTCACCGTCGGTGCCGGGACGACCCGTCGGGAACCACCCGAGGTAGAACCGCCCGTCCTTGCTGTTCACATGGACATCGGCGCGGTCGTCCACGACCAGCTTGAAGTCGGCGTCCGTGAACTGGTCGGTCACCAGCGTCGGCTGGCCCGGACCGAGGTTCCAGGAGCGCAGTCTCAGGACCTCGGCAGTCGCGGCAAATCCGGGCTGGGCAACCTCCACGGTCACCGGCATCACCTCTCTGACCTGGTATTTTCCGGGAAGGCGTCCACGTTGACATGCTCCAGAAGCGTTGGCCAGTCCTTCCGCGATCTTTCCTGTCTGCCCCAGGCGAACTGGTGACCGCTGCATCGAACCCAGCCCATGGCATTCCTTGCCATCGGCTCCAGTCGTCGCAGGTGGCAGCGGGCTGGAGCCGCTCAGCGACACGGGACCGCCTTGCCATGGAAGTTAGTCGTCGCAGGCCGGGATCTTCCGCCCGGCTGACTTCATTGGCAACGGACAAACTGGTGTCCTTGACGATTGTGGGGTCTCAGATTTCGTGGCACGTTCTCAGCAGCGAGGGCACATCAGTGGCACTTGTGCCTCCATTGCGAGGTTCATCATCGAGCGCGCCGGGCGTTGGAATTCTGCGCCGCCAGCAATTTCGCCCAGAGGTGGGTCAGTCGCCTTGGTCGATCCAGGCTGGTGGGATGAGAGCCGCGCGCCCGCCGCGCCAGCGTTCCACCACCGCAGTGCGGAAGACGTCGTCTTCCAAGTCCGCGTGCTCCATCACGATCACCTGAAAGCCTGCGTCGAGGTGGCTCACGGTGTCATTGATGGCCTGGTAGACCCGCAGAAGTGAGGTGCGGTCCTCGCCGGCCAGATCCACCTGTTGGCCGTCGTAGTCGGAAGGGAAGTAGACCTGAGAGGGCTGGTCTAGGACCAGGACGCGCGGCAGGGGGCGTCCCTGTTCAGCGAACCACTCATGCAGACTTAGCAAGGCCGCGATGTGGTAACCCAGCCAGTTCTCGCCGCTACCCATGTCGCTCAGTGGCACCGGGCCGCGAGGAGTGTCGGCGACGATGCTTAGGCGGCGCAGGTCCAGCCGCACGGGGTGTTCCGAGTGTTCCAGGCCAAGTGTGCGGGCCTTGGTCGCGATCTTCTGGTTGATCAAAGAGAGGCAGCTGGAGAGCCGGTCGGCCTGCGTGTCTGAGCCGAGTACCTCCTCAAGGTCCGTGATTTCCCGATTCAGTTCCTCGCGCGTGTCGGTGATCGGAGGAGCGTGTTCCGCTCGGGCCGCGTTTTCGAGAAAGAGACTGATCCTGCCTTGGACGGAAGCCGCGCGCAGAGCTTGGCTGCGGTAGCGGGCCGCCTCCCGTACGCCGGCGTCGAGTGCTTGGCGCTGCTCACGGTTGCGGACCACTTCGGCGCGCAGTTGCTGAAGTTGCTCTTCCTCGGCGGCGATCATGCTTTGGACGAGAGGGGTGTCGTCGCTAACGAAGGCGACGTCGGAGTCCAGACGCTCCAGATCCTCACGGATCGCTTGAATGGTCTGCTGTGCCGGGGAGACTACGCTGTCGCATACGGGGCAGTGCTGGCCGGTGCCGTCAACTGCGGTCCCCAGCAGACCGAGGGAGGCGAGTCGTTCTCGCTGATCCCTGGCCTGAACCAGATAGTTGCTCTCTTCGGCCAGGGTCTGGCGGAACTCGGTGATTCGCGCCCTGATCTGCTGATGGCGGGAGCGCAATTCCTGTCGCTCGCGGTCCAACAGGGCAGCGTGGTCGGTGGAGTCGGGGTATCCGAGTTCACCAGGAGCATGGGTAAGAACGGCCGCAAGGATGCTCAGTGCCTCGTCGAGACTGATGGTGTCATCGACCGGTGCAGGCAGGAGACCTGCGCTCTCGGCCTCGGCTATGAGGGCACGGGCCTGTCCGGGCGCGGGAGCAGCTTGGGCGCCCTGCATGATCTGCCGCTCGACGTTTTTCAGTTCGGTGCGCAACTGTCTGAGGCGGGCATGGCGTATGGCCTGTTCGGGATCGACTGCGCCCAGGAAGTAGGGCAGCGTGTCGCGGATGGCCTGCGGCCGCCACTCATGTCCCTGGGAGTGGAAGAGGTGGTCGGGGTTGGCGATTTCGTTCTGTGCCTGGAGGCAGAAGAACAGGGCGTGGCGAATGGACGGCGACATGGTGGTGCCGCGTGCTGCGGGGATACGGACGGTCCGGTCGATGCCGCAGAACTCGCTGAGGAGGCGGCGAGCGGCATCCAGTGGGAAGGTGAAGTCGATGTCGTCTCGGGGCAGCGGGGGTGCGCCCGCGCTCTGGAACTGCAGACATAGCCGGGGAGCGGGAGTGGTGCTGTTCTCGGGAGCCGGACGGGCGATAAACAGCTGCTGGTCGCCGCGCACCAGTTGCAGGGCGAAGATGCTCGTGCAGTCGCGGACCTTGCCGGCGCGAACGGGGTAGTCGCTACTACCCATGCAGTAGTCGGTGATGGTCCAGATCGACGTCTTACCCGTGCGGGAGTCGCCAGTGATGATGTTGAGGCGGCCTGGGTGGAGTGCAAGGACTCGCATCTGCCCGGGGCGGTATCCGTACAAGGCCAGCGATTTGATCTGGTAAGTCACGGGCGCACTCCGAGCAAGGTCAGGGTCGTGGCGGTACTTCCGCCGGTGGGCAGCCAGCGGCCGAGCATGTGTGCCGTCTTTTGAATCGCGACGAAGGTATCTGACGTGCCGGTGATCGTTGCCGGTATCGCGCGGCGGCGCAGGGTCAGTCGTGCGCTCTCATCGAGGTTGAGCAGATCCGTCTGCAGCGCGAAAAGGATGCCGGGGCGGACCATTGCGGCCAGGCTGGGTGCATTGGCTGCCATCAGGACACGGACGGATTGGTTGTCCTCAGCCCACTTGGGCAGGCTCGCCCTCGTCGTTCCTGGCAGGATCGTCCGAATAGCTGGCTGGAGAGCCATCACCGCGGCAGTGACCACAATGGGCAGCGGGCAGGAGCCCGCGTCGCGCTGGTGTCCCTGTACGGCGCGGCAGCTGACGAGAGCCATGAACGCTGGGTTGAACAGGGCCCGTTCCTCGCGGCTGAACTCGACGGGTGCGGTCATCGGCCCACCGTCGGCTCCAGTAGGGCCATCAACCGGGCTTCGAAGTCTGGGTGCCAGCCGACACGCTGTTCGTCGGCCAGCATCTGGTAGGAGCCCGTCGTCACGAACGCCTCGTCGCAGCCCTCCCTGATTCTAGTCCGGGCGTCCTGCTCGACCCAGGCAT
Organism: Streptomyces sp. NPDC020898; assembly: GCF_044333925.1. Lineage (NCBI taxonomy): Bacteria > Bacillati > Actinomycetota > Actinomycetes > Kitasatosporales > Streptomycetaceae > Streptomyces > Streptomyces sp. NPDC020898. Next base: position 105,396 of record NZ_JBIRRV010000012.1, read on the forward strand.
AAATCTTCTTCGCCTGTGCACGCATCTCCGTTTCGGCCGCGTCCTCGCCGAGGTCGTCGACCATGACATTGAAGCGTCTCTCCCACTCCTCGACCAGGCGCCGCTCGTAGTTGCCGAGTTCGCCGGGGCGCAGAAGGTTTTCGTTGGACCACCGAGAGCGCTGTTCATATGCCCGGACGTAGTCCCTGACTGCCATCCGGATCCGGCGGTTGCCGATACCGGCGAGCGTCAGCTGGCGCACAAAGGTCTTCTCCGTGTGCTCGGTGACCTCGCCGGTGAGGTCGACGACGTCGGCATCGATGGGAAGGTTGTCGGGCCGGAACTGGTTACGGCGCTGGTCAAAGACGTCATCGAATTCGACTCCGGTGACCGGGCCGGATCCCTTGCCTGCCAGGTGGGCAATGCAGCGCTGAAAGAACCAGCCCTCCAAGCGCTGAAGGAAGGCTTGGGCGTGGGCGTGACCGACAACCAGGGCGGCCCGGCCCTGCAGCTGGTCACCCGCCTTCATGATGTTGTCGGCTTCATCGAGTACCTGGATGCGTTTGAGCAGGTTTAACCGCTGATCCTGATCCAGAGCGTCCCAAGCTGCGAAGTTGGCTAGGGCGGTCGGGCTCTTCGCGGCAGAGTTGCCGCGGGCCGCATTCAGCAGCGTCAGGGCCTTTGCTTCGTTCCGTGGTCCGCCTGCCCGACTGGGCGCCAGGTAGGACCCGACGGTCCCCTCAGGCGCGATACCGGTTGTCAGCAGAAACAGATTCGCCCGCTCCAGGTCAATCTGCTGGCCGGAAACGGCTGTAGCCCAAATCCGTAGCGTCTTCCAGAGGTCGCTGCTGGCATCGGTCATCCGCGTCCCGGGGGCGCGGTGCTTGAGCTGCCACCAGTCTGTGGACGCGCCGCGCACGGTTTCGATGTCGTCCCCGGCCTCAATGGCAACCGTCCAGTCGAAACCTGTCTGTAGATGCTCCACGCACACCAGCAAAGCCATGCGCAACTGGTACAGGTAGCCGAGTGCCGCTGCGGACGCCTCAAAGGGATCAGACTTGCCGCTCATTGCATCCCCCGCTCCGACCTGCCCCGTCGTGCCCGTCCAGAGATCGTATCGACCGGACTGCACCTGGATAAGGGGTTCGGGGACGATCAGCCGGTTGCGCTTACCGTCCTTGACAGCGGCCGAGGCTAAAGCGGGATTGAGCACAGCCCACGATGTGTCCGGATGTGCATGAGCCCCAGGCATCCGGTGGATGCCTGGGGCTCATGGCGGGCGGGCTCAGATGAGTCAGTTCTCGAGTGCGTCGGCCTCAGTACGGCGTCGGCGGGTGGCGACGACCACGCCCACGCCGGAGGCGACGAGCAGTGCGGCGCCGCCGATCAGCCAGGGGGTGGCGTCGGCTCCTGTGTGGGCGAGAGTGCCTTCGGGTGTAGTGGCGGGGGTGCTCGCGGCGGGCTTGTCCGCGATCGTGGCGTCGGACGTCGAGTCGGCGGTGGAGGGGGCCGAGGAGACGGTGCTGTCGCCCTGGCCGGAGGTGTCCTGCGTCGGCTTGCCGGACAGCGTCTGGGTGGCTGTGGGCGTCGGTGTCGTACTGGCGGTCTTGGCGTTGGTGACGGTCACAGTGACCGGGGCGCCGGGCTTCGCAGTGAAGGCACGTGAGGGCTTGTAGAGGTCGTATCCCTCGGGTGCCTTTGTCTGTTTGACCCAGAAGGCGGTTCCGGTACGGCTGTTCACGGGCAGCTTGGCAGACGCGGTGCCGTTGGAGCCGGTGGTGAGGGTGAGAACGACCTCGTCGCCGGTGCCGATGTTGACGGTGGATCCGGGCAGCAGCTTGCCGCTCTTGCTGGCCTTGGCCTTGAGCGTGACCGTGGCGGGCTTGAAGGGGTCAATGATCGTCAACGGCGCGTCGGTACCCGGGGTGACGATGACGTCCTGGTCGTCCACGACGTCGTGCAGCGGGCTGCCGCTGGAGACCTCCTTGAGCCGGTAGACGCCCGGGGCCAGGTCCTTGAAGGCCAGCTGGCCGTCGGCGTCGGTTATGCCGGTTCCGACTTGCTGGCCCGCAGAGTCGAAGAGGCTAAACGTGGCGCCGGCAAGGACGTCGCCAGCGGAGTCCTTCTTGTGGATGGCGACGCCGCCGGTCTCGGTGGCACTGAGCGCGGTAGGCGGTGACGGGGTGGGGTCCTGGGCCACAGCGGCCGGCGCCCACATCAGGGTTCCGGCCATGGCGAGCGTCACGACAGCGGCCGAAGCAGTTCGGCGAGTGGATTCGATGCGGGTCAAAAGGGATGGCTCCTGGAGTGTGCAGGGAGAAGCGATGTTGAGCAGGTCGACTGGTCGGCGGCGTGGCATACGAAGTCGCACGTGGGTGCGTGCCGGCGCAGAGTGGACGCGAGGACGGGCAACAGGCTCTGGACGTCGGTGTCGATGTCGGCGTGGCAGACGCCTGCCGGGTGTGGTCCAGAGGACGGCGCCGCCTCTTGCCGTGTGCCGGGGACGGTGAGCAGCTCACCGTCCCCGGCTCGGCCGCGCCGGATTGGAGGACCGTGGTGGGGCGATGGCTGGCCGGAGGCTCGCGGGGACCGGAGTGGTGAGGGCGCAGCGGCGGGCGGCGGCCTTGACGAGTTGCTGTTGCTGTTCGGTGGGCAGGCCGGCGATGTGGTCGATGCCTGCGGCGAGGGCCGGGCCGAAAGGTGAGCCGACGGGCAGGCCGGCGGCCTGGACGATCTGGGCGGCAGCCTCAGCTTCGATCAGGAGGCCGAATGCCGGTGGGATACCGAGCAGTTGGGCGGCGTGATCGCGGGTTCCAGTCAGGGCTTCGGTGAGAGGGAAGTCGTCGTCGAGGACGCTGTCGACGATGTCCAGCCAGAGCGGCGTGGCGCGGTGGAGGCGGGCGAGGAAGTCGGCGTCGGTGAGCCAGCATCCTCGCGCCGGCGCAGGATCGGTGTCGTGCTGCACCGACCGATCCCGTTCGGCGACGGCCGTACTGGTCGGGGCGAGTCCGGGAACCCATACGTTTAGGTAGTCCTGGATGGCATGGCTCAGGGGCGTGAGGGCCGCGCCGATCCAGGGTGAGATGTCGTCGTGGTGCCAGTCCCGTATGACGCCGTACCCGTCGTGTCCGGGCTGTCTGCCGGTGCGGGAGTCCCGCACAGTGAAGGTGCTGTGGTCGGCGAAGGACAGGTACGCGTTGTCGAGGACGCCTTGATCCGGGTGGAGGATGCTCAGGCGCAGTCCGCCGTACTCGCGGTGTCGGATGGTCTGGGCGAATTCGATGCGCAGGCGCAGCGGGGAGTCGGGCGAGATCACCGCGTAGCAGGCGTCGCCGATCACCCGTCGTTCGTGGACGGGCAGGTCGAGGAGTTCGGTGAAGAAGTGCTGGGCGTGCAGGGACAAATGCGGTGGTGCTCCTCAACAGCGGAAAGGGGCGCAGGGGCGGTCACCTGCGGCGGCCGGCAGGAAGTCCGGAACCGGACAGGGGCATTGGGCCGGTGCTCGGTGCCGAGGCCCTGGCGTTCGTGCGCGACGCGGTGGCCGCCGGCGAAGGTGCCCCGCTGAGCGGCAGTCCGGGCTTGTGGCCGACTGAGTCGGTCCGGGCTTCGGGAAGGGTGAGGTGCAGGCGGGTCTCGGCCGGAACGCTCCACACGGCGCGCGCGAGCGGCACGGTGGAGGCCCACGGTGGAGGCCAGGGACGAGGCGAACGCCGCGACCAGGGAGGCGGGGACGGCGGAGGAGAACGTGGCTTTCCACAGAGGGTTGTCCGGTGGTCCACCCCAGGCGGACCAGACGTGTGCGGCCGGGTTCTTGCGAACGTAGGCGTGTTCGAGCACACCGTATCCGTCCGAACTGCGGAAGTACTGGGTGCCGTCCGTCTTGACCGTGTGTCTCCACCCGGCGGCGAGCAGTGGCAGATGTACGTCTTGCGGGCGAACGTCGTCTGGGCGCAGCAGGTCGCGTCGCCCCGGGCATCGGCCTCGCAGAGGGCGAGGACTTCGGTGTAGAAGTCGCGGACGAGTTCGACCGGGGTGCTGGCATCGAGCGTGGCCGTCCAGGTCGCGGGTCGGAAGGGATCCTTGTGCGCGGCGACCAGCCACTCGCGGCCTCGCGGGTGGGTCTCGGACGGGATGTGTCCGGCAAGCAGCCGCATGCCAGGACTGATAGCGATGGCAGGTCCGTCCTCGGAGCGGTTGAGGGTCCAGTCCTGGTCGAAAGGGAAGTGCCACACGTCGACGAGCTCGTGGATGCCGGGGCCGGCGAGGTGGCGCGGGAGGACCTCGATCACGTCATGATTGTCGAGATCGTCCAGAGGGCTGAGCGACACAAGGTCCTTTCGGTAGGCCGGAATTGAAGGGTCACGTGCACCCGTGCCCCGATGGGTCAGCGGCGCACGGGTGCACGCGGGGCGACGGCTGCGGCGGGCGGGCTGCTGGTGCTCCAGCGCGGCACACTGCGGGCAGTGGGGGCCGGTCTGCGGCGGGTGGCGGCGCGGTGCACGTCGAGCGGGGTCGGCATCGGGGGTCCGGGAGGGGTCACGGGCGTGAGCTGGGCGCGGTCGGTGAGGTAGTGGAGCATCGAGTCCTTCCAGCGCGGCAGGGGCTCGGGGTCGGAGACGCAGGTGGTGAGGGCCGTGACGAGGTGGACAGGGGTGTGAGTGGAGGCGGTTGCGTACCAGCTGGCGGCGGCAGGTCCGCCCTGCAGATACCAGCGGGCCTGAAGGGTGGTCAGTTCCTGGCCGGCGTCGAGTCGGCCGGTGGTGTACTCCAGGCTCGCCAGGCCGTCGGGCGTGCGCACCTCCAGCACGCCCCACCTCGGGTGCTGGATCGCCCAGCCACGCTGGATGAGAGGGGCGACGGCCCGGAAGGCGTCCAGTTCCGGGTCGTCGGCGGGTTCGGGGAGGTAGGCGGCCGGGCCGGTCGTGTAAGCATCGGCGAGGGCGGCGGTGAAGGCCGTGACGAATTCCGTGGGGCACATGTTGTTGAAGGACGCACCCCACTTCGGCTGGGCGAAGGGGTCCTCGTACGCGGTGATTCGCCACAGGCCGTCGTCGGGGCCTTCGGGCAGATAGCCGAGGCGGACCTTGCGGTCGGGGGCCGTGACGTAGACGTTGCCGTCCTCGCCATGCTGCAGGTCCCAGCCCAGGGCGAGCAGCGGGGCCAGGGCGGGGTCACCGGTCCAGGTGGTTCCGGCGAGGTAGCGGGGGGTCACGTAGACGTCGCCGTCGATCTCTTCGGTGTCGGGCACGAAGGTCCTGGGGGTCGGGGTGGGGGTGTCGAGCGGAGGGGAGGCAGTCAGCGGCTGGTGCCGCGCGGGTATGCGGGTGCTCGGAAGACCGCAGCTGGGCGGGGGCGGAGCAACTGTGCCTCCATCTGGGCGGGTTGGCCGGTGTAGTGCAGGGTGCGAAGGCCCAGTTCGGCGGCGGCCTGACAGTTGTCCTCGCGGTCGTCGATGAACAGGACGCGTCCGGGGTCGTCGATGCCGGTGGCGGCCAGGGCGTGTTTGTAGGCGGCCGGGTCGGGCTTGCACAGGCCCAGGCGGGCCGAGTACAGGGCGTCGGTCATCAGTTCGCGCCGCCAGTCGGTGGCGTCAAGGACGTCACTCAGGAAGTGCGGGGCATTGGAAAGGAGCACCATGGGCAGTCCCGGCTGGCGGGCGCGGTGCAGGATGTCGAGGACGCGGTTGTCGGTACGGATCCACATGGCGGTGTCTGCGGCGCGTAGGGTGCGCAGCCACCGCGGGCTGGGGTGGTGGCCGAGGACTTTGGCCCAGTAGGCGAGATCGCTCAGTTCTCCGGCGTCGTACTCATTCCGGGGAGCCCAGAAGGCGTCCTGGAAGGAGTCGAGTTGCCCGCTGGGCCACTCGGCGATGTCGGCGAGGCGGGTCCACATGGCGTTGGTGGGCTGCAGACCGGCGACACCGTTGTAGTCGGCGATCACGGCGTCCACGCCGGTCGGAGTGAGGGAAGTGCTGGTCAAGGGGTGGGGTTCTCCAGGGCTTTGAGGGACAGGGCGGCGACGGCGGCTGCGAGGAGGGCGGGCAGCAGCAGCGCGTGGGGCAGGGCGGTGAGGGTGGCGAGGGCGCCGATGAGGGCGGGGCCGGCGAGCAGTCCGGCGTAGCCGGTGACCGAGACGGTGGCGACGGCGCCGGGGCCGCCGCGTCCGGCGGCGGTGATCAGGCTGGGGATGGTGACGGACAGGCCCAGGCCCAGTGCCGCCCAGCCAGCCAGGGCCGCCGGGACGGTGGCCAGGGCCAGGCCAGCTGTGAGCCCGGCCGCGGCAAGGACGGCCCCGATGCGTACGACCATCGGGGCGCCGAAGTGGGCGATGAGGCGGTCCCCGGCGAGCCTTCCGGCGACCATAGACGCGCTGTAGAGGGCGAACGCGGAGGCGCTGACCGCCGTCGAGGCATCCAGGCTGTGCAGGTGCACGGCCGCCCAGTCGGCTGCGGCCCCCTCCCCCAGCAGACACGCTGCGGCCAGTGCCCCCAGCAGCCACAAGCGCGCCCGGGGCAAGCCCGGCGAGTCCTTCGGGTCCGGCGTACGCCGGGATATGGCGGGGGTAGTGGGCTCGAGCATGCCGAGGGTGCGGGCCACTGGAGCCATGGCCACAGCAGCCGAGGCGACGGCGAGGCCGGTGACGGCGAACAGCCAGGTGTGGGAGGTGTGGGCGCTGAGAGCGGCGAGTCCGGCCCCACCGAGCGCGCCCAGGCTGTAGGCGGCGTGCAAGGACGACATGATGAAACGTCCGAGTCGGTCCTGGTAGCGGACCGCCGCGGCGTTCAGAGCCACGTCCAGCACACCGTGCGCGATACCGAACACGAACGCCCCCAGAGCGAGGGTGAGCGGCGTGCGACAGACGCCGATCACCGCCAGGGCGGCGGCGAGGCCGGCTGCGCCGCTGGTCAGCAGCAGCGGCTCCCGGGCAGGAGCGGCAAGACGCCCGCCGACGTGAAGGCCGATGACCATGCCGACGGCGGCGGCGAGCAGGACCAGGGCGAGACCTGCGGTGCTCAGGTCGGCCGCCTGCTGGACGGCTGGCATCCGTGCGCCCCAGACGGCCATCACGACCCCGAGCGCGGCGAAGTACCCCGTCAGCAGACGGCGGCCGTGGACCGGGGCGTGAGCAGTCGTCGTGCTCACGTGGCCGAGTCCGCGGGGACGGCGGTCGGATGCGGGGCGACCTGGACAGTGAGGTGGCGGTATGCCTCCTGGGAACGGTCCTGGGCCACGTCGGCGGTCGGGCCGGTGGTGATCAGGAACCCGATGCGGGCGGTGAACAGGTCGCCGTCCGGCGGCAGCATCAACTGGTCGCCGACATCGCGGTGGAAGTGGGCCCGCTCCAGCCACGGCGCCTGCTCGGCGAAGCCGTCTGTGAGGTGGCGTGCGGTGAGGGTGGGCGGGGTAGATCATGCGGATCGCCGCTGCCCGGCTGTGCGTCCGGGTGAGGTCCGGGGCACGTCCGCAGGCGATGTCCGCCGCCACCCGGGCGAGGTCGATGCCGGTGGCGAGGTGCACGAGGTGGCCGATCATGTCCCCGCCGAGGCGGGCGTTGACCTCGATCAACCGGGGGCGGCCGTCGACGAGGCGGAGTTCGACGTGGCTGACGCCGTCGGTGACGCCGAGGGCCTGCACGGCGGCCTGGGCAGTTGGGGCAACCGTGGCCAGCAGCGGGTCGGCGGCGTCGACGGCGTGCGCGATCTCCTCGAAGTACGGCGGGAGTCCTACCGTCTTGCGGGTGACGGCGACCACGGTGGTGGTGCCGTGGTAGGTAACGCATTCGACGCTCACCTCCGGACCGTCGAGGTATTCCTCGACCAGCACCTCGGTGCCCTCGGCCCCGAAGCGGGCGGCCTGGGCGGCGAAGGCGTAGGCGTCCGGCAGTTCTTCGGGGGTGTCGACGCGGATCACTCCGGCGCTCGCGGCACGCGCAGCGGGCTTGAGGACGATTGGGTAGCCGATGTGCTGTGCGGCGCGGGCCGCCTCCGCAACGGTGCGGACGCCGTTCGAGGTTGCCGAGGGCACCGCGTGCTGGGCGAACAGGGCGCGGGAGGTGGCCTTGTCGCGGCAGCCCTGCATCACCTCCGGGCCGGGGGTGGGCAGGCCGAGGCGGCGGGCGAGGCGGGCCACGGGCACGAGGTACCACTCGGTCCACGTCATCACCCCGGCCACCGGATGCCGCTCGGCCAGGGCCAGGGCGGCGGCGCTCAGGGCCGCCTGGTCAGTCGGGTCGGCGACCTCCCAGTCCAAAAGGTAGGGGCGTTCCCACGTCGGTTCGGCATCGGTGATCAGGACGACGTCGTAGTGGGCGGCGACGTTCTCAAGGCAGTACGCGCGGTATGCCTCGGCCTCCATGTCAGCGGCGGCGACGATCAGGACGACAGGGCGAAACGGCAACAGAGTGCTCCAAATTGGCGTTGCGGTGAGGGGAGTGGGTCTGGTCTGGTTCGCCGTCGGGTCAGGGGGTGCGTCGGGGGCGGAGTTCGAGAGCGCCGGCCCAGTCGGGGTGATCGGCGATCAGCTTGCGTGCGTACAAGGCCGTGAAGTTGTTGTTTAGCCCTCGCAAGCCCTGCGGGAGTCGCCAACACAGCGCTTCGAAGAGGGCCTTCAGTCCGATGCGGGTAACTCCCGCCGCTATCCGGTCTGCGGTGAGCCGCTCCAACGCGCGGTAGACGTATGGGTGTTCAGTATCGAAGTCGTGGAACTGCTCCGTGATCGTTCGCCTGTCGATGCGAAGGCCAACAGGTTCGGAAAGCGGCAGGCGTGCTGCCTGACGGCGTGGGGCATGGGAATCGGGCAGCCCTCCAGGAAGGCGGACGGGTGGGCGAGGCGGGTGCGAGGTGGAGGTCAGGCGGCTGACGGGCGCAGGGCCGGGAGGGTGCGCAGCCGGGTGAAGGCGGTGGCGAGGCCGATTGCCTGCAGGACGGCGCAGGCGGTGATCGCATGGCCGAGCTGGCTGGGCGGGATGGCGGCAACAAGCAGGCCGGCGACCGGAAAGGGCGTAAGGAGCAGCAGGATCGTCACCGCGAGGGTGTTGCCGAAGACGTCGGCGGGGATCAGGTGGGAGCGCAGGGTGCGCAGCACGACGGTCATGCCGCTTTCGCCAGCCATGAAGAGCGCGATCAGCGCCAGATAGGCGGGGTAGGTGTGCGTGAGGGCGAGGGTGAGGCAGGCCGAGGCCGTGATCGTCGCGCAGACGGCCCCGGCGGGCCACAGACCGCAGCGGTCGATGACGTGGCGGCACAGGCAGATCGCGATCAGGGAGGCTGCGGCGGCTGCCGACCAGAGCAGGCCGACATCGGCGCTGGAGTGGCCGAACTGCTGGACGACGATCACCGGGGCAGCGGCCTGCAGGAGGCCGACGGCGAGGTTGGACAGCGTCAGCCCCGCGACGAGCCAGCCGAGTGCCGGCAGCGCGCGCAGGGTCTGCCAGCCCGTCTTCCATCCCTGCCGTACGGCCGCCGGGGTAGTGGCGTGCTGGTCGGTGTGCGGCTTGGAGGCGAGGGCGGCGGCGAGCAGGGAGAAGGCGGCGGTCGCGGCGAGCATGCCGGTGGCGCCGGTGTGGGCGAGGAGCAGTCCGGCGAGCGCGGGTCCGGCCAGGGTCGCCGTCTGATCGATGCCGAGGAGCACCGACTGCACACGGTGAGCACGCGCACCGGCGGTACGGCTTGCCAGCCCGCCCGCGGTTTCGGCCGCGACGTAGCTGAACTCGGTGAGCACACCGGTGCCGGCGGCGAGCGCCATCACCGTGACTGTCTTCCCCAGCCCGCCCGTCTGGGCCTCAAGGAGCAGCGCGGCGGCCAGGACGAGGGTGGCCCGGGCGGTGGCCGCGAGGCGGAAGACGCGGGTGGTGCCGTGGCGGTCGACCAGGGCACCAGCCACGGCGAAGGCCAGGCCCGTGAGGGCCGCGGATCCGGTGGTGGCGAGGACCAGCAGGGGGATGCCGTACGTCGTCATGGCGAACGCGGCGGCGTCCATGCTGCGCGGGAGATAGACACTGCGCAGCAGGGGGGAAACCGGTCGGTGGGAGGGCCGGTTTCCGGTACGGGCTCTCACGCAGCGTGCTCCGTCTCATCCGCCGCGTGGGAGGAGCGGGATGCCATGGCGTTAAGGACCTGCGGATGCGTCTGGAGCCAGTCGGCCAGAGTGGTCCGCAGCTGACCAAGCGCGAAGGCCGCCTCGGTGGGGAGGACGGCGCCGTTGTCCCCGAGCAGTTTCAGGGTGTGCTGGACGCGGGTGACGAAGCCCCTCGCCGTGTTGGGGTATTGGTGGGTGCGGGACCAACGGGCGACGGTGTCGTACACCGAGGCGAGGTCCTCGCCTGCTTCGGTGAGCCGGTAGCGGGCCGGTGCGTGGTCGGTGAAGTGCACCAGGCCCAGTGCGCGGGCGACGTCGATGGCGTAGCGCAGCTGGCGGCGGGTGAGGTCGCCGAACGCGCCCTGGAGGCTGCCGCGTCGGTGGCTGATGGGGCCGTTGTCGTCGATCTCGCTGACCAGCCGGATCAGGGATGGCAGGGACAGGGTGTTGATGACCTGGCCGGTGTACGGGTGGTTGAGGATCGCGGTGCTGGTCATCGGCGCGGGCCTCCTGCCGGAGAGATCGCCAGGGGGCGGGCGGGTATCGGGTGAGAGAAGAGGTCGCCGGGCTGCCACGGTGTGGCCGGAGCCTTGGCCATCTGGCCCGGGGCGGGCACGGCCGGTGGCGCGGGCAGTCGGGACTGGGTGGTCAGCCATGGTCCCGAGCGGGCTGAGGAAGACGGTGTCAGGGCCTGGCCCCACAGAGAGTGGGTAGCTTCGGCGAGGGGGTATCCGGCCGCCCACGCGGAAAGCGCCTGGTAGACCGGGGCGAGGGCCCGCCCGCTGGCGGAGAGCTGGTAGTCGCCGGCCGGTGTGGTCTCGGCCAGCCCGTCGTCGATCACCTGGCGCAGCGGCGGGTAGACGCGGCTGAGGCTGTAGTGGGGCATGACCTCGGCGGCCAGTGCTTTGGCACTCGCCGGCCCACGGGCTTTCAGCGCCCACACCAGCGGCGTGGAATGCCGCGGGCTGATCAGTGCGATCGTGTCCTCGATGTTCTGTGCCACCGCGACCGGCTGCGGCGGCTGAAGCTCGCCGGTGGCCTTGTTCCGTACGAGAGGATTCTCCAGATGCGTGTCCCCCCAGGCGGCGAGCACGGGCAGAACGGGCATCAGGTCGGCGCCGCGACGGGTCAGTCCGTACGTGACGTGCCGGGGGGTGTGCTCGGTGCGTTCGACGAGACCGGCGTCGACGAGCTTGCCCAGCTTCGGGTGGAGCTGGCCGTCCGCAAGCAGGGCGAGCTTTGCCTTGACCTCGCTGTAGCGCAGCGGCTGGGCGGCGAGGGTCATCAGCACCCACACGCTCCAGCTGGGGGCGAGCATCTGAAGGCTCTCGGTGACGCGGGACAGGTCGTTCAGGGTGGTGCGGGACAGACCGGTGGCGGCCAAGGGGGAATCTCCTCAGGCGGGGCGATGGGTCAGCGGGTACGGGCGACAGCACGCGCGGGAGCGGGAACCGGTGCGGCAGTGGGGGCGGCCCGCGCGGGCTCGGGCTCCGCGTCCGGGGCGGGGACGCGGTGCAGGCTGGCCAGGACGCCGCTCAGGGTCTTGGCGTGGGCGTCGCGGGTGGCGACGGCGTCGGAGATCCGGCGCGCGCAGTCGAGGATGTGACCTGCCTCGTAGGTGCCGATCTCTCGTTCCGGATCGGCCAGTTGAAGCAGCCGCTGGCGTTGGAAGTCGATGTTGCGCTCGGCGAACTGCAGGTCGGTGAGGCCGGCGATCAGGGCGGCGAGCATGCTGCCGTCGGGGTTGAGGCCGGCCAAGGTTCCGAGGTCGGCCAGCGGCTGGGCGTACAGGTCCTCGATGCGCTCGGCGATCGTCTGGGCCGTGGCGTCAGGTGCGGGCAATCGGGGCTTTCACGGTCGGGGCCCTCGCACTGCCCCGGCTCGGATGTCGGCCGGGCGGAAGGGCGGTGGTGGTCGTCGGCTGCGTGAGCCGTACGGGTCGGCGTGGCACCGGCTCGGGTGGAGGCATGGTGCGCAGCAGCTGGCCGATGGCGGCGACGTAGCCGTTGCGCCCGGCCAGGGCCCCCTCCAGCCACTGCGCGTCGAAGCGCAGGTCGTCGGCGGACAGCCCGCTCATGTCACGATCGGCGGCGGTGGCCTCGTGGACGCGGTCCCGTACCCAGGCCACCTGCTCCTCGGCCACCACGAGGAAGGAGCGCAGCTCCAGCGCCCGCCGCAGCGCCGCGGACGCATCGCGGCCGGACGCCTGCGTGTACAGCTCACGCACGGGGGCGCCGAACGTCTGCTCCAGCAGGCTGTCCTGGCTGGAGGTCTTGTCGGTCACGCTCACCGGGCCGCCCCGCGTACGGGGGCCTGCGCGGTGTCCGGCACAGACGGTGCGGTGGTGGGCAGGGCCGGGCCCCGGCGGGCGGTGGGCGCCGTCCCGCGCCACGCCCCCGGGCTGCGGTTCCCGATCGCCTGAGGGTCGAGGAGGTGGCGCACCGTCATGGCGCGTCCCTCCCGCACGGTGTGCGCGCTGTTCACCGAGTCCGCGAGCCGCATGACGTGTTCGGGCAGCTCGACGAATTCGCCGTCGGGCACCGTGTCGACGTGGTGGGCGAGGGCTTGGGCAAGGGCGTCTTCGGCCCTGTTCAGCACCTGCTGGGCCTCGGTGAGCAGCCCGTGCCAGCGCACGATCGTTGTGGCTTCCGGGTGGGCCTGCGGGGCGGCGACTACCGCGCGTCGCAGCTCGGCAATCGGCATCTGGAAGCGGGATTGGATCTGCTCGGTCAGGACGCCCAGCACGTCGACGGCGTCAGGCACAGCACAATTCCTTTCCGTTGGATTCGGGGAAACAGGGCGTGGCTTTTCCACGGCCCAACCGCCTTACAGACGAGTGCGATTCAGGGCCGCTCGGGAGAGAGGGGCAGACTGGTTAGTCCAGGCACATGCGGACGTCGCGATAGACGTAGGTCCCGGAAACCCAGCCCTTGACGCCGGTGGTCTTGTCGGTGATGTACACCCACTTCGCGCCCTTGGTGGTCTTGTGCACCGTGAACCTGTGCGACTTGTAGAGGATGCCGACGGCGGCGGACTTGGTCGTCGCCTTCTTGCGGATGGTCACGGCGTTGGTGCCGTGGACCGCCCACGGGAGGTACGGCCTGCTGGTGCAGGATGACGCGGGCACCGCAGTGGCGACGGACGTCGGCGCTGCGGTCGCCGCAGAAGCCGATGCGAGGGGCAGGGCGAGCGAGCCGAGCAGTGCGGCGGATATCGCAATTCGGGTTGAGCGCATGGGAAATTGAGCTCCATGTCAGGAAGTAGGAACAGAGAATGCAGGCCGGACAGTTGCCTGTGCGGGCCGGCTTCAAGAGTGCGGAGAATCCCCGGTTTCGCTAACCGGGGATGGAGTGCTATGTTTCGCCACCATCAGACGAGGCGGCGTGAAGTCGCCCCATAATCACCGGGTGTTGCTGCCGCCATCAGCGGCCGGGACGGCGCGGTGGTGTCGGCGGCACGGGACGCGCCTGGGCCACAGGCTGGGTGCTCTGGCAGGCGGGAGGGGCAGGTGCGGACAGCGAGGCGGGTTCGCCGCTCCAGTGTGCTTCCCACCAGGTCGTGGCGGCCTCGAAGGTGGCGAAGCCGCCCTCGCGCAGGGTGTGCGTGAAGGTCTCGGTGTCGGTCTGTTCCAGCAGCACCCGGAAGGGCATGGGCGCCCGTTCGTCGAGGGCCCGCAAAAGCACGGTGGTCTCGACGGGCCCCATGTCGTGGGTGTAGCTGTGCAGGAGGGAGAAGTGGTCTCCGTCCCGGCGCAGCCGTTCCTCCAGCGCACGCGTGGCGGCGTCGGCGGGCGTGGTGCCCAGCTCCTCGGTCAGGAGGATCTCCGTCTCGGGGCACCCACGGGCGATCAGCCAGGACTGGGCCATGGCCGGCAGGGGCAGTTCAGTGCGGTCGAAGCGGAACGTCCGCGCGGTCATGTCGCGCTTGAGGTGCAGGGCGACGATCTGGGGGGCACCCGGCATGCCCCAGGTGGCACTCCCGTCGTGCATGACGTAGTAGCTGTGCTGGCCGTCGTTGGTGTGGTGCTCGGCCAACACAGTCGAGCAGTGCTCCACGAAGGTGATCTGCAGCCGGAAGCGATCGACGACGCGGTCATTGGCGGCTTCGTAGCCTTCGAGGCGGAAGTCCGGAGTGGTGTCAGGGCGGAGTTCGGGGATGTACTGGGGCATCGGTGGTTTCGGGTCGGCGGCAGGAAACGGCCTGTGCGGGTGGGCTGGTGCGGGGTCAGCGCCGACGGGCGGAGGGAGCTGGCCAGGCTCCGGGCCGCCGCTCGGGCGACGCTGCCGGTGGCCTGGGTAGTCGAGGTGAGGCGAGAAGCGCACGGCCGTCGTCGGTGAGGGTGACGGGCTGCCCGGCGTGCAGCGGATGGGCGTCGTCGCGCACGACGAGACCGGCCGCCTCAAGTCGCTGAAACTGGCTGTAGGCGAGGCGGGTACCGGATGCGGTCACGACCGACAGGCGCTGGGTGAGCAGGTGTTCGCGCAGCTTGGCGCCCTGGGCGATGGCCAGCAGGGCCGCGTGATCCGGCGCTGGCAGCTCCGCCGCCGGACCTGTTCCACTCGAACGAACGGCAGCCTCGATGGGTTCGAGCGCCGCCACGACCTGTTGCTCGCGCTCGTCGCGGGTGGCGGCGGCCTCTTCCAGCGTGGCGACGGTGCGGTTGATGCGCGAGAACAGGGCCTGGTCGACCGCGAACTCCCCGGAGGCCAGCCGCTGGAGCTGGACCCGGTAGAAGGTCACGCCGTGTTCGGCCTGGACCAGAGTGCGGTGGGCGTCGACCAGACGGCTGCGTGGCTCGTCGAGGAGGTCGCGGTCGCGGTGCTGCCACAGTTGGTCGATGCTGTGGCCGACGGCTAGCTCGATGCGGTGATCGAGACCTGTGAGCGCCTTCTTCGCCGGCGCGGGGGCAGGAGTGGCAGGCATGAAATAGGACTGGTTTCTCGGTGGGGGCGATCACGACGGCGCATGGCCGGCGGGGGTGTCGCCGAGGGGAATGCGGACATCGAGGTGAACGCCCTCGCGGGTGTGTACGGCGGGGCCGAGCCGGGCGAGCAGGCGCAGCATCGGCGTGTTAGCGGCGTGGAGGTACGCAGTCAGGGTGTGGGCGCCACTGCGGCGGGCGTGGTCGGCGGCGTGCCGAGCCAGCAGGGTGCCGATGCCGCGACGTTGGTGGGCGTCGGCGACCTGCAGTCCGAGATCGACGACGCCCGCTTCGTGGCTGACGAGCCCGGCCGAGACCATCGCGAGTGGACGGCCCTCGACGTCGAGGCCGATCCAGACATCGCAGTGGTCCAGTAGCCGGGTGAAGTCGCGATGGGTGATTCGGGTCCGGCCCCAGCGCAGGAGCAGGTTCGCCTCGGAGCAGTCCTGGTGGAGGGAATCGGCCAGCGGCCGGTCCGCCTCGGTCGCCGGGTGGATCTTGGCGAGAGATGGCTGGTGGATCAGGGGGCGAAGCCCTGCAGGGCGATCAGCACGGCACCGCGCCGGTACCCCTTGACTTCCCGGTCTTCGTCCATGGCGCAGGCGTACACGTTGTTCAGGGCCAGGAGCTTGGACAGGCGGGCCTCGGTCAGTCCGGCGTACGGGCCGCGCCCGTCGGAGCCTGCGGAGAGGTCGCTGAGCAAGCCGATGAGGTCCGCTGCCGTCAGGGCGGGTGGATCGCCGGCGGCGGCGAAGGCGTCACGGCAGGCGTGCAGGATCGTCTCGGGCTCGCTCCCGCAGTGCAGCGCGAAGTCCTCCTGGGCTTCGGTGGCCTCGGAGACCGGCGCGCAGCAGCAGGGCTGGGACACCAGCCGGGTCAACTCCACTTCGAGCCGCAGGCGTTCGGCGAGCCGGTGGGCGAAGGTGTCGGGTCGTTCGATGGCGAGGACACCATCTGCGTGGTCGCCGACGAGGGCGTCGAGTGCCTCGTCTAGGTCGTAGCAGTCCCGGGCGATCTCCAAGATGGCCAGGTGATGCTGGTTGGCGGACGGGGGCTCGACAGCCAGCGCCTCGGCGACACGGTCGAGGATGAAGGACAGGCGGGTCAACGGACAGGGCCTTTCAAGGGAGTGTGCGTGGGTGCGGCTGAGGGAAGGCCGGGCACCGCATAGGGCGGCGGGCCGGGCTTGGGGACCGGCGGCCGTTGCGTGTCCAGCTGCGGGGAGCGGGCGCGGGCGGCGTGGGTGCGCGCGCCGGTCGGGCGCCGGGCGATACCGAGGCGGGCGCAGGCCGTTTCGTACACGTCGTGCCGAGCGCGCGGGCGTACGGCGACGACGTGGATCTCGGTGCGGTGCGTCGCGCCGGGTGGGGCCGGGCGCTGGGCGTAGACGATGCGCCAGGCGTTGCGGTGATCGACGTAGAGCTTGCGGCACCCGGTCAGCTCCTCGGTCAGCTTGCCGCCGAACAACTGGGCGTTGACGACCTTCTGGAGCTGGTCGAGGGCCAAGTCGCGTATGTCGCCCGGGGCCTGGAGAAGGTCGGTCAGAGCCCTCGGGTCGAAGGACAGGCCGAAGGCCGGCCGGGGTTCGGGATCGCTCATGCGGCGGCCTGGCCCGGCTCGCCGACCGTGGGTGGCTCGTCGGCGGGGGAACTCGCCGCCCAGGTGGAGGGTTTGGGCCCGGGCAGCAGGCGGTGGGCGGGCCGGTCCGGGTCGGTCATGCACGCGGACAGCGGCCCGCCGGGGGCGCGAACGGTGGTCATGGCATGGGTGAGGAAGTCACGGTGCCACACGAACAAGCCGCTGGGTCCGGCTTCGGGGTCCTTGTGCTGCTGGTAGGCCAGCCACAGGGCATGCAGCCAGGCGACGACACAGTCGTGTTCCTGCCACTGCTGGCACCAGGGCGTGGCTGTGGTGACCTCCGCGCCGTAGATGGGCATGAGGAAGTCGTCCACCCAGTCGCTGAGGCTGTCGAGTTCGTCCTCGTACTCCTCGCCGTCCAGTTCCAGGATCGGGCGCGGCTCCGGTGGGGCGGGCGGTACCGGCAGGCCGGCGAATCCCGGGAGGCCGAAGCCGTCGAACGCGCGTGGTCCGGGCTCCGTGGACAGGCTGTCGAGCTGCTGGGCCTGCTGGGCCGACTGCTTGAGCAGCTTGCGCACGCTGGCCTCGATGCTTTCCAGATCCGTGTCCGGCAAGCGGACCGGTTCCATTTCCCCGTCGTCGTTGGGGTTTATGGGTTCAGGCACGAAAGGGTCCTCCTTGAAGCCGCTTCCCATGGACTGGGATGGCGGCTCCAACCATCCGGAAGATCCCCGGTTTCGATAACCGGGGATCCGGTGCTATAACGCTTGCACTCACGACCGGGAAGGAATCCGGTAATTCAGATTCCGCCCAGGTCGGGCAGCCCCTGCGGGTCAGGAGGACAGGACGAAGTCGTCCTGATTCAGGGTCTGTTGCAGGGTCTCGGTCAGCCGGTCGGCGGCGATCGTCGCGTAGTGCTCGGTCTTCTCGACGCCGATGAAGTCACGGCCTTCCAGAAGGGCGGCGACGCCGGTCGAGCCGGAGCCGGCGCAGAAGTCGAGCACCGTGCCCTGCTCAGGGCAGATCTTCACGAGCTCGCGCATCACCTCGACCGGCTTCTGGGTGATGTGCTGCCGGTTCTTGCCCGACGGCTGCGACGCGCTGTAGAGGCCAGGCAGGTAGACCGGGTTGCGGGAGGCGTCGATGGCACCCTTGGAGGCCCAGACGATGAACTCGCAGTTCTGCGTGAAGCGGCCCTTCTGGGGTCTGGCCTGCGGCTTGTGCCAGGCCAGCACACCACGCCACAGCCATCCGGCCGCCTGGATCGCGTCCGTCGTGGTGGGGAGCTGACGCCAGTCGGTGAACAGAAGCGCGGTGCCGCCAGTACGGGTGAGCCGGTGCGCTTCGGTCATGATCTGCGTCAGCCAGAACCCGTACGAGCGCTGGTCCATGTTCTCGCCGGTGAAGTCCGGCAGGTTATGGCCGGCGTCGGCGGAGGTGTACTTCTGCTTCGCGCTGCGGGAGGTGCGCTCCTTCGCCGTCCGGCCACCGGAGTTGTACGGCGGGTCGGTGATGACGGAGTCGACACAGCCTTCCGGCAGTTCGGCGAGGACGCTGAGCGCGTCGCCCTCGTGCAGGGAAAAAGGCAAAGAGATACCCCAATTTCGGGTCGGGTGAGATGAGGGGGGAAGACCTCCGGCTCACGCATGTAACCCCGGGCAGGCCGAATGCGGGCATGACGGCACCGCTGACCTACGAAAGTGGGGTGGCGAGGGGAGGAGCCAAAACTGTAAGGCAGGATCCCCGGTTGAGACGCATCGCCGCCTTCCAGCCCAGGAAATCAGGGCTTGATCGCCCGCGATTTCGGCAACCGGGGATCCGCCCTTACTGTTTTGGAACTGCCCGGCGAACACCGCCGATGGCGCAATCCCTGCCCCTGCCTTCATGGAGATTTCCCCGTGCCCCGGCACACGTGACCTGACACCCCCGCGCCTCGTGAGCTGAAACCAGCGCTCACGAGGTACATCCACGACTCACCCAACTCCCGTGCCGCAGCGCCCTTTCCGCCTCTACTGCCGCGCGGCCGGGACCGTGCCTTCGAAGGATCCCCTTGTGACAGCTCCCTACCCTCCCCTGCCCGAACACCGGCCGCCGGACCGTGACTGCCGCTCGGGAGGCGTCCCCGGTTGAAGGGCGTAGCCGCCGGCATTGGTGTCGTCGCCCTCTCCCCTCTCCTCCTCGCCGGCACGGCCATGCTGATGGCCTCCTCCAGCGAGGCCGCCCAGAGCACCTACTCGTCCCTCACCTGCGTGGGCGACGTCGACACCGACGCCGTCGTCGAGCAGGTCACCCAGATCCTCAACGGCGCATCCGCCAAGGACGTCCACGTCGAGGGCCTGAGCCTGCCCGAGGAACAGATCCCCAGTGCTCAGACCATCGTGGCCACCGGGATCAGCCTCCACGTGCCGAAGAAGGGCCAGATCATCGCGCTCGCCACCGCGATGCAGGAATCACGGCTGCGCAACCTCAGCTCCGGCGACCGCGACTCGCTCGGGCTGTTCCAGCAGCGCCCGAGCCAGGGCTGGGGTACCGCCGAGGAGATCCACGATCCCGTCTACGCCTCCACCCAGTTCTACGAGCACCTGCTCGCGGTGGACGGATGGCAGCAACTGACCGTCGCCCAGGCCGCGCAGAAGGTCCAGCGCTCCGCCTACCCCGACGCCTACGCGAAGTGGGAGGAGCTGGCCACCGCCCTGCAGAAGGCGATCGCCGCCACCTTCCCCGACGCCGACCAGGACTCCACGGAGACGGCCACCCCCTCCAACACCGCGTCCTGCACGGCGACCGAGGACGGCTCCGGATACGGCACCATCCCCGAAGGGTCCGTACCGAAGGGCTACTCGATCCCCAAGGACGCCGACCCGAAGGCCCGCAAGGCGATCGCCTGGGCGATGGCGCAGCTCGGCACGATGTACCAGTGGGGCGGCACCTGCACCGCGCCGCACGGCCCGGACCCGATGGGCCGCTGCGACTGCAGCTCGCTGACCCAGCAGGCGTACGCCCATGCCGGCATCCAGCTCACCCGCACCACGTACACCCAGATCAACGAGGGCAACACCATCTCCCCCAAGTCGCTCAAGCCCGGTGACCTGATCTTCTCCCGCGGCAGCGCCGCCCGCCCCGAACACGTCGGCATGTACATCGGCTCGGGCCTCGCGATCGAGGCACCCCGGACTGGCAAGCCAGTTCGAATCACGCCCCTGGCGGACTGGGACATCCTCGCCGCCCGCCGTGTCATCTGACCCTCGGTCGGGGCGCAGACCCCACATGCCGCCTGCATCACCAGTTCAGCGCGGGAACGGCCACGCACGGCACGTGAGCCGGATCGCCGCTCCCAATCCCCCCCTGGACCGCTTCCCTGCCCGCCTGCATGCGGCCCATCGGCAGGACGACCTACCCGTTTCTCTCCCTCCTCTCTCTCGACATCACGGAGCATCTGAGTGATACCTCACCACCGCGGCCGGCGCGCTCTTGCGGCCGCCTCGACGGGCCTGGCCGTCGTAGTCGGCGGCCTGGCCACCGCCTCCACGGCGCAGGCGTACGACACCGGCCATACGACGATCTCGTGCAGCGCGGTCAAGGTACGCAAGTCCCCGGCGAAGAACGCCACTGCGCTGGGTGTCGCCTACCGGCACGACAAGATCGCCTACAACCAGTTCGCGTACAAGCGCTCCGAGAAGACCTGGTACACCCGGGGCACGGTGACCCGGAAGTCCGACGGCAAGAAGATCCGCGGCTACGTGATCTACCAGTGCGCGAACCCGTACGGCAGCAACGGCGCGCCCACACCGCCGATCCCGAAGTAGTACGCCAGGCAGCCGGATCAGAGGCTTAGCCGTAGGGCCGTCGAAGCGGCACCGGCCCGCGTTGTGGCCTCTCCCCAGCCTCGGCACGAGCGCTGCTGTGCCCTCGCGCGCGACGACGCTTCGCATGCGTCGACGGGCTCGGCCAAATCCCGTACGGCTGCCGTCCGCCTCCCCGAGGCCGCCGCCTCGCACCTCCTCCTCTTCTCTTCATTGATTCCCGCGCGTCGGCTTCGGCGCGCGCAAGGAGCCTCCCTTTGCACCTGCTCGACACCGTGCAGTACCTGGCCTACGACCCCGGCATCACACCCTCGGGTGGCGGCCTGCCCGGCCTCGCCGTGCTGAAGAACGTCGTCAACTCCATCAACCTGTTTGCGATCGTCGCCGTGGTCGGCGCGCTCGCCGTCTCCCTCGGCGTGTGGGCCTGGGGCCATCACACCGGCGGACACCAGGCCGAGGCCAACGGCAAGAAAGGCGCGGTCGTTTCGGCCGGCGCCGCCCTCGGCCTCGGCGCCGCGAACGGCGTGGTCGCGTTCTTCTCCGCCCTCGGGTCGCAAGTCCACTGATGCCGAAACGACTCCCCTCCCTGTCCGGCTACGGCATCGGCTGGTCGACCCGGCAGCGCATCACGGTCAGCGCGATCGGCCTCGCCATCCTCCTCGCCCTCGCCGCCACCGTCGCTGTGTTCACCGGCCGCACCGGAACCAGCGACAGCCAGACCGCCACTCCGCCCAGCACGGGCAGCACCGCCTCCGCGTCCGCCGACCCGACGGCGTCGGCTGGGACCGGTTCGGTGGCGAAGCCACCGCCGGTGGCCGACCCGGTCAACTTCGCCAAGGCCGCCGCGGCGATGCTGTGGTCGTACGACACCCGGACCACCAGCCGTGATCAGCAGCTCGCCGGGATGAAGGCGTGGCTGACGGCGGAGACGAAGTACGCCGACTGGTCCTCCCTCACTGCCCAGGTACCGGATCCGGTGCTGTGGTCGCGGATGGCCGACCAGGACCAGTACGCCACTGCCGCCGTGAACGAGGCCCACTACCCGTCAGCGTTCAAGCAGGCCCTGGCGGACGATCCTTCGGCGATTACCGAGGCGTACATCTACGCCGTCACCGTCACCGGCAAGCAGCAGATCGCCTGGAAGAAGGGCGGCGCCGGCGCCGAGGACCGCTCGATCACCCTCGCCGTGCAGTGCCGTCCCAACGCCGACTGCTCCCTGGTCTCCATCTCCCCCCGCGTCGTGCCCTGACACGCGCCACAAGGCCACTAAAGAAAGGAGGGGTGACTCCCCTTGGGCTTCTGCGACCTCCCCCTCGCGGACAAACTGTGCGCGGTCGGCGACGCGGTCTCCTTCGCCTCCGACCCGGGCGCGGCCATCGGCAACTGGATGGCCAAATCAGCGGGCGAACTCGCCGCCGCCGGAGCCGACTTGGCCGCCGAGGCGGTCAACACCACCACCAAGGTCGACCTGAACGCCGGATGGTTCCGCGACAACTACGAGATGATCCTGCCGATCGGCCTGATCGTCCTCGTCGCCACCTTCTGCGCCCAGCTTGTCCGCGCCGCGATCCGCCGCGACGGCCAGGCCCTCACGCAGGCATTCACCGGCACCGCCGCCGGCGTCCTGTTCGCCTTCACCGCGATCGCCTTCACCACTGTCGCCATCGAAGTGGTCGACGCCCTCTCCAACGGCCTGCTCAAAGCGGCGAACCTGTCCATCGATTCCGCCGTACGCCGCATCGTCAAGGTCGCCGCGATCCCTGGCCTGTCGGCGATGGGCTGGCTGGTCGCCGTCTTCGCCGGCGTCGGCGCCGCCCTGGGCGCGTTCCTCTACTGGTGCGTGATGATGGTCCGCAAGGTCGGCATCCTCGTCATGGTCACCCTCGCCGTCTTCGCGGGAGCGGGCGGCGGCTGGGAGGTCGCCCGGCGCTGGCGCAAGGGCTGGATCGAGGCCACCGCCACCCTCGTCGTCTCCAAGCTCCTGATGACCGTGATCTTCGTGCTCGGTATCGCGGCGATGGGCAAAACGGAGGCCAAGGATGGCGTCGCCGCTCTCGCCGACGTCATGGCCGGCATCGTCATCATGGCGCTCGTCCTGCTCTGCCCCTACGCCACGTTCAAGTTCGTCCACTGGGCCGCCTCCGAAGGCTCCGACGCCGAGACGCTTCACCGCTCCGGCGGAGCTGGCGCGCAGATGGCCCGCCAGCACGCCGAACGCGCCGGCCGCAAAGCCGCCGCCGCGGTCGCCACCGCAGGAACTGGCGGTGCCGCGGCCGGAGCGGGCGCCGCTCCCCAGGGCCCGGACGCCGTGCCGGGCGGTTTCCCCGGCGACATCGCCACCACCCCCACGCCGGACACCGGCAAGGAAGGCGGCGGTTCGGACGCTCCGTCATCCGAGGGCGAGGGGATCAAGAGCGGTCTGGAGAAGGCCGTGCAGCCAGCGCCGACCAGTCCGCGCGAGGACACCAGCGGCCATCTCGGCGGCAGCCCTGGGCCGACCTCCGGCGGAGGATCTCCCACCGGCAGCGGCTTCATGTCCGCGTCCGCGTCTCCGGCCGACGCTTCCACCCCGCCGCCGCAGGGCGCCCCGCCAGTCCCGACCTCCACGCCCTCGGCCGGAACCGGCACTCCACCCCCTCCGCCCACCGGCCTCTGACCCTGCCCCCACGCCGGGACGGCACACCCGCACTCCCGTTCAGGTGTGCCGTCCCGGCCCCGCCCCGCGCCTTCCCGGAAACCGGCCTTGTCTGAACTATCCGTCTCCCCGATCACGGTCAAATTCCCGCACCGCTCACGGCGCGGAATCCTCCTCGGCCTCTCCCTCCCCCAACTCACCCTCGTCTCCACTGCGTTGGCGCTGCTGCTGATCACAGTGGTGACCACGGGGCTGCTCGGCGCCATCGCTCTGACCCCCCTATGGGCAGTCGTCGCTGCCCTGGTCGCCGTCCGCCGCGACGGCAGGTCCCTGATCGACTGGGCTCCGATCGTCTCCCGCTACGCCCACCGCCGCCGCACCGGCCAGACGCTGTGGCTGGCCCGGCCGGTCTCCCGGCCCCGCCAGGACGGCGTGCTGCACCTGCCCGGCACCGCCGCCTCGCTGAAGGTCGTCACCCCCGGCGACTCCGCCAACCAGGCTGCCGCCGTCCACGACCCGCACCACCAACGGCTCACCGCGATTGCCCGGGTCAGCAGCCGCGCGTACGCCCTGCTCGATCCGGCCACGCAGAACTCGAACGTGGCGGGCTGGGGCCGGGCTCTGGCCGGCATCGCCCGCACCGGCCACGTCGCCACCGTGCAGGTGCTGGAACGCACCGTCCCCGACTCCGGCGACACCCTCGCCCGTCACTGGGCCCAGCACGGCCGCCCCGACACCCCCGTCGCCGGGCAGGTGTACTCCGAACTGGTCGCCTCCGCCGGCCCAGCCGCCGCCCCGCACGAGGCGTACCTGGCCATCAGCCTGGACCTCAAGGCCGCCAAGCGCCTCATCAGCCAGGCCGGCGGCGGGCTCCCCGGCGCCTTCACGGTGCTGGAGCAGACAACTTCGGCCATCGCGCTCGCGGCGCGCAGCGCGGGGCTGATGGTGACGGGCTGGCTGACTGCGCGGGAGATCGCCGCAGTCATCCGCACCGCCTACGACCCTCACGCCCTGTCCGCCCTCCAACAGTGGTCGCCGAACGGGCGGGCCGAGGCCGACCCTGCTGCTGCCGGGCCGGTTGTCCAGGTCGAGGAGTACGACCGCCTCGGCACCGACACCGCCCGCCACGCCACCTACTGGATCGAGAACTGGCCCCGCACCGAGACCACCCCCGGCTTCCTGCACGGGCTGATGTTCACCGCCGGGGTCCGCCGCAGCCTGTCCCTTATATACGTGCCGCAGGGGCTTGAGTCCGCGCTGCGCGACGTCCAGCGCAAGAAGGCGGCGATCATCGCCGACGCCAACGAGCGTGCCCGCCGCGGACAGGTGGATTCCGAGGCCGACTCGGTCGAGTACGCGGACGTCAAAGTCCGTGAGCGGCAGCTGATCGCCGGCCATGCCGACGTCGCCCTGACCGGGCTGCTCACCGTCAGCGCCGCAACGGACGCCGCTCTCGACGCCGCGTGCGCGCAGATCGAGACCGCCGCGGTCACCGCCCAGGTCGACCTGCGACGGCTCTTCTTCCAGCAGCCCGACGCGTTCGCCCTCGCCGCCCTGCCGCTCGCCCGCACGGCGCTGTGACAGTGGTGCCGCGATGACGCTCCCGCCGCGCCAGACGGCATGGCCCGGACATCGCCTTCCTGCCCCGGCAGAGCCGCCCCGGACTGAGCGCTCCCGGTGACTACGTCGATTTTCGCACCGCCCAGATACTCTCCGCCCGGGCCTCCACCAGCCGCTCCGCGCTCACCGGTATATGCCACTGCCGACCACCACTTCGCTCTCCGGACCCGTTCCCGCCCTCGCCGACCTCGCCGTTCTGCGGCACCAAGGACTCCCTTGAACGCACCCCCCACCACCGACGCGCATCCCTACCTCCGCGCCGCCACCGCCGGCCTGCGCCACCACACCCGTAGCCACGCCACCTCCGGCGCGCCGGCCGACCGCCTCCACCTGGACACGCTGCACGCCCACTTCACCGCAGCCCACCAGCTGCTCGACCAGCTCACCGACACCACCCGGCCCCCGCACCCGGCCGCCGGGCGTCATCTGGCCGCCGCGCACCTGCGGTTGTGGCAGGCCACCGCTGCCGTCCACAACGCCTTCCACACCGTGCCCACCGGCACCGAAGGCTCAGCAACCGAGGAGTGCCGACCCGAGCGGCTCCCCGACGGCCCGCTGGTGCTCACGATCTGCCAGCGGCACCTGGCCGCCTCCCACGCGATCCGCCGCAAGACCACCCCCACCGACCTGGCCACGCCATTGCACGGCCACACCACCAACTGCACCATCTAAAACCCGCGCCGAATCGAGCCCGCCCCGCCATGACCCACCGGCCCGCCCGACGCGCCCGACGCGCCTCGGCCTCCCCCCTGTTCACCCCCCACGGCACCGACCGGGCCAGCCGCAAGACCGCTCGCCGTCAGCTCGCCGAAGCCGCCGCCAAGGCCCGCGCCGAAGCCACCGCCCACCCGGACGGCAGCGAGCCCGTCGAGCCCGAGATGCCGCCTCCGCTGTACCCGCCCCGCGGCCGTCCCGGCCCCAGCTCCGCCCGCGGCAGCCGACTGAAGCTGCCGCAGCACCGCATGACCACCGCCACCGCCAGCGGGGCGTACCCCTTCCTCGCCGAAGGCGGTCTCGGCGCCGAGGGCATCTACATCGGCCGCGACGTCCACGCCGAAGCGTCCTTCACCTTCGACCCCTTCTCCCTGTACGGGCGCCTCGAAGGGTTCACCAACCCCAACATCCTGCTCGCCGGTGTAATCGGCCAGGGCAAGAGCGCGCTGGCCAAGTCCTTCGCCCTGCGCTCCATCGCCCACGGCTACCGCGTCTACGTGCCCTGCGACCCCAAAGGCGAATGGACCCCCGTCGCCTCCGCACTCGGCGGCACCTCCATCGCCCTCGGCCCCGGCCTGCCCGGCAAACTCAACCCGCTGGACGCCGCCCCACGGCCGGACAACGTGCCGGAGGCCGACTGGGCGGGGGAGATCCGCAAGCGCCGTCTGCTCCTGCTCGGCTCCCTCGCGCGCACCGTTCTCGGCCGCGACCTGCTGCCGATGGAGCACACCGCGCTCGATGTCGCCCTCGACGCGGTCGTCGCCCAGGCCGCCACCGTCCACCGCACTCCGCTATTGGGCGACATCGCGGCCACCCTCAACCATCCCGACCAGCTCGATGCCGCCGCTGGGCTCATGTCCGGACGGCTCGGCGAGGCCGCCCGTGACCTCGCCCACGCTATGCGGAGATTGGTCCACGGCGACCTGGCCGGCATGTTCGACGCCCCCTCCACCGTGCGATTCGATCCCACCTCGCCGATGCTGACCATCGACCTGTCCCGGCTCGGCGGCTCCGGCGACGACACCGCCCTCGTCCTCGCCATGACCTGCGCATCCGCCTGGATGGAATCCGCCCTCACCGACCCGCACGGAGGTCGGCGCTGGATCGTCTACGACGAAGCCTGGCGCCTGATGCGGCACCCCGGCCTCCTCCAGCGCATGCAGTCCCAGTGGAAACTCTCCCGCGGCCTGGGCATCGCCAACCTCATGGTCATCCACCGACTGTCCGACCTGCTCACCGCCGGCGACGCCGGATCACAAGGCCGCGCCCTCGCCGAGGGCCTCCTGGCTGACTGCTCCACCCGCATCATCTACCGCCAGGAAACCGACCAACTCCACGCCGCCGCAGCCCTGCTGGGGCTCACCTCGGTCGAGACCGGCGCCATTGCCCACCTCAACCGCGGACGCGGGCTGTGGCGCGTCGCCGGACGATCTTTCATCGTTCAACATCAACTCCACCCTCACGAGCTGGCACTGTTCGACACCGACGCCCGCATGCACTAGAAGCCCCCGCGACGACCGACAGAAACGACTCTGACCCCCCTGACCTGGAGTACCCCTGCAGCACCCCGACTTCGAGCTGTACGACAACGTTGGCCGCACCGCCGACCAGATCAGCGCCTACCACACTCGCTCCGCCACAAGGGGCGACCTGTACCGCTGGGCGGAGCGCGATGCCGAAGCCTTCCGCACCCGGCACACTCTGCCGCCCGAGCCCTTCCCCGCCCCGGACCTGAGTCCCTACCGCGAGGCTCTGGACGCGGCCGAAACTCCGGCCGAGTTCAGCACCGTCCTCAACGCCCTGCTGGACGCAGTCGCGCCGTTCCTCAACGAGGTCATCGAGCACCTGGCCGCCACTGCCCAGTGGAAGGGCCAAAACCGCGGAGCCGAACCCGAGTCACCGCCCTGGCTGCTGCGCGGCTCCGCCAGCAGCATCGCTTCAGCGCTGGCCATGGCAACCGCAGCGGATCTCAAGATCCTCCGCGCGCACTACGACCCGCCGCCGGACCTCGACGCGCTCCTGAAGCAGACCCGCACGACGCCCGGCCCCGCCCCAACCGCAGCCCGGCTCCGGAGGCCCGCGGCGCTGAGCGCCGACTGATCAACCACCCGCCGCACCTCAGGAATCCATGCCCCCGTCTCGCACCGATCTGTCCGCCTTCGCCTCCGCCCTCGCCGAACGACTGCCTGGCACGTGGACGAGCGAGTATCACCGCCACACCGCTTACGAGAACCAGTTCCCCACCATCGAAGGGCTCTGGGACGCCGGCCACGTCGACTACATCGTCAGCCAGTACGTCCTCGGCCATGACGCCGTCCTCCACGGCCCCCACGGACAGCAGCTCTACGTCACCGACCGGCCCCTGTACCGCCACCAGTTCGTGGTGGCCCCGCTGGAGCCCGAAGGCTTCAAAACCCACCAGATCTCCCCGGTGCGTGAGCCGGACGGCATCGCTGTCCCCAACGATCCGGTCCGAGCCGCCGCCTCAGTCATCCGACGCTTGCTGCCCCGCTACCAGGTGGCCCTGGACGCTGTCCGTCACAACGCCCTCGTCCAGCCCGAGCCGCCACACCGCCAGCCTGCCCCCGAGGTCGCCCAGACCCTCACACTGGTCTGGTACCCGGACGGCGTGGTGGGCGCCCCGTACGACTCGGTGCCCGAGGAGGCGCGCATGACGCTGTTCGGCTGCAACTTCCAGTACAGCCCGCACGAGTCCGCCTTCGTACTGCCAGCCTCCTACAGTTCCAAAGAGCGCGCCTTGCTGGTCCAGCTCGTCGCTCTGCGGCTCACGCTCCAGGGCATCGGGGTCAACTTCCGCCGCGCCGCTCCCCTCCCTTCCCTCCGGCATCAGCTGCCGCGAGCAAGGCACTGACGACGGTGTCCGCAGCCCCGACGTCCGCCACCCGGCGGTAGAACCCAGTTCCTGTATCAAGGAGTTGCCGCTGTCCGATCCCGACCAGCGGATGCTGCTGCACGACGTGGCCGACCGGCTCAACACCGTGGCCGATCAGCTTCCGCTCCCCGACCAGATCCGCCCGGATCCCGCGCTGAGCGAGATCCTGGACGATGAAGTCCGCCATCTGGCCCGCCTGCTGGGATTCCTGGCCGGGGAGAGCGCCTTCCGTCACCGAGCCGCCGCCCGCTACCCGGCCCGGACCACGGCCACGGTGCGCCGCACGACCCTCGCGCTCGCGAGCGCCGCCGAACCCACCGGGTTCGCGCTC
Organism: Streptomyces sp. NPDC020898; assembly: GCF_044333925.1. Taxonomy (NCBI): domain Bacteria; kingdom Bacillati; phylum Actinomycetota; class Actinomycetes; order Kitasatosporales; family Streptomycetaceae; genus Streptomyces; species Streptomyces sp. NPDC020898. The sequence continues at coordinate 133,946 of NZ_JBIRRV010000012.1, forward strand.
GCCGCCCTCGGCGCCGCCGTCCACCACCTCGGCCAGCTCGCCGACCTCACCAGCCAGGCCCCCAGCCCCGCCCGCGACCGGGCGGTCACCGCCGCGCACCAAGGGCTCGTGGACCGCCTCGGCGACAGCCGCATCCACCTCGCCCGCGCCGCGAAGCACCTGCGTGCGGCAGCCGACACTCGCACGGCACCGGCCGCTACCACCGTGCCCTCCGCGCCGTCGGCCACCACAACCCCATCCCGTTCCCGCTGATCCCCTCCCCCGGAGCACCGTCATTTCCCCGCACAACTCCGCCCGCCGCGCCGCCCTCCTGCTCACCACGCTCGTAGCGGTCACGCTGACCGCGTCCGCCTGCACCACCTCCCACACCAGCAGTCCTGATGCCGCAGCCAAGGCCACCCGCGCCGCCTCCCCCACGCCGACCGCCGCCCCGGCGCTGACGAAGCAGGAGGCCCGCGCCCAGATCGCCCGCTACTCCAAGATCAACAACGCGGCCAACGACGACGACAACCGCGCGCTCCTCGGCACCATCGAGGACGGCCCGCTGTACGCGATGTCGGTCGCGGACTACAAGGAGAACGAGGGCCTGCCCCAGGCCGACCGCGAGAAGTACAAGCCGTGGTCGTACAACCTCGCCTCCACGAACCTCTACATCCCGCGTTTCACCGCCGGCCAGAAGAAGTGGTTCGCCGCCGTCACCTACAACGGCAAGAAAGACAAGTACGCCCGCGTCCTGATCATGGCCGAGCAGACCAGGACGAAGCGGTGGGAGATGGTCGCGGCCGTCGACCTCGACGACAAGAAGCTGTCTCCGAAGATCGCTCTCGACGCCGACGGCTACGCCACCGCCCTCGACGCCACCTCAACGAGGAACGTCGCCGCCCCGCTCGACGTCCTGCGCGCGGCTGTCACGGACAACTTCACCAGCGGCGGCGACACCACCGGCAAGAAGGTGTTCACCTCCTCGAAGGCGTCCGCCCGGCAGATCAAGGCCCACGACTCGACCGTCCACAAGTTCGGCAGCCGCGGCACCGCCGCGTTCTCCGCCGCCACCCCGGAGTTCACCGACAGCTACGCCCTCAAGACCGCCGACGGCCACGCCCTCGTCGTCTTCGCGCACACGCACACCCAGCGCGACGCCGTCGCCTACTCCGGGCTCGAGATCGTGCCGGCGAAGAAGGACCGCGCATGGCTCGGCACGGCCAACAGCCCATCCTTCACGTACACGTTCACCTGCTCCGATGTCGCCATCGCCCCCACCACGCCGGGCAAGTCGACGCTGATCGGCTACACCTGCCGCCGCACCGATGCCCACGGCATGACCACCTCCTCGTGACCACGGCCCCCTCGACACCCCACCGCACGAAGAACCGCCTTTGCACATAACCGAGTTCACCCACGCGCTCGCCGACCGTCTGCCCGGCTGGCAGCCCTCTCCCACTGCGGTACCCATCGCCGACGACCCGGCCAGCAACCGGATCTGGGACAGCGGCCCCTTGCCCTACGCCGCGTTCCAAACAGACGACGTCCAGCGCAGCGTCCTGACGCACCACTGGGGCCTGCAGCTGTACGTCATGCCCCGCCCCCACCGCCCGGACCAGTACCTCGTCCTGCCGATGCTGCCCGCCAACACCAGCCACCAGCACGTCCAGGGTCTCAAAGCTCCGCGCGGCATCGCCGTCCCCGCCGATCCCATCCGGGCCGCAGCCAGGATGTACCGCCGGCTGCTGGCCGACTACCGCTTCGCGTCCCCCACCCCGATCCGGCGCAGCAGCCCCGGCCACCTCCAGGTCCACGTCACCCTCGACGCCCAGCGGCGTCCACGGATCCGCACCGGCTACATCACCGTCTTCATCGAACTGCTCGCGCACGGCGGCTTTCTGCTCGACCCCGCCACCGGCGAATGCCACCTGCCGGACACCCTCACCCCCGAGCAGACCCGGCGTCAGCTGATCAAGAGCCTCCAGCGCCTGCGGCACCGCGACTTCCACATCACCGTGCGCTCCATCGAGGGCCCGCGCTCCCACCCGCCCCTTCCACGGGGCAACCCGCGCAAGGGAAACCGCCGATGAGCCAGAGCCACGACGCCTTCGTCCACGCCCGCCTGACCACCTGGCAGCGCCGCATCAACGAGACCGCCGCCGGCCTGCTCCCGCCGCAGACCGGCAGCGCACAGGCTGCACTCGTACCCGTACTGGACCAGCTGGTCGCCGTGTACAACCTGTCCTCCGGCCTCGTCGCCGATCTGCGGCAGTCCACCGACAGCTCCCTCGCAAAGACCGACGCGGGACGTGAGTACCTGACCCAGCTGGCCACCGCCCTCGCGCACAGCAACCGCGCGGCCACCCACCTGAGCACAACGGTGACCGGGCTCGCCGACACCCACCGGCTCACTCCTCGCCCCGGCACCGCCACCCCGGTCGAGAGCAAGCTGGGCATCACTCTCGGCCATGCCGCCGCGCTGCGCAGCCTCCAGCGTGCTCTCGAAGCCGTCACCAACGCGCTCGCTGAGGCTCAACCCGGTTCGGCGTCTTCCCTGATGCCGACTGTCAGCGAGCAGCACCGCCGGGTAGCCGACGCCGGTGGCGCCCATCCCGCACGCCGCCGCCCCTGAAGCGCATGCGTCAACCACCCATCATCCGCACGTCCTTGGAGAACTCCCTGGCCACCCGTTCCTTCATCGCCCGCCCCACCGACACCGGATATGCCGGCGTCTACGTCCACTGGGACGGCTACCCCAGCCACCACGTCCCGCTGCTGCTCGGCGCCCACCAGTACCGTTTCGACGGTGACCTCGACGCCCTGTGCCGGCACCTGATCGACGAGGCACCCGAGGGCTGGTCCCAGCTGGGCACCGACCTCCTCGACGGCGCCCCCGAACCCCTGCGCGCCGAACTCGTCGGCAGCGACGAACACCCCAGCAGAAAGCACGACAACGTCCATGTCATCACCATCGGCGCAGCCGAGCCTGAGCCGTGGACCGTCACCGAGAAGTCCCACGGGGGCCTGGACTGGGGGTACGTCCTGCACCCGCATGGCATCGAGGTCATCTCCCTCCACGCGGAAGACCGCGGCCCCCTCGTGGCCTGGGCCACCGACCCCCGGGCCCGGTTCAGCAACGGCACCTACCGCTGGCGCCCGGGCCACCCGATCCCGGCCACCCTGCCACCTCGGGCGACCGGCCCCAGCACATCAGCCACAGCTCCAGCGCCGACCGCTACACCTCGTACCGCGCCCCGCCGCTGACCCCTTCTCGTCCCCTCTGCCGCGGAGCACCTCCTGCACTCCCCCACCGCCAAGATCACAGTCGTCATCGCCACCCAGCTACGCCCCGACCGGCTCGACCACCTGACGGCCATGTACGAGAGCCTCACCCGGCAGAGCGTGCCCTGGGCGGCTGTGATCGCGCTCGACGGCGCCGACCGCACGCGCCTGCCGACGCCCCTCGCCGAGGACTCGCACGTGTGCATCCTCGCGCTGCCCCGGCAGGTCGGCGCGGCCTGCGCCCGTAACCTCGCCCTGGGCTGCGTGCGCACCGAGTTCGTCAACTGGGCGGACGACGATGACGAGTTCACCGACGATGCCATGGCCGTACGGTTGCGCACCCTGGAGATGACCGGCTTGGGCTAGTGCGCGGGATACAGCGAGGACTTGCACCCGGACGGCACGACCTCGCTGTGGCGATGCCCGACACCGCCCGGCCGGCACCCGGCCGGAGACGTGTGGACCTACTGGACGAGGCCCGAGGACACCATCCCGATCGGGCCGACCACGATCCTGGCGCGTAGCGATCTCGTACGCGCAGCCCCGATGGGCGGGCTCGTCCAGGGCGAGGACTACATGGCGGCGATCGGCGTCACCTGCCTCGCGCCGGGCATCCTGCTGCCCGTCCCGGTCTACCGCTACCGCAAACACCCAGGTCAGATGACCCGCCAGGACGGCTATGACGTCCTGGAGCCGGGGGCTCGGCGGCATGCGTGGAACTACGGACGCAGCCTGCGAGCCACCCTCTCTGGCCGGGAAACGAGCGATGCAGCCGGGGTGGTCTGATGTCTTCCTCCGTGACCCCGGCCGCGCTCGATTACCTGGCCCAGCGTCTGGACGAGCTGGCCGCACAGTTCCCCACCAGCCCGGACGCTGTCGACCTGGTCACGCTTACCGATGACATCGGCACACTGGGCCACCACCTGCAGCACGCCATCGAACGCGCACAGGAACGGTTCACCGCGCCGGAGACGGTCTATCCGCCCGAACGCGTCGCCCTGGTCCGGCTCGCCAGGGCCGCCGCCGGTATCGCGCGAGCTCTGGACACACTCGCCGAGGCCCTGACCTATGCCACGACCGGCTTCCAGCGCGAGGCCGTGGAGGACCTCGCCCACTCGCCTCTGCGCAACGACCCCGAGGTCCTGCGGATCATGACGGCCGAGAAGTACGTCGCGGCCCGCGCCCGCCTGCGCCACACCGCCGCTGCCCTGCGCACGGCATCCACACCGGATGGGTCATCCACGCCTCGAACGACCGGGCTACAGACCCAGCCTGCTGCTGGCCCGCAGCCACGGCAGCCGAACCGCCACTGAGCCTGTCGAAGGACCCCCGAGATGCCCCCGAACCCTCCTGCCGAGATCCGGCTTGCCTACAGCCGTGCCGCCGGTCTGGTCGCCATCGCCCACGGCGAGCAGTACCGGTGGGCCAACACCGCCTTGGAACAGGCCGGATTCACCAAACGGGACGACGGAAGCTACAGCACGCCCGGCCCCGACATCCGCGCTGCCGCCGCGAAGCTGCTGCCCCTCGCCCAGCGCCACCACGCCACCATGGGCGTCAGCCCCCGTCCGTTCCTCGGCGACATCGCCGACCGAATCGCCGCGCGGCTGCCCGGGACGGTGGACCGCGCAGGTCGAGATCTACGCCCATCCCGTCTGGCAGGGCGATCTGCTGCCCTGGCTGTGGGACGGTCGGTGAACTCGTTCGGGCCGTGGAGGACCAGCGGGTGCCATACGCGGCGACGCTCACCAGTGACACCGGTGTCGAACTGCTGCTCGCGGAACGGGGCGAGGATCCCCAACTCGGCTATCTGGTCGGGGCGCTCGCCTCCCCCCAGGAGTTCGACGACAGCTACGACAACCCCTACGCACCGACCAGCATCGTGCTCCCCTCCCAGCCGGACCTGGCGGTCGAGGCCATCACGGATGCGTTCCTGCCTGCCTACCACCGGGCCCTGCACGCACGGCGTCTGGACGCCGTGATCACCGCACTGGACGAACTGCGCGCCGAATACGAGGACGTGACGGCGATCTGGGTATCCGGCTGTTCCAGCGACGGCACCCTCCTCGACGGCCACGGACGAAGGGAGACGAACAGGGTCTTCGCCGAGCGCGCCTGGCGCACCTTCCGTCCCGTCCTGACTCACGCGCCTGGCCTGCTGCAACAGTGCGGTGCCGCGGCCACCGGCCGTTCTGCCGACGCCGACATCGTGGTCCAGCTGAGCGAGGCTCTCGCCTCCAGCCAGGCGGCACTTGATGTCTGGCGGCACAGCCAGAACCCCGCCTCCGTCCAGCCTTCCGCCCGCCTCCTGCCGCCGGCCGAGGTACGCACCCGGCTCGGGCTTGAGGCCGTGCCGGCCATCGAGACCTGGCTCGCCCCGCGCGACGCGTTCGTGCGCATCGCCCGCTCGGCCGAGCCCAGCGGCCACGCCCGGCTGCCCGTCGGCGGGCCCGTTCCCTGCACCCAGCCCGCCGTACCACGCCCCTCCCAACCACCGGCCCCTCGCCGCTGACCAGCAGAAAGGATCCCTCGCTGTCCGACCACTTCCGCTTCCGCCACCATCCCGAACACGGCTTCGTCGCCACCGCCGCTCCGAGCTTCACGCCCCACCTCGCCGAATGGTTGCTTGTCCGCGAGCAGTTCGAGCCCGTCCCCTTCTCGCCGGGCCTGTACCGGCTCACCGAGCCCAACCGCGACGGGCTGCGCCGCACCCGCCAAGCCGTCCACGACCTGCGCAACCTCGGCTACCGCGTGCGGGACGACAGCGCACTCGATCCCGCCCACGCATCAGCTCCACCCCGGCCGACGGCCAGCAACGACCTGGCCGAACGGCGCTCCCGCATCGCACGGGCCGCCGCCGTACGCCCCTCCCGGATCACAGCCCTGGCCAACGCCGCGCCGTCGGCGCCGCCTGCCGCCGCCGGTAAAGCCCCGGCTGCCGGTCAAGGACGGAGCCGGTGAACCTGACCAGCGAGCCGATCCGCATCACCCGCGGCGAAGGCGGCGAGGTCGAAGTCGAAGGACCGTACGACGAGTTCGCCGCACGCATCCTGGCCCACGCCGGATTCATGACCTTTCCGACGCTGCGCGGGCAGTGGGTCCGGCTGCCCTTCGACCTCGGCCGCGCCTGGGAGAACGAACACGGCAGCTGGGCGGCCGACATGCTCACCGCCGCCCGCTACCGCGTCGACCTCGACCCGGACCTGCGACCCGGCCCGCCCGACGGATCCGCGCCGCCGACGACCCGCCGTACGAAGGCCGCGATGACCGTCCAGCCCGCACCGCCCGGTAGCGCCCGGCGCCCTCGCCGCTGATCCCTTGAATGGAAACACCTCTCCCCAATTGACCACGACTGATCATGCGGTCGGCCAGGCCCCGGCCGCCGCCTCGACTTCCTATCGCGCTGTGCTGGGCAGCCGGCATGTCGCCCGGCTGCTCGGCGGCACTCTCATCGGACGCATGCCCAACGGCATGGCGCCCGTGGCCATCGTGCTCCTGATCACCTCCCAAGGTGCCTCCCTTGCCTCCGCCGGACTGCTGAGCGCCCTGTACGGGCTGGCTGGCGCACTCTCCCAGCCGGTCAAAGGCCACCTGATGGACCGTCATGGCCAGATGCCGGTGTCCGCACCCGGCGCAGTCATCAACTCCGGCTGTCTGCTGCTCCTGCTGGTCGGAGACGATCCGACCCTCGCGCTAGCCGCGATCGTGCTCGCGGGCCTGTCCTCCCCTCCCCTGGAGGCAGGACTGCGGGCCCTGTGGCCCACCGTCCTGCCCGACCCCCATCGGCGCCGGGTCGCCCTCGCTCTCGACACCGGCTCCCAGGGCCTGCTCTACATCGCCGGCCCGCTCCTGGTCGCCGTGCTCGCCACCGCCTACGGTCCCCGCGCCGCGATCCTCGCAACCGTCGTACTCGGCCTCCTGGGCACGACCGTGGTGCTCACCGCGCCCCCGTCCCGCACCTGGCGCCCGCAGCACACCGCTGGCTCCGCCGCGGCCGGGCTGCACGGCACGCCCCTGTCGCTAATCTTCCTGGCCCATGCCGGCTTCGGAATCGCCCTCGGCGCCATGAACGTCTGGGCGGTGGCCATGGCCGAACTGCACGACATGGATCTGCTGTCTGGGCTGATCCCCGCCGCCTTCGCCGCCGGCAGCTTCCTCGGCGGCCTCCTCTACGCCCGCCGAGCCTGGCCGGGCTCGCCCATCGTCCAGCTGCTGTCGGCCGCGGCCGGATTCTGCGCCGGGTGGCTGCCACTGCTCGCCCTTCCCGGCCCTCACATGGCGACCGTCGTGGTCACCGTGCCGGGCGTGTTCCTCACTGTGGTGATCGCCTGCGGCTTCACGACCGCGGACGCCCTCGTGCCAACTCAGCGGAGAACCGAAGCGTACGCATGGCTGATCGCCTCGGTCGGCGTCGGACAGGCCGCCGGCACCGCCCTGGCCGGGGCCCTCGCCACCCACCGCCTCACAGCCGCGGCCCTGCCCGCGGCCGGAGCCACCCTCGCCCTGACGGTCCTCGCCGCCGCCCGCCACCGCATCACCGCCCGTGGTGGCCACTGAACCCACCGCCGTCGTCCCACCCGTCTGTTGTCCACCCAGCGACAGCGGCACGACCCGCGGGCCCTCGAACGGGGCGACTGCCGCTGGTCCGAGTCCGACACGCCCACCTCCCCGTGGACGTCGCCGCCGCCCCGCTTCCCATCCCTCACCTCTGAAAGGCCCTTCCGCCTTGCCCCACCCGTCTTCGTCCGTCTGGGACCACCACATCGAGGACTGTGCGGTCTGCACCTCACCCGACCGCGACGAGCCGGCCCTGCTGCGCTGCGCCGTCCTCACGGTCTTGCAACACGGCGTCTTCATGGTCGAGGACGACATCCCGTTGGCCGAGATCCTCAGCGACGGCGGCCACTACCTGCGCGGTCTGGCTTCGTCCCTGGGCGGCGACGAGACCACCCCGGTGCCCAAGACCGAGCACTGGCCCTGGGTCGACGCCGAACTGCGCCTGGCCGTAGCCCGCGCCGCAAGTCTGGACGCCGTCAGCACCCTCGATGCCCGTATCGACGGCGTCCTGGCCACCGCTGCCCGCAGGACCCCGCGGCGCCAGGCGGACCTCCTCGCACGCGCCGCCGAGCAGTTCGCCCAGCAGCACGCACCAGCCTCCCGCACCCCCTGACCCCGCCGGCGCCCGCGCCGCCCCCACACAAAGGAGAATCCCCGCCCATGGCCGTTGTTGGTAAGTCCGGCTATCAGAAGTTGCGGAATGGTCCTCCATCCCGTGGAGATCCACGGTGGTCACCGGTCCCGGTGGAGGACTTCATCTGGCTCCCAGTCCGCGTAGAAGTCGTTTGGTGACTCATCCAGCTTGACCTCCTCTGCGAGGTCCTCCAACTCTTCAAGTTCCTCGTGCTCGACCCGGAGGTCGCAGGCCGGGCAGGTGAAGACGAAGGGGGTGAACATGACCGCCCACTCATCCTCGTCCACGTGCGTGTCACCACTAAGAGGTCCTAACAGAAGTTGTTGATCAAGTGACTTTCGGTGTGGGTTGTCGTTGGTCTGGTCGTGGGAAAACGTCAGTCGCGGCCTTGGATCGTGTCGGATGAACTGTGGTCGCTCATTGAGCCGTTGCTGCCCGGGCCGGGTCCGAAGCTGGTGGAGGGCAGGCCGCGGGTGCCGGATCGGCAGGCCCTGTGCGGGATCCTGTTCGTGCTGCACACCGGTATCCAGTGGGAGTACCTGCCCCAGGAGCTGGGCTTCGGTTCCGGCATGACGTGCTGGCGGCGACTGGCCGCGTGGAACGAGGCCGGCGTGTGGGACGAGCTGCACCTGGTGCTGCTGCGGAAACTACGGGTGGCGAAGAAGCTCGACTGGTCGCGGGCGGTGATCGACTCCTCCCACGTACGGGCCGCTCGGCGCGGCCCAAAAGCGGTCCCAGCCCGGTCGACCGCGCACGGCCGGGCAGCAAGCACCACGTCCTCACCGACGGCCAGGGCATCCCGCTCGCAGTCTCGCTGACCGGCGGAAACCGCAACGACGTCACGCAGTTGCTGCCTCTGCTGGACAAGGTTCCGGCCGTGGCCGGCGTCGTCGGCCGGCCCAGACGCCGGCCCGACGCGCTCCTCGCAGACCGCGGCTACGACCACGACAAGTACCGGCGCCTGCTGTGGCAACGAGGCATCCGCCCCGTCATCGCCGAACGAGGCCAGCCACACGGCTCCGGCCTGGGCATCTTCCGCTACGTGGTCGAGCGCACCATCGCCTGGCTGCACGGCTTCCGCCGACTGCGGATCCGCTGGGAACGACGCGACGACATCCACGAAGCCTTCCTCGGCCTCGCCACCTGTCTGATCACCCACCGCCATGTCCAACGCCTTTGTTAGGACCTCTAAGACGACGGTAGTTGCGGGCCGCCGCCGCGCCCGGCCCTTCGGGTGCCGAATGCGCGACGACGGCCCGCCCCTTCCCCCGACGAAAGGAATGCACGTGCTGGACCTCGCGGACGAGCTGAACCGGTGGCTCGAGGAGGGGCGGGACTTCGCCGTGGCCACGGTCGTGGCCGTCAGCGGCAGCGCACCGCGCGGGCCGGGCGCCGCGCTCGCCGTCGACGCCGACGGCACCGCCATCGGCTCGGTCTCCGGCGGCTGCGTCGAGGGCGCGGTCTACGACCTGTGCGCCCAGGCGCTCAAGGACGGCCAGGCGGTACGCGAGCGGTTCGGCTACAGCGACGAGGACGCCTTCGCCATCGGACTGACCTGCGGCGGCGTCCTCGACATCCTGATCACCCCGGTACCCGCCGAGGGGCCAGGCAGGAAGGTGCTCCAGGTGGCGCTGTCGTCCGCCGCCCGGGGGGAGGCGGCGGCGCTCGCCCGCGTGGTCCGCGGCCCGGCAGGGCTCCTGGGGCGAGCTCTGGCAGTCCGCCCCGACGGCTCGTGCGAAGGCGAACTCGGCGGACAACCCGACCTGGACCGCGCCGTCGCCGAGGAAACCCGCACCCTCCTAAACGCCGGCCGCACCGCCACCTTCGACATCGCGGAGGACGGATCCCACTGCGAGCCGGACCTGACCCTGCTCGCCGAGTCGAGCGTGCCGCCGCCCCGCATGCTCGTCTTCGGTGCCATCGACTTCGCCGCGGCCCTGGTACGCGTGGGCAAGTTCCTCGGCTACCACGTCACCGTGTGCGATGCCCGACCTGTCTTCGCCACGCGGGCACGCTTCCCCGAAGCCGACGACATCGTCGTCGACTGGCCGCACCGCTACCTGCGCCGAACCGGGACCGACGACCGCACCGTGGTGTGCGTACTCACCCACGACGCCAAGTTCGACATACCCCTCCTGGAAGCGGCCCTGCGCCTGCCTGCCGCCTACCTCGGCGCGATGGGCTCGCGCCGCACCCACGCCGACCGCGACCGCAGACTCCGCGAGAGGGGCCTCACCGAAGCCGAACTGACCCGGCTCCACTCACCCATCGGCCTCGACCTCGGCGCCCGCATACCCGAGGAGACCGCCCTGTCCATCGCCGCCGAGATCGTCGCCACCCGCCAGGGCGGAACAGGTCTCCCACTGAACAGTTCGCAAACACCGATCCACCATGGCACCGGAGCGCGCCGGTCCCGGGCCGCATCGCGGGTCGGGAGCTTCTGAACGCTGCCTGAAGGGACGGATGCGGTGTCGGTGGACGGACGCTCAGCCGAGATCTTGGTGTTGTCGGCGATGGTGCACACGCGTGGCACCAAGGCGGTGCAGAGCGCCGCGGTGACCATCAGGGCGGCCAATGAGCGTGAGGGTGCCTGATGTTCCACCCGCCCCGCCGGACACGTGTCCGGCGGGGCGGGCCGCGCACGGGAAGGCGGAAACGAGGAAGAGCCGACCGACTCCTGCCTTCGCAGCGGCGGTTACCGCGATTCCCACGCGTTACCCGTCGACGGCGTCCGCCTCCGCGAGGAACGGCCTCAGGTCGCTGGCCGCCATGTTGTCGACTTCCACCTCGACGATGACACCACGCAACGGAGCCTCCTCCGCCATGGTCGAACCGCTCACCTGTCGAGAGCTCGGCGGATGACTCTTCACTGGTCGCATTGAAGGCCCGCGACACAGCCGCATGGCTCGCTGGCCTGGCCTGGATCAACCGACACCCTGACAGCCCTCCCATGGCCCGCCGACGCAGTTGCCGTGCCGCCTTGAGGGCTCCACCGAAAGGTTCCGGACTGTCGGCGTCAGTCCCATCGCGGTCGCCCCATATGAGGGCTCACACGATCGTGACGGGCGTTCTGGTGGCGTTCAGCGGTCCGGTTTCGGTCACGCGCCCTAGGGGATCCTGATCTTGTAGACACCGTTGGAGACGTCGGCGGCGGTGGGCTTGACGGTCACGCCGCCGAGGGACTGCTGGCTCCCCGAGTTGCAGTTGCCGGTCTCCCAGGCGGAGATGCCGTAGGTGGTGCCTGCGGTGATCTTGTAGTTGGTGGCGAATATGATCCGGCCGTTGCCGCCAGAGGGGGTGGCGTTGCTCGTGTTCACGCAGGTGACGGAGGTGCCGTCGTCGATCCGGAGACTGCCGAAATACACGACGGAGTTGCCTGCGCCTCGGGCGGCCAGCGGAACGTCGGCGGTGAGAGAGGCCGTGGGGGCTGCGGACGCTGTGGGCGCAGCCGCAAGGGCGCTGGCGCCGGTGAGGGCGAGCAGGGCGGCCAGGGAAGCGGAACGGGCCGTGCGGTGAGTGCGGCCGTGGGGGGACGTCAGGCGCATGCCTCTTCCAATCGTCGAGGGGTTGTACAAGTCTCAAGCAACTTTGCGTGACCAGTGTTACCCGAGGGAACACCAGCACAGGACCCTGGTTTCGGCCATGTTCGGGATCCGTCGAGACCCGGGCGTACCGGAGGAATCGCCAACCCCGTTCGGCTACGAGAATGCCTCCGGGCTCCCAACGCCGGAGGTTAACGAAGCCTTCGCATGTGAGGCGAGTTGTCGGGTGACCTTGAGCAGGTAGCTGACGTTGGCGGGCCCGCGCGGCTGATGCGCCGGCGAGCCGGAGCATCGGGATGAGCCCGAATTCGTGACACTCGCCACCGAGACTCCAAACATGCAGTGAGCGGCGTGTGCCCTATCCGCTCCGTCGTCCAGGAGGGACATGTCGGCGACGTGGGGCTTTCCTATGCCGCTCGGGCAGGGACGACCGGCCGACCCAGAAGTTGCTCCGCTCGTCCGCAGGTCGGCGGCCGCGACCGGCCGGATGCCTGAGCAGCACCATCGGAACGAGCGTCGAAGATTGCGCACACCACCTAGCGGTGACACTGCCGGGGGCGAGCGGACCAACTGCGCGCATTGACTGACGATGCGCCAGATCGTGTGCTCAAGACGCTGGTCGATAACAGGGATATCGTCCTGAAACCTCGTCTGAGCTCGTCTGTCGAGTCGATGGTGAAGACGATCTGATCGTAGCGATGTCAGTCCAGCAGGGGCAGCTTGCCGACGATCTTGGAGACCCGGTTGCGGGGACCGACGATGCTGACGGCGTAGTAGTCCATCTCCTCGCTGCCGGTGCCGGCCACGGAGGCGGCGTAGTCGGTGTAGACGAGGGTGTGCTGGGCGGCGGTGGGCATGTCGGCGACGAAGGTGTCCGCGTACGAGCCCGCCTTCTGCCGGATGCCGCGCAGGGTGGCCGGATCGGCGACCAGCACCGAACAACCCACCCAAGGCAGCGCTGGATGAACGGAGCCCGAAGCATCGGCGACATCCACTCCGAGCAGGCCGGGGACTTGGGCCACGGTCGGAGCCGCAGCGCAGATCGCGGCGTTCGCGGCGCGGCCGGGCGGCAGGTCGCTGTTGACGACGATCACCCACTTCAAACGGGCAGCGCGCGTCGACAGGCTGAGGTCGACCTCGTCCGGCGCAAAGCCGACCACGGCACCTTCGGACTCGCTGACCGGGGCCACACTCATGACTCGCATCCTCACCTCGTACGGACTGTGTGCGAGATGCTAGGCATCAGTACGGCACAGATCTACTTGATCCGAATTTAGTGTGGACGGGGAGGTTCTTCCGTGGCCATGGACGAACTTGATAAGGCGATCCTTCGAGAACTGCAGTCGGACGCACGGAAGACGAACCGGGAGGTCGCGGCAGCGGTCGGTGTCTCCGCCACGACGGCGCTCGATCGCACGCGGGCGCTGCGCCGACGCGGAATCATCCGTGGCGCGATCCTCGATGTGGATCTCGCCGCGATCGGACGCCCCGTCCAAGCCCTCATCGCCGTCCGCATCCGGCCGCCCTCCCGCCCGGTGATCGAGAGCTTCCGCAACTGGGTCACCAGTCTGCCCGACCTCCTCGGCGTCTACGTCACCACGGGCACGGAAGACTTCATCCTCCACGTCGCAGTCCCCGACAACGCCAGCCTCTACGCTTTCGTGATCGACCGCCTGACCGAGCGGCGAGAGGTCGCCGACGTCCGCACCTCGATCGTCTACGAGCACCTCACCAACAACCTGATCAGTCCTGTGCAGCGCGCCGAGAAGCCGTGAAGCAGATGACGGATTCCAGCGAGCGTCGCACCATATGCAAGTAGATCGCCTGCTTGATGTCTCGTGCACCAAGTGGTGGTCCGGAGGTCACGCGAGCCTGACCGGTCCGGCGTCGAGGGGCAGGCGGAGGAGGAGATAGGGCTTGCGGCGCAGGTCCCTGCCCTCGTGGAAGAGCGCCTGCCGGTTGACCTGGTTGGCGATGGCGTACAGGTGCCGGTCTGGGGCGATGGACAGGGTGTCGATCCAGATCAGGTCGCTCCCCTGGGCGAGGGTTTGGTAGGCGCCGTCCGAGTTCCTGCGCCAGATCGTGTTGTGTTCGAGGTCGCCGCCGTAGAGCCGTCCCTTGTCGTCGCTCTCCAGGCCGTCGGCCATCGGTTTGAACCCGTGGTCCTCGACCGTCGCCGCCACCTCGGCGTCCGTGGCGTCCGGGTCGGCGAGGACGGCGGTGGACACGCTGTGCAGCCGGCGGCTGGAGAGTGGGCAGTAGTAGAGGCGCGTGCCATCGGCGCTGAGAGCGATGCCGTCGGAGCCGGTCTCGAAGTGCGTGGGTTCGCCGCCCGCGGGGCGGACCATGAAGGGCTCGCCCTCGATGACCGGAAGGAACTGCGCGTCCGGGAGCGCCGAGGGATGCCCGGTCAGTCGCCGCCAGGAGCGGCCGGTGGCGAGGTCGACCACGATCACACCCTTCGAGCCGCCCGAGTCGGTGATGAACGCCATGCCCTCGGCGCCGCGCCGCAGGTCGAAGCGCACGTCGTTGGGGTAGCTGTTCGTCGGCACCACCTCGGGCGGGAAGAGGATCTTCCGTACGATCCGGTCGGTGCGCAGATCGACCGCCACGAGCTTCGGACCGCCGTAGGAGGACCCCGCGAACAGCGGGCTTCCGGTGTCCAGGACCCACAGCCGGTCGGCCGGGTCGACGACGACGCTCTGCACCGACTGGAAGTGCCCAGCAAGGTCGGCGGGGTCCTCGCGGTTCACCTCGGCGTTCGGGTAGGGCACCGGCTTCCCGTTCCGCACTTCGGCGACGGTGAACGGGACATCGTCGCCCCAGCGGGGAAAGTTGACGAAGATCCGGCCTCGGCGCGAGACGGTGACACCCGTCGGCATCGCGCCCCAGAAGCGGGCAACGACCGTGTGACGTCCGGCGGTTGAACCAACCGTCGCGCCGGCGGCATGGGCGGGCCCCGCGAGCTGGGTGGCAGCCAGCGACGCGGTGGTCGCCGCAAGGAACGTACGTCGTCTCATGTGCGCGTCTCCTACTGGGTGAAATCACGGGAGGGGGCGGCGGGTTGCCGCATCACCTCGACGCATGGAAGGCCCGACCGGCCGCTGCCATGGCGCTCCTCACTGAGCTGGCGGCGTCATTCCGGAGGCGTGGTAAGTCGATCGACTCACCTCCCGAAACGTAACGCACGCGTCGCCCGAGAGGCAAGTCGATCCACTCACCTCGTACACCTCTGATCAATGGCGGATCTTTTGATCATGGATGCGGCGCGGCGGACGAGCAGTTGATCGCGATACCGGCCGACCGGACCTGGAGGGCCCACGCCGGGGCTGGTGAATCACGAGAGTCGCCCCCCTGTGGTAATTGACAGGGTGCGAAAGTGTTTTCTAACGCACCCGCACCATTCGAGGGCAACCCCGTTCAGCTCAACGGGGAGCTCCGATGCGGGACGGTGTGGCCCTGGCGGCCAACGTGTGGCATCCGGCCGAGGGGCAAGCGCCGACGCTGCTCGTGCGCCTGCCGTAGGGCAAGGACGCGATGGTCATCACCGCGGGCGGGGTCATACCCGATCTGCCCGCTTTGCTGGAGGCCGGTTACGCGGTGGTGGTGCAGGACTGCCGGGGCACCCACCGTTCGGAAGGCGAGTTCGTTCCGCACATGGCCGACCGGGCCGACGGTGAGGACACCGTCGCCTGGATCGCCGAGCAGCCGTGGTCGGACGGCACGGTGGGCATGTACGGGCCGTCCTACCTGGGATGGTCCAGTGGGAGACCGCCGTGACCGGTGCCCCAGCCTTCAAGGCGATCGCGCCGGCCTTCACCTCGATCGACAACTACGAGTCGCCCTGGTACGGCCCGGGCGGCGCGCTCTCACTGAGCCTGGTCACGTGGTGGAACGCCATGATGTACGCGGCCGACGCCCAGCGGTCCCTGGCAGCCGGTGAGGGCTCCGTGGACCAGCTGCAGCAGCTCGGTCAAGCGGCACTGTTCCCGGAGACCCTCAACGATGTGCTGCCCACAGCGGAGGTCCCGGTCCTGGCGGCGTACGGGAAGTGGTGGGACGCCTGCATGGCCCACCCCTCCCACGACGGCTACTGGGATGCCATGGAGCTCACACCCGAACTCAAGAACGTCACCGCTCCGGCGCTCAACATCGGCGGCTGGTACGACCTCTACATCGGGCAGACCCTGCGCACCTACACCACCGCCCGCCAGCAGGCCAGCTGTGCGCAGGTACGCGACGGGCAGCGGCTGATCGACCAGTGGCGCGACGAGCAGGAGTGGCCGCTGCCCGACACCAGGTGGACCGACTACCACCTCACGAGCGGCGATCGCGCCAACACGGCTGACGGCGACGGCGCGCTGACCACCGAATCGCCGAGCGGCGTGGAACGTGACACGTACCTCTATGACCCGCGTCGCCCGGTCCCTCGGCCGGCGGGGCGTCGATGCCGACGACGCCAGGGTTCGGCGGCCCTGTCGACCGGCGGACCGTCTCGGGCCGAGACGACGTCCTGTGCTTCACGGGCACGGTCTGGAGGAGGCTGTCGAGGTGACCGGTCCGGTGAGCCTGACCTTGTTCGTGTCCTCGTCTATGGTGACACCGATTTCACCGCCAAGCTCGTCGACGTCTTCGCCGACGGCAGGGCGTTCAACCTGTGCGACGGGATCCTTCGCGCCCGCTACCGGAACGGCCTCGCCACCGAAGAGTTCATGGAGCCGGGCACGGTCTACGAGATCACCATCGACATGACCGCCACGTCGAATGTGTTCCTGCCCGGTCGCCGCATCCGCGTGGACGTCTCCAGCAGCAACTTCCCCAGCTACGACCGCAACACCAACACCGGCGGCGTCATCGCCCGCACCCCTGCTGGGAACGGCCCTGCGCCTCCCGGCCGCCTACATCGGCACGATGGGCTCCTGCCGAACCCACGAAGACCGCGACCGCAGACTCCGCGAGACCGGCCTCGCCGAAGCCGAACTGACCCGGCTCCACTCACCCATCGGCCTCGACCTCGGCGCCCGCACACCCGAGGAGACCGCCCTGTCCATCGCCGCCGAGATCGTCGCCACCCGCCAGGGCGGAACGGGCCTTCCGCTGAGCGGTTCGCACACACCGATCCATCACGACACCGAAGCGCGCCGGTCCCCCCGCCCGATACCCCCTGCCATCGCTACCCGACCGCGCGCCGCCTATGGCCGACGCGCACGGGCCTCGCGTGCGCGGGTGCCAGCACGGTCAGTCTGTGGTGAAGCTCGACAGTACGGCGGCCGGGAGGCGGCTGCCTGCCGAGCCGTGGGGAAGGATCTCCGTGATGCGGGCCAGATCGGCGGCGGAGAGCTGGACGTCGACGGCACCGGCGTTCTCCTCAAGGCGCTTGGTGCTGCGGGTGCCGGGAATGGGCGCGACGTCCTCGCCCGGGGCGAGCAGCCAGGCCAGCGCGAGTTGGGCGGTGGTGATGCCCCTGGTGTCGGCCAGATCCTTGAGCTGTTCGGTGGCGCGCAGATTGTACGAGTAGTTCTCGCCCTGCCAGCGCTCGTCCCAGCTGCGCATGTCGTCCGCGGGGTACTCGCTCGCGGGCTTGACCTGGCCGGTGAGGAAGCCGCGGCCGAGTGGGGAGTAGGGCACCAGGCCGATGCCGAGTTCCCGCAGAGCGGGAAGGATCGTCTCCTCGACCTCCCGCTCGAAGAGCGAGTACTCGTACTGGAGCACGGAAACCGGGGTGACGGCGTGCGCGCGGCGGATGTACTGGGGGCCGACGTTGCTCAGGCCGAAGTACTTCACCTTGCCCTGGGTGATCAGTTCGCCGACCGCGCCGGCGACCTCCTCGACGGGAATGTCGGGGTCGGAGATGTGCTGGTAGAAGAGGTCGATGTGGTCGCTCCGCAGGTAGCGCAGGCTGTTCTCGGCGACCTTGCGAATGTTTTCCGGGCGGCTGTCGAAGGCGGGGCTGATCGCCGGGGCGGTCATGTCGAAGCCGAACTTGGTGGCGAGGACCACCTCGTCGCGGAAGTCTTCGACCGCCTTGCCGAGGAGGATCTCGTTGCTGCCGGTGCCGGCGCCATACAGCTCGGCGGTGTCGAAGAAGTCGATACCGAGTTCGTGGGCGCGGCGGATGGTCGCGATGCCCTCGTCGTCGTTCGAGGCGCCATAGGCCATGGACATGCCCATGGTCCCCAGGCCGAGCGCCGAGACGCGCAGACCCTGAGAGCCCAGATTGCGGTGCTGCATGAGTTCACTCCCTGAGTGGTTCGCCGGCTTCGCCCGCAGAGGTCAAACCGAACCGTTCAGTTTGACTGTACGCCCGGTGGCCCGCGATGCCAAACCAAACGGTTCGGCGCTCTATCCTGGGGCCATGTCCCAGTCCCGCGACTCCGGCCGGACCGCAGCGCCCGCCGCCGGCGGCGGCGACACCACGCGCGAGCGCGTCCTTAGCGCTGCCATGGAGGAGTTCGCCCGCCACGGCATCGCCGGCGCCCGCGTGGACCGCACCGCCAAGCTCGCCAGGACTAGCAAAAACGCGTCTACGCCTACTTCCGCAGCAAAGACGCGCTCTATGCCGACGTCGCCGCACGGGAGCACGTCGTCATCGCCGAGGCCACCCAGCTGGACCCGTGCGACCTCCCTGCCTACGCGGGCCGCCTGTTCGACTACTTCGTCGCCCGTCCAGACCACTACCGCCTGATCGCCTGGGGCCGCCTCGAACTGCCGGGCACCACAGCCGTTGCCGACGATCCCGCCCAGGCAGTGCTCGCCCGCAAAATCGACCAGATCCGCCAGGTGCAACAGGCCGGACAGCTCGACCCCGCCTGGGACCCGGCCGACGTCGGGGTCACGTTCACCACCGGTGACATCCTGCACGCAGACCACGACGGAGTAGTCCTCCTGCCGACCACCTGATTCCCGCCAGAGTTCACGCATCGGAACCCGGACATCTATGTCGTACATGTGCTGCATCGGCGCTCCTCGTTGAGCTGACGGCATGGCCAGGTTCCCCCGATCGACGTCGACGGACGGAACGCCCGACGACGGGAGCCGCCACGAGAACGAAGAGGCCGTCCGGAAGCACATGGAGCTCACCGCCGACGGCCAGAAGGGCTGGGCCGAGGCCACCGAGATGATCCAGCTCACGATGGTCGGCAACCTCACCCAGAAGTTCCGCGACACGTTCCTCGGCGGCGCAGGCACCGACTTCAAGCCCTTCCGCAGCGTCAGCCGCTGACACCCGGGCAGCCGCCCATCGCCACGAACCCGCCGCAGAACCGGTCCGAACAGGCCGTCCGCGCCGGGTTCGCGGCCGTTCCGCGTTCCGGATCGCCCGACCCCCGGAGAGGAGATCTGACCGCATGGCTGGCAAACCGAACGGTTTGGCCGTCTATCGTGTCCCTATGCCAAGCTCCGCCGCCACCCGTGAGACCTCGAACTCCTCTGCCGCCGACACCCGGCAGCGGATCCTCGCCGCGGCGAAGGACGAGTTTGCCCGGTACGGCATCGCCGGCGCCCGGGTGGACCGCCTCGCCAAGCAGGCGCGGACCAGCAAGGAACGGGTCTACGCCTACTTCAGCAGCAAAGAGGCCCTCTACCGCCACATCGCCGGGCACGAAACGGCCGCGCTCATCGAGGCCACTCGCATGGACCCGGCGGACCTGCCCGGCTACGCCGGCATCCTCTTCGACCACTTCACGGCCCACCCGGACCACTATCGGCTCATCACCTGGGGCCGCCTCGAACTCGGCGACGGCAACGCTGACAGCGAGACGGTTGACCCCCTGCTGGCCACCATCACCGGCAAGGTCGAACAGCTCCGCGACGCGCAGCGCGCCGGCCTGATCGATCCCGTCTGGGATCCGGTCGACGTGCTCGCCCTGATCAACCAGATCGCCACCACCTGGGCAAGTCAGCCGGAGATCGGCGCCGCCGCGGCCCAGCTGGCCGCGGACACATCCGTCGGCGCACGCCGCGCGGCCCTGATCACCGCCGTCGAGCGCCTGTTCCCCCGCCCACGCTGAGCCTCAATCCGCCGGACTCCGAAAAATCTGGATCGCGCCTCAGCACCGCTACAGCAGATCCGCGAGGCAGGCGCCACCACCAAGGGTGAGTGCGGCGCAGGTGGCCGCTCTCATGAAGACGATCAGCGGCAATGTGCCGAAATGATCACGAACGAACGCCACCTGCCGCCGCAGGCCGACGACATTGACCGCTACCTCCATCGCCGACGGACAACGGCATGGCGCCTCGCATCACCGCTCTCACCAGGGAGTCTCCAAACACTCTTCCGTGACACGGAAGCCGTATTGACCTGGATCGACAGCCTGGCCATCGCCTCGGACCGGCACCTGTACGCCACCGCCAACCAGGTCAACCGGCAGCCGCTCTTCCACGAGGGCAAGGACCTGCGCCGCAAGCCTTACCTCCTGGTCCGCCTGCCCATCGACGCCGGGCCGGTCAGGCTCGCATGGCCTCTCCGGCCCGCGTCACATGGCCGCCTAGCCGCTCCCGGTGCGCACCCAGCCCTACAACGTCGACCACGACCCGGGCACTGACCCGGACGGGACAGGGCCTGCCGGGTGACGACGACGGCCCGCACATGTCCCTGATGTGGTGTTGAGGATCAACTAGCGGGCGTGTTCGTGGTGTTGGGCAGCGCTGGGGCGCTTTCGCGGTAGATCTCACCCATGCTGCCTTCGGAGCGACGCGATGCCGGGCGTGATTCGGTCAGCGGCATTTCCGGCGCCGCAGTCGTTCGGGCCTGCTCTCATGCCCGCAACCGGCGCCAACCATGCGATCGAGACTCCCGTTCAACACACACCCTTCAAGATCGGAACGACGACAGCTACTCAAATCAGCACGGCGTCACCGGACTTGGGAACGTGGGCTCAGGTCGCTTCTCCCAAGCGCTGGGCGATGGCCCTGGCAGCCTCCACCACCATGCCACCGAACTTCACTTGCAACGCAGCAGACATTCGATGAATCGGCGTGGAGATACCTATGCCGGCGATCCCTACCCCAGCGATCACGATGGGCGCCGCGACGGCGTGGACGTCTTGTCGCCACTGTTGATCGTTCACGGCGTAGCCGCGCCGACGGACCTCGTGGATGGCAGACGCAAGGGCATCAGCATCAGTCAGGGTAAAAGACGTATATGCGGTCAGGCCCCGAGATGTGAGTTCGTCGATCTCGTCGTCCGGCCATGTCGACAGCAGGGCATGCCCGTTGGCGGAGGCCAACGCTGGGAGCGTCATGCCCGGGGAGACGTGGGCGCGTACCCCCTGGGGGCTCTCAAGGCTCTCGAGGACAATGACCGAATCCCCCTTGATCGCGGCGAGATGGACGGTCTCACGAGTCTCCTCGCGAAGCTGCTCCATCACCGGCAGGGCGATCGTGGAAAGATCGTTTCCTGCCTGGTGCCGCTGCCCCAGCTGGAACATCTTGGGTGTCAGGGTCCAGCGCGTGGCCTGTTCGTGAACCTCCGTGACCCAGCCGCCCTCCTGGAGTGTGCGGAGCATCCGCTGCACAGAGGATTTCGGGAGCTCCAAGTCTCTGGCCAGCTCTGACACACCCACGACCCCTGGCTCGGCCAGCCGCTCCAGCACCCGCATACCCGTCAACACACTTCTCACGGCGGCGCTGGTCATCCGATCCCCTCAACCATTTCCGAACAACTGCGGATTCCAGCGCCACCCTACTGCGCTGCGTACTCGATCCTCCCGGAGAGAGGCAGTCGCCTCCTATTCCGGAACGACGGGCAGTTCGATGTACGAGGGACGGCGAGCATCGTGAAAGAGCCGCTGGTGCGCGGTGGCGAACTCCGTTCCGCGCTGGTCGCCCGTGTTCAGGTTGCGGTCCCATCGAGGGAAGCAACTGTTCGTGACCTGCACTCTGAGCCTGTGTCCGGCCAGGAACACGTTGCTCGTCGACCACAAGTCGATCACTATCTCCTGAGCTTCGTCGGCACCGCTGTCCACGCGGAGGATGCCGTCGCTCAGGTTCAGCGATCGCCCGGCGGGGTCCACGTCGCAGAGGCGCGCGACCCAGTCGGTCGACGGTGCCGAGCTCTGGACGTACAGCCGTACCCGGATCCGCCCTGTGACCTCGAGGTCCTCCTCGAGCACCTCGGACGTGAAGACGAGAACGTCAGATCGGGACTCGACGAGCGCCTGGTCGAGGGGGCCCCGTCCGGGGCCGAGACCGAGTGGCCCACCGATCGTGGGGACCGGGTCGGCGGGGTCGTAGTCGATCTCGCTCGGTCTTCCGTCGATGGTCGGCACCGCCGTGCTGAGGCCGCCATCGGCATGCAGGTGCCAGCGCTCGACACGGGCGCGCTCCAGAGGCCAGGTTGCCTCGTCGCGCCATTCATTGCGTCCCATCACGAATATGCGTACCGGCGCCGAGGTGCTCGCAGGCGCGTCATCCGTTGTGTGGCGCCGGAGGAATGCCAGCACCTCATCGCTCCAGCTCCCGTTCGGATGTGCCCCCGCGTCCCGCATCGACCTGATCCCGAAATCCTGCGCGCCGATCCGGTTGCCGAAGTCCACGTGTGTCCACGGGCCGATGATCAGTCGAGACTCCCGGCCGAGGTCACGCATTGTTGTGAAGCTGTCGATGGTTCCCTGCAAGCAGCTGTCGAACCAGCCTCCCGTGTGCAGGCTGGGAATCTGGACACGCGCGTGGCCACCGGCGACGCGCATGTGTTGCGTTGCCTCCACATCGTTGGCTGCGCCCGGTTCTACGAACACCGGCGTGCCGTGGCGACGCAGGACGGGCAGCTCGGCTACCGGCAGTCCCCAGTAGCCGTCCTTCTCGAGACTGTCGAAGTCTTCGATCAGGGCGGCGACGCGAGCGGCCATCTCGTCATCAGTCAGGCTCTGACGCGCCAACCAGTCGAACCCGGCAGACAGCGACCACGACGTGATGACCGTCATCTGGGTCGCACCACCGCGCGCCACCAGGGCTTCACACGGCTCCGTCCATGTCATCAGGGGTGTGATCGCCTTCAACGCGGGCGGCTGCTCAAGCGCGGCCTGCCATTGTGTATGACCGCAGTAACTGCCACCGAGCATGCCGACCCGGCCGTTGGATCCGGCAAGCTCGGCAGCCCAGGCAATCGTGTCCGCACCGTCATGACCCTCGTGACACACCGGCTCCCAGGCACCGTCCGACGCATACCGGCCGCGGACATCCTGGATGACCATCATGAACCCGCTGCGGGCCACTTCTGTGGGCGAGAAGCCGTTCCACACGTTGTCCGCCGCGCCGCCCTTGTTGTACGGGGTGCGGACTACCAGGGTCGGCCAGGGTCCGTCTCCCGCCGGCCGGTACACGTCAGCCCGCAGCACGACGCCGTCGCGCATGCGCGCCGGGACGTCGAACTCGACCTGCACGACCTGGGTCGTCTCCTGCTGTTCCGGGGCCGCTGTCATGCCGGTCTCCCTCTTTCCTCTGTGCTCGTTGGCACACGGCGTTCAACCTCATGGTTGATGTGGACTGTTCTGCTGCTGAACGCCTACACCGGGGGCGATGGCGCGCCCGGGCTGTTTACGTCGTCGACCTGGTCGCGGAAGATCCACCGCAGTGTCTCCGGGAGCACCGCACCACCGTGCCTGAGGGTGTGCCCTCCGGTGCCGAACACGAACTTCGAGTCGTAGCGGCGGTACTTCAAGGCTGCGTCGAGATCGTGGTTGGCGATGGGGATGTTGCCGTAGACGATGTCGACGTCACGCTTCCCCGTCTGGTGCCACACTCGGATCGGTTTTCGCGGCTCGCGCCGGACCATGCTGGGCAGGTTGTGTGCTCCCAGGATGTTGATGAAGCTTCCGCAGTGCGAGATCACGTTCCCGAACTCGTCTGGGCGGTGGAACGCGGCGGTGAAGGCACCGGCGCCACCGGAGCTGATGCCGCAGATGACGCGGCCCTTCGGGTCGTCCGTCAGCCGGACCTTCGTCCTGACGACAGGAAAGAGTTCCTCCACCAGGAATCCGGCGAAGACCTCGTTGACCGAGTCGTACTCGACGGCACGATTCGTGCTCCCGCCGTAGATCGGATATCCCGGTCCGGTCTCCCCCGGGTTGTGGAAGAGGCCGACGGTCATGGGGATCTCGCCCTTGTGTACGAGGTTGTCCAGCACCGTGGTGGCGCGACACTGCTCGCCGACGTAGTCGAGGCCGTCCAAGCAGACCATCAGGTTGACCGACTCCGCCTCCTCGGCGCCATGCGGGAGGTACAGGTAGACGCTGCTGGGGACGCCCGGGTAGACGGTGTGACTGATCCAACGGAAGTGGAAGTACTTCCCAGGCGGCACTCCCTCCCGTGGAAGGGAGTCGGACGTCAGGTGATACTCCGACACGATGTCGTTTGCGTACTCGAAGGCGGCAAGATCCTTGCTCGGAGTCTGACTCTCATCCGTCAGGGCCGCCTCAGGTGACATCCCCCAGTGGTCGAGATCCACCAGCTCAAGCTCGACCGTGCTTGCCTGCGATGGGGTCATGGGGTTGTTCCCTTCTTCTTCTCAGGCTGATCGAGATCGTGTTTTCGGATCATCGTTCGAGATCGGGCGCACAACCCGATGCGCTCCACTCGGGCCGGCTGCAGACTTGAACAATTCATCAAGCCCTCGGCTCGGGGAGCAGGGCGCGGGCGATCGCGATCTGCTGACGTTGCCCACCGGAGAACTTCGCCAGGGCCGATCGTCAAGACCGGCGCGCTCCAGCATGGCGACCCCTCGCGCCCGCTGATCGGAGTGCGGCATCCTGGGCAGAGTCGCCATGGACTGATCGCGGACGACGCCGACCGCGGTGCGGGCGCCCCGCTGACCGACTGTGACTGCGTACCTTCATGCCACTCTCCTCGTGCCGGTGTGAGTGAGCGCGTCGTCGGTCTCCCGCCCGAGACTGACGGCCTCACCACCGCCACCCGATCATGTGCCGCTGTGTGGCACGCCGTCCCTTCCAGTGGTACGGAAATGATGGGTGCCACGATCGCGACTGTCAACGAATCGGGCCTTCACATCCGGCCGGTGCCAAATCTCAGCTGTTCTGGAGTTGACTCGGGAACGGTGACGAGATCCCGCCGATCTTCATGACGGCCGGGATCTTTGTCGTTTTCGCGGGCCGCTCGAGGGCGTTCGGGGTGATGGGTGGCGGCGATCCCTGGCAATGGCGGGGCCGGCCGACCGCCGCAGGCCGCTGAGGCATGGGTGGCCAGCCCCGACGTTGCCGGCCACCCGCTTCCCACAGCCCACGCCGAACGGTGCGGTGCAGACCGAGCCGGGGCGGGCCAGGGCGGATGCAAGTTCCGGGAAGCCCATAGCGCCTCCACCGACCGCTGGCGCGCACCTCTGCGCCCTTCCTATTGACAGGCGCTTGGATGCGCGCCAAGCTCCGCGTACCGACAGACGAGACGTTGTGCCGCACAGTGGAACATAACCCAACTGGGCTTCGCCGCCGAGCGGCGGCGTACGACGGCGTACGACGACCAAGAGGGACTTCGAATGGGTGCACGAGACACGAACTCCTGGGAAACCGGGATCGCGAAGGTCGAACGGGATGACGTGATCGTCCGGGGCCACCGTCTGACCGATCTGATCGGCAACACCTCGTACGCCGAGATGATGTTCCTGGTGCTCACCGGCAACCGCGCCACCGATGGCCAGGCAAGGGTCCTGGACGCCATCCTCGTGTCAGTGATGGAACACGGGATCTCCCCGTCCAGCACGGTCACGAGACTTCTCTCGTCGTACGGCGTTCCGATCCAGGCGGGCATCGCGGCTGGTGTCATGACGTTCGGTGACATCCACGGCGGAGCGGGCCAGCAACTGGCCCACACCCTCCACTCGGTCGTCGCGGGAGTTGCGGCCGATGGAGAGGTCACCGATGAGGCACTTCAGCGCGCGGCGCGCGAAATGGTCGCTGACAGCAGGGCGCGGCGCACTCCCCTCGACGGGTTCGGCCACCCGCAGCACGGTGCTGACCCTCGGACTCCCATCCTGATCAACCTCGCCAAGGAAGTGGGCGTGTACTCGCACCACTGCGCACTGGTCGAGCACCTCGAGCACGAGCTCAGCCAGGCAGTCGGCCGCGTAGTACCCGCGAACATCGACGGCGCCTCCGCGGCCCTGCTTCTCGACCTCGGATTCACCTGGGAAGCGGCTCGGATCTTCGTGATCGCCCCCCGAACCGTTGGTCTCGCAGCCCACTACCTGGAGGAGAAGGAGCAAGGGAACACGTGGCGCCACGTGCCCTCCGAGCAGGTTTCGTACACGGGTCCGAGCCCCGACAGCCTGTGAGAAGCCCATGGACACGGGGGCCGATGCCACGAGCGAGACAGCTCGTCGGACGGGGACGACCACTCATACACCGCCCAGGAGGATGTTGTGACTGACGACCAGGACGCACTGCGTGCGGCAGTGCGGGAATTCATCGACAAGGAAGCCCCGCAGGAAACGGTCAAGAAGTGGGACGAGGACGGCCATTACCCCCAGCACTTCTTCGAGCAACTGGCTTCACTGGGCTACTACGGCCTCCCGTTCCCGGAGGAATACGGCGGCGCCGGACTCGGTGTGACCGAGATGCTGATCGTCTCCGAGGAGCTCGGACGGCGAGGGCTCGACTTCGCTGCCGGGTACGGCATCACGATGTACCTCGCTCTCAACATCCTTCGCAACGGAACACCGGCCCAGAAACAGCACCACCTGTCCCGGGCCATTCGCGGAGAAGAGCGCTACACCATCTGCATGACCGAGCCCGGCGCGGGCAGCGATGCGGCGGGCATCCGTACCTCGGCGCAGCAGCGTGACGGCGCCTGGGTGCTCAATGGCCAGAAGCTGTACATCACCGGGGCCGGGCTGCCTGGAACCATCCTGCACGTCACCGCGCGGACCGATCCCGAAGCAGGACGCCATTCAGGACTGTCCGTCTTCCTGGTGCCTGCCGACACGCCTGGCGTAGAGGTTCGGCGGCTGAAGACGGTGGGACGTCACCTGCTCGGAACCAACGAGGTCTTCTTCGACGATGTTCGTGTCGGACCCGAGCAGATGCTCGGACCCGTCAACCGGGGATGGGACGTGCTCCACTCAGGCTTGGAGTTCGAGCGGGTGTTCACGTGTGGTGGCTACATCGGGGCCCTCAACACCGTGTTCGAGATGACTCGCTCGTACGTCAACGCGCGCGAGCAGTTCAACCGCTCGATCGGATCGTTCCAAGCTGTCGCCCACCCGATCGCCGACATGTACTGCGACCTACAGGCGGCACAGCTGCTGACCTACAAGGCCGCCAGCACCATCGACTCGGGAGAGTCGGCCTTCACCGAGGTGACGGCCGCGAAGCTGTTCGGGTCCGAGGCGCTCCAGCGTGCGACGAACACAGGCATGCAGCTGATGGGCGGTGCCGGTTTCATGCTCGAGTACGACATGCAGCGGTACTGGCGCGAGGCGCGGGTCGCGACCGTCACCGCGGGGTCGTCCCAGATCATGCGCACCATTCTCGCCCGCGCCGTCGGCGTCTCCAAGTAGCACATGCGCACCGCCGATATCCCCGGGCGGGCGAATCAGAACCGAAGTTCCACTACAGCGGGGTGTGGGCTCGCACGGACTTGAAGACGAAGGGAAGACAGCTCATGGGCGTTCTCGACGGAAGAGTAGCGATCATCACTGGGGCCGGCCGTGGTCTCGGCCGGGAGCACGCGTTGCTGTTCGCGGCCGAGGGTGCGCGGGTCGTGGTGAACGACGTCGGCGGATCGACGTCCGGCGAGGGGACGGACTCCGATCTCGCGCACCAGGTGGTCGCGGAGATCAAGGCCGCCGGCGGTGAGGCCGTCGCGAACACCGACAGCGTCAGTGACTGGGCGGGCGCTCAGCGACTGATCGAGACCGCGGTCGACACCTTCGGTGACCTGCACGTCGTGGTGAACAACGCGGGCATCCTCCGCGACCGGATGCTGGTCAACATGACCGAGGACGAGTTCGACTCGGTCATCAACGTCAACCTGAAGGGCACCTTCGCCGTCAGCCATCACGCGGCGCGGTACTGGCGTGGCCGGTCGAAGCAGGGGCTGGACGCGGATCGGGTCATCGTCAACACCTCTTCGGGGGCGGGGCTGGCGCCTGGAGTGGGGCAGACGAACTACGCCGCGGCGAAGGCCGGGATCGCGGCCATGACGCAGGTCGCGGCCAAGGAACTGGGTCGGATCGGGGTCCGGGTCAATGGAATTGCCCCACTCGCGCGCACCCGGACGACCGATGCGACTCCCGGACTCAGCGAACGGCTGGCGGAACCCGAGACGGAGCAGGAGTTCGACGTATACCACCCGAGGAACGTCTCTCCTCTCGTCGCGTACCTGGCGACGGAGGGCTGCTCCCTGTCGGGTCACGTCTTCCGGGTCGTAGGGGGACTGATCGGGGTCTACTCGGGCTGGCATCTCGTCGACACCTTTGAGAGCGATCAGCGCTGGGACGTCGGCGACATCGAGACGGCGTTGGCCGATGTTCCCCCGGTTCCTCCCGGCGAAGCCACACGACTGGCCTGAAGGCAAGCGGCAGGCAGCTCGCACGGGTCTCGGATCTAGATCAGAGCCCGGCGGCACCAGACACAGGAATGAGGACACACAACATGGATCGCAGAGCGTCTCTCGTGGCGCCGTCCCCTGAAATATCGCCGCAGGGCAGCGCGCAACATGTTCTCTCCCGAGGATCTACGAGATCCGGAGAGCGAAATGGATGAGCAGCAGTCGTCCTCGCCGTCGAGATCGAGCAGGGAAAACAGCAACCCCTCACCCTCGGAATCGGCCCCTCAGACCGTGCCGCTGTGGGAAGACTCGGAGGACGGGGTCCTGCTGACCGGGTGGATCTGCCACCGATGCAACCAGCGGGGCCTCCCTCGCCAGCACTTCGGGTGCGAACGGTGTGGAGCACCATCCGACGCGATCGGCGAGTCCAAGTTCGCGGCGCGTGGCGTCCTGCGAAGTTCCGCCGTGATCCGGCGTCACGCCATCTGGCCCGTCCCCTTTGTCATGGGTGAGATCCAGCTGGAGAGCGGTCATATCATTCATGCGTTTTTGTCGGAGGACATCGCCTGGAGTCCCGGCGCAAGCGTTGTCGGCAAGGGCGGCGACGAGCTGCGGCAGTCCTATGTGGTCTTCACGACGGGAGAACACTGATGGGACTCATCAGCGAACTGCGACCGGTGTACGTCGTCGGAATCGGGCTGCACCCCTATCAATACCCGACGGACACGTCGTACATCGCACTCGGACTGCATGCGATCCGTGAGGCTCTCGCTGACGGCGGCCTCACCTGGCCAAGCGTGGACGCGGCTTTCGTCGGCACAGCGCGCCTCGGCATGGCGGCCGGCGTGCCGATGCTCCGGTATCTCGGCATGACGGGTCTGGCGGTCTCGCAGGTCGAGAACGCCTCCGCCACCGGATCCACGGCGTTCCGCCAGGCCGTCGTGGAGGTGGGCAGCGGTCTGGCCGAGGTGGCGCTCGCCGTCGGTGTCGACAAGCCGCTGGGCCGAATCGCCGCGCCGGACACTGGTATCACTCCGATCTCCCCGGCCTTCGACGTTCCCTTCGCTCGGTATGCGCTTCTGACGGAGAGGTATCTCGCCGACGCGGGCTACACCAAAGAGCAGATCGGTCTCGTCGCGGTCAAGAACCACGGCAACGGAGCCCTGAATCCCTACGCGCAGCGAAGGAAGAAGCGCAGCCTCGAAGAAGTGCTGCGGCCCCCCTTCGTGGCCGGCTCGCTGAACGGTCTTCAGATCACGCCCATCGGCGAAGGCGCCGCAGCAGTGATCGTCATGTCGGAGGAGGCGCTCCAGCGCCATCAGGTGCTGCGTAGCCGCGCAATACGAGTGGCCGCCTCGGCAACCGTGAGCGACCAGGCTTTCGAGGGTGTCAACGCCGACGTGGCCCTCACGGCGGCCGCAACCCATGCGGTGTACGAGGAATGGGGCGGGGAGCCCGCAGACCTGGACGTGGTCGAGGTCCACGACGCGTTCGCGATCGAAGAGCTTCTGTTCGTGGAGGCGATGGGACTGTGTTCGCCAGGAGAGGGTGCTTCCGAGCTCGCCAAGGGCGCTTTCGACATCGGAGGGCGGCACGCGGTCAGCCCCTCGGGCGGGCTCCTCTCCATGGGGCATCCGCTTGGCCCGACGGGGCTGGGACAGATCGCCGAGATCACTCGGCAGTTGCGCGGAGAGGCAGGCGAGCGGCAACAACCGGACGCCCGAGTCGGACTGGCACACATGGTCGGAATCGGTCCGGTGTGCGTCGTCCACATCCTGCAGCGATGAGGCAGAGCCGCTGATCGCGGGAGTGCATCACCCGCCTGTCACCACCGACCGGTCACCGGCCTCCCGAGACGTTCGAGAACCCAGAAAGGGTCATGACAATCATGGCATCAGACGACACCACCGAGGAGCTCCTGCAGACGCGAAGCGGGGCGGTGCTGTGGCTCACGCTCAATCGTCCGCACGCGCTGAACGCGCTGACGGCAACCCTCGTGGACTCCTTGACCACCGCGATCGAGGACGGTGGCCGGGATCCCGAGGTGCGCGCGATCGTGCTGACGGGGAAAGGCCGCGGATTCTGCGCCGGCGCCGATCTGAAGGACAGTGCCAAGCGCAGTCACGAGAGCGGCGCGGAGTTCGTGAAGAGGATCGGTGCGCTCACGAACCTGATCGAGTCGTGCGGCACTCCGGTCATCGCCGCGATCAACGGGATCACCGTCGCCGGCGGACTGGAGCTGGTTCTCTCCTGCGACATCGTCGTGGCAGCGGAGTCGGCGGTTCTCGGTGACGCCCACTCGAACTTCGCCATGTTCCCAGGCGCTGGAGCCACCGTGCGTCTCCCGAGGAAGATCGGCAGCAACAACGCGAAGTACCTGATGCTCACCGGCGAGACTCCGTCGGCCCGTGAGTGGCAGGCGCTGGGTCTGGTGAGCCAGGTGGTCGCGGACGAGGATCTCCACGACTCGGTGGCGCTGCTTGCCGAAAAACTCGCGGCGAAGAGCCCAATTGTGCTGGCGCGCATGAAGCAGGCCCTGAACGACTCTCTCGACCAGCCGGCGGCGATCGGCCTTCGCTACGAGCGCGCCCTGTGCAACGTCCACAGCTACTCCGCCGACCGCGTCGAGGGGCTGGCCGCTTTCCGGGAGAAGAGGACGCCTCAGTTCGAGGGCAGGTAGCGGGCGCGCGGCCGAAAACCCCGCCGGAGCCAGTCAATCACTATGGATGGAGAGGCAAGAACGATGGTGTCGAAGAACAAGGGCCCGCTGTCGGGCGTGCGCGTGATCGACGTGGGAACCATGGTGGCCGGACCTGTCGCCGGCACTCTGCTCGCGGATTTCGGCGCAGACGTGATCAAGATCGAGCAGCCCGGCCACGGCGACACGCTTCGACACATCGGACCGTTCGCAGAGGGCGAGAGCCTGTGGTGGAACGTCGAAGGGCGCAACAAGAAGTCGATCACGCTCAATCTGCGTGAGCCCGAGGGCCAGCGAATCCTGAAGGAGCTGGTGAAGGACGCCGATGTTCTCGTGGAGAACTTCCGCCCCGGCACCCTCGACCGCTGGAACCTGTCCTGGAAAGATCTGGAGCAGGTGAATCCGCGACTCGTGATGCTCAGCGTCTCCGGGTACGGCCAGACAGGGCCGATGGCGACGCGGGCAGGCTACGACCGCATGGGCCTTGCCTTCGGCGGAGTGCTGGGAATCACCGGATATCCCGATCGTCCTCCCGTGCGTCCGGGCACGGCTGTCGCCGACTACCAGACGGCACTCTTCGGCGCCTTCGGCACGATGGTGGCTCTGTACAACCGAGACGTGAACGGCGGGCGGGGCCAACAGGTCGACCTGTCGCTGTATGAAACGGTGTTCCGGTTCACCGATGTGATGGTGACCGCGTACGACAAGCTGGGACTCAATCGTGAGCGCACAGGGAACCTCCACTTCGCGGCTGCTCCGGGTGATCATTTCGAGACCAGCGACGGCCGCTACATCGCTCTCACGGTCTCCTCGGACCGCATGTACCGCCGTCTGTGCGAAGCGATGCCGGAGCTGCTGGACGACCCACGGTTCGCGTCACACTCAGAGCGACTGGCCAACGTGACGGAGATCAACCGGATCGTCGGAGCCTGGATCAAGTCGCTCCCCGTGCCGGAGCTGTGCGAGATCCTGGACCAGAAGGGACTCGCGTACGCACTGATCTACTCGGTCGAAGACATCATGACGGACCCGCAGTACGAGTCCCGCGGCACGATCGTGACGGTGGACCATCCGCGGATCGGTTCGCTCAAGATGCCGGCGCCGCAGCCTCGCTTCAGCGACACACCAGCCCCGCTGGTACGGCCGGCCCCCGGGCTGGGGGCGCACACGGACGAGGTCCTGCGTGAGTACGTGGGCCTCTCGGACCAGCAGATCGCCGAGCTGCGCGCGGCGGGCACCATCTAGCGGCTGGAGCTGACGGCTTGCCTGTCGCCCAGCCTCGTTCACGGCCTTCTGAGGAGTTCTGCGTTGCCCACGTCCAGAGTCACCGCGGTGGTGAACGATCCCGACAGTGTCGTCTCCGCCATCACCAACCGCCTCTCCTGCCGCGCCTTCATGCGCGACAAGCCGGTCGACCGCAGCGACATCGAAGAGATACTGCGCGTCGCCAGTCAAGCGGCGTCCGGGACGAACACCCAGCCGTGGAAGGTGTACGTGCTGCAGGATCAACCGAGGGACGACCTCGTCGCTCGGGTGTGTGCTGCGGACGACGCCATTCACGCGGATCCTTCGCTGGCGTCGCTGTACCGAGAGCAGCCCGACTTCTATCCGGAGGAATGGGTCTCCCCGTACATCGATCGACGCCGCCAGAACGGGTGGAGCTTGTACGGCCTCCTCGGGATCGCGAAGGGCGAGAAGGAGAAGATGCGCGCACAGGTGCAGCGCAACTACCGATTCTTCGACGCGCCCGTGGGTCTGATCTTCACGATCGAGAAGGTCATGGGTCGCGGGGCGTTGCTGGACTACGGAATGTTCATGCAGAACATCATGCTGCTGGCGAGGGCGCGCGGTATGCACACATGTCCCCAAGCCGCCTGGAACTACTACGCGAAAGTTGTCCTTCCTTTCGTGGGTGCGGGCCCCGATGAGCGGCTGGTGTGCGGGATGGCGCTCGGCTACGCCGACGAGGCGGCGCCTGTGAACACGCTTCGGACGCCGCGGGAGACGGTTGACACCTTCGCCCACTGGGTTGACCCGGCGACGGTCAGCTCGAGTCGTCACGAACATTCCCGGTAGGGAAGCACTTCTACCCTCTGAGGAGCATGACGTGGCTTCGTCCGCCCCGGTCGCCACCCCGGTACCACCGCAAGGAAGCCCTCGCAGGACCGCCGGTCGTTCCACGAACGTCGTCATTGCCGTGCTCGCGCTCGCGGGAATGCTCGCGTCCCTGCAGACGACGCTCGTCGTACCCCTCATTCCGGATCTGCCCGAGATCCTGGACGTCGGTCCGACGACCGCATCCTGGGCCGTGACCGTCACGATCCTGACCGGCGCCGTGGCGACGCCTATCGTGTCCCGCTTGGCTGACATGGTCGGCAAGAGGCGCATGGTCGTCGTCGCACTCGTCACGATGACAGCCGGCTCCGTCCTCGTCGCAGTTGGAGGGGGCTTCGTAACCACGGTGGTCGGACGTGGCCTGCAGGGTTTCGCGCCGTCCCTGATCCCGGTGGGGATCAGCATCATGCGTGACTCGCTGCCACGCGAACGCGTGGGCTTCGCGGTCGCCCTCATGAGCGCGACGCTCGGCATCGGGATGGCGTTGGGCCTCCCTCTGTCCGGAGTGCTGTACGGCCACTTCGGGTTCGACTCCATCTTCTGGGTCGCAGCGATCGGCGGCGTACTGCTCACCGTCGCCGTCCTCCGGTTGGTGCCTGAGTCGAGTGTGCGCACCCCAGGACGGTTCGACTATGTCGGTGCGGTCCTGTTCTCGCTCGCGCTGGCGTCAGTGCTCCTGGTCATCTCCAAGGGCGGCGATTGGGGGTGGGGAAGTCGCGGGGTTGCGGGCCTGCTTTGCGTGAGCTTCCTGGCGCTCCTCGTCTGGTTCCCCTACGAGCTACGTGTCAACGATCCGATCGTTGATCTGCGTACGGCGGCCCGCAGGCCTGTGCTGCTCACGAACATTGCCTCGATAGGCGTTGCCTTCGCCCTGTTTGTCAACCTCCTCGCCAGCGGACAGCAACTGCAGATGCCGACAGCCACTGGCTACGGCTTCGGGTTGACAGTGACGCAAGCCGGGTTGGCCATGATGCCCGCCGGCCTTGCCATGGTGTTCCTGTCACCCGTCTCCGGGCGGATGCTGGAGCGGCTCGGCGGCCGCGTCACCTTGCTGATGGGCGCCGGGATCATGTCTGTCTCCTACCTGTTCCGTGTCTTCGCGACGGGCTCGGTCGCCGAGGTGGTGATCGGTTCGAGCCTGGTGGGCATCGGGGCGGCGGTCTCGTTCGCAGCCATGCCGACCCTCATCATGGCCCATGTGCCGATCACCGAGTCGGCCTCGGCCAACGGGCTCAACTCGCTCATGCGTGCCATCGGTGGGTCGACGTCGAGCGCAGTGCTCGCCGCCGTTCTGTCGTCGGTCAGTGCCACAGCCGCCGGCGAGGCCTTTCCCACGTTGGCGGCGTTCGAGGACATGTACTGGATCAGCGCCGCGACGTCGCTGCTGGCCGTGGTACTGGTCGCGTTCATCCCGACGCGGCGCCGGCGGATCCCCTCCGCCGCGGTCTCCGGCGCAGGTGGCGAGACCGTGGTGCACGGCCGGATCCTGCCCCGCGGTGGCAGAGTTCTTGAGCACGCGGCCATCGTGACCGTCACCCAGCTCGATGGCGAGCCTGTCGACTGGGCACGCACCGACAACGACGGCCGCTACTCAGTGGCCCTTCCCGGATCGGGGCGCTACCTCGTCGTCGCGAATACTCGCGGTTGGTCCCCCCGAGCAGAAGTCCTGGACTTCCGCGAGGGGGACATGGAACTGCACGTGGAGCTGACGGAGGAGCTGGCGCTGACAGGTGTGGCGGTTCGTCTTGGCGTGCCCATATGCCGGTCCCTCGTACTGCTCCACCAGGGGACGGGCGAGTTCGTTGCCAGGGAGCAGACGGACGAGCACGGACAGTTCCGCTTCCCACTCCCTCCTGCAGGTGCCTACATCCTGACCGTGGTGGACGAGTTCGGTCAGCAGGCACATTCCCGCAAGGTGGTGGTGACCGCGCTCGGCACGCACATCGTGATCGAGGTAGGGGGGCCTTGACCCATGAGCGTGCAAGCACCGGCCCGGACAGGGACAGCGGCAGGTCGCCGTGCGGCGCTCGTGTGCAGCACGGCTACGCCGAGGTCAGAGTCTTGCGGGATCGCGGTACCTGCCAGGTGTCGCCCGGTTCGGCCATCAAGACGGCGACAGACGATCTGCGGAGACACCCGCCAGATCACGAAGGAAAATCATCGGTCGCGACATCGCCGGCCGCTACGGCAAGGAGAATTCAGATGGTTGCGTCCGTGAAGCTCGGCATGATCCTCAACCACACGGACAGGTTCGACGAGACAGTCGAGCTGCTGCTCGCCTACGAGCAGGCAGGCCTCCAGCTGGCCGCCGTCCCGGAGTCCTACTCTTTCGACGCGGTCAGTAAGTTGGGGTACCTCGCGGCGAAGACCGACAGGATCGAGCTGATGTCGGCGATTCTTCAGGTCTATTCGCGCACGCCCGCCCTGACGGCGATGACCGCCGCCGGCCTCGACTACGTCTCGGACGGCCGGTTCACTCTGGGACTGGGGGCCAGCGGCCCGCAGGTCGTCGAGGGATTCCACGGCATCAAGTACGACGCCCCCCTGGGGCGCACGCGCGAAGTCGTCGAGATCTGCCGCAAGGTCTGGCGCCGCGACCCGCTCGCGTACGACGGCAAGTACTACCGCGTGCCGTTGGCGAAGGAGCACGGAGGCTCCGGGCTGGGCAAACCGATGAAGATCATCAACCACCCCGTGCGTGCGGAGATCCCGATCTCGGTCGCGGCTCTCGGCGTCAGGAACGTCGCCCTTGTGGCGGAGATCGCGCAGGGCTGGCAGCCGCTGTTCTTCCACCCCCTCAAGGCCAAGCAGGTGTGGGGAGAGGCCCTCTTTGCGGGATTCAGCAAGCGCGACCCGGCGCTTGGTGAGCTCGATATCCAGCTCCAGGTCCAGTTCCACCTGGGTGAGCCGTCGCCGGAGGCGGTGCAGAGGGTGCGCAACCAGCTCGCGCTCTACATCGGCGGCATGGGTGCGCGCGACAAGAACTTCTACAACCAGTTGGCATGCCGCTACGGCTACGAGGCCGAGGCCACGGAGATCCAGGATCTCTACCTGTCCGGGATGAAGACGGAGGCCGCGGCGGCCGTGCCCCAGGAACTGGTGGACGCGGTCACCCTCATGGGCGACGAGGACTCGATCCGCCGCCAGGTGGAGGAGTTTCAAGCCGCGGGAGTGCGGACCTTCCTCCTCAACCCGCTGGCCGAGGAGCCCGGGGAGCGCGTGGAGCAGGTGCGGAGCCTGGCCAGGATCGTCGCCGGGGAGACCGTTTAGGGAGCAGCATGAGGACGGTCGTCGCGCTGGGTCGCACCGATCGCGCGGCCGGGGTCTCGCCCAGCGGTTCGCTGCCGGGGTGCCCAGTTGGTCCTCGGCAGTCCGGCCGCGGAATGTGCCGTTGAGTAGCGCGCGACCTGACCGCCGCCGTTGGCGGCGACGTCACCGGCGCCGACAACCGTGCCGGTACGGCGGTCGCGGATATCGCCCTGGTCGTGATGCCCTGAGACGGCCAGGCCGAGCTGCTGACCTCCCTGGTCGATGAGCTGTGCGACAAGGCCGTCGTCGACCATGCGATTCTGCTTGGCTCGAACGAGCCGGGCGCATGCGCGCTGACGTCGTCGGGGGCTCCGCCGCTGAACAGCTCAGAGATGCTCCGCGGCAGCGTCATTTCAGCGCCGTCATCCTCGAGCCGCCGCGAGCGCTACAAGGCTGAGCGCCGCATGCGGCGTACATACTGATGAGTTCCTCGCGAAGCGTTGCAGGATGGAGTGCCAACGGGATTGACGCGCTCGTGCTGCTCTCGGACGTGATCGTCAGCAGGTGATCGTCTGCCCGGGAGGGTTCGCGGGTTCTGGGTGTCTGCCCGAGGCGTCTCGTAGTTCCGCAACGGGAGGGAGGCGCATGGTGGACGTGCTGTCTGCGCGAGGCCGGCCTCGGCGCCCTGGCCGACCTTGGCTTCGTCGGCCTCGACGAAGCCAAGGTCATCATCACCGGCCGCAAGGCGACCCGCTCCTCCGCATCACCCGCAGGACGCTGCTGGCCCTGCCCGATCCGTCCCCGCCGACGCCGACGGCCACGAAGCTGCCGGACCATCCCGCCTACTGGCAGATCATCGCGGTGTCGCCGTGGCAGACGCCCGCTGCGGGCGCGGGCGGTCTGCGAGGCGATGGATCTGGAGATCACGCCGAGCAACGTCAACGATGTCCAGCTGAAGCTCACGCGGCTGGTCGACCGCAGGGGTCTTGATCGAGCCCGAGCAGGGGTTGTTCACCCGGCAACGGCCTAGCCACCCGGAGAGGCCACCACCAGCCGACAGCCCCACCTGCACGCGCGAACCGGGCAGCACGTCACTTACCCGCCCTCTCAGACGATGCTGAGCGCCTTCACCACGGCGGTAGTGCTGACGGTGCCGATGAGCCCACCGTCGGGGTTCCTCACGATCACCTCGTTACCTGTTCGAACGAGTTCCCTCATGACGTCGACCAGCTTCACGTCCCCGGCAACGGTGACGGACTGTCCGCTGGCAGCCTCGTAGGCAGTCTGGTGGGCGTTGCTCGAGAGCAGTTGACGCGCTGTCACAACGACCGGTTCCTGATTGGCAGGGTCCACGATCGCGGACTCCGTACCCGCGGACGAAATGCTCTCAAGCGCTTCCGCCACAGTCGCCGAGCCGGAGACGACCGGGGTGAATTGCGCCGCGGTGCCGGCCGTGACGACCTTCGAGCGCGGAGCCTCGGTCGCGAAACGGCGAACGTAGTCGTCCTTGGGCTTCAGGACGATCTCCTCAGGCGTACCGACCTGGACGAATTCGCCGTCACGCATGATCGCGATGCGATCGCCCACCTTCAGTGCCTCTGCCAAGTCGTGCGTGATGAAGATCGCGGTCTGCTCCACCACTTTGGCGAGCCTGAGCAGCTGATCCTGGAGGTCCGCTCGGATCAGCGGGTCCAAGGCACTGAAAGGCTCGTCCAGCAGCAAGAGCTTGGGGTCCACGACCAGTGCTCGTGCCAGACCGACGCGCTGCTTCATGCCGCCGCTCAGCTCGTGGGGGAACTTCTCCTCCACGTCACCGAGGCCGACAAGGTCGATCATCTCGCGTGCTCGTCGTTCACGGTCGTGTCGAGGGACTCCGTTGACCTCAAGCCCGTACGCCACGTTCTGCAGGACTCGGCGGTGCGGTAGCAGACCGAAGTGCTGGAAGACCATTGCCCAGTCGTTGCGTCGGGTCTGGGAGAGCTGGCTGTTCGTCATCGCGAGCACATCTGTGCCGTCAATCTTCACGTGGCCTGACGTGGGTTCAACGAGACGGGTGAGGCATCGGACCAAGGTCGACTTTCCGCTGCCGGACAGGCCCATCACGACGAAGGTCTCACCCGGGGCGACGTCGAAGGAGACGCCTCGAACTGCGGAGGTGCAACCGAGTGCCTTCGGGTCGGTCCCCGTCCGGATCGCGTCCAAGTGGCGCTTGGTTGTCGAGCCGTAGATCTTCCACAGGTCGCGTACAGAGACGTTCGCGCCTCCAGAGCTGGTAGTGGTCGCGCCATCGCTCATCGTGGTGGTCATGCTTCTGCCTCTTTCCGGACCTCTGAAGTGTGGGTGGCGCTGCTGAGCATGCGCACTGATCCCTGGAAGACGCGGTCGATGATGACGGCGAGGGCCAGCATCGCGAGCCCGGCCTCGATCCCTCGGGACAGGTCGAAACGCGTCAGGGAGTAGAGGATGTCCTGTCCGAGGCCAGGTGATCCGATGAAGGCTGTGACCACAGCCATCGCCATGGCGATGAGCACAGCCTGGTTGAGGCCGACCATGAGCGTCGGCAGGCCCAACGGGATGCGCACCTGGGCGAGGATCTGCCGGCGGGACGCCCCGAGCATGACCGAGGCTTCGACGACCTCAGGGTCGGCGCCGCGCAGAGCCGCGTTGGTGTAGCGGATGACGGGTGGGGACGCGGCAACGAAGGTGGCGATGGTTCCCGCCACCTCGCCGGTGCCCAGAAGAATGACTGACGGGAGAACGAACAGATAGAACGGCATGGTCTGCATGACGTCCAGGATCGGGCGGAAGACGGCCTCCACGCGCTTGCTCGCGCTCATGAGAACGCCGAGTGGAAACGCGATCAGGATCACGAGGGCGATCGCGGTTGTCACGACGGCGAGCGTGTCCACGGCCGAGGGCCACATGCCGAGCACACCGATGCTGAGGACCCCGAGCCCGCAGGCCAGGGCTGCCCAGCGACCCGCGACCACGGCGCACACCAGGCACATGGACACGACGACGACGTACCAGGGGATGTCGGAGAAGAACGAACCCAGGGGATTGAGGCCCGCCGCCTGCAAGGTGTCACGGAACGTGTCGAACTGGCTGCCATAGGTGGTGTTGAGCCACGCGACCATGGACTCGACTGGTCCGCGCAGCACAATGACCTTGTTCCACACCGGTTCCGAGAAGTCCTGCCAGGGCCCTCGGAAGACGGACGTGACGATCACCGTTGTGATCAGCACCGTTCCTGCGACCGCGCGACGAAGGACCAGAGACCGCCTCGCCTTGACGCGCCGGGGCATGCCGGCTGCTGCGGTGTCAGGGATGGCGCTCACACGGTCGAGGAGGATGGCAAGGAGGACGAGTGCGATACCTCCCTCGAGGGCGTCACCGAACGCGAGGCGGCCCAAGCCCCCCCACACCGGTACGCCCAGTCCGGCTGCGCCGATCATGGCCGCCATCGTCGCCATCGCGACGGCGTACATGATGGTCTGGTTGAGCCCGGCGCGCAGCGCGGGGGCGGCCATGGGCAGCTTCACCCCGAAGAGGAGTTGCCGGCGGTTGGCTCCCGCGGCCACCGCTGCTTCGACCGTGTCGGCCGACACCCCTCTGATCCCGACAGTGGTCATGCGTGCCAGCGGAGGAGCGGCCCAGATGATCGTGCAGACAAGAGCTGCCGTGTTGCCGATCCCGAGGAGCACGATGGCGGGCACCATGTAGGCGAAGGACGGGAAGGACTGCATGGCGTCGACCAACAGGCGCACGGCTGCGTCGAGCTTCGCGGTCATCGCGCCGACCAGGCCGAGCGCGATGCCTGCGATGGAGCTCAGGAGCACCGCGACCACCATGAAGGCGACAGTCTCCATTGTCGGGTCCCACAGATCCGTGAGAAGGATCCACGCGACCGTGACCGAGGCGAGCAGACCCATGCGAAAGCCGCGGAAAGCCGTGACCAGGCAGACGATCAGCGCGGCGACCACGGGCGGGGCGATCAGTGTCAGCGAGCCGAGGAGCCCGTCGAACATGCTGGAGAGCACGTTCGCTGCGGGTTCGTACAGCCATTGCCCGTGATCGACGAAGTACTGGTATCCCGACTCGAACCTGTCTCCCACCCTGATCCTCAGCCCTTTCGGAAAGGTGGACTTTCCGATGATCAGGGCGGAGAGCGCGGCGACAGCGACCAGGGCAGGGAAGACGTGCCATCGCCTGAGCTTCAGATGCGGGAGCCGACGAGGCCGGGGCGCGACGTCTGCCGCCCGCCCCCCGGCGGCACCGTGCTCAGCCACGGTGCCGCCGGCGTTCTGCCCCTCCGCCGCATCTTTCCGGTGGACGGTTTGGTTGCTCATTTGTGATTCCAGCCTCAGCGTCTAGACGATGGTGCGCGATGGTGATGGCTGAGCCGCGGGTGGGGCGGTCTTCCCCGAGAAGGAGGGAGGTGTACTACGGGCTCGTCTACGACTTGGCCCAGGCTTTCCAGACGTCGGGGTTCTCGTCCATCCACTTCTGTGCTGCGTCCTCGAACGACATGCCGTCGTCGACGACGTAGCCCTGCATTTCGGCCAAGCGCTCGGCGGGCATCTCATAGTTCTGCATGAGGTTCCACACCGTGGGGTGCTTCTCCTTGAGACCAGACGAGCCCAGCGTGTAGATCACGGTTTCCGGCCACTGGCAGGCATACGTCGTGCCCCAACACTTGGTGGAGTACTTCGGGAACTCGATCCGGGTCAGATCCATGACCTGCGTCGCGTAGTTGGGACGCCACATGAGACCCAGCCAGGGCTCGCCGCGCTGGTAGGCGCGCTTCAGCTCCGCCATCAGCGCCGGCTCTGAGCCGGCGTAGACCATCTTGTAGTTGAGGTCGAGGTTGTCGATGCGCTGCTGGTCGCCGTAGAAGGGGGCCCAGGACTCCGCACCTTCCATGTACTGGCCCTTTTTGCCAGTCTTGGCGGTCGCGAAGACGTCGGCGCAGTCGTTGAGCGCCTTCCAGTCGGGAAGGCCGGGGCACATCGGCTTGATGCCGCGTTTCTTGTCACCCTTGATGACGTAGGTGGGCACATACCAGCCCTCCTCGCCGGGGTAGTCACTCGTGCCGATCTCGACGATCGACTTCTCCTTCTCGACGTACTTGTTCCAGATGTCAGGGGCCTGCCACCGCCAGAAGTCCGTCCTGATCATGTTGTCGGACTTCGACATGGCCGTGGACATGACGGCGTAGTCGCTGACGGGCGTGAGCTTCGCCTTGCCGCCGAGCGCGTTGACCACCTTGGCGAGCAGATTCGACTGCAGCGCGTTCTCCGTCAGACCGTCACTGATCAGGAATTCGACCTCGCCCTCGCCGGCCAGCGCCTTGGAGACGTCCTTGTCGACGCCCTTGGCGGGGGCCTTCGACTCGGTCTGGGCGCAGGAGGTCACCAGCATCAGTGCGCACAGAGCCGCCCCGACAGCGGATGCGCGAACGCGGGCCTTGGGGAGTGCGGCGCTCGGGCTGGATCTGGGGACCAGGCGAGGCCTCCCGTTCGATGTCAGGCGGCTGAGCTTGAACCGGTTCATCTGATGACTCCTTCTGACGGATGTGGGCCACGGTCGCGACAGCGGCGGTCTCGAACCCGAGGAAATCCGC
The DNA here is from genome assembly GCF_044333925.1 of Streptomyces sp. NPDC020898. Lineage (NCBI taxonomy): Bacteria > Bacillati > Actinomycetota > Actinomycetes > Kitasatosporales > Streptomycetaceae > Streptomyces > Streptomyces sp. NPDC020898. Next base: position 176,125 of record NZ_JBIRRV010000012.1, read on the forward strand.
CCACCCTCATCGCTCTGGCCGTCTCGACGTGAGATGCAGATCACTGGACGCGCTGAGTCAACGCCCTACTGCGCCCCGCGGTCGATCGGTATGCCTACGAGCCTCAGCGTCGTGCGTCGTGTTCTCACCAGTCGGGCCGCCACCTCACGGTGCCAAGGGAGCGGCCACTGAGGAGCCTGGGCGGAGGCTCCGTGCCCCGCTACGGCATGGCCCCGCACTGGGGGCGAGCCGTCCGCCACATGGTCATCGTCTTCACCCTGATCGGCTTCCGGGGCACCAGGCCGATCGCCCCCAGGGACGCTACAGCGTGGACGCCGAGGGGGCCCAGGACTAGTGACACTGGCGAATCACGTCGATCCCGGCCATCGACCGCGCACCCAGCAGGACCCGCGCAGGCCGCCGAGACCAGGGCAGTTCCCCGGTCATGGACGGGACGGAAGTCCCGTCGCACCAGGGCCGCTCCGAGCGCGTCGGTCAGCCCGACCTTGTCCGACAGACGCCGCACCAGCACGATACCGGCCTTGCCCACCAGCTTCTTCCCGCTCGCGGACAGCGACAGATCGTCCGCCCAATCTGTACCCTTCGACACCGGAAGGGGTTCCTCCCCTGCACGTGATCCAGTCCTAGAAAGGCTGAATCATCGCAGGTCGGAAGCATCCTTCCTCCATGAAGTGACTGGCTGTGACTGAAGTGCCTGGTGTCGTGAATTCGTGAGACCGGTGCCTGTGGAGGTTCCGGTTGTGGCCGGGGTTCCCGGCCCGGCTACGCCCTCCGCAGCGGGCACTCGGTGGGACTGCGCGGAACTTCGACCGCTTCTTCGGGCGACACACCGGCCGCACGCCCGCCGCCTACGCGGCTCGTCAGGCCACCCCGGATTGCTGAGACTCCCCCGCCGGTGGATATCCCAGAATCTTGCTCACCGTCTCATGAGGATTCCACTTCAGGCCCCCGTCAGATGCTCCCTAGAGTCACGGGCATGGACAAACCGAGCGTCATCATCACCGGGGCAGGCTCTGGCATCGGGCGGGGGATCGCCCGTGCTTTTGTCGACGCAGGATACGAGGTCTTCGCGAGTGACATCTCCCAGGAACGCCTGGAGGAGACGAAGGCCGAGTTGTCCTCCCCCTCGTCTCTCCACCTGCGGGTCGTCGACGTGAGCAGTTTCGAGAGTGTCGGCGCACTCGTCGACGAAGTGGTCGAGGCCACCGGTTCCCTTGACGTCATGGTCAACAGCGCGGGCGTCTTCGACGGGTACGCCGACGTGCTCGAAACCACGCCGGAGCTGTGGCACAAGGTCATCACGGTCAACCTCACCGGCACGTTCAACGGCTGTCGTGCCGCCGCGAAGGCCATGATCGGCCAGAAGTCCGGCCGGATCATCTCCATCGGTTCGGTCGCGGGACAGCGCGGCGCTGCCGACGGTCTCGCCTACGTCACTTCCAAGGCTGGTATCGAGGGTCTCCACCGCCGCCTCGCCATTGACGTGGGTCCACACAACGTTACGGCGAACGTCGTCGCCCCGGGTGTCATCCGGACCAACCTGCGCGCGACCTCGGAAGAACTCCTGGGCGACCTCGTGTCCTCCCAGAACCGCGGAATCGGGGTGTCGCCCGAAATCATGGACTTCCTCATCCCCGCGGCCCGCTCCGCCGATCCGAGCGAAGTGGCCTCAGTAGTGCTGTTCCTTGCTTCCGACGGGGCCTCCTACGTCAATGGCCAGGTGATCCGCGTCGACGGTGGGTGGAGCGCCACCTGAGGCCGCTCCGGCGCCCAGGGACGTACACGTCACAAGCAGGGGCAGTCACTGCCCACCGATCGAGCTGAAAGGTCCTACCCGTGATACAGACGGCGCTCACCCAGATTCTCGGCATCGTCCACCCCATCTGCTCGGCGGGGATGGCTCGCGTGGCCCAGGCCGAACTGGTGGTGGCGGTGACCAACGCCGGCGGCATGGGGTGCCTCGGGGGCGCGAGCTTCATGCCGGACACGCTGCGGGACCAGATCGAGACGATCAAGAAGGGGACCGACAAGCCGTACGCGGTCAATCTGCTGCTGCCAGATGCCCTGACCACCGAGGACCAGCAGCAGTGGGCGCCCGTGCGCGAACTGTGGGACTCACTCGACGACCAGGAGCGCACCAAGCTGTCAGGGATCGAGGCACTGCTGACGCCGGGCGCCGTGGCCGATCAGGTGCAGATCGTGCTAGTAGGGCTCCGTTAGGTCTGTCTCGGGGTCCTGTTTGGGGGCATGTTGGTGGTGTGGACGCACATGAAGTGAACCGTGCTCGGGCACAGTTGGGGTTATTCGTCGATGATGTGTTCGCGTCGGTGCCGCGCAAGGATCAGCGGGCGAAGGGTGACTGCTATCTGCGGGGGCTGATGCTGGACGGGCGGCGGAAGTCGATCCAGCCGATGGCGGAGCGGCTGCCGGACGGCAACGAGCAGAACCTGCAGCAGTTCGTGAACCAGTCGACCTGGGATCCGCTGCCGGTGCGGCGGCGGATCGCCGAGCGGATGGTGCCGAGAATCGGGCCGCAGGCCTGGGCGGTCGATGACGTGTCGTTCCCCAAGGACGGGAACATGTCGGTGGCGGTCGCGCACCAGTACTGCGGAGCGTTGGGCAAGCAGGCCAACTGCCAGGTCGCGGTGAGCGTGCACGCGGTCTCCGATGCCGCGTCCTGTCCGCTGCAGTGGCGCCTGTTCGTGCCCCAGGAGTGGGCACAGGATGCCGAGCGGCGGCACAAGACCGGGGTGCCGCAGGAGATCGGGCACCGGGAGAAGTGGCGTCTGGCCCTGGACCCGCTGGACGAGCTGGCCACGTGGGGGCTGGTGCCGCCGGTGGTGGTGGCCGACGCCGGCTACGGGCAGAACGCCGACTTCCGGGCCGGGCTGGCCGACCGGGACATCGCCTACGTGGTGGCGGTCCGCTCGGATGTGACCGTCCACCCGCATGACGCGCTGCCCGTTGCCCCACCCTGGTCCGGTAAGGGCCGCAGGCCGCAGCCCCGCTACCGCGACAAGCCGTCCTCGGTGGCCATCCTGGCCACCGGCCGTGGCCGGCAGGCGTTCACCGAGGTGACCTGGCGGGAAGGCTCCCGCGGGCCGATGCGCTCGCGCTTTCTTGCCGTGCGGGTGCGGCCGGCCGGGGTCAGGGCCCGACGTCTGGCCCAGACCGCCGCCACCGCGCGAGAGGGCGTCTGGGCCGGTGTCCTGCCCGAGGTCACCCTGCTGGTCGAATGGCCCGCCGGAGCCGAAGCACCCACCGACTACTGGCTGTCGAACCTTCCCGCCGACACCCCGATCGCCGACCTGGTCCGCCTGGCAAAGATCCGCTGGCGCATCGAGCACGACTACCGCGAACTCAAGCACGGCCTCGGCCTGGACCACTTCGAGGGCCGCTCCTGGAGGGGCTGGCACCACCACGTCACCCTGGTCACCGCCGCCCACGCGTTCCTCACCGAACAGCGGCTGGCCCCAAAAGCCGATACACCGGACTCACCCTCTACCAGATCCTCGACGCCATCCAGGACCTGCTGAACTGCTGGACCGGCACCTGCACCACCTGCCACCGCCCCCTGCCCAGAACAGCAACCACCAGCCCAAACCCAAGAGCCAGAACAACCTAACGGAGTCCTACTAGTACTTCAGCAGATCGGCGGCCATGACGGGTAGGAAGCGGTCAGCGGCTTCGTGTAGGAAGAAGTGGCCCCCGGCGAAGAGACGCACCGAGACCTCAGCGCTGGAATGACCCTGCCAGGCATCGAGGTCCTCGGGGAGCGCCGATGCGTCCTCGGTGGCGCCATACACCGAGATCGGGCAACCCAGCGGACGTTCGGGTAGGTGTCGATGGGTCTCGGCCACCGAGAAGTCGGCGCGCACGGTGGGGAGCAGCGCGGCCAGCACGGCGCTGTCAGTCCGGAATGCGCGCATGTTCCCGTTCAGTTCGCCCAGACGTGCGACAAGATCACTCGCTGGAGCGTCGTGTACGGGGGTTTCGCGTCGGGGCAGGTGGGGGGCTGGGGAGGCCGCGACGAGCAGTCTGGTCGGCTCGGGCATGCCGAGGCGGCGCATGAGTCGGCATGCCTCGAAGGCTATGGCTGCCCCCATGCTGTGGCCGAACCAGGCGTGCGGACGGTGCAGCAAGGGTTCGATGTCGCGTACGAGTGCCGACACCAGAGCGTCCATGCGGTCGTACGGCTTTTCGCGGAACCGAGTCTCCCGGCCGGGCAGGCGGATCGCGACGACCTCGATGTCGGGGCCAAGCAGGCTTGGCCAGTGCCGGAAGGTCGCGGCGCCCCCGCCTGCGTGGGGCAGGCAGAAGAGCTGCAGGGGAGCTTGCGGAGCCGGGCGCGGGCTCACGCACCACTGCTCCGGGCCGGTCACGCGTGACGACGGGCGGGTCAGTCCATCCATCGGGCCACCCGTTCTGCGAGGGCGATGCAGGTCAGATTCGGCGGGGCGCTGGGAATGAACGGCATGACCGAGGCGTCCACGACACGCAGGCCCTCCACCCCGTAGACCCGGCAGTATTGGTCCACCACTGCCTGCTGATCACCAGCCGGCCCCATGCGGGCAGAGCCGACGGGGTGCCAGGTCGGGGAAATGAAGCTGGCGACGGCTCGTCGCAGCAACGCGTCGTCCTGCACCATCCGGCCGGTCCAGACGAAGACCCGGTCCAGCAGTTGCGCCATGGGGGGGCAGGCCAGCACGGACCAGGCCGAGCGGACGCCGACCATCAGGCGCTCGACGTCGGAGGGGTCGGAGGCGAGGCCCAGCACGATGTCGGGTGGAGTGTCGTGTTCGGCGTTCCGGATGGCGACCGAGCCTCGGGAGGCAGGCCTGAGCAGCATCGTCGACATCCCGACGGCCAGCTCGTCGCCGAACTTTCCGGCTATGAAGGGCATCTCGGCGGTCGGCACGTTGTCCAGAAGGAGGAGTGCCAGGTCGGCAGCGGTTCCGGCCCTGTCGGCGCCGCTGGCCAATCGTGCCATCACCTCGTGCCAGGCGCCCCCCGTGCGGCACACCCCAGGCTTGGGCAGCGCCCACAGCACCACCGCCGCATGGTCGGTGAGGTTCTTCCCCACCCCTGGCAGGCTGACGACCGGGCGGATACCGGCAGCGGTCAGCTGCCCGGCGTCGCCTATGCCCGAGCGCTGCAGGATCGCGGGGGTGCCGATCGCTCCGGCGGACAGCGTCACGCGCCGTGCGGTCACCCTGCGCATGCGGCCTTCCCGGTGTACCTCTATACCGGCCACCCGATTGTCACCGGACCACAGCAGCCTGGCGGCCGTGCTGTTCTGCCAGACGGTGAGGTTCGGCCGGTGGAGGGCGGCTTTCAGGTGGCTGTCAGCCGTGGACACCCGGCGTTCTCCGAGCGCGTTGCTGGGGATGACACCCGCTCCCGGTGCCTGGCCGGTGTTGAGGTCGTCGAGCAAGGGCAGTCCGAGCTGCCCGCATGACCGCAGGAAGGCCGTTGCCGCGGCGCCCAGCGACTCCGGGGGCAGGCGCCTGATCGGGACCGGCCCGTGCGAGCCGTGGTCTGCGCCCTTTTGGTCCTGGTCGGTCTCGGCACCGATGAAGAACGGCAGGACCTGCTTCCAGGCCCACTCCGGGTTACCCGCAGCGGCCCAGCTGTCGAAGTCCTCCGGCAGACCGCGTAGCGCGATCGCGCCGTTGACCGCGGACGAGCCGCCGAGCCCCTTGCCCACTGGGTAGGGGAAGCGCCGCCCGCCGCCCGGGCCGAGCCCAGCGGTGTGGTCCCAGTTGCGTCCGCTCAGCACTGGCACGCCGGCCCGCTCCGGCGCGCTGTCCGCAGTGCCGGTCGGGTCCGCGCCGGCCTCGACGAGCAGGACCCGGCGGCCGCCGTTCTCGGAGAGCCGCGCGGCCAGGACCGCGCCCGCCGACCCCGCGCCGACGACTATGTCGTCCCAGCTGTCGTGATCCTCGTACTCCTCTGTGTCGCTCATGGCGCCATCTCCCCGGCCCGTGCGGTGAGGGCGGCTGCCAGCGTGGCAACCGTCGGGTTCTCGAAGAGGATCCACAACCCGTCCTCGGCGTCGTCGCCCAGCGGGAAGCTCTCACGCAGCCGGGAAAGGATGTGGACCGCGTGCAGTGAATCCCCGCCGAGCTCGAAGAAGTTGCTTTCGACGCCGAACTCCTCGTTCCCCAGAACGTCCTGCCAGACGGCGAGCAGCGTGGTCTCGGTGTCGTTGCGCGGCGCCGCGTAGGACTCCGGCGCCTCCGTGTCCCAGGGCGTCGGTAGGGCGGAGGTGTCCACCTTGCCGTTGGCACTCAGTGGTACGCGGTCGATGAGCAGGTAGTGATGAGGAACCATGTAGTCGGGCAGCAGGCTCCCGAGGGCGCTGCGTAGCTCCACGGGGTCCGGCTGGGCAAACCCGTCGGCCGACTCGGCGATCAGCACATGCTGGACCATCATGTCGGTGGCGGCGCCGCCCTGGGGGATCGCGGTGGCGCGTTCGAAGGACGCTGCCTTGAGCGCCTCCTGCCATTCGTCGACGCGCAACAGTGGTAGATCGCGCTGTCCTTGGTGGTGCGACAAGCTCTCGAGGAAGCCCACCGTCACCATCTGGATCACGTAGTTCTCCGTGCCTTCGATGAGGATCAGTTGCCCGCCCGGCGCGAGCACTTGGCGGATGTGACCGAGAGCGGAGTCCACGTCCGCGATGTCATGCAGCACTTGCCCGGCCAGGACGATGTCCGCGGACCCCCGCTCGTACCCCTGTGGGGCGAAGTCACGTTCGATGTCACACACGCCGTACTCGACGTAGGCGTGGTCGGCGAAGGCATGCCGGGCGCGCTCGGTGAAGAATGTTGACACATCAGTGAAGTGGTAGCGCACCCGACCGGCGGGCAGGCGGGGAAGGACCTTGGCCGTGGTGGCCCCGGTGCCGGCTCCGAGTTCGAGGATCCGTACCGGATCGTCGCCGGAGTGGCGCGCGATCCGCTCGGCCACCACCTCGGCAGCGATACGGTTCTGCAGCGCGGAGACCGGGTTCGAGGAGTACAGCATGTCGGTCACGTGCTGGCTGCCGTCCGGCATCAGCAACTGCAGCGGGCTGACCTTGCCCCGCAGCAGGTCCACCTGGTGTTCGGCGCAGCTCGCCAGGTAGCCGACGAGCACCTGGCCGGGACCGTTTGTCCTGACGGTGTCCAGAGCAGCCCGCACCCGGGTGTTTAGTGCGGCGGCGTCCAGTGGTTCGGCGCTGCGGTAGGCCCCCTGACGGTCGGCTGGGCGCAGCACTCCGCGGGCGGTGAGCGCGTCCAGCCAGTGTTGGATGAGCCCCTGGTAGGCGGGTTTGGCCTCGGCACGCTCGGTGATCTCCCCGGCCGTCGCGGTGTCCCCTGGATCGGTGAAGATGCCGAGCCGTGCGAGTGTCCGTGCCATGACCAGCACGGCGGCTTCTTCGAGGATCTGCCAGGCACTGCGGAAGTCGGCCAGCTCGTCCCCCAGATCGGCCAGTCCTTCCCTCAGCGCCGTGTCACCTGCCGCGAGGACGGCCGGCCAGGCGTCGCCGACGGGACGCGCAACGCTCCCCTGGGCGGTGGGGCTACCGGTGGGGACCACATAGGCGACCAGCTGCCGCCGCCCGGTGCCGGCGTTGGTGTCCACCCGGACGATCGCCTTGTCCACCCCGGGCTGCCGGTTCAACGCGACCGTTATCTCGTCCAGTTCGATGCGGTAGCCGTTGAGCTTGACCTGGAAGTCCTCCCGGCCCAGGAACTCGATGTCGCCACCGGGCAGATACCGGCCGAGATCGCCGGTCCGGTACAGCAGCTCTCCGGTCTCCCGGTGACGTATGAACCGCTCGGCCGTACGCTCCGGATCGGCCCAGTAGCCCTTGGCCACTCCGGTGCCGCCGATGTAGATCTCCCCTACCGTCCAGACGGGGCACTTCCGCAGTCGCTGGTCGTAGACGTGCAGGGTCTGATTGGCCAGCGGCTGGCCGTACGGGATGCGGGTCCACTGCGCAGGCACCTCGCCGATGGGGAAGCACACCGACCAGATGGACGCCTCTGTGGCGCCGCCCAGGCTGATCACCTCGGCGTGGGGGTGGCGGGCGCGCACGGCGTCGGGCAGCGCTACCGGTATCCAGTCCCCGCTGAGCATGACCACGCGCAGAGCGGATTCCACAAGCTGCTCGCCTGGCTGCGTGGAGTCGGTCCACAGCTCCATGAGGGCGGGAACGGAGTTCCAGACGGTGACACCGTGCTGTTCGGCCAGCTCCGACCAGTACGCCGGGTCCTGCGAACGGTGAGGGGCGGGCATCACGATGGTGGCGCCGGCCGCCAGGGTGCCGAAGACGTCGTAGACCGAAAGGTCGAAACTCAGGGCGGATAGGGCCAGTACGCGGTCGGACGGGCCGATGGCGAAGCGCCGGTTGATGTCCTGGAGGGTGTTGACCGCGCCCCGGTGGTCGATCATCACGCCCTTGGGGTGACCGGTGGAGCCTGAGGTGAAGATGACATAGGCAAGGTCGTCCGGTGCCGGTACGGAAGTGGGCAGCACCGTGTCCGCCGCTGCCACCTCGGCGTCGTCGAAGGTGACCACCCGTATGTCCTCCGGCCAGGACAGCGCATCGCGCAGGCCCGTAGTGGTGACCACTGTCCGCACCCGCCCCGACTCCAGCAGTTGGTGCTGCCGTGCCTGCGGCCACTGTGGATCGACGGGCAGGTAGGCGGCGCCGGAGGCCACCACTCCGAGCACGGCGGGAACCTGGTCCAGGCCCTTCTCCAGGACCACCCCGACCAGGGTCCCGGCGCCCGCACCGAGCGCGGTCAGGTGGTGGGCAAGCCGGTACGCCCGTGCCATGACCTCGCCGTAGGTGTATCGGCCCTCCTCGCAGACCACGGCCACCGCATCGGGCTGCCGGGCCGCCTGTTGCGCGACGATGCTGATGAGCGTGCCGCCCGGCAGGCTGGTGGTGGTGTCGTTGGCGCGGACCCGCTCGGCGAGCTGCCACGCCGGCGGTGAGACCGGCGGACGGTCCGTGTCCCAGGCGCGTTCGTCGCTGCTGAGCCGTTCCAACAGCCCGCAGTAGACGGCGAACATGTCGTCCAGCAGCCCTTCGGGGAACAGTGCCTCCACCGCGTCCCAGTTGAAGACCAGCGAGCCCTGTTCCTCCATCACCTGATGGTCCAGCCAGACCTGTGGCGTCTGGCTGATGCCGTGGACGTACTTCCCGAAGAAGGACATCCCGTCCATCGTGTCGGCCTCGGCGGCGAAGCCCAACGCGCTGGTGAACACGATCGGCATCGCGGTTCCGGGGCCTCCGCCCAATCTCCGGGACCGCTCCCGCAGTACCCGCACACCGCTGTACGAGAGGTGCTCGAGATCGCGCATCAGCTGCTGCTGGAGCCGGGCCGCCCGCCGCGCGAAAGGTTCCTTGTACGCGTCGCGGACCTCCAGCAGGGTCAACGAGGTGAAGTCACCGATGACCTCGCTGATCCCCGCGGGCTCCGAGGGCCGGTTGAACAGGGTGAGATTGAGAGTGAAGTCGGGCTGCTTGGACCACAGGCGCACGACGTCGGAGAAGGCCGTGAGAAGAACCGACGAGGGAGTCACCCCGTGCTCCCGGGCGGTCCGCTTGACCGCTTCCCATTGCTTGCGCGGAAGGCTCGCCCGGCGCCGGGTGAACTCTGTGAGCTCCAGCTGGGACGGCTGCAGCGCCAGTGGCAGTTCGGGTGCGGCAGGCAGCTCGTCGAGCCGCCCGTGCCAGTATTCCTCGGCGGTCCGGTGGCGAGCGCCTCCCCGCTGCGCCTCCTCGGCGAGGACATGGTCACGGTAGGTGATGTCCAGTGGCGCGGGGGCGTGGTTCTCGTCCTCGTAGAACCGCTGCCAGTCCCGGAAGAACACCTCGATGCTGAAGGCGTCCAGGATCAACAGGTCCAGGCTGATGTGCAGGCGAAGCTGCCGCGTGTGCCGCGTGGCGCGAATGTCGAACAGCGGCCACCGGTCCGGGGGCAACACCTGGTGCCCCATCTCGGAACGGAGCGCGGCCAGGTGGGCCTCGTATTCCTCATCGGTCGAGCCGCTGCGGTCGGCGCAGCGTATGACGTACGCCGGGACCTCGGGCAGTACACGTTGCCTGCCGTCCGGCTCGATGACCGCGCGCAGCATGTCGTGCCGGTCGATCACTTTGCGCAGACTGCGTTCGAGGCGCGGCACATCCACGCCTTCGCGTTCGAGCTCGAAGTAGAAGTGGGTGGTCACCCCTCCCAGCTCGAAAGCGCGGTTGTGCCCGATCCAGTAGGCGTGCTGGATGTCGGTCAGCCCGAACGGCTCGTGGCGCTCCTCGGGCCGCGCCACGGGGAGGTACTCCTGCGTGCCGGTCCCCACCGACAGCAGCGCGATCAGCTCCTCGCGCCGTTGCCGTAGTTCCTCCCGCAGTTGCGGAGTGAGCGAGCCGGCCGGGGCTACCACGTCCAGTCGGCCGTCGTTCAGCCGCAGCTTGATGCCGAGCCGGTGAAGCTCCGTGATCAGGTCCTGCTCCATCGCGGATGTCCTCCCGAAGATCAGTGGTGAGCCGGACAACCGGTGATCGCAGCGGCGACCGCGGCGACATGGCTGTCGGTGAGCAGCGTGTGGTGGGTGCCGTCGACCACGGATGCGGTGGCCTCGCCCCGGGTCAGAGCGCTCCAGCCCCAGTCGGCCGCTCCCGCGTGCGGATGGCCGGCGAACTCGCTCACCCGGCCCTGGGCCGCCTGAACGACAGTGACGTCCGCATCGATCAGGGGTGCACGGTATTCGTGGCAGGCGAGGATGACGCCCCGGAACACCGGCCAGTTCAGGGCCAGCCCGGCCAGGTCGAGTGTGGCCTCGGTGAGGTTCTGCCTCCGGGCGATCGCCACGGCGCGGCCCAGCCGGTCGTCGTCGGGAAGTGCGCGCAGTTCCCGTACCTCCTCGGTGCTCACCGCTGTCGGGTCGAAACCGAGGGCGAGGTCTTCGAGGAACCAGAGCACCATGGTCGTCTCGTCGGTGGCGCCGGGCGCGAGCGGGGCGGGAGAGTCGATCACCAGGAGCCGTTCGACTGTCTCGCCGCGCGCCTCCAGTTGGTGCGCCATTTCGAAGGCGATCACTGAGCCGGAGGACCAGCCGCCGAGCCGGTACGGACCGTGGGGCTGCGCCGCGAGGAGCGCTTCGGTGTAGAGGGCGGCCAGTTCGGTCACCGTCTCCAGCGGCTCACGGCCTACGGCGGGGCCGGGTGCCTGCAGGGCATAGCAGGGTCCGTCGAGGTGATCGGCCAGTCCGCGGTAGCAGAGCACGTTGCCGCCCGCCGGATGGACCAGGAACCAGGGTTCGCCCTCGCCCGCTTCCTTGAGAACGACGAGCGGGGACCAGTCCTGGTCCGGCGCGTCCAGCAGTTCGGCGAGGGCCGCGATCGTCCGGCGCTCCAGCAGCGCTCCGAGCGGCACCTGTCGTCCCAGCCGATTCTTCACCTGGCCGAGGACGCGCAGCGCGGCGAAGGACTGGCCGCCGAGATCGAAGAAGTCGTCGAACACGCCGACAGGATCGACCTCCAGAATGGACGTCCAGATGTCGGCGAGCGCTGTCTCGGTGGGGGTGCGAGGCGGTGTGTACGGACGCGTATGGACATCCTGGGCGGGCCCCATGACCTCCAGCGCCTTGCGATCGACCTTGCCGTTGCCGGTGAGCGGCAGCCGGTCGAGCACGGTGACGAAGCTGGGGACCATATAGCCGGGCAGCCGCTTGGCGAGATGGCTCAGCAGTGTGTCCGGCTGGGGTGGCCGTTCACTGTCCTCTCCGATCACGAACGCGGCGAGTTGCTTGCCGGCGCCCAGCGTGCGGGCGATGACCGCGGCGTGCCGTACATCGGGATGTGCGGTGAGCGCGTGCTCGATCTCTCCCGGTTCCACGCGGAACCCCTGGATCTTCACCTGGAAGTCGGCGCGCCCCAGGAACTCGATATCTCCGCTGGGCAGGTAGCGCCCCAGATCGCCGGTGCGGTAGAACGTCCCGTTTTCCGAATCGGTGACGAACGACGCGGCGGTCCGCTGTGGGTCGCCCAGGTAGCCCAGGGCGACGCCCGCGCCGCCGATGTACAGCTCGCCGGCGACCCAGTCGGGGGCATCCCGGCCCACCTTGTCCTGTACTCGCCAGCTCTGGTTGGCCAGTGGTTTGCCGTACGGAATGCTCACCCAGGAGGGGTCCTGCTCCTGGACCGGGTAGTGGATGGACCAGATGGACGCCTCGGTCGCTCCCCCGAGGCTGATCACTCGGGCATCGGGTGCAACCGCGCGGATCCGGGCAGGGAGCTGAACCGGGATCCAGTCACCGCTCAGCAGAACGGTGCGCAGGGCGGGGAAGCGTACGCCGGATGCCTCCGCGGCCTCCACGAACAGCTCCATGATCGCCGGCACCGAATTCCACACCGTGACGCCCCGGCTGAGCACCGTATCGATCCACTCCTGTGGGTCGGCCCGCCCCGTGGGCGGCAGCACGAGGGTGGCCCCGGCCGCGGCGGAACCGAAGACGTCGTACACGGACAGATCGAACCAGAGGGAGGACACCCCGAAGATCACGTCCTCTGGACCGATGCCGAAGCGGCGGTTGATGTCGGTGATGGTGTTCAGCGGGCCGCGGTGATCCAGGATCGCGCCCTTCGGTTTGCCGCTGGAGCCGGAGGTGTAGATCACGTACGCCACATCCTCAGGCGTTCCCTTCCCCGCAGGCGCCGCATGCGGCATCTGCGCCGCCTCCGGTCCGTCCACGGCCAGCACCGGGCAGGTGGCGGCCGCGCGCAGGTTCGTGCACCGGTCCTCGGTGGTGAGCACTGCCGTGGCGCGGGTCTCGGCGAGCAGGTACTCGATGCGCTCGCGCGGCCAGTCGGGATCGATGGGTACGTAGGCGGCCGTCGCAGCCAGGGCGCCGTACACGGCGATGATCTGCGCTCCGCCCTTCGGCGCCGCCACGGCGACCATGTCCCCGTGGCGGACACCCCGCGCACCGAGCATCTCCGCGAGCCTGCCGGCGCGTGTGTGCAGTTCGGCGTAGGTCAGCACATCGTCCGAGGCAATGACGGCCGGGCGGTGCCCCATGTCCGCGGCACGCCGGGGCAGTGCGGAGTGCAGCAGGCCGCCGGGCACCGCGTGGACGGAGTGGTTGACGCGGGCACGGCGCTTATGTTGTTCAGGAGGGAGCAGGTCGAAAGCTATGCGGTCCCACGCCGCGTCGTCGTCGGCAAGCACGGCGAGCAGGCTGCGGTAAGCGTGGTGCATGGCATCGATCAGACCGGCAGGGAACATTTCTTCAATGAGGTCCCACACCACCCACAGGCTGCCGTCGCTCTGTTGCCAGAACTGGTTGTCCAGCAGCACCTGCGGCGTTTCCAGATGGCTGAAGACGGGACGGTCCATGTGGCCCATGAAGAGTCCGCTGCCGACCACGAAGGGGCAAACGGCACGTCCCGGTGTGCGCCGTACCTGGTTGAGCGTCTGGAGAACCTTCACCCCGCTCCAGTAGGTGTGTTCCATGTCGGCCATGACCTGCTGCTGGAGTCGGCGGCAGCGCTCCATGAAGGTCTCGTCGTGCCGCCAGTCGACTTCCAGCGGGTAGAGAGAGGCGAAGTTTCCGACGACCTCGCCGATCTGCGGATGCAGCGGAAGCCTGTGCGTCATCATGTTGTTCAGCAGGAAGTGCCGAGATCCACTCCAGTAGGCAACCACTTCGGCATAGGCGCCGTAGACCGCGTTGGTCGGCGTCAGCCCATGAAGGGCGGCCTTCCGCTTGAACCGGGCCCACCCCTCGGCGGGCAGGACGAACTCCCGGCGCTCCAGACGGGCTCGCGTCCGGGATTCCGCCCCGGCGACGAGTGGCAGTTCCGGCGCTGCAGGCCAGTCGGCCATCCGGTCGCACCAGTACTTCTTGGACGCCTTGCCCAGAGACGACTCCTCCAACTCCGCCAGGGCCAGAACGCAGTCTCGATAACCCAACTCCAGTTCGGGTACGTGATCGTGCGGATCGTGATAACACCTCAGGACACTGTCGAGGAAGCGGCCGGTACCGGGGCCATCGCTGAAGAAATTGTTGTTGTTGTAGTGCAGGCGGGCGCGGCCCTCGCCGTACAGGGTGATCCGCACGTCCATCCATGGCCATCGGTCGAGCGGAAGCTCCCGAGCCCGCATCTCGGTTCGCACGCGCTCGATGCCTGCCTGTGCCTCCTCCTCGCTGCACTGTCGCAGGTCTTCGACCGGAACCCGGACCGGCGCCGGATCACGGACCGTCTGAAGCTGGAGGTCGTCGCGGACCACGACGATGCTCTTGTGCTGTCGGCGCAGCATGCGGCCCAGTGCCTCCTCGAAGCGCACGGGATCGAGCTCGTCGAAGTCCATCTCCATGTACTGGTGCGGCCGCACGTGGTACTCGAGCTCCTCCCTGCCACCGACCAGGAAGGACATCTGCAGGTCGGACGGCGGGAAGGGCTCGTGCAGGTGTGCCGCGTCGGGCGTAACGGTCGGTAGCTCGGTATCCAGGTTCACGGCGTCGCGCTCCTGGACGAGCCACTGGATCAATTCCGGCTTCAGACGTTTGATCTGCTCGCGCAGGTCGTCGGGGAGCTGCCCGCGGGGGGCGGTCACCTGGATCCGCTCTTCGTCGAGCAGCTTCACCGTGATGCCGATCTCGGCGAGCCGGCCGAGCAGCTCGGTTCCGTCCATCTCTCGGGGCGTGGTCACTTCCGGGAACTCCTCTTCAGGCAAGATCTGCCAGCAGCGAGATGCATCGGCGGGCGTGCGGGTCGGTCGTGCGGGTGTCATGGCCGGCCCAGCCCCAGCTCGTCTGGGTGCTCCAGTTGGGCATTGGCCCCGTTCGTTGCCGATGAGGTTGACGGTGGTCTGGAGATCCGCGGCGGTCGGCATGCGCGTGGCATACGGGTCGTCAAAGGGTGAGGATCTCGGTCTCCCCGGCGTATTCCGCCGTACTGTCATCGGTCGCGACAACGCTCTTGAGGGTGAGCTGCCGGCAGATCAGCTCGACCACGTCCGTGACCGTGTTACCGGCGAAGAGGAAGTGCGGCGGCACGTCGGTGGCGAAGTCCGACAGCAGCCGGTTCCGAAGCCTGACAGCCATCAGCGAGTCGAGGCCCAGCTCGTTGAGGCGCACATGCGAGAACGTCGGCTGCAGCTCGTCGCGTTCAACGGAATCCAGCCCAAGCAGTTCCCCGACACGGTCGAGCAGCGCGCCCTGTACAGCTGCCCGGGCGGCGGCCGGGTCCTGGAGGACGAGCAGGGCAGGCGCCACAGCATCCTCCTTTTCCTCCCGGTGGGTGTCCACCCGCCCGGCCGCAAAGGCCGGAACCAGATCGCCGAGCAGGGTGTAGGGGAGCCGGCTGATCCGGAAACGCTCCCACCTGTGCCAGTCCACCTCCGCCAGGCCGGCCGAAACGGAGCCGTCGGAGATCAGCGCGCCCAGCGCGGACAGTGCCCGCTCCGTGCCGATGCCCGCGATTCCCTGGCGTGCGAGCCGCGCCAGGAGTTCGGGATGTGCCGCCATCCCGGCCTCCGACCAGGGCCCCCAGTTGACGCTCAGTGCCGGCCGCCCCTGGTGGTGCCGATACTGCGCCAGGCCGTCCAGGAAGGCATTGGCGGTCACATAGTTGGACTGCCCCGGGGATCCGATGAGTGACGCAAGTGAGGAGAACAGCACGAACAGGTCCAGGTCGAGATCCTCGGTCGAGCGGTGCAGGTTCCAGGCACCGCGCACTTTGGGATCCAGCACCGGGCCGAAGCGCGCCCAGTCGAGCTGGTCCAGGAGGGCGTCGTCATGAACGCCCGCCGTATGCACCACGCCTCGCAGCGGCGGCAGTTCACGGCGCGCCCTGCCGATCAGCTCTCGTACGGCCTCCGGATCGGCAACGTCCGCCTGCCACAGTTCCACCCGGACGCCCCGGGCACGCAGGGCGATGACCTCGACAGGCGGTTCGGCGGGCGGGGTACGGCCGGCCAGCAGCAGGTGGCGCGCGCCCTGATCGGCCAGCCAGGTTGCTACGGCGAGGCCCAGGCCGCCGTATCCTCCGGTGACCAGGTAGCAGGCGTCGTCCCGGATGCGGACCGGCTTCGCTCGCCGTTCGACCGTCGTCTCCTGGAGACGTGCCTCCGACCAGCGACCGCCGCGCACCGCGAGGTGGCCGCAGCCCGGCAGGTCCACAGCGCGCCCGAGGATGTCCCGCAGCGGCGGCGCGGTACCGGAGGGGTCCAGATCGACCTGTACACACTTGAGGTCCGGGTATTCGGCGACGACCGTCCGGGCCGCGGCGGTGAGTACGGTCTGCGGGAGATCCACACCCGTGTCGGACCCGGGTACGGCCACCGCGCCCGCCGAGCAGAGGACCACCTCGGGCCGGCCGGCCGCGAACTCGCTCAGGAAGTACCGGAGGACGTCGAAGGTGCGCCGCGCGAGCCGGTAGGTGTCCTCGGCCGGGGCCCCCGAGGCCGTGGAGGGGCCGCCGTGCAGGATCAGGCCGGCGATATCGGCAGTTCGCGTCCGGAGCTTGGCGAACAGTCGTGCGATGCCCTCGGCGGAGTCCTGGTCGGCGTACAGCAGGTCGGGCAGGGAGGGCTCGTCGGGGCCGACGAGCAGACCGACGGCTGGGATGCCGAGGCCGGCCAGTTCGTCGCGCCAGTGCTGCAGTTTCTCCTGATCGGCTCCGCAGACCAGCCAGGTGCCCTGCCGTAGGGTCGTGCCGGTACCCGGTGCACGCCTGGTGAGGGGCAGCCATGTGGTCTCGTACCGGTTCAGCGGCGGACCGTCCGGACCTGTGAGCGCACCTGCGGTGACCGGTCGCAGCCGCATCCCCTCGACCAACGCCAGCGGTTCGCCGTGCTCGGACACGATATCCAGGTCGAGCAGGAGGTCACCGGAGCCGTCGATGGCGCGCCTGCGTGCGTGGGACCACACGTGGGAAGGCAGCTTGCTGTGGACGGAGATCCGGTCAACGGCGACGGGGAGCAGCAATTCGCCGTCGCCCTTCAAAAAGGCCGCGGCAACGTGGAAGCAGGCGTCGAGCACCACAGGATGCAGCTGGTACGCGTCACCATCGGGGGCCGCGTCATCGACCCGAATCTCCCCGAGCGCCTCGTCCTGCCCCCGCCAGAGGCTTTGCAGCCCTCGGAAAACCGGACCGTAGCCGAGCCCGAGTTCGTGCAGCGTTTCGTAGAGCGTTTGGGGGTTCTGCTCGCTCATCCGCTGCCGCAGCCTGTCCAGGGCGACGGGGCCGGGGCGCGGTGCCGCGGTGGGTGTCGCCGAGGCGACGGTGGCGTGTTCGGTCCAGCTTTTCGCGCCCTCCGCGCGGCTGAAGCAGCGCACCCGGTAGCCGTCCGCCGTGCTCTCGACGAGTGTCTGAACGCCGACCGGCGTTGCGTCGTGGAATGGCAGGAAGGCGTTGAAGGTGAGGTGCTCCAATGTCCAGGAGCCGGCGCCCGCCACCTCGCTCAGCGCGGCGTGCGCTCCTTCGGCCATCGCCGCCGCGGGCAGCACGGCAGTGCCCCAGACCCGGTGCTGGTCGAGGAACCAGGGCCGCTCGGCGTCCAAGGTCTGGGTGAACCACCGGCCTTCGGTTCCGGCCAGGTCGACAGGGGTGCCCACGAGTGGGTGGGATGTGCCGTCCGGCTTGCGGTACCAATAGCGGTTGGTGGCCAGCGGATAGGGCGGCAAGGGTACTGGCAGGGGCGGGGGGACCTGGTCACCGAGCCGTTCACGCAGCACGCCGGTCCAGTCGACGTTCCCGCCCCGCACGTACCACTGCGCCAGGCTGCGCTGGAACCGCTGGTCATCGACGTCTTCGCGGTGCAGGCTGGGCAGGCAGGCAGAGCCGGGCAGCATGCGTTCGGCGAGGGGGCTGAGCACTGGATGAGGCCCGCACTCCACGACCGTCGCGCAGCCCACCCGGGCGAGGGTGTTGAGTGTCTTCGCGAACCGCACTGGTTCCAGGCAGTGGCGGGCGAGGTAGCGGGCCGTGAGGGTCTTCACCGGCTCGCCGGTCAGGTTCGACAGCAGCGGGATCCGTGGTGGCCGGAAGGTGATGGTGGCGGCGAAACGCTCGAACTCGGTGACCGCTTCGCTCATCAACGGTGAGTGGAAGGCCCGGCTCCCGTTCAGCCGGGTCACCCGCGCGCCGCGTTCCCGCCATCCGTCGACGATTTCGGCGGTCGCGGTCTCGCTGCCGGACACCACCACATCCTCCGGCCCGTTGTAGGCCGCGACGGCCACCTCCCGACCGGGGACAAGTTCTCCGAGCAGTTCCGCGAGCAGTTCCTCGTCGGCGTGGACGGCGTACATCGAGCCCGGCGCCGCGAGGTCCTGCATGCACCGGGCACGCGCGACGACCAGCCGCAAAGCGTCCGTCAAGGTCACGGCCCCGGCCACACAGGCGGCCACGTACTCGCCGAGGCTGTGCCCGAGTACGTAGTCGGGACGAAGGCCGCAGGCTTGCCACATCGAGGCGAGCGCGTAGTCGACGACGAACACCGCGGGCTGTGCGTACAGCGTCATGTCCAGATCGACCTGTTCGCCGGGGGCGTCGCAGAGCGTCGGCAGCAGCGAGGCCCCGAGTTCGGCGCGGATGACCGCGTCGCAGCGGTCGACTGCGTCACGGAAGGCCGCATGCCGGAAGTACAGCGCCTTGGCCATGCCGCGATATTGCGAGCCCTGCCCGGTGAACAGGAGCGCTACAGGGCCGCCGCCCTGCCGGTCCGCGATGCCGACGGCCAGTTCGGAGGAGGGCTCACCGCGTCCGTAGCCGTCCAGGAGCTCCGCGGCTTCGTCGGCCGACCGGGCGAGTACGGCCAGCCGGTGGTCGTGGTGGGTACGCCGTGCGCCGGCGGTGTGCGTGATGGACGGCAGCGGCAGATCACCGGCCGGCCGCGCGGTGAGGAGGTCCGCATAGCCCTCGGCGAGCTGTCGCAGGGCCGATCGGCTCTTGGCGGAGATCGGCAGTATCGACCATGCCGTGTCACCGCTGATGGGCCTGGGGGCCTCCTGGCGCGGAGCCTCGGAGAGGATCACATGGGCGTTGGTGCCGCCGAAACCGAAGGAACTGACTGCGGCGGCCCGCTCGGATCGGCTGTCCGGCCACGGTGTGGTGGCGGTTGGGATCCGGCACCGCGAACCCTCCAGGTCGATGTACGGGTTGAGCAGACTGAAGTGCAACGAAGCGGGTATTTCTCGGTGTTGCAGGCACAAGGTGGTTTTGATCAGGCCGATGATGCCGGCCGCCGCCTCCAGGTGACCGATGTTGGTCTTCACCGAGCCGACCCACAGCGGACTGCCGTCGGCCGCTTCGTAGACCGTGCGCAGTGCGGCCATCTCGATCGGATCACCGAGAGGGGTTCCGGTGCCGTGGGCCTCGACGTAACCGATGTGCTTCGGGGGTGTGCCGGCGGCGGCGAGTGCCGCCAGCATCACCTCTTGCTGGGCGGGCCCGTTCGGTGCGGTGAGGGTGTTGCTCTGTCCGTCGGAGTTGACGGCGGAGCCGCGTACGAGCGCATGTATCCGGTCGTGGGCCCGGCGGGCGTCGCGGTGCCGCTTGAGGACGACGACACCACAACCTTCGCCTCGGACATAACCGTCCGCGTGGGCGTCGAAGGTCTTACATCGCCCGTCGGGTGCCAGCATCCCGGCCTTGGCGAAGACGGTGGTCAGCGCCGGGTCGAGCAGCAGGTTGACGCCTGCGACGATCGCGGTGTCGCACTCGCCGTGCTGAAGGCTGCTGCAAGCCTGGTGCAGAGCGACGAGAGAGGATGAGCAGGCCGTGTCGACGGCCTGGCTCGGGCCGCGCAGATCGAAGTGGTAGGAGATGCGGTTGGCGGCGATGCTCAGCGCGGTACCAGTACCGTCGTGGGCGGTGGTGCCGGCGCCGTCGCGTGCCTGCAGCTGACGGTAGTCGTTGGTGCTGATGCCGACGAACACGCCGGTGCGGCTGCCGGCGATCGCGTCCCGGGAGACTCCCGCGTCCTCCAGTGCTCGCCACACCGTTGTCAGCAGGAGGCGCTGCTGCGGATCCATGCTCTCGCCCTCGGTACGCGAGATCCCGAAGAAGCCCGGGTCGAACTCGTCGACGCCGCTGATGAAGCCACCGAAGTGGGGCTGGCCGTCATCGAAACGGTAGCCCAGCCGTTCACGCTCCGGCGGGATCTCGCGCAGTGCGTCCCGGCCCTCGGCCAGCAGTTCCCAGAACTCCTCCACCGAACCCGCTCCCGGCACTCTGCATGCCATGCCCACGATGGCCGTTGGTTCGGCCTTGCCAGCTCGCTCATCGACGACTTCCGCGGTGCCGGCCGCGGCAGTCACCTCTGGCACGTCCGCCAAGAGCGCGTCCGCCAGCCGCGCGATGGTGGGATGGTCGTACATGTCCGTCGCCTCCACCGGTCGCCCGAGGTGTTCGGACAGTTCACCGGACAGGCCGACCAGCGACCCGGAGTCGAGGCCGAAGGCGCCGAACGGTGCGTCGGCCGAGACGTCCTTCGGCGCGATCTTCGTGCGCTCGGCGATGCGGCCCGCCAGCCAGGCGACGAGGGCTGCGTGGGACCCCGGGGTGTCGGCCCGTGGCGGGCGCGCGAGTGTTCGGGCCACAGCACCGTACGCCGGGAAGGTATGGAAGGGGGAGAGTTCACCCGCCAGATAGAGCTGCTTGGTGGTCTGACGGCGTACCTTGCCGCTGGAGGTAACGGGCAACTGTGCCGGGCGCAGCAGGACGATCGCCTCAGCTGCCAGCTCGTGTTCCTCAGCGACCGCGAGCTGGACGCTGCGTGCGATGTCTTCCGGGTCCGTGGTCCGGAAGTGCGATCGTGCCAGTTCGCTGACGATGACCAGCCGCTCTTCCCCGTCGATGTCAACGGAGAACGCGACACCTTTGTCGCGAGGGAGCGCGGGATGTGCCTCGGCGACGGTCAGTTCGATGTCCTGCGGGTAGTGGTTGACGCCGCGGACGATGATGAGATCCTTGCGGCGGCCCGTGATGTAGGTATGCCGGCCGATGCGCGCTCCCAAGTCACCCGTACGCAGAAAGGGGCCGCGGCCGTCGGCCAGACGCGCGCCGAAGGCCTGCTCCGTCTCGTCCGGTCTTCCCCAATAGCCGGGGGTGACCGTCCTGCCCGCCAGCCAGATCTCGCCGGAGAGCCCGTCCGGACAGGGTTCGCAGGTGTCCGGGTCGACGATCAGCAGTTCAGTGTCGAGCGAGACGTTGCCGTTGCTCGGGAGACGGCGGCTTGCCGGGTAGCCGTCAGGTACTTCCTTCAGTCGCCCGCGACTCAGCTCCTCGATGTCGAAGGAGGTGATGGTCAGTGGATCCCGGCAGGCACGGACGGTCACCGCGAGCGTCGACTCAGCCATGCCATAGCCGGGGGCGAACCGCTCGACGCTGAACCCGTAATGACTGAAGTCGGATGCGAACCGTTCCATCGACTGTGGACGTATGGGCTCGGAGCCCATCACGAGCAGCCGCAGGCTCGACAGCTCGAGGCCGGCTCGGTCCTGCGAACCGATGCGGTCGCAGCACAGGTCGAGGGCGAAATTCGGGCCGAAGGTGATGGCTGCCCGGTAGCGGGTGACTGCCGTCAGCCAGCGCAACGGCTGCTGGACGAAAGCGACCGGAGCCATCATCACGTTCGTGGCACCCACGGTGAGCGGATACAACAGGCCTGCGACCAGGCCGAAGTCATGAAACATCGGCAGCCATGACACCGACACCTCGTCTTCACGAAGCTCCAATGCGTGGTGCAGAAGCCGCAGTTGGTGCATTACGTTGCGCTGCGTGACCATGACACCGCGCGGCGTGCCGCTGGAGCCGGAGGTGTACTGGAGATAGGCGACGCCATCAGGGTCGATCTCGGGCCGTGCCCACTGCGAGGGAGCCGCGGCCGTGAGCTCGTCCGCAGTCATCACCGCGCAGTCCGCGGGAAGTTGGGTGCGCAGGGCATCGGCGCGTTGTGCGGCGACCACGGCGAGCCTCGGGGCGCAGTCCCTCACGATTCCCTCCACGCGCTCTCCCCGCCTGCTCTTGTTGGGAGGGAAGGCGGGAACCGCGACGGCATTCGCGTAGAGGCATCCAAGGAAGGCCACCGCATACTCGACGCCTTGCGGGAGCATGATCAGGACGCGCTCACCCGCGAGCCCTTCGGTTTGCAGGTGAGTGGCGAAACTGCGGGCACGGCTGTCGAGTTGGGCGAAAGTGACCGCTTCCGCCTCGCGCTCGCCGTCCTCCAGGCCGATGATCGCCACCTTGTCCGGCAGACGTCGCGCACCACCCTCAGTCGCTTCGACGATCGACTCAGCGCCCCACACCTGACCAGTCAATGCCATGTCTCCTCCTGCGCGGTCACGGGTGTCCATGGCCGCCCGAGATCTCGGTCGCGCCGCGTCCGCGCCGACCGTCCTGACGTGCGAAGTGAAAGAATTCGAATTCAAGCGACGACTGCCCGGAATTTGCTACACGCGTCACGGAATTAACGGCCGGAGATCCCGGGGCTAGGGGCCTGACATGCAACGCGACGCCGACACGAAAGAGGGGGTTCGGGAGCTGAGAATTTATGGAATCGACGCGTTCTGAGTATGACCAAGATATCGGCGCACTGGGCCGAACGCCCCGTCATGCAAGCTATAAAGCGGTTTTCACGTCTGTGATCATCCTGTGTGCGGCTGAGCACACCATGTAGCGACTGCCGGTGTCAAGAGATGTTGAAACCTACAGCGAAAATCGTTTGTTAGTGCCCTGAACCGCCACGGATTGAATGGAGGCGCTGGGTCGGTATGTGAGCTTTTCTATCATTTGGGATGGTCGATTCGGCGCCGGGAGTGCTACGTGGTGGGGGTCGGTCCAGGTGGGGTCTAGGGGTTCAAAAGATGGTGCGACTGGGCGGGAGGGTGGCTGCGTGGTCGTGGACGAGCAGCGTCAGCTATAGATGCAGCGGACAGGTTCTGGCGGTCGTGTCGGACGGTTAAGTATCTAGGGGGTTGATGTCGAACGGCTAATCAGATCAATAGCCGCACTCGTATTGACAGTTGCCAATTGGAGCTGATCACAATGCCCCTCCGCACATAGATCCCCAAACCAAGAGGTAGCCGAGATGCTGATTCAACACATAGGCCGACTCCGCCGCGCAATTGTCATGACGAGTGTGGCGGCGGTCTCCCTCCTGGCGTTCACGGTGCCTGCGTCGGCGCATGCGCCGGTGGTGCTTGACGCGTGCGACACAGTGCCGAAGACCTCTCCGCTGATCCCCGTCGGAACGGACCCGATCGCGTTCTTCAGCGTGCTGCCGCACGCTGGTGCCCACCGCGCGGCGCAGTTCACGATGAAGGCCGGGGAGCAGTTGAACGTCAGCTACGGCATTCCGGACTTGGCCCCGGAGAACGGGCTGACCACGGACAGACTGCCCGTGGTAGTCCTCATCGCGCCCGACCACTCGGTCACGGTGCTGAAGCCGGACATCCGAGTCCCGCAGCACAACAGCCATCTCAACCAGGACCACCTGTTGCTGAACAACCACTCCACTACGGCGGTCGCCGGCACGTACTCGCTGCTGGCGATCGGCCGCGCGCCGTCCCGTATTCTCGTCGGCACCGGCGTCGAGGACTCAGGATTCCACGGGGTGCTGCGCGGCTCGTTGGCCACCGTGGACCAAATCCAAGAGTGGTACTCCACCCCGCCGACCCATGTGAAGGCACGGTGCGCGACCACGACGAGACCGTGGCTCACCCAGTCATAAGCACTCGGTCACGATCCACCGTGTGCAGGCGGGCTCCCACCCGCCTGCACACGGTTCGCTGTGTGCCCGCGGGCGGCCCGAACCTGATCCCGGCGGCCATCCCAAACGGATCCCGATCGCGAAGCCTGCCACGAGCCCGAGCACTATTGATCCGAAACGGTAAGGGGCCCCGCTCGTTGAGGGTCTGTCAAACATTCGCGCACCAGATCGGCCACCCGGTGCAGCACACGAGCGCGCTCGCGGGCAGGCGTCCGGGGCCACGGCCCTGCGTCGAAGGCCACGCGGGCGGCGGCCACTACGGCGGCGAGATCGGCCCCATCCGCCTCCGCGACGGTGGTGACGACTTTGCCAGTGGACGGGTCGATGACGTCGCGCCGCTCCTTGGGCTCCCCGTCCCGCCACTCTCCGCCGATGAACAGCCTGCCCGGTTCGATGTGCGGTCGCTGCACGCTCATGCCCGCTCGCCTCCCGGTGCGGCGCGAGGCCGTCACCGTACTCACGCCGGGCGCGCCACTGCGGCCGGCTGCCAGGCTGACCTTCGGCGAGCTCGCCGCGGAGTCACATAGCTGCGCGCGGGCGCTGCAGGGGATTGGGGTCGGTCCGGGTGACAGGGTGGCGACCCGGATGGGCAAGAGCACCGACCTGTCGAGGACGGCTCGCAGTCCCTCACCCAGAGGGGTGAGCCGGTACTCGACCCGTGGGGGGGGATCTCCGCGTAGGCGGTGGGCGTGACGATGCCGTACCTCTCGAACTGGCGCAGCCGGCTGGTCAGGGTGTGTGGGCTGATGCCGGGCAGCGCGTCGCGCAACTCTGTGAAGCGGTGGGGGCCGCGCAGAGTTCGCGCACGATGAGGGTGGCCCACGGCCAGTCGAACAGGGTTATGAACCGGGCACGCCGCACTCTGGGAGACGGTCAGCAGTCATGGTGCGTGTCGTCGCAGCTCTCGCCGCCGCGGGTAAACCTGTGACCGCTCTGACCCGCAACGCGGGCACCGCCGTGCACGGCGGTGCCCGCGTGCTGGCCGTCGACTACTTCTCCACCGCTGACCTGACCGTTGCCTACCGTGTGTCCAGGTACTCCTCTGAGTGCACAACCGAGTACGAAGTTATGTGCACCACTGCTCAGGCCACGTCGGAGTCCCGCTCGATGGCCTGGAGGCGGTTCTTGAGCCGGTAGCTGTTGCCGTTGATCGAGACGACTTCGCAGTGGTGCAGGAGCCGGTCGAGGATCGCGGTGGCGAGGACCTCGTCACCGAACACCTGTCCCCATTCGCTGAAGGTCTTGTTCGAGGTCAGGATGATCGAGCCCTTCTCGTAACGCTTGGAGATGACCTGGAAGACCAGGTTCGCCTCGGCGCGTTCGAGGGGCTGGTAACCGACTTCATCGACCACGAGAACGCCGGGCCGCAGGTAGGAGCCGAGTTTGCTGGTCAGCCGCCCCGCAGCCTCGGCGGCCGTGAGATGGCGGACCATGTCGTCAAGGGTGGTGAAGTAGACCGAGAACCCGGCCCGGCAGGCCGCGACCGCCAGGGCGACCGCGATATGGGTCTTGCCCACCCCGGGCGGACCCAGCAGGGCCGCATTGGCCTTGGCCTCGACGAACGAGAGGGTGGCCAGGTCCTTGACCTTGCGCGGGTCGAGGTCGGGCTGGAACGAGAAGTCGTAGTCGTCCAGCGTCTTGTGGTGCGGCAGCTTGAGAACAGCAAAGACCGGCGGAAGCGGCGGTCGTCGCGGACCGCGAGTTCCTCGGACAGCACCAGGTCGAGGAAGTCGAGATAGCCGAGCTTGCCCTCCTCGGCCCGGCGGGCCAACTGGTCCAGCCCGTCGGCGAGATGGGGCAGGCCGAGCTTGGTGGCCGTGGTGCGGATGCGGTTGCCGGTCAGCTCGCTCAAGACGATTCCTTGCTCTGGGGGCGGGAGTTGAAGGGCCGGGTGCCGGTGAGTTCGTCATAGACCGACAGCGGCCGGCGGCCGACCTCGATCCGGGTGGCCGCGGCCCGGTTGAGCAGAGCCTGGAGCGGTCCGCTGTCCTGCCCGGCAGTGCTGTTCCGCTGCGGCGGCAAGAAGGACACCTCGGTCGTGGTCCGCCGGTTGTTCCCCTCGGGCAGCCCGCTCCAGTGACTCTCGTCAACGACGCGGACACCACGGCCGACAGCCCTTGCATGGACGGCCAGCAGGCTGTCGCCGCCAGCAGTCGGAGTGGCCGAGTGCAGGCTGATCTGCGACTTGGTGGCCCGGACCTCCACCAGTTGGCGGGGGCGGACCTTGCGCGCCGGGACCGAGTAGAGATTGCCGTCGAAGGCGACGAGGCAGTCCTTGCCCACATGCCGCAGCTGCCGTTCGGCCACCAGATAAGGGCTGGGCGGCAGCGGCTTGAGGGCCGCGTGGTAGCGGGCCGCCCGGTGCCCGATGACCTCGTGGTGGGTTGCATGGGTGCGGGCTTGTCGCTGCGGCACCCAGGCCATGAACGCGGCGTCCATCTCCTCGATCGAGGAGAAGGCCCGTCCGGCGAGCACGTGGTCGCGGACGATCAGGACCTGGCGCTCGCCCCGGCCCTTGCCGGTGGGCCGGTAGGCGGCCAGCACGTCGATGTCGAAGTCGTAATGGCCGGAGAAACCCACCGCTTCCGGATGCAGCGGGACCGCTTCACCTGGCGCGACACGCCGGCGCACGACGGTCTTGGTCCGGTCGTAGACGATCGACATCGGCACCCCGCCGTAGTGGGCAAACGCCCGCCGGTGGCAGTCGAAGAAGGTCTGCAGATCCTGACCCGTGGTGAAGCAGCAGAACGGGTCGCGGGAGTACGACAGAGTCATGTGGAACGAATAGACCTTCGGGATGCCCAGATGGGCGAGGACGCTGCCTTCGTCGCCCCAGTCGACCTGGGCCTGGGCCCCAGGCACGACCTCGAAGCGGCGGTGCATGCCCGCCAACTCCCTCGGCGCGATGCCCAGTTCCTCAGCGACTCGTGGACGGGCCTCCTGCAGATAGAGCTTGACCCGCTGGTAATTGATGGTGGAGCCGTAGTCCTTCACCAGGCGCTCGTGCACCACCGCACCCTTGATGAGGATCTCCGCCCTCAGCATCGCGTCGATCAGCGGCGCGACCTCGTCCACCGCCTTCTTGCGCGGCCGGCCGTTCGACACCCTCCTCGGCGGCGCGGCCGGGGCCTGCCCGGACAGATACTTACGGACCGTCTTCCGGTTCAGGCCCGTCTCCTTGGCGACCTCCGTCAAAGTCACCGCACCGGACTCGAACAGGGCACGAAATCGCCGGAGTTCCAACCAGCGTTGCGGATCCAAGACCATCGTCAGCTGCCCTCCGCCGCCCCTGACCAATCAGCAGCAGACTGCCGAGCAACAGGACTCACCGCCTCAACAAGCGGCCCTGTTCACTCGTACGTGACTGGCCGCGTTCACGTGTACGCCGACACACGGTGGCCAGTTGGCGCCGGTGGCCCTTCTCCAGCCGGGTCCGGCCTGCGGCGAGTTGGGCCCGCCCGCCGGTGTCGAGGACCGCCAGTTCGGCTTCCTCCCGGCGTGCGCGCAGGTCGAAGTGGCCCTGCAGGAGGAGGCGGGCCAGCTCCCTTGCCCCGTTCTCGGCGTCTTCCTCCACCCGCTCGTGGGGCAGGAGCAGTGCTTCGGGACGGGAGAGGGAATCGATGAGACAAGTGAGGAAAAAAGCGGCTCGGTCAAAGGGGTCAGCCGCCGCGGCGGCCGCATACGCTCCAGTCATCGGGCTCTCGCTTTTCGAAGCGTGCGATTGGTTGGCACCTTCGACGCTAGGGACGAGAGCCCGACCCCACACCGGCGCGGCGGCGCGCAGCGGAGGACCCGGCCTGCTCCGGCGCATGCCCGGCCGCTGCCAGGGCCCGGCACGGCGTGAACAGTCCCGGTTCCTCCTCCACCAGCCAGCCTCGCTCGACCAGCCGTTTCAGCTTCGACCGGAAGCCTTCCACCTTGCTCTTGTCCGTCGACAGACCCAGCGCGGCGCACAGGTGATGCGCCCGCATCGGGTGCACCGCGTCCTGGAGGACCTCGACGATGTCCCGGTACGCATCCGGCAGCACCCCCACGGCCAGTCCGGGCGTCCACTGCGGCACCAGCCGCACCCCGACCGGCGATCCCGCCGGCAACCGGTGCTCCTTCAACTCCGCCTCGCCCGCGTCCGCTTCCGCCCCGGCAACCGAGACCGCCTCGTCGCCGGACAGGATCTCGGTCATCGTCTCCCGTGTGATCTGCAGCCGCGACAGCGCCCCCTCCCGCTCAGCGAGACGCTTGGTCAACTCCTCCATCTGGTCCCGCAGTTCGGTGATCTCCTCCCGCGCGGCTGCCTCCCGCCGATCGAGCTCCTCCAGCCACGACACCATCGCCGCCTCCAAGACCACGTCCTGGGACACGACGATCCGCCCTCCGAGCACGAACGGCAACGGCGCACGGCATCACCAGCTCACCGCAGAAGAGCCGCACCCTGCCCGGAAAGGCGCCACCCACAGCTGGCCGAGGAAACCCGCTCGGCCGACACCCTGAACGTTCCAGGCCGCGGATGCCCGCCGGGCCTCGGTACGTCCATGATCAGTCAGCAGTGCCCGGTCATTTCCGCTCAGTGAACTGCCGGACGATTCTGGCCAGTCCTCTGCCCTCACCGGTCCGCGTCTTGTCGGGCAAGACCGTCGAGGATGACGTTCATCAGAGGCCGTGCCCTTGATCCCCACTCATCCCGGTCCAGTCGGCCGAGGTATGCAATGAGTAGGAGGACCCCCTGGGCGTCCACGTCTGCGCGGATGGAACCTGCCGCTTTCCCGGCATCCAGCAGGTGACCGAGGGCGCCCTCGATGGGGTTGTGGCTGTGGGCGACAAGGTCCTGCCACGCCGCCGCCTCAAGCGCTGCCAGGACGCCGCGCTTGATGTCGGCGTAGTCGATCACTCGGTCGAGCCAGTGACGCAGGGCTTTCGCAGGCTCGTGTTCCGCCAGCAGAGCGGAGGCGACGGCCACGAGTTCTTCGACATCGCGCCGGTAGACCTCGGCGAGGAGCGCCTCGCGGTGGGGAAAGTGCCGGTAGAGCGTTCCCTGTCCTACACCGGCGCGCTTGGCGATCTCGTTGAGGGGGACGTGGTTGGACTCGGCAAGGGCTGCGCGGGCGGCCTCCAGGATGCGGGTCCGATTCTGCGCCGCATCCCGACGGCGTGCCGGCGTACTCATAGGCCTCCTAATGTTCCGCCCACCACAAATGGACACGTGTCCGGCAGAGCGGGCCACGCACGGGAAGGCGGAAACGAGGAGGAGCCGGTGACTCCTGCCTTCGCTGCGGCGGTTGCCACATTTCCACGCCCTGCCCGTCGACAGCGTGCGCCTGTCGCGGGCCAGCTCCGCTCGCGCCTGCGGTGAAGACGACTGCATCGGCACCTTCCAGACGGGTGGCTGGAGTGTCTGCGCTGAGCGACGTCAGGTCGCCGGAAACGGCTCTGTTCCGTCGGATTCCAGGGTGTGCGCCTGCTCGGTATGGCGGTGAAGGCCCACGACTGGTCGCCCTGTTCGATGAGTTGTGCGGCGAGACGGGAGCCGACGCCGCCGGTCGCCCCGATGGCGAGGCCCGGGACACGGTCCCCTCCTCTCGTTGGTTAACGATCTAGATGGTTTCCGGCCGGGTCTCAGTCGACGGCCTCGATGGTGACGTCGACCGTGCCGTCGTACTTCTTCAAGGCATCGGCCCCCGAGTCGATCTCGCCGAGGACGATGATGCCGGGGTCGGGGATGGACTGGCCGTCGTGGTCATAGAAGATGGCGATGTCGGGACCGGGTGACCAGTAGGCGATGTTGCCGATTCCGTAGCTTGACCGCGGCTCGCCTCCTGCGGCGAGAGACCGGGGCAGGGAAGCGTACTTCTCGCGCTTGAGCAGGTCGTTCATCCGCAGCGTCAGTGGCAGCAGGGAGGCGAAGTCGCGTGCCGTCGCATTGTCGTCGAGGGTTGCGGTGAGGACGGTTTCTCCGGCGGTCAGTCGGATTCTCATATGGGTTCTGCCCTCTGGGGTGTTGTGGGAGTGATCGTTGGCGGCCGACACGTACGCCATGTTCATCGGGGTACCAGCTCTAGTTCCGCACGGACCCCGTGAAGGTAACTTCCACACCACCCCGATGGCAAGTCAATCCACTTACCATCGGGGTTCGGGGCTGGCCGGCCATTTGCCCGGCACAGGCCGCGCCGACAGGTACAGACGCTTCCTGGACGCCCTGGAGCTGCGCTTTCGCGAACGGCATCAAGCCGCGGACTACGCCGTACTGCTCGGCTGTTCGGTCCGCACCCTCAGTCGCGCTGGCCGGGACGCCACCGGCAAGGGGGTACGTGAACTCATCGACGAACGGCGCCTCCTGGAAGCCAGGCTGCCTGGGGTGCGCCCGGTGGGATGCCCGGACTGTGGCCGTCCACCTCGGCTTCACCGACATCGCGAACTTCGGCCGCTTCTTCCGCGACCACACCGTCCTCACCCCGTCCGTCTTCGCGGCCCGCGAAGCGAGGCCGACGCTTGACGGAAACGCGGCGGACCCGTCAGGAAGCAATGGCTGTCTTCGCAGTCTGCGCGTTGTCGCACCGCTCACCTGTCGAGAGCCCGCTGGATGAACTCCTCACGGGTCGCGTTGGAAGCACGCGACACAGCTGCATCACCGGCCAGCATGTCGAACCCGTGGAAGCCTCCGCCCCACATGTGGAGATCGACGCTCACGCCCGCCTCGGACAGGCGGCCGGCGTAGATCAGGATCTCGTCGCGGAACCCCTCCGCCGAGCCGGTGTCGATGTACGTGCGCGGCAGCCGGCTGAGGTCCTCGGCGCGGGCCGGCGCGACGTACGGCGACACCTCCGGGCCGCCGCGCCGCTCGCCCAGTACAGAGGTCCACGCGTACAGGTTGCTGTAGCGGTCCCATACGCCTTCGCGGTCCACCATGCGACTGCTGTGCGTCTCGAAGCGGTCGTCGAGCATGGGGCAGAGCAGAACCTGGTGGCTGAGTCTGGGAAAGGCGCGGTCGCGGGCGAGCAGTGCGGTTCCCGCCGCGAGACCGCCGCCGCCACTGATTCCGGTGATCATGAGCCGCTCGGGGTCGATACCGAGCTCGGCCGCGTTCTTCGCCGTCCACACCAGCCCCGCGTAGCAGTCCTCGACCGGCGCGGGATCGGGGTGATCCGGCGCCAGCCTGTACTCGACCGACACGACGACCGCACTCCCATCGATCACATGGGGAAGGAGATGACTCACGTGGTCCCGGCGTCCCCCCATGATCATCCCGCCGCCGTGGATGCTGAGGATGCCTCCCTTGGGGCCTCGGTCCTCGACGGGCCTGAGAATCAGCACCGTGATGTCCGGTGCGCCGTCCGGCCCCGGTACCTGGCGCTCCTCCACCCGCACTCTGCCGCCCGCCGTCAGAGCCTCCGAGTCCAACTCAGGGGAACCCGCGGCGATCTGCCGTCGGATCTCCGGCAGGGTCTCGTCCGACAGGGCCGAATAGGCAGCTCCCAACGCCTCCTCCTCGACGGGCGCGAGTTCAGGGTCCAACGGAGGCCGGGTGGTGAGGGCACCGAAAAAGTCTGCCGCTGTCCGGTCTGTCAACTGTTCTCTCCTTCGGGAAACGACGGGGTTTGTCGAGGTGACGGCCCAGTGTGATCAAGGTGTGGCCCCAAACTTGCCCGCAGGCGCGTCAGGGGCGTCCGTGGCTGACGTCGGGCAGAGCCAGGGACGCCCGGCGGGCGTGACGGAAACGCGGCGGAGGGCCCATTGACCGTCAGGAGGCGACGGCTGTCTTCGCGGTCTGCGTGAACGCCCAGTTGGAATGAACGATGTGCCACTCGCCGTCGATCAGCCGGTACGCCTCGGTGGCGTTCCAGGCGCGCAGTTGCCGTTCGTCGCCGTTGTCGTCGAGGACGTAGGTGTTCAGGTTGTAGGCCAGCACCGCGAAGTCACCGCTGTCGGCGACGCTCACCGCCGGATTGAGGTACTCACTGCGCACGATGTGCGGGTTCTTGTAGAGCGCGTTGATGTGTGCGATGACCTTGTCGCGTCAAACGACCAGTTCCTTGAGGACCGGGTCGAAGTAGCTGACCTCCTCGGCGTAGTTGTCGAGGTAGCCGTGGTTGTCGCCGACGCTCCACCGTGCGTTGAAGGACTTCTCCAACTCCAGGATGGTCGCGCTGATCTCCGCCTTGTCGACGCCCATGTCAGTTCCTGTGCCGGTTTCTCTTACGGATGCTGTG
This sequence comes from Streptomyces sp. NPDC020898, assembly GCF_044333925.1. Classification (NCBI taxonomy): domain Bacteria; kingdom Bacillati; phylum Actinomycetota; class Actinomycetes; order Kitasatosporales; family Streptomycetaceae; genus Streptomyces; species Streptomyces sp. NPDC020898. The sequence continues at coordinate 208,103 of NZ_JBIRRV010000012.1, forward strand.
GCCGGCCGTTGTCGACCGTCGCGCATCGGGGGTGGTTGGTCGTCGTCTCTCAGCTGCCCGGGTCCCAGTCGTCCGGGTCTCAGTCGTCCAGGACGACGACGTGCTTGCCCGGCGTGGTGCCGGATTCGAGGTCGGCCTGGGCGTCGCGGACCTGTTCCAGGCCGTGGTAGACCTTCGCGACCGGGACGTTGAGGCGTCCTTCGGCGATGGCCTGGAGCTGGTGGGCGAAGACGTCGGCCGGGAGGTCGGCGGCCTCACCGCCGTAGGAGGTCAGCCGCACCCCGCCCGGGATCATGAACGGGCTGAAGTCGGGGATCGTCCACTGGCCCGCCAGGGCTCCGGTGAAGCAGACCGTGCCGTGGCGGCGGACGGTGCGGAGGGTGTCGGCGAGGACCGAGCAGCCGACCAGTTCCAGGGCGGCGTCGACACCCTCCGGCATCAGCTCGCGCACCCGGTCGGCGAGGGTGCCGTTGTCGACGAGGGGGTGGTCGACGCCCGCGGCCCGCAGTTCCCCGGCCCTCGCCTCGCTGCGAGTGGTGGACAGCACGGTCGCTCCGAGGTCCTTCGCGATCGTGGCCGCGCTCAGCCCGACGGTGGAGGTGCCGCCGCGGATCAGCAGCGTCTGCCCGGCCCTGAGGTCCAGGCCGCGGGTCAGGGATCCGTAGGCGGTCTGAAACATCTCCGGCAGCGCACCGACCAGGTCCCACGGCAGGGTGGTCTCGAACGGGATGACCTGCTGCGCGGGGACGGTGACGTACTGGGCGTACGCGCCGTCGTACGAGCGGCCCATGCCGCCCATCATCGTGGCCACCTGCTGTCCCGGTCGCAGGCCGCTGTCCTCGTCGGCGTCATCGACCACGCCGACGCCCTCGATGCCGGGCACACGCGGGTAGGTGACCTCAGCGTCCGACTCCCCCTTGCGGGTGGTGACCTCGGATTCGTTGACGCCGAACGCCTTGACCTTGATCCGCACCCAGCCGGGCTTGCGGTCAGGCACCGGGACGTCCTTGATCTCCAGTGCGTCCAGGCCGCCGGGCCGGGTGACGACGACGGCCCGCATCGTCACCGGTGCGGCACCATCGGCTGCTGTCGGTTGGCTCATGCCGAGTTCCTTCTCCTGTCCGGCCCCTGGGTGCGCTGTTCCGTATCGCCCGCCGGCCGTCAGGGGCGGGCGATGCCCTCCCACAGTTCGAGGACCTGCTGGTAGTGCGCGGTGCCCTCGAAGGGAGAGTTTCCGACGGTTTCCGAGGTGGGCTTGTCCGTGACGGCGGGCCACAGGCGGGAGTGCTCGCCGGTGGCGAAGTCGAGCACGATGTCGCGGATACGCCTGTCACGCTCGGCCTGTTCCGCGCTGCGGCCCGGCTGTTCCTGCCCGACCAGGGCGTACATCTCGGTGCCGTGCACCGCCGGCGCGCCCTCGGCAGGCCCGATCACCAGGAGGTGGGCGTTGCCGCCGGCGGCGGCGTGGGCCAGGGCACCGCGGGCGGCGGGGATCGCGAAGAGGTAGTCCGCCATGACCGCGGCGCGGACCTCGGCCGGGGTACGGCCGCCCTGGTCGTAGAAGTCGACGATCCTCTGCGCGCGGGAGCGGGAAATACGCCACCCCGCGACCTCGTCGACGACCCGGTCGACGGTGCCCGGGTCGAACCGGTCGAGGTCGTTCGCCACCCACCAGCCCATGTCGTCACTTGCCATGCTCAGCAGCACGTCGACATCGCGGTGCGCGCCCGAGGCGAGGACGTCCATGGGGTGGGCGTGCACCACCGCGCCGGGCTGCCCGATGTCCAGGACGACGCCGGTGGCCTTGTTGTCCACCCCGCCGCGGACTCCGAGGTCCGTCGGGAGGACCTTGCGCAGGGCGTCCCGCAGCAAGAGCGGGTCGAGGTCGAGCAGCTTCTCCGGGTTGTCCGCGACACCGAGTTCGGTGACGAACAGGCGTGCGAGTTCCTCGGCCCACCAGGCCGGGATGGAGCGCGCGGGCCCGCCGGAGAACCCGGCCAGGCGCCGGTACAGGCCGTCGGCGGAGGAAGCGCCGAGCAGCCCGAGGGAGGAGTAGGCGCCGCCGCTGTGGCCGTAGACGGTGACGTTGTCGGGGTCTCCGCCGAAGTGGGCGATGTTCCGCTGGATCCAGGTGAGCGCGGCGATGATGTCCTGGAGGAAGAGGTTGCTGGCCTCGGCGAGCTTCCCGCCGTACTGCGAGAGCGAGAGCGGGCCCAGGGCGCCGAGCCGGTAGTTGATGGACACGCCCACCACGCGCCCCGTCGCGGCGAGACCGGAGGCGTTCGAGGTGGTCTGCGTGTTCGCGCCGAACTCGAATCCGCCGCCGTGGACGTACACGGTCACCGGGAGCGCCTTGCCAGCCGGTTTCTCGGGGGCCCACACGTTCAGGTTCAGGCAGTCCTCGCCCATCCCGCTGTCCGCTTCGAGCCAGTCACCGCTGTCGGGCTGGACGGAGACGACACCCTTGCGGTCGTAGGGGAGGCCTGGATCGAAGTCCGCGACCACGGGGCGGCGGTACCGCTCGGCGGTGGCGTACGGGATCCCCCACCAGGACCGCACCCCAGGTGCAGTCGGGGCCTTGGGAACAGAGGCGGTCATGACGTGTCCTTCCAGCGCGATCCGGATGCTTCGCGCAGTGTGTCGGCGGTTGGTCCTGGTGACGTCACCCATCGTTCCCGGGGATCCGACAAATCGCCCGGCGGGCAGCGGTCACCTGATGGTCGCCAGGTGACACTTCGCCGCTCCTCTGCTTCGCCACCCGCGGCTCCTGCGCCCTCCCGCCCGGGACGGCACTCCGCTGCCCCTCCGCTGGCGCGGCCCCTCCGAATAGCCGGTCCTGCCTGCGCGCCTGCCTCTCCGGATCATCGCCGCCCGATGCAGGCTCGGTGGCGACGCCGTCTACGCCGGCTGTGACCTGCGTACGCGGGCTGAGGGCGAGGCTTATACTCCATCGCTGTCAAAGAGAGGATGCTGGGGCCGCTGGTGTGTCTGCCAGTGCTGGCGCCGCCCGGGGTCGTGTGTACCTGATGTAGTGGCGAATGGTGTGGCAGGTGACCAGGTATTCGTGGTGGTCCATGAGCTCTGTCCAGATCTGTCTTCCGTTCAGCCTTCTGCTGATCAAGCAGACGTGCCACGGTCGCCGGCCCGGAAAACGCCGGAGTCGGCACGGACGGTGCCCGGCACCTCCCAGCCGGGGATGAAGGGCAGTTCGGGGCGGGGCTGGTACTCCCCGCGCGTCCCCAGGAGGTCCGGGAAGGTCACGCCCGCCCATTCGACGTCGATGAGGACCTGGCCCTCCTGGGCCTCCGGTTCCGGAACCTCTCGTACGGCCAAGGCGTCCTGGCCCTCGAACGCGGTGAGGAGCGCGGCCCGCATCAGTACGTCCTCGCCGAAAACGTCACGAGTGGGTCAGGGCGGCTACCACGACGGGGCGGCGGAGTGCGCGGAGTGGAGTCCGGGCCGGTCGACGGCGAGCGCGGCCCGCAACGGGCTGGGCTCGTCGACGATCAACTGTGCGAGGATCTCGCCGCAGGCCGGGCCGCTCACCACTCCGTAGGAGTGACCGGTGTTGACGTAGACGCCTTCGACGCGGTCCACGATGGGCAGGTGATCGCGCGTGCGGCCGACCAGCCCCGCCCAGAGTCCGGTGACGCCCAGCTCACCGCGCCTGGTGCCGCGGTCCAGCGTCGTGTTGATCAGGGCGTGGGTGGCGGACATGCTGATGTGCGGGTTGAGGGAGCCCGTGCCGTCGATGCTGTTGCCGACCACCAGGGCCCCCTCGGTGTTCTGGACGAGCGTGTCGTCGTAGCCGAAGTCGCCGTCCGCGCCGGGTGGTTGCGGCGCGGCGAAGAGCCGGGGGTCGTAGCCGGCCAGGTCGGTCAGCGCCCCGCACCAGGCCACGCCACGCGGGCCGCGCAGGATGGGGCCCGGGGTGTAGGCGATCGGCTGAGTGACCAGCTGGCCCACCCGCGAGGTCTCGATCGGCAGCTCGATGCCTTCCGAGCGCAGGTTCACCGACCAGGCGCCGGACGCCCAGACCACCCCGCCCGCGTGGATGTCGCCGCGTACCGTCCGGACGCCGACGACCGTGTCGCCCTGCCGCAGCGTGCCCAGCACGGCGGTGTTCTCGTAGACCCGCACGCCACGGCGCAGGCAGGCGGCCCCCAGACCGCGGGCGAACGCCTGGGCGTCGACCTGCGCGTCGTCGGCACAGTGGATGGCGCCCAGGGCGGAATCCGGGAGCACCGGAGAGCGTCTGCGTGCCTCGCGCGCGTCGAGCAGCGAGATGTCGAGTCCGGCGGCGGCGCGGTCCTCGACGTACTCCTTCAGCACGGTCCTCTGCTCGTCCGTCTCGTAGAAGAACAGCCCGCCGTGGCGGCGGAACTCGAAGGTGGGACCGAGTTCCCGTTCGTATTCGGCATAGCGTTCCAGGCCGAGCCGGGCCAGCTGGAGTTCCGTGCCGGAGCGGCGCGTCTGGAGCCACATCGCCCCGGAGTTGCGGCCGGAGGCGCCGAACGCGAAGAAGCGCTGCTCGGCGATGATGACGTCGTATCCGCGCTTGCTGAGCTCGAACGCGGTGCACAGTCCCACGATGCCGCCACCGACAACGACGATGTCGGCGGTGTCGAGTGCTCGAAGCCGGTCCATGCTGTCTCCCTGCACGCCTGCGGTCCGGTAGATCTTACGAGGTGCCGTCGGCAGTGCTCACTGCGCGGCGGACCACCCTGCTTGCTTCAGGTCGGCGGCGAAGTCCCTGTCCCCCGCCATCTCATAGGCCACGTCGCGGTCAGGGACGATCCGCAGGGGCCTGGCCGCGGCCAGTTCCTCGGAGATGTGCGCCACCACACCGGGCAGGGTCGAGATCACCGCGAGGCCGGTCGTCTCCTCCGGTGTGAAGCCTAGGCCGACGAGCACCGCTGCCATGACACCGACGTCGTTGACCGGGATGTCGCTCTTGCCCGGCCGGGCGGTGAACGCGCGATGGATCGCCTCGTACAGCCGCACCGGCTCGGTCCATAGCCCCTCGTCGACAGCGAGGGACCGCAGAATCGCCGCACGAGGGTCGACCCGTTTGAAGACCGGGTGCCCGAGGCCTGGGATGCGCTGCCGGCGCTCGGCCATCGATGCCACCTCGTCGGCGGCGAAGGCCTCCATGTCCTTGCCCGACTCCTGGAAACGGGCGTGGGTGGAGGTGATGTACCGGGCTGTGTCCTCGGTGGCCAGCGTGTGCTTGCCCACCGCCATGGTCGCCGCGGCCAGACCGGCCACCATGCTCGGGTTGGCGGACACCACGTAGCGCGCCGCGACCGTGCCGGGCTTCTGCAGGGCGTAGTCCAGAACCGCCGTGAGCACGGCGTCCAGCACCCGGGTCTCCTGCGGGCTCGGCAACCGGCCCTTGATCAGGAGAAAGGAGGCAGCGGTGAAGGACAGTCCCCCGATAAGGTCCTCCAGGTCGTAGCCCCGGACGAAGACCTTCTCCGGCGTCACCTGGCTGACGGCCGACCGCCAGTAGGGCTCGTTCCCTCCGGGGTGCTGCGGCTCCATTTGTGTCTCCACCCAGTTTCGGCATCTGCTGAATCTTCCGCCTGACGCTAGCCCCGGCCGCGCCTCCACCCTATTGGGATTGTCATCACCGTACGGCGGGTTCTTGGGATATCTCCTGATCCCGCCTGACCGGATATGACCTACCCTGTCCGGAACGCAACGGTCCGCTGGTAGGTGGCTGAACGTTCCACATTGACCGTAGGGAACCTTCCAAATGACGCATGACGGGACTGGTTGTACGCTCGGCGAACTCCTGGGAAACGAGCGGTTGCGACTGACCCTCCTCGCCGAACGGGCGGGAGCGGAATCCCGCCCCGTGCACGGAGCCCGGCTGGCCTCGGGAACCGCCGGGCTCGCCGAGCTCGGTGAAGACATCGTCCTTGTGGCCTCGGCCCTGCCCGCCACCGGTGGTGACCTGCTCGCCGGTGTCGCCGACGCCCTCGCCCTGCCCGGTTCCCGGGTGATCGCCGTGCGGCTGCCGCCGGGAGCCCATCCCAAAGACCTTCAGCATGTGGTGGGCCGCCATATCCTGCTGGGCCTTCCTGCCGACATCGATCCAGCGGAACTCATCGCCGAGATCGCCCGGTCGACCACACGGGACGAGCAGGCACCGGCCAGACGTCTGACGTCGTTGCAGCGCTCGCTGACCCAGGCACTGGCCGAACCCGCCCCGCTCCGGGCGCTGACCGCTCGCGTCGCCAAGATCTGCAACGCGGTAGTCACGCTCGTCGACGGCCAGGGTGGCATCGAACATGCCTCGGGACCTTTGCCGTTGTCCCTGCTCTTCCCTGAGATCGTGCGGACCCGGAGCGAGGCCCAGAGGTTCACCGTCGAGGGCTGGTACGGGATGGCTGTCAGGGTCGCCACCAGCGATTCCGGCGGTGAGCGGACCGGCTGGCTCCTCGCGGCCAGCCGCCGCTCGGCCTTCCCGGACCAGTACGCGGAGGCCGCGCTGTACATCGCCGCCTCGCTCGCGGAGACCAGCCTCCAGATCGAACTCGTCGCCCAGCGCCAGGAACGGGCGGTGCGCAGCGCCGTGCTCGAAGAGGCCCTGGCGCTGCGTCTGGAGCGGCACGACGCCGAGCTGGCGGGCCGCATCGCCTCTCTGGGGCTGTCCTTCGGACAGGAGATGCGGGTGATCGTCGCGGAGCCTGCCCTCGGTGTGACCACCGCCCGGGACTCGGCGGCCCTGGAGTCGCTGCACGCGGGCCTGCAACGCACACTGGTCGGCGAAGGGCTCCCCCACCTTCTTGTCCTGCGGGAGTCCGCCCTGGTCGGCCTCGTGCAGTCTTCGTCGTCCGCCGTCAGACGTGCCATCGTCAAAGCGGGCACACCGGCGGAGGGCTTCCTGCTGGGCATCGGACGGGACGCGGCCGACGTCGGGCATGTGGTCGACTCGTACCACGACGCCCAACTCGCTCTCCGTGTGCTGCGCCGCGACGGCACGGGGCGGCGTCTGATGGCCTACGAGGAATTCGACTTCGCCACCCGTCTGTTCTCGGACGTCGGTCTCGACCGGATGGGCGAGTGGGCGAGGGAACTTCTCCGCCCCCTGGAGGACAACCAGACCATGTTGGCCACCCTCTCCACCTACTTCGAGCACCGGCAGAACATCATGACTACGGCCGACGCGTTGGCCGTACATCACAACTCACTGCGCTACCGCCTGTCGAAGATCGAGTCTGCCCTCGACCTGAGCCTGCGGGATCCATCGGCGGTCTCGTCCCTGTTCCTGGCGCTGACCGCGCTTTCCATGGTGGAGGCGGAATCCTGGGGCCAGCGCCGGATCAGGCCGATCGGCCGGGAGGAACAGAGCGGAGAGATCCGGGGCGCCGGGGCGACGGGCAGCGTGCTCGCCGACCCGGAACGAGGGCCGGCCCTTTCACCACGTTTCGGTGCGGCGCTCGGGCCGGAACGCTGACCGCGTTTCCTCATCGACAACCGGCTGAAGGCGGCTTGGAAAGATTCCAGGGAACTCACCCGGCCCTTGTCATAAGCGACGAGTGAGCCGCCGGGACAGAGCCGATACCGTCGCTTTCACGGGCGGCGACGGGGCCTTTACCGGCAGAACCCATCGCCTCATCTCCGGAAAAGGAGCTCCAGAAATCATGGTGTCGCTGAACGTCGCTGTCACCCAGTTCGAGCTTCGCCCCGAGCGGGACCTCGATCAATTCCTCGCTCACACCGAGGACCTCGTGCGTCGCGCCGCCCAGCAGGACGCGGAGGTCGTGCTCTTCCCCGAGCTCTCCAGCACCGGGCTCCTCGGGTCCATCACCGACCACGAGGTGACCACCGCGACGATCGGGTCCGACTACTGGGATGTCCTGCCCACGTTCACCGAAGCGATCTCCGACGGCCTCCAGAGCATGGCCAAGGACCACGGGATCGTGGTGGCAGGGGGCAGCCACAACCGCGTGGCAAGCGACGGCTCCCTGCGCAACACCGCCTTCATCGCCCACCCCGACGGCCGGGCCGAGTCCCAGGACAAGATCCACCTGACGCCCCAGGAGCATGCGCTCGGCACCCGCGGCGGCGACGAGCTGCTGGTCACCAGGATCGGGCCGTTCACGGCGGGCGTACTCATCTGTGCCGACATCCAGTTCCCGGAGCTGTCCCGGTACCTCGTGCGCCAGGGGGTCGATCTGATCCTGTGCCCCTCGCTCACCTGGAACCGACGAGGAGTTCACCGGGTCCGCACCGGATGCCAGGCGCGCGCCATCGAGAACCAGCTCTACGTCGCGATGTCGCCCCTGATCGGCCACAACGGACTGCCGGCCGACTCACCCATGCACGCGACCGGCAACGCCCTGGTCACGGGGCCCGTCGACAGGACCGTCGGGATCAACGACGGGGTGCTGGCCAGGTCCGAATCGTCCGGGGAGGACCTGGTGGTGGTGTCCCTGGACCACGACCTGCTGCAGGCCTCGCGGGCGAATCCCGAGGCTCCGGGGCTCGCGCTCCAGCGGCCCGACCTGTACGCGAAGCTCCAGGCCGAGGCGGGAGCCTGACGTGTTCGCCCACGCCCACCGGGTCCGCAACCACGAGGTCGACTCACAGGGCTTCCTCTTCAACAGCCGCTATCTGGAGCTGGCCGACGTCGCCATGACCGAGTTCTTCCGCGACCTCGGTTGGTCCTACACGAAGTTGGTCGACGGCGGAACGGACCCGTCGGTGGTGAGCGCGCGGCAGACCTTCCTGTCGCCGGCCCGCTTCGACGACGTCCTCGACGTGGACGTCATGTGCCGGCGTGTGGGGACGTCCAGCTTCCAGCTCGACATGCTCGTCGCACGTGGCGGGACGAAGATCGCGGAGATCGAGCTGGTGTACGTCAACGTCGACGCCGAGGCGGCGCGGTCTCGCCCGCTGCCCGAGGGCGTCGCACAGGCCCTCCGTGACTCCATCGCCCATGAGCCTTCGCAATCGAGGAGACAGACAGAGATGACCCGCCCCAGTGCTTCGAAGCCGGCCTTCGGGCCGGGCAACGTCAAGCGTTTCGGCCCCACCGAGATCGAGCATCGCACGGCGGGCTCCGGCCTCGACCGGCTCGGCACCTACTTCATGACGTTCGACGAGCCGGGGCACAGCGACCCGTGGACGCTCCAGTACGAGGAGACGGTCTACGTCGTCAGCGGGCGGGCGGAGTTTTTCGTCGTGGAGGACGGCGTCGACGTCCCGCTGACCGGGGAGGCGGACGAACTGATCGTCCTGCCCCGAGGCACCACCGTCCGCTACGGAGCGGTTCCGGGAACGCGTCTCCTCCTGTCGATCACACCGGTCGACTGGCGAAACCAGGCATGACCGATACACAAGGAGCGGCAACGATGAGCAAGCCGATGGCCGAACACCGGAGCGCCGCCGCGGCGTTCGCAGCGGACATCACCGACGCCGACGCCATGGTCGTCATCGACCCGGCCACCGAGAAGGCGATCGCGGCCTACCGGACGGCGACGGAGGCAGATGTCGACGAAGCCGTTCAGCGGGCAGCGGCGGCTGCGAAGGCGTGGGGGAACACCCCTCCTGTCGAGCGCGCCGAGATCCTCCTCAAGATCGCCGACGTGGTCCAGGGCCGAGCGGAGGAGTTCGCTCAGCTGGAGAGCGAGAACGTCGGCCAGCCGATCACGGTCGCCCAGGGAGCCATGCCCTGGGTGTGGGACGTCATCCGTTTCAACGCGGGCGCGGCACGCACGTCCTCGGTTCCCGCCACCGGCGAGTACGCGAACAACAGCACCTCGTGGGTGCGCCGCGAGCCCATCGGTGTCGTCGGCCTGATCACCCCGTGGAACTATCCCCTCCTGATGGCGGCGTGGAAGATCTCCGCTGCCCTCGCCGCCGGCAACACTGCGGTCATCAAGCCGTCGGAGCTGACTCCGACCAGCACGATCCTCTTCGTCGACATCGCGAATCAGTTCCTCCCCGAGGGCGTACTCAACCTCGTGCTGGGAGACTCGTCGACCGGCAAGGCCCTGGTCGCGCATCCCACCGTCCGGATGATCTCGCTCACGGGAGACGTCGCGACCGGAAAGGCCGTCGCGGAGTCGGGCGCACGGACGCTGAAACGGATCGGCCTCGAACTCGGGGGCAAGGCTCCGGTCCTGGTCTTCGCCGACAGCCCGATCCGGGAGAGCGCACGGGACCTCGTGGAGTTCGGATACTCCAACAGCGGCCAGGACTGCACGGCCGCCTGCCGCATCATCGTCGAGGACGCGGCCTACGACGAGTTCGTCGAGGCCTACTGCGAAGCGGTGGCGAACCTGCGCGTCGGAGACCCCTCCGATCCGGAGACGGAGATTGGCCCGCTGATCTCCGAACGTCAGCTGAACCGGGTCGCCGGCTTCGTGGACCGCGCACGCGAGAACGGCGCGACCGTGCGGATCGGCGGACAGCGGCTCGACCGCCCGGGCTGGTTCTACGCCCCCACGGTCATCACCGACGCCGACCAGTCGGACGAGATCATCCAGCGCGAGGTGTTCGGGCCGGTGATCACGATCCAGCGCGGGCACAGTGACGACGAGATGCTCGACATGGCCAACGGAGTCGAATACGGCCTGTCGGCGAGTGTCTGGACCACCAACCTCGCCAGGACCATGCGTTTCACCCGAGAGCTCGATTTCGGAACCGTGTGGGTGAACCAGCAGATCTTCGTGGCCTCGGAGATGCCGTTCGGCGGCTTCCGGAGCTCGGGATACGGCAAGGAGCTGTCCCCGCACGGAATCGACGAGTACTCCAGGTTCAAGCACGTGATGGTCAACCCCGAGCTGGCGAAGTAGCCGAGAAATGGACGCCGGTCTTTCCATGAACTCCCGTACACAGGTGAACGCCTCCGCCAGCCCGGCCGCCCCCGTGCCCGCGACCATGCGGGCCACCGTGCTGACCGGCCACGGCGGTATCGACAAGCTCGTCTTCCGCGACGACCACCCCACCCCGGCTCCGGCGGAGGGAGAGGTGCTGGTCCGGGTGGGTGCCTGCGGCATGAACAACACGGACATCAACACGCGGACGGGCTGGTACGACTCGGTCGTCGAGTCCGCGGTCTCCGAGGAACTCGGCATACAGGGGCGGTCGGACGGGGCGGCGTCCTCGTGGAACAGTTCCACGGTCGACTTCCCCCGCATCCAGGGTGCCGCGGTGGTGGGGCACATCGCCGGCGTGGGGCCGGGGGGAGACCCCGGCCGCATCGGTGAGCGGGTGATCGTCGACCCCTCGGTCCGCGACCCCGAACTGCCGCTCCACGCACAGCTGGTGCAGTACCTGGGCAGCGAGCGCGACGGCGGCTACGCGGACTATGTGGCGGTTCCCGAGGGCAATGCCCACCGCATCGACTCGCCGCTGTCCGACGCCGAGTTGGCCACGTTTCCGTGCTCGTACGACACGGCCGAGGAGATGCTGCAGCGCGCTCGGCTGACGGACGGCGAGACCCTCGTCGTCACCGGTGCTGCCGGCGGTGTCGGAACGGCACTCATCCAGCTGGCCAGCCTGCGCGGCGCACGCGTCGTGGCCGTCGCCGGCGCCGCCAAGGAGAAACGGCTTCGGGCACTCGGGGCGGACGAGTTCGTCGCCCGCGAGAGCAAGAACGTACAGCGGGAGATCGAACGCGTCATCGGTGAACGAGGCGCCCATGTCGCCGCGGACGTCGTCGGCGGGCCGGTGTTCGACGTGCTCCTGAAAGTGCTCCGCCGCGGCGGACGGTACACCAGCGCCGGGGCGATCGCGGGTCCGGTCACGAGAATCGACCTGCGCGACCTGATCTACAAGGACCTCGAGATGCACGGCATCACCAATCCGACCGCGGCGACCTTCGCCCGGCTGGTGGAACTCATCCAGAGCGGCCGGCTCCAGCCGCTACTGGAGGAGGCGTTCCCTCTGGCAGACCTGGCCCAGGGCCAGGCACGGCTGCTGAAGCGCACGCACATCGGCAAGCTCGTGGTCACGACGTGAGCTGGCGGCCGCCTCGGCCGGCTCAGCCGATGCCCGAGGCCGGCACGCGGATCGGGACCACCCCGGACACCACCCGCACCGCACAGGAACCGGCAGAGGTAGGTAGCAGGCGCGCGGCGTTGTCGCCGAACGCGCGTGCTGGAGCATGGTCGTCGAGAGCGACGTGAGTTACCAAGATCACTCCCGCTGGCCGCGCCTGATCGCAACCCGGATCCCTCACGGTCGGCCAGCGGGAGTCCGGAAGGTCTGCGCGGGGTCGGTGAAGCCGACGTGGACCGCCGCGGCACGCGCATCCCACCGGGCGGCTCCCAGCAGGCGCCGGGCTTCCAACAGGCGCCGGTCGTCGATGAGTTCACGTACTCCCGTGCCGGTGACGTCCCGAGCAACTCGGCATAGTCCGCGGCCTGGTGCAGCTCACGGAAGTGCAGCTCCAAGGCGTCCAGGAAGCACCTGTACCGGTCGGCGCGGCCGGTGCCGGTCGTGGCCGTGCCGGTGGGGGCGATGTCCGGGGAGTTGGCCAGGCGCAGCAGCAGTGATTCGAGCAGGCTGCGCCGCAGGGCGTGGTGGATGTCGAGGGGGCGGCGTCCCAGCGCCCGGTGTTCGTCCAGGAGCTGGAGTGCCGTCTGCTGGAGCCAGACGGCGTCCTCGGGGCGCGGGTTGAGCACGGCAGGGGCCTCGTGCGCGGTGAGCGGGGTCAGGAGACGGGCGAGGTCCGGGCGCAGCACCTCCGGCTCGAACAGGATGAACGGGCCGCGGGCCGTACCGGGCGGATGCCAGCACAGCACGTGCCCGGGACGCACCCACAGCCACTGGCCGGGAGCGACGGTCCGCGTGACGTGGTCGACATCGTGCCGCAGCTCGCCCTCGGTGACCGCGATGAGGTAGTGGAAGGTGGCGCGGCCCGGACAGGGCGGGTTCCACGGCCAGTCGTCGTGCTGCGCGAAGAAGTCCTCGACGGTACTCACCTCAATGCCGTACGCGGGGTACCGGCCGGAGGCTGGAAACCGTACAGCGGAACCGCAGCCGGACCGGCCGCGGTTCCGCCCGCATCGGTATGTCGCTGGTCGACCATCACGTGTCCGCAGCCTACCGCCCTTCCGGTCGGCTTCAACGCAAGGATGGAACCTGCCACCGTGCCCGCGCGGCGCGCCCTCCTCCGTCTCCTTCGATGCCGCAGTCCGTCACCACCTGGGAAGGCTCACCGCCCATGAACGCCTCGGCCCTGCACAAGACCGCCGCCGACTGCGCGGAGGAACTCCCCGGGGCCCGGCTGGAGCACCCCTTCGGCGACGACTGGGAGGTCTACAAGGTGCGAGGCAAGGTGTTCATGCTGATGACCGAAGTCCCGGGACGACCCGTCGACCCGCACACCTACAGCACCAGCACGCAGGCGGCCCGGTGAACGCGGCCGGTGAACGCCTCCAGGACACCGCCCGCAAGGCGGCACTGGCCCCCACCATCCGCGTACCGCACAACACCGGCATACCGCAGGGCTCACCCCACGTCACCACCCGAAGGCAACCCGAAGAGGTCAGCAGGAGGGGCGCGTCCCGAAGGGTGACCTCGTCGGAGGAGGGGCCCTGTCGGGGGAGGTCACGCATGTATCCGCGCGACGGATGTGCCGCGTTGTCGCCTGCCTGGCCCGCTGAGAGGTATGGCGGCAGTCCCTGCCGGAAGCCGCGTTTTCGGTGGCCGCCGCCTGCCCCGTAGGCCGGTGGAGCGTTCAGGCGGGGCGGGTGGGCCGCACTTGCGGCTGGGGTGATGCCGGTCGGCAGACGCCGTCAGCTCGCAGCAGAGGCGACCGGACGGAAGACCACCGTCTGGCCCCGCACCGGGGCCAGGGTCTGATACCGGATCGCTGCTGCCGTGACATGGGTGAGGCGTGAAATCTGAGCTCGGTGAGGTCGGACGGGATCCGGAGCGGGCCGACTCCGACGTTTCTGTGCCGTTCGCGCCGCCGCGCTGTGCTCCCCGGCAGCCCGGACGCCACCTCCCGGTTGCGTCTCCGAGGAGTCGAGTCGGCCACAGCCTGACAGTTGGTCATGTTCTTGATTTTTCAAGCAAGTTGAGTCCAAACTTTGCTCCATCTGTGAACTCTTGATTCATGAAGGAATACCTGTGCAATTCAACCCCCCACTGGCCCCGCGCTCGAAAGGGCGCAGACGACTGGCTGTCGGGGCTCTGGTCACCGCTCTGTTCGGCCAGTTGCTCACAGGGGCCGCCGTTGCCGCTCCCTCGGCCACGAACCCGTCGCCAGGGCGCATAGCCTGGGAACCCTGTGCGTCGCCCTCCGGCCAAGGCGCCTTCGAGTGCGCCACTCTCCAGGTGCCCGTGGACTGGAAGCGGCCGCACGGCGCCACCATCGACCTGGCCCTCGCCCGCCACCTGGCCACCGACCCCGAGCGCCGGATCGGCTCGCTGCTGATCAACCAGGGCGGCCCGGGCAACTCCGGTGTGGACTTCGCGTTCGACGCTCCCGACGCCTTCTCGCCCGAACTGCTGGAGCGGTTCGACATCGTGGGCTTCGACCCACGCGGCGTCGGCCGCAGCAACCCGGTGATGTGCGACACGGACCTGCTGACGGCCCAGGGCGAGTTGCTCTACCCGGACAGTGACTCGTCCTTCGCCGCCCTCCGCGAGGCGAACCGTGCGCTCGGCAACAGCTGCCGCGATCTCACCGGGCCGCTCGTCGATCACATGGACACCGGCAGCGTCGTCCGCGACATGGACGCGATCCGCGCCGGGCTCGGCGAGCAACGGATCAGCTACTACGGCCTCTCCTACGGCACCTTGCTCGGCCAGCAGTACGCCGAGCGCTACCCGCACCGCGTCCGCGCGATGACCCTCGACTCCAACATGGACCACAGCCTGGGCATGTGGGACTTCCAGAAGACCGAGACCAGGGCGGTGGAGGAGGCGTACGGCCAGTTCGCCGACTGGTGCGCCCGTACGCCGTCCTGTGCGCTGCACGACCGAGAGGCCCGCGCCCTGTTCGACTCGCTCTACAAGCGCGCGGAAGCCGGTGAGTTGGTCCTGCCGGGGGACCCGCCCCACACGGTCACTCCCCAGGAAGTCCAGAACCTCATCGTGGGCCCCCTGTACAGGCCGAACACCTGGTTCCAGTTGGCACAGGACCTCGCCGACCTGGACGCCGCGGGCCCGGCGGCGGCACGGTCACGTCAAAAGTTCGGCGAGCCGACGGAGTTCCCCTTCTTCTCGGTGGTGTGCCAGGACTACGACTTCGACGTTCCCTCGTACGCCACCCTCGCGCGCTTCGAACGCGAACTCGTCCGCCGCGCCCCCGTCACCCGCGTCAGTCCCCTCGGCTGGACGGTCCAGACCGGCTGCCAGGACTGGCCGACCGAGGTGACCAACCCCCCGCGCCGGCTCCACGTCGACGGGACCCCGAAGATCCTGATGACCAACAGCCGTTTTGACCCGGCGACCCCGCACGTCTGGGCCTCCAACGCGGCCCGCCAGATCGGCCGTGAGGCGGTGCTCCTCACGTACGACGGTGTCGGCCACGGCGTCTACTGGCGGAGCCCGTGCGCGCGGGACGCCACCAACACCTACCTCCTCACCCTGAAGGCCCCCCGCAAGGGCACCCACTGCCCCGCGGTCTGGCCGAGCGGGCCCTCCGTCCAGCGGCAGTCGACGAGCGGCGGTCTCGTCGACCCGCTGCCCGAACTGCCGGGAACGGGGCCGTACCGGTCAACCACCTGACACGGCCTGATCCAAGCCGGTCCTGAGCGACGGGCGCGGCCCGACCAGGTTCCGGCCGGGCCGCGCCCTGTGGCGCGTCCGGTGTCACGCGATCCGTCAGCACACATCCCGCAGCCGCACCGCCGGCCATGCCTGGGCCGCGACCGCGAGGGCTCCCGGGGCAGCGCGTACGCTCTCTCCGGCCGGATCAAGACGGTTCGTCCCGCACCCCGCTGATCATGGGAGGAGGTGTGCTGCTTGCCCTCGGCGGCCACGAGGCCAGCCTCCTCGCCATGCTCCACTCATCTTCCCGCTCTGCGAAGTGGCGGATCAACAGCAATCGTCTCGACGTGTACAAAGTCGCGGGCAAGGTGTTCCTGATCGTCACCGACGACCCGGACGAACAGATCATCACGGTCAAGTGCGACCCCGAGCATGCGCGGGCGCTGGAGCACCGCTTCGCCTCGATCGCACCGGGCCGCTATCTCGACAAACGGCACTGGATCTCACTGGGGCCGGGGCCCGGCATCACCGAGCGGCTGACCATCGACGCGGTCGAGGATTCCTACGACCTGGTCGCCGAGCGGCTGCCGCGACGCGACCGCCCCGGTGCCCGATGAACGCCGCGGGCTTCCCCGCGAACGGCTGAGCCCTCGCTCGCCAGCGTCCCGCGCAAAGGCTCGCCCACACCTTCTCCGGCGTGGCCGTACCGCTCCAGACCGCCGATGATAAGTGGACCGACTTGCCATCAGGGTGGTGCGGGGTTACCTTGATGTGGTGAGTTCTTCGACTTACCTTACGACTCGGCAAGGAACAATGAACACGAATCGTCTTGCGGGCAAGCGCGCCCTCATCACCGGCGGCACGAGCGGCATCGGTCTGGAGACCGCGCGGCGTTTCCTCGCGGAGGGGGCCGACGTGCTGGTCACAGGCGTCACCCCGGCCAGCATCGACAGGGCGCGGCAGATCCTCGGTGCCAAGGTGCCCGTGGTGCAGGCCGACGCACGCGATCTCGACGCTCAGCGCGGCCTGGCGGAGCAGGTGCGTGAGCACTTCGGCGAGCTGGACGTGGCATTCCTGAACGCCGGCGTCTCGGACTGGCGGCCGTTCGAGGACCACACGGAGGACAGTTTCGACCGGCTCTTCGACATCAACGTCAAGAGCGTCTTCTTCCTCACACAGGCCCTGGTGCCCGTGCTGTCCAACTCGTCCTCGGTCATCCTCAACGCGTCCAACAGCGCGCACGGTGGCTACGGGCATTCGAACGCCTATGCCGCGACGAAGGCGGCTGTCTCCTCCCTGATGCGGTCGTGGAACGCGGACCTGCTCAAATCGCACGGCATCCGGTTCAACGCGGTCAGCCCCGGCCCGGTGAACACCCCGCTCTACTCCAAGCTCGGGATCGAGGACCCCGCGCAGCAGGCGGCGGTTCTGGAGGCGATCAGCTCTGGCATCCCGCTGGAGCGTATGGGCATGCCCGGGGAGGTCGCGGAAGCCGTGGTGTACCTGGCCTCGGATGCCTCGGCTTTCGTTGTGGGCCAGGACCTTATCCTGGACGGCGGCCAGACCGTCCTCTGACAGCGAGGATACGGCTGGGAGACGGGCGAGGGGCGTGGGTATGTCGGTGGCCGACCGAGCAGAAACCGGTGGCGATACGTGCCAGGCCGGGTATGACGCACAGACCAAAGCCGGGTATCACGCGCAGATCAAAGCGGAGAACCGCGCGCGCATCATCCGCGCCGCCCGCGACCTCTTCCTCGCCCGGGGATACGACAAGACCTCCCTGGCCCAGATCGCCAAGGAGGCCCACGTCTCCACCGGCACCCTCTTCAAGCGGTACCCCTCCAAGGCCGCGCTGTTCGCGGCCGTCACCTCCGAACAGTGGCAGCTGGATGTGCAGTACGCCGAACCGCCCCCGCCCGGTGATCCCCGATACGGTCTGGACCACATCGGCCGCGACTACGCCTGCCTGGTCGCGCGGCCCGGCACGGCGGCGCTGTGCCGCCTCATCATCACCGAACTTCCCCAGATGCCGGAACTCGCCGACATCGTCGGCACCGGCTTCGCCATCGACCGCGGACCCTTCTTCGACCGGCTCCGCGACTACCTGGACGCCGAAGCACAGGCCGGCACACTCGACTTCCGCTCGGCCGACGGACAGCCGCAGTCGGCATCCGAAGTGGCCGAACAGTTCCTCGGCATGATCTGCAGCCAGTTCCTGTGGCCCCAACTCGTACGGACCGACTTCGTCCCGCCCAACCCCACCGACGCCGCGATCGTGGACGAAGCCGTCGCCCTCATGCTCAGCCGCTACAGCACCGGATCCTGAACCCCGGACCACCAGTTCACGCTGCAAGGACCCCGATACGTCATCCCCGCCAGGACAGGCGCAGGTAGGGGTGACCCGACCGACAACGAACACGGGCGAGCGCGGCCAACCCTCCCAGCAACCGACAGTGGCCGACAGCTGAGCTGGGAGGGGCCGCGGTCTCCCGGTACGGCAGCGTGCCCCCGTCGTTGCCCTCGGGGGCGAGGGCAACGACCAATGATCGACGAATTCCTCCAGCACGTACGAACCGAGGCGATGTCGGCCCGCCTGTGACGGTATTGGCCTTCTGCGGCGTCGCCCACCGCGGCCATACGGCCGCTCAGCGCTATCCGCCAACAGCGCGTGACCTGAAAAAGATCATCATCCGCGAGCGTCGCTAAGCAGGCGCAGTGTTTCAGGCCAGAGCCCCTCTGGTCCTGTCCCATGTGCCTGATGGCGCCTCCCTCAAGAGAACGAGCCCTCGGGCGAACCGGAGGAAGGAACACGGTGGAGATCGAGCTGCGGATCAACGGATCCGCCCAACGGCTGGACGTCGCGCCGCAGGTGAGTCTGCTCGACGCGCTGCGCGAGTACCTGGGCCTGACCGGCACCAAGAAGGGCTGCGACCAGGGCGCGTGCGGGGCCTGCACGGTGCTCGCCGACGGCCGGCGCATCAACGCGTGCCTGGCGCTGGCGGTGCAGTACCAGGGCCGTGAGATCACGACCATCGAGGGGATCGACCACCCGCTGCAGGCGGCGTTCGTCCGCACCGACGGGTTCCAGTGCGGCTACTGCACGCCGGGTCAGATCTGTTCGGCGATCGGGATGCTCGCCGAGCACAAGGAGGGCGTGCCCAGCGCGGCGACCGAGCACCTCGCCGACAGTGGCGGGGAGCTGGACGAGGCGGAGATCCGGGAGCGGATGAGCGGCAATCTGTGCCGCTGCGGCGCCTACAACGGCATCGTCGCGGCGATCCAGGAGGTCGCGAAGTGAAGTCGTTCTCCTACCTCAGCGCACCGGACACGGGCACGGCGCTGCGCACGATCGCGGACGGCGCCGACGTGAAGTTCCTGGCGGGCGGGACGAACCTCGTCGACCTCATGCGTGAGGGGATCGAACAGCCGGCGACGGTCGTGGACATCACCCGCCTGCCGCTGACCGGGATCGAGGAACTCCCGGGGGGCGGAATCCGCGTCGGCGCGCTGGTGACCAACAGCCGCCTCGCGGCCGACCCCCTTGTCAGGACCCGCTACCCGGTGCTGGCGCAGGCGATCCTGCTCGGGGCATCCGCCCAGCTGCGGAACATGGCGACCGTGGGCGGCAACCTGCTGCAGCGCACCCGCTGCATGTACTTCTACGACGAGACCTCCGCCTGCAACAAACGCGCACCCGGCACCGGTTGTGACGCGATCGGCGGGTTCTCCCGCGGCAGCGCGGTCCTGGGGGCGAGCGAGCACTGCATCGCCACCCATCCCTCGGACATGGCGGTGGCGCTGGTGCTGCTCGACGCGGTCGTCGAGGTGGAGAGCGTACGCGGCGTGCGCCGTATCCCGGTCGCCGAGTTCCACCGGCTGCCCGGCGACACACCGCACATCGAGACAGTGCTGGCCGCCGACGAGCTGATCACAGCCGTAGAGCTGCCGCCGGTGACGGTCGCGGCGAACTCGCGCTACCGCAAGGTGCGCGACCGCGCATCCTACGCCTTCGCCCTCGTCTCCGTCGCCGCCGCGCTGGCCGTCGAGGACGGCATGGTCAGCGAGGTGCGCGTCGCACTCGGAGGCGTCGGCACCAAACCCTGGCGCGCCACCGAAGCCGAACGCACGCTCCTCGGCCACCCAGCGACCGAGGAAACCTTCCGGCGGGCGGCAAAAGCCGAACTCGCCGCCGCGGTGGGCGGGCCGCTCCCCCAGGGGCGCGGTGACGGCCGCACACGCGTCCGGCGCGTAGCGGCCGGTCGTTCTACAGGCTCCTCTGAGTGGTTGTTGCGGGCTGCGGTGGAGCAGTGGCGGACATCGGTCTGCGCGGATTCGGCCTGGCGGGCCTGGCTTGACCAGGACGTGGACGCTGAAGAACGTGCCGCGACGGATCGACTGCCGGGTGATGATCCCGAACCAGGTCTCGATCTGGTTCAACCAGGAGGAGCCGACGGGGGTGAAATGGAAGTGGACATGAGGGTTCTTCTCCAGCCACGCCTTCACGTCCGGGGTGGTGTGCGTGGACAGGTTGTCCTGCACGATATGGATGTCCTTGCCGGCGTGCGGATTCACCGATTTCTTCAGGAAGGCCAGGAAGTTCGCCCCGTTCCGGTTCGGCTTGCATTCGCCGAGTACCTCGCCGGTGGCGATGTTCAGTGCGGCGAACAGGTTCGTACACCTGCGTCTTCTCGTCGACCGACAGGACGACAGCGCCCCCGGGCGGGTCCAGGTACAACCCGACGATATCGGCAACATTTCTCCGCGAACGCCGGGCCTTTCGACAGTTTGAAGGCCCGACCGGTGCGGCTGCAGGTTTTCCTCCCGCCAGATACGGGCGACATAGTAGAAAGAGACCTTGAAACCCTCGCGCCGCTTCAGATGATCGGCCAGCGTGCGCGCCCGATTCCGGCGGCGAAGTGCCCCCGCGCTTCCTTTCCACCAGGCCCGCAACTCCGTGTTCCTCGTACCAGACCCTGGTGCGGTCCACCATCCGGGCGGACACCCCCGCAAGTCCGGCGATGTCCCTGCGGCGGCGGCCCTCGCCCGCCCACAACACGATGCGGGCCCCGCAGGGCCACATCCGCCGTCACGTGCCCGTCCGCCGCCAACGTCCGCAATTCCACGGCCTATTCCGAAGTGAGGTTCACGAGTATCCAACGAGTCAAAGAGCTTCAGGTGACATGAACCGGATCACGAGACACTAGGAACTTCCACCCGCAATCCTCGCGAATTGCGGCCTTCCACCGATGAGTCAACATGGGAAACTTCTCTGAGCCGTCAGCGTCTCGGTCATACGAGTCGGCGTGATTGGTGATCGGTGTCCCACTGCGCTGACGGAACGACTGTTTCCGGATAGAATTGCAACATACGAGCCGCCGCAGCCAACAACTGGCGCGCCTAGTCGCGATGCTGGCCCGCTGAATGGCATACACGAAATTCAGCTCGGGCGGCCGAAATACCATTCAACACGAGGAGTAATTAAGTGAGCGAGCAGAGCACGAAGAAGAGCGCGCTGATCCTGATCGAGTACATGAACGACTGGCTCGCCCCCACCGGCACCATCAATGGGCAATTCCAGGACCGCGAGCAGGTCGACGCCGCTGTCGCCAACTCCAAGGAGGTCCTGGCCGAGGCGCGTCGCCAGAACATGGAAGTCATCCACGTGCGGATGGTGCTGGAGCCGACGTACCGAGCGCTCGGCGCAGCCAAGTACGGTCTGCGCAAGATGATGCGCGACTACGGCTCCTTCCTGGGCGAGCAGACGGAGTTCTTCCCCGGATTCGAGCCTCTCGCGGATGAGTACGTGATCAGCGAGCGCACCGGAGGCAGCAGCGCTTTCGCCGGCACCACGCTGGACAGCTACTTGCGCCACAACCAGATCCAGGACATCTATGTCATGGGTTTCGCGTTGCGGCAGTGCGTCGAGTCGACCATGCGCAACGCTCATGACCTCGGCTACCACACCAATGTCATCTGGGATGCGTCCGCGGCGTTCACCAAGGAGCAGCAGACCTCGTTCCTGACCGACATCATCCCCTTCTACGCGAATGCAGTCACGACCCAGGAGTTCCTGAACCAGGACTGACAGCGCTCGTGCCCTGCTTCCCGTCGGTGGAGCAGGGCACGATTCCTGGCCGGGGCGCGATCGGCAGCCCTGTGACGTGCGCCGACGGTCCACTGACCGCGGCCGACATGATGGATGCGATTTTCGCCCTGGTCAGACACTGAGTGCCGCTCGACTGCCCTACTTGAACGAGCCGTCGATGAGCTCGGGGAGACCGCGGATCTTGCGGGGCTGGACCGCGCGCACCGTGCGTTTCATCGCGCGCGAGGGAGCTGCTGTCGTACCCGGGTCGACCGGGCGAAGCTCACGCAGCGACGACCCGTCCTGCCCCTCTGGACATCACTACTCCGAAAACCACAGAACAGGAGATTGCCATGACAGGCGTCTGGACATCGGATCTCGCGCCGCCGCGTAGCGTCGCCGGATGCCCGAGGGGCAAGTGGCTCAGGTCGGCCCTGCCTCCTCAGAGCTCGCCGAGCGGGCGCGGCACGACATCGACCACGAAGACAGGTACTCACCGATGACGACCGACTCTCTCGACCCGGACCTCAGGCGACTCATCGACCGGGAGGCCATCCGAGATGTGCTCAACCGGTACTGCCGATCAGTCGACAGGCTCGACCTGGACGAGCTCCGGCGCTGCTACCACCACGACGCCTATGACAATCACGGCGCCTACCAGGGCGACATCGACGGACTCATCGCTTGGATAGCTCGCCGACACGAGACCATCCCGTACTCACTGCACATCAGTGGGAACATCCTCATCGAGTTTGCAGATGACGACCTGGCCCTGGTCGAGAGCTACAACTCAATCGTGCAGCACTACCCCGCTGACGCCCGGGCTTCCCTCCAACAGTTCCTCGGCGAGGGTGCCGTCAGGTCCGATGGGGCGCTCCACTTCATGACATGGGGTCGCTTCGTCGATCGCATGCTCCGCCGAGACGGTGAGTGGAAGATCATCCGCCGCACGGTGGTCGCTGGTCCTACGGTCGTTCTGCCGACCGTCCGTCCCTTTGAGGCACCGATGGGATGGACGAGTGACAGGCGCGACGACCAGGACGTGCTGCACGCCGAACGTCGCGAGCTCGGGATCGGGTGACCGCAAGACGCTCGCTTCAGGGTCCAGAACCATCGAGGACACCGGCAACGCACCACGGGCGACGGCCGCCTTGCGGAATCCGGCCATCGGCAGGCTGCGGCCGCTGGGAGCAGACAACATCGCCAAGACCACCCGAGCCATCCGGGACGCACCTGAACACGCCCTCTGGATCTGGGGCATCACCAACAGCCCACCGCCATCATCAATCGAAGGGACCGGACCATGCAGGAACGAGCACTAGGGCGACAGGGCCTGACCACATCCGTGATCGGCTACGGAGCGATGCGCATCGCACTCGGCGACGACGAGAGCACGGACTCCGCGTCCATCGCCGCGATCCGTCGCGCTTACGACGACGGCGTCACGCACTTCGACACCGCAGAGCTGTACGGCTGGGGTCGAGGGGAGAAGTTGTTGGGACGGGCGCTGGGCCCGGTTCGCGACCAGGTGACGATTGCCACGAAGTTCGGCTTCGAGTTCCCGCTCCGGCCCAACTCACAGCTGGGCCACGTGCGCGAGGTCGTCGACAACAGCTTGCGCAACCTCGGGGTCGACCACATCGACGTGTTGTACCAGCACTTGCACGACCCCACCGTGCCCGTCGAAGAGGTCGTCGGCGTGATGAAGGAGTACGTGGACGCGGGCAAGGTCAAGTATCTCGGCCTCTCCAACACAACCCTCGAGAACGTTCGCAAGGCGCACGCCGTGCACCCGATCAGCGTCCTGCAGACGGAGTACTCGATCTTCTCGCGCCAGTCGGAAGCGGCGTTCCCGGTGCTCGAGGAGCTCGAGATCGGCGTGGTCGCCTTCTCGCCCCTCGCTCGAGGGTTCCTCAGCGGCACAATCACGCCCCGCGAGGCCTTCGACGAGGGCGATTTTCGCAGGAACTCCCCTTGGTGGTCGCCGCGGAACTTCGACGCGAACACTCGGATCGTCGAACAGCTGACAAGGCTGGCCGAGAGCAAGGGGGCGACACTCTCGCAACTTTCACTGGCGTGGCTGGTGGCCCGAAAGCCGTACATCGTGCCCATCCCAGGATCGGGAAACGCCGAGCGCGTCGCCCAGAACAACCTCGCCGCCAAGCTCGAGCTCAGCGCCGACGACCTTGCCCTGATCGACCAGATCGCACCGAACGGGGGACACGCCCACTAGGCCGGGTATGTTCCCGTACCCGGCGCTGCGGCCTGCTACTCCAGACATCTGCGCGCCGCTCTTCCCCTGGTCAAGCGCATGATCAGGGAGCTGGCCATGGCGACTTCTGGTTCGACAACCACTGGATCGTCGACTCGACGCCGGCCCCGTGCGGGATGTCGCGCCCGACCGTGCGGCGATCGGACATGGCCGGCTGGGCGCAGTACGGCTACTGCACGTCACATTCGCGGTTCTTCTGGGGGCTTCGCCTCTACCTGGTCTGCACGCCCACCGGGATGCCGATCATGTGGGCGCTGGCGTCCGCGAAGCTCGGCGGGCGCGAGGTGCTGTCCGCGATGCTGGAGGTCGACGCTGGCCTGGTCGCCGCTCGCTCGGGTTCCTGCTCATCTCGGACAAGGGATTCGCGTCCAAACCGTTGGGATTGTGGTGGCGTGGGTGACGGCGGACAGCAGGTGCCGGTGGCGCTGCTGTTG
This sequence comes from Streptomyces sp. NPDC020898, assembly GCF_044333925.1. Taxonomy (NCBI): domain Bacteria; kingdom Bacillati; phylum Actinomycetota; class Actinomycetes; order Kitasatosporales; family Streptomycetaceae; genus Streptomyces; species Streptomyces sp. NPDC020898. Next base: position 232,578 of record NZ_JBIRRV010000012.1, read on the forward strand.
GTGCGCGGAGCCGGACAGTGCCTTGCCGTCCACCGCAATCGCCCGCCGCGGCGCCGGGCTGGTGCCACCGATGTTGGTGTGGTCGCGTTCGGCCAGGTAGCGCCGGTCGCGGCGTCCGGGGCATCGCCGTCGAGGGCGGCCAGGAGGCGGGTGAGGGTGGCATGGGACGGGGCGCGGCGGCGTCCGGGCGGTGGCCGGCGGAGGCCGAGCAGTTCCAGCACCGTGGTGGTGGCGCGCTGTCCCCACTCGGTGACCTCGGTGATGGTCCGGGCGCCGGAGACGACTGCGCAGGCGCGGACCAACAGCAGGCCGACCAGGGGATACCGCCGCCCTCGACGTGAACGCGGATCGGGGACACGCTGGAGGTGGGCGCGCAGGCGGCCGGTGTCATGCTGGCGGAGGTGACCCAGTTTCGCCAGAACGGCAGGGACCGGGGAGGATGGAGCGGCAGGCACGGGACCTCGATGTGACCATCTGACCTAGACACCCTGATGATCACCGGTCTCGTGCCTGTGCTGCTGCCACGTCAACTCCCCCCGGGCGCGGACGATCTACGCGATCCCGGAACTTGCAACCGCCCTGGACGGAGTCAGGGCCGAAGCCGTACAAGACGTTCCTGGCTGACGTCTGCAATTGGCGGCTGCCCAAGCGGCGGCTGCTGGAGGAGCTTGAGGAACAGGTCGCCGCAGAGAAGAAGATCAACCGACAGTTGTTCCCGAATCCGCAGCAGCACGAGGGTGAAGCGACAGCCGACGGCGGGGCCGGGGACGGTCATGCCGTCCACGGCCCCGCCGCAGCGCCCCGCACCGCGTGGGCGAGGCGCGCTGGCGGTGCCGGCCGCGGCCTCCACGCCTCCGCCACCATGAGCCGACTGCGGACGGCTGTCCGTGCTTTCGCGGACATCGACCTGATGCCCGACGATCTACTCACCCACCTCAATGACGTGATCATCCGCCTGCGGTGTGAAGAGGAATCGGACGCTTCGTGACCCGGCGGCGGGGCCGGGACGGTCGTGCTGTCCCGGCCCCGCCTTGGTTGCTCACCCCGCCGCGACGGCGGGGTCGCTGCCGGTGGGCAGTGCGCCTGTCACCTCGGTCTCGGTCACGCGAGCGGGTTCCACCCGTCGGTGCCGGCCAGGTACTTCTGCGCGGTGTAGTCGGCCGCCTCCGTGGCGGTCAGCTGCGGTGCGTTCGAGCCGGTACCGGCTCCGGCGCCGAAGTTCCCGTACTCCCTGAACCGGGCCTGCGTCCAGGAGTAGTCGGGCATCATGTCGGTCCAGGGATGCGCGTTCGTGATGCCCGCCTGGATGTCGCAGTTGCGCACCAGGGCCTGAGGCTGGACCTCCAACACGTTGCGCCACGGCCGACCGAGGTACATCGTGTCGCTCGCCACGCCGTTGGTGGTGATCGTGCAGCTGCTGATCAGGATCCCGTACTGCTTCCGATAGTCGGTGTTCGGCGCCAGTATCGTGCCGCCGGGCCACGGGAGCACCTGGATCGTGGACCGGTCGATCACCGCGGTGGCGTTGCCGAAGATGAAGTCCACGTCGCCCCGGATGTGGCAGTTGATGAACCACTGCCGGGCCTGGGTCGTGGGTGTCTCCCCCTTGACGAGCAGGGTGTCCTGATGGCTCCAGATCGCCACGTTGCTGAACACCTGCCGGTCGCCCATGGCGGCAACCGCGACGGCCTGGGTCTCGTACTGGTTGATCTCCGGGTGGGCCGCGCGGTCGAACGTGTTGCTGATCGTGAGGTCCTGAACGGTCAGGTTGGGCGGCCTGAAGGTGGCCACGGCGCTGCCCTGGGTGCCGTACTTCGCGCCGGTCGCCGGGTTGATCATCCCGTGGCACCTGGTGTTGTAGATGACGACATCCGCGCGGTTGCCGGTGACGCCCTTGATCGTCAGCCAGCTCTTGTCCTTCGGGACGCTGATGACCTCGTGGTAGACGCCCTTTTCGATGAGGATGGTGTTCGCGCCGCTGTTGGGAGCGGCGTCGATCGCTTCCTGAACGGTCCAGTGGTCGCCGGTGCCGTCTTGCGAGACATACAGCAGGCTGCCCTCCTCGGTAAGATGCTTGCCCTCGGTATTTACGTCCGAGTGGTGGGCCGTCATGAGCCAGGCCGCAGCAACCGCCGTGGTCCCGATGACGATGCCGGCGATCTCGAGAGGAGCCGCGAAGACGGCGGTCCCCGCCATGACCGCCAGCAGGAACGACCTGCTGAGCGTGGACCAGTCGTTGTGGAACGCCATGTGTGTCGTGGTGATGCTCAACGCCGCGCCCCTGCCGAACGCCATCACGGTTTCACCCGCTTGTCTCCGGAACCGAGAGGCTTCGGCGACCCCCACGATGATCTGGAGTACCGACTGCGCGATGTACCTGGTCTGGGGCTGGGGAGCGGCCTGGAGCTGCAGCACGGCGTTGTGGAGGCTGGACGGAGAGATCTGCATGCCGTCGCGGGTGGCGCCCTGCTGCTGCAGGTTGACGTAGCTCGAGAGCGTGCCGTACTGCGTGTTCGTGTTCGCGACCGTGGAATCCGGCAGCCGAGCAGGGTTGAGGGTGTTGTTCGCCAGGAGTGGCGCCACCGCGGCGTCCAGCGTGAAGAAACTGCCCCAGGCGATGTCTCCGACACCGTTCTCGGTGGCCTGCCGCCATCCCATGACGTAGGAGTCCGACCGGCGCATGAATACCCGGATGAACTCGGGCCTGTCCTCGGCGTGAATGTCGACGCTGATGTACTGGGTGCCCCCGTTTCTGTCGGTGACGTCGACGGTGGCACCGCCCATTGAGTCGAGCCTGCCGGCCCTGATCGCCTGCCTGATGTCGTTGAGCAGCTTGGCGTAGTCGGCCTTGGCTTCGGCGGGCTCACTGCTGATCCGCCAGGTGACGTCCGCGCCGGTCGCGGCGCTGGCGCTGGGGGCGGCGGCGACTACCAGGCCCAGGCCCCCGCCGGCGAGTATTCCGGCGGCCGTCATGGCGGCGATAAAGGATCTCCGGGAGAGTCCACCCTGCATCTCGGTCGTCACATGAGTTCCTTTTGCTGTGAGCAGTCCATTGACTGGATTGCGGCGTGCGGCGGTTGCCGATCTTGACGGTGGCCTTCATGCCGACACGGGCCGCTCACGCACTGCTGGCGGGCCTGGCCGGCTGTCGCTTCCGGTGCCGCATGCGACGGGCACGGAAACAGTGACTGACATCGGTCGGGCGCGTTCCTGTCACGGATCCGGTTGCCGACCGCCCTCGACGTGTGCCGGGAGGGGGCGCACCCGCAGGAGGGCACGCCTTGTTCTGTGTCATGGCTCAAGAATCGGCGTGGGATCTGCCCCGAGGCCATCGGTACTAGTACGGACCCGGGCCCCACCCCCGGGCCTGGGTATTTCTACGGAGTTGCCCTACGGGGTGGGTGCCTGGTTCGCTGTCCACCAGGACGCGATGCGGGCGCGGGAGGCGAAGCCGAGTTTGGCCAGGATGTTCTCGACGTGGGTGTGGACCGTGCGCGGGGAGCGTCCGAGCGCGGAGGCGATCTGCTGGTTGCTCATGCCCTCGGCCACCAGCGCGGCCACTTCCCGCTCCCGGGAGGTCAGCGGGCACGGGGCGGGAGCAGGCGCGGGGGCCGGGACCGCCGCGGCCGGCTCGGTGCGCAGGGCGTAGGCGATGGCCTCGTCGGGACTGCGGTGGCTGCCGCCCTCCGCGAGGGCGTTCTCGTACGCTGCCGGGCCCAGGGCCCGTACGACGGCTTCCTCGCACCGCGCGTGCTGCTCGGACCTGTACGGACCGAACGTCTCCAGGCTCGCCCCGATGTCCCGAAACAGTGCGCGCACGGCGCCCAACAGCCGTCCCGCCCTCTCGTGGTCGCCGCCGGAGGCGGTGGACCAGGCGAGCAGCTCAAGCGCCACCGCGGCCCCGAGGTATTCGTTGAAGCCCCGCTGAGCCTCGAGTGAGAGACGGGCCAGCGTCATGGCCTCCTCATCGTCGCCGCGCGCCCAGACGGCATGGCCCAGTGCCCACAATGCCTGCGCGCGGCCCCACCGGTCCCCGTGCGCCTCGGCGAGGGCGACCGCCTGCCTGCCGGTCTCCACGGCCCGCGGGTCCTTGCTGGCCGTGTGGGCGGCGGTCAGCAGGAACAACGTGAAGACCGTGCCGCCTTCCTCGTCCAGCGCCGTGTGGGCGGCCACCGCGCTCTCCAGCCACGACACGGCTTCCTCCAGCTGCCCCCCGAAGTACGCATGGGAGCCACGCAGGCTCTGGACATACGCGCGCACCACCGGGTCGTCCAGCCGCTCTCCCAGCTCTCCGGCCTCGTCCAGCCACCGGTGGGCCGCCGCCAGATCGCCCTGCAGCAGCGCCACCCAGGCGGCGGCCCACAGCGCCCGCGCCCGGGCCGGGGTGGGCTCGGGCGCGGCGGCGAGCACCCGGTCGAACTGGCGGCGCCCCTCGCCGAGGAACCCGCCGACGCACCAGTGGAAGCGCAGCGCCGCGGCCAGCTCCAGCACGGCCTGCGGGTCACCGCCGCAGTCCAGTGCCGCCCGCAGGTTGGCGTGTTCGGCCCGCAACCGGACCAGGCCCTCCTGCTGGCCGGGGCCGCACCAGCGGTCGGCGAGGCGCTCGGCGAGGGCGAGGAAGAAGTCACGGTGCCGCCGCAGCAGTTCTTCCTCCTCACCCGATTCGGCGAGCCTTTCCCTTCCGTACTGGCGGATCGTCTCCAGCAGCCGGTAGCGCGGCCGGCCCTCGTGCTCGGTGGGCAGGACGATGGACTGGACGACCAACCGGTCGAGGAGATCGAGCACCTCGTCCCGGTCGATGCCGTCGCCGGCGCAGACGTCCTCGGCCGCGTCCAGGCCGAAGTCGCCGGCGAAGACCGACAGCCGGTCCCACAGCAGCCGCTCGGCGGGGGTGCACAGCTCGTGGCTCCAGTCGATCAGCGCGCGTAGCGTCCGCTGGTGCGGCCGGTGGACCCGGCTGCCGGTCGTGAGCAGCCTGAAACGGTCCTCCAGCCGGTTCAACGCCTCGTCGACGGTGAGGGTCCGCAGCCGGGACGCGGTCAGTTTGATGGCGAACGGCAGCCTGTCCAGACCGTCGCACAACTGGCGGACCTGGGTGCGGTTGCCGTCGGTGATCCGGAACTCCGGGCGCACGGCGGTGACCAGGTCCCGCAGCAGTTCCAGCGCGTCGTCCGGCGCCAGCGGAGGGACGATGAAGACGCGCTCGCCGGGGATTCCCAGCGTACGGCGGCTCGTCGCCAGGATGCGCAGCCCGGGGGAGGCCGACAACAGCGTGTGTGCCAGCTCGGCGCAGGCGTCGATGAGGTGCTCGCAGTTGTCGAGCACGACCAGTGGAGCGCGGTGGGCCAGGAAGTCGGTGAGCTGGTCGATGACTGTTCTGGTGCCCGGGTCCGGCACCCCCAGTGCGGTCGCCAGGGCGTTCGCCGTCGATGACGGGTCCGTCACCGGCGCCAGATCCACCAGCCAGACCCCGTCCGCGAAGTCCGGCGCCGATGCGGCGGCCGCCTCCAGCGCGAGCCGGGTCTTGCCTATCCCGCCCGCACCGGTGAGCGTCAGCAGGCGCGTCGTCCCCAGCCCCCGGCGCACCTCGGCCAGCTCTCGGTGCCTGCCCACGAACGTGGTCAGGGCCGCGGGCAGATTCCCCACGTCTGATATCCGGGCGGTCACGGGACTTCTCGCCTTCCAACGGCTCAAACCGGTGCGCAGGTGGACCGGGGTGACCAGCAGCCGGTCGGTCAACACCTATGTGGATGTGGCCCAGCGCCCACCTGGCGCCGCCGGTCGCCGAGCCATGACAGCCTGCGGCATACGTGATGGGACATGGCCGCGCGGGCCTGGCCGAGGTTCATAACTCGACAATGCACTGTACGACGCCGAGATCGCCGGCGCGAGCAGGACAGCCTGATGGCCGCGCGCGGCCCGCTGCCCAGACATCGGCAGCCGCATCACACCTCGCCGCAGGCGAACAAGATCTCCTCGGAAGCGCTGTCGGCGGTAGGGATGTGGCAGCACGGAGCATGGGCACCCGCTCGTTCTCCGTGCTGCCACGCGACAGCCAAGGTTCGACGCCGTCCCTCCTATCCGCCCTCTTGCACGCGCGTGCTCAGAAGGCGACCACCGGCTTGAGCGTGACCCCGTTCTCGCTGTCTTCGAAGGCCTGGTTGATGTCCTCGAATGCGTAGTGCTTGATGAGCTTGTCGAACGGGAACTTGCCGGCTTCGCAGAGGGAGATCAGCTGCGGAATCAGTACTTGTGGCACGGAGTCGCCCCCCAAGGACGAAGGCCACGCTGGCACCGCTGAGCATCGAGCTGCCGATGTCGAGGGGCGACTCACTGCCGGGTTTCGCCAGGCCCACGATGGCGGCGTGGCCGAGCAGGCCCATCGAGTCGACGTTCCGGGGGCGCAGTCGTGTGGATAGCGAGGCCCGTGAGCGGGAGGGGGGTCAGCCCTTGCGCCGGCTGATCTGTGCGGTCAGGGCAGGGAGAACGGTGTGAAGGTCGCCTACGACACCGAAGTCGACCAGGTCGAAGATGGGTGCCTCGGGGTCCTTGTTGACCGCGACGATGGTCTTCGAGGTCTGCATACCGGCCCGGTGCTGGATGGCCCCGGAAATGCCGTTGGCCATGTACAGCTGAGGGGAGACGGTCTTGCCCGTCTGGCCGACCTGGAAGGTGTGGGACAGCCAGCCCGAGTCCACGGCGGCGCGTGAGGCGCCGACGGCGGCGCCGAGCGCGTCGGCGAGAGCGTCGACGGGCCCGAAGTCGCCTCCGGTGCCGCGGCCGCCGGAGACCACAACGGCGGCCTCAGTCAGCTCGGGGCGGCCGGTGGCGGCGCGCGGCCGGCTGTCCTCGACGCGAGCCGCCTTCGCGGCGTCGGAGATCGTCACGGTGACGTGCTCGACGACTCCGGCACCGTCGGCCTCCTGCGGAGCGGCCGCATTGGGTTTGACCGTGATGATCGGGATGCCGGTGGTGACCTGCGCGGCGACGGTGTAGCTGCCCGCGAAGACCGACTGGGTGGTGGTGCCGTCGGCAGCGACGTCGACGGCATCCGTGATCAGACCCGAGCCGAGCTTGATGGCCAGGCGGCCGGCGATCTCCTTGCTCTGCGCCGAAGAGGGCAGCAGGATCGCGGCCAGCTCCTTCCCGGCGGCGAGCTGCTGCAGTGCCTCCGCCACGGGGGCCACCAGGTAACCCGCGATGTCGGAGTCGTCGATGACGTAGACCTTTTCGGCGCCGTACCCTCTGACCGCGTCGGCGACGGCTTCCGCGGCATCGACACCGCCGATGAAGACGGCCGACGGCTCACCGAGCCGCCCGGCGATGGCGAGCAGTTCGTACGTCGGCTTCTTGACCGTGCCCGCCACGTGGTCAACGAGAACCAGAACCTCAGACATCTCTCGTGCCCTCTCAGATGAACTTCTTGCTCGCGAGGAAGGCGGCGAGCGCCGCGGCGCCGGTCCCGTCCTCGTCCTTGACGATCTCGCCGACGGTGCGCGGCGGGCGGGCGGTGGTGCCCGTGACGGTGGTGCGAGATGCTCCCAGACCGACGAGGGAGGCGTCGACACCGATGTCGTCGAGATCCACCGTCTCGAGAGGCTTCTTCTTGGCGGCCATGATGCCCTTGAAGGAGGGGTAGCGAGCCTCCCCCGACTGGTCGGTCACCGACAGGACCAGCGGCATCGTGGCGCTGATGACCTCAGTGGCGGCGTCGCTGTCGCGGCGGATGCGGACCTGCGTGCCGGAGGTCTCCACCTGGGAGGCCAAGGTGACCTGCGGGACGCCGAGGCGTTCGGCGAGCATGGCCGGAACGACCCCGGCGCCGCCGTCGGTCGAGGCCATCCCCGCCACAACGAGGTCGGGCACGGTACCGCCGCTCGCCGTCTTCACCGCCTCGGCGAGCACCAGCGAGGTGGCGATCGCGTCGGAGCCCGCGACGGCTTCGTCCTCGACGTGGACGGCCCGGTCGGCGCCCATCTGCAGTGCCTTGCGCAGCGCGTCCGCGGCGTCTTCGGGGCCGACGGTCAGTGCGGTGACCGTGATCTCCTCGTCCTCACGCTGCTCCTTGATCTGCAGCGCCTGCTCGACGGCGTACTCGTCGAGTTCGGACAGGAGGCCGTCGACGCCGTCGCGGTCCACGGTGTGGTCGGATGTGAACCGGCGCTCCCCTGTGACGTCGGGCACGTATTTCACCAGGACGACTATGTTCATGAAACGTAGGACCCTTCCGTCAGTTGACGGCCAGTTCGGCCGCGCCCTTGAGGGCGAGGAGATTGCTGTTGAGCACGACGACCCCGCGGTCCGGGAACTGCTCGCGGTAGCGCTCGTACGCCGAGGAGACGATGGTGCGGGCGATGGCGAAGGACTGCACCTCACCGACGGTGGCCAGGTAGGCCACGAGCCCGGACTCCTCGTAGTCGGTGTCCTCGGACTCGAAGGCGGGCACGTGCCGTACGTCGACGGCCTGGTCGCCGCGCGCCCGGTCAGCAGCTTGCTGAGCACGTCGTCGAGGGCCGGTCAGAGCGCTCGGTCCGCGGTCCGGAACGAGCGCTCTGTCGTCGGCGTCCATTGTTCAGCCGTCTTCCCAGCGGTCGAAGAGCTCCGAGAGCGTCGGGAACCAGACGTCGTCGAAGGACGTCACGTGGTCGAGGAACTTCTCGAGCATCAGCAGGTTGTGGGCCCTGCCGATGGTCTGCGGATGCAGCGTCCAGGTCGCGACGCCGCCCGGACAGCGCGCATGCGCGAAGTCGAAGCTGTCCTTCCAGCGGGTGAGGACGACCTCGTTGGACTGCATCAGCGCGTTGCCCTTGAAGGACTCCAGCTCCGGGAAGTCGTCGAGGAACCAGGAGACGGGGAACTCCAGGACCCGGCTCTCGGGCCCGAAGCTGTTGCCGTTCTCCTGGTCGAGCTCCGCGACCATGCGCGGTCGGTAGGGCGTGAAGTCACGCCCCATCAGGGACGAGTCCCAGTCGAAGCCGAACTCGGCCAGCAGGTCGAGGGTGTCGTTGGTGACGTCCAGGGCCGGGGAACGGTAGCCCCTCGGCCGCGTGCCCAGCAGCTTCTCGTGCTGATGCAGCTGAAGGTCGAGCAGCCGCCGTTCCTCGTCCCGGTCCAGCGCGGGGACGTATTCGTGATACACCCCGTGCGCTCCGATCTCGTGGCCGTCCTCGATGATCGCGTCGACGGCGGAGCGGAACGTCTGGATCGTGTGCGTCGGCACGCACCACGTGGTGGTGATCCCGTAGCGGCGGAACACGTCCAGCAGGCGCGGGGCCCCCACCATGGCACCGAACTCGCCTCGCGACAGATTCGTCTGGGACCTGGACCTGAACGTGCCCATCCAGACGCTCTGGGCGTCGAAATCCGGGCTGAGACAGACGGCGAGACGTTTTCCCTCGGGCAGTCGTAGCGTCACGGCGGATCACTCCGACCGGTCGGGGCGGCGCGACAGCAGCACGATCCACTTGCCCTCCTGGCACACGTCCCCGTTCTGGTTCAGGACCTGCACATGTGTGGTCACGATGCCGCGATCGGGCTTGCTCGCGGAGGGCCGGATCTCGACGATCTCCTCGCTCACCCTGATGGTGTCCCCGATGCGCACCGGCGCGAGGAGGTTCCAGTCCTGGATTCCGAGGAAGGCGATCGCCGACGGATTCTTCCACCCCAGGCCCATCTCCAGGCCGAACGCCATAGCGAGGACTCCCGGGCCGTGAAAGAGCCGGCCACCGAACTGGGTCTGCTTCGCGTACTCCTCGTTCATGTGGAGCGGATGCATGTCGCCCGACCAGGTGCCGAACGTGACGACATCGGTCTCGGTGACCGTCCGGCCGAGCGTCAGCCAGGTCTGCCCTACCTCGATCTCGTCGAGGTACCGAACAGAATCCGAGGTGTGCGCCGCGCCGAGGGTGTTGGTGGTCATTCATGCTCCTCAGAAGCTGATGGGGACAACGGGACGCTTTTGGCCCTCGTCGGGAAGTTCTCTGCTCTCGGCGAGGTCACCAGCGGATGACGCCGTCGGGGTTGTCGCGGAGTGCCGGCCGGTCCAAGGCCATCTCGTCGATCGGCAGGCTGAGTTCCTCGCCGGAAATCAGCTCGGCCACGAGCTGTCCAGTGATCGGCCCGGCCAAGTTCCCGTACACGTGTCCGGTGGCGAGGATCAGGCCCGGTACTTCGTCGACCTCGTCGACGATCGGCAGTGAATCGGCGGTGGCCGGGAGGAGACCCGTCCAGACACCCTCGACACCGAGTCCCCGGTAGTGCGGGAAGGTCTCCAGAAGGGCGTCGATGGTCATCTTCAGACCGCCGAGCGGCATACGGTCGTCCAGCTGCTCGGGATAGTCCATCGGACACCCGACGAACAGGTTGCCGTCCTCCGTCTTGGCGACACACTCCAGGTGCTCGATCCCGTGGCTCGAATCCTCGTAGGGCGCTGTGAAGTACTCGTCGCGATAGCTCGGGAGGCTTCGGATGTGCCCATACTGCTTGGCGGCCAGGGGACCGTTGAGGATCTTGTCGAGGTGCTCCTCGACCGGAGCGAACAGCACCGCGCCGAGCCGTTCGGGCTTGATCGGCACGTGGATGCCCTCCGCTTCCAGCATCTGGGACCAGACCCCCGTACCCCAGACCACCCGGTCCGCGTGCACGTCTCCGCCGAGAGTCCGGACACCCGTGGCCTTCGCTCCGTCGCGCGTCAGTCCGAGTACGGGTGTGTGCTCGTGGATGCGCACGCCGATGCGGCGGCATTCCTGGGCCAGGGCCCGGACGAACTTGGGGGTGCGGATCTGGCCGTCCTCCGGACAGAACGTGGCGCCCAGGACGGTGGGCGGCAGGATCGGCGCCGCTTCACGGGCCGTCGGGCCGTCCAGCAGCTCCATGGTGAAGCCGTGACGGTTGCGGTCCTCGACGAATTCCTTGTAGACCTGGCGCTGGTCGTCGGTGAAGAAATACGTCATCGCGCCGTTCGCGCGGTACTCGAACGACGGGCCCAGCAATTGGGAGAAATCGTCGTACAGAGCGCGGCCGGCCCGGGAAAGCGCCAGAGAGAAATCTCCGTTGCGGTTGTGCATGTGGAGGAAACCCATGTTCCGACCGGACGCGCCATGGGCGATTTCCCGCTGCTCCAAGAGGACGACGTCATGTCCCTTGGTCGCGAGGAAGTACGCCGTCGACACTCCGACGATGCCGCCGCCGACCACGACCACGTCCGCCTGGTCCAGTTTCACGTTGCGATCTCCCTGCCATCGGTCCGTCGACTCGGCATGTCACCGGTTGCCTGAGCGTCCTTCGGAACTATCTCCCCGCAGGCGTCCGGACCGCATTGGAACTTCCCAGAGGATCGGAGCAGCCTGTCGGAAGAATTTCCAATTACCTCCCACGGTCCCACCGCCTACCTTGTGGTTCATCATCAGGCGCCCGACCACTCACTCGGGAGGCTCGTTGCACAGCCTCGCCCGATCAAGGAACTGGAGCTTTGGATGGCGTTCCAGCCCGCCACCGTGCGTGGCGACTGCGTGTCGGCCTTCGAGCGTGTCGCTCGTGAGCAGCCCGACCGCACCGCCGTGATCGACAACGACGCGACGATCACCTATCGCGATCTGCAGGCGGCGGTCGAGCTCCGGACGACAGCGTTGCGCGAAGCCGGCCTGGGCCCCGGTTACCGGGTGGCTCTGGTCGCCGAGAGCTCAGCGGAGTATCTGATGACCGCCCTCGCCGTGTGGCGGGCCGGCGGTGTCCTCGTCACCGTCTACCCCTCGTCGGGCCCGGGCGACATGCGCTACGCCATCGAGACGAGCAACCCCTCGCTGATCGTCGTCTCGGAGGGCGTCGATCGCGAGGCCGTCGAGGCCGGGGCGCCCGGAACGCCCGTCGTGGAGATCGTGTCCTTCGACGTCGGCGTGGTTCGTCACGACCGCTCCCCCAACCCCGAGAACCTGCGGGAGCCGCTGGCCCTGATCTGCTTCTCCTCGGGCACGACCAGCCGACCGAAGGCGATCATGGTGTCCGCCACCGCGATCTTCAACTGCGCGGACACCTACGGCGAGGTCTGGCACCTCTCCCCCGACGACAGGGCGATCATCTGCCTGCCGATGGCGTGGCTGTACGGCCTCGCGAGCACCTCGCTGGCGGTTCTCCTCCGGGGCGGCACCGTCATCGTGGTACGGCGAGCGCGTCCGGAGTTCATCGCTCCGGTGATCGAGAAGCACCGGGCGACGTTCGTGGCCGGCGTCACCGCCACGTTCGCCAAGCTGGTCCAGCACGTGGGAGATCCGGAGCCGGGTACGCGCGTGTTCGAGTCGCTCCGTCTGTGCATCTCGGGGGGCGAGCCCCGCAACGAGGCGGTGTTCGACCGCTGGACGGCCCTGACCGGTGTCTCGGTGCTCGACGCGTACTGCGCCTCGGAGTGCCTTCCCCTCGTCACCTACGACCCCTTCACGGACCCTGTCCCCAGGTCGGGCTCGGCCGGGAAGCTGGTTCCCCACTCCCGGCTCAGGATCCTCGACCCTGAGGGAGCCGAAGTCCCGCCGGGCGAGGTCGGCGAGGCGTACTCGAGCGGCCCCGGCCTGATGCTGGGGTACTGGCGGGACGAGCAGCTGACGCGCGAGGCACTCACCGACGACGGCTGGTACCGGACGAAGGACCTGGTCAGGGTCGACGAGGACGGCTACGTGTACGTCGTCGGGCGGCTGTCGGACCTCATCATCCGCGGGGGCACCAACATCTCCCCCTCGGAGATCGAGCGCGTCCTCAACGAGCACGAGGCGGTCGGCCAGGCCGCCGTCGTGGGCCTACCCGACGAGATCTACGGCCAGCGGGTCGTCGCCGCAGTCGTCCCCGGTACCGCCTCGGGCGTGGACGAGGCCGAGCTCCGGGCGCACTGCAAGGCGAGGCTCTCCTCCTACAAGGTACCCAGCGCCTTTGTCGTGGTCGACGCCCTCCCGGTCAACGCGACCACCGGAAAGCTCAACCGGAAAGACGTCGCCGCGCTGCTCACCGACCTGAGCGGACCGGCATGACACAGGAAACCCGGAAGAAGGACCTCTCATGAAGCACGACGGCTACGACTACATCATCGTCGGCGGCGGTTCGGCCGGCTGTGTGCTCGCCAACCGTCTGTCGGCCGACGGCCGGAGCCGGGTCCTGGTCCTGGAGGCCGGCCGACGGCACTCCAGATTCGACTACCCCGTGCGGGTCCCGGCCGCCTTCCTCTTCCTCATGGGCCACAAGCTCTACGACTGGCAGTACGAGTCCGAGCCCGAGCCCATGCTGGACAACCGGAGGATCGCGCACTACCGGGGCAAGCTCATGGGCGGCTCCAGCTCCATGAACGGCATGTTCTTCCAGCGCGCCAACCCCCTCGTCTACGAGGGCTGGGCCGAGGCCGCAGGGATGGAGACCTGGAGTTACGCCCACACCCTGCCCTACTTCAAACGCATCGAACGCCTCGTCGGCGGTGATCCGCGCGGTGTCTACCGCGGCCGTTCCGGACCCATCCCGGTCCACCGGCACAAGGCCGAGAACCCGCTGTTCGGCGCGCTCTTCGAAGCCGCACGGCAGGCCGGTCACGAAGTCGTCGACGACGTCAACGGCTACCGCCAGGAGGGGTTCGCGCCCTTCGACTGCAACATCGAGAACGGCGAGCGCTACGACGCGGCCCGCACGTACTACGCGCCGGTCCGCGACCGGAAGAACCTTGAGGTGATGACCGGCGCGCTCGTCAGCCGTGTCGTCTTCAAGGGCAAGCGCGCGGTGGGCGTCGAACTCGCCTCACGGCGGGACGGCAGGACGGTCGTCCGCGGCAAGGAGATCATCCTCTGCGGCGGAGCGTTCAACTCGCCCCAGCTCCTGCAACTGTCCGGTGTGGGCAACGGCAAGGAGCTGAGCCGACTGGGCATCGACGTGGTCGAGGACCTGCCGGGGGTCGGCGAGAACATGCAGGACCACCTCGAAGCGTTCGTCATGTACGCCTGTACGCAGCCGGTCTCCATGGCCGGCATCCTCAAGGTGAAGTCATGGCCGGGCATCGGGGCCAAGTGGCTGCTGAAGCGTGAGGGACCGGCCGCCACCAATCACTTCGAGGCCGGCGGGTTCGTCCGCTCCAACGACGACGCGCCGATGCCGAACCAGATGCTGACGATGCTCGCCCTGGGCGTCCGCAACGACGGCACGCCCGCGCCCACGGAGCACTCCTACCAGATCAACCTCGGTCCGCAGACTCCCCAGTCGAAGGGGCATGTGAAGCTGCGCGCCAACGATCCCCTCCAGGCCCCGATCCTCACCTTCAACTACCTGTCGACCGAGCAGGACCGCCAGGACTGGATCGACGGTGTCCGCGTCACACGGGATGTGCTGAACCAGTCCGCGTTCGCGCCGTTCAACGGCGGCGAGCTCTCACCCGGACCCGACGTCAGGACCGACGAGGAGATCCTCGCGTGGGTGGCCCGCGACGCAGAGACGACGTACCACCCCTGCGGCACGGCCAAGATGGGCACCGATGACGAGGCCGTGGTCGATCCGCAGACCATGCGGGTACACGGTCTGGACGGGATCCGCGTCGTGGACGCCTCGGTGATGCCCGTCATTCCCAATGCGAATCTCTACGCCCCGGTCATGATGATCGCCGAGAAAGCCGCAGACCTCATCCTCGGTAATGAGCCCCTTGCTCCCGAATACGTCGACTTCTACCGCCACGAGAAGGTTTCCTAATGCAAACCGATGTGACCGAAAACCTCGGCATCGAGCTCCCCCTCTTCGCCTTCTCCCACTGCCGGGACGTCGTCGCGGCCATCACGAAGGCCGGAGGCATGGGCGTGCTCGGCGCCGCCTGGATGACTCCCGAAGAACTCGACATGTCGATCGAGTGGCTCGAGCGGGAGGTCGGCGGCAAGCCGTTCGGCGTGGACCTGGTCTTCCCCGGCACGGCGATGGACGACGAGAAGAGCCCCGAGGAGTACCTGGCCTCGATCCCGGACCGCTACCTGGCGTTCGTCAAGGACATGCTGGACGGCGGCGGGCTGGGCGATCTGACTGCCGAGGACCGCGACGCCTACATGGTCGAGAACGCCAGGAAGATGGCGATGACCAACAAGAAGAGCCGTGACCAGCTCGATGTCACGCTGGCCCGGGGTTCGGTGAGTCTGATCGTCGGCGCCCTCGGGGTCACACCGGACTGGGTGGTGAAGGCGGCGCACGCCCGGAACGTCCAGGTCGGGGCGCTCGTCGGCACCGCCAGGCACGCGGCCAAGCAGCGGGAAGCCGGCGTGGACCTCATCGTCGCGCAGGGCACGGAGGCGGGCGGCAGCGTGGGCACCGTGGCCTCGATGGTGCTGTGGCCGCAGGTCGTGGAAGCCGCCGGAGGCGTGCCGGTGCTGGCCGCCGGCGGCGTGTCCCGCGGCTCGCACCTCCTCGCCGCGCTGTCCCTGGGCTGCCAGGGCGTGTGGACCGGGTCGCTGTGGCTCGGGACCGCCGAGAGCGAGCTCAGCGAGGAGATGCGGGAGAAGCTCTTCGCCGCCGAGTCGGAGGACGCACTCCTGGCGCGGGTCATGACCGGCAAGCCGGGACGGATGCTGCGCACCAAGTACATCGACGCCTGGCAGGCTCCCACCGCTCCCGAGCCGCTGACATGGCCCATGCAGTCGATCCTGAACGGCTACTCCTACAAGCGGGCCGAGCACGCGCGCGATCTCGACTACTGGACCTACGCCGTCGGCCAGGTGGTCGGCGACATGAAGGGCCACACCACCGTCAAGTCCGAGATCACGCGGCTGCTCAACGAGTACGTCGACGCCCTCGACCATCTCCAGAAGGTCACGGACGTCGACTAAGACCGTGTCCTACGTGTGAGGCGGACGTTGGTCTGTTCATGGGGCGGGGTACATGGAGTTGGATTGTTCCGGACGGACTGTGGGAGATCGCCAAGCCGCTGATCCCGCCGTCGAAGGTGCGGCCGCAAGGCAGCGGAAGCGGACGGCGTCTTCGTCTCACCGGACCCCGACCGCGCCCGCGCACTGTTCCCCAGCAGCGGCCCTGGGCCCGCGTGACGAACAGCGGACCCCCCGACGGGCTTCCGGAGATCCCCTGCTACATCGCGTTCCAAGTGCCGTCGATGAGGCGTCGCGCGAGCGCGCGCTGGGCGTTGCCGAAGATCTCGATGTGGCGTTGCACCCCGGCGCGGCCCATCAGCAGTGGGTTGGGGGCAGACGGGTCGGCCTTGAGCGCGCGTAGGTGGCTGTAGGCGGCGCCTTGGTAGGCGTGGGTGTTTATGAAGGCGTCCGCGCCCTCCTGGTCGGCGAGCCCTTGGACGAAGTCGGCCGAGACCGCGTACTGGGCCGCGGCCTCGATGTTGTCGTTGCCGCTCCACACGACGAGCTTGTGGGTCTCACCCTGGTGGACGACCGGCACGATGACGCACATCTGGCCGACGGTGTGCCCGGGCGCGAGGATGGCGACAGCCGTGGTCCTGCGGCCGACCCGGATCCGTTCCATGCCGACGGTGTGCCCGGGGTACGCCTCGATCTCGACGTCGATCCGATCGGGGACTGCGGCGAGCCGTGCGAGGTATTCCTCCCTGGTGTACTCGTCCTTCCGCTTCCTCAGGTCGGCGCGCCGGGCCGCGATCACCGCGGCGTCGGGCTGCCCCATCACGAACTTGGCTCTGGGCGCGTACTCGTCCCTGATCAGATTCGCGCCGCCGACGTGGTCGGGATGAGCGTGGCCGAGGAAGACGTAACGGATGTCCCTGGGGTCGAGGCCCGCGGCGGCGGCCTGGTCGAGGAACTGGGTGCGCATGTCGTCCGGCGTGGTGAGCGCGTCGAGCATGATCAGCCCGTCTGGCGTACGGACGATGACGAGCCCGGTGAAGTCGGTGCCGAAGTACCAGGCGTTGTCCAGGAACCGCACCCCACCGGCGGGCATGGGCCGGACATGGTCCCGGTAGAGGAAACCCTTGAGGGACACGAAGTCGACGGCCGGGTCGGTGAGCTGATCGACAGGCTGCCCCGTGCCCGCGCTGCTCGGACTGCGATAGCCGGTCTGGCACCACACGCGGTACTGCCAGCGGATCATGGGGTTGTCGTCCACCTCCGCCAGTGCCCTGGCCGCGTCGTCGTAGGCCCTGGCCAGCGGTTTGTCGGGCGCCAGCGGGCCGCCCCACGGCACCTCCTCGGCAGTCTGGGCCTCGGCCGATCCCGCAAGCAGCGTCGATGGGATCGCCGCCGCGCCTACGCCGGCGATCACAGCCGCCCCGAACGTACGCCTGGTTGGTGTCATCGTTTTTCTCCTGCCGACCTGTGTCTTGGAACTGGTTGGTGGACCGGGCTCTGTTAGCGGGTCAGTGGGCTGCGCGCCAGACGATGGAGGTGGGGGAACCGGTCTCGGCGAGGATGCCTAGGGGGCGCAGGCGACGGCCGTCGCCTGCGAGGGCGTAGCCGACGATGGTGTCGGTGACCTCGTTGGCGGCGAACAGCCGCTGTCCTGAGGGCTCAAGACCGAAGAAGCGCGGTCGGATCCCCTGGGTGGAGACCCAGCCGACGGGCTTGAGTCCACCGTGGCGTTCGATGGCGAAGACACCGATGGTGTCGGGGTCGGGCCCGCCCGGAGTGGAGTCCCCCGCGCCGCTACGGTTGGAGACGAAGACGTGTCCGCCACCGGGTGAGACGGCGATCTCGGCGGCGCGGGTGTCTTCGGTCATCGACGGCTCGGTCGAGGCAATGAGCTGGAGAGGCGTCAAGGTGCCTGCTTCCGCGTTCCATCGGTAGGTATGCACCGTGGAGCGGAGTTCGTTGATGACGTACGCCAGGGGGCGGTGTGGGTGGAACGCGATGTGCCGGGGGCCCTCCAACTCCCTCGTCTGCGCCCCTCCGGGGGCGTTGAGGGTCAGCGCGCCCGTGGTGGTGTCGAGGGCGGCGACGAAGACGCGGTCCAGACCGCGGTCGGGTATTGCCAGCCACCGCCCCGTGGGGTCGAAGACGACGTGATGGGGATTGGGGCCCAGTTGCGCGGTCTTGTGCGGGCCGGGTGTTCCGGGGAGTTCGAGGACATCGGCCACGGTTCCGAGGGAGCCGTCGGCCCGGACCGGCAGGGTCGCCACGGATCCGGGGACTGCGAGGAAGGCGACGACCAGCCAGTTTCCGGTGGGGTCGAGCGTGAGGTGGACGGGGTTGCCGCGGCCGGCGTCGACGGTGTTGAGCAACGTCAGGGTGCCGTGTGACAGGTCGACGGCGAAGGCGCTGACGCTCGTGGCGTCACCGTGGACGGCGTACAGGCGGGTGCCTTCGGGGTTGAGGGTGAGGAAGGACGGATTGACCGGGATCGCGCCGGTAGGCGTCGGTGTGGCCGGGTCCCCGTCGTCGGCGGGAACGGTCTGGAGCAGTTCCCAGGCATCCTGGCCGGGGCCGACCCGCCACACGGTGATGCCGGCGCCCCGGGCGTTGCGCTGTTTCGTCGTCCGGGAGCCCACGTAGGCGTACTGGACCGGAGAAGGTCCCCGGGGAGCGGCGGAGGCACTCGCGTGGGTGGCCGCCGTCGCCGAGGGCGCGATGGCTGCTGAGAACGGCGTGGAGCCGGCTGTTGCCAGCAGTACGGTCCTCCGGGAGGGCGGGGGGGGCATCGGCACACCTCACTGGTCGCATCGGCGCATCTCACCGGTCGGTCTCTGCTGTGGTGGCGAGCAGGCCGCGAAGGACGTACGGCATGACCCCTCCGTGGCGGAAGTAGTCGGCTTCGCGGGGTGTGTCCAGGCGGACTCGGGCGGTGAACTCGCGGCCGTCGGAGAGGACGCGGACCGTGGCCGGGGCATGTCCGGCATTGAGTACCTCAAGCCCGGAGACGGTGATCGTCTCGGCACCGGTGGGAGCCAGGTCCTGGGGGCCGCTGTCGATGAGTTCGAGCGGCAGGATGCCCATGGCGATGAGGTTCGACCGGTGGATGCGTTCGAAGGACTGCGCGATCACCGCGCGGACACCCAGCAGCGCGGGCCCCTTGGCGGCCCAGTCCCGCGAGGACCCGCCGCCGTAGTCCTTCCCGGCCACGACGACCATGGGGACTCCAGCCGCACGGTAGGCAGCCGCCGTGTCGTGGATCGAGCTCTCCCGCCCGTCCGCGAGGAAGTCGAGGGTCCGGCCGCCACGGGTGCCGGGGGCGACCTGGTTGCGCAGCCTTACGTTGGCGAACGCGCCCCGCATCATCACCTGGTGGTTGCCGCGCCTGGAGGCGTAGGTGTTGAAGTCGCCCCCGGATACGCCGAGTTGCGCAAGATATCGGGCCGCCGCGCTGGAAGCGGTGATGGCGCCGGCCGGGGAGATGTGGTCGGTGGTGACCTGATCGCCGAGTTTGACCAGCACCCGGGCTCCGGTGATGTCCTTGACGGCTTCGGGTCCCCTGGTCATGCCGTCCAGGTAGGGCGGCCGACGGACATAGGCGGAGTCCTCGTCCCACGCGAAGCTCTCGGTCGCGGGCACGCTGATGTCCTGCCACCGCTGGTCGCCGGTGAAGACGTTGGCGTAGGCGTCGGTGAACATCGCCGCGTCGATGCTCCCGGCCATCACGGCCTCGATCTCGGCCGGGTCCGGCCAGATGTCGTGCAGGTGGACAGGGGCTCCCTGCGGGGTGTGGCCGATGGGCTCGGTGCGGAGGTCGATGTCCATCGTGCCGGTGAGGGCATAGGCGACGACGAGGGGCGGGGAGGCCAGGTAGTTCATGGCTACGTCCGGCTGGATACGGCCCTCGAAGTTGCGGTTTCCCGACAGCACGGACGTGACGGTCAGACCGGTGTCGGCTATGGCTTCGGACACCGGGCCGATGAGCGGGCCGGAGGCACCGATGCAGGTCATGCAGCCGAACCCGGCCAGGTGGAAGCCGAGAGCCTCCAGGTCCGGGATGAGGCCGGCGCGCCGGTAGTAGTCCATGACGACCCGTGAGCCGGGGCTGAGGGTGGTCTTGACCCAGGGCTTGCTGCGCAGTCCCGCCCGTACCGCGTTCCGGGCCAGCAGGCCCGCGCCCACCATGACTGCCGGGTTGGAGGTGTTGGTGCAGGACGTGATGGCCGCGACCGCCACCGCGCCGTCGCGCAGCTCGTGCGCGGTGCCGTCGATGACGACGGTGGCAGTGGCGGTGGGCGTGTTCGTGGCGGTGGTGTCGCCGGCGGTGTTCTGCTTGCGGATGGAGGCGACGGCCGTCCGGAAGCGGGCCTTGGCCTGGTCCAGCGGGACGCGGTCCTCGGGGCGGGACGGCCCGGCCAGTGAGGGGACGACCGTGGACAGGTCGAGGTCGACCGTGTCCGTGAACCGGGGCGCGCTGTCAGGCTGGTGCCACAGTCCCTGTTCCTTGGCGTACGCCTCGACCAGCGCGACATGGTCCTCGGACCGCCCGGTGAACCGCAGATAGCGCAGGGTCTCGTCGTCGACGGGAAACAGTGCGCAGGTCGAGCCGAACTCGGGGCTCATGTTCGCGATGGTGACGCGGTCGGCGACCGGCAGGGCCGTGACACCGTCGCCGTGGAACTCGACGAACTTGCCGATGACTCCGTGAGCGCGGAGCCGCTCGGTGATGGTGAGCACCAGGTCGGTGGCCGTGGTTCCGGCGGGGAGTCGGCCGAAGAGGCGTACGCCGACGACGTCCGGGACGAGGGCGGACATGGACTGGCCGAGCATCGCGGCCTCGGCCTCGATACCACCGATGCCCCAGCCGAGCACACCGAGCCCGTTGACCATCGTGGTGTGCGAGTCGGTGCCGAGACACACGTCAGGGAACGCGAGGCCGTCCTCGACCATGACCACCCGGGCGAGACGCTCCACGTTGACCTGGTGCATGATCCCGGTGCCCGGGGGAACGACCGCGAACTTCTTGAGCGACTGCTGTCCCCATTTGAGGAAGCGGTACCTCTCGCCGTTGCGGGCGTACTCCAGCTCGACGTTGCGGGTCAGCGCGTCGGAGCGGCCGAAGACATCGGCGATGACCGAGTGGTCGACGACGAGTTCCGACGCGATGACGGGATTGACCAGTCCGGGGTCGCCGCCCAAGGCGGCCATGGCGTCACGCATGGCCGCCAGGTCGACGACGGTGGGCACCCCGTTGGTGTCGTGCAGGAACACCCGGGAGGCGTACAGGTCGACGGGTGTTCCCGAGCTCCCGCGCGCCAGGATCGCCTGCACCTGGTCGTCGCCCCGGCTCGTGCCCTCGTGGAAGCGGGCCACGTTCTCCAGCAGGATCCGCAGGCTGACCGGGAGGTCGGCAGGGGCCAGCCGATCGATGCGGTGGTACGTCAGCGACTGGCCGACGACGTCGAGGCGGGCCCGGGTGCCCAGTGCGTCGAGCCCGGATCCCGCCAGGTGGTTACGGCCCATCACAATGCCTCCGCGGCGGACGATTCGAGGGTGTCCGCGGGGGCGGACGGTACGAAGAAGGTGGTGGCGTGGCCGGGGCCGGCGGCCCGGTCGGGCCACGGGTGGCTGGTCATCACGGGCCTCCCCGCGAAGCGCCGGCACCCGCCGCGACCCGCTCACGCAGGGTGCGGGCGGCAAGCGGAGGAGCGCTCAGGACCGGCACACCGAGCACGTTCTCCACACCCGTGCGCGCGGGAGCGAGGGAGAACATGCCGAGGACTACGGAGTCGACATCCTTCAGATAAGGGGTGGCGGCATCGGTCAGTGATTTCTCCAGGGCATCGAGGTCCTTGTGGGTGGCGGCCTCGGCCGCCCCGTCGGCGGTGCGGCCGATGACCTCCGTCCGCTCGCAGCCCTCCGTGGAGCGGAGCACCCGCTGCAACCGGTTCACCGAGTCCTGGACCGCTGGGGCGAGGTGGCCGAGGAGCAGAACGCTCCCGAACCGCCGGCGGACGATCTCGGCGAAGAGTGCTTCGTCCGAGCTCAGCATGGGCACCGCATGTGCCCGGCGGGCCTGCTCCAGCACCGGCCCGTAGAGGGAGCAGGACAGCAGCACCGCGTCGGCGCCTCCGTGGACGGCATGACCGATGAGGGACAGCATCCTGTCGGACAGGGCGGCCGTGAGCCCGCCGGCCGCCTCGGCGTCGCTGATGAGGCGGTCGTCCAGCAGGTTCCACACCGATGCCTGGGGGTAGCCCTCGGCGAGGGCGGTCCCGGCGGGTTCGACCGAGGCCGGGGTGGCATGGATGACGGCTACCGTAGGCGGCCGGTCGGCCCGGTGCCCGCTCACAGCTGCCCGATCGAGATCGCGACCGCTTCGGCGAACTCACGGCATCCCACGGACCCGCCCATGTCCTTGGTACCGGTTCCCTGCGCGAGGGTCGAGGCCACGCCCTCCTCGACGATCCGCGCGGCGCGCACCAGCGCCTTGTCCTCGTGCCGGGTGCCCAGCCACTCCAGCAGCATCGCGGTGGAGAGGATCATCGCGGTCGGGTTGGCGAGGTCCTGTCCGGCGATGTCCGGTGCGGAGCCGTGTGCCGCCTGTGCCATCGCGCGGTCCTGGGAGGCGTTCAGGGAAGGTGCGATACCCAGCGATCCGGCCAGTTCGCCGGCCAGGTCAGAGAGGATGTCGCCGAACATGTTCTCGGTGACCAGGACGTCGAACTCATGGGCCCGCCGCACCAGATGCACGGTCATGGCGTCGATGTGGAAGTCGTCGACGGCGATGTCGGGGTAATCCAGCGCGACTTCACGGCATACGTCGCGGAACAGCCCGGTGGTCAGTTTCAGCACGTTGGCCTTGTGCACGATGGTGACCTTCTTGCGACGCCGAGAGGCCAGCTCGAACGCCTCCCGCGCGATGCGCTCGCATGCGCTGCGGGTGATGATGCCCATCGCGATGGCCACGTCCGGCGTGGGCATGAACTCGCCGGTGCCACGGTGGGTGTTGCGGTCGGCGTAGAAGCCCTCGGTGTTCTCCCGCATGATGACCAGGTCGGTGCCGGGGACGACTGCGTTGCCGCCCTCGAACGCCTTGGCGGGGCGCACGTTGGCGTAGAGGTCGAAGTGCTTGCGGATGGTGCCGCTGGGGTTGAGCTCGGAGCGGAACGGTTCGGGGTAGGCCGCGCTGTCGTGGGGGCCGAGCAGCCATCCGTCGGTCTCGGCGAGGGCTGCGAGGGTGGCCTTGGGGGTCGCCTCCCCGAACTCCTCGATGGCCCGGAAGCCCAGGGGCAGTTCCCTCCAGTCGATGGAAGGGGCGCCGGCGGCCGCGAGGGCGGCGTCGGCGATCAGGACCGAGGAGGGGACGATCTCGGGGCCGATGCCGTCGCCGTACAGGACGCCGAGGGTGTAGCGGCGGGGGGTGCCGGTGGGGGTCACGGGACTCCTTGTGTCTCTGGAGGAGTGGGGAATTCAGCCGGTGACGGTCAGGAGAGCCTGGGCATCCTCGGACAGTTCGACCGTGTCGGTGTAGACCAGGCAGGCGTCGGGCTCGACCGCGAGGCTGACGGGGCCGGTGAGTCTGCCGTGGTCGCTGACGACCTGGACGACCAGGTCGCCGACTTTCAGGTCGTACTCGAACCGGGAGCCGAGGTAGGAGGTGGTCAGGACCTCGGCGCTGATGACGTTGGCACCCGGGGCCGCCTTGCCGTCGGCGGCGAGGACGCCCAGACGCTCGGGACGGACTGCGACGGTGACGTTCTCGGAAGTGCTCAGAGACCGGGCCGTCGTGACGGTCAGACGCTGGCCGTTGGCCTCCAGCTTCAGGACGGCCCCGTTCCGGGTCGTCTCGGTGACCGTGGCCTTGAGGAAGTTGCAGCGGCCGACGAAGGCGGCGACCTCGGCGGTGGCCGGGGTCTCGTAGATCTCCTGGGGGGTGCCGACCTGGAGCATGTGGCCGTTCGACATGACCGCGATGCGGTCGCTCAGGGCAAGGGCCTCGTCCTGGTCGTGGGTGACGTAGACGGTGGTCATGCCGAGGTCTTCCTGGAGCCGTTTGAGCCAGGCACGGGCCTGCTCGCGCAGTTTGGCGTCCAGGTTGGACAGCGGCTCGTCGAGGAGCAGGACGCTCGGCGAGTAGACCAGTGCCCGGGCTAGAGCGACGCGCTGCTGCTGGCCGCCGGACATCTGGTGGGGGTAGCGCTCTCGCAGGTGGAGCAGGCCGACCTTGTCGAGGGCATCGTCGATGAGCCGGCGCCGCTCGGCCTTGTCGACCTTGCGGATCTGCAGCGGCATCGCGAGGTTGGCGGCGATGGTCTTGTGCGGCCACAGGGCGTACGACTGGAAGACCATGCCCAGGTTGCGGCCCTCGGGCGGTACGAAGAGCTTCCTCTCCGTGTCCACGAAGGGGGTGTCGCCGACCGAGATCGCGCCGCTGGTGGGCTGTTCGAGCCCGGCGATGCAGTTGAGGGTGGTGGACTTTCCGCAGCCGCTGAGCCCGAGGAGGGTGAAGAACTCGCCGTCCCGGATGGTGAAGTCGACATCGTCGAGTACGACGTTGCCGCCGAACTGCTTGTTGAGGTGCGAGACCTTGACGTCAGGCATCGTTGTGGCGTCCTTTCAGGAGGAGTCCGGCGAGCCCGACGAAGGCCGCGGTGATCGCGATCTGCAAGGTGGCCAGTGCGGCGACGGAGCCGGTGTTGCCCTGGACCCAGAGTTCGAGCATCGTGGTGCCGATGATCTTGCTGTCGGCCGAGCCGAGGAAGACGGCCGGGGAGTACTCCTTGAGCATCGTGACGAAGGTCAGGATGAGCGCGCCGGCGAAGGCGGGGGTGAGGAGCTTGGCCAGGATCATGGTGAACGCCTTGATCCAGTCGGCGCCCGAGACCCGTGCCGCGTTGTCGAGTTCCTGGCCGATCTGCATGATCGACGGCGCCAGGGAGCCGAATCCGCTGGGCAGGGCCCGCAGGCCGAAGCCGATGATGATGGCCCACAGGGAGCCCTGGAGCAGGCTGCCGATCCCGAACGGGGCGTAGGCGAAGGCCCAGAACAGGCCGATGCCGACGATGATCCCGGGCATCGCCTGCGGGGCGAGTGCCAGGTATTCCGTGGCCCTGCTGAAGCGGAAGGTGGAGCGGCGCGCCACCATCACGGCCAGCAGCCCGAGGACGCTCACGAGGACCGAGCCGACGCCCGCGACGATCAGGCTGTTGATGATGGAGTCGGTGTAGGCGGTGTAGTTGAAGATGCGTTCGTAGTTGGCCGTGGTCAGGGTCTTCAGCGGGGACTGGAGCGGGGTGAAGATCAGGGTGAAGGAGCGGAAGATCAGGCCCACGATGGGCACGAGGGCGCCCATCACGACGTAGAAGACGATGGAGAACAGGCTGATCCACTTCAGCCAGCCCAGGTCGAGCCGCCGGGGACGGGTGGCCTTGCCGCGCACCGAGACGAACCGCTGGGCGTCCTTGAGAAGTTTGGCCTGCACGGCGACCAGGCCGACGGTGACGAACAGGATGATGGCGGAGGCCGCGCCGAGTACTCCGTAGTCGGGGTTGATCGACTGAAGTCCGTTGCGGTAGAGGAAGGTCGAGAAGACCTGGATGTTGGCCGGCTGGCCGTACAGCAGAGGCACGCTCAGGGTCTCCACAGAGATCGAGACGACCAGGATGGAGCTGTAGACGATCGGCGAGCGCAGCATCGGCAGGATGACCTGGAACAGGATGCGGAGCGGTCCCGCTCCGCAGACCTGGGCTGCCGACTCCAGCGAGGCGTCGCTCTGGCGCAGCGCGCCCGCGCAGAACGTGTAGGCGATCGGTGCCAGGGCGACGGCCTCGGTGAGCGCCATCCCGGGGATGGAGTAGAGGTTCCAGGGGACGGTGCCCAGCACGTCGGCGACCTTCACGCTGACGAAGCCGGCGGGCCCGTACATGGTGATCCAGCCGAAGCCGAGGATCAGGGAGGAGATGAAGAACGGCCACTGCATGGCGGCTGCCAGCAGACGTCCGCCGGGAATCTTCGTCCGTACGACGGCCACCGCCATGGGGATGGCGATGAGCAGGGTGAAGACGGTGGTGAGCCCCGCAAAGAGGGCCGTGTTGAGCGCCACCCGTCCGAAGCCGGACTCGGTGAACAGCTTGGTGTAGTTGTCCAGGCTGAGGACGCCGCCGGCCTCGTACAGCGGTCGGTCGAGCAGTGACTGGTAGAGCGTCGGCACGACCGGTGCGAGGACGAGCAGTGCGAGGACGATGATGACCGCGTAGTGCAGCCATACCTCCCGTCCCCGTCCGAGGAGACGGCGGTAGCGGGGGGCCGGATACGCCTCGGTCCGTGGTGGGCTCTCGCTGCTCGGTGGCGAAGGCGGCTTGGTGGTGGACATGGGTTCTCAGCGCCCTTCGTCGGTCTGGCGGCTCAGCGGCCGAGGAGCCCGTCCCAGCGGGTGGTGAACGCCTTCACCTCGGCGTCAGGGATCTTGGTGTACTTGACGTCGATGACGTTCTTCGTGCCGACCGCCTTGACCAGTTCCTGGTAGGTGTGGCGGCCGTCGGTGGCCTCGATGCCCTCGCGGTACGACGTGAGACCGCCCTCGGCGACAGCGCGCTGGCCCTCCGCGGAGAGGAGGAAGTCGGTGAACAGCTTCGCCGTCGCCTCGTGCGGAGCCTTGGCGGCGATTCCGATACCGCGCGGCAGGACGACGGTTCCGTCGTCGAGGAACGTCAGGGACAGCAGGCCACCGCTGTCGTCCGCCTTCGGGTAGGCGGGCGCGGCACTGATGAAGAAGCCGGCGACGTACTCACCCGAGAGAATCTTCTCCAACTGCGTGCCGGAGGACGACTCGGCCTTGCCGAGGGGCAGCAGCTTCTCCAGCGGCGACCACGCCTCGGGCCGGGCGTCGGTGAAGGCATGGGAGACCGAGAACCCGAAGGCACCGTTCACATCACGCGTGGTGATCTTGCCTTTGAACTTGTCCGGGTCCTTGGACACGATGTCGGCGAGGGACTTCAGCCCGGTCGGCTTCTCCTTGAGAAGCGTGGAGTTGTAGACGATGGACAACGGGTCCATCGACATCGAGTACACGTTCGGCAGCAGTGTGGCGTTCTTGGGCAGCTTCGCCAGCTCGGGCGACTTGTACGGCAGCAGGGTTCCGGGGCGCTCGGCGAAGTCGGCCCATGCCTGCGAGGCGTTCGACACCATGACGTCCACAGGTGAACCGCCGGTGGCCTGCTCGCTGAGGACGCGCTGGAAGACCTCGTCGCTGTCGAGGTTGTTCGCGTCGATCTTCTTGACCCACGGGTACTTCTTCTGGAAGTCGAGTAGATGGTGAGAGTGCCGCCCTCCTTCTTCGACGCCGCGATGACGTCCTTGTACGCGGCCGGGTAGTACGAGGGCGCCTTGCCGGACTCGATGACGTTGTCGGCACCCGGTTCCTCACCTCCGGAGCCGCAGGCGGCGATTAGGACGAGGCACGCCATGGCGCCGAGAACACGAGCGGTCCGGAACCCGCGGCGGGGTGCGGTCGCGGCGGCCCGGCCGGCATCCGGCGCGATGCTGCGGAAGTTAGCGGTCATGCTCTTCCTCCTTGAAGAGACCAGACATACGCCTCAGGCGAGTCGCCGCAAACAGTGACGGTTATAACCTATGACGTCAACCCTCGCGGCGGGATCCGCACGCTGCCGGAGAGGGGGAATCCTGGAGGAAGACCCTTGCAGGGAATGTGAGAGAGGCGCGTCTAGAGGGCCCACGGAGTAAGATGCCCTCTGGCGGAGTCGAGGTCGACTCAGTAGGTTATAACCATCGACGCTCAGAGGGGACCGCATGTCGCAGCCGGTTGAGGCTTTCGAGACGAAGAGCGACTTCGCCTACCGCCAGGTCCGCGACCGGATCCTCTCCGGCGAGCTGGAGCCCGGCTCGGTGATCCAGCAACGAGAGCTCGCGAGCTTCATCGGCATCAGCACCACGCCGCTGCGCGAGGCGCTGCGGCGCCTCAAGAGCGAGGGGCTGGTCGAGCTGGACGCCCACCGGGACGCCCGGATCGCACCGTTGCGGGCCGAGGAGGCGCGCGATCTGCTGGAGATCCGACGGTCCCTGGACCCACTGGCCGCCTCGCTTGCCGCCGAACGGCGCACCAACGCCGACATCCGGGCCATCCGCGCGGCGGCGGAGGGGCTGGCCCCGCTGCACCCCCACCCGAGCGTCGAGCAGTTGGTGGCACACCGCCGCTTCCACGCCGCGATCTACACGGCGTCACACAACGACCTGCTGATCGGAACGCTGGAGGCGCTGTGGGACAAAGCCGACCGCTATCGCCGTCTGGCGCTTCGTACGGACCCGGGCCAGAACGCCCGGGACCAGAAGGCCAAGGAGCACGACGCGCTCGTCGAATGCGTCGCCCTGGGTGACGCCGCCGGCGCGGCGGAGATCATGCGCAAGCACATCGACACCAGCCTCGGAGCGACAGCGGTGTGGCGACTTGGCCATGCTGACGCCGCTGACGCCGTTCACGGAACCTGACTCGGTCCTGGCGGCACCAGCCGGCCGGCACCGACAGGGGCGGGGGCGGGGGGAACAGGCGAGCGCTCTCCTGAACATTGGGTTCGCCCAATTCTCAACGCCCACCCCCGCCCCGTACCGGCCTTTCTGGCCCTCACCAGCCCTCACTGGAATCCGGCGTACCTCGCGGTGAACCTTGACACCACACCCTGGAGTAGCAATGCACAGGACATCCCCCGTTGCCACCGCCGACCTCGCTGACAAGTACGGCGACCAACTGCGGGTCTGTGACGTGCAGTTCACCTCGTACGGCGCCGTCCACTCCTTCGCCGGCCCCGTACGCGCCATCTCCTGCCCCGGAGACAACGCCTTGCTGCACGAGTTGCTCCGCACACCCGGCGAGGGCTGTATAGCGGTCGTCGACGGCGGAGCCTCGCTGCACGCCGCGCTCCTCGGGGATCTGATGGCCGAGCGGGCGCGTGACAACGGATGGGCCGGCGTCGTCGTACACGGGGCCGTCCGCGACAGCGCCGTCCTCGCCGGCATGGACATAGGAATCCACGCCCTGGGCACCAACCCCCGCAAGAGCGGGAAAGCTGGCGCGGGCACCGTCGACGTACCCATAACGTTCGGCGGGGTCACCTTCACCACCGGCGACATCCTGCACGCCGATCACGACGGAGTCGTCCTCCTGCCGACAACCTGATTTCCGCCCGAGACCACCGCGCCGCCCATCGCGGAAAACCTCCCCGCGAGGCGGGCCGAGGCCGGTACCGGCCCGTTCCAGCAGCGGAGGGTCCGCCAGACGGACACGCCAGCCCCAGGGACGACGTGCCCGTAGTCTCCCCGCGCGCACATCCGTTCTCGGTCTCACCTTCGACTGGCTGCACGCCTGGCTGACCACCGGCGAGGCCCCGGACGACGAACTGCCCGTGAAGATCTACGTCATGGGTGCGGGCAAATGGCGTTCCGAGCCGGAGTGGCCCCTGAGCCGCGCGGTCGACACGCGCTTCCACCTCGGCGCCGACGGCACTCTGGCCGCCGACGGCGAGCCGGCCTCGGCAACGCTCGCCTTCACGTACGACCCGCAGAACCCTGTGCCGACCGTCGGTGGCGCCACCACCATGCCGTATCCGCCGGCGGGCTCCTACGACCAGCGCGTGGTGGAGGAGCGGGACGACGTCCTCGTCTTCACCACCGACGTGCTGACCGAGGACGTAGAGGTGACGGGGCGGATCACCGCGTCCCTGACAGCCGCGACCGACGGTCCCACGACCGACTGGGTCGTGCGCCTGTGCGACGTCCACCCCGACGGCCGCTCCTACAACGTCGTCGACGGCATCACCTGCGTCCAGAGCACCCCCGGCGAAGCGTCCACCGTCGAGGTCGACCTGTGGTCCACGAGCATGCTCTTCAAACAGGGGCACCGCATCCGCGTACAGGTGACCTCCAGCAGCTTCCCCCGCTGGGACCGCAACCTGACACCGCCGACGGCCTACGCACCGGCGAGACGCGCGTGGCGTCCCAGACCCTCCATGTCGGCAGGGACGCCGGGTCGTTCGTCACGCTTCCCCTCGTCTGAACGGGCGGACAGGCACAGCAGACCACCTGACAGACACGAAGCTCCCGAGCCGTTGAGAGAGACGTTGTTCGTCTCAGCTCATCGGCTCGGGAGCCTCGCTGGTTCCCGACGACAGATCAGGGGGACGCGTCCAGAAGCCTGGGCGGCCTGGTGGTCACGGTCACCTCCGGGACGTCGCCCAGCCACTTCTCGACCTCCACGAGCGCGTGCTGCGCGGTCGTGGCCTGGGACAGGCTCGACGCCGGCCGGTCCGCAGTCAGCACGTTCGGGTTTCCGTGGCGGCAGAACGACGGGTCGTCAGGGTCGGGGTCGTACCAGGCGCCCGCCGAGAGCTGGACCACTCGGCGCCGGACCGCGTCCGACACCACGAGGCCTGCCAGGCAACTCCCGCGCTCGTTGTGGAGCCGCACGACATCGCCGTCGGACAGGCCACGGGCTGCCGCGTCCTCGGGATGCATCCGGAGCGGCTCCCGGCCCGCGACCTTCGCCTTCTGGCTCGTGTCGCCGACGTCCAGCTGACTGTGCAATCGGGTCTTGGGCTGGTTCGCGATCAGGTGCAGCTGGTGGGCGCCGGAACTGCCGAGCCATTCGGTAGGAGCGATCCAGACGGGGTGGCCGGGGCAGTCGTCGTAGCCGAACCCGGCGATCATCGACGAATAGACCTCGATCTTTCCGCTGGCCGTGGGCAGCGGACTCGCGCCGGGGTCACGCCGGAACTCCGAGAACAGCACCTGGTCCCTGTCGACGACGGGGATCGAGATGTGCTCGCTGCTCCAGAACGTGTCGAAGTCGACGACCTCGATGTCGCGCTCCGCGAGCCTGCTCCGCCACCCGTCGTACAGATGGCGGAGCCATCTCCTGACGTCCCGGCCCTCGCTGAAGCTCTCCCCTCGGCCGAGCTTTTCCGCGAGGTCGGAGAAGATCGCGTAGTCGTCCCGGGCCTCACCGGCCGGCTCCGTGAGGGCCGGCATCGGGAAGAAGGCCTGGTCGTTGCGGCCGGCACCGTAGTCGTCGCGCTCGATCGTCATCGTCGCCGGTAGCACGATGTCGGCGTGGCGTGCCGTGCTGGTCCAGAACTGCTCGTGGACGACGACGGTGGCGGGCTTCGTGAACGCCCTGCGCAGACGAGCCAGGTCCTGGTGGTGATGGAAGGGGTTTCCCCCCGCCCAGTAGATCAACTCGATCTTCGGAAGAGTAATGCGCCGCCCATCGAAATCGATCTCGCGGCCCGGCGTCAGCAACATGTCCGCGATCCTCGCCACCGGGATCCCCGACGTCTCGGCATTGCGTCCCTGCGGGAGCGAGGGAGCACTGGCCACACACCTGGGAAGCCCCATCTCGGCCGACGCGCCGTAACCGTGCTGGAAACCACCGCCCGGCAGCCCGATCTGGCCGAGCATCGCCGCCAGGGTCACCCCGAGCCAGATGGGCTGCTCTCCGTGCTGCTGGCGCTGAAGGGACCAGCTCAGGTTGATCATCGTCCGCGACGCCGCCATCTCCCGGGCGAGGCGGACGATCCGATCGGCGGGGACGGTGGTCAGACGCTCTGCCCAGGAGGGATTCTTCGGGACGCCGTCGACCGTGCCGCGCAGGTACGGCAGGAACTGATCGAAGCCGACGCAGTGGGTGGAGAGGAAAGCACGGTCGGCGAGGTCCTCGGCGTCCAGTACGAACGCGAGGGCCAGCATCAGGGCGGCGTCGCTGCCGGGCAGCGGCGCGATCCACTCGGCTTCGGCCTCGGCGTACGTGTCGTCCGCGATCGGCGAGATGTCGATGAAGCGGCATCCCCGGGCCACCGCCCGCCGGATCGCGTCCCGGGCAGGGTTCCGGCCGATCCCGCCGGCGTTGATGCCGCTGTTCTTCTCGGACAGGCCGCCGAACGAGAGGAACAGGTCCGTGGTCCGGCTGGTCACGTCCCAGGAGGTGGCACTCTTCATGATGGCGTTGGCGTTGGCCACCACGTGCGGGAGCAGGATCCCGGAGGCACCGAAGCTGTAGTCGCTCCATCCGGCGACGTAGCCGCCGAGGGAGTTGAGGAACCGGTGGATCTGACTCTGGGCGTGATGGAACCTGCCGGCGCTGGCCCAGCCGTACGACCCCCCGTACACGGCGGACGGGCCGTGCTCGGCGTAGACGCGCCCGAGTTCACCGCTCACCAGGTCGATGGCCCGTTCCCACGACACCTCGACGAAGGGTTCGGTGCCGCGGCCCGAGCCGCTGCCGGGGCCGTTCTCCAGCCAGCCGAGGCGGACGGCCGGCCGGAGCACCCGCGTCGGGTGGTGCTGGGCGGAGGCCACGTTGTGGATGAGGTCACGCGGGTCGGGATCACCTGACCACGGCCGGACGGAGGTCAGTGACCGGCCGTCCGTTTCCGCTTCGAAAGCTCCCCAGTGGGTCAGATGCGTCGGCATGATCAGCTCCGTTGTCACAGACTGCTGGCCTCTACAGGCTATGCAGGCGCGTGCGGCGGCAGGCATTGGTGAAAAGCCGAGGCTTCGGCTGATGACCGGTGCGTCTTCCGAGTGCAGGCTGACAAGCCGGCCAGTAACGTCCGGACGAGCCACCTTCGGTGCGTCCGAATGTGGCACGACCAGTTTCCACTGCGGCCCCCGGGCAGAAAGGACGGGCGCTGACGTGACCGGCCCCATGGACGTCCTGTCGAGGATCGAGGCGGCCGGTGTGGTCGTGGAGACCTCCGCACTCCGGCTCTCCGCGTACTCCTACGACGCGTCCAACTACCGCGTTCCACCGCTGGCCGTCGTCTTCCCGCGCAGCGCCGACGATGTCGTGGCGGTCGTGAAGGCATGCGCCGCCACCGGTACGCCCGTGGTCGGCCGGGGCGGAGGTACGTCCATGGCCGGCAACGCGATCGGGCCCGGCGTCGTGCTGGACTTCTCCCGCCATCTGAACCGGATCCACACGATCGACGAGACGTCCGGCACGGCCGACGTCGATGCGGGCGTCGTGCTCTCGGTGCTCAGCCGCACGGTGGAGCACGCCACCGAGGGTGCTCTCACCTTCGCGCCCGACCCCTCGTCGAAGACCCGCGCCACCGTCGGGGGCGCGGTCGGAAACGACGCGTGCGGCAATCACTCCGTGCGGTACGGGCGGACCTCGGACCACGTGGTCGAACTCGACATCGTCACCTCGGACGGCACACGGCTCACGGCGTTCGCCGGCGGACTGCGCGCGACCGCCCCCGAGGACCCGCCCGCGGTGGCGAGAGCCCTCGAGCTGAGCGAGCAGCTCAAGGAACTCGCACAGGCCAACCTCGCTCCCTTCCGTACGGAGCTGGGACGCATCCAGCGGCAGGTGTCCGGCTACCACCTCTCGCACCTGCTGCCCGAGAAAGGCTTTGACATCGCCCGGGCCCTCGTCGGCTCGGAGGGCACGTGCGCTCTCGTGGTACGGGCCCGGATGAGGCTCGCACCGAAGGCTCCGAGCGCGCTCCTGGTGTGCCTGGGCTACGCGGACGTCGTCGACGCCGCACGAGACATCCCCGCCATCCTGGAGTTCTCGCCCGCTGCCGTGGAAGGCATCGACGACACCATCGTCGACACGATGCGGCTGCGCCGCGGCCCTGACTCCGTCCTGGGCCTGCCCGAGGGCAAGGCGTTCCTCTACGTCGACCTCGACGGAGAGCGTCCGCAGGACGTGGCCACCGCTGCCGCCTCACTGCTGGAACGGCTGAAGGCGGGCGGGCGCCTGGTGGACGGCCGCGCGGTTCCCGATCCTCACGAGCGGGCGACGCTGTGGCGCGTGCGCGAGGACGGTGCCGGTCTGTCGTCGCGGCCCGCGAGCGGTGGGGAATCCTGGCCGGGGTGGGAGGACTCCGCCGTCGCGCCGGAACAGCTCGCCGACTATCTGGCCGACTTCCGCCTGCTCCTGGACGAGCACAGGCTGACGGGCATCATGTACGGGCACTTCGGGGCCGGGTGCATGCACATCCGCATCACCTACGACCTGCGCACCGACGCCGGCCGGAAAGTGTACCGGGACTTCACCGCGGCCGCCGCCGAACTCGTCGTGCGGCACGGCGGCTCGCTCTCCGGCGAACACGGCGACGGACGGGCCCGGTCCGAGTTCCTGCCCGTCATGTACAGCCCGTCCGTACTCGCCGCCTTCGAGGCCTACCGCGGCATCTGGGACGGCTCTGGCCTGCTCAACCCCGGGTCGATCACCGAGCCGGACCCGATCGACGCGAACCTCGCGCTTGCCGGAGTCCCCGACCGTGAGTGGCGCACCCACTTCACGCTCAGCCCCGTCGACGCCGAGGAGGCCGGGGCGGACCCCTGGGTCCACGCGGTGCAGGGATGCATCGGCGTGGGACGGTGCCGTGCGGACACCGGCGGCGTCATGTGCCCGAGCTTCCGGGCCACGGGGGACGAGAAGGACTCCACCCGCGGCCGTGCCCGAGTACTGCAGGACATGGTCCGCGGGGCGCGGAGCGTCGGTGAGGGGTGGCGGTCGGACGACGTCCGCGCCGCTCTCGACCTCTGCCTGGCGTGCAAGGCCTGCTCGCACGACTGCCCCGCGGGCGTCGACATGGCGACCTACAAGTCCGAGTTCTACTCCCACTATTACACGGGTCGTATGCGGCCCATGTCGCACTTCTCGCTCGGCTGGCTGCCGCGCTGGCTCGGGCTTACGGGGCGCGTCAGCCCGCTGGTCAACGCGGTGCTCGCCTCGCCGCTCGGCAAGACCGTGGCCCGGGCCGGGGGCCTGACGACCGAACGGGCGCTGCCCCGGTTCTCCTCCCGGCGCAGGCTCCGCAGAGAGTTGGCGGGCTTCGGTGGCGACGCGGGAGGCGCCGATGTCGTCCTGTTCGTCGACTCCTTCACGAAGGGATTCCGCCCGGAGGTGGCCGGTGCCGCCGCACGGGTCGCGGCCGCTTCCGGCCGCCGGGTCACCTGTGAGACCGACGCCTGCTGCGGGCTGACCTGGATCACGACGGGCCAGCTCGACACCGCCAAGAAGGTGCTGTCGAAGACCGTCTCGAAGCTCGACGACGGCACGGACACCCCCATCGTCGTCATCGAACCGAGCTGCGCGGCCGCGCTGAAGCAAGAGGCCCCGGAACTCCTGGGCACACAGGCGGCCGAGCGGGTGTCCTCCCGGGTCCGCAGCTTCGCGGAAGCCGTGCTGAAGTGGGTCGACGACGGTTGGCAGCCACCGGCAGTGCCTTCGACTGTCACCGTGCAGACCCACTGCCACGAATACTCGGCCTTCGGCGCCGCCGTCCAGCGAAAGACGCTGGCGGCCCTAGGGGTCACCCAGGTCGACGAGGCCACGGGATGCTGCGGCGTCGCGGGCACCTTCGGATTCGAGTCCGAGCACTACGACGTCTCCATGAAGGTCGCCCAACAGGCTCTCGCCCCTGCCCTCGAGCGGACCGCACCGGGCACACCTGTCCTCGCCGACGGCTTCAGCTGCTCCATGCAGGTGAAGCAACTCGCCCCCGACCGGCAGAGCCTGCACCTGGCCGAACTCATCGATCCAGGGGCTGCCGGCGACTGAGGTCAGCGGCTCGCGGGCACCAGCCCGTCAGGTGGCTTTGGCGGTCCGTCCAGCATGACTGGCCATCCGCACTGTGCCCTGGCTTATAAGAGTGTCCCACTGCCAGGACAAAACTTTCCCTCGCGGACAGCCCCGCCCATCCTCGAGGAGAGCGATGCGCGCGGTGATTGTAAACGGCTACGGCCAGACCCCGGTCCTGGGCTAGGGCCCGTACGTCGCAGGTCACCGAAAAGGTTCGCCGCGTCGGCCTCCGGGCCACCGATCTCGACCGATTCGGACCGGCACGGCTCTCGCCGCTACGGCTCCGATCGACCAGTGATCGGCTGCGACCGTTTGACCTTCACGAGCGGGTGACCTGCGAAGTACGAGGCTAGGTGCCCACCCCACGATCGGGCCCCCGCCAGGTGCTGATCAGGCTGCGGACAGCGGCCGTCAACCCCACCGACCGCAAGCCCGCGCGGGGACTGGCGCGTCATGTTCCCCGGCACGTTCCCGATGGTGCCGGGCACTGGAACTCTTTGTGCCAGCCGAAACCGCCCGATCCGCGAACCCGCCTTCCAGCACGGCCCGTTCGTCATGAACACCCGCGAAGAGGTGCAGCAGGCTTCCAAGGACTACCAGGCAAGGCGCCTCGGCGTCATCCCCGCCCCAGTACCTCCCTCACACCTCCTGAACCCTTCGCGCGGGAAAGCTCAACCATGCACACGCTCGGAAGAATCGGCCAGGGCGCGTATGCCGTGCCACTGGCCGCCGCCCGTGCGACCAGGAGGAAACTCCCCTTACGACTCCCCCGTGGGAAGCTCAGTCGGCACGACCGGGCCGGGTACCAGGCCGGGTATGCACCAACTCGTCCCGACGCGTCCGTACCGCCGCGCGGGTTTGGGCCGTCACCGCAACAGCCTCGTATGAGCATCCCCCGCCGGAAGCGGTGGGTGGTCCTCCGGGCACGAACATCGATCCCTGATAAGGAGTACCAGCGTACCGAGTAACGTACCCGCATGGAGAAGCAGGCGCAGGCGGCCGTGCCGCCGCATCGGCGCGTCGACTCCAGGCAGGACATAATGGGATAGTTCACTCCGTAAGGAGATCGAACTAGATGAACCATTCGAATCGCCACTCGCCGTCCGGCTTGGACGCCATCGCAACGGCCCTGCTCGACATCCAGGGTGCGGTGGTGGGCTGGTCCGCCGAAGCCGCAGAGCTCGTGGGCTGGACGGCCGCAGAGGTCTACGGGAGGCCCGTCAGGGATCTACTCGTCGGCCCCTCCGGGCAGCGCTGGGGAGCTGACGCCAACGATCTTGGGAGATCGGCGTCAGGGCAGGCACTGATACGGCACCGCTCCGGCCGCTCGATCGAGGTCGCCTTCCGGGTGCAGCAGTTGGGAGGGTGCTCTCAGTTTTTCGTTCTGGCCGCACCACTGCACAGCACAACCGACTGGGAACAGGGCGTACGCGTCCTGCAGGCGCTGCTGTCCCAGGAACGGACCGGGATCGGCATTCACGACACGGATCTGCGGCTGGTGCGAACCAACATGGGTCCCGCTCTGTCTGTGGGCAAGTGTCTGGCGGACCTGTTGGATCCGCATGATGCCGGGGATGCCGAGGCAGCGCTGCGCGAGGTGCTCTCCACAGGAGCGCCGTTGGTCGCGTACGAGCAGCGCAGACGCTCGTCACAGGACCTTGGGTTCCAGGGTCACTTCTACCTGTCCGCCGTCCGGCTGAAGGACTCCCGGGGACTCCCGGCGGGAGTGGCAACGTTCGTCACGGACGCCACGGAGCGGTGGCGGGCACGCCGTGACCTCGAACTGCGGCACCAGGCGTCTGTCCTGATCGGCGCCTCCCTCGACGTCCAGCGCACGGCCCAGGACCTCGTTGACGTGCTCGTCCCCGCTCTCGGAGACATGGCCTGGATGGAGTTGGCCGAGGCGGTGTTCGACGGCGACGAGCCCCCCAAGATCCTCGGCGGAGGGCAGCTTCACCTGCGCAGAGCCGCAGTGGCTTCGGCTGAGGGGGCCTGGCCCGCAACGCTCCTCCAGCCCGGCGAGGTGGTTCCCTCGTTCCCGGACCTCCCTGTCATGCGAGCGCTTCAGCAAGGTGCGGTCTTCACGATGTCCGATCGAACGAAGGCCACTCGCATGGGTGATCCGGAACTGGATCGCCTGTTCGTCCCCGAGAAAGCGCACTCGTTTGTCGCCGCCCCGCTGTTCGCCCGTGGCCTCATGCTTGGCTCCGTCACTCTGTGGCGCACCGGGGAATCCCGGCCCTTCGATCAGCAGGAGACGGAGCTGCTGGCGGAGGTCGCGTCGAGGGCAGCGCTGAGTGTGGACAACGCCCCCCGCTATACGCGCGAGCACCGCGCGGCGGTCGTCCTGCAGCAACGTCTTCTCCCGCGCTCCATCACCGACAGCCCGGCGGCGGAGACAGCGGGCCTCTATCTGCCTGCCGCCGACGGTGCCGAAATCGGCGGCGACTGGTTCGACGTCATTCCTCTGCCGTCGCTGCGTGTGGCCTTCGTTGTCGGTGACGTCATCGGTCATGGTCTGAACGCCACAGCCACCATGGGGCGCCTGCGCACCGCTGTCCAGACTCTGGCCGACCTGGAGCTGGAGCCCGACGAACTCCTCACCCACGTCGACGACCTTGTGATCCGCCTCGCGGCCGAAGCCGACCCCACGCGCCAGGACGCCATCGGCGCCACCTGCGTATATGCCGTCTACGACCCTGTGACCCGCCGCTGCACTTTGGCCAGTGCCGGCCACCCGCCGCCCTTTGTCCTGCGGCCTGACGGCACCGTCCGCGACGTCGAACTCTCCCCCGGGCCGCCCCTGGGGGTGGGTGGCATGCCGTTCGAAACAACCACGGTCGATCTGGAGCCGGGCAGCATCCTGGCCCTCTACACCGACGGTCTCCTCCGCCGCTTCCACCCGGACTCGTATGCTGGCCTGCGGTACCTGGCCGACAGCCTTGCCACGTTCTCCTGCCGAGAGCCGCTGCTGATCGACGTCGGCCGTTCGGTACTCGCCGATGCCGTCGACCCCCCGCCCCGCGACGACATCGCTCTCCTCCTCGCCCGTGTCCGCGCACTGACCGAGGACACCACGGCCTACTGGGAGTTCCCGGCCGATCCCGCTGTCGTGCGCCAAGCTCGGGAGGTCGTTACTCGCCAGCTCGCCGAGTGGGGACTTGAGGAGGCTGCCTTCACCACGGAACTCGTGGTCAGCGAACTGGTGACCAACGCGGTCCGCTACGCAGGCGGACCGATCGGCCTGCGCCTCATCTACAACGAGAGCCTCGTCTGCGAGGTGACCGACCCCAGCAACACCCAGCCGCGTCTGCGACGAGCACGCACGACTGACGAAGGCGGTCGCGGTCTGTTCCTCGTTGCCCAGCTCACCAGCCGTTGGGGCAGCCGCTATGGGAGCTGCGGGAAGACCGTCTGGGCCGAACAGCCCCTCATTGGCGCTGCTTTGCCCTCCGCACTTCCCACTTGACGTCCGACGGCCGTCCCGCCCCTCCGGCCCGCCGGGCTCAGAGATCGATGTCAGCCAGCCACTTGCTCGCCGTCCGGGGTGTCACACCGAGGAGCTTCTGGGCGGAGCGCTCGGCTGTGATCGAGTGGTCCGGCTGTGTGCTGAGGGCCCGGTACATCGCGAGGCGTGGTGTGACGCCATGGTCGACGGACGGCCGGGCACCCGGAATTGGGAACCCCAGAACCCGCGGGTCAAGAGTGTGCGCCGCCATAGCGCAATCCGTCGATGAGCAGCGCGACCATGCGTTGGCTGTACGCGACTCCGTCGTCGCCTGCGGGCTGAGACAGGTTGGCGACAGC
Organism: Streptomyces sp. NPDC020898; assembly: GCF_044333925.1. NCBI lineage: Bacteria > Bacillati > Actinomycetota > Actinomycetes > Kitasatosporales > Streptomycetaceae > Streptomyces > Streptomyces sp. NPDC020898. The sequence continues at coordinate 271,806 of NZ_JBIRRV010000012.1, forward strand.
GTACAGGAGGTCCTTGGCGCCGATGTCGGCACGGATCTCGCCGCTCGCTGCGGCGGCGGCGAGCAGTGACCCGAGAGCAGGTCCGAGGCGCTGCATGAAGTAGGCGGGCAGGGCGTCGAACGCCGGATCTCCGGAGTGAAGTGCGGCGGCGAGTCCCCGTTTGGTCGCGAGGAACTCGGTGTACCGGTGCAGCCACCTCGCGAGTGCCACTCCCGGCTCGTGAGCTGCGGCCAGTGCCGGGGCCGCGTCGGCGCAGGCATCCACCTCGCGCTGATACACCGCCTTCACCAGATCCGAACGCTGCGGAAAGTGCCGGTACAGCGTTCCGACTCCGACGCCGGCCGGATCGGCGATCTCCTTCGCCGGTGCGTCCACGCCCGAGCTAGTGAAGACGGCCTTCGCCGCTTCGAGCAGGGCGTCGATGTTGCGTTGCGCGTCGGCACGCAACCGGCGCGGAGCGCGTTCGAGACCGCCCGGACCCGCCGAGCCGACTCCAGTCGGCACTGAGTTCTCTGCCACGACACTTCCCCTCTTGCATAACCGGAAAGGCTTTCCATATAGTTCCGGAATAGCTTTCCGCTTAGGTCAAGGGTACGGCACCGACAGGGTGCTCACCACGACCTCGACCACATCTCAGGAGCCCTCATGCGGTACCGCACCCTCGGCCGGACCGGCATCAAGGTCAGTCCCTACGCACTCGGCGCCATGATGTTCGGAGCCGCCGGCAACCGCGACCACGACGACTCGATCCGCATCATCCACAAGGCCCTGGACGCCGGGATCAACTTCGTCGACACCGCCGACGCCTACAGCCGCGGCGAGTCGGAGCAGATCGTCGGCAAGGCCCTCAAAGGACGCCGCGACAACGTCGTCCTCGCGACCAAGCTGCACATGCCGATGGGCGACGATCCCAACCAACGGGGCAACTCGCGGCGCTGGATCATCACCGCGGTCGAACAGTCGCTGCGCCGCCTGCAGACCGACCACATCGACCTCTACCAGATCCATCGGCCGGACCCGGACACCGACATCGAGGAGACACTCTCCGCGCTCACGGACCTGATCCGCAGCGGCAAGGTCCGCGCGATCGGCTCGTCCACGATGCCCGCCTCCGACATCGTCGAAGCCCAGTGGGTGGCCGAGCGGCGCGGCCTGGAACGGCTCCGCACCGAACAGCCGACCTACTCGATCCTCAACCGTGGCATCGAAGCCGAGATCCTGCCCGTCGCCCAGCGCTACGGCATGGGCGTCCTCGTGTGGAGCCCGCTCGCGAAGGGGATGCTCACCGGGCGAATCCGCAAGGGTCAGCAGACCGACCTGCGCCGCGCCGCCATCTTCACCAGCTTCAGTGACGAGCGTCGGCTCGACGCCGTCGAACAGATCGTCCCGCTCGCCGAAGAGCTGGGCCTGCCGACGACCCACCTCGCCATGGCGTTCGCGATCGCCCATCCCGGTGTGACCAGTGCGATCATCGGGCCCCGCACGATGGAGCAGCTCGACGACCTGCTCGCCGGCGTCGACGTCACGCTCACCGACGAGATCCTCGACCGGATCGACAAGATCGTTCCACCCGGCACCAACGTCGGCTCGCCCGACCAGTCCGCCTACCTCCCTCCGGCCCTCCAGCAGCCCACCCTGCGCCGCCGGCCCGCCGGCGAGCGAGCCGCCGCCTGACCACCAGCGCGCGGTCGGTGAGACGGCCTCCCGGCGGCTGATCGTCGCTCGCGGCCGCCGTCGGGGTGGCCGCCTACGTCACCGGCCTGGGCTCCGTCGGCATCCTCCTTCCGGTTGCCAGGGCATGCCTGAACGACAACGGCAACCCATACCGCCGGTGCCGGGTCTACGGGTGCTCGACGCGGCCTTCGAGTGGCTGTACGCCGGAAAGTCGTCGTTGTCGATGACGGCGCGGAGGTTGAGGAGGGCCTCGGAGCCTGGGACGCTCCACCTGCTGCCGGTTATGTCGAGTCGGTCGGCGACGAGGTGGCGGGCAGCGCCTTCGATGATGCCGCCGGCGATGGCCCAGCCGGCGGCGAGTGCCCGGCTGTAGTGGACGAAGTCGGCGTTGTTGGCCGACCCGCCGCGGCACGGGTAGGCCGCCTGCAGCTTGGTGGCGAGGTCGCACACCTGCGCCAGGACGGCGAGTTCGCCACGTAGTCGCGGGCGCCCAGGGCCTGCACGGCGGCCGCCGTCTTGGCCGGTCGCCGGCCCACGAGGACAACCTCCTCGCCCTCGGCGGCCGGCGTCCGTGCGGCGGAGGGGCAGATGCTGTCGCCGGCGCCGGTGATGACGACGGTCTGCTGCTCCTGATCGGGGTCCTGGTCCGTGGTTTCCTACAGCGCCAAACCCATCTGCTGGCTCCGGGCGGCAGGTGCGCGGGCTACCGAGGCCCTCGGGGTGAGGGGCCCAGCGGTGTCCGTCGGGAAGGTCGGATCGGGTTGCGGGGCGGACTCAGATCCAGACGGGCGCGTGCTCCTCGGAGTAGCGGGCGCCGAAGCCGCCGTGCGGCAGGATCTCGTCGATCGCGGCGAGGTCCGCCGCCGTCAGAGCGACGTCGGCAGCGCCGGCGTTCTCCTCGATGCGCTGGACGCTGCGGGTGCCGGGGATCGGCACGATGCGCTCGCCCCGGGTGAGCAGCCAGGCCAGGGCCAGCTGCGAGACGGAAATGCCCTTGGTCGCGGCCAGGTCGCCGAGCTTGCCCACGGCCTCGACGTTCTTCTCGAAGTTGCCGGGCTGCCAGCGGGGGTCGACGTTGCGTATGTCGGTGGCGTCGTATTCGCTGGCGGGCTTGGCCGTGCCGGTGATGAAGCCGCGGCCGAGCGGTGAATAGCCGAGCGGTGAATAGGGGACGAAGCCGATGCCCAGTTCGTCGAGGAGCGAGAAGAGCTGCTCGACGTCCCGCTCGAACAGGGAGTACTCGGTCTGCAGGACGGAGACCGGCTGCACGGCGTGCGCCCTGCGGATGGTCTGCGGGCCGGCCTCGCTCAGACCGAAGTACACTTGACCTTGCCCGCGTCGATCAGCTCCTTGACGGTGCCCGCGACGTCCTCGATCGGCACGTCCGGGTCGACGCGGTGCTGGTAGAGGATGTCGATCTGGTCGACGCCGAGGTAGCGCAGGCTGTTGTCGGTGACGGTGCGGATGTGGCCAGGGCGGCTGTTGAGGCCCAGTCCCTGCTCGGTCTGCGCGAAGCCGAACTTGGTGGCCAGTACGACCTCGTCACGGAAGTCGCTCACCGTCTTGCCGAGCAGAACCTCGTTGTTGCTCGAGCCCCAGCCGTAGACCTCGGCGGTGTCGAAGAAGGTGACGCCCAGCTCGTGGGCGCGCCGGATGGCGGCGACACCCTCCTGCTCGTCGCCGGGGCCGTAGGCCATCGTCAGGCCCATCGAGCCGTAGCCGATCGCCGAGACCTCCAGGCCCTGGCCGCCGAGTGTCCGCTGCTGCATGACGCGTTCCTCAGGTCAAACCAAAATATTTGTTTTTACTGTACGCCCTGCGGGCAGCCTCCGCCAAACAGATCTTTTTGGTTGGGTAGTCTTCAAACATGGAAGCTTCGACCAGCGCAGACTCGACCCGTGACCGTATCGTCACCGCGGCACGGGCCGAGTTCGCCCGGTACGGAATCGCCGGCGCACGGATCACCCGCATCGCCAAGACCGCGAAGACCAGCTCGGAACGCCTCTATGCGTACTTCCGCAGCAAGGAAGAGCTCTACCGGTTCGTCGCCGAACAGGAGCTGGCCGCAGTGCTCGAGGCGACCCACCTGGACCCCACCGATCTGCCCGAGTACGCGGGGCGAGTGCACGACTACTTCCTCCGGCACCCCGACCGCTTCCGGTTCATGAGCTGGGGGCGCCTGGAACTCGCCGGCGACGCCGCCGACTCCGTCACCCAGGAAACCTTCCGCAGAAAGGCAGAGCAGCTCCGCAAGGCGCAGGAGGCCGGTCACCTGGATCCCGCCTGGGACCCCATCGACGTCCTCGTCTTCGTCGGCCAGCTCGCCACGGCCTGGGCCGGCCAACTCGACCTCGTGGACGCGGCGGCCGACCAGGTCCGCGACCCCTCCCCGTCAGCCCGCCGCGCCGCCGTCGTCGCTGCCGTGCAGCGACTCTTTCCTGCCGCCGCCGCAGGTGACGCCGACGTCGGTGTCGGTGTCAGTGGCGGAGCCGAGAAGACACTCTCAGGCGATTTCTAGCGGCCCCCTTACCGGGCGGCTTCATTCGTGCGAGTTTCCGCTATGCCTTGGCCCCGCCGTCCACCAGAAACTCGGCACCGGCGATGTACCGGGTAGCGGGAGAAGCGCGGAACACCGCCATCGCCGCGATGTCGCGCGGCTGACCAATGGCGGTGATTGGCCGGCCCGGGATGATGTCGATTCCGTCCGCGAGGGACGGACCCGGCCGGCCGGCGTGGACGGCATGCGGTTCGTGCGGGCAACGGGGCCGTGCGGCTCCCATTTGCGGGATGCACCCTAGGATGTGATATTGATGCCGCTTTTGTACTGTGTGGGTGGGTCCTGAGGTGGGTTGGAGGCGACGGACGTGACCGTCATGACGTCCCGGGCAGGGAACCTGCCCGAGGCGTTCACCACGTTCGTGGGCAGGCGCCATGACATCGCCGAAGTCCACCGCGTCCTCGGCTCGGCGCGGCTGCTGACGCTCACGGGGATGGGCGGCGTGGGAAAGACGCGGCTGGCACTGGAGGTGGCGGCCAGGGCCGGGGATGCCTTTCCCGACGGAGCCTGGCTGGTGGATCTCGCGCCCGTGCGGGAGCCCTCGGCGGTGGCGAGTGCGGCATCCGCCGCCATGGGGATGGTGGAGCAGGGCACCCGGCCCACTCTCGGCCGGCTCGCCGAGCACCTGGCCGGGCGCCGTGCACTGATCGTCCTGGACAACTGCGAACACGTCGTCGACGCCTCCGCCGAGCTCGCCGGCACGCTGCTGGCGGCCGGCCCCGGGGTGCACGTCCTGGCGACGAGCCGCCAGACGCTCGGCATCGCCGGCGAGCACGTGTTCACCGTGCCGCCCCTGAAGGTGCCCGACGACGCGGTCGAACTCCTGCGGGACCGGGCCGCCGCCGTACGGCCCGACTTCCGCATCACCGACGCGAACTGGGACGCGGTCACCCGGCTGTGCGCGGACCTGGACGGCCTGCCACTGGCCATCGAGCTGACAGCGTTCCGGCTGCGCACGCTCAGCGTCGAACAGGTGGTGAACCGGCTGGAGGACCGTTTCGCGCTGCTCACCGGCGGCAGCCGGACCGCACGACCTCGGCAGCGCACGCTGCGCGCGCTGATCGACTGGAGTTACGAGCTGTGCTCCCCGGCCGAGCGGCTGCTGTGGAACCGACTGTCGGTCTTCGCCGGCGGCTTCGGCCTGGACGCGGCCGAGGAGGTCTGCGCCGACGAGGGCGACGAGGGCGTCCCTCCACACGAGGTGCTGGACCTCCTCGACCGGCTGGTCGCCCAGTCCGTCGTCCTGCCCACGGAAGCCGAGGGCCAGGGCCTGCCCCGCTACCGGCTGCTGGAGACCATCCGCCAGTACGGCCGGGAGCGGCTCGCGGAGTCCGGCGAGGAGGAGCGCCTGCTGCGGCGGCACCGCGACTTCCACCTCGCCCTCGCCGAGCGGATCGCCGACCACTGGTACGGCCCCGGCCAGGAGGAGGCCCTGGCCCGGCTGCGCGCCGAACACCCCGATCTGCTGGCGGCACTCGGCCACGACGACGATCCGCAGGCCACCCTCGCGCTGGCCGCGGCACTGCGCTTCCACTGGTGCGCCGGCGGATTCCTCGGCGAAGGACGGCGACAGCTCGAACGGGCGCTCGCCGCCGCGCCCGAGCCCACCCCCGCCCGCGCCCGGGCGCTGTGCGCCGCGGCCTGGGTGGCACTGCTCCAGGGCGACCATGGGGCGGCCGGCCAGTGGCTCACCGAGGCCGGTGAGCTGGGCGAGCGGCAGGACGATCCGGTGGTGCGCGCGGACGTCATGAACCTCCTCGGCTCATTGGCGGGCTTCCAGGGGCGGCTGGAGGAGGCCGTAGCCCTGCACGAGGGCGCGGTCGCCGCCCACGCGGCGGCCGAGGGGGGAGCCTCGGCGGTCTTCGCACTGTTCCAGCTGGCCGCCGCCCGGAACCACCTCCGGGACCCGCGTGCGGCGGAGGCCGGCAGGCAGGCGCTCGCTCTGGCGGAGGCGCACGGTGAGCGGTGGGGTCGCGCGCACGCGCTGTGGACGCTGGGCTATGACGCCCTGCAGCGCGGTGACCTGGAGGAGAGCCTGGCTCTGAACCGGGCCGGGCTGGAGATCGAGCGGGGCTTCAACGAGCCGCTCAGCGCCGCACTGATGCTGGAGACGCTCGCCTGGGTCACCGCCTTGCACGGCGAGCACGAGCGGGCGGGACTGCTGCTGGGTGCCGCGCGCGGGCTGTGGCAGGACATCGGCACCAGCGTCTCCGTGTTCGGCCCGCCGATGGCCGAGTACCACGCGCGGTGCGCGGAGTCGGTCATAGGAGCACTGGGTCCGGAGGCGTACGAGCGGGCCCTCGTCGTCGGAGGCGGCCACGACAGCCCGAGCCGCGCCATCGACGACGCCCTGGACACCAGCACCGGCACCGGCACCGCCGCCCCAGCCCCAGCCCCAGCCCCAGCCCCAGCCCCAGCCCCGAGCATCCTCAGCGGCCGGGAGCGGGAGGTGGCCGCGCTGGTGGCCAAGGGCATGAGCAACCGGCGGATCGCCGCCGAGCTCAGTGTCTCGACGCGCACGGTCGACTTCCACGTGGGGAACATCCGGGCCAAGCTCGGCTTCGGCAGTCGGGCGCAGGTGGCTGTCTGGTGGGCCACGCAGGAGCCCCCTGCCTCGTAGAACTACCGGGTCGGCGGGAACCGGTATTCGCACGAGTGGTGGGGCAGGTGCCCCGGGCCCCACCCTTGGGCCACGTCACGGCAGGCCGAACTCCCGGCACACGGCGGCCTCGAAGGCCTGCCGGGCACCGCGCCGTGAGGGGAGTCGTGATGTCCGGTACGCGCCTGCCGCAGCCGTCCGTCGACGCCCCGAAGCGGTCAGCCGCAATCCCGCACATCACGCACCTGGAGAGCGCAGAGCCCATGAACAGACCTGTCATCAACGAGGCCCCCGCCTCGCACAACAAACCAACGGCCGCACCGCCGAGCCGGTCCCTGAGCCTGGTCAGCAGCGGGCCCCTCGCGAGGCCCCGCACCATCACCCTGCTGGTCGCCATTGTGCTGGGGCTGGTCGCCACGCTGGTGGGCCCCATGGGGAAATTGCCGTCCGCACAAGCCTACGACGACAACCCCCTGTTCCGGATCGGAACTGACGGCCGCTGGGCCTACGTGAATTTCATCAACAACATCCGCCTGGGCATCGCTGACGGCGGCAGCACCCAAGTACCAGGTGCTGGGGGCGCCCAGACAATCCACACCCCCACTAACCCTGCCCAGCCGTATTACCAGGTCGACATCCAAATGTGGGGCAGCAACGACTTCGTGCGCCTGCAACTGAACCGGGGGGACCTGTACCTCCTCGGCTGGTGGGACCACAACAACGTCTACCACTACATGGGCAACCGCACTGTCACACGGGAGTCCAGGGAGGCCGCGCGGACACAAGACCAAGTCACGCGCCTCCCCGCCAGTGTCGCTCGGACTCCCTTCGGGGAAGGCTACGGCGCCCTCGAAAACGCAGCCGGCGAGACCCGTTCGCGCATGAACGTCAGCCGCGCCACCATCAGCTCTGCCGCCTGGTACCTGTACGACTCCAACAACACGAGGAACATGGCACGGGGTGCGCTGAGGATGGCTCAGTTCATCTCGGAAGCCGCCCGGTTCCGCCCCATGCGGGACTTCATAGCCCCGATCATGGGCCGTGACGCCAACCTCCGGATCCCACCACAGCTGGTCGCGCAGCAAAACAACTGGGGCACACTGAGCGCCCATTTCAACGCGCTCCTCCGCCGGCCCCAGGGCGCCCGCGATGACCGCCCAATGAATGGTTACAGAATCACCGAGGCCGGCGCCATCGCGCTGGTCGTCCTCGTCACGGCTAACCAGTTTGCGCAGTACGTCCTCGCGACTTCGAAGGGCCGCTGACTTCCTACCGCTCCAAGCTCCCGCAACGAGGCTTCTGAGCAGAGCGAGGCCGACAGGCCGCGAGTGAAGCCCTGCTCGGGCACAGCTCCGTGAAGCTTTGAAAGGAAAGACGATGCGAAGAAGGAATCCGGCCGACACGGTGCACGCCGCTGGCACCGCCGCCCCCACCCCGAGACGGCGACGGAGGGCCGCCGGTCTCCTCGCCACCGGCCTGTGCCTGCTCCTGGGGGCCGGCACGGCACTGATGACCGCCGCCCCCGCACAGGCCGACATCACCAACGGTCTGATCCTGCGCTACAAGCTAGACGAAACCTCCGGCACCGTCGCCCACGATTCCTCCGGCCAGAACCACGACGGCACGGTCAATGGCACCGCCGTTTGGAAGGGCGATCAGGGGCTGAGCTTCAACGGCTCCAACACCTACGTCAAGATGCCGGACAGCATCATGGCCGGACTGAACTCGATCACCGTCGACTTCGAAACATGGATCGACCCGACCATGGGCAAGCCGTACTTCCTGTACGGGATGGGCAACACCAGCGGCTCCATGGGCAACGGCTACCTGTTCACCACCGGGAACAACTTCCGGACCTCACTGTCGATGACCGACTACACCGCCAAGCAGGACATCCAGCCGTCGGACACGACATACCAGCTGACACGCGGCATGTGGAAGCACATCACCTACACCCAGACAGGCACCACCGGCATCCTCTACGAGAACGGCGCGGAGAAGGCCCGCAAAACCAATGTGACGATCACCCCCGGCTCGATCGGCAACGGGACGACCCTCGCGAACTACATTGGCCGGTCGCTGTACTCCAACGACAAGTACTTCAAGGGCCGGATGCGGGACTTCCGCCTCTACAACCGGGCGCTGTCCCCCTCCGAAGTGCTGACGAACGCCGGCGCCACCGAACTGGAGTGGGCGCAGATACAGGCCATCACCTCCTACAACGGTGCACTCACGGCCTTCCAGGACAACACCGGATACGGACCGGTGATCATTTTCCCCAAGGACTACCCCGGCGACTGGAACAACCCGGAGATGCCGCCTGGGTGGACCGACGAGTACGGGAACACCCCCACCTCCTGGCCCGACTTCACCCGCGGGATCAGCCAACTGTTCACGACCAGTGACCTCTACGCCCTCGAAGACGCGGTCACAGCTCAGGTGCAGCCGGACGGCGACAGCACCTACCGGCTGGACGTCTCCTACGACGGGTCGATCGACCAGGTGGTGGTGAAGACCAACGCCCCCTCCTCGGTCACCGCCCCGCTGACCACCCAGTACCCGGGCAAGCTCAGGATCGAGAGCGACAAGGCCCCGGACGGCAGGTGCGCACCGTACGAGACCGCCATGGCCAACGACATCGCCGACCCCGCGGCGCCGAAGAGCGGTGTCAGTGACGGACGGACGTCGCTGCAGTGGCAGCAGGTCCAGGCCCTGGCCGACTACAACTGCGCGCTCACCGCGTTCGACGACCCCGCCAGGGGACCGGTGCTCATCTTCCCCTCCGATTACACCGGTGACATCAACAACCTGGCGAAGCCGCCCTACTGGACCTCCACGGACGCGCAGATCCCGACCGACTGGCCCACCCCGACCACCGCGAAGAGTGCTCAGTTCACCTTCGCCCAGATCAAGGCCATCCAGACCGCGGCCGTCGACCGGATCGCGGGCGCCAGCAGCGACACCACCAACTACGGCGTGACCGTCCGCTACGACGGCGTGAACGACAAGGTCGTGGTAAAGACCGACGCTCCCGCGTCCGTCACCGACCCGCTGGTGACCGCCTACCCCGGCAAGGTGGTGATCACCACCGTGTCCGCAGACACCTTCAGCGACAGCTAGGCCGGCCCGCAAGTCAGGCAGGACGGAGAGGGAGGACCGGCAGGGCGGTTGCAAGTTCCGGAGTCGTGCGGCTGGTCGGGTTGTGACCAGTCGGGGTGGACAGCAGGGCAGGCACGGGCTTCGTGATCATTGTGGTGTCCAAGCCCGATGATCACGAGGTGGCCCGTGCCTGCTGCTGCGTCTTCTCCCATCCCTGCCGTGCGGGTGAAGCGGGGTCGGCGGGACACCGGCCGGGTCGCAGAGTTGCGCCCATCCTTCGACTCGATGCCCGACACACGCGTACGGCGGGGCCGGTGGTACTCGCTGACAGCGATCCTGCTGCTGTGTGCCCGCGCGGTCGTCTCGGGAACGAGGAGCATCGACGAACTGGCAGAGTGGGTAGGCGTGCCGCGAACGCACTCATGACACTGATCGGGATCCAGCGCCACCTGCTCAGGCGGCGGCGCACTCCTTCGGCGGCCACGAGCAGCCGTGTTCTGAGGGCTGTTGACGGTGACGCCCTTGACCGGGCGGTTGGCACCTACCTGGCCGACCGGCACCGTCGCCGCCAGCGACAGACGGATGTCGTCGAAAAACCAGCGCAGGATCACTACCGACTGGCACCGACCGCGTCTCCGCCACCGGTCCCAACCGCGCGGACCTGTGGTGGTCCGGAAAACACAAGCACCATGGCGGGAACGTGCAGGTCATTGCCACTCCGGACGGCTGGCGGATCTGGATCTCCCGGTACGGCACGGCCGTGAGCACGACACCGACCCGCGCCCGCCACCACGGCCTGACCGACGCCCTGGACCGCATCTCCGCTGAACCGGGCATACCGGCCCTGGTCGACCTCGGCTACGAGAACGCCGGCCCCGGCTTCCGTCACCCCGTCAAGAAGCAAGCAGGAGGTGAGCTGACCGAGGCCCAGCAGACCTACAACAAGGTCATCCGGGGCATCCACGGCTGCTGTGAACGACTTCTCTGGCCCCATGGGAACGACTTGGGTTCTAGTACTCCAGCAGTACTTCGTGGCTTGACCTGGGGAAACGTCGAGCGGTGGGAGTGTAGTGGGCGGGAAGTCGTCACGGACGGCTTCTGCCCGCACGTCCCTCGAAGGAGTGCCCCCGATGGCAAGGTCGCCCCGGGCCTGGGAAGCCTCGGGTCGTGATCACCGAACAGGCAGCCGAGACCTGGGACCGCAACCTGGACCACCTCTTCACCACCATCGGGCGCCACTTCGGCCGTGTCGAACCACGCCGCCGCATGCGGGACTACGTGCGCGCACTGCTCGCCCCGGTGGCCCGCAAAAACAGCTGGCAACTGGCCGAACACGCTGGCCACGCCACCCCGGACGGACTGCAGCACCTGCTCTCCCGAGCCCGCTGGAACCCCGACGACATCCGCGACGACCTGCAGGCCTACGTCGCCGAACACCTCGGCCGCCCCGACGGTGTACTGATCATCGACGACACCGGGTTCCTGAAGAAGGGCACTACATCCGCCGGAGTCCAAAGGCAGTACTCCGGCACCGCCGGGGCCCGTACTTCAATAACTGTCAGCGGCGGGTTTCCGCGGGGGTTGTTCGGGCGTGTAGTTGTTCCAGTGTGCGGGCGGGCGATCCGGGTATCGGCGTGACGAGGATCCGATGCAGGTCCAAAAGCCGTTTTGCGTCCTGGTACTGGATGGACAGGTTGGTGCGGTTGACGCCCAGCAGTTGAGCCAGGAACGTCATGGTCATCGCTCTGCGGCGGCGGAGGATGGCTGCCAGGAGCCGGTGGGTGTGGTCCACGCTGCTGGTCTGTGGGTGGCGGTAGGTGCGCGGGCGGTGGAAGCGTCGCTGGAATGCTGCCTCGGCCAAGGCGTCCCAGAAAGGCTCCGAGACCGCCACCAAAGACTCGAAGGCGGTTCGTGACATGCCGGTCAGGGCCGGATCGGTGAGCATCGCGGTCAGGGCTGGGTCGGTCCGGTGTGTCGTTGCCAGCGCGTCTGGCGCTCGCGGTGGAACGGGAGACAGTGTGTAGTTCCAGTCACCGTGGAAGGTGTTGGGTGTGATCGGAAGGGCGTGGAACTCGGCGGGTGTGACGCTGATGCCGAGGTCGTAGCTGCCTGTGTCCAGTTCGGCCCCGATGGTCAGGCCGGTCTTGGTTGTTGTGGCGGCGATGGTCTCGAGGACGACCTGGTAGCTGGTCAGCGGCCGCCCCCGCCAGTTCGCGGTGATGTGACAGAACATCCGGTGGTGAAGTCGGCCCGGGGCGCGGTCTCGTCTTTCGATCGAGCCGTTTCCCCGGAGCCGCTTCCCGCACCCGGCGTGCCGCTCTCACGGCACCGGGCGCTCCACAAGTCCCGTTCAGCCATGGACAGTTGTCTTCATCCGGTGGTCGGCCAGGGTGAAGGGATGACCGTTCCCCGGTATCGGTAGCGCGTGGTGCGCACTTTGCCGGGATCGAACAATGTCCGTTCCTCTCCTGATGGCCACCAACCTCCACCGCAGTAGCGGCGGCGGAGGTCCTTCCTGTTGATCCGGTGGTGTTTGCGGCGCAGCCATTTCATGACCTGGCTCCATGTGTACGAGCTGAGGTACTGGAAGGTCGCGCTGGACACCCCGGGGCGGAAGTACATGCACCAGCCGAACAGCATCTTGTTGATCTGGATGAGCAGTTCGTCCAGCGGCAGGCCGGTGGCTGTTCCGCGGCGGATCGTCTTGACCTTGTCCATCGCGGCCTTGAGGGCCTTGCGCGAGGGATAGGTGTAGACGTAGCTGCGGCTGGAGCCCCGTTTGCGGTGGCGCTGGATGTGCCACCCGAGGAAGTCCAGCCCCTCGTCGATATGGGTGATCAAAGTCTTCTCCACGGACAGGCGCAAACCCATCGTGGACAACACCTCCGCGATCTCCTCGCGCAGAGCTTCGGCGTCGTCCTTGGTGCCGGAGACCATCAGGCACCAGTCGTCCGCGTACCTGGAAAGCCGGTAGTTGGGGAGACCTTGACGACGTCGCTTGGCCCTCGCCCAGGGCGTGGACCCCGGCCCTCCCGGTGACTGGGCGATGTACTCGTCCAGGACCGACAGCGCCACGTTGCTCATCAACGGCGAGAGAATCGAACCCTGTGGGGTACCGGCGGTGGTCTCCCGAAGCAGGCGATCCTCCCCGAGGATGCCCGACTTCAAGAACGCCTTCACCATGGCCAGGACGCGGTTGTCTCCGACGCGATTGCGCACCCGATCCATCAGAGCGGAGTGTGAAATCTCGTCGAAGCAGGCTTTGATGTCACCCTCCACGATCCACTCATATGACTTGGACGTGAAGAAGCGCACCTCGGCCACCGCGTCATGAGCCCGGCGGTTCGGACGGAACCCGTAGGAGCACGGGAGGAAATCCGTCTCGAAGATCGGCTCCAGCACCAGCTTCAGGGATGCCTGCACCACCCGGTCCGCGATCGTGGCGATCCCCAGCCGGCGCAACTTGCCCCCCGGCTTGGGGATCATCCGCTCCCGCACCGGCAGCGGACGGAAACTACGGTCCTTGATGCTGTCCCGCAGCCCGCCGAGGAACTCCTCGACGCCCGTCCGCTCCACGATGGAGGCCGCAGTACGGCCATCCACCCCGGCGGTCTTCGCACCCCTGTTGCCCCGCACCCGATCCCACGCGACCAGCAGGAACGCGGGATCGGCGACAAGGTTGAACAGATCCTCGAACCTGCGATGAGGATCATCACGGGCCCAACGGTGCAGCTTGGTCTGGATCTCCAGTACCCGTCGCTCCGCCACATACGTGGCGGCCTCAAGTTCGTCGGTATTCACCGGCGAAAACCTCCTGGTCTTCCAGTACTTCGGCCACTGACTTGCTGGCCCCCTTCGCCATGTGCGCACCTCTCGTGCGCTCGGACTACTACGGGGCCTCCGCCACGTCCTGGAGCCGTCGGCCGACAACGGGCCTGCCCACCGGCTGACTGGATGTCAGCCGGGAAGGGCGCCTCCAGCACGCTTCCCACGTTCACCACTCTCCGGTCGACGAGTGAGCCGCCCAGCTCTACCCCGACAGCATCGCCACACCTACGCCGCAGGCATTCAGCGTGGCCTCCTCACCAGCATCGAAAGACCGGCTTCGAAGTCGCCGCCCACGAGAAGGCGGCGTGCGCTGCACCCGGCCCATATCCTCCAGATTGGAGCCGGTGGAACACTTACGGGACGTCAGGCACTGGTTCCTCTCGTACGGCGTCTCGTCTTGCTTGCCGGACACGCGCCGTCTGGAAGTACCGACGCGCTCCGTCGTTGTCAGGGCTGCTCCCACCTCTCCGTGCGTCTCCACGGATCGGCTGCCCTCAGCTTCACCGGGCTGCTGCGACAGCCCGGCGGCAGGGTTCTTTCACCCCTGCCCGGTAACAGTGACGCCTCGTGGCGCACCTCTATCTTGTTCCACTTCGAAGTTCCCGGCGGTAGGTGACAGACCGTGATCTCCAGGCCGCTCTCTCGTGCGAAGGTGGCAAGGTTGCTTTTCCAGGTCCAGCGGCGGGGGTCGTTGGAGCCGCCGGAGTCGGCGGTGATCAGGAGCCGGGTGGCATTCGGGTGGTCCGTTCGTCCGCGGTGCTGCCACCAGCGTCGGATGGACTCCACCGCGAACTGGGCGGTGTCGTGGTCGGTGCCGACGTTGACCCATCCGCTGTTGTTGGCGATGTCGTAGATCCCGTAGGGGATCGCCATGGGCTGGTCGTTGGTGGTGAACGTGTGGCAGTCCACCTTGATCGCGTTCTTGCCCGGGCGCCAGGTGCGACCGGGCCGGTCCCGGTTGCCGAGCCATTCCTTGGCCTTGGTGTCGACGCTGATCACCGGCTGGGCATCGTTGAGGAACGCGGCGGCGGTGGCATTGAGGTGGGTGAACTGGGCATCGCGGTCCGGATGGCTGATGCCCTCTGTTGTCTTCGCGGTTCCCTGCAGGCTGTAGCCCAGGGTGTGCAGCAGGTGTCCGACGGTTGAAGCGCTGACCGGGTGGCCCTGTGTGGTGAGGGTCGTGGCCAGGGCCCGTAACGACAGCGTGGTCCACCGCAACGGGGAGACGGGGTCGCCCCGGGTGTGCGGCTCGATCAGCGACTCCAGCGCGGGCAGCAGACCAGGGTCGGTGTCTGTCAGCCGCTTGCGGCCCGCGCCTGGAGCCCGGACCCGCAGGGTCGGTGAGGGGCAACCGGCCAACTCGGCCATGCCTCGCGCGATGGTTGCAGTGCTGGTGCCGGAGGCGGCGGCGACCCGGACGATTCCGCCGCGGCCGAGGGCCGTCGCCTCACTGGCCAGGTACAACCGACGGCGGCGCTCATCGAGGTGCGGCAGGATCTGATCGAACTTGGCCCGCAGAGCACGAGCGGCAACGCGGCCTGACAGACACGGGGTCATATCTCAGACTCCCACCAACACCCCTCTGCCGAGCACTTATTGAAGTACGGGCCCCCGGCCGCACCGAGAACTGCCAGATCGGCGTCTTCGCTGCCTACGCCTCCGCCCGCGGCCGGGCCCTGGTCGACCGCGAGCTCTACCTTCCGAAGACATGGACCGAGGACCGGGAACGCTGCCGCACCGCAAGGGTCCCCGACGAGCGGGAGTTCGCCACCAAGGGGGAACTGGCCCGGCACATGGTGCTGCGGGCCCTCGCCTCGACGCTGCCCATCGCCTGGGTCACCGCGGATTCCGCCTACGGTCAGGACAACCGGTTCCGCCGGCTGCTGGAGCAGTCGGGTGTCGGCTACGTACTGGCAGTCCCCAAGTCCCAGTTCAGCGTGGGCTGTTCACGGATCGAGGGTCTGTTCGCGCAGGCCCCGGACGAAGCGTGGGAGAAGATCTCCTGCGGCAACGGCGCGAAGGGGCCCCGCGTCTACCACTGGGCGGCAGTGCGGCTGCCGGCCGTCGCCGAGTTCGACTATCAGGGCGAGGTCCCCCACCGGATGCGATGGGCACTGGCCCGGCGCAGCATCAGCAAGCCCCACGAGATCGCCTACTACCTCGCCTACGCACCCCTTCAGGTCACCGTCCAGGAGCTGGTGCGGGTCGCCGGCACACGCTGGGCGATCGAGGAGTGCTTCCAGGCCGCGAAGAACGAATGCGGCCTGGACCAGTACGAGGTCCGCCGCTACACGGGCTGGTACCGGCACATCACCCTGGCCATGCTCGCGCACGCCTTCCTGTCCGCCACGGCACACCAGCTCTCGGAAAAGGGGGCGGAACAGATGAGGCACCCGGGGTCATCGGGCTCACAGTGGCGGAGGTTCGGCGACTCCTGGCAGCTTGTCGGGCCCTACCCCCGCACCTGAGCGGACACCGCAGACGACACCACGCGCTGAGCTGGTCGAACTGGCGCCGCCAACGCCAAGCAGTCGCCCGCCGCTGTCACTACTTGCGGCGTTGTCGCACGATCGAGGGGCGGTCTCCGTGAGACCGCCCCCGCACGCTTGAAGTCCCGCTACACTCCCGCCACCCGGCGAAAGACCAGGCCAGACAGCGAAATCCTGCTGGAGTACTAGAGGTGGTTGCAACACCTGACCCTGCGGGGTGTTGCGATGGCCAAGCCGCGGCGAACATCGAAGAAGCGCGGACCTGCTCCGTTGGCGGACAAGCGTGATCATTACCTTCGCCTCATGGCGCAAGGGATGAGCAACTCGGCGGCGTGCCGCGAGGTGGGGATCAACCGCAGGACCGGGACTCGCTGGCGGTACGGACGCAAGGAAGTCGACCAGACCGGGCGTGAGCGTGTCTACGCGCCGATCACCGAGGAGCGGCATCGCGACGGGACCTCAGACCGGTTCCTTGCCGAGGACGAGCGGCTCGTCATCGCCGATTTGCTCCGGTCCGGGAACTCGCTGCGCGCGATCGCCCGGGAGCTCGGCCGGAGCCCGGCCACGATCAGCCGGGAGGTGCGGCGCAACAGTGACCCGCGCACCGGCAAGTACCACCCCTTTCAGGCGCAGCGTCGGGCGGCCGTGCGCCGGGCCCGCTCGAAGGAGGGCAAGATACGGCGTGACCCGGAGCTGAAGGAGTTCATCCAGCAGCGTCTGGACCGGCGGTGGAGCCCGGAGCAGATCTGCCAGGCCCTGCGCACCGCTTTCCCGGACGATCCCGAGCGGCACCTCGCGCACGAGACCGTCTACCAGGCCGTCTATCTGCCGCACCGCGGCGGCCTGGAGCGCACCCCCGGCGTCCTGCGCAGCGGCCGGCCCGCTCGCCGCCGACGCCGCCGGCCCGACGAGCGCGCCACCCGCTTCATCGACCCCGGCACCCTGATCAGCCACCGCCCGGACGAGCTCAACGACCGCCAAATAGCAGGCAGTTGGGAGGGCGACCTGATCGTCGGCAAGAACAACCGGTCCGCGATCGGCACCCTGGTCGACCGCTCCACCCGCTACGTCAAACTCCTCCACCTGCCCGGTGGCCGTGGCGCCGAGCAGGTCCGCGACGCGCTCGTCCACGCCCTCGGCGACCTCCCCGCCGAGCTGGCCCGCTCGGTGACCTGGGATCAGGGCAGCGAGATGAGCCGACATGACGAGTTCACCCGCGCCACCGGCATCCCCGTCTACTTCTGCGAGCCCGCCAGCCCCTGGCAACGTGGCTCGAACGAGAACACGAACGGCCTCCTGCGCCAGTACTTCCCCAAGAGCACCGACCTGTCCGTCTTCGGTGCCGAGGACCTGGCCTTCGTCGCCGCCGAACTCAACAGCCGCCCCCGCAAGACCCTCAACTGGAACACCCCCGCGAACCTCTTCGCTAAGCTCGTCGCAACACTGGAATGATCACCGTGTTGCGACGATGACTGGAATCCGCCCCCCGACCCGACTGATGAAGAACCTCGGCTACGGCAAGGACTACCAGTACGACCCCGACACAGCCGACGGCTTCTCCGGTGACGACTACTTCCCCGACGACATGGACCGCGAGACGTACTACCAGTCCACCCGCAACGGCTACGAAGCCCAGATCACCGAGCGCCTGCGCCACTGGGCCGCTCTACGTGCCCGCCGGCAACAACGCGGCTGACCGGCCGACGCCGCCCGGTGCGGGCGGTGTACGAAGCCGGGACCGGCACGTCAGGGACGAAGCCCCCTGTCAGGACCGGCCCGGCCGGCCACACACCCTTCTGTACGGCGCGTCAGGTACGTGCGTGCTCCACTCCGCTCTCGTCAGGTCGGTGTTGCCGGCGCGGCCGCAGATCCTGGCCACGGCTCGGCTCGCGTCGACCGTGTAGCGGCGGAGGGGGACGTGGCTGCCGGCGACGAGAAGGGTGGTGCTGTCGGGGCTGAAGGCGAGGGAGGCGGTGGGCTCACCATGGGTCGGGAGCGGGCCGCCCAGAGGCTGTTGGGTGGTGGTGTCCCAGAGCTGGATGGTGCCGGCGTCGCCGCCGACGGCGAGGGTGTGGCCGTCGGGGCTGAGGGCCAGGGCGCTCACCGCTTCGGGAGTGTCGCCGAGCGGGGCCGGGAAGACGTTGCGCAGGATGCCCGTGCGGCGGCGCATGTCGCCGTCCCACAGGGCGACGCGGCCGGTGCGGTCGCCCGCCGCCACGCGGCTGCCGTCGGGGCTGAACGCCAGCGCGCTGATGCGGTCGCCCTGGACCAGGTCCAGGGCGCCGATGCTGTCGGTGGTCTTGCGGGCCACCCGGTTGTCGCCGACGACCAGTTCGGTGCGGGGACTGAGCGCGAGGCGGGCGCTGACCAGGCCGGAGCCCGTGAGCAACTCCGTCCGTCGGCGGGTGGTGGTGTCCCACATCTCGTTCGCGGGTTCGCCGCCGGGCGGGGTGCGGGTGGTGAAGAGAATGCTGCCGTCGGGGGTCAGAGCGAGTGCGGTCACCGCCGTGCCGGACTGGGTCGAACCCACGTCCAGCGTGCTCTGTTCCCGGTCGCGGGTCAGGTCCCAGACGGTGAACCACTGTGACACGGCCCGCCCGCCGGGCGCGGTGACGCCGTAGACCAACCGGCTGCTGTCGGGGCTGAACGCCATTCGGGCGACGGTGTCCGCGGGCGCGAGCGGTGTCCCGCCCCGTCCGCCGGCGGCGGCGACCGGCGAGGGTTGGCGCGGCAGCGTGCGGACGAGCCGGCCGTTGTCGGTGGCGCGTAGTTCGAAGACGTAGCCGTCGGTCGCGCGTCGAGCGGTGATGAATCGACGGCCGTCCGGGCTGATGAGAACGGCGTCCATGGGGTGGTCACGCCAGGCGGCGGTGACGGTGGTCGTCAGGTCGAGGGTGTGGACGGTGCCGCCCTCCAGGTAGCGGAACACCGGCAGGTCAGGGTCCCAGGCAGGACCACCGTGCGGGTGCTGGTTGTTCAGAGGGTGCCGCAGAACGGGGGCGGCCGGGACGGACAGCCGCCAGACCCTGATCTCGTCGGCGGAGCCCGCCGTTGCCAGGAACTGTCCGTCCCGGCTGAGCGACGCGTACCGCACACCCGGGTCACGGACCTCGGCGACCCGGACACCAGTACGGACGTCCCACACCCGCACCCGGTCCCCCGCTACGACGGCGAACCGTCCGTCGGCTCCGAACACCACCGCCGAGTCGGCATCGCAGACCCCCTGCTCCCGCTCCCACTTCCCGTGTCGCGCCCGGCCCCCACCGACCTCCCGGACCTGTGGCGCCTTCCCTGTCCGGCAGACGGCCACCAGCCGGTCGTCACCGCTCGGCGCAACGTTCGCCGGGGTAGCCCCCCGCGTCTCGAACAGCACGGCACCATCGGCCACGGCCCGCACGCGTACGGCGTCCGCGCCGGAGTCGGTTTCGGAGTCGGCCCCGGATGCGGAGTCGGCGTCACCCCCACCGGCTTCACCCACCACAAAGCTGCGCCCGCTCGACCCGAAAGCGATCCCATCGCGTCCCACCGCCAGCGACGCTCCCCCCGTCCACCCGCCCGCCCTGAAGTCCCACAGTCGTACGTGGCCGTCCGGCCCCGCGATCGCCAGGACGCGGGCGTCGGGGCCGGCGGCCAGGACCTCGCCCTCGGGCAGTTCACCGTGAGCGGTGCTGCGGCGGGTGCCGAGGTTCCAGGTCTGCCAGGCACGGTCGTCGACACTGAGGAGGGTGCGGCCGGAGTTGGCGAGGAACCGCTGAGAGCGGAATCCGGAGGCGGGGTCGGAGAAGGCGTCCACCTCAGGCTGGGCGAGGGAGCCGAGGAGGGCCCGGCGCGTCTCGGGCAGGGGGGCGATGCGCCAAGCGGCGACACCGAGGAGGAGGGCGGCGCGTGGGTCGGTGGTGCGCAGGCCGTCGGCAACGGCCGCGATCCGGCGTGCGGTGTTCTGGGTCCGCTGATTCCGGCTGTCGTCGTGCTGCCACCAGGCAGCGAGCCCCGCGACGAGCGCCACCGCGAGGACCGCCGAGAGCGCGCCCACCAGCACGCGGGAGCGGCGCGTGGCACGGGCGGCGGCCCGGCGTTCGGCATTTCGGGCGTCGAACGCGGCCGCGAGGAAGGCCCGTTCGGCCTCGGTGAGCGCGGGGTCATGGGGGTGGTCGGGGAAAAGCTCCTCGGTACGGGCCAGCCGGGTCCCCCGGTAGAGGCTGCCGGGGTCGTGGGCGTGCTCCAGCCAGGCGCGGGCTGCCTCGGTGAGTCGACGGTGGTGGCGCAGCCGTTCACGGTCCTGTTCGATCCAGCCGTGCAGCCGAGGCCAGCAACCGATCAATGACTCGTGCGCGAGGTGTACACCGTCCTCGTCGACCGTCAACAGCCGAGCGCGGGCGAGTCGTTCGACCACCACGGACAGGTCGGGGTGGACCCACTCCTGGAGTTCGTCCCCGGTCAGCGGGCGCCCGGTGTCGACGGTGCCCCGGCCCGGCTCGACCAGCCGCAGCAGCAACTGCCGTGCGGCGGCGGCCTGGGACTCGGACAGTTGCCCGTACACTGCCTCGGCGCTGGCCGCGATCGCGCCGTTGAGGCCGCCGGCTGCCTCGTACGCGGCCGTCGTCAGCATGCGGCCCTTGCGGCGGCGCCAGGTCTCCAGCAGGGCGTGCGAGAGCATGGGCAGCGCGCCGGGCCGGTCGAGGACCTCCTCGATGAGCGTCGCGGCCAGCGACCGTTCCACCTGGAGACCGACCGCCTGCGCGGGCCGCACCACCACCTCACGCAGTTCGTCCGCGTTCATCGGGCCGACCAGCAGCCCGGCTCGGCTCAGCGCGTTCGCCAGTTCCGCGTGTTCGCCGCAGCGGGCGTAAAAGTCGGCGCGTACGGCGATGAGCACGCGCAGCCGGGAGCCGGGTTCTCTGGCGGTGAGCAGCAGGTCGATGAAGCGGGCCCGCTCCGCCTCGTCCCGGCAGAGGGTGAACACCTCCTCGAACTGGTCGACCGCCACCCAGCTCTCCGGCTCGTCCGCCGCGGGGGTCAGCAGATGTCCGTACGTCTCGGCCGGTCGGGCGCCCGGCGTGAACACCCGCAGCACCGCCGCGCCCTCCCGCCGCGCGATGTCCGCGCGCACCCGGGGAACCACCCCGGCGCGCAGCAGCGAGGACTTGCCGCTACCGGAGGCTCCGAACACGGCGGCGAAGCGGTGCGCGGTCATCAGCTCGCACAGCTCCGCCACCATCCGGTCGCGGCCGAAGAACAGCTCGTGGTCGTCCGGCTCGAAGCGGGCGAGGCCCCGGTACGGCGCCGACGCGGCCTTCTCGTCGTCCACGGGAGCCGCCGCGGCCGCCGCCTCGGCCTCCTTCCAGTACGGCTCCCACTCGCCGGAGTCCCCGCCGCACGCCCTCACATACCCCAGTACGACCGCCAGCGAGGGCAGCCGCTCCCCGGCCGCCGCCTGGGACAGGGTTGATGCCGAGAATCCGGCATCCTCGGCCATCGCCCGGTACGAGGGACTGCCAGCGGCCCCGCGCAACTCCCGCAACCGGTGAGCCAGTAGCTGAACGGGCCCGGCCGCCGGGTCAACGGCTCTTTCCGGACGCCCCACAGACTTACCCACTTCCGACTAGTGCGGCATTTCCAACATTTACGACATTTATTGATACGTCAAGTAAGGCGGGGCCAGGAGGCATCAACATACGTAGTCCGCTGACCAGCCGAAACCCTGCGTACACAAAGTGTGGTGTTGATGACAGCGGCGGTACGCGCCGCCGAACAACCCGGAACCGTTGCCCGGATTTGAATGCCCTGGTGAAACCAGGTGCCGATCAACTCTCCGCTTGCCAGTGTCTGTCCCGCCAAGCCGGATCACCGGCGTCCCCGCGCAGAGCAAGTGGAGTGAACCCCTCATGCCTCAAGCACTGACGAAGAGCAGGAAGTCCCGCCTCGGCCGCCTCGGGCGTGTCGCGATCGTCGCGGCCAGCGCCGCTGCATTGACCATCGGCCTGACCGGCAGCGCGCACGCCTCCGTACCGACTCCCCTGCCCGAGAGCACCACCACGTTCCAGAAGCAGTTCCAGCCGGTCTTCGACTACGACGCGGACGGCTGTCTCCCGGTCGCCGCCATCGACATCAACGGCAACCTCAACGGCGGCCTCGACGACAGCGGAACCATCACCGGCCAGTGCCGCAGCAACCACCTCGGCAAGGCCAACACCTACTCGCGAGCCAAGTGCAACAACGGCTGGTGCGGGATCGCCTACACCCTGTACTTCGAAAAGGACATGATCGGCGACTACATCACCGCGGGGTCGCACCGCCACGACTGGGAAACCGTCGTGATCTGGATACGGCAGGGCGCGAGCACGCCCTACGGCGCGTCCGCCTCCGCCCACGGCAACTACGTGTTCTGGCAGTGGAGCAACGTCGCGAAGGACGGGGTCCGCGCCAAGGTCGTCTACCACAAGGACGGCGTGAAGAGCCACGCCTTCCGCTTCGCCGGGCAGAACGAGACGGCGGAGGCCTGGGGCGACGGCGGCTGGGACTTCCCCCGACTGGTCACCTGGACCAGGTTCCCGGCCGGCAACAACGGCGTGGACCTCCAGGCCCGGATGCAGAACGCCACCTGGGGCGACGCCAACTTCCCGCTGAAGGACGGCCGCTACAACGACGAGCTCAACGCGGCCAAGCCGTCCGGCATCGCCTTCGACCCGTACAGCGCCGGCTGACGGCACGCGAACGGCCCGCCCGGTGCGAGGCACCCGGCGGGCCGTTCGTTCGGCTTGTGGACGGACCACGGCGGGACAACCATGCCGACCGGCTGCTCGCCCTCGCGTCGGAGTGGCTGTAGCCAGCGCCGTAGGCGGTCCTGCCGCTGTGGGACTCAGCCCATGGGAAGTGCCCGACGAGGTCACCGTTGGCGGACCTGGCCGCCCGTTCGATGCACGAACCGATGGTTGTTCTCCAACCTCGACGGACGTCAAGTGGGAAGTGCGGAAGGCAAAGCAGCGCCAATAATGGGCTGTTCGGCCCACGGTCTTCCCGCGGTGCCCATAGCGGC
Organism: Streptomyces sp. NPDC020898; assembly: GCF_044333925.1. NCBI lineage: Bacteria > Bacillati > Actinomycetota > Actinomycetes > Kitasatosporales > Streptomycetaceae > Streptomyces > Streptomyces sp. NPDC020898. The sequence continues at coordinate 295,088 of NZ_JBIRRV010000012.1, forward strand.
TGCCCCAACGGCTGGTGAGCTGGGCAACGAGGAACAGACCGCGACCGCCTTCGTCAGTCGTGCGTGCTCGCCGAGGTGGCCCAGTTCCTCGGCATCAGCGACCAGACGAGCCGTCGCCTTCACACTCAACAACAGGCCCCGCAAGACCCTCAGCCGGAAGACACCCGCCGAGGCCCTGAACGAACACCCTCCACCGGCGCCAGCGCCAGCCCCACATCGTCCGCGGCTACTTCGTCGGCCCCCACGTCCGCTACACCCTCGAAGAGAACCCTTTGAGTTTCTGATCAATAGGCACCCGGGGCCGTAGCCGGGGACGGCATGCGCCGAAATCGGCAGCCTGCTGCCAGGTCATGGGGAATTCCGGTGCGCCGTACCCCCGTGCTGCTCCGGCCCGAATGACAAGATCCGGACCATATCCGGGCCAACAGACCACGACAGGTGTCGGCGGTCTCCGTTTGCGCAGCTCAAATGGCACGCAACCCGCGTACCACCAGCAGACGAAGAACCTGCTGTCCGCCAAGGTGGAGTCAAGCCGCTTCCCAAAGAGCAGGCGGTTGTCTTCGTCGCGACCGATACTGGTGCGCTGTAGTGCAACTGGCCTGCTCCTCTGCCAAGTGGGAGCGAGTCATGACCGCTGTGGAGGCACTGCACACCGCCTCTTCGGATCTACTCTGAACGGCGAAGTGACCAACACGATGCCATCCTCACTACTGCCTGGTCACCGCCGACAACTCGCCTTGTGGGGGTGACCGCTGTATGCATCTTGGCGATGCCGAGCCCACGGGGATCTGGTTTGTCAAGTTTCGTCGTCGCGGGGGCCTTTGCGGCATAGCGTCGGAGAACAGAGGTGACCGGTTCGAAGGGTAGGTGCAGTGGAAGGTCCGTGTAGGGCACGCCAGGCGAGCGGGAAACTGCTTGAGCACGTGCGCCGGGAGGTGTGGGTGCGCAGCGGGGGCAGGTGCGCACTGTGCAACACCTACCTGTTGGAGGGGTCGATGTCGGGGCGCACGCTGAACCTGGGCGAGCTGGCTCACATCGTCGGCCGCAGCAGCAGTGTCCGCTCTCCGCGGGGAAAGTACCCCCTCGATCCCACGCGGCGGGGGGATGCCGACAACCTGATGCTGCTTTGCGCCGATCAGCACTCGGAGGTCGATGCGGCGGGCGGTCTGGACCTGTTCACGGTGGAGCGACTGCGGCAGGTCAAGCAGGAACACGAGGACCGGATCCGGCATCTGACGAGTCTGGGGCCGGACCGCGCCACCACGGTGGTGCGGATGGTTGGGCCCGTCCACGGCAACCCTGTGGAACTGTCCCGGCAGACGGCTGCGGCCGCGGTCATCGCAAGGGGCCGGTATCCGCTGTTCCTGGAGTCGTACACGCGTCATGGCCTGGAGATCGACCTGCGGGGTGCGCTCGGAGAATCTCCGACCCGCCCGTTCACAGCGTCAGAGGCCGCAGAGGCCAGTCGGGCACACTACCGCGTGGCTGTACGACAGATCGATGATGTGATCGAGCGACAACTGCGTCCCGGCGTGATGCGCGATGCGGTGCGGCACGTGAGTGTGTTCGGCTTCGCGCGGCTGCCGCTGCTGGTGCACCTGGGTTCCAAACTGGAGGACACGGTGCCCACTGACATCTACCAGCGACATCGGGAGGACGAGTCGTGGGCGTGGCGCGACGCGGAGGGCCCGTTCGCGGAGTTCGCCATCCGGATCGGTCACGATGTCCCGACCACGACCGAGGCTGTGGTGGTCATGAACGTTTCGGGGGTGATCGGGGCGCAGGAGGTGCCAGTGCCTCTGGCGGGACTGCGGCGTTGGGAAATCCGTGCGGTCGGGGCGCCGACCGGCCCGGACATCGTGCGTGACCAAAGCTGCTTGGAACGTTTCGCAAGCGCGCTGCGGACATTTTTCGCGGGGCTGGAGCCGGAAGCGAAAGTGCTGAAGCGGCTGCATGTGCTGCCCGCGGTACCAATGTCCGCGGCAATCGCGCTCGGCCGCGCCTATCACCCGCAGGTCCACCCTCAACTCGTGGTGTACGAGCGGCTGGCCGGGTATTACGTGCCGACGTTCGAGCTGGGCGGAGACGGTGGTGCAGGGGCGGGCGGATCGTCGGGGTGGGGGGCGTAGGGGACGAAGTGGTGGGCCGGCCGAGTACCTGTGTGGGGCTGGGCGCACAGGTGGGTTCCGGAGACGGGGCGGAGCAACTGGCTGCCGAGGAGGGTAACGAGGTTGGCGGTGACGCCGACGAGGTCGGCAGCGGATCCGTGGAAGGTGGGCACGGAGCAGCCGAGGGTGGGTCTGATCTCGTCGCCCGGCTGCGGTTCGGTCCAGAGCGGATGGTAGGGCTCCAAAGCGGGTTCGGCCAGGACGCGTTGACCGATGTGGTGGTCGATGCGCGAAGGACCTTGACTGGTACCGGGTGCTGAGACGGTGAGGATGCCGTGACTGGCGCTCGTCGTGTCCGTGGTCATCTGGGCAAGCAGGGCTCTGCGGTCGGGGTCGCACGCAAGCATGTCGAGGAAACCTCCGACGGCGACGCTGACGGTAGCGTCGATGATGACGCCGGCCTGTTGGGCTGCGTCCACCAGTTCGAAGGAGGGGGGTGACGGGCAGATGTCGACGATGAGATCGTCGCGCAGGCTGTGCAGTCGCTTGGCCAGCGCGATGGCCTTGTTCGTGCCGATGTCCGTCTCGGTGTAGTTCTGTCGTACGAGCAGTCCGCCGGTGATGGGGGTGCCGGGGTCGCTCAGGGTGATGCGGGCGGCTCCGGCGCGCGCGATCAACTCGGCAGCCCAGGAGCCGATGCCGCCGCAGCCCCAGACGTGGACGTGGGTATTACGGAAGGCACTGACGGGTCGTCGGGCGTCGCGGCGAGTCGTGACGGCCTCCCTTTCGTCGGAGAGGTAGCACCACTCGATGGCGCTGTTGCGGACGTCGGCGGGCAGTGCGGCCATGTCCTGGGCGGTGCGGGGTGTGCGGCGCAGGATGTCGGTAGCTGCGACAGGAAGGCGGCCGGCCAGGAGGAAGTCAGTCCCTGACGAAGTTCGGGGGTGGGGGACGACGAGGACGAAGTATTGGTTGGTTCCTTCCGGGTTGCGGCGGGCAGCGTGGGTCAGGGCGGTCAGGAAAGCCGGCGAGGTGAGTCCGGCCTGCTGCTGAGCGGTGGGTTCTCGCAGTGACGCACGGTCGTCGATGCGGTCGAACAGGTCGGCGAGCGTGTGGCCGGCCGCGAACGGCAGGTGGTGGTTGAGGCGCAGTACTGGGAGCCGCATGCTGTGTTCGTTGACCAGGTGGCTGGCCAGGTCGAGTCGACTGTCGGAACGCGGGGTGAGCCAGCCGGTGTGCCAGGTGCGGCGCCAGGCTGCTTCCCTGGCGACGATGGTGGGGGTGCCGTCGGTCCGGTGGAGGACTCCCCCGACGGCGTGGTACAAGGCGGTGGTGGCGTCGAACCGGTTGGCGGCGGCGTCGGTGAGCCACTCCCACAGCCGGTTCAGAACCGCGGGAATGCCTCCTTCCGGGTTCCACTCACGGGTGACGTCGAGGTAGATGCACAAGCGACTCCCTTCCAGCACATGCGGGGTGCCGGCGAAACGGGCGTGCGGGGTGATGACCTGCGGTGGCAGCGGGTATGCGGGCGGGAGCCGGAGGCCGAACTCCTCGGTCTCGCCGAGTGCGAGACCGCCCTGGACATGGGGGATGTCGGCGGTGTGCAGACGGATCCGGACGAGGATCATGCCGTCGGGAAGGGGCTCCGGGCCGCCCAGCACCTCGAGGTCTGCGGGGTGCTGGGCGGCGAGGGCTTTGAGCCCGGACAGCATGTCCTGCTGCCACGGGCTCGCCGCGGGCCGGAGAGGCCGGCGCTTGGTCATCCGGCACGCCCGGTGCGTGGGGGGATGAACAGCGGCGGCACCGGGAACTTGGGGCCGACGGTCGGCGCAGTGGATGACGTGGCTGGCCCAGGGGGCTCAGGGAAACGGCTGCCGAAGAGCTCCCGCCACCGGCGCACGCTGGTGGCGGAATCCGTTTCGTCGTAGGCGGCGCGGATCTGACCCGCATGGGTGTGGATGCGGGCACGGAAGTAGGCGTAGGTGGCCTGGTCCCAGCGGTGGTCGAAGGTGAGACCCGACTGGGACGGGTCGGGAATGGAGGGCTTGTGGGGACGGGCCTGCAGCCACTCGTCGAGGTCTTCGACGATGGTGAGCAGCGCGGTGGGCACGTTGGCGTAGCAGCCCGGCTCCAGCAGAGCAGTGGTCTTGGTGACGCGCTCGCCAAGGAGAGTGGTGAGGATGATGGAGCGGGTGCCGGTGAAGGAGTTCTTGTGGTCCCGCAGGTACTTCATCAGGCGGATGACCTTGCGGAGGTTGCCGTCGGCGATGTCGTCCTTCTCCTTCATCCAGGCCGTGAACCCGGCGGGGTTGGTCGCCTCGAAGCGGTTCTCGTCGCGGTTGACGATGACTTCGCGGCCGTCGGCGAGGATCAGGTAGGGGACGATGTCGACGTGCATGGAGTTGGCGTAGGTCAGTTGCACGCAGCGGCACTTGCGGGTGTGCGGCATGTCCTTGTAGATGCTGTGCCGGTGGAGCGCGGCATAGATTTTGTCGATGTAGGTCGCGGGGTCGTCCGCCCACTCCAGCACCTCCTGGAGGTGGAGCATGAAGTCGGCGTCGAACTCCTTGTCGCCGACCGGGTTGATGATGGTGCGCTGCGCCCACGACCCCTGCGGCTTCTTGCCGAGGACGAGCGGTCTGAGTTCGGGGTCGTCCTTGAGGGCCTTGTAGATGGCCTCCACCCGGGCGGCGAGGAGATCGAGCTTGGCCTGGCTGAGGTTGACGACGTCCCGCAGGAACGTGTTGAAGCAGTTGACGTGTTGCATGAGAGTTCTCTTCCTATGCTGGCGTGGTGAGTTGCCCTCTTCACGCGGCTGCAGAACGGTGCCCCGGGCGCCGGGATTCTCAGCGCCCCTGGGGCATGGTTCTGGGAAGTAGGATCACGTGCTTGCTGACGGATGCGCTGCGGTAGACACACTTGGACGGTGTGTCACGGGGCTGTCCGAGCTGAGCAGAGGTGGCGAAGTGCCGTACGTCCAGAGGTCGCGGATCGGCACCGCGGACAGTAAGTACGACCGACTCGCTGGCGCTTGCCCCAGCGACTGATCAGGTCGACCGGCCGCTGTGCGCGGCTGAATGAGGCACCGGCGCGGCAGGCCGGAATGTGCAGTGGTGCCGTCAGGTCAATGCTGCGGTCCGTCGTCACGGCCGGCATACATCGCGCGGTACGGCCCAGTCAGGTGTACGCCTGTCGACATTGACCGAACAGGGTGCACATCGTCCCCAGGAGCGCGTCTGCGCTCTGGCGTGACTATCACACCACACGGAGCAACAGCACCGCAAGGCATTCATTGATGGTCAGTTTCCCTGACATCGTTTCACGAAGTGCGTGGTCGGGGCGAGTCGGACGATCGACGACTAGACGGCGATGGGTCGAGCGGCTGAAATCTAGTCCCGTACTCCGCAGGTCGTTGAATCGGATGGAGTAGTGGGCTCGGCGGTGTCCGGGGCGGGGTTGTGGGCGTTACTTGGGTGTGTCGATGACTTCCCGGTCCCCGCGGCCTCGGTCCCAGCGTCAGCGCCTTGAGTGTGTGGTGACGTCTGTGGTGGAGAAGCGTCTGGGCGCTCTGCCTGTCGCTGCCGAGTTTCTGCGCCGCCTGGACTTGGCCGGGATCGTCGATGAGCTGTGCCCCGGTGGTGCGAGCGCGCACCTGACGCATGGCCAGGTTGTCGAGGCGCTGGTGGCGAACCGGCTGACCTCGCCGGCGCCGTTGATGCGGGTCGCCGACTGGGGCCGGACCTGGGCGGTGGAGGAAGTGCTGGGCATCGAGGCCGGCCAGCTCAACGACGACCGCCTGGCGAGAGCCCTGGACGCGATCGCTCCGAAGCTGGAGCAGATCGCGGGCACGGTCGGGGCGCGGGCGATCACCGAGTTCGGCATCGATGTCTCCCGGTTGCACTGGGACATGACCTCGATGTCCGTCCACGGCGCCTACCCCGTCGGGGACCAGGACGAGCAGTACCCGGTCATCAAGCACGGGCACCCAAAGGACCGCAGGGTGGACCTGAAGCAGGTCCAGGCCGGGCTGGCGGTGTCCGGCGACGGCGGGATCCCGGTCCATGCCCGGGTCTTCGGCGGCGGCGCGGCCGAGGTCTCCCAGGTCGTGGGGGCCATGAAGGACCTGCGGAAGCTGGCCGGCGAGCAGGAGTTCCTGCTGGTCGCGGACTCCAAGCTGGTCTCCTACCCGAACGTGGCCGCGCTGCTGCAGACCCAGGTGCCGTTCATCGCCCCGCTCCCCGCTGCCCAGGTCAAGGACGGGTTCTATGCCGCCCTGGACCTGGAGAGGGCCACAGTCGTGGACTGGATCCCGGACCGCGACGCGGGCAAGGACCCCGGCCAGCGCGAGGTCTACCGGGTGCTGGAGGACGTCCACACCCTGAACGGCCCCCGCAAGCGGGACCCGGTGCTGTCCGTGCGCCGGATCCTGGTCCACTCCACCGGCAACGCCGCAGGCCAGCAGGCCGCTCGCGCCAAACGTCTCGCCCGCGCCACCGAGGACCTGGAGAAAGTCCGGCGCGGGGCCGGCGGCAGGTACTACAACACCCCGGAGAAGATCACCGCCCGCATCGGAGTGATCACCAAGACCCGCAGAGTCGCCTCCTGCCTGCGCACCGAGATCGGCCAGGACGACACCGGGAAACCCACCCTGGCCTGGCACTTCGACCAGAAGGTCCTGGACGACGAGGCGGCGGCCGACGGCTGGTACGCGCTGCTGACCGCGCTGACACCCGAGCAGGCCGGCCCGGGCCAGGTCCTGATCCAGTACAAGGGCCAGGGCTCGGTCGAACGCCGCTACGCGGACTTCAAGGGCCCCCTGGCCGTCACACCGCTGTTCGTGCAGCACAACCACCGCGTCGCGGCCCTGATCCAGGTCATCTGCCTGGCCCTGCTGGTCTTCTGCCTGATCGAACGCCAGGTCAGACAAGCCCTGGGCCCCGAACAGACGATGGCCGGCCTCTACCCGGACAACCGCCGGGTGCGACCCACCGGCCGGATGATCCTTTGCCACCTGAGCGAACTCACCCTGCGGATCGGCAACGTCACCGACCCGCCCACCGTCCAGATCACCCGAGGAGTCCAACTCCACCTCCTCGACCTCCTCGGCATCGAAGTCACCCAAACCCGCTGGCCAATCACCTGAATCGGTGACCTGCGAAGTACGGGTCTAGTGTGCCGGGCCGGAGATGATGCCCAGGTTCATGAGGCGGTAGGTCATCGCGATCTCGCTCAGTTCGAAGGTGCCTGCCAGCTGGGTCACCAGATCATCAACCGTACGGAAGGTGGTCCGGTGCACCACATCGCGGACAAGCCTCTCCGGCGCGAGCAAGGCGGCGGCAAAGCGGTTGGCCTCGATCTCCTCGCGATCGGTCGCCATGCTCGACACCGAGTTGCGGTAGCTCACCCGAGTGTCCGTGTCCAGGATCAGCGGCCGGCCGCGGTGCATGCGCAAGTGCCCGAGCTCGTGAGCAACCGTGAAGCGGCGCCTCAGCAGGGAATGGGTGCGGTTCACCCCGATCACGCATCGGCCGTCCCGTCGCAGCAGCATGCCGGAGACGTCGTCATCCAGGTCTTGCGGCACCACCTGAACATCAAGACGGCGCGCCAGGGCGAAGGGGTCGATCGGCGCGGTGACGACCTGGAACTCCTGCAACAGGGCCCGTGCGGCAGCATCAGCCCTGGCCATGGTCATCCTTCAGCTTGTCCGCCTCCGACCAGACCGACGCAACATCGGCCGCGTGGCGTGCCGGAAGCCCCGCGGCCTCCTCCGGCCGGAGCAGCGGGAGCAGGTCGGCGGGCGCCACGTCCAATACGGCCGCGATGCGGGCCAAGCGGTACAGCGGAGGCGCCTGCGTCCCGCTCTCGATGTTGGTGATCGACCCGCGCGACAGCCCGGCCCGCCGGCCGAGCAGTTCCTGCGTCAGCCCCGCCCGGATCCTGACCTCCCGGATCAGCCGCCCCACGGCGGCGTTGAACGCCTTCTCCTCCATACTGCCCCCAAGCAATGCCAGCCCCACTGACAACCTACTTCCCTGACTCCGGCACTACCAGGCCCAAAACGAACGTGCGATCGATCATGCGGCGCGACGTCCCGGGCACATGCCGCGGCGGCCCACATACGCCGACGCACTCCTCCGACGCGCAGGAGCCGACCACAGCTCACAGGTACTGTCGTCATACCAACTCGTGGGCTGGAAGCGGGGAACAAGCGCTGTGATGGAGCCGGATGCCACGCCACCTCCTCCTACACCGCCGGGGGAGTCCTCAGGCCGTCGCCGCCTCGCCGTCGGCGGCGATCTCGGCATCGGCATCACGGGCGACAACAACACTGTCCATCAATACCTAGTCATCAGCGGTAGCCACCGGACCGATACGGAGAACGGCGGCCCCGACCAGCCCCCTCTGCGATCAGAGCCGCGGCCCCTGTCCTGGCGGGGCGGGTGGAATGGGTCGGCCAGGCCAAGTCCGTACACCCGGGCCGCCGTCTCGTCCCCACCTACACGGAGCAAGCGCTGCAGAAAGTCAGCTACCCGAGCCTCGTGGCGTACAGCGAGGCGAGGAACACCGGCGAGACGCTGTTCCTGATCACGGGAGCAGCAGACCTATGCGAGGTCGGCGCCGCGATTCTGGCCGTGCTCGATCGGTAAGGGAAGAACCTCGGCTCCGACGAGTCACCCGCGTCGTCAGAACCGGGGTTCCCGCACACGAGTTCACCCAGCGATTCGAGCGTTCTCCTCCTGAATTTCATGACAGAGACTCCTCCCCATCACTGCCGCGCCAGGTCGCCCGCGCGCACGCATCACCCCCTCATTCTGAACCGCCCACGCTGCGACCGACAGCGAGCCTCGGGCGCCCCGGCACGCTCATGAGCGCCCACGCGCGTGACGTTCACTGCTGCAAGGTCGATACTTCCAGCAGACGCGATCGCGCCGACCCATGTCCGACCACCCCCACTATCTGACACACCGTCACCAAAGTCAGCATTAAGTCAGCATCAGTACCGCCAGAGCCCGCCCAGGACCGCTATCAACCGCCAAGATCAATAATTGACCAAACCTACGTTGACCAGCAAAAACGCAGGTCAGCGGCTCGTCTGATAACGTCTACAGGAGGTACCAATGAGGATGTTGGTGATGGTCGCGGCGACCAGCAGTCGTATCCGTTTGGCCAGCGCATCACGCCGGGCCGGGGACGGCCCGAGGGATGTCGCGGCCATCAGCAGCAGCCCTCCGTCTCCGCGTCCGGGCAGGTCCGGTCCGCCTCGACCGCGACGACAGCGTTGCGCAGGTCGTCCAGCGCGTGCCCGAGGCGTTCATCGGCCAGCTCGTAGCGGGTGCGGCGACCGACAGGCACGGCGACGACCAGTCCACAGTCCCGCAGGCACGCCAGGTGGTTCGACAGCCTCGTACGGGAGATGCCGAGCGCGTCGGCGAGGTCGGAAGGGTGGGCTGGGGCCTCGCGCAGGGCGAGCAGCAGCCGGCAGCGAATGGGGTCGGCGAGCGCGCGGCCGAAGCGGGCCAGCACCTGCTGGTCCTCGCGCACTCCGAGAAGCAGGACGCCACCCCAACGTGGAAGAAGACCTTCGGCCATCATCCGCTCGTCGGAAGCGTTCCCGGAATTGAGGAGCCGCGTTCCCGGACGGTTCTGCGAAAGGCCTCTGACCTGCGGCTTCGTAATTTTCCGCAAGGCCCACGAAGGCGGGGCCTTGCGTGAAACGTGGCTGAATACTCTGAGTGACTATTCGCCCCGGTCTCGGCAAGGGGGGACCGCCACTCAGGTGGCGGTCCTTGACAGGGTATCGGATCGGGGTGGGGTGTTGGGCCGGGGCTGATGCCTCAGCTGGGTTCATGATCGGCGGGGGTTGCCGTCGGCGCTGAGGTCGGTGGTCTCGGTGCCTGCGTCGGTGTAGGTGGGGCCTTCTTGGTAGCGGGCGGCGCTGGTGGCGTTCTGGGCGAGGAGGAAGCCGAGGACGACGAGGCTCTGGGCTTCGGCGCCGAAGGCGATCATGCGGCGGTTCCAGAGGGAGCGGTCGAACTGGGAGAAGCCGGCCTCGGTGTCTTCGCGGCCGCCGTAGAGGGTCTGTTGGACGGCGGTGTTGCGTCTCTACCTCGCCCGTCACGAGGGCGAGGTGCTCGCGGCGGCGACGATGCTGATGGTCGGCGAGCATGTCTGGTACTCCTATGGCGCCTCCACCAGCCGCAGGCATGAGGTCCAGCCGAACAACGCGATTCAGTGGCGGATGATGGCCGACGCCCACGGACTCGGAGCACGCGTCTACGACCTGCGTGGCATCACCGACACCCTGGAGGAGAGCAACCACCTGCTGGGGCTGCTGCGGTTCAAGGTCGGCACCGGCGGCGAGGCCGTCGAGTACCTCGGCGAGTGGGACTACCCGCTCAACAAGGCCCTCCACATGGCCCTGGACCTCTACATGTTCCGGCGCTGAGCCGGCAGCGAGCCGTCCCGCGGTTCCCTGCCGACGGCGGTCGACCGTGGTCGTTCTTGTTCGTCGAGGCGGACGCTGGCGCCGGATATTCTGGCGGGGTGATCGAGAATCCTCCTCCCTGTCCGAAGTGCTCGTGTGAGTACACGTACGAGATGAACGCCCTGGTGGTGTGCCCGGAGTGCGCCCACGAATGGGACCCGGCCGAGAGCGACACCGGCTCCGGCTCCGCCGGGGAGCGGGTCGTCAAGGACGCCGTCGGCAATGTGCTCCAGGACGGCGACAGCGTGGTCGTGGTCAAGGCGCTCAAGGTCAAGGGCAGCCCCTCGGGGATCAAGGCCGGCACCAAGGTGCGAGGCATCCGGCTGGTCGACGGGGTCGACGGCCACGACATCGACTGCAAGATCGACGGGTTCGGGGCGATGCAGCTCAAGTCGAGCGTGGTCAAGAAGGGCTGATCCGCCCGCCCCGCCCGCCGGGGCGGCCGGGCAGGGGCCTGATGCTGAATTGCAAAATTTCGCAATTGGTTAGATGCTGTCCTGGCTGTACTCGCAGGTGTCGCGGGTACAGCCTTCGCTTGCCCCGGGTGGGGGGCGCTGTCGGGGAAATGAGGGGCTCATCGTGTCCGTTCCGCTGTACCAGGCCAAGGCCGAGTTCTTCCGGATGCTGGGGCATCCGGTGCGGATCCGGGTGCTGGAGCTGCTGCAGGACGGGCCGCTGCCGGTACGGGAGCTGCTGGCCGCGATCGAGGTGGAGCCCTCCAGTCTGTCGCAGCAGCTGGCGGTGCTGCGCCGGTCGGGCATCCTCACCGCGACGCGGGAGGGTTCGACCGTGGTCTACGAGCTGGCCGGCGGGGATGTCGCGGACCTGATGAAGGCCGCGCGCCGGATCCTGACCGAGATGCTGGCCGGACAGGGCGAGCTGCTGGCCGAGTTGCGGGAAGGCGAGGTCACCGCACGATGACGCCCGCCTTCACCCGGCTGTGGGGCCGGTGCGCTGCGCTGCTGCCCGGCCGCCGTGATCTCGTAGAGATGCGCCGCGACCCGCGCCGGGATCTCCTCGCCGGGCTGACCGTGGCGATCGTGGCGCTGCCGCTCGCGCTCGGCTTCGGTGTCTCCTCCGGGTTGGGCGCCGAGGCGGGCCTGGCGACCGCGGTGATCGCCGGTGCGTTCGCCGCCGTGTTCGGCGGGTCGAATTTGCAGGTGTCCGGGCCGACGGGTGCGATGACGGTGGTGCTGGTGCCGATCGTCGCGGAGCACGGGCCGTCCGGGGTGCTCATGGTGGGGCTGATGGCGGGCGTGATGCTCGTCGTACTCGCCCTGCTCAGGGCCGGGAAGTACATGCAGTACGTGCCCGCGCCCGTCGTGGAGGGCTTCACCCTCGGCATCGCCTGTGTGATCGGCCTGCAGCAGATCCCGAACGCGCTGGGGGTGCCCAAGCCGGAGGGCGACCGGGTCCTCGTGGTGACCTGGCACGCCCTGCAGGACTTCGCGACGAACCCGAACTGGACCGCGATCGCCTTCGCCCTGGCGGTCGCTACCGTGATGCTGGCCGGCGCCCACTGGCGGCCCACCATCCCCTTCTCCATCCTCGCGGTGATCGCGGCCACCGTCGTGGCCCAGGTCGCCGGTCTGGACGCGGCGACGCCCATCGGTGACCTGCCGTCCGGTCTGCCCGCGCCGTCCCTCGCCTTCCTCGACCCGGGTGCGCTCGGCTCGCTGCTCGCCCCGGCGGTCGCGGTGGCGGCGCTGGCCGCATTGGAGTCGCTGCTGTCGGCCTCGGTCGCCGACGGCATGACGGTCGGCCAGAAGCACGACCCGGACCGGGAGCTGTTCGGCCAGGGCCTGGCCAACATCGCCGCCCCGCTGTTCGGGGGCGTGCCCGCGACCGGCGCGATCGCGCGGACCGCGGTCAACGTCCGTACCGGCGCGTCCTCCCGGCTCGCCTCCCTCGTCCACGCCGCGATCCTCGCCGTCATCGTCTTCGCCGCCGCGCCGCTGGTCTCCAGGATTCCGCTCGCCGCGCTGGCCGGCGTGCTGCTGGCCACCGCGATCCGTATGGTCGAGGTCGGCTCGCTGCGGGCCATGGCCAGGGCCACCCGCTCCGACGCGCTGATCCTCGTCCTGACCGCCGTCGCCACTCTCGCGCTCGACCTCGTCTACGCCGTGATCATCGGCCTGGCCGTCGCGGGCCTCCTCGCCCTGCGCGCGGTGGCCAAACAGGCCCGCCTCGAAGAGATCCCCCTCGACAGGGGCGACCACAGCGCCGAGGAGCACGCCCTGCTGGCCGAGCACATCGTCGCCTACCGCATCGACGGCCCGCTGTTCTTCGCCGCCGCGCACCGCTTCCTGCTGGAGCTGGCCGAGGTCGCCGACGTCCGCGTGGTCATCCTGCGCATGTCCCGGGTGAGCACCATCGACGCCACCGGCGCCCTGGTCCTCAAGGACGCGGTCACCAAACTCGACCGGCGCGGCATCGTCGTCATGACCTCCGGGGTACGCCCCGGTCAGCGCCAGGTCCTGGACTCTGTCGGTGCGCTGGAGCTGCTGTGCCGGGAGGGGCGTGAGCACGCCACCACGCCTGAAGCGATCCACAGCGCCCGCATCTACCTGGAGTGCGCCGGTGTCATGCCTCCGCCGCTGCCCGTCCAGGCGTCCCGGTCCATCAGCGAGGAAACAGAGGAAACCGTCGCATGAGCACTGAGCCCGCATCGCTGCGCATGGTCGAGGTCTCCGGCGCGGAAGCCCTGTGGCTGCTGCAGGGCAGCACGCTGGGACGGCTGGTCTACGTGCAGCGGGAGATGACCGTCATCCGGCCCGCCCGGCACACCTGGGAGTACGGCCGCCTGGTGGTGCGCACTCCGGTGCAGGCGGCAGCCATCCCGCTGACGGCGACCTACCAGGTCGACGAGGTACGTGTGGCGACCAGCACCGGCTGGACGGTGACGGTGGCCGGGCCCGCCGACGTGATCACCGATCCGAACGAGGACGCCCACTACCGCCGTACGCTCACCGGCTGGACGTACGGCCCCCACGACACGATCATCCGGATCCATCCCCAGACCGTCTCCGGATTCCGGCTGGCCCGGGGGACGGAGAGTTGATGTCCACGCGCCTCGAAGCCCTGCCCCACCGGCATGTGCTCACCCTGCCCACCCAGCCCTCCGCCGTCCGGCTGTCCCGGCAGACCGCCGAGCGGGCGCTGACCGAGTGGGGGATCAGCCTGCGCCACCCCGCCATCGACCCGGCCCTGCTGATACTCGGCGAACTGGTCACCAACAGCGTCCGCCACGCCGCCCTGCTCTCGCCGGAGATGACGGTGATCTACGCGGCGGGCACGGACTGCCTGGCCTTCGCCGTGCACGACCGCCACCCCTACCAGCCGCTGCTGTACACGTCGGTCACCGGTGCCGACGTCAGCACCGGAACGGGCGGCCTGGCCACCGTCATGGAACTCACCCTCGGCCTGGGCGGCAGCGCCGTCGTCCGCGGCGACGCCGACGGACAGGGCAAAAGCATCTGGATCACCCTCCCCCTCTGACCCAACAGGCTGACCGCGCAAGGAAGTTGACGAGCATGACCATCGAGTGGCGCTACACCGTCGAGCAGGACCTCGGCATCCTGTCCGTCTCCGGATACCTCGGCCCCGACGCCGTCCGCCGCTTCGAGGGCGCCGTCGGCTGGGCGGTGGGACGCGGGAGCGGTCCGGTCGTCGTCGACCTGACCGGACTGCGCGGCTGGTCGGCCGAGGGACAGCTGGCGATCATCGAGGCCGCGCGCCGTCTCGCCGAAGCGGGCCGCAGCCTGGAGCTGGCCGCGATTCCCGCCGACGGCTCCCTCGTCCCCGACGGCGACTGCCCGCCCATCCCTGTGCACGCCGGCCTGGCCGGGGCACTCGCGGCACACAGTGCACGGCACAGCGAGCCGTCGAACGGCCGCCACGAGTAACGGACGACGGGGTGGCCGAGCGGAGACGACGCGGCCGAGTGCCCCGCTGGGTTCACCGGGATCAGCCGGGGGCGAAGGCGCCGTCGCTGTCCCGTACGGGGACGACGGTGCAGATGTCCTCCTCCACGGCGATGGCCACGTCCTCGACGAAGCCCGCCGCGGCCCGCTCGCGGCCGGAGGCGCTGGCGGCGACCGCGTGCGGGAGGTCGGCGGTGCCCTCGTAGGCCGCTTTCGCGGCGGACGCCTCGGCGGACAGTGACCCCGCTCCCTGGGCATACAGGTCGGAGATGAGGGCGCCGGCGCCCAGCAGGTCCTCCAGCGAGGGACGCAGGCTGCCGTCCGGCCGACGCTCACCGGCGGCGATCACAGCCACCGGGCGCTCGGGCGTGCCGTAGCCATGGGATGTGAGCCAGCTGCCGACCGCGGTGATGTTGCGCAGGCGGGCGACCACCCGCACGCCGGGTGGTGCGGCGGCGGCGATGGCCGCACCGTTCGGGGACGGCAGGACCAGGCGGGCGACGTACGGGGCGCGGCGCAGGTGGGCCGGGGAGAGGGACCAGGGGCTGTCGGGCGTGACGGCGCGGCGGGCGACGGCCAGCCGCGCGCCGGACTGGCGGGCGTAGATTGCGGCGGCCTTCTGTGCCGCGGCCCTCCCCCAGCCTTCGGCCGGGGGGACCCTCATCTCGCTGCGCTCGGGCGTGGTGGCGGGGCCGTCCGGGAGCCGGAACGGGAGGATGCGGATGCCCTGCTGGACGGCGACGCTCACCGCCGTGGTGAAGGACAGCACGTCGACGATGACCAGGCAGGCGGCCCGGGCGGCGAGGCGGCCGGCTCCGGCGGGCTCCCATTCGAAGCGGACCCCGCTGCCGGACTGGACGGCCCAGTCACCCATGCCCCACCCCTCTTCGCGGATCCGTGTGGCGGGTGCGGGTCAGTTCTGCTCGCGGTCCGGCGCGGGCGTGGTGGTCCGGCCGCCGAAGGACAGCCTCATCATGTGGGTGTGCTCGCACCGGGGGCAGTGGCCGTCCGGGCCGACGGCGTTGGGCCGGCACTTGAGGCGGCAGGCGGGGCACTTGTACCAGGCGACGCCGGCGCCGCGCAGCGGAATGATTCTCACGCAAGCCTCCCTCACATCACGTATAGACTTGCTAATCTTAGCAATTGTCGAGGTCGTCACTACAGCCTTCGGGCGGTTCCCTTCTTGTGCACGGATTCGGCAGGGCCGTGGCCGCGCGCGAGGATGGGCCGCATGTGTGTGACGAGCGAAGCCAGGTGGGGGTCTCCCCGCCCGACGGGTGGGCGAGGGTGGATGGGATGCGCCGAGGACCGGCCGGGACGGCCGTACTGCTGGGCCGGGGAGGGGATGCCGCGATGACGACGCCGCTGTACCAACTGAAGGCCGAGTTCTTCAAGACGATCGGCCATCCGGCGCGCATCCGAGTCCTGGAGCTGCTGAGCGAACGCGAGCACGCGGTCGCCGAGATGCTGCCCGAGGTGGGCATCGAGCCCGCGCATCTGTCGCAGCAGCTCGCGGTGCTGCGCCGGGCGAACCTGGTGACAACCCGCAAGGAGGGCTCGACCGTCTACTACTCGCTCACCAGCCCGTACGTAGCCGAGCTGCTCAGGGTCGCCCGCACCATCCTGTCCGGGGTACTGGCCGGGCAGGCCGAACTCCTCGCCGATCTGCAGGCCGCCCAGATACAGGCGAAACCGCCGTCGTGACGACGCCCCTCAAGCGGTGACCGCCTCCCGGGAGTTGACAGCGCTCTGTGCGGCGGGAGGCGGTCACCTTCAAGCCCGCACGGCACAAATAATGCAAAACGTAGGAAAAGTGACGTAACTCCGGCCCTGGAAAGAGCCGTTAGGCATCCGCGGAAGCAAGTCCTCACCACTGCTCGGGAGGGACGTTCATGAGTCTGCTGCGCAGGATCCGCGACACCGGGCGGGCGGCCGAGCCCGCCCCGCCCAGGCCGGAGGGCGAACAGCCGCCCGCGGCCCGCGAGTTCGGCGGCTCGGTGCAGGTGCGCTGCGTGGACGCCGGGTCCTGCAACGGCTGCGAGATCGAGATCGCGGCGGCTTTCAACCCGGTGTACGACGCGGAGCGGTACGGGGCCCGGCTGGTGGCCTCGCCCCGGCACGCGGACGTGGCGCTGGTGACCGGGCCGGTGACCCGGAACATGGCCGAGCCGCTGCGCCGCACGGTGGCCGCGATGCCCGAGCCGCGGCTGGTGGTCGCGGTCGGGGACTGCGCGATCGACTGCGGGGAGTTCGCGGGCGGTTACGGCGTCGAGGGTGCCGTCTGCGATGTCGTGCCGGTGGATCTGGCGGTGCCCGGGTGTCCGCCCCGGCCGGAGGAGATCGTCGCGGCGCTGCGGAGGGTGACCGGTAGATGAGCGCGGTCCCGGCCGCCCTCGCGACGGCTACCGCACTGGCCGGGGCGGGCGCGTCGGCCGGGCTGGTCCTGCCGCAGCAAGTGCGCGGCTGGGTGGTGGGTGTACTGACAACAGGCGTGGGGGTGGCGGGTGGCACGGCGGGTGTGGCTGCACTGGGCGGAGGCCGCTGGTCGGCCCCAGTACCCGGGCTGCTCCCGCTGGCCGGGGCGCACTTCGCGGTGGACGCCCTGTCCGGACTGTTCATGGCGGTCGCCGGAGCCGTGGTGGCGGCGGTGGCGGTCTACGGCATCGGCTATGTGGCCGGGCACGGTTCGCACGGGTTCGGCTCGCACGGCGCTCAGACGGCACTGCCGCTGTTCGCACTCACTCTGATCCTGGTGCCGGCGGCGGCCTCGGTGTCCACGTTCCTGCTGCTGTGGGAACTGATGGCGCTCACCTCCCTGCTGCTGGTCCTGGCCGAACACCGGGCGCGCCCTTCGGTGCGGGAGGCGGGCCTCTGGTACGCGGTGATGACCCACCTGGGGCTCGTTCTGCTGCTGGTGGGCCTGTCCGTGTACGCCGCCCAGGCCGGCGGCGAGACCTTCGCCGCCCTGCGGGCCGGTACGGCGGGGATCTCGCCCACCGTCCGCGGGCTGGTCTTCGTGCTCACGGCGGTGGCGTTCACCTCCAAGGCCGGTCTGGTGCCGCTGCACGCCTGGCTGCCGCGGGCCCACCCCGAAGCACCCAGCCCCGTCTCGGCGTTGATGAGCGCGGCCATGGTCAACCTCGGGATCTACGGCCTCGTCCGGGTCGGGTTCGACCTGCTGGGCGGGGGACCCGCCTGGTGGTGGCTGCTGGTGATGGCCATGGGCGGGCTGTCGGCGGTGTACGGGATCCTGCAGGCGGCGATGGCCTCCGACCTGAAACGGCTGCTGGCGTACTCGACGTCCGAGAACATGGGACTGGTCGTGCTCGGCGTGGGCGCGGCCGGGCTGTTCGCCCACGCCGGGAACGCGCCGCTGGCCGGGCTGGCCCTGGCCGCCGCGCTGCTGCACGTGGTCAACCACGCCGCGTTCAAGGCCCTGTTGTTCACCGCCGCCGGTTCGGTACTGCGGGCCACCGGCGAGCGGAACCTGGATCTGCTGGGCGGACTGCGGGCCCGGATGCCGGTCACAGCTGGGCTGTTCGCGGTCGGCGCGCTGGGGGCGGTGGCACTGCCGCCGGGCAACGGATTCATCAGCGAGTGGCTGCTGCTGCAGTCGATGATCCACGGGCTGACGGTGCCCGGGGTGACCACGGCGATCGTGCTGCCGCTCGCGGTGGCGGTGATCGCCCTGTCGGCCGGTCTCGCGGCGGCGGTGTTCGTCAAGGCGCTCGGCGTGGGCTTCTTCGCCCGGCCGCGCGGCGAACCGGCCGCGGCGGCCAGGGAGTCGCCGCTGCTCATGCGGGTGGGAATGGGGCTGCTCGCGGCCCTGTGCGTTGCCCTGGCCCTGGTACCGGGGCTGCTGGGCGAGGGCCTGGACCGCGCGGTGGCGGCGGCCGGGCATACGGGGACACGGCCGGTGTCCGGTGGCGGGCTCCACGTGCGGCTGGACGAGGTGTCCGCCACCCTGTCCCCGCTGTGGGTGGTGGCCGCGCTGACGGTGGCGCTGGGCGCGGTCACGGCGACGGCCGGCTGGGCAGGGCGGCGCCGACAGCGGCGTACGCAGGCACGGTTGTGGGACTGCGGGGGCGGGGCACCGACGCCACGCATGGCGTATACGGCGACCTCGTTCGCCGAGCCGCTGCAGCGGGTCTTCGACGACGTACTCGCCCCCGAGCAGGACGTCGACGTCACACCGGTGCGCGAGTCGGCGTACCTCGTTCAGCGGGTGAACTTCCGCAACCGGGTGCCTGACCGGATCGAGCACCGCCTGTACCGGCCCGTCCTCGATCTGCTGGCCACCGCCGGGCAGTCGGCGCGCAGGCTGGCCGGCGGCAGCGTGCACGCCTATCTCGGCTACGGCTTCTTCGGCCTGGTCGCTCTGCTCGTGGTGTTGGTGGTGGGCTGGTGAACACGGTCGGATACACGGCACTCACCCTCCAGACCGGCGCGGTGGCAGCAGGGGCACCCCTGCTGACCGGCCTCATGCGGCAAACGAGGGCCCGCCTGGAGGGGCGGGCCGGCGCCGGGATCCTCCAGCCCTGGCGGGACGTACGCAAACTGCTGCGCAAGGAGGCGATCACCCCGGTCGGGACCGGCCCCGCCTTCCGGTGGGCGCCCCCGCTGCTGGTCGCCACCTCACTGGTGCTGGCCGTCCTGGTACCGCTGATCTCCACGGACACCCCGGTCCGGGGCCGGGCGGACCTGATCCTGGTAGTGGCTCTCCTCGCACTGGGCACACTCGCCCTGGCGCTCGCGGGTCTGGACACCGGCACCGCGTTCGGCGGGATGGGTGCCTCGCGGGAGATGACCATCGCCGCACTCGTGGAGCCGACCATCCTGATGGCGGTGTTCGCCCTGTCGATACCGGCCGGGTCGACCAACCTGCCCGTCATCGTCGCCGGGGCCGCCGACGAGCCCGCCCGGCTGACCTCCCCGGCCGGACTGCTGGCCATCGCCGCGCTCACGGTGGCGGTGCTGGCCGAGAGCGGCCGGCTGCCGGTGGACAACCCCTCCACCCACCTGGAACTGACCATGGTCCACGAGGCCATGGTCCTCGAATACGCCGGACCCGACCTGGCGCTGGTCGAGTTCGGCGCCCAGGTGCGCCTGACCGTACTGCTGGGGCTGTTGGCCTCGCTGTTCGCTCCGTGGGGCATCGCCACCGGCGCCTCCCTCACGGCCGTCCTGCTGGCACTGGTGCTGGTCGTGCTCAAGGTGACGGTGCTGGGGATGGCGCTGGCGGCGGCGGAGGTGTTCTGGGCGAAGCTGCGGCTGTTCCGCGTGCCCGAACTCCTCGCCGGATCCTTCCTGCTGGCGCTGCTCGCGGTGACCGCCTCGTACTTCCTGGGCGGAGAAGGAGGACCGCAGTGAGCGAGAGCCTGTTCACCCAGCTGCTGAATCTGGCCTGCGGGGCGTTCCTGCTGGCCGCCGTCATCGTGCTGTGGCGGCGCGAACTCGCCGCGATCGTCCGGCTCTTCGCCCTCCAGGGACTCGCCCTCGCCGCCATCGCCCTGCTGCTCGGGCTGCACGAGGAGCGCTGGGACCTGATCGTGGTCGCCGCCGGGATCGGGGCGCTGCGGGCCGGACTGCTGCCGTACCTGATCCGCCGCGCCCTGGCCGCGCTCGTCGTCGGCCGGACCGACGACCAGGGGCAGGGGTACGTGCGCAGCGAGGAGGTGCGCGAGACGCAGCCGCTGGTGAACGTGGCCGCCTCGCTGCTGACGGCCGCCGCCCTCACCCTGCTCGCCTACGCCGTCGCCCGCCCCCTGGTCGAACTGAACCCGACCCCGGCGACCCGCGCCCTGCCGGTCGGCCTGGCCGTCGTCCTGATCGGCTTCTTCGTGCTGGTGACCCGGCGCCGGGCGCTCGCCCAGGTGGTCGGGTTCCTGCTGCTGGACAACGGCATCACCGCGACCGCCTTCCTGGCCGCCTCCGGAGTGCCGCTGATCGTCGAACTCGGCGTCTCCTTCGACGTTCTGCTCGCCGTGCTGGTCCTGCAACTGCTCACCGTGCGGGTGCGGGAGGCGTTCGGCACCACCGACATCGACGACCTGCGGGAGCTGCACGACTGATGCTGCGTCTTTCCCAGGAGCCCGCACTGACCGCGCTCCTGCTCACCGCCCCGGCCGCTGCACCGCTGGCCGTGGCCGCCGCGTACGCCCTCATCGGCGTGACCGGGCGCGGAGCTCCCCTTGCGGTGCCGACGGTCCGGCAGGAGGCGGGCCGCCGTCCACAGTTGGTGGAGGAAGGCGCCGTCGCTCCCTCGCGTGGAACCGCGCGAGGGAGCGCGAGCCTGGCAGACAACAGAGGGGAAGCGGGAGACGCCTCCGCGTCCGGGAAGCCGGTTGGCGCGTCTCGGGCGCACGGGCGCCATCCGGCCGACTGGGCCGGGCTGACGTCTCCGGCGGCGATTTTGGCCTGCGGTGCGCTGCTGGCCGCTGAGGTCGGCGACGGCGGATCCGTGGCCGCATACTCCGGTCTGCTGCGCGCGGACGCGCTGACCGTGTGGATGCTGCTGGTGGTCGGTACGGTCGCGCTGATCGCCTGCGCCTCGGCCCCGGCCTACCTGGCGGGCGAACAGGCCACCGGACGGGCCACCGACCCGGCCGTGACGGGGGTCCCCACTGGTCATGGGGGTCCCCCCGCTCGAGCGAAGCCGAGAGTGGGGGAGAAGTCGAAAGCTTGGGGGAGCTACCACGCCCTCGTGCACGCGTTCCTCGCCGCGATGTGCCTGGCCGTGGTCACCGCGAACCTCGGCGTGCTGTGGGTGGCCATCGAGGCCACCACCATCGTCACCGCGTTCCTCGTCGGCCACCGCCACACCCGCAACTCCGTGGAGGCCGCCTGGAAGTACGTGGTGATCTGCTCGGCCGGGATCGCGCTCGCCTTCCTGGGCACCGTGCTCATCTACTACGCAGCCCGGCAGGCAGGCATCTCCGAGGCATGGGCGCTGGACTGGCCGACCCTGCTCGCCCGCGCCCACCAACTCGACCCCGCCGTCACCCGCCTAGGCATCACCCTGGTCGTCCTCGGCTACGGCGCCAAAGCGGGCCTGGTGCCCCTGCACGCCTGGCTGCCCGACGCGCACAGCCAGGCCCCGGCCCCGGTCTCCGCGCTGATGTCCGGCGTCCTGCTGTCGGTCGCCTTCGCGGCGATCCTGCGCTACCGGGTCATCGCCGACGCCGCCCTCGGCGCGGACTTCACCCGCGTCCTGCTGGCCGGGATCGCCCTGCTCACCCTCGCCCTCGCCGCCGGCCTGCTGCTGGCCCAGCGGGACTACAAGCGGATGCTGGCCTATTCGAGCATGGAGCACATGAGCCTGATCGCCCTCGGCGCGGCGATCGGCAGCCCGCTCGCCCTGTCCGCCGCCCTGCTCCACATCGCCGGCCACGGCCTCGCCAAGGCCACCGCGTTCTGTGCCTCCGGCCAGATCCTCCACCTGCGGGGCACGTCGAAGATCGGACGGGTACGCGGGCTGATCGCCCAAGCACCCTGGCTCGGCGCGCTGTTCGGACTCGCGGTCCTCGCGCTCCTGGGCTTCCCGCCGTTCAGCCTCTTCGCCTCCGAACTGGCCATCGCCCGCGCCGGGTTCGCCGCCGGAACGGGCCTGGCCTGGGCCATGGCCGCAGCCCTCCTCCTGGTCCTGATCGCCTTCGCCGCGCTGGCCGTGCGCACCGCACGGATGCTCCTCGGCCCCGGGGAACCGACCCGCGAGAGCCCCGCCGCGCTGTGGCCCCTCGCCCTGGGCCTGACGGCCTGCGCAGCCCTCGGTATCGCCGCCGGCCCGCTGGGCGACCTGCTCACCCAGGCCGCCGCCGTCCTCGAAAGGCCCTGACCGATGCGCACCGTGCACGACGTCCACACCGCCGAACTCCCCAAACGGGCCCAGGCGTTACTGCGCGACGGACACCGCCTGGCCCTGGTCGCCGCCCACCACGACACCGACGCCGTACGCCTCGTCTACCTCTTCGTCTCCGGACCGCCCGACACCCGCACCGAACTCCACGTACGCCTCGACCCGTCCCGACCCGAGGTACCCAGCCTGGCCCAGCTCTCCTTCCCCGCCGGCCGCTTCGAGCGCGAGATGCACGACCTGCACGGCATCGTCCCCCTCGACCACCCCCTGCCCCACCGCCTGGTACGCCACTTCCACTGGCCCAAAGGCTGGTACCCCATGCACCCCGATGCCGGGGACCCGCCCGCCTTCGGCGAACAGGAAGGCCCCTACCCCTTCCTCGAAGTCACCGGAGACGGCGTTTACGAGATCCCCGTCGGCCCCGTCCACGCCGGACTGATCGAACCCGGCCACTTCCGCTTCTCCGTCGTCGGCGAGACCATCCTCAAACTCAAGGCCCGCCTCTGGTTCGTCCACAAGGGCATCGAAAAACTCTTCCAGGGCCGCTCATTGACCGCCGGGCTCCCGCTCGCCGAACGCATCAGCGGCGACACCGCCGTCGGCCACGCGCTGGCCTACTGCCTGGCCGTCGAGGAGGCCACCGGCCAGAGCGTCCCCGAACAGGCCCAGTGCGCCCGCGCCCTGCTGCTCGAACTCGAACGCCTCCACAACCACGTCGCCGACCTCGGCATGCTCTGCAACGACGTCGGCCACGGCATCCTCAACGCCCACGCCCAACGCGTCCGCGAACAACTCCTGCGCCTCAACGACACGGTGACCGGACACCGTCTCCTGCGCGGCGGCGTCGTCCCCGGCGGCAGCGCCCTGCGCACCCTGCCCGACCGTACGCAGCTGGAGGCCATCGGGGACGACATCCGCGAGATCGTACGGCTGGCGCTGGGCCACTCCACCGTCCACGACCGCTTCACCGGCACCGCGATCCTGCCCGCCGAAGCCGCCCGCGGCATCGGCTGCCTCGGCTACGTCGCCCGCGCCAGCGGCCTGCCCATGGATGCCCGCATCGCGCACCCCTTCACCCCGCACGGACAACCCGGCCGGGTCCCCGTCCACACCAGCGGCGACGTCCTGGCCCGTTTCCTGGTCCGCGCCGAGGAGATCGACGTCTCCCTCGCTCTGATCCGGGAACTGGGCGACCGCGTCGCCACCGGCCCGGTCCTAGGCCCCCCGCCCGCCCCCGGGAAGGGTCCGCGCAGCGGTGTCGGCCTCGTCGAGGGCTGGCGCGGCACCATCGCCACCCGCGTCGAACTCGCCGATGACGGCACCCTGTCCCGGGTCAAGCCCGTCGACCCGTCCTTCTTCAACTGGCCCGCGCTACCGGTCGCGCTCAACGACACGATCGTCCCCGACTTCCCCCTGACCAACAAGAGCTTCAACCTCTCCTACGCCGGCAACGACCTCTGACGGTGAGGAATCCGGCCCCCGCCCACCAGCCGGAACCCGGTCACGATGTCGGCCCTGATCCGCACCACGTGCTCCGTCTCCGTGTCGATCCAGGGCGTGAGATCCGCGTGCCCCACAACAGCGATCACTTGTTCGCGTGCTCGCCCAGATAAAAGAGCAGCCACACGAACCCGGCGAACAGATGGGTGCCGAAGATGTAGAAGCCCGCCCGGATCGCGACACCGCGCTCAATCCACGACTCCCTGTCCCTGTCCTTGGCTTTCCGTTCGCGCCGCTCGCCCGCAGGCTCGTTGGCTGTCCGATCGGTCATCGTGTCTCCCTGCTTCCTGTGATCGCCACGTCCCTCTTACGAAGGCATGGTTTCTACGACGGCACGCGGAAGCGGACGAGGACCACCTTGCCGCCATGGCCGACGGCAGGTTCCGCGCGCACGTCGCCGTCGTACTCGGCGGCCAGCTCGGCCACCATCAGCAGTCCCGCGCCCATCGCGCCCGGTTCGAGGTCCGGCAGGCGTGGCTCGGCGTCGGCGACGCTGATCACCAGCTGTCCCTCCCCGACCGAGATGCCCACGTCCGCGACCGGGGACTGTGGCGCGTGCCGCAGCACGTTCACGACCAGCTCACTGACCACCAGCAGCACGGTGTCGGCGAACGCGGAGCCCGGCGCGACGCCCACCTCGCCGAAGCGTTCGGCCACCGCCTCACGGGCCTGCCTCACCGCCTCCGGCCCGACCAGCACCGAGACGAGGTAGCGCCGTGCCGGCGCCGGCACGTGCTGTGTCACCGCTACGGGCCGGCCTCTGTGCCACGGCCGGAACGAGCGCCCAGCGCCCATCACCGCACCGACTCCGTGGCACGCAGCTCCGCCAGCAGCTCCTGACGGCCCGCCAGCAGAACGGACAGGATCCGGCGAGCGGCGGCCAGCAAGTCGGCCACGTCCCCGCCCGCCAGCTCGTACACCACGGTGGAGCCGGTCCGGGTGGCGGTGACGATCCCGGAGCGGCGCAGCACGGCCAGCTGCTGCGACAGGTTCGACGGCTCGACCTCGATCGCGGCCAGCAGGTCACGCACCGGCATCGGCCCGTCCTGCAGCAGCTCCAGCACCCTTATCCGCACCGGATGCCCGAGCATCCGGAAGAACTCCGCCTTCGCCTCGTACAGCGGTACCGGCATGCCGTTCACTCCTCGTCCGTTCCCGTCGCCTCGACGTCCAGTCCGTGCCATTGGGCCAGCCGCATCAGGTCGTCCAAGTCGTCCTGCGCCACCGCGACGGCGTACGCGTCCTCGGCCGCCACAGCGGCCGCCAGCCCGGCCCGGGCCGCCCGCACCCGCGCCAGCAGCGCCTCGGCGAACTCGCCCACCCCGACCTCCACACCCTGGATCATCTATAAACCACCGCAACTAACCAATTGAAGAACTCTTCAAGAGTACGCTCCGCACCCCGTCGGGATCCGGTGCGGGCAGGTGGGACGGCGCATTTCAGGCCCACGCGCCGTCCACCGAGACGGCAGGGGCCATACAGGGGGGCGATGCGCCGCCCACCGGTCGGCCCCAGTACGTGGACCGGCACCTTGTGGCGGTGGGCATACGTCACCGGTTGGTCGACGTCCAGCCGGTCGTGGGAGCCGGAGCCGTACCCGTTCCGCCAACCCTCCGTCGCCACCGGCGCTCCGGACGGGGAGGGGCCGACCGGCCCTTCGCAGGGGGCCATGCAGCCTCGAACGGTGAGCGGGACGGAGTGGAAAGAGCCCCGCAACGGGCCATGGCGCACATCGTCAATGAGGTGTCTTCTCCCGCCTGATGATGGCGGCGCAGCAGCCATCACGGCCCACGCCGGCTGCCTCGGCCCCTGCGGTAGCGGTTGTCATTCGCCGAGCACGAGCGGTCACAGAAACCGCATCATCAGACTTTTTAGGGCTCCCTCGGCCAGTACGGGAACAACAGGGCTGCCGGCCGCAGGCATCTACGTAGGGTCCTGGGCACCGGCGAGGAGGGCCGCGCCCGAGCCTCGCAGCGACAAGGAGGAGATGCCCGTATGAGCAATGTGGAGATCTGCCTGAAGGAGATCATGACGTCGATCGAGGGCTCGTTGGGAACTGCCCTGGTCGACTACACCAGCGGGATGGCGCTGGGCACGCTGGGGGGCGGCAAGGACCTCGACCTGACGATCGCCGCCGCGGGCAACACGGACGTGATCCGGGCCAAGACCCGCACCATGGAACACCTCGGGCTCAAGGGCGAGATCGAGGACATCCTGATCACACTCGGCAACCAGTACCACGTCCTCCGGCCGCTCAAGGGCCGCGGCGGCAACGGCTTGTTCCTCTACCTCGTGCTCGACAGGAAGAAGTCGAACCTCGCCATGGCCCGCCACCAGCTCAGGAGTATCGAAGGCCAACTGGACGTGTAGAACGCCGCGTGCTCCGTAGCTCCGCACGCCCACGACTTGAAGATTTCTTCAAATGGGAACATCGAGATCAGATCAATCTCATGGGCGTGCGGGGCCGGATGCACGAGGATCGGTCCACAGGACCGCCTGCGGTGGTACGCACAGGGCCACCGAACCCGGATGCGCCAGCCGAATGCGGCAGGGAGCGAGCGATTCACCATGCAGGTCCCCCTTTACCAGGCCAAGGCCGAGTTCTTCCGGATGCTCGGCCACCCGGTACGCATCCGGGTCCTGGAACTCCTACAGAACGGCCCCGTCCCCGTACGCGACCTGCTCGGCGACATCGAGATCGAACCCTCCAGCCTCTCCCAGCAGCTGGCCGTCCTACGCCGCTCGGGGATCGTGGTGTCCATCCGGGAGGGCTCCACCGTCAGCTACGCCCTGGCCGGCGGCGATGTCGCCGAGCTACTGCGGGCGGCCCGCCGGATCCTGACCGAACTGATCACCGGCCAGAGCCAGTTGCTCGCCGAACTCCAGCAGGCAGACCCCCCGCCGACCTTCACCCCCGCGGGCGGAGCCGACCGACGCTCCTGACTCCTTCCGGCGCTGGACACCACCCTTCATTCTCCGCCCCGGCACACTGCCGTGCCGGACTCCGCGCCAGCGAGCCGCCGTGCCGCTCATCCCACCCGCATTTGCGAGGAGAACACGCATCGCGGGGACGCGGCCACGGCCCGTGACACGGGTGCGGGAGCCCAGGCTCGCTCACTCCGGGGAGGACACTGAGCTTGATCATTAACCTCGCTACTGTTTCAGGCGGACGTGTTCGGTGAGGGTTTCGATTCGTTTCACGGTCTTCCCCGGCTCGTGACGTGGGGCTGACCTATGGTTCTTCGAGCCGGGTGGGCGTCCGGGCCCGGGCTTGGAGGGTTGGGGCACGTCGGCGGGACGGGCGGTCTTCACGCGGAGGTGGCGGAACCCCCGGCGGACCCGGGCGGGGGTGAGCCGGCGCGGCTCGGCGGGTCGTTCCCAGGGGCGGCGGAGGTCCTCGGCGAGGGGCCGGGCGAGGCGGAGTTGGGTGTGGGCGGCGATGATCAGCCAGGTCCACAGGTCGGCCGTGTGCGGATCGCGGACCTTGGGGACCGTCCAGCCCAGGGTCTGTTTGAACAGCCGGAAGGTGTGTTCAAGGAGCAAGCCGTAATGCATACATAGACGACTCTGGGGCGGGGAATGTGCCTGTCATAGAGGTGGATGCCGTGCTTCGTGCCGCTGTTGTTGTTCAGCGGTTGCGGGAGCGACAGGTCGGTGGTGGCGAGGGTGGTGGGTCGGAGTGTCCGCTGAGCTCCCCAGATGCCGCGGTGGGAGAGCGTTCCGGAACTGAGCCGTCAGCTGGTGGTGTGTCTGCTGGCCGAGCTGACGACACGGATGGTGGTCGAGGCCGGACGGGGCGGGGGTGAGTCCTGTGGTGGTGAGGGCTCCGTGGGAACGGCTTGAGGGCAAGATCCAGCCCTGGCATCTCGACCGTCTCGCGGTCGTCTATGTCCGTCAGTCGACTCCGCAGCAGGTCCTCGACCACGCGGAGTCGACCCGGCTGCAGTACGGACTCACCCAGCGTGCGGTCGACTTGGGGTGGGCGCTGTCCCGGGTCCTGGTGATCGACGAGGACCTTGGCCATTCGGCGTCCGGTCTGGTGGACAGGCCCGGCTTTCAGCGGCTGGTCTCCGAGGTCGGCCTGGACCACGTGGGCCTGGTCCTCGGCGTGGAGATGTCCCGGCTGGCACGAAGCGGCCGTGAATGGCACCAGCTGCTGGAACTGTGCGCTCTGGCCGGGGCCCTGCTCGCCGACCCGGACGGGGTCTATGACCCGGCCGGACACAACGACCGCTTGTTGCTCGGGCTCAAGGGCACGATCAGCGAGGCCGAACTGCATCTGATCAAGCAGCGGATGTGGAACGGAAGGATCGGCAAGGCCCGTCGCGGCGAGCTGGCGGTGCCCCTGCCGGTGGGCTATCTCCGGCTCGCGGACGGCCAGGTCGTCAAGGACCCGGACGAGCAGGTGCAGACCGTGGTCCGCCTGGTCTTCGACCTGTTCGACGAACTCGGTCTGATCAACGGGGTGCTGCGGTTCCTGGTCGATCACGGCATCCAGATGGGCATCCGCACCCGCGAGGGGCCGGAGAAGGGGCTGCTGGTGTGGCGACGGCCCAGCCGGATCGTGATCCGGAACATGCTCCGGCATCCGGCCTACGCGGGGGTCTATGTCTATGGCCGCAGCCGCACCGACCCCCGCCGCCGGGTGCCGGGCCGCCCGAGCACCGCCCGAGCACCGGCCGGGTCCGCAAGCCGCGCGAGGACTGGCTGGTGTACTTGCCCGCAGTTCTGCCCGCCTATATCGGCATGGAACAGCATGAACGCAACCTGGCCCGGATCGAGGCGAACCGGACCCGCTCACTGAGCATGGGTGCCCTGCGCGACGGGCCGGCGCTGCTGGCCGGGCTGATCTACTGCGGCCGCTGCGGAACCCGCATGACCGTCCACTACCAACGCGGCCAGGGCGGCAAGCTGTGGCCGAAGTACGAGTGCAGCCGCGTCAAAGCCGACTACGGAGGCGGGTTTTGTCAAGCAAGGAAAAAGACCAGGTCAGAGGCCGTATCACGCCTAGATCGAAGGTCGTTTCTCACAGTCTGTCGAGCAATGCTCAAGACCTAATAGCACTGCGGACGATGCCGAAAGCGCGTGACGCCAGCCAGAG
>NZ_JBIRRV010000013.1:0-322489 GCF_044333925.1 Streptomyces sp. NPDC020898
GTCCGGCGTTTGAGGACAAGGCCCGTTCAGGGCCGTAGCGGGGGTCTGGGGGCGCAGCCCCCAGGGATGGGAACGGGTAAGGGCGGCGGGGGCGAAACCCTAGCCGTCCCCGAACCTCTCCCCCTTCGCTGCCTTCTCCACCAGCAGGGCCGGCGGAGCGAACCGCTCCCCGTAGCGCTCCGCCAGTTCGCGTGCCCGCACGACGAAGCCGGGTAGGCCGCCCTCGTAGCCGTTGATGTACTGGAGGACCCCACCTGTCCACCCGGGGAAGCCGATCCCGAAGATCGAGCCGATGTTCGCGTCGGCGACCGACGTCAGGACGCCCTCCTCCAGGAGCCTCACCGTGTCCAGCGCCTCCGAGAACAGCATGCGTTCCTGCATGTCC
Organism: Streptomyces sp. NPDC020898; assembly: GCF_044333925.1. NCBI lineage: Bacteria > Bacillati > Actinomycetota > Actinomycetes > Kitasatosporales > Streptomycetaceae > Streptomyces > Streptomyces sp. NPDC020898. The sequence goes on from NZ_JBIRRV010000013.1 coordinate 386, forward strand.
ACGAAGGGGATCTCCGCACCCGCGCGCGTGAAGTGCTCCCGCAGCCCCGGCCACAGCCCGGCCCGCTTGCCGCCCTCCGCGTACTCGTAGAAGCCCCCGCCCCCGCTCCGCCCCGTACGGCCGAACTCGTCCACCATGCGGTCGATCACTGCTTCGGCGGGATGCGTGGTCCACGTACCGCCCGCCTCCTCCACCGCCCGCTTGGACTCGGCCCTGATCTTGCGCGGCAGGGTCAGCGTCAGCTCGTCCATCAGGGACAGCACCTTCGCCGGGTAACCGGCCTGGGCCGCCGCCTGTTCGACCGACGCGGGCTCGATGCCCTCGCCGACCATCGCGACACCCTCGTTGATGAAGTGCCCGATGACCCGTGAGGTGAAGAAGCCTCGCGAGTCGTTGACGACGATCGGGGTCTTCCGGATCTGGCGGACCAGGTCGAAGGCCCGCGCCAGCGCCTCCTCCCCCGTCCGCTCGCCCTTGATGATCTCGACGAGCGGCATCTTGTCGACAGGGGAGAAGAAGTGCAGTCCGACGAAGTCGGCCTGTCGTTCGACGCCTTCGGCGAGGGCGGTGATGGGGAGCGTGGAGGTGTTGGAGCACAGCAGCGCGTCCGGTTCGACGATGTGCTGGATCTCCTGGAACACCTTGTGCTTGAGGGCGGTGTCCTCGAAGACCGCCTCGATGACCGCGTCGCAGCCGGCCAGGTCCTGCGGGTCCGCCGTCGCCGTGATGCGGGCGAGCAGCGCGTCCGCCTTCTCCTGGGGCATACGGCCCCGGGAGACGGCCTTCGCGCACAGCTTCTCGGAGTAGTTCCTGCCCTTGGCCGCCGCTTCGGCCGACACGTCCTTGAGGACCACGTCGATGCCCGCGCGGGCGCACGAGTACGCGATCCCCGCGCCCATCATCCCGGCGCCGAGGACCGCCACCCTGCGGACCGGGCGGGGCTCGACGCCCTTGGGGCGGTTGGCGCCCGAGTTGACGGCCTGGAGGTCGAAGAAGAACGCCTGGATCATGTTCTTCGAGGTCTGTCCGGCGGCCAGCTCGACGAAGTAGCGGGCCTCGATGACCTGCGCGGTCTCGAAGTCGACCTGGGCGCCCTCGACGGCCGCCGCGAGGATGCTGCGCGGGGCCGGGTAGGGCGCGCCGTTCGTCTGCTTGCGCAGGTTGGCGGGGAAGGCGGGCAGGTTCGCCGCGAACTTGGGGTTGGCCGGGGTGCCGCCCGGGATGCGGTAGCCGGGCTTGTCCCAGGGCTGCCGCGACTCCGGGTTGGCGTCGATGAAGGCACGCGCCTTGGCCAGCAACTCGTCCTGCGTGGACGCCACTTCGTCGATCAGACCGTTCTGCAGAGCCCGCTGGGGGCTGTATTGCGTCCCCTGGAGCAGCACCTTCAGCAGCGCGTCGGCGATGCCCAGCATGCGTACCGTACGGGCGACCCCGCCGCCGCCGGGGAGGAGGCCGAGGGTGACCTCGGGGCAGCCGATCTTCGTGCCCGGCGCGTCGAGCGCGACCCGGTGGTGGCAGGCCAGCGCGATCTCGTAGCCGCCGCCCAGGGCCGCGCCGTTCATCGCCGCGACCACCGGCTTGCCCAGGGTCTCGATGCGGCGCAGGTCGCGCTTGATGGCGAGGCCGCCCTCGAACAGCTCCTGGGCCGTCTCCGGCGTGACGCGGATCAGGTCGCGCAGGTCTCCGCCCGCGAAGAACGTCTTCTTGGCGGAGGTGACGATGATTCCGCGGATCGTGTCCTTCTCGGCCTCCAGGCGGTCGGTGACCACCGCGAGGGAGTCGCGGAACGCCTGGTTCATGGTGTTCGCGGACTGCTGGGGGTCGTCGAGGACGAGGGTGACGAGACCGGTGCGGTCCTGTTCCCAGCGGATCGTGGTGCTCTGTGTCATGACAGGGATCTCCGTAGAGGAAGCTCAGAAGTCTCTTGCATCACTTGCGTCACTTGCGTCTCTTGATGCCACTGAATCCGCCGGGGTCTCAGCTGATCCGCTCGACGATCGTCGCGATGCCCATGCCGCCGCCCACGCACAGCGTGGCGAGGCCGTACCGCTTGTCCTGGCGCTCCAGTTCGTCGACGAGGGTGCCGAGGATCATCGCGCCGGTGGCGCCCAGCGGGTGTCCCAGGGCGATGGCACCGCCGTTGACGTTGATCTTGTCGAGGGACAGGCCCATGTCCCGCGCGAAGCGGAGTACGACGGCCGCGAAGGCCTCGTTGATCTCCACGAGGTCGATGTCGTCGATGGTCAGCCCGGCCTTGGCGAGCGCCTTGCGGGTGGCGGGCGCCGGACCGGTGAGCATGATCGTGGGCTCGGAGCCGGACACGGCGGCGGAAACGATCCGCGCGCGCGGACGCAGCCCGTAGCGCTCGCCGACCTCCTTGGAGCCGATGGCGACCAGCGAGGCGCCGTCCACGATGCCGGACGAATTGCCCGCGTGGTGGACGTGGTCGATCTTCTCGACCCAGTGGTACGTCTGGAGCGCCACGGCGTCGAAGCCGCCCAGGTCGCCGATGTCCGCGAACGACGGCTTCAGCCGGGCGAGGGAGTCGGCGGTGGTGCCGGGGCGCGGGTGCTCGTCGTGGTCGAGGACGACGAGGCCGCTGCGGTCCTTCACCGGGACGACCGACCGCTCGAAGCGGCCGTCCTTCTGCGCTGCCGCCGCCCGTTCCTGGGAGAGGGCCGCGTACTCGTCGACGTCCCGGCGGGAGAAGCCCTCGATGGTGGCGATGAGGTCGGCGCCGATGCCCTGCGGCACGAAGTTGACGGCGAGGTTGGTCATCGGGTCGTTGAACCACGCACCGCCGTCCGAGCCCATCGGCACCCGAGACATGGACTCGACGCCACCCGCGAGGATCAGGTCCTCCCAGCCCGAACGCACCTTGGCGGCGGCCATGTTGACGGCCTCGAGGCCCGACGCACAGAAGCGGTTCTCCTGGACGCCGGCCACCGTGTCCGGCAGTCCGGCCGCGATCGCGGCGGTCCGCGCGATGTCGGAACCCTGGTCGCCGACCGGCCCGACGACACCCAGCACGACGTCGTCGATCGCGGCCGGGTCGAGGTCCGGGAACCGGTTCCTGACCTCGTGGATGAGGCCGACGACGAGGTCGATGGGCTTGGTGCCGTGCAGGGCTCCGTCCGCCTTGCCGCGACCGCGCGGGGTGCGGATCGCGTCGTACACAAACGCTTCGGTGCTCACTGGTAAGCCTTTCGGGGAGGGTGGGGCGAGCGGGCGCCGGCCGGTGGTCAGCCGCCGTCCTTCAGGAGTCGGGGCACGTCCCAGTCGCGGGCCACGTCCGCCGTGTCGGCGCCCGGCTGGGCGGGGCCGCTGTGGATCGACGTGTGGGTCACGGAGAAGCGGGGCGCGGGGGCCGGCTGGGTGATGCCGCCGTGGTCGGTGAAGGTGCCGCGGGCGGCCAGGTGCGGGTGGTGCGGGGCCTCGCGGAGCGAGAGGACGGGGGCCACGCACGCGTCGGAGCCCTCGAAGACCGCCGTCCACTCGTCCCTCGTACGGGTTCTGAAGCGGGCGGTGACCGCCTCGCGCAGGGCGTCCCAGCGGGTGATGTCCTTGCGGGCGGCGGAGTGTTCCGGGAGGCCGAGCAATGCCAGGAACTCCTCGTAGAACTGGGGTTCCAGCGCGCCGACCGCCATGTACCGGTCGTCGGCGGTCTCGTACGTCCCGTAGTACGGGCAGCCGCCGTCCAGGAGGTTGGCGCCGCGCCGGTCCTGCCAGCCGCCGGCCGCCAGCATGCCGTGGATCATCGTGGCGAGGTGGGCCGCGCCGTCGACGATCGCGGCGTCCACGACCTGGCCGGTGCCCGTCGCGCGCGCGTGGTGGAGGGCGGCGAGGACGCCGACGACGAGGTACAGGGAGCCGCCCGCGTAGTCGCCGAGGAGGTTGGCGGGGGCAGGCGGCGGGGTACCCGGATCGCCGGTCAGGCCGAGGGTGCCGGTCGGGGCGAGGTAGACGATGTCGTGCCCGGCACGGCGGGCGAGCGGGCCTTCCTGGCCCCAGCCGGTCATCCGGCCGTAGACGAGCCCCGGGTTGCGGGCGTGGCAGGTCTCGGGGCCGATACCGAGGCGCTCGGCGACACCGGGGCGGTAGCCCTCCACGAGGATGTCGGCGCGGGCGGCCAGGTCGAGGACCTGTGAGGGCCCTTCGGGTGCCTTGAGGTCGACGATCACCGACCGCTTGTTGCGGTTCGTGACGTCGTACTCGGGGTCGACGGCGAGTCCGGTGCCGCCGGGCCGGTCCACGCGGACGACGTCGGCGCCCAGGTCGGCGAGGAGCATGGCGGCGAACGGGCCGGGCCCGATGCCCGCCAGCTCGACCACCCGCACCCCCGTGAGCGGGCCGGTTCCTGCCGTCCCTGCCACTGACATCGAGCCCCCACTCCCATGACACAACCGATGTGCCACCAGCGATGCTAAGAACGCGTTCCACTCCGCACAAGGCTTCGCGAGGCACAGATTAAGCAAGCGCTTGGCCAAGCTGTTTTCTTCCAGCCATGGACCGGCCGCACGACTCCACTCCCCCTCACGCTAGCCTCGACCACCGACAACGGCGCGGGACGTACGACAAGGGGTGTCATGAACAGGCCGAACGGGACGGAACGCCCGTACGACATCGTGCTGTTCGGAGCCACGGGCTTCGTCGGCACACTCACCGCCGAATACCTCGCCGCGCACGCGCCCGACGGGCTGCGCTGGGCGATCGCGGGCCGCAGCCTGGACAGGCTGGAGCTGCTGCGGGAGCGCCTGGCGGGCGTCGGCAGGGCGGCCCATGTCGGGGTCGTGCAGGCGGACGTGTCCGATCCGGACGCGCTGCGCGCCCTCGCCGGGCACGCGCGCGTGCTGGCCACGACGGTGGGCCCCTATCTGACGTACGGCGAGGAACTCGTCGCCGCCTGCGCGGACGCCGGCACCGACTACCTAGACCTCAGCGGTGAGGCCGAATTCGTCGACCTGATGTACGTCCGGCACGACGCACGCGCGCGGGAGACCGGCGCCCGGCTGGTGCACGCCTGTGGTTTCGACTCCGTCCCGCACGACCTGGGCGCGTACTTCACCGTCGCGCAGCTTCCCGAAGGGGTGCCGCTGACCGTGGACGGGTTCGTGCGCGCCGACGCGATGTTCTCGGGCGGCACGTTCGCCTCCGCTCTCAACCAGTTCTCCCGGGGAACCCGGTTGCTGGCCGCCGCGCGGGACCGCCGACGGCACGAGCCGCGGCTGCTGGGACGGCGGGCGACGGCACCGATGGGCACACCGCGGTACGCGAAGGAGGTCGACGCGTGGGCGCTGCCGCTGCCCACGATCGACCCGCAGGTCGTGGTCCGTTCGGCACGCGCGCTGGAACGGTACGGGCCCGATTTCCGTTACCGCCATTACGCGGCGGTACGGTGGCTGCCCGTCGCGGTGGGCGGGGTGGCCGCGGCCGGTGCGGTGTTCGCGGCGGCGCAACTGGCGCCCGCGCGGCGCTGGTTGTCCGGGCGGCTGGAGCCGGGGGACGGGCCGAGCGCGGAGAGGCGGGCGAAGAGCTGGTTCTCCGTGCGGTTCGTGGGCGAGGGCGGCGGCCGGCAGGTGTTCACGGAGGTCGCGGGCGGCGACCCCGGCTACGACGAGACGGCGAAGATGTTCGCCGAGTCGGCGCTCTGCCTGGCCTTCGACGACCTCCCGGCGACGGCCGGTCAGGTCACCACCGCGGTGGCGATGGGCGACGCGCTGATCGAACGCCTGCGCAAGGCGGGAATCACGTTCCGGGTCGCGTCCAGTCGGTGACGGGCCGCCGGCGGCTAGGGCGCTTCTGATGGATCTCCGTGGAGGAAGGAGCGGCGTCTGGTGCGTGCGATCGCAAGGCGCCGGAGCGCCCTCGATGGGGGTCCCCCCGCTCGAGCGAAGCCGAGAGTGAGGGAGGAGCCACGTGGGCGTTTCGGCAACGCGGCATGGGGGTCCCCCCGCTCGAGCGGAGCCGAGAGTGGGGGAGTGCGTGCCGGGCGCCGCGACGCCGCGGAGATCCATCAGAAGCGCCCTAGGTGCTTACTGGGCCCAGCCCGTGACCGTGTAGATCATGCCGACGATCCAGGCGAGTCCCGCCAGGACGGCGACGATCAGTGCGGCCGTGACGGCGCGCTCGACGGGCTGGGCGGGGCTGGCGGCGGGCTTCGGGGCTCGGTGCGTGGTCATGGACACAGCCTGTCGACAGCTCCGGCCCGCCGGCATCCGTACAGGTACTCAGAACACGTACTCAGATGATCGTTTGATCCTCTCGGGCGGGTGCTTCCGTCAGGTCCTTCAGTGCCCGTCTGCACAGGGAGTCCGCCCGGCGGGTCGTCTCCGGAAGGCGGTATGCCGGGGTGAGCGCGAGGGTGTGGGCGCAGGCCGTTTCGAGGGTCGTGCGGTGGCCGACCGAGACGAACACCGGCTTGACCGCGTCCCGGGTGCGCAGGGCGCGGCCGACCTCCTCCGCGCCCGCCAGGAGCGGGGACGCCGATCCACGCCGGGTTCCCGGTTCCTCGTACGTGAACGTGAACGGGTTCTTCGCGACGCCGATCGTGGGGAGGCCGGTGAGGACGCCCAGGTGGCTGGCGAGGCCGAAACGGCGCGGGTGGGCCAGGCCGTAGCCGTCACAGACGACGAGGCCGGGCGGGGCGGGCAGCGCTTCGAGGGCGGCCAGGACGGCCGGGATCTCGCGGAACGCGAGCAGTCCGGGCACGTACGGGAAGGAGACCCGTCCGACGGCCGTGGCCTCGGCGACGACGTCGAGGGTCACCGCGTCCAGGACGACCGCGGCGGCCACGACGAGGTCCCGCTCGTCGTCGTAGGCGACATCCACGCCCGTCACGTGTCCCGTCCCGGCCGGCGGTCCGGGCTCGTCCAGGACCACCTGCCGTCGCAAGTCGTCCTGGACGGCGCGGGCCTGCTCCTCGGTCGTGGGCCAGCCTGCCGGAAGGGGTACGGTCGTCGTCATCGCCATGGTGATGACGAGCCTACGGGCCGCCGGTCGCCGGTCACTTACCGCCCAGGGCCCGCTTCAGCTGCTCCTTGTTCATGTCCGAACGGCCGTGGACGTTCCGCCGCTTGGCCTCCTCGTAGAGCTGGTCGTACGTCGGCCCCCGGGAGCCCTGGTGCGAGCGCTGACCGCCACGCCTGCCGGACGACATGTCCTCGGTGGACGTACGGCTGGCGGTCTTGGACTCGCCGGCGCGGGCGCGTTCCTTGTTGACGGTCCGCGCGGCGATCTCCTCGGCGCGCTTCTTGCTCTCTCCCCGGTCCTGCGCGCTCTCCTTGATGTGCTCGTACTGACGTTCCCGCTTGGGGCTCGAACCACGTGGCATGACCGTTCACTTCCTTCCTGTCCTGCCGTTGTTGCTGGCCGGTCGGTGAACGGGTACCCGTGCCTCAGGTTTCGAGCCGTGCCACCCGCCCCTTCTCCCCGGCGGCCCAGCAGCCCAGGTCGGGAGTGCAGTCCACGGTGTCGTACGAGCCCGTGTCGACGGTCTTCCAGGTGCGCCCGGCGTCCGTGGTGAGGTCGGTGCCGGTCGGGCCGACCGCGAGCGCGGCGGTGCGGCTGTACGGGAGCCAGGCGACGCCGGAGCGGTAGGCGGGCGGGGATGCGGTGGCCGTCTTCCAGGTGCGGCCGCCGTCCGCGGTGACCGCCCCCGCCTGCGGTGAGGCCTGGTCGGCGCGGTAGTCGCCGCCGACCGCGAGTCCGTGGGTGCGGTCGCGGAAGGCGAGTGCGAAGACGCCGCGGGCCGGGTCGCCCGCGGGTATCGGTGTGTCGGAGGCCGTCCAGGTGAGCCCGCGGTCGGCGGAGTGCAGCACACGCGCGCGTGCACCCCCGCCCGTGGCCAGCCACACATCACGCGGCCCCGAGCTGACCAGGCACTGCCCGCTCGCCGCGAAGCCCGCCTCGCCGTCCAGGGCGGCCGGCATGCCGTCGCTCGGCAGCACCTTCCAGGAGCGTCCGCCGTCGCTGGTGGAGAGGATGCGGAACCTGCCGTCCACCGGGTCGCTCATCGCGAGTCCGTGACGGCGGTCGAAGAAGGTGAGGCAGTCGTAGAAGGCCCTGGCGTCGGTGTTGCGGAACGACTCGGTCCAGGTCTCGCCGCCGTCGTCGGTGCGGTAGACCCGGGAGGCCTCGCCCTCGCCGATGGCCAGGACCACGGCGCGCCGCGCGTCGAACGCCTCGATGTCCCGGAACTGGAGCTCGGCCGCGCCCGGCGGAGAGACGTTTCGCCAGTTCGCTCCGCCGTCGGTGGTACGCAGCACCGTGCCCTGGCTGCCGGCGACCCAGGCGGTGTTCCGGCTGACGGCGGACAGTCCACGGAAGCGGACGTCGGCGGCGCCGCTGTCCTTCGGCGCCCAGTGCGGCGCACGGTGCCCGGGGCCGCTCGCGGCGCCCGCCCCCTCGTACGCCTGCGCGGGGACGGCCAGTCCGGCGGCGACGGCGGCCAGCGCCACCGCGTACGTCCCTGCCACCACCGCTCGCCCCGTCCGCCCCGTACGTCTCGTCTGCCGCTTCATCGACGTGATCCCCAAGAGCCTCATGGCGGGCGAAGGTAGCAGTGATTGAACGCGGTGACAGAGGTCACTCGAATTTCAGGTGCACTGATTGGCTCATTCCAGCGTCTCCTTCAGTGTGCGGACCGTTCCGTCCCGGGAGTCCGGCCAACCGTCACAAGGGAGCATCGCGTTGTCCATCGTCATCGAGCAGCTCGTAGAGGCCCGTCTCGTCGCCGCCGCACCGCGGATGCCGAGCATTCCCGCAACACTCACCTACGACCGGAGCGACCCGTTCGCGGTCCGGATGACCTTCCCCGCCCCGGCCACGCTGGAGGGCGTGGAGGTCTGCTGGACGTTCGCCCGCGAACTCCTCGTGGACGGCATGCAGGACGCGCAGGGCCACGGCGACGTACGAGTGCGGCCGTACGGCTACGGACGTACGGTCCTGGAGTTCCACGCCCCGGAGGGCACCGCGGTTGTGCACGTCCGCTCCGTCGAGCTGCGGAGCTTCCTGGCCGCCACGACGGAGCTGGTGCCCGTAGGCCTGGAGCATCTCCAGACCGACCTGGACCGCGAGCTGGCGGAGCTGATGCGCGACGTGCTGTGAGCGGGCCCGGGACAGCTTTTAATTCGTTGACAGTCTGAAACGCCCTTTCCTACGCTGTACGCGGTCCTGTTGCCGTCGATTGGAGAAGGACGTTGCTCTACTGAGGTCCTGAGACGCCGTGCCCCACACCCTCCAGTGGTGTGTGTGCTCGTGTGCGACCTCGGTGTTCGAGCCGTCCGTTCCCTCCTTCCGGAGCAGGGCCTTTCTCGTGTCACCAGGACTCTCCCGCCGCCCGCCGGTGTCTCGATACGCGTTTGCCCCGACCGCATCAAGCAACCGCGAGGCCGCATGTCAGCCACCACCTCCATCGCAGTCACCTCCCTGTCCTTCGCCTGGCCCGACGGCACCGCCGTCTTCGACGGCCTCGACATCGCCTTCGGCCCCGGCCGCACCGGGCTCGTCGGCGTCAACGGATCAGGAAAGTCAACCCTGTTGAAGCTGATCGCCGGGCAGCTACAGCCCGCCGACGGCACCCTCCGCGTCGCGGGCGACATCGGCTACCTCCCGCAGACCGTCACCCTCGACACCACGCTGCGCGTCGACGAAGCACTCGGCATCGCGGCCAAGCGGGCCGCGCTGCACGCCATCGAGGCGGGTGACGTGGCCGAGGAGCACTTCGAGACGATCGGCGACGACTGGGACGTGGAGGAACGCGCCCTCGTCACGCTCGGCGAACTCGGGCTCGGCCACATTGACCTGGACCGCACGACCGGCGAGGTCTCGGGCGGCGAGTCGGTCCTCCTGCGGCTGGCCGCGCTGCTGCTGAACCGCCCGGACGTCCTCCTCCTCGACGAGCCGACCAACAACCTGGACCTGTACGCGCGCCGCCGGCTGTACACGGCCGTCTCCTCCTGGCCCGGGGTGATGGTCGTGGTCAGCCACGACCGCGAACTCCTCGACCTGGTCAACCAGATCGCCGACCTGCGCGCCGGGGAGGTCACCTGGTACGGCGGCAACTTCTCCGCGTACGAGGAGGCCCTCGCCACCGAACAGGAGGCGGCCGAGCGCATGGTGCGGGTCGCCGAGGCCGACCTGAAGAAGCAGAAGCGCGAACTGGTCGACGCACAGGTCAAGTTGGCCCGCCGCAAGAAGTACGGGCAGAAGATGTTCGAGCAGAAACGCGAGCCGAAAATCGTCATGGGGGCGCGCAAGCGGTCCGCCCAGGAGTCGGCGGGCAAGCATCGGATCATGCACGAGGAGCGGCTCGCCGACGCGAAGGACCGGCTCGACGAGGCGGTGGACGCCGTACGCGACGACGACGAGATCCGCGTCGACCTGCCGTACACGGCCGTACCGCCCGGCCGTACCGTACTCACCCTGCTGGACTTGGAGTTGGCGTACGGAGCGAGCGTGGGCTCCTTCGACCTGCGCGGGCCCGAGCGGGTCGCGCTGATCGGGCGCAACGGCGCCGGCAAGACGACGCTGCTGCGCACGATCGCCGGTGAGCTGCCGCCGGTGTCCGGCGAGACGAAGGCACACGTGCCGTTGCGTTTTCTGCCGCAGCGGCTCGACGTGCTCGACGACGAGCTGACCGTCGCGGAGAACGTGGCCCGGTTCGCCCCGGCCGCCACCAACAACCGGGTCCGCGCCCGGCTGGCCCGCTTCCTGTTCCGGGGCGCCCGCGCCGACCAGCGGGCGGCGACCCTGTCGGGCGGCGAGCGCTTCCGTGCCGCCCTGGCCGCGCTGATGCTGGCGGAACCTGCACCCCAGCTCCTGATGCTGGACGAGCCGACCAACAACCTGGACATGGCGAGTGCACGCCAACTGACGACGGCCCTGGATTCGTACGAGGGCGCACTGATCGTCGCCAGCCACGACCTGCCGTTCCTGGAGTCGATCGGGATCACCCGGTGGCTGCTCCTGGACGGGGAGTTGAGGGAGATCACGCCGGAGGAGGTGGGGTGATGGCCACGTGAGGACGGGGTGATCGTGAGGTGATCGGCAAGGAGGTGCGGGCCCCGGTCCGGCCTCCGGGGCTTTTGTCCGCGCCGACCGGGCTGCATGATGTGCGCGGACACCCCCTTCCGATACGGAGTTCTGCTCGTGCCCAGCAAGAAGGCCCTGATCCGTCGCCCCAGCCCGCGCCTGGCCGAGGGCCTCGTCACGCACATCGAGCGGGCGGCGGTCGACACCGACCTCGCCGTGCGGCAGTGGGAGGCGTACGCGGAGGCGCTGCGTACGCACGGCTGGGAGACCGTCGAGGTGGAGCCGGCGGACGACTGCCCGGACTCGGTGTTCGTCGAGGACGCGGTGGTCGTCTACCGGAACGTCGCGCTGATCGCGCGCCCCGGCGCCGAGTCCCGGCGCGGCGAGACCGGCGGTGTCGAGGAGGCGGTGGCCCGCCTCGGCTGCTCGGTGAACTGGGTCTGGGAGCCGGGCACCCTGGAGGGCGGTGACATCCTCAAGGTCGGCGACACGATCTACGTCGGGCGGGGCGGGCGGACCAACGCCGCCGGTGTGCAGCAGCTCAGGGCCGTGTTCGAGCCGCTCGGCGCCCGGGTCGTGGCCGTACCGGTGAGCAAGGTGCTGCATCTGAAGTCGGCGGTCACGGCGCTCCCGGACGGGACCGTCGTCGGACACGCGCCGCTGGTGGACACGCCGTCCCTCTTCCCGCGCTTCCTGCCGGTGCCCGAGGAGTCCGGGGCGCACGTGGTGCTGCTGGGCGGTGGGAAACTGCTGATGGCGGCGAGCGCGCCGAAGACGGCCGAACTGCTCGCCGATCTCGGCCACGAACCCGTGCTCGTCGACATCAGCGAGTTCGAGAAGCTGGAAGGCTGTGTGACATGCCTCTCGGTCAGGCTGCGGGACCTGTATGCCTGAGGATGACCGGGGTACCCGTTCGGCCTTACGACCTGCGAATCCGGGCGCAGCACCACTCCCGGCATGAAACCCGCTGATCAGGGATCTTTACAGCACTCTTAACTTACGGTGGCGTAACCTACGGGAACGTAGCCTACGATGCCGTAGGTTGAGTTAAGAGCAGTAGCAGTCCCCAGCTGTCTTCACACCTCCGCTCGCACGCCTTTACTGGAGCATTCATGACGATCACTTCTCCGCACCTCGGTAGCCCGTCCGGCGCCTGGACCGACGCCCGGCTGCTGTACGCCCTGGAAGAAGTGGTCGAGACGGAACTCAACCGTCACCTGAAGGTCGCCAAGGACTGGATGCCGCACGAGTACGTGCCGTGGAGCGACGCCCGTAACTTCCCCGGCCTCTTCGAGGACGGCGAGGCCTGGGGCAAGGAGCAGTCCAAGGTCACCGAGCTCGGCCGGATCGCCCTGGTCGTCAACCTCCTCACCGAGGACAACCTTCCCAGCTACCACCACGAGATCGCCAGCCTGTTCGGCCGCGACGGCGCCTGGGGCACCTGGGTGCACCGCTGGACCGCGGAGGAGGGCCGGCACGGCATCGTGATGCGCGACTACCTGCTCGCCTCCCGCGCCGTCGACCCGGACAAGCTCGAAGAGTTCCGTATGCAGCACATGGCCGAGGGCTTCGAGTCGGACAACCGGCACTCGATGCTGCACTCGGTGGCGTACGTCGCCTTCCAGGAGCTGGCCACCCGCGTCTCGCACCGCAACACGGGCCACCAGTCGGGCGACCCGGTCTGCGACCGCATGCTGGCCCGCATCGCGACCGACGAGAACCTTCACATGGTCTTCTACCGGAACCTGCTGAAGGCCGCCTTCGAACTCGCGCCCGACCTGACCATGCAGGCGGTCCGGGACGTGATCGTCAACTTCCGGATGCCCGGTCACGGCATGCCCGGCTTCGAGCGGGCCGCCGCGCAGATGGCGATCGGCGAGGTCTACAACATGCGCATCCACCACGACGACGTGCTCCAGCCCGTCCTGCGCCACCTCAAGGTCATGGACATGGGTGACCTCAGCGGCGAGGGTCTCCAGGCCCAGGAGGAACTCGGCATGTACATGGGCGGCCTGGACGCGGAGGCCTCCAAGTTCGACGCGAAGCTCGCGGCCCGCAAGGCCCGCATGGCGGCCCGCGCCGCCGGCTGACCGACCCGGAGCACCGCACCCTTCACTCCTGCGCCGTCACCTCGTCAGCGCCGCGTCCCGCACGCCGGCCACGGGGTGGCGGCGCAGTGCTTTCAGCCCCTCGCGCCGCCCGTCCGTACGACCCGCGTTCCTCCTACACCGCCAGGACCATCCTCACCGGTGTGAACTCCCGTGTGCGTGCGACAAGTTCGCGTATGCGTCGCGGAAACGGAGGCGGGTCGAGAGCGTTGCGGAGACCGTCGATCCGCTGGTGCCGGGTACGTGGCATGAGCTGGACCGTGCCCGCCCGGAACCGGTCGGCGTACCGGATCGCCCCTCAGCCGGGAGACGGATCGCGCCGGACCGATTTACGTGGCCCGCCCATGGTGCAACGGTGCCCGCAGGGGGTGACGCATCATGGCGCAGACCCATGAATGGATGTTCTACGAGGTCATGTGGCGCGGCTGGGCAGGGCGGGACCGACTCCCGTACCCCGTGCCCTGGTGGGCGCAGCAGGCCTTCCGGCGCTGGAGCGACGACTACGACGCCGGTACGTACGACTCGAAGGAGGCGGCCTTCGCCTCCAACGCCCTGTACCGCTACTGGCACATGGTCGGTGTCAAGGACCACCGGCAGGAGTCCCTGATCGGGCAGGCCGGCGAGATCGAGCCGGTCTATGACAAGTACTGCCTCGCGTTCTTCCTGCACGAGCCGGCGACGGGCACGCTGCGGCTGCCCCAACTCCCGGACGGCGGAAGGGTCGAGCAGTGGATGGCGGAGCCACATCTGCCGGTCGTGGTGACGCGGTTCCACACGCCGGAGGAGGCCGAGTTCGAGCAGCGCACCTTCGCGACGACGGTCGGCGCCCGCCAACGGGACCTGGTCGTCTCACGGTTGGCGGTGCGCAGCCCTGACGGACAGTCCAGGGAAGGGCTGTTGTGTGCGGCGGTCCTGCCGGCCGGGCCGAGCGGCTTCCAGCGGCACGACCGCAACGGCCGCCAGGTCACCGACCGGCGGCTGACGTTCCTGCGGTATCTGCCGAACGAGCAGCGGGTGGAGACCAACTCCGGCTGGGGGCCGGTCTTCGACACCGCGCCCGAGCAGTACGGCGTCTACGGCAACCCGGACTTCTCCCACGACCCGGACACGTATCTCACGCACAGCCCGTTCCACGACCTGGTGACCGGCGGCAAGCTGAACGGCGCGCTGGAGGCGCAGGACCAGGTGGCGGGCATGTGCAGCGCGGTGTTCGCGTGGCCGTTCAGGGTGAGCGGCGACGAGATCTTCAGGGTCGATGTACGCCTGCCCGTCGACCTGTTCACCGGATCCGCCGACCTGACGGAGCTGCGGTCGGCCCCGGCGGCCGAACTGGAGGAGGCGAACCGGGACTTCTGGGCGCCGAAACTGCTGGAACAGGGCGTGCAGCCCGAACTGCCGAGCCGGGTCCGCCACTTGACGGATCTCTTCCGCCAGGCGCGCTCGCAGCTGCTGATGCTCTCCGACCACGGGGAGATCCATCCGGGCCCGACGGTCTACGACTCGTTCTGGATCCGCGACTCGTCCGTGGAGGCGACGGCCTGCTCGCTGGTCGGTGACACCGCCCTGGCCGAGCACCAGTTGGGCACGCACTACCCACTCCGCTTCAACCTCGGTACGGGCCGGATCGGGCCGTGCGCCGAGTACGGCTTCTACGGCGGTCCGCACGAGAAGGACGACCGCGAGTGGGACAGCAACGGCCAGGCGCTGTGGGCGATCGGCCGCTTCGACCGCACCGGCGGGCGCGCGGCGGCCTTCGGGGCGAAGCTGTACGTCCCGTACGTGCGCGACGCCGCCCGCTGGCTCCGCGACAACCGCGACCAGTACGGCCTGCTGCACAGCGGCTGGAGCGCGGAGCACCTCGGTGAGCGCGACAAGCCGCACTACTGGGACGACCTGTGGGGCCTGGCCGGCCTGTACGAGGCGGCCCGTCTCGCCGAGCGGATCGGGGCGCCCGAGGTGCCCGAACTCTGGGGTGCCTTCGACGAGTTGAAGCAGGCCACCGCCGACTCGATCCGCTGGGTGCTGGACGAGCAGCAGCGGCGCGGCGCCTGGGAGACGTACATTCCGACCGGTCCCGGCGATGTCGGCCGGCTCGACTCGACGATGATCGGAACGGCCGCGTACTTCCACCCGCTCCGCCTGCACATGGGCAGCAAACTGGGCGCCGACATCGACCGGGCGGCCCGCTTCACGCTCGACACGATGTTCGCGCACTTCGTGACCGGCGGCTACCGGCACGAGGCGGCCTGGAACGCGTACGGCCCCTATCTCACCCTCCAGTTGGCGCACGCGTATCTGCTCGCGGGCGATCCGGGGCGGATGGACGAGCTGCTCGACTGGGTGGTGCGGGCGGGGTTCCCGTCAGTGGCGGACCGGGCGGTCGCGCTCGGCGCGTGGAACGAGCAGCACGCGTTCTCCATCGCGTCCGAGTTCACCGAAGTGCCGTACCAGCGCTGGTACATGGGCGACATCCCGCACGGCTGGGCAGCCGCCGAGTATCTGCTGCTGATCCGCGACATCCTCTTCTTCGAGGCCGACGAGGACGGCGATCCGCACCTCTACATCGCTCCGGGGGTACGCCCGCACTGGGTGCCGTCGGGCGAACAGGTCGCCGTGGAGTCGGCGCCGACGCTCTTCGGGGAGCCGTTCGGCTACCGGCTCACGCACGATCCGGCCGGGCGGACGGTGACCGTGGAGGTCACGACGGCTCCGGCGGGGGTGCGGTTCGTCTATCCGTGCCAGTTCGGCGAGGTGCGGTCGGCTTCGGCGGACGGGCAGCAGCTTGAGGTGGCGGGCCAGGACGTGCGGGTGCCGGCCGGGACGGAGCGGTTCAGTGTGACGTACGCCTGAGCGGTCAGTGGGACGTGTGCGTGGTGCGCCTGAGGTGGAGCCGTTCCTTCTCGGAGAGGCCGCCCCAGACGCCGAACCGCTCGTCGTTGCTGAGCGCGTACTCCAGGCAGGCGGGGCGCATCTCGCACATCCCGCAGATGCGCTTCGCCTCGCGCACCGAGCTGCCCGGCTCGGGAAAGAAGAAGTCGGCCCCGGTCTGCGCGCACAGGGCCTGCGCCTGCCAGGCGCCGTCCGTGGGGGTCATCGTCTCGTAGTACATGGACGAGATCGTGCCGGGCGGCGAAAAACGTTCGATCAACGTCGGATCAACGGCACGTACCGGACCGCCCGTCAGGCTGCCCGGGGCCCGGCCGGTCGTCCGATGATGCTCCCACCGGACGCGCGAGCGCACGGCGGCGCGCGGCAGTGTTCCGGCAGCGATTGTCAGTGGGCGGTGCGAGACTCGGCAGAGCAGGCAACGGGGCCCTACAGAGGCGGGTCCCCACAGAGGAGGGCAATGATGCTCACCACCCGTTTCGTGACCGGCGCTCCGAACTGGATCGATCTCGGCACCCCCGACATCGAGGGTGCCACCTCCTTCTACCGTGCGCTCTTCGGCTGGGACTTCCGGTCGGCGGGGCCGGAAGCCGGCGGGTACGGCTTCTTCCAGCTGGGTGGGAGGACCGCCGCCGGCGGTATGCAGATGACGGAGGAACAGGGGGGTCCGCCGTCCTGGACGGTGTCCTTCCAGACCCCGGACGTCGACGCCACCGTCAAGACCGCCGAGCAGGCCGGGGGCGGCGCGCCGATGCCGGCCATGGACGTGATGGACGCGGGCCGGATGGCCGTCCTCACGGACACCGCGGGCGCCGTCTTCGGGCTGTGGCAGCCCGCCCGGATCAAGGGCCTGGAGGTAGCCGGCGACGCCGGTTCCCTGTGCTGGGTGGAGCTGTACACGACGGACGTACCCAAGGCCGCCGCGTTCTACGGCACGGTGCTGGGCCTGGAGACCTCGGCGGCGCCGTTCCCGGGCGGCACGTACACGTGCGTGAACCCGGCGGGTACCGGGGAGGACGGGATGTTCGGCGGTGTCATGGACGTGGACGACGACCCGACGGGCACGGAGACCACTCCGTACTGGCTGCCGTACTTCGAGGTCCCCGACACGGACGCGGCGGTCGCCACGGCCCAGGAGCACGGCGGCCAGGTCCGGATGCCGGCCACAGACATGGAAGGCGTCGGCCGCATGGCCAAACTCACCGACCCGTACGGCGCCCGCTTCGCAGTGATCAAGAGCGCACCGGCACAGATGTAAGGAGAAAACAGGAGGATGCGGGGAGCCGCCCGGGGCGGGGCCGAACGGGACCTCTCAAGGCCCGGTGCGGTGCAGCGCCCCTAAGGGGCGCGGGGCTGTGTCGTTTTGCGGCTCCGCCGCGGGGCGCGACCAGCCCCCACCGGGCCCGCGGCAAACGAACCGCCTACCCCGCGGAGCGCTACGCCGAGGCGCGACGAACCAGCGTGGTCGGCAGGACCACGCCAGCCGGCGCACCCGCCAAACCTGCCTCACCGCCGGAGGCAACCGCCCCCAACAGCAGCCGCGCCATCAGCCTCCCCATCTCCTCGATGGGCTGGCGGACCGTGGTGAGCGGGGGGTCGGTCTGTTCGGCGACCGCCAGCATGTCGTCGAAGCCGACGACAGCCACGTCCTCGGGGACGCGCCGTCCGCGTTCACGCAGGACGCGCAGTGCACCCGAGGCCGCGAGGTCGTTGGCCGCGAACACGGCGTCCAGGTCCGGGCGCCGCTCCAGGAGTTCCCGCATCGCGCGTTCCCCGCCCGCCGGGGTGAAGTCGCTCTCGGCGATCAGTGCCGGGTCGGCGTCGGGCCGGACAGCCCGGAACCCGTCGAGCCGGTCCGCGGCCGAGGTCTGGTCGAGAGGGCCCGTGATGTGGGCGATCCGCGTCCGCCCGAGGCCGACGAGATGCCGTACGGCGGCCTGGGCGCCGCCCCGGTTGTCGCTGTCGACGTACACGGCGTGGCGCGTGCCGTCACTCCAGCCGGGCCGGCCGCCGAACACGGTGGGCACGCCGGCCCGCTGGACCAGGCCCGGCAACGGGTCGTCGAGGTGCAGCGAGAAGACGAGCGCGCCGTCGACATGCCCGCCGGCGAGGTAGCGGCCGACGCGGGAGTGGTCGTCGCGTCCTTCGGTGAGCAGCAGCACGAGTTGGGAGTCGTGGGCGGTCAACTCCTTGCTGATTCCCCGGAGTTGCAGGGCGAAGAAGGGGTCGGCGAAGACCCGTGTCTCCGGTTCGGCGATGACGACGGCGACGGCGTCGTGCCGCCTGGTCACCAGGGAGCGGGCCGCCTGGTTGGGCACGTACCCGAGTTCTTCCACGGCTTGCCTGACCCGTTCGGCGAGGGGTTCGCGCACGCCGTCCCCGCCGTTGACGACCCGCGACGCGGTGGCCCGGGAGACCCCTGCCAGCGCGGCCACGGCCTCCAGGGTGGGACGCGACGCGGTCTCGGTCACTTCGGGGCTCCTCATCGGCGGCTACCGATCAGGATAGTCCCGGCCCGGCACCGGATGAGAGCGCTCTCGGGGCCTCGTCAGTGCTCGTGCGACGACTGCGACTCCCCCGCCCGCCCAGCGGCATCCGCGGCACCCGCAGCACCGTGCGGCTCATACCCGGGAATCGTCCCGTCCGCCTTCCGCACCAGGAACAGCCCCGCCATCCCCATGTCGGAGTGGCTCTGCACATGGCAGTGGTACATCCACGCGCCCGCCCCGACCCCCTCCCCCGCGATCACCTGGAAGCCGAAGGAGTCCGCCGGGCCCACGATCTTGTTGTCGACGACCTGACTCGGGTCGTCGGGGCCGGTGAGCAGGCCGGTGCGGTTGTCCGCCCAGCGGTGACCGTGCATATGGAAGGTGTGGTAGTACTCGCCGTGCGTGATCATCACGAACTCGACGCGATCACCCACCGTGGCCTCGAAGTTCGGGCTCTGATGGCCCGGCCGGTTGTTGATCGTCATGTCGTTGAAGACGATCGTGTACGTGGTGTCGGGGAGGATGTCTCCCTTGCGCCGGACGATCGCCGGCCCGTAGAGGCCCTTGCGGAGGCCGCCGGTGCCGTGTTCGGTGCCGACGACGTGGTCGTGGTAGTGCCAGTAGCCCGCACTGCCCGCCCGCCAGGTGCCGTCGGCCCGGCGGCCGGGGACGTGGGTGCGCCAGGTGTAGGTGCGGGTGCCGCCGGGTTCGACCTCACTGTGCGTCAGTTTCGTGCCGTCGCTGGAGATCTCGTAGTCCATGCCGTGCACATGCAGGCTCACGGCGACGTCGGTGGTGTTCTCCAGGGTGATGTGCGCCGTGTCGCCCTCGTTCAGCTCGATCAGGGGACCGGGCACCGACGCCGTTCCTTTCGCGAAGCCGTAGCCCATCTGCCCGTCGGCGAGCCGCTCCGCGTACAGCTGGATGTGCCGCACCTCGCCGCCCGCCGGGGCCGTCTTCGCGGGTGCGGCGGCCGCGGCGGTCGCGCTGCCGGCCTCCGGGGCGACCGACAACGATGTCGCGACGGCCGCACCACCGAGCAGCACCCGCCGGTTGAAGTCACGCCTGTCCATGCCGAACTCCCCACCCTGGTAAGGCAATTACACAGAGGGAACGAGAAGGAACGAGTGGTCACAAGAGGAACCGGTGAGACGGTAGCGGCACCGGACCCGTTTATCCACACTCAGGACAAAGTTCGTGCCATCCCGGTCATACCTCTTGGCGAGCCGCCCAAAGGGGTCTAGCTTCCTTTGCGTTTGCTGTGACCGAGGAGGGGTGGGTGACCACATGCGGTTCACATCGCATCAAAAACCTATGGCCTTACGAGGGTTGAGCCGGCGGAGACGGACCTGGGCGGCCACCGTCGCCGCCGGAGTCGTCACCGCCGGGCTGCTGTCCGGGCCCGAGGCAAGTGCGCGACCGGCCCCGGAACCGTCAGCGACAACGATGTCCGTCAAGGCGCCGCCCGGCGGCACCGGCGTACGCGTACTCGTCTTCCACGGTTCCGCGGCGGCCGGGGAGGAGTCTCCGGTGGTCAACGCCGGGATCGAGGCGATCGAGCGGATCGGGCTGACCGGCCCGGTGGAACAGCGCTTCGAGGTCGAGGCGACGGACGACGCCTCGGTGTTCACGGACGGCTCCCGGCTCGGGACCTTCAACGCGATCGTCTTCCTGACCGGCGGCGGTGACGTCCTCGACCCGGATCAGGAGGCCGGGCTGGAGACGTACATGGAGGCCGGCGGGGGGTTCGTCGGTATCCATGGCGCCGCCCGCGCGGAACCGTACTCCGACTGGTTCACCGGACTGCTGGGCGCCCGGCCGGCGGCCACCAGCCCGACAGCCGTACAGCGCAAGACCGTTGAGGTCGGCGACCGGCAGCACCCCGCCACCAAGGAACTGCCGGCGCAGTGGAAGCGGCCGGACCAGTGGCTGAACTGGGTGAAGAACCCGTCCGGTGAGGTGCACACCGTGGCCCGGGTGCGCGAGTCGACGTACAAGCCCGGTGCGAGCGCCAACGGCTGGGATCACCCGGTCAGTTGGTGCCGTGACTATGACGGCGGACGTTCCTTCTACACCGGCATGGGCGGCACGGCGTCGTCGTACGACGAGACGGACTTCCGGACCCATCTGCGCGGGGCGCTGCTGTGGACGACGCGGCTGGTGCGGGCCGACTGCAAGGCCACCATCAACTCCAGTTACAAGGCGGAGCGCCTGACGCAGCCCAACCAGCCGGGGCAGAGCGACCAGATCGGTGAGCCGCACGGGCTGGTGACCGCGCCCGACGGGCGGGTGTTCTACATCGGCCGGGGTGGCGCCGACTCGTCCCAGCCGGTGGTCACCGACTGGAACAACCCTGATATCGGCAAGGGCAAGGGGCAGATCCACGTCTACGACCCGAGGACCAAGAAGGTCACTCTGGCGGGCGAGTTGACCGTCTTCGGCAACAAGGGCGGCGGCGACGAGCTGATCAAGGTCGAGGAGGGGCTGCTCGGCATCGAGCTCGATCCGTCCTTCGAGCGCAACGGCTGGGTGTACCTCCACTACACGCCCCACTCGCGGATCAACCGCGACACCAGGATGGCCGAACGCTACGTCTCCCGCTTCACCCTCGACCCGGCCACCAACCGGCTCGACCTGAACAGCGAGAAGGTGCTGCTCAAGTGGCCGGTGCAGATCCACAGTTGCTGTCACTCGGGCGGCGGGATGGCCTGGGACTCCCAGGGCAATCTGTACATCGCCACCGGTGACAACAACTCCAGCCAGTTCAGCGAGGGTTACTCCGGCAACAACCCCCAACCGGCCTACAAAGGCGTGTCGTTCGCCGACGCCCGGCGCACCGCCGGCAACACCAACAACCTCAACGGCAAGATCCTGCGCATCCATCCGGAGTCCGACGGCACCTACACGCTCCCCGAGGGCAACCTCTTCACGGGCCGGGAGACCGACGAGGGCGGCGGCAAGACGCGCGGCGAGATCTATGTGATGGGGGTCAGGAACCCGGCCCGCATCTCCGTCGACAAGGCCACCGACACCCTGTACGCGGGCTGGGTCGGGCCGGACGCGAGCGCGCCCTCGACGACCTGGGGTCCGGCGAAGTACGACACGTTCGCCGTCATCACCGGGGCGGGCAACCGGGGTTGGCCGTACTGCATGGGCAACAAGCAGCCCTATCGGGACCGTAATCTGCCCGATCCGTCGAAGCCGCTGGGCTGGTACGACTGCGACCACCCGAAGAACGAGTCGCCGAACAACGACGGTCTGGTCAACCTCCCGCCGGTCACCGGCAACAACATCTGGTACTCGCCCCAGGGCGGCGGCCCCGACTTCCCCCGCGACGCCAACGGCATCCCGTCCTACAAGCAGGCGGAGAGCACCTATCTGCTGCCGTGGCTCAAGGGCGGCGGCCAGGCCGCGATGGACGGACCGGTCTACCGCTACGACGCGGCGAGCGCCAACACGACCAAGTGGCCGGCCTACTGGGACGGCAAGTGGTTCGTCGGCGACTTCTACGACGCCGACCAGCCGCGCAACGCGGTGCTCATGGACCCGAAGACCCAGGGCGACGGCGGACTGCCCATCCACTCCGAGTCGTTGAAGAAGATCGTGCCGATCGGGAACGACGGCATCAAGAACCTCATGGACTGGAAGTTCGGTCCCGACGGCACGCTGTACGTCCTCGACTACGGCCGGGGTTTCTTCACCTCGGACGCCAAGTCGGCGCTGTGGCGGGTCACTTACACCGGTGGGGGCCCGACTCCCGCGGTCGGCGATCTCGCGAGGGGAGCGGAGTAGTGCGAGCAGTGCGCAGACGCAGACACCTCTGGACGGCCCTGTTGGCGTCCCTGTTCATGGTCCTCGGACTGACCTCGGCGGCAGGGGCGCGCACCGCTGCCGAGCCGGCCGCCGAACCCGCCGCCGCGCAGGTCCTCACCTGGACGGCCGGCGACGACATCGCCAAGTACGTCTCCGCGCCCGCGACCGCGGTGGCGGGCGCGACGACGATCGTCTTCGAGAACAGTGTGGCGACCGGCAACACCATCGGAATGCCGCACACGTTGACGTTCGACACCATCGATCCGGAGTACAACAACGACGTCCAGCTCAACATCCTCGCCAACCCGAACGATGACCAGGGCGGCCGGCACACCGCCGAGGTCACCCTCACCCCGGGCCGTTACCGCTACTACTGCACGATCCCGGGTCACGGCCAGATGCAGGGCATCCTCGTGGTGAGGGAGGGCGACGGCTCCGACACGACGGCTCCGGAGACCTCGGCGACCGTCACAGGTGCGCAGAACGCGCAGGGCGAGTACGTCGGTTCGGCGAGCGTGACGATCAACGCGACCGACGAGGGCGGTTCCGGCGTCGACCGGATCGAGTACGCGATCGGTGCCGACGGCGCGTGGCAGCCGTACACCACACCGGTCGTGATCGACCAGGTCGGCAGCCACCAGGTGCGCTACCGGGCGTTCGACAAGTCGGGCAACGCGGCCGCCGAGAAGAGCGCCGCGTTCACGGTGGTCCCGCCACCGACGGACGACACGACGCCGCCGGAGACCTCGGCAACGGTGAGCGGCGAGCAGAACGCGGGCGGCGCGTATCTCGACATGGCGACGGTCACCGTCTCCGCCTCGGACACCGGGTCCGGGGTCAACACGGTCGAGTACGCGGTGAACAGCGGGAGTTGGCAGCCGTACAGCGGGCCGGTGATGGTGCACCAGCTCGGCAGTCACACCGTCCGGTTCCGCGCCACCGACAAGGCGGGCAACGTCTCCGCCGAGAAAAGCGTCGCGTTCACCGTCGTGGCGCAGCCTGCCGAGGACACCACCCCGCCCGTGACCGGGGTGACCGTCGAGGGCACCCGGAACGCGAACGGCGCCTACGTCAACAGTGCCAAGGTGACCGTGAGCGCGACGGACCACGGCGGTTCGGGTGTCGCCACGGTCGAGTACTCGCTCGACGGCGGGCCCTATCTGGCGTACACCGCACCGGTGGTGGTCGACCGGGCGGGCGCGCACTCCGTGGCGTACCGGGCGAGCGACAAGGCGGGCAACACCAGCGACGCGCGTTCGGTGAGCCTGACGGTCGTGGCAGGCGGCGGGGTTCCGGCGCCCAACTGCCCTGAGTACGACGAGCGGTTGACGGTGATCGTCGGCACGGTCGACTCGGGTGTGCCCAACCGGGTCACCAACAGCCGGTGCCGGATAGGTGAGTTGATCGAGGACGAGCGGGAGTGGACGTCGCACGCCCTGTTCCTCAAGCACGTACGGACCGTCCTCGACCAGCTCGTCAAGGACGGTGCCGTCGACGAACGCGAGGACGCGGCGATCGACGAGGCCGCCCGCGCGTCCGGCATCGGCAAGCCGGGCCAGACCGAGGGATACCGCACGATCCTCGACGGTACGCCGGAGTCCTTCGCCAAGTGGCAGCAGGTGGGCGGCGGTTCGTTCGCGCCGAACGGCGACGGGTCGATCACCAGCGGCACGACGGTCGGGGGCCTGGGCATGCTGTGGTTCCCGGAGCGCAAGTACGGCGACTTCTCGCTGAAGCTCCAGTGGCGTGACGACGCGCCCGGCACCGGCAACGCCAACTCCGGTGTGTTCGTGCGGTTCCCGTATGTCCACGACCACCCGGAGGAGGCACGGCCCGAGTGGGTCGCCATCAAGTACGGGCACGAGGTGCAGGTGCTCGACCGGCCCGACGGCGACATGTACAAGACGGGTTCGGTCTACGGCTTCGACCGGGTGGGCCTCGCCGGGGCCGGCGTCACGCAGAAGGGCACCTGGAACGACTACGAGATCCGGGTGGTCGACCAGCACTACTCGGTGTTCCGCAACGGCGTGCTGATCAACGAGTTCGACAACACCGGCGGCCAGGACTTCACCCCGCCGCGCTCGGACGATCCGGGCACGGACGGGCGGCGGTTCGCGTCCGGGTATGTCGGCCTCCAGGTGCACGGGACGACGGATGTGGTGTCGTACCGGGACATCCGGATCAAGGACCTGTGAGGCGGGCGATGCGACCAACTGCCGTGACAGTCAAGGCGAGTTAGGGGGCGAAGGCAGCGGTCCGGCGCGTCACCACCATGCTCAGGGGGCTGGGCCTCAGGGTCCCCTTGACCAGCGGGGTCACCTCCCGTCCGGTGGCGTGCCGGAACCGCCAGTGCCGCAGCAGGGTCGCGACGACGAGCGGGATCGCCGTCCGGCCGAACACATCACCGATGCACTGGCGCGTACCGGCCCCGAACGGAAGGTGTGCCTCCTGCTGGGCGTCGGAGACCCGGTCGGGGAGCCACCGGTCGGGGTCGAAGCGGTGCGGGAAGGGAAACGCCCGGGCGTCGCGGTGCAGGCAGTACAGACTGAAGACGATGTCCGCGCCGCCGGGAATGTGGTGGCCGCCGAGAACGGCGGGGCCTGTGGTGACACGGCTGAGCAGCCAGAACGGCGGGTAGAGGCGCAGCACTTCGGCGAACACCCGCTTGAGCAACGGCAGGTTGCCGAGGTCCTCGGCCCGCAGCGGCCGGTCACCGACGGCGATCCGCAGTTCGCCGAGGACGGCCTCCTCGACCTGGGGATGGGCGGACAGAATGTGCAGGAGCCAGGCCGCCGCGCTGCCGGTGGTCTCGATGGCGGCCATCAGCATGCCGACGACCTGTTCGGTCAGTTCGGTATCGGTGAGGGCGGCGCCGGTGCGGGGGTCGGTGGCGTGCATCATCGCGGAGAGCAGGTCGCCCCGGTCGCGTCCGCCGCCGCGGTACGTCTGGATCTCCCTGTCGATGATGCGGTTGATGCCGTTCAGGGCAGCCCGGTAGCCGATGTTGGCGGGCAGCGGCATGCTGTGCACCCAGGCGACCGGGAGCAGCATCCTGCGGTACAGCCCGGCGAGCAGATGAGGGAACAGCCGCTGGATGTCCTGCCCCGCCTGCACGGTGCCCGGACCGGAGAACAGGGTGCGGGTGACGACCTCGGCGGCCAGCCGGTGCATGCTCTGCACCATCTCCAGCCGCTGTCCGTCCTGCCAGGATCGCGCCAGGGCGTCCGCGCACGCCTCCGTCACCCGGGAGTAGTCGACGATCCGCCGCCGCTGGAAGGCGGGTTGGAGAATCGGCCGCTGCACCTGGTGGTCGGCCGCGGGGCAGGTGGCCACACTGTTGCCGGCCAGGGTCCGTACGCCCTCGGTGAAGATGCCGCCCTTGTCGAAGGTCCCCGGGTCGGCGAGCAGTTGCCGTACGAGATCCGGCCGGGTCACCAGATGGACGGGCCGTGGACCGACGCGCACCACGACGACGCCGGTGCGGGCGCCCGCGCCGATGTGCTGGCGTTCGAAGAAGAGAAGGGGGTCGCGCAGGATCTGCCACAGATGCCCGGCCATCGGGAGGGCGCCGGGGGCGGCCGGCGGGGCGGTGACCGTCAAGGCCGGATTCATGGCGCGTGTCCCCCAAGGTCGAACTTGTCCTGGCGCAGAGCCCGTACGGTCGCAGGTCCGGCCGTCGCCGAGGAAGGCGCCCGGAGGCAGCGCCCGGTGCACCGGGGAGGCTTGACTCCCGCCCCGTACGCCCCTGACTGCCCGTCTGATCCATTCCGCCGCAGCCAAGTTGGCGAAGTCAGTCCTTCCGGGCCCGACTTGGCTGTACGCGCTTGGGCTCGCCCGGCATCTTCGGGTACTCCGGGGGATACGGCAGGTCACCGAGTCCGTGCTCGTGTTCGTCGCGGCGGGCGAGTTCGAGCAGGGCATCGAGAGTGAAGGCGTGGTCGTCCATGTCGGCGTGCACATCGCCGAGTTGGGCGAAACGGCCGGGCATGGTCGCGAGGTCGAAGTCGCGGGGCCGGGCGTCGCCGACCTCCTCCCAGCGCAGCGGCGCCGAGACGGGGGCGTGCGGGTGGGGGCGTACGGAGTAGGCGGAGGCGATCGTGCGGTCGCGGGCCGTCTGGTTGTAGTCGACGAAGATCCGCTCCCCGCGTTCCTCCTTCCACCACTTGGTCGTCACCTGCTCCGGCATCCGGCGTTCCAACTCCCGCCCGGCCGCGATCGCCGCCCGCCGGACCTGCGTGAACGTCCACCGCGGCTCGATCGGCACGAAGACATGCAGACCCCGCCCGCCGGAGGTCTTGGGCCAGCCCCGCAGACCGCCGAACTCATCGAGTACGGCGCGCAGTTCATGGGCGGCTCGGACCGCGTCCTCGTAGTCCGTACCGGGTTGCGGGTCGAGGTCGAGGCGCAGTTCGTCGGGGCGGTCGACGTCGGCGCGGCGCACCGGCCACGGGTGGAAGGTGAGGGTGCCGAACTGGGCGGCCCACAGCACGGCGGCGACCTCGGTCGGACACATCTCGTCGGCGCTGCGTCCGCTGGGGAAGGTGATGTGGGCGGTCGGGATCCAGTCGGGCATGTTCTTGGGCGCCCGCTTCTGGAAGAAGTTCTCGCCGCTCACCCCGTCCGGGTAGCGCTCCAGGGTGGTGGGCCGCTCACGCAGCGCGCGCAGGATCCCGGGGCCGACGGCGAGGTAGTACTGGGCGAGGTCGAGCTTGGTGAAGCCACGCTCCGGAAAGAAGACCTTGCCGGGGCTGGACAGCCGTACGGTCCGGCCGAACACTTCGAGCTCCACCGCTTCGCCCATGCGAGCCACGGTAGGCGTAGCAGGCAAAGCTCGCACACCGGGCGATTACGGGCGGGCGCGCGCAGAATCGAACCATGGATCTGCCGGTCATGCCCCCCGTGAAGCCGATGCTCGCCAAGTCCGTGGCGAAGATCCCGCCGGACATGCAGTACGAGGCGAAGTGGGACGGGTTCCGCGCGATCGTGTTCCGTGACGGGGCCGAGGTGGAGGTCGGCAGCCGTACCGGGAAGTCGCTGACCAGGTACTTTCCCGAGCTGGTGGCCGCGTTGCGGGAGCGGTTGCCCGAGCGGTGCGTGGTGGACGGCGAGATCGTGATCGCGCTCGGGGGGCGTCTCGACTTCGACGCGCTGACCGAGCGTATCCATCCGGCCGAGTCCCGGGTGCGGACCCTGGCCGAGCGGAACCCGGCCTCGTTCGTCGCGTTCGACCTGCTGGCGCTGGCCGACGAGTCGCTCCTCGATGTTCCGCTGGCCGACCGGCGCGCGCTGCTCACCATGGCGTTGTCCGGTGTGACCGCACCTGTTCATGTGGCGCCGGCGACCACCGACATCGACGTGGCGCGGCGGTGGTTCGCGCAGTACGAGGGGGCGGGCCTCGACGGTGTGATCGCCAAGCCGCTCACCCTGCGCTACCGGCAGGACGAGCGGGTCATGTTCAAGGTCAAGCACGAGCGGACGGCGGATGTGGTGGTCGCCGGGTACCGGCTGCACAAGAGCGGGCCGGTCGTGGGCTCACTGCTGCTCGGGCTGTACGACGCCCGGGGCACCCTCCAGCATGTCGGGGTGAGCGCCGCGTTCTCGATGCAACGGCGCGCCGATCTCGTCGAGGAGCTGGAGCCGCTGCGCATGGCGGACGTGACCGGGCATCCGTGGGCCGCCTGGGCGGACGAGGCGGCCCACGAGGCGGCGCGGTTGCCGGGGGCGCCGAGCCGGTGGTCGGCGAAGAAGGACTTCTCGTGGATCCCGCTGCGGCCCGACCTGGTGGCCGAGGTGGCGTACGACCACATGGAGAACGGGGTGCGCTTCCGGCACACGGCCCGTTTCCGCCGCTGGCGCCCGGACCGTACGGCCGACAGCTGCACGTACGACCAGCTGGAGGAGCCGGTGGGCTACGACCTCGCGGAGATCCTCGGCCCGCAGGACTGAGGTCACCCTCCGGACGCCTCCTCCCTGGGCCGTTCGGCCCTTTCGCCGCCCACGATCGGAACCGACCGGGTATGGCCACCAATGAACCGATAAGCGCACAATCATAGGAACGGACTAGGTGGCGACGGTGGGCATGCGACAGAGGGTGCGAACGACACGGGTGCGGCACCGTGGGACAGCTGTGGCGGCGCTGGTGGCCGCCGCTGTGACGGCCTCCCTGATGGCCGGCTGTTCGTCGGACAGCCGCCCGTCCGACGACGGACGCGGAGAGACCCACAGCCGGAGCCAGGAACCCGCTCCGCACGACCCCATGAACGCCGGCACGGTCCTCGCCGTGAAGATCGACAACGTACGCGCTGCCCGCCCCCAGACCGGCCTGGAGGCGGCGGACATCGTGTACGCCGAGCAGGTCGAGGGCGGTCTGAGCCGGCTGATGGCGGTGTACGCGACCCGGCTGCCGGAGGCCGTCGGGCCGGTGCGCAGCGCACGGGAGTCCGATCTGGAGCTGCTGCGCCAGTTCGACGAGCCGACGCTCGCCTTCTCCGGGGCCCAGAAGAAGCTGCTGCCACTGATCGACCGGGCGCCGCTGCACGCCAAGTCGCCCGAGTCGGCGCAGTCCGGCGCCTACTACCGGGGCAAGGACAAGGTGGCGCCGCACAATCTGTATCTGCGCCCCGAGCGGCTGCTCGGCACCGCGCCGGGAGCGGACGCGCTGACGACCGGCTTCCGCTACGGCGCAGCGCCCGCGGGCGGCACCCCGGAGGACTCGCGCACGGTGCGTTTCCCGGCGGCGCGGTTCACCTTCACCTGGTCCGCGGACCGGCACGGCTGGCTGGTGTCGATGGACGGCACCCCGACCGTCACGACCGACGGCAAGCGCCTCGCCTCCCCGACGGTCGTCGTGCAGTACGTGCAGGTGCGCGAGTCGCAGTTCCACGACGTCCTCGGGAACAACTCGCCGTACACCCGTACCGTCGGCTCGGGCCGGGCCGAAGTCCTGCGCGACGGGCGGGCGTTCGACGTGGAGTGGCGGCGCGGATCGGCCTCGGAGGGGACGGATTTCACGACGGCGGACGGGTCTTCGGTGAACTTCGCGAAGGGGCAGGTGTGGGTGGTGTTCGCGAAGGCGTGAGCGAGTGGGCGCGTGAGCGCGTGAGCCATACGGTCCGACGCCGGGTGTCCGGCCGTATGCCTCACGCGTCGAACGGCAGTCCCGCCCGCGCCAGTTCCCCCGCCGCTTCGCGCAGCGCCGCCGCGAACCGTGTCACCCGCTCCTGAGTGAACCGCGTACTCGGCCCTCCGAAGGACAGCGCGGCCACCACGGCCCCGCTCCTCCCCCGTACCGGTACGGCCACCGCCGACAGCCCCTCCTCGCGCTCGCCGTGGCTCACGGCGTAGCCGTGGGCGCGGGCCTCCTCGATCCACGTGCGCAGGGTCGCCAGATGTCCGGCCCCCTGCGGCGAGGTCTCCGCGACCCGGCGGAGCAGCGTGTCGGGGGCGTCGAGGAGCAGGGCCTTGGCCACGCCGCCCGCCCACAGCGGGAGTTCGTCGCCGACCCGCACGACCTGGCGCAGCGCCTGCGGCCCCTCCTCCTGGGCGACGCAGACGCGGCGGACGTCCCGGCGCACATACAGGTGCACCGTCTCCTTGTGCTCGGCGGCCAGCTCGCGCAGCAGCACCTGGGCCGCGGCCGGCAGTCGCCAGGCCTGTTCGGCGAGCCGGGACCAGCGCAGCAGCGCGGGGCCCGCGAGGTAGCGGCCGTGCTCGTCGACCCAGAGCAGTCCGTTGAGCCGCAGGGTCTGGAGCAGTCGCAGCACGGTGGTCTTCGGCAGCCCCGACGCGCTGACGATCTCGCGGAGGGACAGCGCGGGCCGGATCTCGTCGAAGAGCCCGAGGATGTCGATGGCCCGCTGGACGGTACGCATCCCCGCGGGCTCGGACTCGGCTGCCATTCCCTGTTCCCCTTCGACTCCGCGACGGTCTCTCACCCGCACGGTATCCGCTCCTGGTCCGCTGGGCGGACCCGGCCGCAGGGCGGGAACGAGGTCAGCGCTGGGAGGCGAGCGGTTCCGCCGGGTTGCGCAGCCCTTCCGCCGCGTCGGCGACGCGCTGGATGAGGTCGAGGAACAGGTTCTGTTCGGCGGCGGAGAGCGGGGCCAGGAAGACCTGGTTCATCCGGGCCGTCCGCACGGTCAGCTTGCGGTGCGTGCGCACCCCGTCCTCCGTGGGGCGCAGCAGGGAACGGCGGCCGTCCTCCGGGTCGCGCACCTTGTCGATGAGAGCCCGGCGGCCGAGCCGGGTGACGACCTCGGCGACCGTGGACCGGTCGAGGCCCACCCGCTCCCCGACCGTGCGCTGGTCCAGACCCGGCTCGGCGACCAGCGCGTTCAGGACCGCGAACTGCGGCGAGGTGATCTCCTCGGAGACCATCGCGTTCCACAGCAGGTAGTGCGCCTGCTGAAGTCGCCGGGCGAGGTGCCCGGGGTGGGTGGAGAGGTCCGCCGCGGCCATGTCCGCTCCTGGGGTCGGGTACAGAATTTAGTTGGTGCACTGACGATACATCCAGACGCCCACACTGTCTCCAACCTGCGAACACGGCTTTCACCTGCTGTTTTCCTGCGGCCCTTGACGGCGTGACCAGGGAGTGGCAGCGTGAGGGAAACCTTGCTGAAATACTCAGTGCCCTGAGTAATCCGGCTCGGAAGACGCTCAGAAGAGATGGGGCTTCACGGATGGACAAGGTGGTCGCCACAGCCCTGGAGGCGGTGGCCGATGTGCCGGACGGCGCGTCGCTCGCGGTGGGTGGTTTCGGACTCAGCGGGGTGCCGAACGTGCTGATCCAGGCGCTGTACGAGCGCGCGGTCTCCGGCCTGTCGGTGGTGTCCAACAACTGCGGGGCCATGGAGTCCGGCCTCGCGGTGCTGCTCGCAGCGGGCCGTATCGCCCGCGTCACCGGTTCCTACATCGGCGCGAACAAGGAGTTCGCCCGCCAGTACCTGGCCGGTGAGCTGGAGGTCGAGCTGATCCCCCAGGGCACCCTCGCGGAGCGGCTGCGGGCCGGCGGCGCCGGGATTCCCGCGTTCTTCACCCCGGCCGGGGTCGGCACGCAGGTCGCGGACGGCGGTCTGCCGTGGCGCTACGACGGGCAGGGCGGCGTTTCGCTCGCCTCACCGGCGAAGGAGGTGCGGGAGTTCGACGGCACCGAGTACGTGCTGGAGCGCGGCATCCGTACCGACTTCGCGCTGGTGCGGGCCGCGAAGGGCGACCGGCACGGCAACCTCGTCTTCAACAAGTCCACCCGCAACTTCAACCCCCTCGCGGCGATGGCCGGGCGGATCACCATCGCCGAGGTCGAGGAACTCGTCGAGCCCGGCGAGATCGACCCGGACGCGGTGCACCTGCCCGGGATTTTCGTGCAGCGGGTCATCGCCCTCACTCCCGAGCAGGCGAACGCCAAGATGATCGAGCAGCGGACGGTGAGCAGCTGATGGCCTGGAGCAGGCAGGAGATGGCCGCGCGGGCCGCGCGTGAACTCGAGGACGGGCAGTACGTGAACCTCGGGATCGGGCTGCCGACGCTGATCCCCAACTACCTCCCCGCCGGTGTGGAGGTGATCCTGGAGTCGGAGAACGGCATCCTGGGCACCGGCCCCTACCCGACGGACGACCAGGTCGACCCCGACCTGATCAACGCCGGGAAGGAGACGGTCACCGTCCTGCCGGGCGCCTCCTTCTTCGACTCCGCGCTCTCGTTCGGGATGATCCGGGGCGGGCACATCGATGTCGCCGTGCTGGGCGCCATGCAGGTCTCGGCGGGCGGGGATCTGGCGAACTGGGCGATCCCGGGCAAGCTGATCACCGGGATCGGCGGCGCGATGGACCTGGTCCACGGGGCCCGCACGGTCATCGTGGTGATGACGCACACCGCGAAGGACGGCTCCCCGAAGATCCTGGAGCAGTGTGAACTGCCGCTCACCGGCAAGGCGTGTGTGAACCGGGTCATCACCGATCTGGGTGTTCTCGACGTCACCGCGGACGGGCTCGTGCTGGTGGAAACCGCGCCGGGCGTCACCGTCGAGGAGATCGTGGCGAAGACCGCCGCGAAGGTCCGCATCCCGGAGGAGATCCAGCCGTGAACCGTCTCAAGGACGTCTACATCGTCGACGCCGTACGGACCCCGATCGGCCGCTACAACGGCGCCCTGTCCTCGGTGCGACCGGACGACCTCGGCGCGCACGCCATCCGTGAACTCCTCGCCCGTACGCCGGACCTGGACCCTTCCCGCATCGAGGACGTCTACTTCGGCAACGCCAACGGCGCCGGCGAGGACAACCGCAACGTCGCCCGCATGGCCGCCCTCCTCGCCGGCCTGCCCACCTCCGTCCCCGGTGTGAGCGTCAACCGGCTGTGCGCCTCCGGCCTGGAAGCCGTCATCCAGGCGGCCCGGGCCATCGCCGTCGGTGACGCGTCCATCGCCGTGGCGGGCGGCGTCGAGTCGATGACCCGCGCCCCGTACGTCCTGCCCAAGAACGACCGGCCGTTTCCCGCCGGGCACACCGAGCTGTACTCGACCACCCTCGGCTGGCGCATGACCAACCCGAAGATGGACCCGCAGTGGACCGTCCCGCTGGGCGAGTCCGCCGAGCTCATCGCCGACAAGCACAAGATCACCCGTGAGCAGCAGGACGAGTTCGCCCTCGACAGCCACCGCAAGGCCGCCGCAGCGCAGCAGGCGGGCCTGCTGGACGCCGAACTCGCGCCCGTGGCGATCCCGCAGCGCAAGGGCGACCCGGTCGTCTTCGCCGCCGACGAGTGCGTACGCGCCGACGCCTCCCTCGCGGCCATGGCCCGCCTCAAGCCGTCCTTCCGCACCGAGGGCGGCACGGTCACGGCGGGCAACGCCTCTCCGCTCAACGACGGCGCCGCCGCCCTCCTCCTGGTCGACGAGGAGGGCCTGAAGGCCACCGGCCGCGAACCCCTCGCCCGCGTCAGCGCGACCGGCGTCTCGGCCATCGACCCGCACTACTTCGGCCTGGCCCCCGTCGAAGCCGTCAACCGGGCACTCGCCAAGGCGGGCAAGACATTTGACGACCTGTCAACTCTCGAACTCAACGAGGCGTTCGCCGCCCAGGTCCTCGGCTGCGTCGCCGAATGGCCCGAGTTCGACCCCGCAGTCCTCAACCCCCAGGGCGGCGCCATCGCCCTGGGCCATCCCCTCGGCGCGTCCGGCGCCCGCCTCGCCGGTACCGTCGCCCACCAACTCGCCCGCAAGGGCACCGGAGTTGGTGTCGCCACCCTCTGCATCGGCGTCGGCCAGGGCCTCGCCCTCGTCCTCGAACGCTAGGAACTCCCCATGGCTCTCACCCAGTCGGACATCGACAACGAGATGGGCGACCTCCAGGACGCCTATGACAAGGCGGTCGCCGAAGGCGCGCCCGTACAGAACCATCCGCCGCGCGACTACGCCCCGTACCGCAGCTCGGTACTGCGCTACCCGAAGCAGCCGCTGGTCTCGGTGAGCGGCGGGGACCCGGAGACGGTCGAACTGTCGGGGCCGGTGTTCGGCGTCACCGACATCACCGCCATCGACAGCGACCTCACCGTCCAGCACCAGGGCGAGCCGCTCGGCGAGCGCATCACCGTCTCCGGCCGGCTCCTCGACAGCAACGGGCGGCCCGTGCGCGGCCAGTTGATCGAGCTGTGGCAGGCCAACGCCTCCGGCCGGTACGCGCATCTGCGGGACCAGCACCCGGCGCCCCTCGACCCCAACTTCACCGGTGTGGGACGGGTCCTGACGGATGATCAGGGGCGGTACCGGTTCACGACGATCAAGCCGGGCGCGTACCCGTGGCGCAACCACACCAACGCCTGGCGGCCCGCGCACATCCACTTCTCGATGTTCGGCACGGCGTTCACCCAGCGGCTCGTGACCCAGATGTACTTCCCGAACGACCCGCTGTTCCGCTACGACCCGATCCTGCGCTCGGTGACCGACGAGGCCGCCCGCGACCGTCTCGTCGCCCAGTACAACCACGACCTGTCCCAGCCCGAGTTCTCGCTCGGCTACGAGTGGGACATCGTCCTCGACGGTCCCTCCGCCACCTGGATCGAAGAAGGCCGCGACTGATGAGCGTCTCCCCGAAGTCCCCGGAGAACCTTCTCCCCACCCCGTCCCACACCGTCGGCCCCTTCTACGGGTACGCGCTCCCCTTTCCCGAGGGCGAGCAGGTCGCGCCCAAGGGCCACCCGGACACGATCACCCTGCACGGATACGTCCTGGACGGCGAGGGCGAGCCGATCCCGGACGCCCTGCTGGAGTTCTGGCAGGCGGCGCCCGACGGCTCTCTCACCGGCGCCCCCGGTTCGCTGCGCCGCGACCCGGTGACGGGCGGCTACCTGGGCCGCAACGGCACCGACTTCACGGGCTTCGGGCGGGTCGCCACGGACGCGGACGGGCATTTCGCGCTGTACACGCTGCCCCCGGGCAACACCGGGCTGCCGTACATCAGCGTGTGCGTGTTCGCGCGCGGCCTGCTGACCCACCTGTACACGCGTGCGTATCTGGCGGACGGCGCCGATCCATTGCTCGACTCCCTGCCGGCCGAGCGGCGCGCCACGCTGGTCGCCGCCGCGGGCGACCGGCGGACGTACCGTTTCGACATCCGCCTTCAGGGCGAGGGCGAGACGGTCTTCCTGGAGTTCGAGTGACACCACCACCACCTGCCGATGCCGAGTCCAACGCCGACGCCGACGCCGGTCTGCTTTCCCCCGGGTGGGCCGGTTCTCCGGCGGCCTCCGCGACGAGTGACACCGCGTATCTGCGGGCGCTGCTCGACACGGAGGCCGCGCTGACCCGCGCGCAGGCCGGGCTGGGGCTGGCTCCGGCGGAGGCGGCCGCGGCGGTCGACACGGCAGCCGCCTCCCCGTCCGCCTTCGACGTGCGGTCGATCGCGCTGCGCGCCCGCGCCGGCGGCAACCCGGTGATCCCGCTGGTCGCGGACCTGACGGCGGCGGTCGGCGCGGAGTACGGGCCGTACGTCCACCGGGGAGCCACCAGTCAGGACATCCTGGACACGGCGACGATGCTGGTCGCCACCCGCACCCTGGCCCTGGTCCTGACGGACCTCGACCGCACCGTACGGGCCCTCGCCCGGCTGGCCGCCGATCACCGCGACACCGCGATGCCGGGCCGCACGCTCACCCAGCACGCCGTACCGACGACCTTCGGTCTGAAGGCGGCGGGCTGGCGCTCCCTGGTCCTGGACGCACGGGATCGTGCGACGGCCGTACGGCACAGCCTGCCCGCCCAACTCGGGGGCGCCGCAGGCACCTTGGCCGCGTTCACCGTGTTCGGGGCGGCCGAGGGCGCTGTCGACACCCGGGCCCTGGTCGCCGCCTACGCCCGTGAACTCGGCCTCGCCGAACCCGTGTTGCCCTGGCACACCCTGCGCACCCCGGTCGCCGACCTCGCCGGGGCGCTCGCCTTCACGGCCGGCGCTCTCGGGAAGATCGCCGTCGATGTGCTCACCCTCGCCCGCACCGAGATCGCCGAGGTCTCCGAGGCCGGCGGCGGCGGTTCGTCCGCGATGCCGCACAAGGCAAATCCCGTACGGTCGACGCTGATCGCCGCCGCGGCCCGGCGCGCGCCGCAGCTCGCGGCCACGCTGTACGGGGCGCTCGTCGCCGAGGACGAGCGGCCGGCCGGTGCCTGGCACGCCGAGTGGGAGCCGCTCAGGGAGCTGCTCCGGGTGACCGGGGGCGCCGCCCGGGACGCAGCCGAACTGACGGAGGGGCTGCGGGTGCACGCGGACGTCATGCGCCAACACCTGGGCCTCACCCATGGGTTGATCGTCTCCGAGCGGCTGGCCGCCGAACTCGCGCCCGTGCTGGGCCGGGCCCGTGCGAAGGCGCTGCTCACCGAAGTCGCCGCCCGCACCTACGCCGAGGGTCGGTCACTTGCCGAACTCCTCGCCGAGGAGCCGGAGTTGAAGGACCTGCCCCTCGACGAGCTGACCGACCCCGCCCGTTACACCGGCTCCGCCGGAGCCCTCACCGACCGTGCGCTGGAGCGACCGTGACCGACAAGCTGCTGCACCACCGCATCGAGGGTTCCGCCACCGCTCCCCCGCTGCTGCTCGGGCCCTCGCTCGGGACGTCGTACGCACTCTGGGACAAGGTGGCGCCCGAGCTGTCCGTGACCCACCGGGTGGTCCGCTGGGACCTGCCGGGGCACGGGGGTTCGGCGCCCGAGCTGATCGGGCCCGGGGCCACCGTCGGTGATCTGGCCGCGCTGGTGCTGGCCCTCGCCGACTCGCTCGGGATCGACCGATTCGCCTACGCGGGCGTGTCGTTGGGCGGTGCCGTAGGTCTGCATCTGGCCGTCCACCACCCGGAGCGGGTGTCGTCGCTCGCCGTTCTCTGCTCCTCGGCCCACTTCAACGGCAGCAAGCCGTGGGAGGAGCGGGCCGCGCTGGTGCGGAGCGAGGGGCTCGCCGGGCTCGCGGAGAGTGCCGACGCGCGCTGGTTCACGCCCGGGTTCACCGTGCCGGAGCTGGTCGCGGATCACCACAGCGCCGATCCGGACGCGTACGCCGCCTGCTGCGACGCGCTGGGCACCTTCGACCTGCGCGACCGGCTGGCCGAGATCGGTGTGCCCACGCTGCTCGTCGCCGGGCGCCAGGACCCGGCCACTCCCCCGGCCCATCTGCGGGAGATCGCGGACGCCGTGCCGGGAACCACGCTCGTCGAGCTGCCGGGCGCCTCGCACCTGGCGGTCGCGCAGTGCCCGGAGGCCGTACTGACCGCGCTGCGCCCGCACTTCGGGACAGTCGCCCCGCGGGGCATGGAGGTGCGGCGGCAGGTCCTCGGCGACGCACACGTGGACCGGGCGCAGACGCGCCAGACGCCTTTCACCGCCCGCTTCCAGGACTTCATCTCGCGCTACGCGTGGGGCGAGATCTGGACCGACCCGACGCTCACCCGGCGCGAGCGCAGCATGATCACACTCACCGCGCTGGTCGCCCACGGCCACTACGACGAGCTGGCGATGCACGTCCGCGCCGCCCGCCGCAACGGGCTCACGCCCGAGGAGATCGGCGCGGTACTGCTCCAGACGGCCGTGTACTGCGGGGTCCCGGCGGCCAACTCGGCCTTCGCGGCGGCGCAGCGCGTCCTCGCGGAGGAGGACGGCGCAGAAGCCTGATCCTGCCGGTCGTAGGCTCAGTGGCATCTCGTACAGCCTGCCTCCCGTGCCTACGCTGGAGGCATGTCCACTGTTCTGATCACCGGCGCCACCTCGGGGCTCGGCCGGTACGTCGCCTTCGAGCTGGTCCGTTCCGGTCACACCGTGCTCGCCCACGGGCGTGATCCCGGCCGCACCGGGCAACTCGTCGCGGAGCTGCGGGCGGAGGGCGACGCCGAGGGTTTCGTCGCCGACCTCGCCTCGCTCGCCGCGGTACGGACGCTGGGCGCCGAGGTCTCGGCCGCGCACCCGCGTCTCGACGTGCTCGTCAACAACGCGGGCGTCGGGGCCGGTCCGCCCGGCGCCGGGCGTGAACTGAGCGCCGACGGGCACGAGTTGCGGCTCGCCGTGAACTACCTCGCGCCGGTCGTCCTCACCCGCGCCCTGCTGCCGGCGCTGCGCGAGGGCGCGCCCTCACGGATCGTGAACGTCGGCTCGGTCGGCCAGGCACCCCTCGACTTCAACGATCCCGAACTCACCCGCGGCTACAGCGGGACGACCGCGTACGTCCGCAGCAAGTTCGCGCTTGCCGCCCACACGTTCACCCTCGCCGAGGAGCTGGCGGCCCGGGACATCTCCGTCAACGTGCTGCACCCCGCCACCTACATGGACACCGCGATGGTCCGCGAGGCCGGCGTCGCCCCCTGGTCGAGCGTCGGCGACGGCGCGGCCGGTGTCCTCGCGCTGGTGACCCGGGAGTCGGGCAGCGGGCGCTACTTCGACGGTACGAGCCCCTCGCGGGCGCACGAGGCGGCGTACGACGACGAGGTGAGGGGGCGCCTGGAGAAGGTCACGGAGCAGTTGCTCCGGACCTGATCTCCGTACCGGCGCCCTGGTCGGTCAGCGCAGTCCCCGTCCGGTCTCCAGGACCTCCCGTGCCTGGGCCACCAGGCCGTCTGCGCCGCACGACTTGGCCAGGGTCAGGCCGCGTTGGATCTCGGCGACCGAGCGGGCGGCGATTCCGTACTCGACGCGGGCCGCCGCGTGTTCGTACTGGCAGGGTGAGGACTCCAGGTAGGCGACCGCCTTGGCGGCCAGGCGGACCGCCCGCTGGCCGGTCTCCAGGCTCGCCGCGCAGCGCAGGGCCTCGCCGATGGCGGTGTCCGTGCCGAAGCGCTCGGCCTGGCGGCGGGCGTCGGCGGCCAGACGGGCGGCGCGGAGCGGGTCCTCCACCGCCAGGGCCCGGGCGAGGTCGACGGCCCACGTGGCGAGCACCGGGTTGTGGTGGCCCCGCGCGGTCGCCGCCTTCTCCGCGGCCTCCAGCTCGTTGATGCCGTCCTTGGTCCGGCCGACGGCGAGAAGCAGCCGGCCGCGGACGGCGCGGGGCTCGGGCAGCACGATGGTGGACGGGTAGGGCGGGGCGAAGCCATACTGCTCGGCGATCTCCCAGGCCTGTTCCACATGGCCGCGGGCGAGCAGCGTGTCGACGAGGTTGCAGGT
This sequence comes from Streptomyces sp. NPDC020898, assembly GCF_044333925.1. NCBI lineage: Bacteria > Bacillati > Actinomycetota > Actinomycetes > Kitasatosporales > Streptomycetaceae > Streptomyces > Streptomyces sp. NPDC020898. The sequence goes on from NZ_JBIRRV010000013.1 coordinate 39,339, forward strand.
CGCCGACCAGTACAGGGGCAGGCCGCGCCCGACGCGCTCGGCGAGGCGCAGGGACTCGCGCAGCGAGGTCTCGGCCTCTCTGAGGCGGCCCCTCCTGCGGTGTCCGAGACCGACGTACGCATGGGCGAGGGAGAGGTGGCCGCCCATCCAGCCCGCGGTCGTGTAGTCGCGCAGCGCCTCGTTGTAGAGGGCCTCGGCGCGGTCGAGACGGTCGGTGTAGGCGTAGGAGCAGGCCAGCATCATCAGCAGCTCGATGCCCCACTCGGGGTCGGTCCAGCCGAGCCCGGGAGCAAGACGGCCGTTGACGAGGGCGCGGTCGCACACCTCCGCGACCTCCTCGGCGTTCTCGCCGCGGGTCATGGCGTCGAAGCCGCGCAGTATGAGCAGCGCACGCTCGGAGTTGTCCCGGCCGGTGCAGGGGCGGGCGAGGTCGGCGAGGCGCTCGGAGCGGCCCGGCGCGCTCACGTCACCGCCGTAGAGGCCCTCCCACATGAAGTGCACGCCCTGCAACCGCATCCGGGCCTGGCCCGGTCCGTGCCGGGCGGCCTCCGCCTCGACCGTGCGGACGGCCTGCTCCAACTGGTTGTTGTGCAGCAGCGCCTGGGAGAGCCGGACGACCGCGTCGACGCGGTCGGCGCCTTCGAGGCCGGGCATGGCGAGCGCGGCCTGGAGGTGTTCGATGGTGGTGGCGGGCGCGGTGAGGAGGGTGGCGCAGCCCAGTTCGTAGAGCACGTGCGCATGGCTCTCGGGCAGGGGCGGTTCCAGCAGGGCGCGCTCCAGACAGCGGCGGGCCGCGTCGGGGGCGCCGACCGCCTGGTGCTCGCGGGCGGCCTCGCGCAGCTGGTCGACGAGTTCCTCGTCGTCCTCCGGATACACATGGAGGAGATGCTGGGAGGCCGCGGCGGCGCCACGCCCGGACTCCGTGACGACCTGGGCGGCGATGCCGTGCATGAAGGTGCGGGTGGCGTCCGGGATGGAGTCGTAGACAGCCGTGGCGATCAGCGGGTGAACGAACTCCAGGTCCCCGTCGGCGACTTGGCCGGCCGTCGGGACGGGCTCGGTGAGGAAGCGGGCGGTGCGCAGGAGGTTGGCGCAGTGGTGGGCCTCTTTGTGACTCATGGTGGCCAGCCGGGCCACGAGGTCGACGGTGATGCCCTTGCCGAGAACGGCCGCCGCCTGGGCGAAGCGGGTGGCTTCGACACCCAGCTCATGCAGACGGGCGACGAGGCCGCCGCCGCGCGCCGAGTTGTTCAGTTCGCGCAGTTTGCCGCAGGACTCCTCGATCGGGGCGAGCCCGTCGTCCTGGACCTTGGCGAGGAGTTCGACGGTCTCGTACGGGTTGCCGGCGGTGACCGCCCACACCTCGCGGCAGAACGGGCCGTCGGCGTGCGGGCCGAGGGTGGCGCGGGTGAGGCCGGCGGCGGCAGCCGGAGTCAGGGCGTCGAGCGTGGGGACGGGACCGGCCGCCGCGGCGACCGCCGCGAGGTAGTCGGCGCTCTCGCCGACGGCCTCGTCGGGCCTGCGGGCGACCACGACCAGGACGGACAGGTCGTCGAGCCGCTCGGCGAACGCGGCCAGCCAGCGCAGGGTCTCCTGGTCGGCCCAGTGCGCGTCGTCGATGAGCAGGACGAGCGGCCACTCACGCTTGGCGAGCCGCCGTACGGCCGCGACCAGGCCGTCGCACACGCCCTGCGGGTCGGCCTTGCGGTCGCCGGGTTCCGCTATGCCGAGGGCGGGGCCGGCGATGTCGTACCAGTCGCCGAGGTATTCGCGGGCCTCCTCCGGCATCAGCGACATCAGGGCGGGCTGGAGCAGCTGCCTGACGACGTTGAAGGGGACCGACTTGAGGGTCTCGCCGCCGCGCACCGACCACACCGTGCAGTTGCGCTGTTCGGCCATGCGCCGGGTTTCGGCCATGAGCGCGGTCTTGCCGAGTCCCGCCTCGCCGGTGAAGAGCAGCAGACTGCCCGAGGAGGAGCTGTCGGCACGCAGATTGTCGATCGCCTGCTCGGCGGCGGCGACTTGTGTGTCCCGCTCCCACAGGGCGGCAGAGCCGGCCGCCTCCGGCCGTTCCTCCGTCATCCCGCTACCTCCCCAAGTCGCCTGAACGACGTACAGAACTTGAGACTAGCCCTCCGGCTGCCGGAGTGGAGGCGGGTCCGCCCAGGTGTTCCCGAGACGAGTGACAGGGAGTGCGGGAGGTCGACGCGACGGGCCCGCCACCAGCCGCTGTGAAAGTTTTCGACAGTCAACAGCCCTTGAAATGAAGGTAACTTCCCGCCACCGGCAGACTCACTCCCGCTGCGCCGCTCTCCGGGCCACCCCTGGGCCGCCCGAGAGGCTGACCTGACCTCTCGTATCCCGCTATCTCCGCATCCCGGACCGCCTTTCTCCGTGATTCCCGGCGGAAAGGCGACTCCTCTCATCCGCCTTTCACCCGAGCCTCATACGGTGGGGGCATGACGCAGGAGACTCCCCCCGGCTGGTACGCCGATCCCGGGCAGACAAGTGACGGTCCCGCCACCCAGCGCTGGTGGGACGGCAGGGCATGGACGGAACAGACCCGTCCGGAGGACTCGGCCGCCGCCTGGGGCCCCCCGGTGCAGCCCTCGCCCGCCGGGGCCTACCCGGGGTACCCGGTGTATCCCGAGCATCCACCGACGGGCAGCCGGCGCGGACTGCGCACGGGCATAGCCGTCGCGGTGGCGATCGCCGTCCTCGCCGGCATAGGCGGCGGTGTGTACGCGCTGACCAAGGACGACGGCGGCAGCACCGTGGGCTCGCAGGTGCCGGGCGGACAGGGCGGAACCGGTGGACAGGGCGGTCCCGGCGGCCAGAGCGGCGGCGGGTCGGGCGGTCCCGGGGGTGGTTCGGGCGGACAGACACCGGATCCGGAGCAGTCCGAGCCCTCGGAGAGCCCGAAGATCGACAGCGGTTCCGTGCCCGACCCGGTCAACGGGATCAGCATCCCGATCCCCGACGGCTGGTACGGCCAGTCGATCACCGTGGGCGGCCAGGTGACCTCGGACAGCTCGTACAAGTGCCCGGGCGACACGACGAAGACGTGCACGAAGGGCGGGGCGTACTCGGCACCCTCGCTGGCGCTGGGCACCGCGGGCAGTACGGCCGAGGCCGTCGCGAAGGCGGACATCGAGGCCAACGCCGAGGAGTCCTACGGCGGCACGACCTACGGGAAGATCACCTCGCACGAGGTGCTGGCCTCCAAGGCGGTGACCGTGGCCGGACAGAAGGGCTACCTGGTCCGCTGGAAGGCCGTCACGAGCAAGGGCGCCGACGGTTTCGTCGAGTCGCTGGCCTTCCCGGCGCCTTCGAACCCGCAGCAGATCGTCGTCGTCCGCTTCGGGATCGACGCGGACCAGAAGGAGTCGGTGATCGACGAGATCACCGCCGGCATCAAGGTCTCGTCGGCCGGCGGCAGCGGGCAGGACGTCTGACCCGCTGACGCACCTCCCCGGTCGATGGAAGTGAGTCGGCCGGGTGGGGCGCCTCTCCGCTCAAGAGGAACCCCACCCGGCCGGGGGGTGCGCGCCGCCCCCGTCCCCACGGGTCGGCGCGGACAGGTCACCGTCCGGCTCATGCCACGGACGGCGGCCTGCGTCTCAGGTGAGGCCGAGTGCGGGCAGCACAGCGGCGTCCACGAATCTGGTGAGGTACTCAGGGTCGGCGTACCGCCCCTCCAGGACCGGGCGGACCCGCAGGACGCCCATCATCTGCGCCGGTACGTACTCCAGCGCCGGATGGTCGGCGGCGATCTCGCCCCGCTCGACAGCGCGGCGGATCATCTCCCCGAACGCGCACAGCTCCGGCTCGATGAGCGCCTCGCGCAGCGCCTCCTGGAGCTCCGGGTCCTGCATGACGGCATGGCCGAGGGCCTGCATCAGCCGGGTGTCGTGACCCGACCACTCGCCCGCCGACCGCGCCGCCTCCCGCAGGTCCCCGGCGAGGGACCCCGTGTCGACGTCGGAGAAGCGCGCCTGCCGGTTGGCGCGCAGCGCGGCGGCGACGAACTGCGGCTTCGTCTTCCACTGCCGGTAGAGCGTCGACTTGCTGCACCGCGCGCTGGCGGCGACGCCGTCCATGGTCAGCGCCTCGTATCCGCACTCGCGGATCTGGAGAAGCACGGCGTCGAAGTACTCCTGCTCACGCTCCGGCGTGATCTTGGAGCGGCGCGAGGCGACGACCGGTTCCGGTCCCTCCGCGGCCTGCGACGTCATGACTGCACTCCTTATTCCCGTTTCCAGTGTGTCGTAAGTCCATCGATACGCCAGTGTACCGATACCGATTCGTTTCGGTACAGTACCGTATCGGTACACCAACGTATCGATGAGCCGAGCGTCCGTACAGACGAGTTCACGCCCATCCCGCACACCACGTCAGCGAAGGGAGGCCCGGGGGATGAAAGCCCGCACCGAGCCTGCCAAGGCGGAGCCCGCCGAAAGACGACGGCCGCCGCTCGTCCGTGAACTCCTCCTGGTCGCAGGGCTGTTCCTCGTCTACAAACTCGGCCGGCAACTGGCGACGGGCCATGTCGCCGAGGCCTTCCAGAACGCGCAGCGCGTCTGGGACTGGGAGCGGGCTCTCCACCTCCCGGGCGAGGGCGCCGTCCAGTCGGCGCTGCTGCACAGCGACACCGCGGTCCACGTCGCGAACACCTACTACGCGACCGTGCACTTCCCGGCCACCGCCGCCTTCCTGATCTGGCTCTACCTGCGGCGCCCCACGCACTACGTCTGGGCCCGCCGGGTGCTGGCCGCGGTCACCGGGGCCGCCCTGGTGATCCACCTCACCTTCCCGCTGGCTCCGCCGCGGCTGCTCGGCACGGCCGGACTCGTCGACACCGGCCAGGTGTACGGGCCGACGGTGTACGGCTCCTCACCCGAGGCCGACACCGTGTCCAACCAGTTCGCGGCCATGCCGTCGCTGCACTTCGGCTGGGCGCTGCTGGTGGCGGTCGGCCTGATCGTCGCGACCCGCTCCCGCTGGCGCTGGCTGTGGCTGCTGCACCCGCTGGTGACGCTGCTGGTGATCGTCGGTACGGCGAACCACTACTGGCTCGACGCGATCGTGGCGTCCGCCCTCCTTGGCATCGCCCTCGCGGTCGTCCATCTGCCGCACCGCACCGAGTCGACGGCCGTCCAGGGCCGGCAGCTCGCCCCGGCCGACGAGCCCGTCCTCGTGGGAGCGGGCCGATGAACACCGCCACCCTCGTCGCGATCGTCCTGTCCCTCTTCTCTGCCATCGCCTACGCCGCCGCGGCCGTCGCCCAGGAGCGGCTCGCCTCCCGCAACGCCGACGCGGGGCTACGGCGGCTGCTGGCCACCGGCGCCTGGTGGGGCTCGGTGCTGCTCAACGCGGGCGCCGCACTGCTGCACGTGGTCGCCCTCAAGTACGGGCCTCTCACCGTGGTGCAGCCGCTGGGCGCGCTCACTCTGGTCGCCGCGGTGCCGCTGGGCGCGCGGGTCGCCGGGCGCCGGGTCAGCGCGGTGGAGTGGCGCGGCACCGCGCTGACGCTGCTGGGGCTGGCGGCGATCCTGGTCACGGCGTCCGGACCGGCGCCGGACGACGTCCTGAGCGTCCAGGAGGCGCTGCTGGTCGCGGGTGCGACGACCGTCCTGATCGGCGTGCTGGCCGCGCCCGGCGCCCGTCCCGGGCTGCGGCACGCGAGCGCGTCCGGCGTCGCGTCCGGCGTGGCCTCGGCGCTCACCCAGACCGTCACGGTCTCGGCGACGGACAGCTCGGGCCCGCTGCTCAGCTGGCAGGTGATCGGGGTGGCGCTGCTGGTCGCGGCGTTCGCCACGGGCGGCCTGGTCCTGTCGCAGACGGCGTACCGGGGAGGGCTGGGCGCTCCGCTGGCCCTGGTGACCCTGGCCAACCCGGTCGCCGCCGCGGTGATCGGCCTCACGCTGCTCGGCGAACGGCTCCAGGGCGGCGCGGCGGGCCTGTTGCTGGCACTGGCGGGCGCGGGGCTCGCGGGCTGGGGTGTGGTGACGCTGTCCCGGTCGACACCGGACCCGGTTGCGGTGTCCGACTCGGTTGCGGTGCCCGCGCCGGTTGCGACGGCGGCGTCTGTTCCGGTGCCTGCGTCTGTTCCGGTGCCTGCGTCTGTTCCGGCTCCGGAGCGCGATTCGGTCCTGGTCTCGGTGCTGGACGACGAGCATCCGGTGGCGTCGGTCCTCGCGCTGGAGGCCCACCCGGCTCCGTACGAGCCGTCGTTGATGCCCCGGCAACCGTTGGAGCCGGGGCACCTCACCTCGCTGTGAACCGACCGGCCCCTGTGAACACGCTGGTGAACAGGGGCTTCAGTCGATCCCTTGTGAACCGACCCGTCAGCCCAGACCCCGCGAGTCCTGCTTCAGCGCCGTGTCGACGGTCAGCGCCGTCGCCACCACGAGGCTCAGCAGGGGCTCGGGCAGCTGGTAGTGGATCTGGAGGACGTAGTTGTCCGCGGTCGTGAACATCGTCTTCGCCAGACCTTCCCAGGTCTTGGTGATACGGGCGACCTCGTTGTCCGCGTGGTCGACGATCGCGAAGTTCCAGGCGCGCCAGTTCTCCGCCTTGATCGCGCCGACCTTCTGACCGCCCGCGTTGATCGCGAAGTTGATCTTCCCGATCATGTTCTGCTGGACGATCTCACCGACCGGCGAACCGTCCGGACGCTGCACGATCACCCGTGACTTCATGAACTTCCGGGGCCTCGTCAGCAACAGCACCGGCTGCCCGTAGGCGTCCCGGATCTCCAGCTTGTGCGTCATGAACTGGTCGATGCTGGCGACGAAGCGAAGGACCTTCTTCAGCGCGCTCTGTCCGACCTGAACGACCGAGCCGAGCTCCCGGCCCGCCTGGTCCATGACCTTGTACTCGTTGGTCAGCTCGATCAGCTTGGCCTTCTGGTTCACCACCAGCACCGGCTCGGTGAACAGCGTGCCGCCGCCGGCCCCGCTCCCCGCGACCCCGGCCTGCTCGTGCACCTGCCGCTGGACACGCGGGTCGGCACCGGCGTCGGACGGCTGTGCCTGCCCGAACCCCTTCTGGGGTTGGCCGAATCCCTGCTGGGGCTGCTGCGGCTGTTGGGGCTGCTGCGGCACCTGCGGCTGCTGGGGCTGCTGCGGCACCTGCGCCTGCTGCTGGTCGGCGTTGGTGTGCTCGGTCCACTGCGAGCCGTCCCAGTAGCGGAGCGTCTGAGGTGCTCCGTGGGGATCCGGGTACCAACCTGCAGGTATGTTCGATTGCGTGGTCACCGGGGCACACTACCGTGACGTGACCGGATGACAACCATGCCCCGGTCAAGCCCCCCGAACCAGCCGAACCCTGCTGGTCAGAGGGCTGCCGACCACCTCGGCCGGCAGCCTCGGCCGCCCCTTCAGCAGGTCACGATCGCCGGATCGCTCACTCCCGCGCGGCCGTTCTCCACATGCCCGGCGAACCGGCGCAGGAACGACGCATCACCGTCGGAGGTGACCGTGAGGTCGTACCAGCGCTTGCTTGCCTTCAGGTCCACCCGGTGCCGCACGGTCGCCCCGGCCCGCACCCTGAACGTGCGCGAGTGTCCCCCGTATCCGCTGCTCAGCGTCAACTCCACTGCTGCGGAGCCCTTGTTGGTGAGAATCAGCTCAAGGTCGTCACCGAGGTGCCGTGCGGTCGCCTCCGGTCCGGCGGCGCCCTGCCCGCGCCCCTTGAAGACGCGCAGGAAGCCGTTCGGGCCGTGCACCGTCAGGTCGTGGGCGTCCTTCGAGTGCGCCGAGTTCCAGGTGTCGGAGACGGTCCTGCCGGCCCCGGTGGTGTAGGTCCACGGACCGTCGGTGCGGTTGCCGGAGGTGACGAGGAAGGCGGCGCCCGCGTGGGCGCCGGAGGCGAAGGCGAGCGTGAACTTTCCGGTCGCGGGGTCGGCCGAACCGTCCACGTACGGGGCGTACTTGAGCGGGCGGGCGGGGCGCAGACCGCGCTCCTGCTTGGGCATGCGCGGGTCGGCCGGCGGAGTGGGCCTGTAGTCGGGGTGACGTTCGCGGTCCTGCGGCTCGTAGCCGTCGGTCTCCGGCAGCGCGACCGGCTTCGCGTCCTTGCGGGAGAAGTCGAAGGCGGCGGTGAGGTCACCGCAGACGGCCCGGCGCCACGGCGAGATGTTGGGCTCGCGCACGCCGAAGCGCTGCTCCATGAACCGGACGATCGACGTGTGGTCCAGGGTCTCGGAGCAGACGTAGCCGCCCTTGCTCCACGGCGAGACGACCACCATGGGCACCCGCGGGCCGAGACCGTACGGGCCGGCCACGCGGTTGGCGTCGCCCTGGTAGAGGTCCGGTTCCACATCCACCGTCGACTTGCCCTGCGCAGGCGACTTCGGCGGGAGCGGCGGTACGAGGTGGTCGAAGAAGCCGTCGTTCTCGTCGTACGTGATGAACAGCGCCGTCTTCGCCCAGACCTCGGGGTTGGCGGTGAGCGCGTCCAGTACCTGCGAGATGTACCAGGCGCCGTAGTTCGAGGGCCAGTTGGAGTGCTCGGAGAAGGCCTCGGGGGCGGTGATCCAGGAGATCTGCGGGAGCGTGCCCGCCGTGACGTCGGCCTTCAGCCGGTCGAAGTAGCCGTCGCCGTTCTTCACGTCCGTGCCGGTGCGGGCCTTGTCGTACCAGGGGTCGCCGGGCTTGGCGTTCCTGTACTTGTTGAAGTAGAGCAGGGAGTTGTCGCCGTAGTTGCCGCGGTAGGCGTCCTGGATCCAGCCCCAGGAGCCGGCCGCGTCCAGGCCGTCACCGATGTCCTGGTAGATCTTCCAGGAGATCCCGGCCTGCTCCAGACGCTCGGGGTAGGTGGTCCAGTCGTAGCCGACCTCGTCGTTGCCGAGGACCGGACCGCCGCCCTTGCCGTCGTTGCCGGTGTAACCCGTCCACATGTAGTAGCGGTTCGGGTCGGTGGAGCCGATGAAGGAGCAGTGGTACGCGTCGCAGACAGTGAACCTGTCGGCGAGCGCGTAGTGGAACGGGATGTCCTCGCGGGTCAGATACGCCATGGTCGTGGCGCCCTTCGCGGGAACCCACTTGTCGTACTTGCCCCCGTTGTAGGCGATGTGCCCGTCGGGCCACGAGTGCGGCAGGCCCTCCAGGAACTCCATACCGAGGTCGTCGGCCTCCGGGTGGAAGGGCAGCAGTTCCTTGGTGCCGTCCGACTGGTGCCAGACCGACTTGCCGCTGTCCAGGGTGACCGGATGCGGGTCCCCGAAGCCCCGGACGCCGCGCAGTGAACCGAAGTAGTGGTCGAAGGACCGGTTCTCCTGCATGAGGACGACGATGTGCTCGACATCCTCGATCGTCCCGGTGCGGTGGTGCGCGGGGAGGGCGGCGGCGCGCTCGATGCTGCTGGACAGCGCGGTGAACGCCGTGGTCGCGCCCGCGAGTTGGAGGAATCGGCGCCGGTTGACTTCGGGCATGGGGGAAGGGCCTCTCGTCCTGATGACAGCAATGAGCGGAACGTGACGGAATGCGCGCGCCTGGAGTTTCCCAGGGGCGCAGAACGGCACGGAAGGGTCCGATGGCGCCCGCGTGAAGGTCGTCGGTACGCGAGAAGGCGGGCAGGCCAAGGCCGGCCCAAGAAACCTCTGAGAACGCCTTCGATGTCGGCCAAACGCACATGCCACCCCACATCCCCATACTCCGAGTGCATGCGATGCCGAATGAGTCCTGACCCTTGCATCTGCGGCAGTATCATCAGCTCGGAAGAGGTTCTGGAGAAACAAAGGGAGCAGCCCCGTGATGACCCGTTCCGCGCGCCGGACTCGTCGGAGCCTTCGGACGGCCGGCGCGAGCACCGCCGCGCTGCTGGCCCTGAGCGCCTGCTCCTCCGCCGACGACCCGGCGTCGTCATCGGCGTCCTCCTCCCCGACCGTGTCCGGCGCGGTGACCGTGTTCGCCGCCGCCTCGCTCAAGGAGAGCTTCACGACGCTGGGCGAGGCGTTCGAGAAGAAGTACCCCGGCACGAAGGTCACCTTCAGCTTCGGCGGCAGCGACTCCCTCGCCGCGAGCATCACCGGCGGCGCCCCCGCCGACGTCTTCGCCTCCGCCAGCCCCAAGACGATGGCGATCGTGACCGACGCGAAGGACGCCGCCACGACCCCGGCCACCTTCGTGCGGAACCAGCTGGAGATCGCCACCCTGCCGGGCAACCCGGACAGGATCGCCTCGCTCAAGGACCTCACCAGGTCGGGGCTCAAGGTGGTCCTGTGCGACAAGGAGGTGCCGTGCGGGGCCGCCGCACAGAAGGCCCTCGACGCGAGCGGGCTGAAGCTCACCCCCGTCTCCTACGAGCAGGACGTCAAGGGCGCCCTGACGAAGGTGGAGCTGAAGGAGGCCGACGCGGCCGTCGTCTACAAGACCGATGTGAACGCCGCGGGTGACAAGGTGGAGGGCGTGGACTTCCCCGAGTCGGCCGAGGCCGTCAACGACTATCCGATCGTCCTGCTCAAGGACGCCCCCAACGCCGTGGCGGCGAAGGCGTTCATCGAGCTGGTCCGGTCCCCCGACGGCCAGAAGGTCCTGACCGGGGCCGGATTCCTCAAGCCGTGACCGGGCCCGACAAATCCGGTGCCACGGCCGGCACCCGGGCCGGTGGGCAGCGGCGCGGGCCCGTCCGAGGCCGCGGTGCCGGAGTCCCGGTTCCGCTTCTCGTCCCCGCGCTCGTGGGCCTGGTGTTCCTGCTGCTGCCCCTGGTCGCGCTGCTCGTACGGACCCCGTGGCGCAGTCTCCCCGAGCAGCTGACCAGCCCGGAGGTCTGGCAGGCCCTGCAACTGTCGCTGCTCTGCGCCACCGCGGCGACGGCGGTGAGCCTGGTGCTGGGCGTCCCGCTGGCCTGGGTACTGGCCCGCGCCGAGTTCCCCGGACGCGGCCTCGTACGGGCCCTGGTGACGCTGCCGCTGGTGCTGCCGCCGGTCGTCGGTGGTGTGGCGCTGCTCCTCGCCCTCGGGCGCAACGGGGTCGTCGGGCAGTGGCTGGACGCGTGGTTCGGGATCACGCTGCCGTTCACCACCGCCGGGGTCGTGGTCGCGGAGGCGTTCGTGGCGATGCCGTTCCTCGTCATCACCGTGGAGGGCACCCTGCGGGCCGCCGACCCACGCTACGAGGAGGCCGCCATGACACTGGGCGCCTCCCGTTTCACCGCGTTCCGCCGGGTCACGCTGCCGTTGATCGCCCCGGGCGTCGCGGCCGGCGCGGTCCTGGCCTGGGCACGGGCGCTGGGCGAGTTCGGGGCCACGATCACCTTCGCCGGCAACTTTCCCGGCCGTACGCAGACGATGCCCCTGGCGGTGTACCTGGCCCTCCAGAGCGATCCGGCCGCCGCGATCGCCCTGAGCCTGGTTCTGCTCGCCGTCTCGATCGCGGTCCTGGCCGGGCTGCGCGACCGCTGGATGACCCCATCATGACCTCCATGGACGAAACGATGCCCGGCGTCCCGGCCCGCGATGCCCCCGGCGGCGCCCCGGGCCTCGACGCCCGCGTCGTCGTCGACCGGGGCTCCTTCCGGCTCGACGTCACGCTGACGGCGGCGCCCGGTGACGTCGTGGCGCTGCTGGGCCCCAACGGCGCCGGCAAGACCACCGCGCTGCGTGCGCTGGCGGGGCTCACCCCGCTCGACGGCGGCCATCTGCGGCTGGACGGTGCGGAGTTGGACCGTACGCCGCCCGAGTCCCGCCCGGTCGGCGTCGTCTTCCAGGACTACCTGCTCTTCCCTCACCTCACCGCCCTCGACAACGTCGCCTTCGGGCCGCGCTGCCAGGGGGCGACCAGAGCGGAGGCCCGGGCGACGGCCGCCGGGTGGCTGGAGCGCATGGGGCTCACCGAGCAGGCGGGCGCCAGACCGCGCAGGCTCTCCGGTGGCCAGGCCCAGCGCGTCGCCCTCGCCCGTGCTCTGGCGACGCGCCCGCGGCTGCTGCTCCTCGACGAGCCGCTCGCGGCGCTGGACGCGCGTACCCGCCTCGATGTCCGCGCCCAACTCCGGCGCCACCTCGCCGACTTCGAGGCTGTCGCCGTACTGGTCACGCACGATCCGCTGGACGCGATGGTGCTCGCGGACCGGCTGGTGGTCGTCGAGCACGGCCGGGTCGTCCAGGAGGGGACGCCCCAGGACATCGCCCGCCACCCGCGTACCGACTACATCGCCCAGCTCGTCGGCCTCAACCTCTACCCGGGCCGGGCGCAGGGCCACACCGTCGCGCTGGACACCGGACCGGCGATCACCACCACCGAGGACCTCACCGGCCCGGTCTTCGTCGCCTTCCCGCCCAGCGCCGTGACCCTCCACCGCGACCGTCCCACCGGCTCCAGTGCCCGCAACCTGTGGCGGTGCGAAATCGCCGGGCTGGAGACCCACGGCGACCAGATCCGCGCGAACCTCACCGGCGAGCTTCCCCTCGCCGCCGACCTCACCACCGTCGCCGCGGCCGAACTCGACCTCCACCCGGGCGCCGAGGTCTGGGCGACCGTCAAAGCGGCCCAGACCCACGCCTACCCGGCCTGACCCGGAGACCCGCGGGCTAGGACAGGTCCTAGCCCGCGAAGGCCGCGGCCATCCGCAGCCAGGGCGCCGCCTCGTCGCGGCGCCCCTGGCGTTCCAGGGTGCGGCCAGCATCAGGCAGGCGTAGTGCTCCACCGGATCGCGGTCGATGACCTGACGCAACTGCTCCTCGGCGCACCGCAGTTGGGCCGAGTGGTAGGAGAGCGCGGGCCAGCAGCAGCCGGGGGCCGGTCTGCTCCGGGACCTCCTCGACGACGGCGGCGAGGAGACGGGCGGCGCCGATGTGGTCCCGGGCCTCGAAGAGCAGTTGGGCCCTCTCCCGGCGTTCGAGGACGCTCTCCTGGTGCGGCACGCCGACGTCGTTGTCGAACAGGTGCAGGGCACTGGCCCAGCGGTCGGGCGCGACTCCCTCCTACGCCGGGTAGTTGTTGAGCTCGCCGAAGTTGTCGAGGTTGTCGACGTTGCCGGTCATCGGTCCTTCCTTCCTGCCGACTCCTGCGTGCGGCCGGGGCCGCGGGCGGACAGCAGCGAGGCATGGGTGGGGGCGTCGGGCACATCGGCCGGCCGGCCGACGGCGAACTCCTTGCGCAGCACCGGGACCACTTCCGCGCCGAGCATGTCGATCTGCTCCAGCGCCGTCTTGAGCGGGACTCCGCCGCCGTCCACGATGAACAACTGGCGCTGATAGTCGCCGGCGTACTCGCGGAAGGTGAGTGTCTTCTCGATGACCTGTTCCGGGGTACCGACGGTCAGCGGGGTCTGCTCCATGTACTCCTCCATGGGCATCCCGCCGCCCATCACGGGTGAGCGGTCGAAGACCGGGCGGAACTCACGTATCGCGTCCTGGGAGTTGCGGCGCATGTACACGTGGCCTCCGAGGCCGACGATCGCCTGCTCGGCTCTGCCGTGCCCGTAGTGCGCGTACCGCTCCCGGTACAGGTCGATCATCTTCCTGGTGTGCTCCTTCGGCCAGAAGATGTTGTTGTGGAAGAAGCCGTCGCCGTAGTGAGCGGCCTGTTCGGCGATCTCCGGGGAGCGGATGGACCCGTGCCAGACGAACGGCGGTACGCCGTCCAGCGGCCGCGGGGTGGAGGTGAACCCCTGCAGCGACGTACGGAACTTCCCCTCCCAGTCCACGGCGTCCTCGCGCCACAGCCGCCGCAGCAGGGCGTAGTTCTCGACGGCGAGGCCGATCCCGTCGCGGATGTCCTTGCCGAACCACGGATAGACGGGGCCGGTGTTGCCGCGGCCCATCATCAGGTCCACCCGGCCGTCGGCCAGATGCTGGAGCATCGCGTAGTCCTCGGCGATCTTCACCGGGTCGTTCGTGGTGATCAGCGTGGTGGAGGTGGAGAGAACGATCCGCTCCGTGCGCGCGGCGATCCAGCCCAGCATCGTGGTCGGGGACGACGGCACGAACGGCCGGTTGTGGTGCTCGCCGGTCGCGAAGACGTCCAGGCCCACCTCCTCGGCCTTCTGCGCGATGGCGACCATCGCCTTGATCCGCTCATGCTCGGTCGGCGTACGGCCCGTGGCCGGGTCCGTGGCGACATCACCGACGGTGAAGATGCCGAACTGCATCGTGATCAGCCTTTCATTCTGTTGATACATCAACCAAAGCGCTACAACGCGCCCCACCGCATCCACATTCCGGCTGCACCCGGCAAGCCCGCCCGCGATCGGCGGACTATTTAGTTGACACATCACTTCAGCTTCTCTATGTTCCTGGATGTCGAACCGTTGACGCAACAACCAAGAGGTCACGACCCTCGCCGGGGCACGGGCCACACCGGAAGGAACCACCCCCCATGTACATCACCGCTGCGGTCCTCAGCGTGCTGCTCGCCTTTGTGACGCTGGCCGCCGGCGTGCCGAAGGCACTGCTGAAGGGTGACGTGTCCGCGGGGCTCCAGTCCCACATGGGCCTGAGCGCCGGGCTGGTCCGCTTCGTGGGAGTGGCCGAGGTCGCCGCGTCCGTGGGCCTGGTCGTGGGGCTCTTCTGGCAGCCTCTGGGCATCGCCGCCGCCGTCGGCTTCGGGATCACGATGATCGGCGCGGTGGGCTACCACACCAAGGCCGGCGACTACGCCGACCCCGCCACGCGCGGAAACGCCATGGCCCCCATCATTCTCGCGCTGGTCTCCGCGGCGACCGCCGTCACCCTCGTCCTGGCCATGTGAGCCCGACCCCGGAAGCGCGGCGCGACCTGTCCTGCCCTGACTGTTCCGCGCCGCGCTTCCGGCCCTTCGGCAGATCCACGCTCGGGGATGCTCTCAGCCCAGCACCACCACGTACTTGCCCGGCGTCACACCGGCTTCCAGGTCGGTCTGGGCCTCGCCGACGGACTCAAGTCCCTGGTACACCTTCGCCACGCTGACCTTGAGACAGCCTTCGGCGATGGCGCGCAGCTGGTGGTCGAACACGTCGGCCGGCAGGTCGGAGGCGGCGCCGCCGTAGGCCGTCAGCCGCACTCCGTTCGGGATGTGGCCGAGAGGGCTGAAGTCCCGGATGGTCCACGCGTCCGACAGTGCGCCGGTGAAGCAGACGGTGCCGTGGACGCGGACCGACCGCAGGGTGTCGTGCAGGGCCTGGGAGCCGACCAGTTCCAGCGCGGCGTCGACGCCGTCCGGGAAGATCTCCCGCACGGTCCGGGCGATCTCGCCGTCGTCGACGATCGGGTGGTCGACGCCGACGTCGCGCAGCGTCTCCCTGCGTTCGGGGCGGCGGGTCGTGGAGAGCACGGTGGCACCCAGGTCCTTCGCCATGGCGGCGGCGGTCAGCCCGACCGTCGACGTGCCGCCGCGGATCAGCAGCGTCTGCCCAGGGCGCAGGTCGAGTCCGGTGCTGAGGGAGCCGTAGGCGGTCTGGGTCATCTCCGGCAGCGCCCCGAGGATCTCCCACGGCAGGTCGGACTCGAACGGGATCACCTGGCCCACCGGGACCACGGTGTACTGCGCATACGCCCCGTCGAACGAGCGGCCCATTCCGCCCATCATGGTGGCCACCTGCAGGCCGGGGCGCAGGCCGCTGCCGGCGGGCGCTTCGTCGACGACGCCGACGCATTCGATGCCCGGCACGCGCGGCAGCGTCACGTCGGGGCTGGACAGGCCTTTGCGTGTGGTGACCTCGGATTCGTTGACCCCGAAGGCCTTGACCCTGATACGTACCCATCCGGGCCGGACCTTGGGCAAGGGCACGTCCTTGACGACGAGTTTCTCGATACCGCCGGGCTCGGCGACCACGATGGCCCGCATTGTTCCTGCCATGGCGACTCCTTGTTCGTACGGGTGTCTGTGCGCGGGTCTGCAGTTGTCAGTCGGCGGAGTCGGAGTTGGGGTCGGAGTCGGGGCGTTGCCCGCGCAGGGCCGACCACCGGTCCAGTCGGCGGCGGATGTGCTCCTCGTAGCCGCTTCCGGTGGGGTGGTAGAAGGTCTCGCGGTCCATGCCCTCGGGGAAGTAGTCGGCGCCGGAGAACCCTTCCGGGCTGTCCGGGTCGTACTGGTAGCCCTCGCCGTAACCGATGTTCTTCATGAGCCGGGTGGGTGCGTTGAGGATGTGCAGCGGAGGCATCAGGGAGCCGGTCCGGCGGGCGCGCTGCTGTGCGGCGCCGAACGCCCGGTAGACCGCGATGGACTTGGGCGCGGTCGCCAGGTGGACCACGGCCTGCGCGATGGCCAGTTCACCTTCGGGTGAGCCGAGACGCTCGTACACGTCCCAGGCCGCCAGGGCCTGTTGTACCGCCTGGGGATCGGCTGTTCCGATGTCCTCGTTGGCGAAGCGTACGAGCCTGCGGGCGATGTACAGGGGGTCCTCGCCGCCGTCGAGCATGCGGGCGAGCCAGTACAGGGCCGCGTCGGGGTCGGAACCGCGCATGGACTTGTGCAGCGCCGATATCAGGTTGTAGTGGCCCTCCTGGGCCTTGTCGTACAGCGGAGCCCGCCGCTGGATCTGCCGGGCGAGACCGGAGGTGTCCAGCGGCGGTGTGCCCTCGGGCAGCGCCTGGAGCTGCTCGGCCATGTTGAGCAGGAACCGGCCGTCGCCGTCCGCCATGGCCATCAGGGCCAGACGGGCCTCGTCGTCCAGCGGCAGTTCGCGCCCGGTCAGCTGCTCGGCGCGTGCGATCAGGGTGTCCAGGGCCGTGTCGTCGAGGCGTTTGAGGACGAAGACCCGGCAGCGGGAGAGCAGTGCCCCGTTCAGCTCGAAGCTGGGATTCTCGGTGGTGGCCCCGACGAGGGTGACCGTGCCGTCCTCCACGTAGGGCAGGAAGCTGTCCTGCTGGGCGCGGTTGAACCGGTGGACCTCGTCGACGAACAGCAGCGTTCCCTGGCCGATCCCGCGCCTGCGCCGGGCCGCCTCGAAGACCTTCCTCAGGTCGGCGACACCGGAGAACGTGGCCGACAGCGGCTCGAAGGCCAGCTCGGTCCGCTGCGCCAGGAGCCGGGCGATGGTGGTCTTCCCGCATCCGGGCGGCCCCCACAGGATCGCCGACACCAGCCGCCCCTGCTCCACCATGCGCCCGAGGGGAGCGTCGGATGCCAGCAGGTGTTCCTGCCCGACGACGTCCTCCAGGGTGCGCGGCCGCAGCCGGTCGGCCAGCGGGCGCTGCGTTTGCTCGTCGAACAGGGGGAGCGCTTGTGCTTCGTGCTTCATGGACGGGTCCTTGGCTCCGGGCCGCGCGCGGTGGATGTGGCGAGCGGCCGGGTGTTCGTCAGTCGGTGACGCCGCCGTGGGCGATGACCTTGGTGGGGTGCAGGCGGACGACCAGTTCGCCGGGGACCGCGTTGCGCCTGCCGAACTCCTCGGCCTTGTCCGCGCCCATGTACCGGGCACCGGCCCTGGTGGCGACGTCGAGGAGTTCGTCGAGGTCCTCGCTGAGCGTCACCTCGCCGCGCGCTTCGACGTAGGCGAACGGAGGCGCGTCGTCGGCGACGCAGAGGGAGGCACGGGGATTGCGCCGCAGGTTGCGGGCCTTGGCCGTCGCGCCACCCGTGGTGAACAGGAAGGCCTCGCCGTCGAAGACGTACCAGACGGGGGTGATGTTCGGCGTGCCGCCCGCCCCGACGGTGGCGAACCGTCCGGTGGGCGCGCCGAGGGTGACGAAGGCGTGCCATTCTTCGGTCGACATGCGGTGCATGGGCGGTCCTTGTCCGTGGTCGGTTGGTTGTCCGGTCGGCTGCCGGCTGCCGGCTGCCGGTCATCCGGGACGGCGGTTGTACGGAACCGTCTCCAGGACGAGGTGGTAGGAGTGGTCGACGAGTTCGGCGACCAGGCCGGCGGTGACACCCCGGCCGGCTCCTACGGAGATCCAGTGCCGCTTGTCGAGATAGCGGCCCGGGGTGAGAGACGGGTACTGGCCCTGCAGCAGCCGCCCGTACTCCGGTTCCGCCTTGACGGTGACGATGAGTTCGTCCGGGTCGTCGGTGACGATCAGGAAGACCTTGCCCCCCACCTTGTAGACGTCCAACTGCTCGGTGAACGGGCGCCCGTGGCCGACCCCCGGCAGCGCGAGTGCCGTCTCGCGCGCGGTGTCCTGGAGCTTCTCGCCGCTGAAGGGCATGAGGCGGGTCAGACGAGGCGGCCGTAGGTGTGCGGATCGACGGGCTGCCGGGACTTCGGCAGCCGGCCGACGACCAGACGGTAGGAGTCGGTCACCAGCTCTCTCGCGAGCTTCTCGTCGAGGGTGTTCCCGCCCTCCAGCGTGATCCAGTGCTTCTTGTTCATGTGGTAGCCAGGGGTGATGTCCGCGTACTGCTCGCGCAGGGCCGCGGCGTCGACGGGATCCGCTTTCAGAATCACGACGGGGCGTCCCGGTACGTCGGTCATGAGCATGAACACCTTGTCGCGCACCTTGTAGACGTCCCACTCGGGGCCGAACGGGTGCTCCAGGCCGGCCCCGGGCAGTCCTTCGGCGCAGTCGGCCGCGGTCTTCCGCAGTCCTTCTTCGTCCAAGGTCGTCCACTCCTCGATTCCTGCTCCTGGCCCCGGCCGGCGGGCCGGAGCACCAGGTGCCGTTCCCGCATGATCAATGCGTGCGGCGGCACCGGCAACACGACGCCGACGGCGAGCCCGCGCTCACCATCCTGTCCCCGCGGACGACGATCCGCTCGCTAAACTGCGGACACATGATGGTCGACAGACGACAAACATCGAGAACAGAGCGGCGTTCCCCCGCCCTCTTCGTCTCGCGGCCCGACTCCGCCGCACGCGCAGAGCCCGAGCCCGAGTCCGTCCCGCTGTACGGCTTCCAGCCCCCGGTCGGCACGCCGTACGGGCTGGAAGTGACCACCGTCGAGGACTTCCACGCCGACCACGACGACTGGCCGTGGAACCCGCCCCGCCCTGGCCGGGCCACCTTCCACTACCTGATCCTCGTCACGGAGGGTGAACTGCGGCACGACGTCGATCACGTCACGCGCACCGTCGCTCCGGGCCAGTGGCTGTGGGTGCGCCCCGGGCACGTGCAGTGCTGGCACGACCCCGGCAGCACCCGTGGCCCCTTCATCCTGTTCGAACCGGGCGCACTCCGGCCCGACACCGCCCGTGAGCTGGCCCCCCTCACCACGCACGACGCCCCCGCCGTACTGACGCCGCATCCCGACGACGCCCCCTGGCTGGAACAGACCGCGCTCCAACTCCTCGACGAACACCGCGCCTTGGGACGCCGCCCGCTCACAGCCCATCACGCCCTGCGCTGCAGCCTCCTCGAAGCCCTGCTGCTCCGCCTCGCCAACTCACCCGACCTCACAACAGCTCCGTCGCAACGACGGCCGGTCTACGAACGGTTCCTGGACGCCCTGGAACTGCACCACCGCGAGCTGCACCACGTCGACGACTACGCCCGGCTGCTCGGCTGTTCCGTACGCACCCTCAGCCGAGCCGCCCAGGCCGCCACCGGCACCGGAGCACGACAGGTCATCGACGAGCGCCGCCTGCTCGAAGCACGCCGCCTCCTCGGCCACGCCCGGTGGACCGCCCGCGCGGTCGCCGACCACCTCGGCTTCACCGACACGGCCAACTTCGGCCGCTTCTTCCGGCACCACACCGGCCTCACCCCCGCCGCCTACGCGGCCCGTCAGGCCACCCCGGATCCTTGAGACTCCCCCGCCGGTGGATATCCACCGTCACCGCCCGGACCGGTGTCGCGAGCGGTGTTGTGCCGTCGCGACCACCGGTCGGGCTCAGGATGTCCCTCGGTTCTCAGGCACGCCAGTGCACTTTGAAGACCCACGCGTGCTGCCCCGCCCTGCGTGCGGCTTCGGGGACGTCGATCACCAGCGCCCCGTTGCTGACGGTCCACGTCAGGGGTCGGCCGTGGCCGAGCATCGTCACCCTGTCGCCGGCGCGGACCGGGACCGGTGCTTCGACGGTGAGTCTGGCGCCGGGCCTGGCCAGGGAGTGGATGTAGAAGGCCTCGTCCGGGCGGACGGTGAACCGCAGGTCCTCGCCCAGTTCGGCCATCCGGGACCAGTACGTGGTGTCGTAGATCGCCTCTCCGTTGGTGCGGAGCCAGCGGCCTGTCTCACGCAGCCGGGTCTGCATGATCTCGGGGATGGTGCCGTCGGCCCGCGGGCCGATGTCGAGAAGGAAGTTGCCGTTCTTGGAGACGATGTCGACGAGGCTGTGCACGACCTCCTCGGTCGTCATGTAGGCGTCGTCCGGGGTCGCCTTGTTGTACCCGTAGCTGAACGGGTCCAGTCCGCGGCTGGACTCCCACTTGGCGATGACCGTGTTGTCGTACGTCGTGTACTCGGGGGTCGTGAAGTCGTGGAAGCCGATGCCCGAACGGTCGTTGACGGTGACGTCGATGGGCCTGGCTCGGTTCTTCGCGTGGTTGAAGTACTCGGCCAGGACATGGAGGCTGTCGTTGGCGCCGCCGATGTCGCACCAGATGAGCTCCGGGTCGTAGCCCTGGATCAACTCCAGCATCTGCGGGGCCTGGTAGTCCTTCACGAAGTCCTTGCCCCCGGTGTAACCCGTGTAGGGCTCCGGCTCCTGGGTGTACGGATTGCGCGGGGCGTGACCCATCCAGGGGTTGTCCGGGTTGAACCACTCGGGCATGGAGAAGTAGAGCCCGCGGTGGAGTTCGGGGGTGTAGCGACGGGACGCGTCGAAGAGTTCCTTGACGAGATCCCGCTTCGGGCCCATCTTCACGGAGTTGCGCTCGGAGACCTTCGTGTCCCACAGCGCGAAGCCTTCGTGATGCTTCGAGGTCAGTACGTGGTACTCCGCGCCCGCGTCCCGGAACAGTTCGACCCAGGCGCGCGGGTCGAACTTCTCCGCCGTGAACATCGGGATGAAGTCGTCGTAGGCGAAGTTCTCGCCGTACGTCTCGCGGTGGTACCCGTGGACGGCGTTCGCGGGGTCCTGCATGTGGTTCCAGTACCACTCGGCGTACTGCTTGCCGACCGGCGACCAGGCCGGCACCGAGTAGACGCCCCAGTGGATGAAGATGCCGAACTTGGCGCCCTGGAACCAGTACGGCGCCTGGTGGCTGGAGAGCGAGGACGCGGTGGGCTGGTAGTCGGCGACGCCGAGGGTCAACCGGCTTTCCTGCGCGGCGACTTGGCTTCCGCGTCCGGTGACGGTCACCGAGCCGTCGCGGACCGTGCCGGGGGCGGTGCACGCACGGTTGCGGATGCCCACGCGGACGCGGGCCTGCTCACCGGGGTCCAGGCGGCGGACACGGGCGGCCTCGACGGTCCGGGCTCCCGGCACCTCGACGCCCACCGACACGCCGTCCGCGGCCAGGACGGAGACCGTCCCCGCGTTGATGACGGTGGCTTCGACGCTCTGTGCGCCGGACGACTCCAGCAGCGAGTTCGTGGACCGGGCCCCGCGCAGGGCCAGTGCGCGTCCCTGCGCGGCAGGTTGCAGGGACAGCGCGAACACATGGAGCGACGCCTTGTTCGCCTGCGCCGGATTGGTCACCGGGAGCGTGATCGCTACGGCGTCGCGCTGCGGGTCGAGCCACAACTCGGAGGTGCCGATCCCCACCCGGTGTTCGTCCCTGGTGCCGTCCGGTGCGTAGCGGTACGGCACCGACAGAGATCCACCCGTGGCGTACCAGTCGGATCCGCCGAGGGTGGCGGTCGTGGTCGAGCCGTCCGCGTAGTGGACCGTGGCTTTGCCGGAGGCGTTGCCGTAGCTGCCCGCGGTGAGGAACAGGGCCGAGAGGTAGCGGCCTTTGGGCAGTTCCACGCGCTGGCCGAGGGCGACGACGTTGTTCTTCGCGCCCGCATCCGAGGCCGGGAAGACAAAGGGCGCGCCGTCGACTTCGACACGGCCCGCGGGAAGTTCCTCGCCCGGGAACGTGTAGCCCGAGCCGTCGAAGTCGCCGCCGCGTGCGGAGGCGGTGTCGATGCCGTCGTTGTCGTAGAGGGAGTCGAGGGGAACAGGGACGGGGTCGGGGACGGGAGCCCACGGACCGGCGTACCCGGCGAGTGGTTCGACGGCGTGTGCGGCGGTGGCCGAGGCAAGGGGAAGGGCCGCAGCGGCGGCGACTCCGGCCGCGGTGCCCAGGACCTGACGTCTCGGATACGTACCCATGAGCGGCTCCAATTCATCGGATGTCTGATGATTGAATGGACTCACGGCCCTGTCAACGGCCCTGACAGAGAGGAGGGTTGGGATTATAGGTAGGATGAAAAGGCGGGCACCCGCCACCGCGCCCTTCCGGTGCGCGGCTCTCCGTGAGTCGACGCGTGGGTCACGTGGGGCATGTATGGCATGTGGAGAAATCAGCCGTCAGTCTCGTCCGGTCAGCACGTCGAGCAGTTCGGTCATGGCCTGCTCGGACAGCGCAAGGCATCACATACGCGAAAGGCGCGGGTAAGTGCCGACTGTTCAGAACAGCCGAGGGCACCGGCGACTTGGGCGTACACCTCGTCGCGGACGGTCTCGAAGGTCGTCCCCTCGTCCTGCAGTCGGCGCTGCCAGGTCCGCGGGTGAAGCACGAGGAGCGAGGCGATCCGCCCCTTGGTGCCACCAGGGACGACATGATCTACCCGTAGTCCGACGCAAGGGCCACGCCGGCGCGTCACAGATCCGGCACCGACGGCACCGGCCGCCCCGCCCAAATGACGGCGGTCAGGCAGCGCGGAGGAGCATCGCAAGGGCGGCCGGGGCCGCGGCGCGGGCCCTGATCGTGTGCACGGGACGGGCGGTGCGGACGGTGGTCGCGGCCTGCGAACGGTTTCGCGCGAAGACGACGAGGCGCAGCACCACGAACCGTGCGACACCGGCGAGTGCGGAGGCGGACAGGTAGACGACCTGCTCCAGCACCGCACCGGGCGCCGTCACCAGCAGGTGCAGGACAAGCATCGCCCCAGAGGTCGCCGCGTACGCGGCCGCCGCGGACCCGGCCGACTGCACATGCTGGCTCCGGGTAGCGCGCCCGCCCGCGCCGAAGGTGAATCGGGAGTGCAGCTCGGTGGCGAGGAGCGTGGAAGCCACGGTGATCACAGCGTTGGCCAGAGCCCAGGGAATCCAGGAGGCGAGAGCCGCCACGGCAAAGCTGGAGGCGATCCCCACCCCGCCGCCGAAGAGCACGAAGCGGGCGAAGGCGGTGATGGCACCGGGTTCCGCCTGCTGGTGGCTCTGCATTGTCTCCATGACCCAAATCCTTTGATTGATGCATCATCTTTATATATGACACATCAACTAGCCGTCAACGACCGTGGCGTGCACCGGCCCCGAGAGTCTCATGCAGCCCGAGTGGCAGCAAATACTTGGCCAGCCACACGTTTGCTGCTACGTTGATTATGTGTCCAGCCACCTAAAGGGGTGGCGACATGAGAGGAGTCACCATGAAGGCCATCCAATTCGACCGTTTCGGCGGCACGGAAGTACTGCACGAGGCGGACGTCGAGGTCCCGCAGCCCGGTCCCGGGCAGGTCCGTGTCCGTGTGAAGGCGGCCGGACTGAACGCGCTGGACGGCAAGATCCGCTCCGGAGCCCTGGAGGCCAGGTTCCCGACGCCGCTGCCCGCCATCCCCGGTGGTGAGTTCGCCGGCGTGGTGGACGCCCTGGGTGAGGGCGTGCAGGACGTGAAGGTGGGCGACGAGGTGCTGGGCTGGTCGGACACCGGCTCGTACGCCCAGTACGCGCTGGCCACCACCGTGGCCCTCAAGCCCGCCGGCCTCACCTGGCAGGACGCGGCCGCGCTGCCGGTGGCGGGCGCGACGGCCGAGCGGGTCCTGAACCTGCTCGGCGTCACCGAGGGGGAGACGGTCCTGATGCACGGCGCGGCCGGAGCGGTCGGTACCGTGGCGGTCCAGTTCGCCGCCGCCCGCGGAGCGCGTGTCATCGCCACCGCCGGCCCCGCGAACCAGGAATACCTCACCGCGCTCGGCGCCACCGCCACCCTCTACGGCGAGGGCCTGGTCGAGCGGGTCCGAGCCCTCGCCCCCGACGGCGTGGACGCCGTGTTCGACCTGGCCGGGAAGGGAGCCCTGGAGGACTCCATCACCCTGCGCGGCGGCACCGAGCGCATCGTCACCATCGCCGACCTCCGCGCGTACCAGCTCGGCATCACCTTCTCCAGCGGTTCCCCGGAACGCTCGGCCGCCGACCTGGCCGCCCTGGCGCAGGACGCCGCGACCGGCAAGGTCGTCACCACCGTCACCGCCTACCCGCTCACCGAGGCCGCCACGGCCCAGCAGGTCAGCGACGGCGGGCATGGCCGGGGCAAGATCGTCCTCACCGTCGACTGATCACGCCCGCTCATACCGAGCGCTGCATGGACGTCGACCACCGTCGATGGCATCTCCCGCCCGCGCCAAGAACCCGGACAACGGCACGGTCGGCCTCGCCCTCGTCGACCCCCTCGCGCCCGCCGACCCGGACACGCTTGAGCGGCTACGCTCTGACGCGCCGCTGACCACCCCCGATCCGGCGACCCTCTACGGCGGCGGAGCGGTCGGCCACACCGTCTGAGGAACCGAACTATGCCCGCCTCGACCCACCGCACCCCCTCCACGGCAAGCGAGGGGCCGATGAGCTACGCGATCTTCCAGCTCGCCCGCGCTCACCGCGCCCGCGCCGGCGTCATACTCCGCGAGATGGACCTGCATCCCGGACAGGAACTGCTGCTGATGCAGCTCCTCGACCGGGACGGCCAGACCCAGTCCGAGCTGCTCGAAAGCGTCGGCCTGGACCACTCCACCGTCTCCAAGTCCCTACGCCGCATGCAGGACGCCGGCCTGCTCGTCCGCGAACCGGCCGCACACGACCGGCGCGTCATGGTCGTCCACCTCACCGACAAGGGCCGCGCCATGCGCGAACCCATCGCCGCCATGTGGCGGGCCCTGGAGGAGACCTCCGCACTGAACCTCTCGGCGCAGCAGGCGGAGACCTTCGTCCGCACCGCCTATGCCATCGCCGACGCGATCAACAGCCGCCCGCTGCCGGAAGAAGAGTCCACGTAGCTCTCCTGTTTGCGTCCCAAATGGCCGCACCCCATATGGCAGATGGGTGAATACGTAAACATAGGGCGCACATCTCTTCACTTTCGCAGGGGTGCTGGGCAACCCTCCTCGGGCCGGCGAGCCCTCTCCCCGTCGCCGGCCGGCCACACATCAAGGACGTACGCATCACCCGCGTCCGGGCCACCCTCGGCCTCCGCACGCTCCTGCAGGTCCGCGACGACCCGCGCCGCGATACGTCCACCACAGGCCCGCCCTCTGAGCGACGGGCCGACGGCGCGCTCACGTCCGCAGCCACCACTGCCCCACTCACCTCATTCCCCCACCCCCCACTCCTGAACTGCTGGAAAGTGAGACCCCCATGACCACCACCCTCCCCGTCCTCGTCGTCGGCGCGACCGGCTCCCTCGGCGGCAAGGTCGTCGACGAACTACTGGCGCGCGGCAAGAACGTCCGCGCCCTCGTCCGGCCGACCACCGACGCGAGCAAGCTCGAAAAGCGGGGCGTCGAGATCGCCCGCGGCGACATGCTCGACCCCGACTCGCTCGTCGCTGCCATGAACGGCGCCGACGCCGTCATCACCACCGCGGCCGGCTACACCCGCGGCGGCAAGAACGCGTACGACATCGACACCGTCGGCAACGCCAACCTCGCCGAGGCGGCCCACCGCACCGGCATCCGGCGGTTCGTCCTGACCAGCATCCTCACCAGCGACCAGACACCCCACGTCCCGCACTTCTGGCACAAGAAGGTCGCCGAGGACAAACTCGAACAGCTCGGCGTCCCCTTCGTCGCCCTGCGCCCGGGAGCCTTCTTCGACCAGATCGCGACCATGGCGGGCGACCCCCTCGACAAGGGCCGCCTGGTGTGGATGGGCAAGCCCACCGTCCCGCTGACCTGGGTCCACACCTCCGATCTCGCGGCCTACCTGGCGGCCTCCGTCGACGCCGAGGCCGCCGACGGTGAGCGCATCGACATCGGCTGGGACCGCCCGGTCAGCATGCGCGAGATGGCCGACCTGATGGGCAGTCGGGCCGGAAGGAAGATCAAGGTGTGGGCCGTCCCCCCGACCGTCACCCGCACCGCAGGAGCCGTCGTCGGCCGCTTCAACCCGGTGGTCAAGGACATGGCCGCGATGTTCGGCTGGTTCGACAAGGGCCGCTACGTCGCCGACACCCGCCGCCAGGAGCAACTCTTCGGCCCCGCCCCCACGGCCGAAGGCGCCATCGCCCGGCTCACCGACGAGTTGGGCAACGCACGACACCGGTGACGATCCCGCAACCCGGTCCCGCTGCCCGGAACTGGGGGTCCCCTCGATGGGTGGCATCGACGGCCCGATCCCCGCCTGCTTGAAAGGGCCCCTGGCTTCGAGGACCAGGACAGTCCCAGGACGCCTTTCCTGCCAGGTAGCACGGCGATCGCTCGATCAGGCGGGGTCCTCGTCCAGCTTCGCCACCACTCGGTCGGAGATGTCGGCCAGGGTCCGCAGTTCCGCCGGGGTGACATGGTCCAGGAACAGTTGCCGGACCGCCTCCACATGCAGCGGAGCCGCCGCCTCGATCGCCGCCCGCCCGGCATCCGTGATCACCACGAACGCTCCCCGCGCGTCATCGAGGCACTCCTCGCGGATCACCAGCCCTCGTCCTGCCATCCGAGCGATGTGGTGGGACATACGGCTCTTCTCCCACTCGAGCGCCCGGGCCAGATCCTGGTAACGCTGCCGACCGTCCGGCACATCCGTCAGACTGACCAGCACGCCGAAGTCCGCGGCCGAGAGCTTCGACTCACTCTGCAACATCCGCGACAGGCGACCCCCCAGCCGCTCATGCAACCGCACAAAGCTCCGCCAGGCGTGCTGCTCCTCCGCCGTCAACCACCGAACCTCTTCATCCATACAAGCGAGTGTAAAGGGGTTGATGGGTCACCCAGACCTGCGCGGAGGGGCGCGATCGACGCCCGCCGCACCTCGCAGAGGGCGAGGAGACCAGTCATCACCCTCCCTTCATCGTTAGTTGACGTATCAATCAAAATGGCTCATGATTGATACGTCAACCGTTGGTGCCAGGAAGTCGCCTCCACGGGCACAGCACCTGCTAACGAAGGAACCCCGCCATGTCTGATCTCGTCTTCGGTCTGGACACGTTCGGCGATGTGCCGGAGGACGACTCCGGCACCCCGGTGTCCGACGCACGGGCCATCCGGCAGGTCGTGGACGAAGCCGTTCTCGCGGAGGAGACCGGTGTCGACGTCCTCGCCCTCGGCGAGCACCACCGCCCCGAGTTCGCGATCTCGAGCCCGGAGACCGTCCTCGCCGGCATCGCCACCCGCACCGAGCGCATCCGTCTGTCCTCCGGCGTGACCGTGCTGAGCTCCGACGACCCGGTCCGCGTGTTCCAGCGGTTCTCGACCGTGGACGCACTCTCGAACGGCCGGGCCGAAGTCATCCTCGGACGCGGCTCCTTCACCGAGTCGTTCCCCCTGTTCGGGTACGACATGAGCGACTACGACGTGCTGTTCGAAGAGAAGATCGACCTCTTCGCCAAACTGCTGGAAGAGAAGCCCGTCACCTGGAGCGGCACCAAGCGACCCGCGCTCGACCACGCCGACGTCTTCCCCAAGACCGAGTCCGGGCACCTGACCACCTGGGTCGGCGTCGGCGGCTCGCCCCAGTCGGTCATCCGCACCGCGAACTACGGCTTCCCGCTCATGATGGCCATCATCGGCGGCAGCCCGGAGCGCTTCGCGCCGTACATCGACCTCTACCAGCGCGCCGCCGACAAGTTCGGCACGACCGCCCACCCGGTCGGCATGCACTCACCGGGCTTCATCGCCGACACGGACGAGGAGGCCCGGGAGCTGCACTGGCCGCACTACAAGGTCATCCGGGACCGCATCGGCGCGCTGCGCGGCTGGCCGCCGGTCCGCAAGGAGGAGTACGCGGCCGAGATCGAACACGGCTCCCTGTACATCGGCTCGCCCGAGACGGTCGCCCGCAAGATGGCCCGCGCCATCAAGACGCTCGACGTCGGCCGGTTCGACCTCATCTACACCACCGGGGCACAGCCGGTCAGCGCCCGGCTTCGTGCCGTCGAGCTGTACGGCACGAAGGTCCTCCCGATGGTCCGCGACCTCCTCGCCGACTGACCCGACCGACCCGACCGACCCGACTGACATCGAACGGAGCGGACATGGCCACCACCGACATGGCAACCATCGGCATCCTGGGCGCGGGAAAGGTCGGCACCGTGCTCGCGCGGCTGGCCCGTGCGGCCGGCTACCGCGTGCTCATCGCCGGATCGGGCGACCCGGCCAAGATCGCCCTCACCGTCGAGGTCCTCACGCCCGGCGCGACCGCGGTCACCGCGGCTCAGGCGGCGGCGAAGGCGGACGTCGTCGTCCTGGCCCTCCCCCTGGGCAAGTACCGGAGCATTCCGGTGGAGGCCCTGGAGGGCAAGCTCGTCATCGACGCGATGAACTACTGGTGGGAGGTCGACGGCGTCCGCGAGGATCTCACCGACCCGCGCACCTCCTCCAGCGAGATCGTGCAGCGGTTCCTGCCTGGCGCACGCGTGGTCAAAGCCTTCAACCACATGGGCTACCACGACCTCGAGGACGGGGCCCGGCCCGCCGGAATCCATGGCCGCAAGGCCATCGCCGTCGCCGGTGACGACCCCGAGGACCTCATCACCGTCTCGCGCCTCGTCGACGGCCTCGGCTTCGACCCCGTCGTCGCGGGCCCGCTGGCCTCGGGGGTGCGGCTGGAGCCGGGCTCGGAGTCGTTCGGCGCCAACGTCGACAGCGAGGAACTGCAGGCGATGCTCAGCCACTTCCCCGACTCGGATCGCGGACGGGCCGTCGCCGCCGCACGGCCCACGCTCGCCGAACCGGTGCCCGAGCCGTCGTAGGCATCGGAACGTCTCAGCCACTCCCCACCAACCCCTCTGATGTGTGACCGCTACGCAAACGTAGAAGTACTGCCCTCCTCGAAGAGTGGGATGATCCGCTTGCATGCCTTGCGCATGGGAACTGCGCCGGGTGACGGCAGGCCGTGCGGAGAGGACGAGGAGGCGCACATGCGCGTGGGGATGACGGTATTACCGGAGTATTCCGGGGAATCCGCCCGGCAGATCTGGGCAAGCGTCGAAGAGTACGGGTTCGACCACGGCTGGACTTTCGACCACCTTGGCTGGGACGGGCTGCTCGACGGCCCGTGGTACGGCACGGTGCCGACGCTGACCCTCGCCGCACTGGTCACGTCGCGCCTGGAGATCGGCACGCTTGTGGCCAGCCCGAACTTCCGCCACCCGGTGGCCTTCTCCCGCGACCTGATCGGCCTCGACGAGATCAGCGAAGGGCGTCTCACTCTCGGCGTCGGCGCCGGCGCGGAGAGCGGGTACGACGTCGACGTTTTCGGGGCGGGAGCGCCGAAGAGCCGGGTTCGCAGGTTCGGCGAGTTCGTCGAACTGCTCGATCGGCTCCTCCGCGAGGACCATGTCTCCTTCCAGGGCGACTACTACTCCGCCGTCGACGCTCGTTCGGTGCCCGGGTGCCGGCAGCAGCCGCGGCTTCCGTTCATAGTGGCGGCCAATGGTCCCGGGGCAGCGTCTGTCGCGGCGCGGTACGGGCAGGGGTGGGTGACGATCGGAGGGATGGCGGAGCGGCTCGACGCGTGGTGGGGTCTCGTCTCGGAGGCGAGCGACCGGATGACGGCTGCCCTTGCGACGCACGGACGCGAGGCCGATCCGGGGTTCCGGCGGATGCTGCAGACCGATGCCGCGCCGGTGCTCAGTATCCAGTCGGCCGACTGCTTCGACGATTTTCTGGGCCGGGCCCACGAGCTGGGTTTCACCGATGTCGTCGCCCCGTGGCCGCGTGCGCAAGGCCCCTTCTCCGCGCCGCGGTCGGTGGTCGACCGGATCGCCGCGGACGTTCTTCCCCGGTGGCGGACTTCGGGAAACGACTGACCGTCACCAACGGTCGGGGCATCACAGCGATGCTCCTGACTGGCAGGCCTCGCCACTCAGGAAACTGCCGAAGTCCTGCGGGCCCTGTGTGCCGAGGTCTACCTCAACGGTGCGGCCGATGCGCTCCGGCCCGTCGTCCACCGTACGTTCCGGTGGATGCCGGCGCTCGATGCCCAGTCCTCGCCCGCCCGGACGCCCTGGTGACTCACGTGTGGCCGCCCGCCGCGCATCAGGCGCTGGACCCGCGGGCGGGCCCTGTGGCTGTTTCGACCGGCCTGGTCGACAACGCCTGGGCGCGGGACACCGGACACGTACTGCGCAGATGGCCAGGTCCGGGCCGCCACCGAGCTCGGCGCCAGCCTGGACGGTCACATCCCGCGGCCGACTGGATCACTGACGCCGTTCTGGAGAGCCGTAATGGACGTGTCCGGCGGTGGGAGCGGCCGGCAGCGGGACGGGCCGGTCAGCTACGGGATTTTCCGACCAGTTCCCGTACGGCGGGGGCGACCTCCTCGCCGAACTGCTGGATCGCGGTGGGGTCGTCGCCGCCCAGGATGTAGCCGGAGATGCCGTGTTCGAGGGTGGCTTCGGCTAGTTGCTCGGCCCACTGGGTGAGCGGTCCGCTGAGGGCTCCGGAGCCGCCGGATGGCGAAGGAGTGCCGATGTTGAGCAGTCGGCGCACGGACGCGGGGTCACGCCCCGCCGCTTCGGCGCCTTCGTCGATGTGACGGCCGGCCTGGGCGAGTCCGGCGAGCCCTCCGTCGAAGGCGCTGAGGCTGGGCAGCCATCCGTCGGCGACACGGCCGACCAGACGGAGGAGCCGTGGCCGGTACGCGCCGACCCAGATGCCGATGTCGTGGGCGGGTGCGGGGCCTCGTTTGGCGCCCGCGACGT
Organism: Streptomyces sp. NPDC020898; assembly: GCF_044333925.1. NCBI lineage: Bacteria > Bacillati > Actinomycetota > Actinomycetes > Kitasatosporales > Streptomycetaceae > Streptomyces > Streptomyces sp. NPDC020898. The sequence goes on from NZ_JBIRRV010000013.1 coordinate 70,132, forward strand.
GGTAGTGGGTGCCGTCCATGCGCACTGCGCCGCGCGTTTCGGGGTCCCAGATCTCGCGGATGATCGTGATGGCCTCTTCGAGGGCGTCGACGGACTCGCCGGGTGCCAGCCGCCGGCCGCCGATCGCCTCGATGGCGTCCCAGAACGCGCCCGCTCCCAGCGCCAGTTCGACGCGCCCGCCACTGAGCAGATCCAGTGTCGCGGCGCTGCGGGCAATGACCACGGGCTGGCGCATCGGCAGGTTCATCACGTTGGGCGCCAGCTTGATACGGCTCGTCGCCGCGGCGAGGTACGAGATCAGCGTCCAGGAGTCCAGCAACCGCGGCTGGTAGGGGTGGTCCTGGAACGTGGCGAGGTCGAGCCCGGCCCGCTCCGAGAGCCGGGTGAGCGCCACCACCTGGTCGACCTGATCGGCACTCGGCGTGATGAAGCTTCCGAAGAGCAACTCGTGCTGCTGTCTGGGCATTTCTGACCTTCCTGAATAGCTGCTGCCCTGCCGGGACCGGCTGCCTGTCGCCGATCCGGCCGGGAAGGTGGACCCCTCGCCCCCTGACAGATGCCCCCGATGGGGAGGCTCGGCCGCCACGTCCGGGCGACGACAAGTCAGCCCAGGTGCGCCTCAAGCCACCGCAGGACCTCAGGGGTCACGGGATCAGTGATGTCGGCGAACTCGTCATGCCTCTTCAGGAACTTGGCCACGTACGGGCAGACGGGGACTATCCGTTTCCCGGAGGCGCGCGTGTCGGTGAGTGCCTGCAGCACCAGCTGTGCGGCCAGGCCCTGTCCGGAGTAGGCGTCGTCGACCTCCGTGTGGAAGAAGACGCGCTGCTCACCGTGGTCGCGGTACTCGGTCACGCCGGCGCGCTTGCCGTCGACCACGATCTCGTACCGATGGTGTGCGTCCACGCGCTCGATGGACGGGTCGGCAGAAGGCTGGCTCATGAGGGGGGAACCTTTCCGAGGGAGGTCAGCGGCGCGGAGGGTTGCGGCGCGGCCTGATGGTGGCGTTGGGCAGGGCGGGTGCGGGGAGACGGCCGCCGGGAAATCCCTCCATGGTGCCGAAGCGGTCGGAGGAGGCCTCCCAGTCCTCGCGGGCCTTGACGATGTCCTCGTGCGTGCGGCCGATGAAGTTCCACCACATGACGATCTCCTCCTCGAACGGAGTGCCGCCGAGCAGAATCGTCCGCGCCGGACCGTCCGACTCGTTCGTGAGCGTCAAGGTGCCCGCACCCGGCGGGACATAGCCCAGCTCCGCCCGGTGCAGCAGGGTGTCGGCCACCCGGACGTCTCCGCTGTCCACGAGAACGCCGTGCTCGAACTCGGTGTCCATGGGGAGGGTGACCGTCATACGCGGTTCGAGGACGATCTCGGCGCCCAGCAGCGGCGTGAAGGTCCGCACCGGAGAGACCCCACCGGCGAGCGAGCCGAGGAAGACCCTGATCTCGGCCCCCTCCATCCGCACGGGCTCGGGCGAGTAGTGCTGGAAGTCCCGTTCGGCGTTCCGGTGCTCCTCCGGCAGCGCCACCCACAGCTGGACGCCGTGGACGACGGTCGTGCGCGGGGTGGAGACCTCCGAGTGGGCGATGCCGTGCCCGCCCGTCATGAGGTTGATCTCCCCGGGGCGCACCAAGGCGTGCGTGCCGAGCGTGTCGCGGTGCTCGACCTCTCCGCTGAACAGCCAGGTCACCGTCTGCAGGCCGGTGTGCGGGTGCGGGGGGAGCGTCATGCCGCCCCTGTCGGCGACCGCGTCGGGACCGTAGTGGTCGGCGAAGCACCAGGCGCCGATCAGTGGCCGGTCCCGCTGCGGCAGCGTCCGCCGCACCGTCATCGAGCGCGGACCGCCCAGGGGCACCTCCCGCGCGGGGAGCACGTCGACCCGGGGCGCCCCGGTCGGCCGTACGCCGTCGACCGGCGACCCGCATGTCATTACTGCCGGCTCGGCTTCTCCATTGCTCACCGAGACCACCTCTCCTGGAATCTAGTTGTCGCGTCAACTATGATGCCATGATCATAGGGCGAAGACCACAGCAAGCAGACAACGAGCGGGAGACATGCGGATCTTCATCGACAAACAGAGCCCCAAGGCCTTCCACGCCCTGCGGCAGACGGCAGAAGCGGTACGGACGGTCGCCGCCGAAGCGGGGCTCGACCGCACCGCTGTGGAACTGATCAACCTCCGCGTGTCGCAGATCAACGGCTGCGCCTACTGCCTCGACATCCACACCAGGGCAGTCCTGCGTGCGGGTGAGTCGGCACAGCGGCTGGGAGTGCTGGCCGCCTGGCGGGACACCGAGGTGTTCTCCGCCACGGAGCGTGCGGCCCTCGCACTGGCCGAGGCCACGACCGACCCCACCGGTTCCGTCGCACAGCAATCCGCCTACGAGGCCGCTCGCCCCGTGCTCACCGATGACCAGATCTCCGCCGCGATCTGGGTGGCGGTCACCATCAACGCGTTCAACCGGGTCTCGATCATGAGCAAGCACCCGGTACGGGCGAATCGAGATGCTCCGGGAGGCACGCAGGGCCCGGAGCAGACGAGCGCGGAGTGAGCGTCGTACGGCCGCAGGAACGCGGGGCGACAGCGGGGCGGGCGCGAGGAGTGCCGCGTTGGTGCCGGTACCGGCACCGGTTCGCGACTCGATCTCGTCGATGATCAGGTGCGGCGCGGCACCATGTGCGACCCGCGCCCCTGGGACACCACCCTTGCCGCCCGCGCACCGTACAGCTGCTGGCCGTCGTCGGCCCCTGGCCCGCAGCCGATCCCTGATCGCTTCCTGACGGCAGCGGAAGCGGTCACTCTTCGGCGGCGCCGGGAAGCGGCCACCGGCGGAACTCCCGCGGGGAGACACCGAATGCGGCCTTGAAGACTCTGCCGAAGTAACTCGGGTCGGTGAAGCCCCAACGGGCCGCCACGGCGTAGGCCGGAAGGTGGGCCAGGCCGGGGTCGGCCAGGTCCTGGCGGGTGCGGTCCAGTCGTCGTCGCCGGATGTGGTCGCCGAGTGTCTCGCCCCGCTGCTGGAACAGGGCGTGCAGGGAGCGGACCGAGATGTGGTGCGCGGCGGCGATCCGGGCGGGCGGGAGTTCCTCGGCCAGGTGCCGGTCGATGTGCTCCAGGACATGCCGGAGCCGGTGCGCGTGAACAGGGGGCATGTGCCGGCCCGCGTGCTCGCGGACGAGGGTCCGGAGGATGCCGGTCACATGCTCGCCCATCTCCCCTTTCGACACCGGTCCGAGGCGATGACCCCGGTCGGCGAGTTCGACGAGCATCGAGGAGAGGATCCGGCCGCCGGGGGAACCGGTGAACCCCTGGGCGACCATCGCGTCGGGGGTGTGCCGCAGGAGCCTGCTCGTGCCGGGGCCGAGTCCCGTCAGGAACCAGCGGTAGTCGTGGCCGAGGTCGAGGCGGAACGGACGCCCGCCGCCGTAGAGGACGAAGTCGCCCGGAGACAGGGCGCATTCGCGGCCGCTCTGTTCGATCGTCACCTCTCCGGCCAGGAGCACCCCCAGAAAGGTGTCGATTCCCTCGGTCGCCACCGACGCGTGCGGAACGACCTGCAAGAACTGAGCGACTGGACCACACGCCGCCCCCACGCTTCCGGTGACCTGGCACTGGGCGCCCTGGTGACGCCGTCCCGGTCCTGCTCGAAGCTCTCCGGCTCGCTCGACGTGGTGTTCCTTGCGGATCGAGCCGAACAGTTCGGCGCAGCGCAGGACTTGGCGGGATCCGTGGGCGGCGATGCCGAGGTGGTGCAGGCGGGGGCCGGCGCCGCCGGTGAAGGCGATGTCGTGGACGGTCTGCTTGCGGTGCATCCAGGCCGCGTACGGCTCGTGCTCGTCGCCCTCGATGGTCTCCGAGCAGCCGAAGCCGAGGGACTGGTTGTGCGCGTACGCGGCCGGGATGTCGGGGGTGCAGATGTCGAAGCGGTCCAGGCGGGCGACCTCGGCGCCGTGGCGCAGGGGGTCGCGCCAGTCAGTTCACCTCGAACTTCGAGGCGTTCTCGGCCAGCCAGGCGTCGAAGCTCTTCAGCGCCGGGTTGATCTCCCGCACCCGGGTCAGATCACGGGCGCCGGTGAACTCGCGGTCGAAGTCGCCGTAGTACTGGAACATGTTGCCGAGCTCGGCGGCCACCGGCATGTCGAGGGTGCGGAAGTAGTCGTAGGGCACTGCCTGGAAGCGCACCGGCTCGCCGAGCGCGGTCTCGAACTTCGCGGCGTACTGCGCACCGGTCAGATGGTCGCCGGCCAGGCCGACCGTCTGGCCGATGAAGCTCTCGCCGCCCTTGAGAATGGCGAAGGCCGTCCGGCCGATGTCCGCCACGTCCACCCCGGCCAGGAGCTTGCCGTCCTCCAGGGGCAGGTTCAGCGCCAGTACGCCGTCCTCGCCGCGCTGGGGGCCGAGGCCCTGCAGGAAGCCCTGGAAGTAGAAGGTCGTGTTCAGGAAGGTGGTCGGTACTCCGGCCTGGCTGAACAGCTCGTTGCCCTCACCCTTGATATCGAAGTGCGGCACGTTGTACTTCTCCTGCAGCACCGGCATACGGCTGTCCTCCAGCGGCAGCAGTACGCGAGTGTCCTCCAGCGTCGACCAGACCACGTGCCGCAGTCCGGTGGCCGCAGCGGCCCGGGCCAGAACCTCGATCTCCGCGAACTCCTGTGCCGCCGAACCGTGCGCCCAGAAGTTGGTGACGAGGAAGGCGCCGTAGGCACCCTCGAACGCCTTGTGCACCGTCGACTCGTCGCCGAAGTCCGCCCGTACGACCTCGGCCCCGAGCGCCGCGAGCTCCCTGGCCGCGGGCGACTCGGGGTCCCGGGTGAGCGCGCGCACCGTGAAGCCCGACTCCGGATCGGCCAGGATCGCTCGAGCGGCCCCGCCACCCTGCGCACCCGTGGCTCCGGCGACTGCGATGACCTTCTTGTTGCTCATGAGGGGGGTCCTTGTCAGAAGAGGCTCGTTGTTGATGCATCAACTACGTTATCGCACACCAGTTGACGCATCAACCCAGAGTCGCCGGATCAAGCCATGATCGTTTCGGTGGGCCGCGAGGTCTTCTGCGGTGAGCTGACCGCTCGGGCCGAGCTGTACGAGGCCGAGAAGATCACCGGCATCCTCACCGGCGAGGACCAGTCGGGCTCCCCGCGCCCCCCGGTGACGCCGCCGCGAAGATCCCACTGCACGTCCCGGAGGACGCCCCGTCCGGACTGACGGTGGCGTGGCCGGATGCGGTCCATTGCGAGCCGTACGTCGGCTTCGTCGAGTACGGCGGCGGGTCCCAGGCCGTGGGCCGCACCATGCTGGCCGTCACGCCGTAACGCCCGGCTACGGCACTGGGCGACCGCCCGTGAACCCCGCACGGTTCCCGGGCGGTTCGTGCTTTCCCGCGCCACCGGCGCGGACTCCGACGACAACGCAGCGGCGGGCGCCGCCCGCAGGCCACCGTTCGTGAAGAGCGCGGACGGGAGACGGGGCCGACCATTGCTGGACGACCATGAAGGGCTGCACCGCAAGTCGGGAAGGGAAACTTCCGAGTGGTGAGCGCTGACAGACCCTTCCGTAGTGAGTGCCCAATGGGTGCCCCTCATGCGGGTGCCGCCTGATCGGCGGGCATGTGCACGAAGGTCGGGTTGCCGGGATCGTCAGTTGGAGGGGCGAGGAGGCGCGCGCTCAGTTCCCAGGCAGTCGGTGGCCGGCCCGGTACACGGCCCGGAGGTCGGTGAGGGCGGAGAGGTCGGCGACGGGTGAGCTGCCGAGGACCAGGACGTCCGCGTCCGCGCCGGGCCGCAGTACCCCCTTGCGGCCGGCCAGGCCCACTGCTTCAGCGCCCTCGGTCGTCGCGGAACGCAACACGTCGAAGGTGGGCATGCCCAGCTCCGCGAGCTGCACCAGCGCGGACGGAAAGACGTCGTGCGGCTTTGACGGCCCGATGCCCGAGTCAGTGCCGACGACGATCCGTGCGCCCGAAGCGATCACCTTGGTGAAGACGCCGATCAGGGCCTCGATGCGGGCGGCAATGGCCGGTGGCGGCGTCGGCGTCCCCGGCGCCTCTCCCAACGTGAGACTGACGAAGATCCGCTGCTTCACGACCCGGTCGAGCAGGTCGTCCCGCAGTCCGGCACCGTCGGGGGTCATGAAGGTGAAGTGCTCGATGGTGTCGAAGCCGGCGTCGATCACATCCCCGATCGTGTCGGCGGCATGGACGTGCGCGGCCGTGGTGAGCCCGAGTCGATGCGCCTCCTCGACGATCAGCCGCAGATCGGCCGAACCGTACTGCTGGTGCAGGGGGTTGGAGCCGGGCGTCATGCTGCCACCGCCGGCCATCACCTTCACCACGTCACATCCACGCTCGGCCCGCTCGCGCACCGCGGCCAGCAGCGCGTCGGATCCCTCGGCCTCGCCGCCGAGGAAGTGGCAGTGGCCGCCAAGGGTGGTGATCGGCGGACCGGAGGCGACGATCTCGGGGCGCTGGGTGGGCGGCACCTGGTCGCGGAGAGCAAGGGCGAGGTAGTCGCGGTCGCCGAGATCCCGGACCGTGGTGACGCCGGTCCGCAGCGCGGCCGCCGCCGCGGTACGGGCGGTGTCGAGGATGGTGCCGGGGTCGTCGTTCGTGACGTGGTCCACGGCGTCCATGCTCGCGTCCCAGCACAGGTGAACGTGCGCGTCCACCAGTCCCGGAAGCAGCCAGGCATCCGCCCCGAAGTCGGTGACCGTGGCGTACTCCGGTGGGGCCGCTCCCGTGAAGTCCACGTCCCGGAGCAGGCCGTTCTCGATCATCACCATGCCGGGCCCTCTGGCCTGGACGCCGTCGAAGACTTGCCCGGCTTTGAGTACCTGAAGTGCGCTCTGCATCATGTGCCCTTGGGGAGTTCGCGGCGGATCATGCCCGAACAACGCCGCCGCGGCAGCAGAAGCGCCCACGACGCGGCCGGGCAGGACGATCAAGAACACGATGATGCATCAACAGTTGATATGTCAATGGCTCGCTGGCCGCCCGCCATGGACAGGCGGCCAACGGGTGAGACGTCAGGGTGGATCCGCCTCCAACCGGCCGAGGATGCCTTCGCAGAGATGAGTGAGCATGTCGAGCTCTTCAGGACCGAGGGGGTCGATGACCAGCCGGCGCACGGCGGCGACGTGCCCGGGCGCGGCACCTTCCATGGCCGCGCGGCCGGCGGCTGTGACGATCACGTGAACCCCGCGTGCGTCCTTGGGACAGTCTTCACGTGTCACCAGACCGCGTTTGTTCATACGGCTGAGATGGTGGGACATGCGACTGCGCTCCCAGTCCACCGCTTGGGCCAGTTCCTGGAAGTGCTGCCTGCCGTGGGGCGCATCGGTAAGGGCCACGAGTACGAGGTAGTCGGCGGTGGACAGGCTCCCCGTGGCCTGCAGCTTGCGCGCCAGCGCGCCGGGGAGTTTCTGGTGTACTCCGATGAAGGCGCGCCAGGCGCGCTGTTCGGACGGGGTGAGCCAGCGTGTTTCCTCTTCCATGCAAACCCACTCTAGACGATGGTTGACACATCATCCAGGGTCGGCGTATTAGTAGACGCGTCGCAACAACATGACACATCAACATCTTGCCTGTTCCACGCAACTGGCGGAGATCCCATGAGCGAGTTCCCGAAGACCGGCCGTGTGGCGTTCGCCTGGGAGATGCCGCTCCTCAGCACCCCCGTCTCCCACGAGACCACCGGAGCGTAACGACAGACCGAGTACCGGGCGGCACCAGCGCCGCCCCGTGCTCGAACGCGAAGACTTTCGCGTATCCCTCCCGGCGCGACTCCGTCGATGGCGCGATGCCAGAGGCTGTCGATCGGAGCGAGGCACCCGTGTCCGCAAGGCAGCAAACCACACGTGTTCAGTCCGTCGATCCCGAAGGGTGCCCCCCATGGCAACCGCCCCCGCCGTGCCTCTCGTTGTCCCTGTCGTCTCTCCGAAACTGATCGCGACGGACCTTGACGGCACGCTGCTGCGCAGCGACGGAACGCTGTCGGACCGTACCCGGGCCGCCCTGGCGGCAGCCGAGCAGGCCGGGATCCGCGTGGTGCTGGTCACGGGCCGCCCGCCGCGCTCCGTACCGGAGTTGCTGGCCACCGTCGGACCGCATTTCGTCATCGCCGCCAACGGCGCGGCCGTCCACACCCCTGACGGAACCCTGGCGCAGGTGTCCCCGATCCGGCCCCTGGCGGCCACCCGCCTCATCTCGCGCGTGCGCCATGCGCTGCCCGGGACCGCTTTCGCCGTCGAGTACGACGGGGGCTTCGGCCACGAACCGGGCTACCCGACCTGGTCGTACGGTGACGAGGACACGGACCCGGTCGGCACCGCCGGGGAACTCCTCACCCGTATCGCGGGCAGGCCGGTACTGAAGATCCTCGCCCACCATCCGACGCTGCCCCTCGACGAGTTCTACGAGCGGGCTCGGCGCACCGCGGGCAGCAGCGCCGAGACCACCTACTCCACCGGACTGTCTCTGGTGGAGTTCAGCGCACCCCTCGTCACCAAGGCCAGCACGCTGCTCGCGTGGAGCGGCCGGCTCGGCGTCGGCAGCCACGAGATCGCCGCCTTCGGCGACATGCCCAACGACCTGCCCATGCTCACCGCGGTGGGTCACTCGTACGCCATGGCCAACGCCCATCCGGACGTCCTGCGGGCCGCACATCATCGCGTGCCCACCAACGACGAGGACGGCGTCGCCCAAGTGCTGGAACGGTTCGTCGAGCCGCTCGTCCGCCGACCGTCCCGGCACATCCCCTCGGTGTGGACCGTCCGGGGCCGCGACGACGGTTCCACCGACTGAGACGACGATCCCACCCACTGAAGGGAACACGAGCATGGCTGAGAACATGGTTGTTCACGGGATCAGGTCCTCGTCCGTCGGGCGCCGGAGTCTTCTGGCCGGGACGGTGGCGGCGGCAGGTGCCGCGATGGCCACCGGGCTGCCCGCCACCGCGCAGGCCGCGACGGCGGCCGTGACCGAGCCCGCCCGCTTCCCCGCGGGGCGGCCGTTGCTGATCCGCGGCGCCACCGTCGTGACGATGGACAGAACGCGCGGGATCCTGCCGGACACCGATGTCCTCGTGGTGGACAAGAGGATCAAGGCCGTGGGCAGGAGACTGGCCGCGCCCCGGGCCGCGGCGGTCATCGAGGCGAAGGGTGCCCTGCTGATCCCCGGCTTCGTCGACACCCACCGCCACATGTGGCAGTCGGCACTGCGCGGCATCGGCGTCGACTGGACATTCGACAACTACTTCGGTGCGATGCAGGCCCTGCTCCCCCGCTTCCGCCCCGAAGACGTCTACGCCGGCAACCACCTCGGCATGGTCGAGGCGGTGGCCGACGGCGTCACCACCGTCGTGGACTGGTCCCACGGGAGCTCCACGCCCGCCCATGCCGACGCCGCCGTCGACGCGCTGACGGCGGTGCCCGGGCGGGCGCGGTGGGCGTACGGCCGGTTCGGCTTCGACACCTCCTGGGTCACCAGCGGCGAGGTCGAGCGCATCCGGGCGGCGCGGTTCAGCAGCGACGACCAACTCGTGACCATGCAACTGGCCCTGGACCTGCCGTCGGACGATCCCTCCCCCGCCGATGCCGCCCTGCGTCACGCCAGGCAGCAGGGCCTGCCCGTCACCATGCACGCCGGAATCTTCGGCTTGAACCCGGACGCACTCATCGCCCACCTGGCGGACAACGGTTTCCTGGGCCCCACCACGACGCTCGTCCACGCCGCCACCCTCACCGACGACTCCTACCGCCGGATCGCCGACAGCGGAGCTTTCCTGTCCTTGTCGGCGGAGAGCGAACTCAACGCGGGGCAGGGCTACCCACCCACGGGCGCGGCCCGCCGCTTCGGCATTCCCATCTCCCTGTCCATGGACACCGTGGTGTGGTGGAGCGGCGACATGTTCTCCGCGATGCGCGCGACCCTCAGCGCCGAACGCGGACTGACCTTCCTGCGGGCCCACGCCCGCGGCGAGCAGGTGACCAGCCACGACCTGCGCGCCGCCGACGTCCTGCACTACGCCACGCTCGGCGGCGCCGAGGCGCTGGGCATGGCCGACCGGATCGGCTCCGTCACCCCGGGCAAGCTCGCCGACCTCGTCCTGCTCCGGCAGGACACGCCGTCCATGACACCGGTGAACCATCCCGTCGGGCACCTGGTGTTCCAGGCGGGGCGCGGGGACATCGACACCGTGATCGTGGGCGGCCGGGTGCTCAAGCACCGCGGTGAGCTGATCGGGCTCGACCTCGCACGCGCGCGACGACTCGCCGAAGCGTCGCGCGACCACATCCGTGGCGCCGTCGGGGAAACAGCCTGGCAGCAGTTCATCGACCCGCCTCGTAGCTGAACCCGTCGGCCGGCCGTCCCCGGCGACAGGGGCGGCTGCCTTCGGACACGTTCGGCAGTGCGGTCTGCCGTGACCGTCAGCGGGCTCCGGAACGGACGACGCGCGAGGGCAAGGGGGAGGAGTCGGCCGCGGGAGCAGACCGCGAGAGGACGATCCGCTGCCCGGCCCCGGCCGGCATCACCGCGGCGGGCGCGGGTCGTTCCAGCTTTCGTCCTCGTGGCACGCCGAGCAGCCCCGCAGCCATGTCTCCCAGGAGTGGCCCGCGCGTTTTCCGACGCTTGCCACCCGCTCGACTCCGTGGGCGGAGCCGTTCTTCGCGGTCAGGGTCAGCAGGCCGAAATAGACGGCCATGGTCACCGCGAGGGCCCCTGAACAGCATCTCCAGCACCGCCGTGCCCTCCCGGTCCGTGGGGGCGGGGGTGTGAGGCGGTGCGCTGTGGCCGCGTCCCACAGCGGCATGACGAGCGTGAGCCGTGGTTCCGGGCCGACAGGTTCGGCGGACGCGACAGTAACCGCCGCTGCTCCGGCGGGCAGGGCGCAGGGCTCCCCGCGCGACGGAAAGGGCATGGCACTCCTCTGCGAACGGCGAGATTGCGAGATTGTCGGAGGGGCATTCGGCCGGCTATGCGGCCGTCTGACGACCGGTCACCGTGCTCGCCGTGTTCTGGCTCCGCCGATGCTGGTGCGTACCGTGATGACGGTCTTGACCTCGGTCGCCCCTCGTACGGTGCCGTTCACGGCGGCCGGGGCATCCTCCAGCGGGATCCGGGTGATCGGCGGCGGGTCCACGTATCCGGTGACGACGGCTTCCGCGAGACGGTCGAGGAGGCTGACCGAGGCCGACAGCACGAAGTTGGTCTCGGTGACACCCACGGCCTCGAGTGCGCCCACATCGGCCACGAACCTCGTCGTGACCGCCGAGCCGCCCGGGCGGACGAGTTTGGCCAGCGAGGTGAAACGGTCCGTGTCGCTCACGAGGTCGATCAGCGCGTCGATGCCGTCGGGGTGCGCCTGCTGCACCGCTTCCGGCAGGGAGACCACCGTGGGGTCGATGAGTTCGGCGGCGCCGTAGCGGCGCATCCGTTCGGCGGCGGTGCCCGGCGCGACGGCGATCACGTGCGCGCCCGCCCTGACCGCGAACTGGGTCGCCATGGAGCCGACTCCGCCCCGGGCGCCCACGATCAGGACCGTCCTGCCCTGCAGCGGTGCGAGCGTGGCCGTCACGCCGAGAGCGGTCATGCCGATCGTCGGCAGTGCCGCGGCCACGTCGAGATCCATGGCGTCCGGGACCCGCGTGATCGGCGCGTCCTCGTCGACGGCGACGTACTCCGCGTACGTTCCCGTCGACCCGATCGGAGGGATCATCAGCTGCCCGAAGACCACGTCCCCGGGAGCGAACCGGGTCGTGCCCTCGCCGACGGTCTCGACGACGCCGGCGCCGTCGGTGCCCAGCACCATCGGGAAGGTGCCGGGGTAGATGATGCGCCAGTCACCGCGCGCGAGCCTGCGGTCGACGGGGTTGACGGCCGCTGTCCGCAGCCTGATCAGCACCTGGCGGGGTCCCGGCCGTGGGGTGGGCACCTCGCCCAGGACCGGCGTCTGTCTGTAGCCGTTCACGATCACCGCGCGCATGACTCTCCTCGCGGACGGGTGGGGCCGTCCTCGCGGCAGAGTCTCGTCCCGGCAGCAGGACACTCGTATCAGCCAGTGCACAGTCCTGATGGCCAGTCATGATCAAGCGACCGCCACCGGGTGCCTCCGGCCGGCAGGCGCGCGGCCGGTATCAGATGCGGATCAACCGACCCAGGACGCTGGTTCCCGTCAGTTCCCGTCAGTTCCCGTCGTCCGGCAGTACGGCGTCGAGCTGACCGCGTGCGCTGATGCCGAGCTTCAAGAAGACCTTGCGCAGGTGGTACTGGACCGTACGCGCGCTGATGAACAACCGCGCACCGATCTCCGCGTTCGACAGGCCCGCACGGGCGAGTCGGGTGATCTGGGCCTCCTGCGGCGTGAGTTCCTTCCTGCTGTCGTCGGTGCGTTTGCGAGCGGTGGCCCCGGTGGCGAGCAACTCGCGTCGTGCCCGGTTGGCATAGGCATCGGCGCCCATCGCCGCCAGCATGTCGTGGGCGGTGGACAGTTGCTCCCGCGCATCGGCCCGCCGCTTCTCCCGGCGCAGCCACTCGCCGTACAGGAGGTGCGCCCGGGCGAGTTCCACCCGAATGCGGGTACGGCCGAGGAGCTCGATCGACTCCTGGTAGAACCCCTCGGCGTCACTCCCCTGGGCGAGGAAGGCACGCAGCCGGGCCTCGATCCCGCGCGACCAGTCCGTCGGCGCCGTACGCGTGCGCTCGGACAGCCATTCCAGTACGTGGTCGACGGTCCCTCGGTCACCGGTGCGGGCCGCCGCCTCCGCCAGCTCGGGCACGACGAACGGTCCCAGTCCGCACGGGTCTTGTTCGAACACCTTCCGGGCGGCGACGAGCGCCTCACCGTGGCGGCCGAGGCCGTTGTGGAGGATCGCGTTCATACAGCCCACGAACGGCATGACGGCCCCGTTTCCCTGATCAGGCACCGCCCGCCGGCTCACCTCGGCCAGTTCCCGCACCCGCGTCTCCTGCCCGCGCCACGCCATCAGCATCATCTCGGGAAACGGGAAGTACGGGTTGCCCGTCGCCTCGGTGAGAATGCAGTACTCCGCGATCACCTCCCGCGCGCTCGCGAACTCTCCGGCGAGAACCTGCCCAAGGCCCAGGACGTTCAGTGCGACCCGCAACTGCCCCAGCGCACCCGTCCCGCGAGCGACCCGATCCTGAAGCGTGGCGATCGTGAACGACGCCTCCGCGTCCCACAGTTCCATGGCGAGGACGACCGCGGCTCTGCCGCTCACGAGCCGGCGGCCCGCGTCGCCGTCCGGCCCGCTGATCATGCGCAGTGCCTCGGCGAGCATCGGCCCCGCCACCGCGTACCCTTTCGTGGCCCGTGCCAGCCAGGCGTCGAGCAACACGTCGACCGCGCGCGGCGGTTCGGGAGCGGCAGGCGCGTTGCGCGCGGCTTCGACCACCGCGGAGAAGCTGTTCGCGCCGTCCAGAGCGTCGCCCATCACGGCCGACACCAGCGCCTCCAGGTAGATCTCGCGCGTCAGGGCGGGATCGAACGGTTCCCTGAGCCGGGCCGCGCCGAGAAGGATCCGAGCCGCCTCGGGCATGCGTTGCTGCTCCAGCGCGATCCGGCCGCGCAGGTGTTCCGCCTGGGCCGTGCGCAGGGCGTCCGCCGGACCCGCCTCGGCCACCTCCAACAGCCTCAGCGCGTCGAGGGGGGCGTCGGCGTCGAGTTTGGCGCAGGCTGCCGTGAGCATGCGCTGCGCGCGGCGCGCGGGATCCGGTGTCAGGATCGCGGCGTGTTCGAGGAACGCCGCCGTCGCCGTGAGGCCTCCGCGGGCCAGTGCGCGGTCGGCGGAGCCTTCGAGTTCCTCGGCGACGTCCTCGTCGGGCCCCGTCGCGGCCAGGGCGCGATGCCAGGCGCGGCGGTCGGGATCCTGCTGGGGATCGGTGGCTTCCGCCAGTGCGCGGTGTGCGTCCCGGATCTCCTGCGGTGAGGAGGAGCTGGTCAGCGCCGAGCGGACCAGCGGGTGCCGGAACCGTACATGGGGGCTGACCTCGATCAGGCCGGTCTCCAGCGCCGCGGTCATGGTCTCGCACGGGACGCCGAGCAGCGCGGACGCCCGGCTCAGCACCGTCAGATCGCCGACGGGGTCGACGGCCGCGAGGAGCAGCAGGCGCCGGAGCTCGGCCGGGAGCGGGTCGATCCGGCGCCGGAAGCTCTCCTCGATCTTCTTCGACAGGGGCCTGGCACCGCCCTGTATCCCCAGACCGCCGGCGATCTCCGCCGGCGACATCCCGTGCAGCAGCTCCAGCAGGGCCAGCGGATTGCCGCGGGTCTCGTTGATGACCTGGTCGCGGATCCGTTCGTCCAGCGGGCCGGTACCCACCGAGTCGAGGAGTGCACGGGCGTCCTCGTCCTTCAGCCCCTCGACGACGAGTTGGGGCAGATCCGCGAGGTCCCGGCTCGGCCGACGGGTGGCGAAGACGAGCCCGACCGACTCCCTCTCCAGACGGCGGGCGACGAACGCGAGCACCTGTGCCGAGGCCCGATCGAGCCATTGCTCGTCGTCGATGACGCAGATCAGCGGCTGTTCCTCGGCGACGTCGGCAAGCAGGCCCAGGACGGCCAGGCCTCCGAAGAAGCGATTCGGCGCCTTCCCCGGGCTGATACCGAAGAACGTGCGCAGAGCGTCGCGCTGCGGAGCCGGCAGGCGATCCAGCCGGTCCAGCGTGGGCGCCAGCAGCTGGTGCAGCGCGGCGAACGGCAGATCCATCTCCGCCTGTACACCGGTGGCGCGCACGACGCGAACACCCGATGTCTCGTCGACCAGCCAGTCCAGAAGCGCCGTCTTGCCGACACCCGGCTCACCGCTGACGACGAGCGCCCGGCTCTCCCCCGCGCGAACGGCGTCCACGAGGGCGCCGAGGGCCTCGCGCTCATGGCGCCGGCCTATCAGCCGTGTACAACTGCCGCCCGCAACCGGACGGAAGTCCCCTGACCATGTTGACCGGGCGTCTCCCATGCGGCCCAAGAATACCTTGGGTAAGGGCAAGTGCCGGATGTCCCTCCATCGCTCATGACCAGGGAGAACGTGTCCAGGACAGGCGCCATAGATCCGACCTGTTGCGGCGTCAGGAAACCCGAGCCGGACGTGAGCAGGCATGGGCGGGCCGGTGTCGGGGCGGTCCAACGGCCTGAAGGCCGACTGGATCGCTGACCAGCCCTTTCACGGAAGCCCTTCCGTCTGACGGAAGCCGCCTTGCCGAGCCACCGCACGCGCCAGGACCCTGAGTCCAACACGGCACGCGGGGCGACGGCGCCTCGCCGACAGGGACGGGAACCCCATGCCTCACACCACCGCCTTCGCCAGGAACCAGTGGTACGTCGCCGCCTACAGTCACGAGGTGGGGCGGGAGCTGCTCGGCCGGACGATCCTCGGTGAGCCGCTCGTCTTCTATCGCACCGAGGGCGAGGGCACGCCGATCGCCCTGCACGACCGCTGTGTGCACCGTCGTTTCCCGCTCTCCGCGAGCGGCCTCGACGGCGACCGGATCGTGTGCGGGTACCACGGCTTCACGTACGACACGACGGGTACGTGTGTGTACGTGCCCGGGCAGAAACGCGTGCCGCGCACGGCCCGTGTCGCCTCCTACCCGGTGGTCGAGCAGGACGCCCTGATCTGGGTGTGGATCGGCGACCCCGCCCTCGCCGACCCGGACACCATCCCGCGGGCCAAGCACCTCGACTCCCCCGGCTGGACCACCGTCAAGGGCATGGAGCCGATCGACGCCGACTACGGGCTGCTCGTCGACAACCTTCTCGACCTCTCCCACGAGACGTATCTGCACGGCGGCTACATCGGCACCCCCGAGGTCGCCGAGACGCCGATCACCACGGAGGTCGACGAGGGCGCCGGCATCGTACGGGTGAGCCGGCACATGGACGACGCCGAGTGCCCGCCGTTCTACGCCAAGTCGACGGGCATCGAGGGGCGGATCACGCGCTGGCAGGACATCGAGTACCACGCGCCGTGCCTGTATCTGCTGCACAGCCGGATCGCACCGGTGGGTGTCCTGCCCGAGGCCGACGGCAGTGACCCGAACGGTTTCCACACCGAGATCACGTACGCCATCACGCCGTCGGCCGACGGCAAGGTGTACGACTTCTGGATGGTCTCGCGGGACTGGGCGACCGAGGACGAGGAGGTCACGGAGTTCCTCAAGGGCAACAACCACACGGTCGTCATGCAGGACGTCGACGCGCTCAACCTGCTCCAGAAGACGCTGGGTTCGGAGCGGTCCGGGTACCAGGAGCTGAGCATCAACATCGACACCGGTGGTCTCGCCGCCCGCCGTATCCTCGCCCGGCTGGTCGAGGAGGGCGACAAGCCCGTGGAGAAGGTCCTGTGAGCAGCCCGACGGGCGAGATCTACCGCATCGCCTGGCTGCCGGGCACGGACGTCCTGCACGGCACCTGTCACTGCGGCCGCGAGCACAGCTCCCAGGACCCCATCGAGATGTGGGAGTGGATGCTCTCCCACCCGCAGGGACACGAACCCCAGGGCGATCAGGCGCAAGGAAACAGCTCATGAGCGTGTACGAAGCCGAACTCGTCGTCGAGCGGCGGGAGTCGGCCGCCGACGGTGTGCTCGCGCTCACCCTGCGGCACCCGCTGGGCGACGAACTGCCGGCCTGGGAGCCGGGCGCCCACATCGACGTCGTGCTCGGGCCGGAGCTGGAGCGCCAGTACTCGCTGTGCGGCGACCCGGCCGACCGGTCGGCGTGGCGGATCGCGGTGCTGCGTGAGCCGGACGGGCGTGGCGGATCGGCGTACGTGCACGGCCAGTTGGGGCTGGGCGACAAGGTGCGGGTGCGCGGGCCCCGGAACCACTTCGCCCTCAAGCCGGCTCCCCGCTACCGCTTCGTCGCGGGCGGGATCGGCATCACCCCGATCCTGCCGATGCTCGCCGCCGCCGAGACCGCGGGCGCCGAGTGGACGCTGCTGTACGGCGGGCGCACTCGCAACTCCATGGCGTTCACCGAGGAGTTGGGGCGGTACGGGGACAAGGTCACGTTCGCTCCGCAGGACGAGACCGGGCTCCTGGACCTCGACTCGGAGGTCGGGCGACTGCCGGAGGGCACCCTCGTCTACTGCTGCGGGCCGGGGGCGCTTCTGGACGCGGTGGAGGCGGTCTGCCCGGGCGGTGCGCTGCACGTCGAGCGGTTCGCGCCGAAGGACCGACAGGGCGGTGAGGACAGCGAGTTCGAGGTCGTCCTGCAGCGCAGCGGCCGTACGCTGACCGTGCCCGTGGATGTGTCCGTGCTGGACACCGTGCGCGGCGCCGGGGTCGAGGTGCTCTTCTCCTGCACGGAGGGCACCTGTGGCACCTGTGAGACCGACGTGCTCGAAGGCACCCCGGACCACCGGGACTCGGTGCTCTCGGACGAGGAGCGGGAGGCGGGCGAGACGATGCTCATCTGCGTGTCCCGGTGCCGTGGCCCGCGGCTCGTCCTCGACCTGTAGCAGCCATCCTGTAGTCACCCCGTAGCCACCGTCCAGCCGCCCCGGTCCCGCACCGGGGCGGCTACTGTGCACGGAAAGGCCTTGACCTTGCTTCACCCGGGGCTTTACGTTCCCGCAGAGAACGACTGAGCACGTCTGTGCTGTCTGCGGACAACTCCCCACCATTCTCCACCACTTGGCACAACCTGTCGGAGCACCAGGATCGGTCCCACAGGAGGAGTCTTGCGTCGTCTGTTCACCGGCCTCACGGCCGCCACGCTTCTGATCACCGCGACGGCGTGCGGGTCGTCGGAGGGTTCCGGTTCGCCGGGCGGCACCGCGTCGTCCGGCGGCACCACCACACTCAAGGTCGGCATCATCCCCATCGTCGACGTCGCGCCCCTCTACCTCGGCCAGCAGAAGGGCTTCTTCAGCGAGCGTGGGATCAAGCTGTCCCTGACCCTCGCGCAGGGCGGCGCGGCGATCGTGCCGGGTGTCGTCAGCGGGCAGTTCCAGTTCGGCTTCAGCAACGTGACGTCGCTGATGATCGCCCAGTCCAACAACGTGCCCGTGAAGGCCGTCGTCAACGGCATCGCGTCGACGGGCGTGGCGGGCAAGGATTTCAGCGCGATCACCGTGAAGAAGGACAGCCCCATCAAGTCGGCGAAGGACCTTGAGGGCAAGAAGGTCGCCGTCAACACCCTGAAGAACATCAACGAGACCTCGGTGCGCGAGGCGGTGCGCCAGGCGGGCGGCGACCCGGACAAGGTGACGTTCGTCGAGCTCGCCTTCGACCAGATGCCCGCCGCCCTCGACGGCGGGCAGATCGACGCCGCCCAGGTGGTCGAGCCCGCCCTCGCGACCGTCAAGAGCCAGGGCGGCCGCGAGATCGGCTGGCCGCTGGTGGACGTCGCGCCGGACTGCACCGTCGCGATGTACTTCACCTCGTCCCAGTACGCCCAGCAGAACCCGGAGTTGGTGAAGAAGTTCCAGGAGGCGACCGCCGAGTCCCTCGCGTACGCCGACGCCCACCCGGACGAGGCCCGCCAGGCCATCACGACGTACACCAAGATCCCGGCGGACGTGCTGGCGAAGGTGACCCTCCCGAAGTGGCCGGCCGAGGCGAACCGTGCCTCGATCGAGGCGCTGATGAAGCTCGGCGAGGAGGACGGGCTCTTCAAGCAGACCCCGGACCTGGACAAGCTGCTGCCGTGAGGGGGACGAACGCCCTCCTCGGCGTTGCCGGGCTCGCGGCCTTCCTCGCCCTCGGGGAGGCGGTGCCGCGGCTCGGTCTCGTCAAGGAGGCGTACTTCCCGCCCGTCGGCCGGATCGCCGGCGCCCTCGGCGACGAGCTGTCCGACGGCGCGTTCTGGACGGCGCTCGGCGACACGCTCACCGGCTGGGCGCTGGGGCTGGCCGTCGCGGTGGGCGCCGGCATCGTCGTCGGGGTCGTCATCTCCGTCGTGCCGTATCTGCGCGAGGCCACGGCGTCGACGATCGAGTTCCTGCGCCCGATCCCGTCGGTCGCGCTGATCCCGCTGGCCGTCCTCCTCTACGGCAGCGAACTGCGCTCGGTCCTGCTCCTGGTCGTCTACGCCTCCTTCTGGCAGGTGCTCGTCCAAGTCCTCTACGGCATCCAGGACTTGGACCCGGTCGCCGACGAGACGGCCCGCTCGTACGGGCTCGGCACCTGGGCGCGGATCCGGTATGTGCTGTGGCCCACCGCCCTGCCGTACGTCATGACCGGGGTCCGCCTGGCCGCGGCCGTCGCGCTGATCCTCACGGTGACGGCCGAACTGGTCATCGGCGCCCCGGGGTTGGGCGCGCGTATCGCCGTCGCCCAGAACTCGCAGGCGGTGCCGGAGATGTACGCGCTCATCGTGGTCACCGGGCTGCTCGGGCTGGTCATCAACGTGGGCGCCCGTACGGTGGAGCGGCGGGCGCTGGCCTGGCACCAGTCGGTGCGCGGGGAGGTGATGGTGTGAGGCGGTTCCTGCTCCGGCTGTTCTTCGTGGTCGCCCTGCCCTTCGTGCTCTTCGGGCTCTGGTGGCTCGCGTCGGACGACAACACGA
This sequence comes from Streptomyces sp. NPDC020898, assembly GCF_044333925.1. NCBI lineage: Bacteria > Bacillati > Actinomycetota > Actinomycetes > Kitasatosporales > Streptomycetaceae > Streptomyces > Streptomyces sp. NPDC020898. The sequence continues at coordinate 89,649 of NZ_JBIRRV010000013.1, forward strand.
ACCCCTTCTGGCCACCCCTGCGGACCATCCTCACGACCTTCCCGGACGTCTGGACCTCCGAACGGCTGCGCGCCGACGTGCTGCCCAGCGTGCTGCGGCTGGCCGCCGGGTATGCGATCGCGGCAGTGGCGGGCGTGGCCCTCGGCACGGTCATCGGCTCGTACCCACGAGTGCGGGCCCTGTGCGAACCGGTGCTGGAGTTCCTGCGGGCGATACCGGCGCCCGTGCTGATCCCGGTCATCATGCTGTTCGCGGGCATCGACGACACCATGAAGATCACGGTGATCGCGAGCGGCTGTGTCTGGCCGATCCTCCTCAACACCGTCGAGGGCGTGCGCGCGGTCGACCCGGTGATGGCCGAAACGGCACGTTCGTACGGCATCACGGGCACCGCCCGGCTGCGCAACGTGGTGCTGCGCTCGGCGAGCCCGCAGATCTTCGCGGGGCTGCGCCAGGCGCTGTCCATCGCCATCATCCTCATGGTCATCAGTGAGATGTTCGCCGCCAGCAACGGGCTCGGTTTCACCATCGTGCAGTTCCAACGCGGCTTCGCCATACCGGACATGTGGACCGGGATCCTCGTCCTGGGCCTGCTCGGCTTCGTCCTCTCCGTCGTCTTCCAGCTGGTCGAGCGGCGCGTGCTCGGCTGGTACCACGGCCTGCGCGCCTCGGCCCGGCGGTCGCAATGAGCCTCTCGAACGTGAAAGGGCGGTCCATGGGCGCGCTTCTCGATGTATCCGGACTCAAAAAGGTCTACGAGGGTTCCGGGCGCCGGGTCGAGGCGGTGCGGGACCTCACCTTCACCGTCGAGGCGGGCGAACTCGTGTGTCTCGTCGGGCCGTCGGGCTGCGGCAAGACGACGCTGCTGAAGTGCATGGGTGGGCTGCTGGCGCCGACGGCGGGCCAAGTGACCCTCTCCGGGCGGCCGGTGAACGGTCCGCCGCCCGGGATGGCGTTCGTCTTCCAGGAGTACGGCCGCAGTCTGTTCCCCTGGATGCGGGTCGGCGACAACGTCGAACTGCCGCTCAGGCAGAAGGACTTGACCAAGGCCAGGCGCCGCGAACTGGTCGAGGACGCGCTGCACTCGGTCGGGCTCGCGGACGCCGCCGGGGCATACCCCTGGCAGCTGTCCGGCGGTATGCAGCAGCGGGTCGCGATCGCCCGCGCCCTCGCCTACGAGCCGGACGTGCTGCTGATGGACGAACCGTTCGCGGCCGTCGACGCCCAGACGCGGGCCGACCTGGAGGACCTCGTACGGGGCCTGTGGCGGGAGCGCGGGATCACGATCCTGTTCGTGACGCACGACATCGACGAGGCCGTGTACCTGGGCGAGCGGGTGATCGTCCTGTCCGCGTCCCCGACCGTCGTACGGGAGCAGCTGAAGATCGATCTCCCTGACGAGCGCGACCAGTTGCACACCAGGGTCGCCCCGCGCTTCGCCGAGCTGCGCACACATGTGTACGAGCAGATCCAGCGGGCCAAGCGTGGAACGTCCGGCCCGTCGGACGGGGTCGAGGACCGGACCGACAGGATCTGAGCCGGTGACGGGGCGGTGGCCCCGGCGCCGTCGGCGACCTGAACGCCGGCGGATCCGGGGCCAGGTCCCGTCTCACGCCTCCGGGTCCGGCACCACGCTCAGGTGGCTCGCCGAGCGCCGCGGGCGGCGTGGTCTGCGCACGGCGTCCGCCGGGCGCCGCGTCTCGCGGAGCACCAGCGTCAGCCTCGTATAGCCCAGGTTCTCAAGGGACTTGGTGGTCTCGCCCACGACGCGGCACTCGGTGGCGCCCCAGCGTGGGTCGGGGTGCAGCAGCGGGCGTACGGCCCCGTCGTGCTGGACGGCCTCCGTGCCGACGGCCCGGATCCAGTGCGGCAGGCCCTGCCGGTAGGCGGCCTCCATGATCGGGTCCTGGGCGATGTCCCGGCGGATGGACTGGAGGCCGCGGTCCTGGGCGTCCCGTTCCACCGCGGCGGCGAAGTGGGCGAGCATCGGCAGGCACCAGCTCGACTCGTGATCGCCGAGGACGGTGCCCGCGTCCGGGTGGAAGAGGACGAAGCGGAGGAAGTTGTCGCCGGGCATGGCCGTGGGATGCGGGCCGACCGCCCGGAAAAGTGTCTCGAACGCGGCGTTGGAGAGGACCACGTCCCAGCGGTGGTCGAGGACGACGGAGGGAAAGGGAACGGCCTCCAGGAGCGTGGCGTAGTCCCGCAGATACGCCTGGGCCTCGGGACTCTCGGGGACGGGCCGCGGCGCCGGCCGCTGCCCTCCTGCCTGAAATGCCATCGGGAGGTCACCCCTCTTGCCCTATGCGGCCTTCTCGCGGCGCCTTGATCCTGCTGCCCCGTCATGAGCCGTGTCAACTATCGTGGCATTTCATGCCCGTTGACGGCTGAATCTGGCCACAGATGTGGCGAGAGCTGGATGTGAGTTCGAACAACCCGCTAGTCTCTCCGGGCAGTTCACGGCAATTGACGATGAAGACCGAAGACGTAGAAGACCTAGGAGACCTGTCGGTGACGGATGGCTTCGAGGTTCCGGGCGCCACGGCGACGGTTCTGCTGCCGGCCGTCGTGGCCCGCGTCACCGTGCTCGCGGACCGGATCGGCGTGGCGCACGCAGAGGTCTTCCACACCGGACGCCTGTCCGCCGCGTCGGGCGTCCCGGAGAGCGTCGTCAAGGCCCTGCTGAGCGGACAGAGCGCCGGCGAGCCCGACCTTCAGGCCCGGTTCCTCCAGCGTCTCGGCCTGCTGCGCCGCACCCGGCTCAAGCCGAACGGCCGTAAGTACACACAGCAGGAGATCGCCGACGGCGCCGGCATGTCGCGCCAGCAGGCGGGCGCCCTCATCAACGGCGACCGGCGGCCCACGATGGAACACTGCGACGCCATCCAGCGCTTCTTCAGAGTGCATGCCGGATTCCTCACCGCGGCGGATCCCGAGGCGCTCGCGGGCGCCCTGCAGCGCTCCGAGCAGGAGCTCCTCCAGCAGCTCGCCGACCGTGAGCGCGAGGCGGCGGCAGCCGCCTACGACCCGCTGGAACGGCTGTTGCAGGACCATGGCGTCCGCGGAATCGCCTGGCGGGCCGCGCAGCTGCCCTCCGACCAGCACCGCGACAAGGTCGCCGAGTGGCTGGACATGCTTCTGGAGAGCGTCAAGCGGCCGGAGTCGTGACCCAAGGGATGACTGTGAGCATCGGCAAGGAAATGCGCCGCCTGTGCGGCGAGTTGGTGGCGGAGCTGACACTCCCGGTACCGGCGGAGCCCGCCGACCTCTATGCCGCGCTGTGTGACGCCATGAGCAGACGCCGCGGCCGTCCCGTCCTGTTCCGCGCGGCGCCCTTCCCACCCGGCACGGCCAGCGGGCTGTGGCTCGACATGTCCGACCAGGACCTCATCGTGGTCGAGGAACGCACCGCGCCCGATCACCAGTTGGTCATCCTGGGCCACGAGCTGTGGCACATGCAGGCCGGACACTGCGGTCACCATGTCGACGGCGCCGCGGTCGCCGCCCGGCTGCTCAGCGACACCGCGGACCTGCGGGCGACGGTCCGGAAGGTGGCCGCCCGTACCCGGTCCGACCTCGCGGACGAGCAGGAGGCCGAGAGCTTCGGCCTGCTGCTGGCCAGCAAGTGCCGTACGTGGCTTGCCGGTTCGGCGCAGCGCAGGCCCGCGCGGCGCGACCAGCTCGCCGGCCGGATCGAGGCCTCCCTCGGCTACCGCGGGCCGCAGCGCTGAAGCGGCGCGCGGCGTGAACGACTCCAGCTACTACGTGCCGTGCCTCGCGATGGTGATCGTCCTCGTCCTCAAGGGCCGGACGGTACTGCTCGCCTGGCGCGACCCACTGCTGCGGTCGGTGTACGCGCTGCTTCTGCTGTCCGTGCTGGTGTTCCTCTTCGCGGCCCCACCGACCATCGACTGGGTCAACCGTGTCACCGGCGTCCCGAACATCTCGGCACCGGTCGTGTACTGCCTGCTGAGCGCCTTCAGCGCCTCCTGCCTGGTCCTGATCATCAACTGGCGCGGCGGCCCGCCCGAGGCCAGCAGGCGCGCCTCCCGCCGCTGGATCGCCGGGTACGCCGTGGTGATCGTGGCGACGGCCGCCCTGTTCGCCCTCGGGAACACGCCCGAGCAGCGCCTGCGCGACTTCGACACCTACTACGCCGACACACCGTTCATCCGCGAGATGATCGTGCTGTACCTCGTCGCGCTCACGGTCGCGAACATCGCGATGAACATGATGTGCTGGCCCTGGGCTCTCCAGGTGCACGGCTGGCTGCGTGTCGGACTGCTCGTCATCGTGGCCGGCTTCTTCTGCAACATCGCCTTCGCGGCGACCAAGCTGACGGCCGTCGTCGCCCGCTGGAACGGCGGCGACCTCGACTATCTGAGCACGTACGTCGCCCCCGCCCTGGCAGCCGCCGCGGAGGTCGTCACCGCGGCCGGCTTCTGCATCCCGCTCGCCTTCCAGCGCGTCGGAGACGTGTGGAACACCTGGTCGACGTACCGCCGCCTCAGCCCGCTGTGGCGGGAGCTGCGCCCCCTGTCGGGCCACGGCGACCGTGCGGTGCGCATCGCCTGGTGGTCACCGGCCGAACTCCAGGTCACCCAGCGCGAGTCCGACATCCACGACGGCATGCTCAGCCTGTACCCGTACTTCGACCCGGCCCTACGAACACGGGCCTACACCGCCGCCCTCGCCACGGGCTCCTCCCCCGCCGGCGCCCGCGCGGAGGCCGACGCGGCCATGGTGACAGCGGCACTGCGGGCCCGCGCGGCGGACCCGGACGGCAGGGTCATCACCGCGGCGACGACAACCGCCGACCCCACCTCGCCGACCGAGGGCCCCCGCGACCTGGTCGGCATGTCCATCGCCCTGCGCAGATCACCGGTGGTGGCGGAGATACGGGAGAAGACAGGCTAGGGGCGCCCCTTCAAGTACGGCACGCGGGGCGCGCCCCTGTAGGGGCGCGGGGAACTGCGCGACCAGCCACAACGGACCCGCACCCGAAAAACTACGTCGCACTACGCTCACTCGCCTCCCTCAACTCCCGTTCCACCGCCTGGCTGTAAGCACTGTCAGCCTCCCCGACCGCGCCGGCAGGCCTCCCCTCCCGCAACAGCTCCCGCCAGTGCTCCCGACTCCAGTCCGCCGGCGCGCTACCCCCGGTGAACTCCTCGACAAGCGAAACGAACCGCGCCGGATCACTGTGGAACGGAAAATGCCCCGCCCCCTCGAAGATCTCCAGCCGGCTCCCTGGCATCGCCTCGTGCGCCCCGTACGCGTGCCGCACCGGCACCACACTGTCCCGGTCGCCCCACAGCAGCATCGTCGGCATGCCCTCGGTGAGATAGCAGCGGTCGAGCATCGTCACGACCTGCCCCCGCCAGTCGACCACCGCACGCAGCGTACGGATGAACGCGTTCCTCGACGTCTCGTCGGGCAGCGCGTCGACGAGAGTGAGCAACTCGGGTGCGTCCTGCCCCAGATCGGTGTCCAGGAGCTTCATCAACCGCACCACGAGCCCCACTTGGAGCCGCATCCCCGGCAACCGCAGCGCGGACAGCGCGAGATGGGCACCGGGCACCGAGACGGCCCGCAGGACCGGGTTGACCTCGCGGCCCACACCGCCCGCGCTGACCAGGATGAGCCGCTCGGTACGCTCCGGGAACTGGTAGGCGAACTGCATGGCCACCCCACCACCGAGGGAGTGTCCGACGAGCGTCGCGGACTCGATGCCGAGGGTGGTGAGCAGATCCCGCACACCGTTCGCGTAGGCGGCCACCGAGTAGTCGGCGCGCGGCTTGTCGGAGGCGCCGTGGCCGAGCAGGTCGGGGGCGATCACGGTGTGGCTGCGGGCGAGGTCGGGGATCAGCTCGGCCCAGGTCGCCGAGGAGTCCCCGATACCGTGGATCAGGACGAGCGCGGGGCCCTCGCCCGCCATCCGGAAGGCGCGGCGGTACCCGTGTACGACGCGGTACCGCAGCTCCAGTTCGTCGTCGCCGACCGGACGCAGCCGTACGGCGCGTGCCGGACCGTGACGCGGGACGTCCATCACGCCACTCGCCTCCCCGCTTGCCCTTGCGCTGAACCCACTGAACTCCTTGCTGAAAACACTTTCCCCCAGCGTAGAACCCCATTCTCACAAGGCGTTTCGAGGAGGTTTCGCGTCCGCTAAGCGAGCGAACCGAAGCGGAACGAAGCCGCGTTGTCAGTGGGGGGCGGCAAGCTGGGAGACGCAGAGATGACGCCGCCGTGGGGAGAGCCGACCGATGCCGACCGCCGTACTGACCGACCGTGAGCGCACCGCCGTACAGGCCTACTTGCGGCTGCTGCACACCGTGCGCGCCGCTTTCGACGTACCACCGGAGGGCCACCGGCCGGCCGTCGTCCCGCCCGCCGTCCTCGCGGAGGCGGAGCAGGCCCTGTCGGAGGCGGGGCTGGCGGGCAACGAGGAGAAGTTCTTCCGGCTGCTCAGGCAGGCTGGTGCGGCACGCTGACCGCCGTCGCCAGCAGCCCGCGCCGTACGGTCCAGCGCCCGTCGAAGCAGCCGAGTTCCCGGCCGTCGACAACAGGTCCCGGCACCAGGAGCCGGGCCCGGAAGGTGCCGTGCGGCTGCGGGCCTGGGGCTGCCGTGAACTCGATGTCGGCCTCGCTGAAGTCCAGCCACTTGCCGGTGAGGGGGAACCACGCCTTGTAGACCGACTCCTTGGCACTGAACAGCAGCCGGTCCCAGTGCACGGGGTCACCGTGCGCGCCGGGGGCGTGTGCCGACAGCGCGCGCAGATGCGCCTCCTCCGTGGGCAGAGCCACGGAGCCGAGGACGCCTTCGGGGAGTGGCTGGTGGGGTTCGGCGTCGATGCCGACCGAGGCGAGGTCCGTTTCGCGGACCAGCGCGGCGGCGCAGTAGCCCTCGCAGTGGGTCATGCTGCCGACCAGGCCGGCCGGCCACTGCGGGGCGCCCCGCAGGCCCGGCAGCACGGGCTGCGGCGGCACGCCGAGCTTCTCCATGGCACGGCGGGCACACGCGCGTACGACGGTGAACTCGCGCACCCGCTTGGGCACCGCCCGGGCTACGAGCGCCTGCTCCTCGGGGTAGAGCGTCGCGCCCCCGGGCCCGTCGGCCCCGTACACACCGCCGGCCGTCTCGTCACCGTGTGCTTCCACGGCCACCACCGTGGCCGGAAGCAGCTCCTCGATCACCGGATCCGACCTCCATCGGCAGTATGCGGCGCAGCCTTCCCGGGTCTCCCGGGCGCTTCTTCCACTCGCGGGGGTAGCCCACCGACACCTCTTCGAAGCGGACACCCTCGTGCCAGGTGGTCCGAGGGATGTGCAGATGACCGTAGACCATGGTCTCGACGCGGAACCGGCGGTGCCAGTCGGCGGTCAGGGTGGTGCCGCACCACATGGCGAACTCGGGGTGCCAGAGCACGTCGGTCGGATGCCGGTCGAGCGGATAGTGGTTGACGAGCACCGTCGGCAGGTCCTCGGGCAGCTCCGCGAGCCGCCGCTCGGTCTCGGCCACCCGCGCCCGGCACCAGGCCTCACGGCTCGGATACGGGTCGGGGTGCAGGACGTACTCGTCGGTGCAGACGATGCCGGTGCTCTGCGCGTACGCCAGCCCCTCCTCCTTGGTCGCACAGCCCTGCGGCAGGAAGGAGTAGTCGTAGAGCAGGAACAGCGGTGCGACGGCCACGGGACCGCCGGGGCCCTCCCACACGGGGTACGGGTCCTCGGGCGTCGTCACTCCCAGCTCGCGGCAGAGGGCGACCAGGTGTTCGTAGCGGGCTACTCCACGCAGAGTGACGGGGTCCTTGGGGTGGGTCCACAGTTCGTGGTTGCCCGGCGCCCAGATGACCTTCCGGAACCGGCCGGCGAGGGTTTCGAGGACCCAGCGGATGTCGGCCACGCTCTCCGAGACGTCACCGGCGACCAGAAGCCAGTCGTCGTCCGTTCCGGGGCGCATCCGCTCGACCAGGGCGCGGTTCTCCGGGTAGCCGATGTGTAGATCGCTGATCGCCAGCAGCTGTCCGGCACCGCCGGCCGTCGTCTCCACTCCAGCCCCTTCCGCAACCGAGTCTCCGCCGAACTCCGCCCCAGCGGGCGCACGTTCGGACCCACAAGAACACATCCCCGGCGGCCGGACAAGTACGGCTCCGGGGCCCCGACCGGCCCGGTCGACGCGCCCCCGCGAGCGCGGCCGAAGATCACTACCGCGACCACGCGTGGTGTGCAAGGCAACACACGGGGTGCCGTCGACAAACCCGTAACACGCGCGTAGCAGAATCAGGGTCCGCGGAGCCTTATGATCGCCTCAACACTTCCGCCACAAATCCGGATTCGCACCCGGCGGCTTGTCGTGTTCCCAACTCTCCCCTGGCCGGGCTCGGCCTTGCTCCGCCGTGCCCGTGAACCTTGAAAGGTGGCCCTGCATGGTCTCTCGCGTACGCGTCTGGCTCAACCGCACGTACGCGGAGAACGTGTTCTTCATGGAACAGCTGAGGAGAAATCCCAGCGACCGCGCGGTCGAGATCCACGCCACCCACGGGGACGCCGACTCCCCCGTCCTGGCCGCCGCCGACACCGCCGCCATGGAGCCCGAGGGTCTGTCCCCCGCCGCGTACGTCGAGTACGCGCTCGACCAGTGCGACCGTCGTGAGATCGACGTGTTCGTGCCGCGCCTGCACCAGGACACGATCGTCGAGCACCGCGCCGACTTCGAGGCCGTCGGCACGAAGCTGCTCGCGCCGACGCCCGAGGCGGTGGCCGTCTTCCAGGACAAGGCGACCGCGTACCAGGCCGTCGAGGCGGTCGGCGTTCCGGTGCCGCCGTGGTGGCGGGTGCGTACCGCCGACGAACTCCTCGTCGCCGTCGACCAGTTGGAGGCGGACGGGCACAAGGCGTGCTTCAAGCCGGCGGCGGGCGCGGGCGGGGTGGGCTTCCGGATGATCACGCGCGCCCCCTTCTCGATGTCTCACCTCAACGGGTTCCCCAGCCCCTACGTCCAGTTGGACATGGTCCTCGACGTGCTGAAGAACACGGACGAGGAGGTCGACTGGCTGGTGATGCCCCGTCTGGAGCAGCCGGAGGTCTCCGTCGACTGCCTCACCGGCCCGGACTCGCGCATCCGCATGGCGATCGGCCGCACCAAGAACGGCCGCCGGCGCGGCTTCACGCTCGACGAGGCCTGGCTGGAGCCCGCGCGGCTCATCGCCGAGGGCTTCGGCCTGCACCACCTGAGCAACATCCAGTTCCGCATGTACGAGGACCGGCCGGTCCTGATGGATGTCAACACCCGCCCCGCAGGCGGCCTGCACCAGCTCTCGCTGTGCGGCATCAACGCCCCCTGGGCAGCAGTGCAGTTGGCCCTCGGCGAGGACCCGGGCGACCTGGTCCCGCCGTTCCTCGGCCAGGACTACGCCGTCGTCTCCGCACCCCGCCCGGTGCGCGCGACGACCCTCCCCGCCCAGCGCGAGGACGAACTCCCGACACCCACACGCGCCTCGGCACCCGCACCCACCCCGGAGCAGCCGACAGAGACCGTCACGTCGGCCACCGAAGCGGCGGCCGGGGCAGCGGCGGGCGCATCTGCCTGACCCGCACCTTCCTACGCCGGCAGGGCCCGGTCATGGCACCGCATCGTGGCGCCATGACCGGGCCCGACCTGCGTGCCCCGGACACCGGGCCCGCCCGTCGGGGCCGCCACAAACCGGTCGCGTGGGCGGTCCTGACCCCTGAGGATGACGGTCATGCACCGCATCGAGTTCGTGAACTACCCCGTCAGCGACCCGCCATCGGCCCACCTCCAGTGGGGCTTCCGTATCGACGGCACGGATCTGCGTGTGCACGTCGCCGACGCCACCCGCGATCTCTGGCGTCAGGAGCACGAGGAGGAGGACGAGGCCGAGCAGGAACGCTTTCTGCTCACCCAGCACGCCGGCCCCTCCGTCTCCGAGATCGAAGACCCCGTGCGCCACTTCCTCGGTGACCCGGCGCCCGAGTACGCCGATCCTGCGACCGGCGCCACCCCGCTTCTCGGCTGCGGCTGCGGTCTGTGGGGCTGCTGGCCCCTGCCGGCGGTCATCAGCACCACACCGGCGACCGTCACCTGGTCCTCCTTCCGGCAGCCCTGCCGCATGGAGTGGGGGGAGCTTCCGCTGGGCCCGTACGTCTTCGCCCGCCCCGCCTACGAGGACGCGCTCGCGGAGCCGGCCCGTCTCGCCGAGGATCCGTTGGGACCGCACCCGGACGAGACGCCGTGACCCGCGGTCGGCCGGGCATGCGAAGGGCGGGCCGCGTCAAGCGGCCCGCCCTTTGGTTCTGCAGGTCTGGCGGCTTCTACTTGCCCGCGGTCAGCCGCAGCGTCTGGATCTCGAACGGTCGCAGGGTCACGGCCACCGTGTCGCCGTCCACCCGGGCCTCGGACAGGGGCCGCTCCAGCAGGTCGGTGATCTTGGCGCCCGTCAGCGGGAAGCCTGTGCGCAGAACGCCCTCGGCGCGGCCACCGCTCGACTCGTAGAGGCGGACGACGACGTCACCGGACGCGTCGTCGGCGAGCTTCACCGCCTCGATGGTCACACCGTCGCCGTCCACCCACACGACCGGCTCCGGCGCACCCGCCGAATCCGCCACGCGCAGCGGAAGGTTGAGGGAGTAGCCCTCGGCGACCGTCTCCTCGATGCTCGCGCCGGGCAGCAGCGAGTACGTGAACCTGTGCTTGCCCTGGTCGGCCTCCGGGTCCGGGATGCGCGGGGCGCGTACCAGCGACAGGCCGACCGTGGTGGTCGTACCGCCGTCCTCGCGGACCGTGCGGGAGACGTCGTGGCCGTACGTCGAGTCGTTGAGGACGGCGACGCCGTAGCCGGGCTCGGCGATGTGCACCCAGCGGTGGCCGGAGACCTCGAAGCGGGCCGCCTCCCAGCTGGTGTTGGTGTGCGTGGGCCGCTGGATGTGGCCGTACGCGATCTCGGCGGACGAGTGCGGGGCGCGGATGTCCACCGGGAAGCCCGCCTTGAGGATCTTCTCGGCCTCGTGCCAGTCGATCTCCGTCTCGATGTCGATACGGGCACTGCCCGCGCGGACGGTGATCGTCTGGACGATCTTCGAACCCTTGCCGAAGGAGCGCTCCACCCGGATCGCGCCGATCAGCGGGTCCTCCTCCACGACCGTGACGGAGTCGGCGTACAGGAGGTCGGTGTAGCGGTTCTTGTAGTGCTTGTCGATGTCCCAGGCGTCCCAGTAGTTCGGGAGGTCGGTGTGCAGGCGCAGCAGGTTGCCCTTGTCCGCGAGGACTTCACGGTTCGCGCGCAGGTCGCGGACCGAGGACAGCGTGCCGTCCGCCGCCAGTTCGACGCGGACGATGCCGTTGTCGAGGACGCGCCCGGAGACGGTCACCGGGCGCGGGGGCTCGGCGACGGCCAGCGGAGCGCTGCCGCTCGCGGGGACCTCGACGTACATCGGGACGCCCGTGGACGTACGGACCACCTCGGCCCGGTCGAACGGGCTGGTGTTGAAGGCACGGCTGCCGCCGCCGCCCAGCGCGGCCACGGACTCGGCGGTGAGCACCTCCAACTCCTGGGCCACACGGGCGTATTCGGCCTCCGCCTCGCGGTGCACCCAGGCGATCGACGAGCCCGGCAGGATGTCGTGGAACTGGTGGAGCAGGACCGTCTTCCAGAGGCGGTCCAGCTTCTCGTACGGGTACGCGTAGCCCGGCGCGTGCAGTGCGGCCGTCGTCGCCCACAACTCGGCCTCGCGCAGCTTGTGTTCGCTGCGCCGGTTGCCCTGCTTGGTGCGGGCCTGGGAGGTGTACGTGGCCCGGTGCAGCTCCAGGTACAGCTCGCCGACCCAGACGGGGGCGTCCTCGTACTCGGCGCGGGCCTTCGCGAAGAACTCGTCGGGATGCTCGACGACGACCTTCGGTGAGCCTTCCAAGTCGGCGAGCCTGCGCGCCCGTTCCATGATCTCGCGGGTGGGGCCGCCGCCACCGTCGCCCCAGCCGAAGGGTGCCAGGGAACGCGTCGCGGCGCCCTTCTCACGGTAGTTGCGGGTGGCGCGGGCCATCTCCTCGCCGCTGAAGCGGGCGTTGTAGGTGTCGACCGGCGGGAAGTGCGTGAAGATGCGGGTGCCGTCGATGCCCTCCCACCAGAAGGTGTGGTGGGGGAACTTGTTGGTCTGGTTCCAGGAGATCTTCTGGGTGAGGAACCACTCGTTGCCGGCGAGCTTGGCGAGCTGCGGGTAGGCCGCGCTGTAGCCGAAGGAGTCCGGCAGCCACACGCCCTTGGTCTCGACGCCGAAGTGCTCGATGAAGAACCGCTTGCCGTGGATGAGCTGGCGGGCGACGGCCTCGCCGCCGGGCAGGTTGCCGTCGGCCTCGACCCACATGCCGCCGACCGGCGCCCACTGGCCCTTCTTCACCGACTCCTGGATGCGCGCCCACACCTTGGGGTAGTTGTCGCGCACCCACTCGTACTGCTGGGCCTGGGAGCAGGCGAAGATGAAGTCCTCGTACTCGTCCGCCAGTGAGGTCACGTTGGAGAACGTGCGCGACGTCTTGCGCTTGGTCTCGCGGATCGGCCACAGCCAGGCGGAGTCGATGTGCGCGTGGCCGACACCGGAGACGATGTGGGCACTGGCGTTCGCCGGCTTGGCCAGGGCGGGTGCGAGGGCCGCGCGTACGTCGGCCGCCGAACCGGCGACGTCGTCCAGGTCGAGGAGGTCCATGGCCCGGTCGAGGGCGACCATGATCTCGTGCCGGCGAGGGTCGTGCTCGCCCAGCTCCAGCATCAGCTCGCGCAGCACCTGGACGTCGAGGTCGAGGTGGAAGACCTCCTCGTCGAGGACGGCGAGGTCGGCGCGCTGGAAGGTGTAGATCGGCTTGTCGCCGGCCGTGAGGATGTCACCCATGGGGGTGATCTTGGAGAAGTTGTCGGCGAGGATGTCCGGGTTGGAGGCCGCCTCGACGAGGTAGTCGATCTCCTCGCCGCCCGTGGCCGGGTTGGCGATCGGCACGTACTGGTTGAGCGGGTTGACCGCCTTCAGCGGGGTGCCGTCGGTGAGGTGGACCAGCGCCTCGGCCTGGTTTCCCGGCCAGTCTCCGATGAAGCCGAGGTCGATGACCGCCTCGACGCGCCGGCCGGCCCACTCGGCGGGGACCTGTCCGCGCATCCGGAACCAGGTCGTGCCCCACGGCGGGCCCCAGGGGGTGTCCATCGCGAAGGGCGTGTACGGCGCGGCCGCCGCCTCCTCGAAGGAGACCGGCTCGCCCGGCGCCTGCCAGGCCTCGACCGTGAAGGGCACCGTGGCCGCGTAGATCGCCGCCTTGATCCGCTGGTCGTGGAGGCGCTGGACGCGCTCCTCGATCCGCTGGCGTTCGTCGTGCATGAGAAGTCTCCAGATACGAGCGGGGAAAGCGCTTACTTAAGGTACGCGAGGCCGGGGTGGACCGCGGTGTATCCGTCCACCAGTCTGCGGGCCACGTTCACGGAGTCGACGAGCGGATGCAGCGCGAACGCCTTGACCGCCGCCGCACGGGAGCCGGACTCGGCGGCGGCGAGCACCTCGCGTTCGACCGCCTTGACCGAGCAGACCAGGCCGGAGGCGTGGTCGGGCAGCGGGTCGACGGTGACGGGGTGGGCGCCGTTGGCGTCGACCAGGCAGGGCACCTCGATGACGGCCTCGGCGTCGAGCACCGAGAGCGTCTTCCGGTTGCGGACGTTGAGGATCAGGGTGGTGCGCTCGTCGCGGGCGATGGCCCGCATCAGGGCGAGGGCCACCTTCTCGTAGCCCCCGGACAGGTCGTCGGCGTCGCGTTCGCCCGCGCCGGCCGTCTCGCGGGCCTCGGCCATGTAGGTCGCCTCGCGCTCGGCGCGGGTGCGGTCCCAGGCGGTGAGGGCGGCGGCGCCGGGGCGCTTCATCTCGTCGTAGAAGCCGGCCTGCTGGTCGCGCAGGAAGGCGCCGCGGGTCTTCTCGGCCTCGCTGTAGGCGCGTACGGCCTCGCGGTTGAAGTAGTAGTAGTGCAGATACTCGTTCGGGATGGCGCCCAGGGACTGCAGCCAGTCGGTGCCGAAGAGCTTGCCCTCCTCGAAGGAGCCGAGCAGGCCCGGGTCGGCGAGCAGCCGCGGGAGTTCGTCGCGGCCGTTGACGCGCAGCCCGCGCACCCAGCCGAGGTGGTTGAGACCGACGTAGTCGATCCACGCCTCGCCGGGGTTGGCGCCGAGCACCCGGGCGATACGGCGGCCCAGGCCCACCGGCGAGTCGCAGATGCCGATGACGCGGTCGCCGAGGTGGCGGGACATGGCCTCGGTGACCAGGCCGGCCGGGTTGGTGAAGTTGATGACCCAGGCGTCCGGAGCGACGCGGGCCACCCGCCGGGCGATGTCCTCTGCGACCGGGACCGTGCGCAGGCCGTACGCGATACCGCCCGCGCCGACCGTCTCCTGACCCAGGACGCCCTGGTCCAGCGCCACCTTCTCGTCGTTGGCCCGTCCTTCCAGGCCGCCGACGCGGATCGCGGAGAAGACGAAGTCGGCGCCTCTCAGTGCCTCGTCGAGGTCGGTCGTGGCGCTCACCTCGGGGGCGTCGGGCACCCCCGCCGCCTGCTCGGCCAGGACCCGGGTGACCGCGGAGAGGCGGCCCGCGTCCAGGTCGTGCAGGACGACATGGGTCACCCGGCCCTCGGCGTGGTCGCCCAGGAGCGCCCCGTACACGAGCGGCACGCGGAATCCGCCGCCGCCCAGAATCGTCAACTTCACGGTTGCACCTTTCCTGCCGTGATGACCTGCACCCCGGCCTCCTGCAAAGAGGACTGCGTCGCCGGGTCCACCGGCGCGTTCGTCACCACCATGTCCAGTTCGTCCGGGCCGCAGACCTTCGCCATGCCCGTGCCGGGGAACTTGGCACGGTCGGCGAGCAGGACGACCCGGTCGGCGGCCTTGATCATGGCGCGCTTGACCGGTACCTCGACGACCGTGGTGTCCATCACCTGACCGCCGGGGCGGACGCCGCTGGTGCCCAGGAAGACCCAGTCGGCGTGCAGCTGGCGCAGGTTGTCCTCGGTGAGGAAGCCGACCAGGGAGCGGTACTCGCGCCGGACCATGCCGCCGAGGAGCACCAGTTCGATGCTCTCGTCGTCGACCAGCTCCTCGAAGACCACCAGGTTGCTGGTGATCACGGTGAGGCGGCGGCCGTGCAGCTGCCGGGCGAGCCGGTAGGCGGTGGTCCCGATGTCGAGCAGCACCGACTGGCCGTCCTCGACGAGCGAGGCGGCCTTGGCGGCTATCGCGTCCTTCTCGGTCACACGGACCTCGGCGACCTCGGCGAAGGGCTGGTCGCCCTCCTCCACCACGGCGCCGCCGTGCACACGTGTCAGCAGGCCCTCCTCCTCCAGTCTGACCAGGTCGCGACGGATGGTGGCGGGGCTCACGCCGAGCTGCTCGGAGAGATCGGTCACGGCCGCGGGGCCGCCCGAGCGCAGGGCCCGCAGGATGAGTTGATGTCGTCGTTCTGCCAGCACCCGACGAACAGTACTCGTCATCTTCAATCATTTCTATGCTTGCTTCTGCTCGACTCTTGCCAAATCTCCGGAAGGCGCGCACGATTCCGGTCATCAAATTGACGAGTTTTGACGAGAGGATGCACGCGTGGACGACGAACGGCCCGATGTGCTGCTGACCGGGCTGCTCTTCTTCGACCTCGTCCTCACCGGCCTGGGCAAGCCCCCGACGCCCGGCGAGGAGATCTGGACGTCGGGGATGGGCACCAGCCCCGGTGGGATCGCGAACCTCGCCGTGGCGGCCTCCCGGTACGGTCTGAAGACCTCCCTGGCCACGGTTTTCGGCAACGACACGTACGGCAGCCACTGCCGTGATGTCCTCGCCGGCCAGGAGGGCGTCGACCTCTCGCTCTCGCGCACCGCGGACGACTGGCACACCCCCGTCACCGTCTCGCTCGCCTACGACGGCGACCGCGCACTGATCACCCACGGGCAGCCGCCCCCGTACTCCCAGGACGCCCTGCTGGGCGACCCGCCCGAGGCGCGCACCGCCCTCGTGCACCTGGAGGCCGAGCCCCACCAGTGGCTGGCCAAGGCGGCGGCGAACGGAACGCAGATCTACGCGGACGTCGGCTGGGACCCCACCCAGCAGTGGTCCTCGGACCTGCTCGACCAGCTCGCCCTGTGCCACGCCTTCCTCCCCAACGAGACCGAGGCGATGGCGTACACCCGCACGGACACCGCGCTCGCCGCGCTGGGCACCCTCAGCGAGCTGGTCCCGGTGGCCGTCGTCACCCGCGGCGGTGACGGAGCGGTCGCCGTCGACCAGACGACCGGCGAGTACGCGGAGGTCCCGGCGCTGCCCGTGGACGTCGTGGACTCGACGGGCGCCGGGGACGTGTTCGGCGCGAGTTTCGTCGCCGCGTCGCTCGGCGGGTGGCCGCTGGAGGAACGGCTGCGGTTCGCCGTACTGGCCGCCTCCCTGTCCGTACGGCAGCACGGCGGGGCGCTGGCCGCGCCCGGCTGGTACCACATCCACCGCTGGTGGCACACGCTCGACGACCCCGGACTGCGGCTGACGTACGGCTTCCTGGCCGACCGGCTGCCGGCCGACCCGGGGCCGCCGGTGCGGTTCGCACCTGTCACCCCCTGACACCCCCCTTGAGAACCGCCCCCCACTGACTTTTCCCTTACGCACGCACCGAACAGATCCGAAAGGCGGTGGGAGCTGTGCAGCTCTCACGAAGAGGCCTGCTGCGCGCGGGCCTGGCCGGCACGGCCGCCGCGTCACTGGGCGGCCTGGCGACCGGCTGCGCCGTTCCGACCGGCTCCACCGGGCGCAACATGGTCCTGTGGTACTGGAGCGGCGGCCTGAGCGACACCGTCGTGAAGAACGCCAAGGCCCGTTACAGCAGTTCTGTCGATCTCCATGCCATCCAGATCGGCGGCCAGTACCGCTCCAAGCTCATCACCACCATCACCGGCCGGGCCCACATCCCCGACATCGCGGGGCTCAAGGGCGAGGACATGGCCGCCTACCTGCCGAACGCGGACCAGTTCATCGATCTGCGGACGCTGGGCGCGGAGAAGTACAAGAGCCAGTTCCTGTCCTGGAAGTGGGACCAGGGCATCGCCGACGACGGCACGATGGTCGGCTTCCCTATCGACTGCGGGCCGGTCGGCCACTACTACCAGTTCGAGGTGTTCCGCAAGGCGGGGCTGCCGTACGAACCGGCCGACGTGTCCAAGGAGTTGAACACCTGGGAGAACTTCTTCGCCGCGGGTGAGCAGCTCAGGAAGCGGATCCCGGGGACCATGCTCCTCACCGACGTCAACTCCGTCTTCGAGAACGTCGTACAGCAGGGCGCGAAGCGGTACGTCGACAAGGACCGCCACTTCATCGGCGACCAGGAGCACGTGCGCAACGCCTGGGCGCTCTCCGTGGAGGCCAAGCGGCGCGGGATCGTCTCCGACCTCGTGAACGGCACCCCGGACCAGCTGTCGGCCAAGCAGGACGGCAAGCTGCCCAGCGAACTGGGCGCGTCCTGGGCGGCCTTCGACATCAAGAACGGGGTGCCGAAGGCCAAGGGCAGGTACCGGGTCGCCGACATGCCGGTGCGGCCCGCCAACAACGGTGGTTCGTTCCTGTCGATCACCAAGTCGTGCCGGGAGCCCGAGCAGGCCTTCGAGATGATCGCCTGGATGCTCAACGCGTCCAACCAGGCGCAGGGTTACGTCGACGCGGGTCTCTTTCCGTCCACGCCCGCCTCGTACCCACTCAAGCCGATGCAGGAGCCCGACCCCTTCTTCGGCGGCCAGGTCACCACGGACATCTTCGGACCCGCCGCTCAGAAGATCGTCGTCGCCTACAACAGCCCGTACGACATCGCCCTCGGGACTCCCATCAAGGACGAGATCAAGAACGTCGGCGTCCTCGGCAAGGACCCGGAGAAGGCCTGGAGTGACGCCATGAGCAAGTGCCGCCGTATCGCGAAGCACCTGGGGGTGAGCTACTGATGGCCGTCATCGAGCGGACCCCGCCCGTGGTGAGACAGCCCGCCCCGGTCGGGCCGAAGAAGGGCCTGCGCAAGTACTGGCACCTCTACGCCGCGATCTCCCCCTTCTACCTGATCTTCCTCGGCTTCGGCCTGTTCCCGGTGGGCTTCTCGCTCTACCTGTCCTTCCACCGCTGGGACGGCCTCGGCTCGATGGAGTGGGCCGGGCTCTCGCAGTACCAGTACCTGCTGAGCGACGGCGACTTCTGGAACTCGATCGGCAACACGATCATCATCTGGGCGCTCGCCACCTTCCCCATGATCTTCCTGGCGATGGTCACGGCCGTGATGCTCAACTCCGCGGTCCGCTTCAAGAGCTGGTACCGCGTCGCGTACTTCCTGCCGAACGTCACCTCGGTCGTCGCCATCGCGATCGTCTTCGGCTCGATCTTCTCCACCAACAACGGCGTGATGAACGCCGTCCTGCAGTCGGTGGGGATCGACCAGATCGCCTGGCTGAACACACCGTGGGGCATCAAGGTCACCATCGCCGCGCTGATGACGTGGCAGTGGACCGGCTACAACGCGATCATCTTCCTCGCCGGGCTCCAGACCATCCCGGGCGAACTGTACGAGGCGGCGCGCATGGACGGCGCCGGCCCGATCCAGACGTTCTTCCGGATCACACTGCCGCTGCTGCGGCCCACGCTGCTGTTCGTGCTCGTCGTCTCGACGGTCACGGGTCTGCAGAGCTTCTCCGAACCACAGGTCCTGCTGCAGACCTCGTCCAACGACTCGACGTTCGCGGGCGGTCCGGGCCACTCGGGCCAGACGATGGTCCTCTACTTCTTCCAGCAGACCTTCGACAACAACGACTTCGGGTACGGAGCCGCGGTGGCGTGGGGCATCTTCCTCGTCGTCGTCCTCTTCTCGATCATCAACTGGCGCCTCGTGCAGCGCCGGGGCGACTAGGAAGGGGCGCGCATCATGGCATCCATCAAGGGGACCCGCCGCAGAGGGATCGCGCTGCACCTCCCGCTGATCATCGGCACACTGCTCTCGGCCTTCCCGTTCTACTGGGCCGTGATCATGTCGACGCACAGTTCGACGGAGATCTTCTCGTACCCGCCGAAACTGCTGCCCGGCACGCACTTCCTGGAGAACGTCCGCAATCTCTTCGACGCCATCGACTTCTTCGGGTCGATGTGGAACTCGCTGCTGGTCGCGACGGCGGTGACCTTCCTGGTCCTGCTCTTCGACTCCCTCGCGGCGTTCGTCTTCGCCAAGTTCGAGTTCCCCGGCAAGGGACTGCTGTTCGGGCTGCTCATGGTCATCTTCATGGTCCCGGCGCAGCTGTCGGTCATCCCGCAGTTCGTCCTCATGGCGAAGATCGGCTGGATCGGCTCGATGACCGCGCTGATCGTGCCGGCCGCGGCCAACGCCTTCGGCATCTTCTGGATGCGTCAGTACATGAAGTCGGCCATCCACGACGAGTTGCTCGACGCCTCCAAGCTCGACGGCGCGAACTTCCTGCGCCAGTTCTGGCACGTGGCGCTGCCGGTGGTCCGCCCCGGTCTCGCCTTCCTCGGCATCTTCACCTTCATGGGCCAGTGGAACGACTTCGCCTGGCCCCTGATCTCCCTCACCAACCCCGACAACGTGACCCTCCAGGTCGCGCTGTCCCAGCTCAACGGCACCCACGGCACCACCGACTACGGCATCGTGATGACCGGCGCGCTGCTCGCCCTCGTCCCCCTGCTGATCGTGTTCGCGATCGGTGCCAAGCAGATCATCGGCGACCTGGCGAAGGGAGCCATCCGCTGATGGCCGACGTTTTCCACACGCTCCGCCCCTGGGAGTCACCTGAGGTGACCTCCTGGGGGCGGTTGCCCATGAACGCCGTCGACCGGCGGGAGGGGGCGACCTCCCTGGACGGCGACTGGCGCTTCCAGCTCCTCCCGACCCCGACCACCCCGGTGGGCGACGACTGGTCCTCGGCCCGGGTCCCCGGCGCCTGGACCCTCCAGGACACCGACGACCTGCCCTGGTACACGAACGTGCAGATGCCGTGGGGCGACTTCCCGCCCGCCTCTCCTGCCGCCAACCCGACGGGCGTGTACGAGCGTGAGTTCGACGTTCCGGCCGAGTGGGCGGGCCGGCGGATCGTGCTCCAGGTCGGCGCCGCCGAGAGCGTGCTGCTCGTGCACGTGGACGGGCGGCCGGTCGGCATCTCCAAGGACTCCCATCTGGCGGCCGAGTTCGACCTCTCCGACGTCGTGTGGCCGGGTGCCTCGGCGACCGTGCGGCTGACGGTCGTCAAGTGGTCCGACGCCACCCACATCGAGGACCAGGACCAGTGGTGGCACGGCGGCATCACCCGCTCGGTGCTGCTGTACGCGACGGACCCGCTGTATCTCGCCGACGTCACCGTGCGGGCGCCGGCCTCCGGTGAGCTGCGGGTCGACTGCCGGGTGCGGGACGCGGGCGGCGCGCTGCCCGGGGGGTGGTACGTCAGCGGGGAGATCGACGGTCAACTGCTGCTCCAGGACGCGGAGTTCGACCGGCTCAACGCCGAGGACGACCGCGTCTCCGACTTCCTCGGCGAGCCCCGGATGTACGCGCACCTGCCCGACGTACGCACCTGGACCGCCGAGACGCCCGAGCTGTACGACCTGACCGTCCGGCTGCACCGCGCCGACGGAACGGTCGCCGACACCTCGCGGCACCGCGTCGGATTCCGGGACGTCGAGATCGTCGGACGGGACCTGCTGGTCAACGGTGAGCGGATATTCATCAGGGGCGTCAACCGGCACGACTTCCATCCGCTGACCGGGCGGACCGTGTCGTACGACGACATGCGCGCCGATCTCGTGCTGCTGAAGCGGTTCGGGTTCAACGCGGTCCGCACCGCGCACTATCCGAACGACCCGACGCTGTACGACCTCGCGGACGAGCTCGGTTTCTATGTGGTCGACGAGGCGGACATCGAGTCGCACGACCACGCGCACGAGATCGCCGACGACCCGCGCTACCTGAACGCCTTCGTGGACCGGGTCTCGCGGATGGCCTTGCGGGACAAGAACCACCCCTCGATCATCATCTGGTCGCTGGGCAACGAGTCCGACTACGGCGCCAACCACGACGCGGCGGCGGGCTGGCTGCGCCGGCACGACCCGACCCGGCCCCTCCAGTACGAGGGCGCCGCCAAGACCGGCTGGGCCGACCCCTCGGTCGCCTCCGACATCGCCTGTCCGATGTACGCGCCGCTGGAGGACTGTGTCGCACACGCCCTGTCCGGCGAACAGACCAAGCCGCTCATCCAGTGCGAGTACTCGCACGCCATGGGCAACAGCAACGGCACGCTGGCCGACCACTGGGCCGCCATCGAGTCAACGCCAGGACTTCAGGGCGGGTTCATCTGGGAGTTCTGGGACCACGGCATTCTCCAGTCCGTGAACAGCGGCAGACCTCTCGGACGCTCGGGCGCCGGGCTCTATGACAACGGTGTCGCCGCACCCGGCCTGCGCTGGGCGTACGGCGGCGACTTCGGCGAGACGAACCACGACGGTGCCTTCATCGCCGACGGGGTCGTCTTCCCCGACCGCACGCCCAAGCCCGTCCTGTTCGAGCACCGGGAGATCGCGGCTCCGGTGCGGCTCGACGGCTTCCGGCACGAGGGGCTCGTGGTCGCCAACCACCAGTGCTTCCGGGGCCTGGACTGGCTCACGGCCACCTGGGAACTGACGCTCTCCGACGGCCGTACGCTGACCGCGCCGGCCGAGCTGCCGGATCTGCGACCGGGCGAGACGGCGACCGTGCCGCTGCCCCTCGAACTGCCCGCGGACGGCGGCGAGGCCTGGCTCACGCTGCGCGTCACCACGGCCGACGACGAGCCGTGGGCGCCGCGCGGCACCGAGGTCTGCACGCCCCAGCTGCTGCTGCGGGCCGCGGCGGAGGTACGGGAGACGGAGGTCGCGGGCCCGCGCGTCCAGGTCGACCTGGACGGGCTGCTGATCCACCCGCTGCTGACGGCCGCGCCCGTCCTGTCCCTGTGGCGGGCCCCGACCGACAACGACGAACTGGGCGGCATGGCGGCCCGCTGGCAGGACTGGGGCCTCGACTCCCTCGTACGCAAGGCCGCCGACGTCCGGCGCGACAGCGCCCGCGTGAGCGTGCTCGCCGAGTACGCCGGGAACGCGGGCGTGATCCGCCACGAGCAGGTGTTCACCCCGGTCCAGGGCGGCATCCGCGTCGAGGAGAGCGTCGAGCTGCCGGACGCGTACGCCGATGTGGCGCGGGTCGGTTCCGTGTTCGAGACGGTGTCCGGGCTCGACCTGCTGGAGTGGTTCGGTCAGGGCCCCTGGGAGTCCTACCCGGACCGCGCCGCCGGAGCGCCCGTCGGGCATCACTCGGCCCCTGTGGACTCCCTGTTCACCCCTTATCTGCGACCGCAGGAGAGCGGCGGACGGCACGGTGTACGACGGTTCAGGCTGTCGGCGCCGGACGCCACCGGTCTCTCGGTCGTGCTGGACCGGCCGTGCCAGGTCTCCGTGACCCGGTTCCGCGCCGAGGACCTGGCCGCCGCGACGCACCACGACCAGCTGAAGCCACGGCCTGGCTGCGTGGTGCACATCGACGCGGCACACAGGGGGCTCGGCACGGCGTCGTGCGGCCCCGACACCTTCCCCTCCTATCTCGTACAGCCGGGCACCCACCGCTGGGCCTGGACTCTCCGCACGCTCTGACCCCCCACACACCTCCCCTCAACTCACAGAACCACTTACGGAGTTAGTTGTGTGCATCTCGCACGAGTCCGGGCACGAGGCTGCCCTCGAAACCCCTCAGGCGGGCGCCGTACGGCGCAGTTTCCTGCGGGCGACCGCGCTGATCGGGGCGGCGGCGACCACGTCCGTCGCCCTGCCGACGGCCGCTGAAGCCGTGACGGACAAGGCGCGTTCGTCGTGGCGGCCCGACACCGAGAGCCGCCGGTTCACGCTCGCGGTGATGCCCGACACGCAGTACCTCTTCGACGGGCCGAGCATCAACCCGGCGCCGATCGAAGCCTCTCTGCGCTATCTGCTGGAGCACGGCCGGGACGAGAACATCGTCTTCCTCACGCATCTGGGCGACATCACGGAGAACGGCGCCCAGGCCGAAGTCACCGCCGCGGGCAAGGCGTTCGAGCTGCTGGACCGGCGCGGAGTGGGCTACAGCGTCCTCGCGGGCAACCACGACGTCCGCTCGTCCACCACCGACCAGCGCGGAGCGACCCCGTACCTGGGCGTCTTCGGCCCGGAGCGCTTCCAGGGCAAGCGGACCTTCGGCGGCGCCTCGGCCGACGGCTACAACACCTTCCACATCTTCAAGGCGGCCGACCGCGAGTGGCTCGTCCTCGCCCTGGACTGGCGGCTGTCGGACAAGGGGTACGCCTGGGCCGAGAGTGTCCTCGCCCAGCACCCGACCCTGCCGGTCGTCCTCACCACGCACGAACTCGTCTACGAGGACGACACGCTCTCCGCTTACGGTCAGCAGCTGTGGGACAAGCTGGTCAAGAACCACGACCAGATCTTCCTCACCCTCAACGGCCACTACTGGCCCGCCGCCCGCGCCACCCGCAAGAACGCGGCCGGGAACGACGTCCACCTGCATCTGACGAACTATCAGAACCGGTACTACGGTGGCGCGGCGATGATCCGCCTCTACCACTTCGACCTCGACCGGAACGCCATCGACGTCGAGACGGTCTCGCCGTGGATCCTGGGCCGGGCGGCCAAGGGGCTCAACGAGCTGGAGCGGGAGGAGATGGAGCTGTCCGGTGACGCGGACCGCTTCTCCGTGGACATCGACTTCGAGCAGCGGTTCGCGGGGTTCGCGCCGGTGGCGCCGCGCCCGGCCCGGCCGGTGGCGAAGATGCTGGTCCCCGGGACGGTCGCGTACTGGCGCTTCGACGGGCAGCAGGACGGCGCGGCCGTGACCGGCACGGTCCGTGACCGGTCGGGCCGTGGCAACGACCTGGACCTCGTCACGGTCGGCGCCTCCTCCCTCACCTGGTCGTCCGACCACCACCCGGACCAGCCGGGCCACGGCAGCCTGGAGTTCCAGGGCTACAAGTCCCCGCTGCGGGGCACCTATCTGCGCACGGTCGACGGCGCGCCCCTCAACTCCGCCACGTTCAAGGCCGGTTACACCATCGAGGCGTTCTACCGGCTGCCCGCCGACTGGGACCCCGCGCACCACGCGTGGGGCGGCCTGATCAGCCGTACCGGCACGGGCGGGGCGGCGGGCAAGACCGCCGACGACCCGGACGAGCCGCTGGCCACGCTGTCGCTCTCGGACGGGCCCGGTCCGCAGTGGGCGGTCCGGCCGCTCAACCAGGAGGGCATCGCGACCAACTGGGGCGACGAGACCCGGCGGGAGGTGTGGTGGCACGTGGCCGTGGTCAACGACGGCCGGCACACCACGCTGTACGTCCAGGGCTGCCCGGTGGCCCGCAATCCGCACGCCACCGCGATCGGGCTCACCTCGGTCGGGCTGCCGTGGCTGCTCGGCGGCTACACGTACGCGGGGAAGATCGACCAGATCCTGCACGGCCGCCTCGGTGACGTACGGATCGTCGAACGGGCGCTGCCCGTCAGCTCGTTCATGAACCACTGACCCACACCGTCAGGCTCCGCCAAGCCTTCTGGACTCCACAACTCGCCTGATCCCACCAGCTCCCGAGGGACCCACAGACCATGACAGAGCAACAGCTGCCTGCCTGGGCCGACCCCGCCGTCTCCCCCGCCGGTCTCGACGCCCAGGGCGTCTCCCGGCGCCAACTCCTGCATCGGGCGGGCCTGTTCGGCGCCGCCTTCGCCGCCGGGTCGCTGGCGACGCCTGCCGCCGCTGCCGCCGGTCCGCGACGGCTGGGCGGCAGCGATCCGCGCCTCGCCTATCTCGTCGGCGACCATCACATCCACAGCGTGTACAGCCACGACGCCAAGTACACGTTCTCCCAACTGGCCGCGAAGGCCGAGAAGTTCGGCCTCGACTGGATGGTGTTCACCGAGCACTCCAACTTCGGGCACGCCCAGTACGGCGCCCCGCTGGAGCACGCGGAGATCCTCAAGGCGCGGGCCGAGAACCCGCGTCAGCTGATCTTCCAGGGCCTGGAGTGGTACATCCCGGGCGCCGAGCACTGCACGGTCTTCTCGCCTCCCGGCCCGCACGAGGTGGACCTGCTCACCAATTTCGAGAGCGCGTACGACGGCAAGCTACTCGGCTACACCGATGGCTCCGCCGACGGCGCGGACACCGCCCGCAACGAGGCGCACGCTGTCAAGGCGATCAAGTGGCTGGCCGAGCAGCGCCGCACCGGTTACGTCGACGACGTGCTGGTCCTCGCCAACCACCCGATGCGCCTGGGCATCGACTCCCCGCACGAGATGCGCAACTGGCGAGACGCAGGGCGGGAGGGCGGGAAAGAGGGGGACCCCGGGATCATGATCGGCATGGAGGGCGCCCCCGGTGCCCAGGGCGCGGCCATCCCCGGCTGGCGCGGGGCGAACTCGATTCGCGGCGAGTACGAGAACAAGCCCACGGCGCAGTCCTGGGCGGGCTATCCGGCGGACGGGTATCTGACGTACGGCGGCTTCGACTGGGCGACCGCGACAGTCGGCGGTCTGTGGGACTCGATGCTGGCTGAAGGCAGCCTGTTCTCGATCACCACGAACTCCGACGCACACCGGATCGTCTTCGACACCTGGAAGAACGGCGACTGGCCGGCCGGGCGGAACTTCGACAACACCGGCAGGCTGCCCGACCCGGTGAACACCGACACCGCGCAGCCCGGCAGCGACTTCTGGCCCGGCCAGTTCAGCCGCACCCACGTGGGCGTCACCGGCTACGGCTACCGCGCGGTGATGGCGGGGATGCGCGCCGGCCGGGTCTGGCTGGACCACGGTCATCTGCTGGACGGGCTCGACGTACGGCTGACGCGTGACTGCGACTTCGGCCGGGGTGTCACGCTGGGCGGGCGGCTCCGGGTCCGCAGGGGCGAGAAGCTCACGCTGAACATCACCGTGACCAGCGCCTCCCGCCTCAACCCGCAGGGAATCCTGCCCGAGTTGGCACACGTCGACGTGATCCGGGGCGCGGTGCGCGGTCCGGCCGCCGACCGGGACGCCTGGCGGGCGCCGGACACGAAGGTCGTGCAGTCGAAGGACGTGACGGGGCGCACGGGGTCGTACACCCTGCGGGTGCCGCTGACCGCGGGCGACGAGTCGTTCTACGTCCGGCTGCGCGGCAGCGACGGCAACCGGCACGGGGCCGGTTACCTCGGTGCGTCCGTCGACCCGCACGGGCCGATCGCGCACGAGCCCGGCAACGGTGACCCGTGGGCGGACACGTGGTTCTACTCCAACCCGGTGTTCGTCGACGTCGTAGGCGGCTGACTGATGAAACCGACGAAGCGTCAACTCCTGTCCCCCGGCGCGTTATTAGGCCGGGCCGGGGCATGCGCGCTCGGCGGCGGGGCCGCCTCCGCCGCCGAGGGGCAGTGCACCGGCGGCGACCGTGTGCTCGTACCAGCAGGTCACGGGCTGACGGGCTGATCGCCGGAGCGTACCGTGGGCCGGGTGACCACCGAAGAGTCGCTGCGGCCGCAGTCCCTGATGCTGACGTTCCTGGGCGACCAGGTGCTCGGACGCGATGTCTGCGTGTACTCGGGCAGCGTCATCGACGTGTTCGCGCGGGCGGGCGTCGGCGAGCAGGCGACCCGCTCGACGCTGACCCGCATGGTGAACCGCGATCTGCTGCGCCGCCAGCGCGAGGGCCGCCGGATGTACTTCGGGCTGACCCGGCGTTCGACGGCCGTGCTCAGGGACGGCGAGCGGCGCATCTGGCGCACCGGTGCGGTCAACCGGCACTGGGACGGCTCCTGGACCCTGCTCGGTTTCTCGCTCCCCGAGTCCTGGCAGCGCCAACGCCACGATCTGCGCTCCCAGTTGACCTGGAGCGGCTTCAGCCCGCTGTTCAACGGCCTGTGGGTCGCACCGGGTGCGGTCGATGTCTCCGCCCTGGTGACCGAACTCGGCCTGTCCGCCCATGTGAAGGTCTTCCGGGCCCGCGCCGACGCGGGCATGGACATCGGCGCGATGATCGAGGAGACCTGGGAACTGTCCGAACTGGCCGCGCGCTACGAGGCGTTCACCAGCCGGTGGCAGCCGTGGGAGACCGACTCGCCGGCGGCCGACGACGCTCTGTCGCTGCGCCTCCTCCTCCAGTCCGAGTGGCTGCGGCTCGTCCGCCGCGACCCGCGCCTCCCGGTCCAGCACCTCCCGGACGACTGGCCGGCCGAACAGGCCGAGAAGACGTTCCGGAAGGTCCACGAACGGCTCGCACCGCTCGCCCAGGACGCCTCGGAACGCCTTCTCGACCTCGTGCCCGTACGCGAAAACGGGGACGCAGACGCTGACGGGGATCAGGCGTAGAAGCGGGACAGGCTCTGGAGCACCGCCGCCGGCTTCGGCGCGCCCTCGATCTCGATCGTGCCGTCGACGGTGATCTGCACCCCGCCCTTCACGTCCTCGACGTCGGCCAGCCTGCCGACCAGCCGGATCTTCGAGCCGACCTTCACGGGCGAGGGGAAACGCACCTTGTTGAGGCCGTAGTTGACCTTCGTGGTGACGCCCTGGACGTCCAGCAGCTCGGTGAAGAGCGGGATGAAGAGGGAGAGGGTCAGATAGCCGTGGGCGATCGGCGCGCCGAAGGGGCCCGCGGCGGCCTTCTCCGGGTCCACGTGGATCCACTGGTGGTCGCCGGTGGCGTCGGCGAAGGTGTTGATGCGCTCCTGCGTGACCTCGATCCACTCACTCGTGCCGAGGTCGCTGCCGGCGAGCTTCTTGAGTTCGTCGATGCCGTTGACGGTGATGCTCATGTCGCGTTCCTTACGTAAGAGGCAAGAGGCCCAAGAGGCCCAAGGGATTCAGGAGTTGGTACCGAAGTCCTTGCGCACCCGGGCCTTGAGGAGCTTTCCGGAGGCGGTGCGCGGGAGTTCGTCGGCGATGACGACCGACTTCGGGATCTTGTACTTGGCGAGCCGTCCGGCCAGTGAGGCGAGTACCTCGTCCGCGTCCAGGACCGCGCCCTCGCGGGGCACGACGACCGCGCGCGGCACCTCGCCCCACTTGTCGTCGGCGACGCCGATGACCGCGCACTCGACGATGTCGGGGTGGCCCAGGAGCAGGTCCTCGATCTCGGCGGGGTAGATGTTCTCCCCACCCGAGATGATCATGTCCTTGATGCGGTCGACGATGAAGACGTATCCGTCCTCGTCGGTCCGGGCGGCGTCCCCGCTGCGGAACCAGCCGTCCGTGAAGGAGGCCGCCGTCTCCTCGGGCAGCCCCCAGTAACCGGGCATGACATGCGGCCCGCGGACCACGATCTCGCCGGTCTCGCCGACTTCCGCGGGAGCCATGTCCGGCCGTACCACCCGGACATCGCTGAAGAAGTGCGGTACGCCCGCCGAACCGGCCTTGCTGACCGCGTGCTCGGCGTCCAGGAACAGGGTCCCCGGGGAGGCCTCGGTCATGCCGTAGCCCTGGAGGAAGGTGAGTCCGCGTTCCTGGTAGGCGGCGATGAGCGGGGTCGGCACCGGGGAGCCGCCGCAGGACAGCATCCGCAGCGACGACAGGTCGGCGTCGGCCCAGCGCGGATGCCGGGCGATGTGGTCGAACATCGTCGGCACCCCGAACATGAAGGTGATCCGGTGCTGTTCGATCAGGTCGAAGGTCTCGTCCGGTGCGAAGGCCTCGACCAGGACGCACGCGCCGCCCTTGAGCAGCACGGGCAGGGTCAGCATGTTCAGCCCGGCGGTGTGGAACAACGGGGCGGAGACCAGGGCGCGTTCGTCGGTGATGACGTCCTGGTCGACGAGCACGTTGACGGCGTTCCAGATGATGTTGCCGTGCGTGAGCATGGCGCCCTTGGGCCGGCCCGTCGTCCCCGAGGTGTACATGATGAGGCAGGTGTCGTCGGCCGTGACCGGCGCGTCGATCGGCTCGTCGGAGGCACCGGCGAGCGCCGCCTCGTACTCGGCGCCGACCTCGACATACGTACGCACGTCCGTGTTGCCCGGCAGTCCGGCGACGAGGCCGGCGTGCGAGGGGCCGTAGACGAGGGCCTTGGCGCCGGAGTCGGCGAGCTGGTAGGCGATCTCGGGGCCGGCCAGGCGGGTGTTGAGCGGCACGAAGACCGCGCCGAGCATGCCCGCCGCGAACAGGGTCTCCAGGTAGGAGGGGTGGTTCGGGCCCAGATAGGCGATCCGGTCGCCACGGTGCACGCCCCGGTCGCTCAGGGAGTGCGCGAGGCGGGTGGTGCGTTCGTACAGCTGGGCGTAGCTGAACGTGGTGTCGCCGTGGATCAGGGCCGTGCGTTGGGGGGTCTTGCGGGCCCGGCGGGCGGGCCAAGACCCCAGTCCCTCGTTGCGCATCGTTGCGCCCCTCTACGAGTTACGAGACATGAGTTACGAGAAGACGAGTTACGGAGCTACGGCTTGGTGAGTCCGAGCAGCCTGGCCGCGTTCTCCTTGAGGATCTTCGGCCTGACCTCGTCCTTGATCGGCAGCTTCGCGAAGTCGGCGAGCCAGCGGTCCGGGGTGAGCACCGGGTAGTCCGAGCCGAAGAGGACCTTGTCCTTGAGCAGCGTGTTGGCGTACTGGATCAGCTGCGGCGGGAAGTACTTCGGCGACCAGCCGGAGAGGTCGATGTGCACGCCCGGCTTGTGCGTGGCGACGGCGAGCGCCTCGTCCTGCCAGGGGAAGGACGGATGCGCCAGGATGATCTTCATATGCGGGAAGTCGGCGGCCACGTCGTCCACGTGCAGCGGGTTGCTGTACTTCAGGCGGATTCCGCCGCCGCCGGGTACGCCCGCGCCGATGCCGGTCTGGCCGGTGTGGAAGAGCGCGATCGTGCCGGTCTCCTCGATAACCTCGTACAGGGCGTACGCCGCCGCGCGGTCGTTGGGGAAGAAGCCCTGGACGCTGGGGTGGAACTTGAAGCCCCTGACCCCGTACTCCTCGACCAGGCGCCGGGCCTGCTTCACGCCCGCCTTGCCCCGGAAGGGGTCGATGGAGGCGAAGGGGATCAGCACGTCCGGGTTGGCGGCGGCCGCCTCGGCGACCTCCTCGTTGGGGACGGGCGCGGTGCCGGTCGCGGACTCGGCGTCGACCGTGAAGATGACCGCGGCCATCTTCCGCTCGCGGTAGTACGCGGCGGTCTCCTCCAGGGTCGGCTTCCGCTTGCCCTCGACCTTGAAGTAGGCCGACGAGGCGTCGTGCAGGTCGTCGTCCAGCGACGAGGCGCCCTTGGAGGAGATCTCGGCGTGGGTGTGGACGTCGATCGCGACGAGTTCCTCGACGTTGAGGTCCGTCATGGGTCACGCCTCCGGGAACTTGGGGGCGGGGACGCCCACCGACTGGAGTTCGGCGCCGACCGAGGTGCCCCAGGCGTCGGCCAGGGTCTGTGGGGTCCAGCCGCCGTCGGCGTACGCGGCCTTGATCTCCTGCGGGTGCGACCAGAGTGTCACCTTGTCGCCGCCGATGCCGATGGCCTGGCCGGTGATGCCCCGGGCGGCCTCGGAGGCGAGGAAGGGGACGAGGGCGGCGCAGTCCTCGGGGGTGCCGAAGCCCTCGCCCTTGCGCAGGAAAGCCGGGAACGGCTCACCGTTCTTCAGCGCCTCGACGTACGGGGCGAAGGCGGGGATCGTCTCGGTCATGGCGGTGGCGGCGACCGGCACGATCGCGTTGACCGTGATGTTCGCGCGGCCCAGCTCCATCGACCAGGTACGGGCGAAGGCGGCGATGCCGGCCTTGGCGGCGGCGTAGTTCGTCTGGCCGAAGTTTCCGCGCTGGCCGGCCGGGGAGCCGACCAGGATCAGCGTGCCGCCCTCGCCCTGCTCGCGCATGCGTACGGCGGCGGCGCGGGCGCAGGTGAAGGTGCCCTTGAGGTGGGTGGTGATCACCGCGTCGAAGTCGTCGTCGGACATCTTCCACAGCACCTTGTCGCGCAGGATGCCCGCGTTGGTGACCAGGATGTCGAGCCGCCCGAACTCCTCCACCGCACGGTTCACGAGCCGCTCGGCGGCCTCGGTCGTGCCGACCGGCACCACCTCGGCGACGGCGGTGCCGCCCGCCGCGGTGATGGACTTCACGGCCTGCTCCGCCACGGTCTCGTCGATGTCGTTGACGACCACGGAGGCGCCGGCGGCGGCGAGAGCATGCGCGTAGGCGAGGCCGAGGCCGCGGCCACTGCCGGTGACGACGGCGACCTTGCCGGTCAGATCGATGCTGGGCACGAGGGGGGTCCCTTCACAAGACGATTCCGCTTATGGATCGAAGCTAAGAGCAATAATTGTTGACGTCAATAGTTGTTGCCATCATGTGTGTGAGCCATGCTGGAATCAACACACGGATCAGGACACGAACACCGCCCCCATCCAGGGGCCTCGACCAGGGAGCCAGCCATCGCCCGACAGCAGCCTCTCCAGAACCCCGCCTCGATCGACGGGCACGAGCCGTGGATGCGCGGGCTGCACGGGGACACCGGCTATCTGCTCTACCGCCTCGGCCTGCGCTCGGGGCAGCTCTTCAACACCTTCCTCCAGGAGTCGGGCCTGCGCCTGCGTCACTACGCGGTGCTGCGCTTCCTCAGCACAGCCGAGGGCACGCTCCAGCGCGAGCTGAGCGCGTCGCTCGGCTACGACCCGTCGGCGATCGTCGGCCTGGTCGACGACCTGGAGAAGATCGGCTTCGCCGAACGCCGGCCCGCCCCCGACGACCGCCGCAGCCGGATCGTCGCCCTGACCGCGGACGGCCGCACCTTCCTGCGTGACACCGACGAGGCGGGCCAGCGCGTGACGAACGAGCTGCTGGGCCCGCTCGACCCGGCCGAACGGGACTCCCTGCACACGCTGCTGCTTCGGCTCGCGGAGGACGGCCTGAACTGATCGCGGGACGGGTGCCGCGTCCGACGCCACGACCGGGTTCAGGTCGGCTGGATGTTGTGCACCTTCTTGACTGTCGCGACTTTGATGCCTAACTTCACCCGGGCACCGGTTTTCCCCACCGGTGAAGCGCCGCCCATCCCCTCTCCGGTGGCGCCCCCCGACCCCCACGGCTTCGGCATCAGGGAGCTCCCCGTGCAGCCATCCCGCTCGTCCTCCTCCGATTCCACCCGGCAACTCGCCCCGGACACCCGGGAGTTGCGCCGCGTCGCACTCTCCGGACTGCTCGGCACCACCGTCGAGTTCTACGACTTCCTCGTGTACGGCACGGTCGCCGCGCTCGTCTTCGGCGATCTGTTCTTCCCCCAGGCCGACCCCGCGGTCGGCACCATCGCCGCCTTCGGCACCTTCGCCGCGGGCTATCTGGCCCGGCCGCTCGGCGGCATCGTCTTCGGCCACTTCGGCGACCGGCTCGGCCGCAAGTCGATGATGCTGCTGACGATGACCCTGATGGGCTGCGGCAGCTTCCTCATCGGACTGCTGCCGACGTACGACGCCATCGGCGTGTGGGCCCCGATCCTGCTGGTCACCCTGCGGGTCGTGCAGGGCCTCGCGATCGGCGGCGAGTGGGGCGGCGCGACCCTGATGGTCGTCGAGCACGCCGAACGCACCCAGAGTTCCCGGCGCGGACTGTGGTCCAGCTTCACCCAGCTCGGCGCCCCGCTCGGCTCCGTGATCTCCGCCGGAGTGGTCACCCTCGTCTCCACGCTTCCCGACGACGAGTTCCGCTCCTGGGGCTGGCGCGTACCGTTCCTGCTCAGCTTCGTCCTGCTCGGCGTCGGTCTGTTCGTCCGGCTGCGGGTCGCGGAGAGCCCGCTGTTCGCCGAGTCCAAGCGGGAGGTGTCCGCCAAGCCGCCGATCTTCGAGGTCCTGCGCCGCCCGAAGCCGGTCCTGCTCGCCTGCTGCGTCGGCATCGGCGCCTTCACCGCCCAGTCACTGCTGACCGGCTTCATGATCTCGTACGCCACCGACAACGGCTACAGCCGGCCGCAGGTGCTCACCGCCGTCACCATCGCCTCCTGCGTGGCGCTGATCGTCCTGCCCACCGCCTCCGCGCTCACCGACCGCGTCGGGCGCCGCCCGGTGGTCCTCGCCGGCGCCCTCGCCTCGGCCGCGCTCGCCTTCCCCGTGCTGTGGCTGGTCGACTCCGGCTCGCCCGGCCTGCTGATCCTCGCCCTTGTCCTGGGCCACGGCATCGCCCAGTCCACGATGTACGGGCCGCTGGGGGCCCTGTTCTCCGAGATGTTCGGCACCAAGGTGCGCTACACGGGCGCCTCGCTCGGCTACCAGGCGGCGACGCTGGTCGGCGCCGGGTTCTCGCCGCTGATCGCGAGCAGCCTGCTCGCCTCGAACGGCGGCGGCAGTACGCCGGTGTCGCTGCTGCTGTGCGGCGGCGCGGTGATCACCGCGGTCACCGTGTGGCGGATGCCCGAGACGCACACCGACACGCTCGACGCCCCGGCCCTCCCTCGGAAGACCCCCGCCCCCGAGAGGATCCACCCGTGAGCTCCCGCATCCTCGTCCTCCTCGCGGCGGCATTGCTCGCCACCCCCGTACTGTCCGCCCAGGCCGCCACCACCACCGCCACCGAACGCGTGGAGGGCCAACTCCCGTCCGGCGCCACCTACTTGATGGAGATGCCGGCCGCCTGGAACGGGACGGTGCTCCTCTTCAGCCACGGCTACCGCCCCGCCGGAACCCCCAGCCCGGCCCAGGACGCGCCGACTCCGGCCGATCAGGCGCGGCTGCTCGACGCCGGCTACGCGCTCATCGGGTCGTCGTACGCGTCGAACGGGTGGGCCGTCACCGACGCCGTGCCGGACCAGCTGGCCACACTGGACCGGTTCACCGAGCGGTTCGGCGAGGCCGGGCGGACGATCGCCTGGGGCCGGTCGTACGGTGGCCTGGTGACAACCGCCCTGGCCGAGCGGCACGCCGACCGCTTCGACGGCTCGCTGTCGATCTGCGGTCTGGTGCAGGGCGGGGTCGCCAACTGGAACAACACGCTCGACCCGGTCTTCGCCCTGCGTACGCTCCTCGCCCCGGACTCGGACATCCGGCTCACCGGATTCGCCGACCAGGCCGCCGCCCGATCGGCCGCGGGTGCGCTCGCCACGAAGGTCACCGCGGCCCAGCAGACGCCTCAGGGCCGGGCCAGGATCGCGCTCGCCGCCGCGCTGCACAACATCCCCGGCTACAACGACGCCTCGCAGCCCGTCCCCGGCCCCACGGACTGGGACACCCAGCAGGCCCACCAGTACGCGGCGGTCTCCGGCCTGATCATGGCTCCCGCGTTCAGCTGGCGTCAGGAGGCGGAGACCCGGGCCGGCGGCAACCCGTCCTGGAACACGGGCGTCGACTACACGCGGATGCTGCACCGGTCCTCGGTATACAAGGAGGTGACCGAGCTCTACAAGGAGGTGGGACTCTCGTTGCGCGACGACCTGAAGGCGCTGAGCAGCGCCCCCCGGATCAGTGCGGACCCCGACGCGGTGGCCTGGATGAGCAGGACCAGCTCGTTCACCGGCAGGCTCACCGATCCCCAGTTGAACATCCACACCACCGGCGACGCACTGATCCCCGTACAGGCGCAGAGCGCGTACAAGCGGGCGGCGACCGCGGCCGGCTCGGGCAGGCTGCTGAGCCAGGCCTACGTCGACGGCCCCGGGCACTGCACGTTCACGCCCGGGGAGACGGTGGCGGCCGTGCGTGCGCTGGAGGACCGCCTCGACACGGGCCGCTGGGACACCTCGGCACACGCCCTCAACTCCCGCGCGGAGAAGGAAGACCCGGCGACCGAGGCGCGTTATGTGACCTACCGGCCGACGGAGTACCCGCGTCCGTACGACGTGGCCCGGACCCACACCTCGACGTCTTCGGGAGCTGCCCGCCCATGACCGTCCGCTCCGCGCCCGACCGGCTGCTGTCCGTGCTCAGCGCCTTCGACCACGAGCACCCCGCGCTGTCCCTCACCGACATCGGCCGGCGGGCCGGGCTGACCCTCACCACCGCACACCGCCTCGTGGGCGCCCTCACCGAGTGGGGCGCCCTGGAGCGGGACGAGGCCGGCGTCTACCACGTCGGCCTGAGGCTGTGGGAGGTCGCGGCGCTCGCCCCACGCGGCCTGGCGCTGCGGCAGGTCGCGCTGCCGTATCTGGAGGACCTGTACGAAGCGACGCACGAGAACGTGCAGTTGGCGGTGCGGGACGGCGGCGAGGTCGTCTACATCGAGTGGCTGTCGGGCCGTTCGGCGGTCGGGGTGCACATCCGGGTCGGCGCCCGCTGGCCGCTGCACGCGACGGGCGTCGGCCTCGCCCTGCTCGCACACGGTGACCCGGCGTTCCAGAAGGACTACTGCGAGGGCCAGTTGGCCGCCTTCACCCCCCACACGATCACCGACCCGGCCACGTTGCGCCGCGTCCTGGCCGAAGTCCGCCGCACCGGCGTCGCGGTGAGCAGCCGTCAGGTCACCGACGACGCCCTCTCGGTAGCGGCCCCGGTACGCGGCCCGGGCGGCGCGGTCGTCGCCGCCGTATCGGTCGTCGTACCCCAAGTGAACGCCCAGGTACCGACGTTGATCCCTGCCGTAAGACTGGCGGCAAGAGGCATCTCCCGAGCCCTGGGCTGGCGCCCTTGAGGGGGGCGCAGCCCCCTCAGGGGCGCGGGGAACTGCGCGACAAGCCACGACGGACCCGCGGACAATATCCCCCGCACCCCTCTCGATACGGGGACGGCCCCTTGCCCCGAGGAGCCGCACATGACCGCCCCCACCTGGTCCACCTGGACCACACGCGCGCTCACCCGGCTGCGTACGGCGAGCCCTCGGCCTCGGTCTGACCCTGGCCGTGCTGATCGACGCGACGATCGTACGGATGCGGCTGGTCCCGGCGACCATGGCCCTCCTCGGCCGCCACGCCTGGTGGGCACCGCCCCCACTGCGACGCGCACACGACCGGTTCGGGTTGCACGAGGAGACGCCGACAGCGTCCCTGGAGGCGCCAACCCACGGTCGTTACCGCGTCAGCTCAGCGCCTCACGGGCGGCGTGCCGGATCCGCTTGGTCCTGCCCCGCTCGGCGAGCAGGCGCAGTACGTCAGGGTCCCCGACGGCGCCGATGACGCGCAGTTGGAGCCAGTCCGTCCAGTCGTCGATCAGGTCGGCGGCCCCGGCCGCCGAGAGGTCACCGCTGCGGATGGACTCCAGCACCCCGAGCTCCCGTGAACGGCGTTCGCTGAAGCCGCGCGCCGAGGGGACGAGGGCGTGGACCCACTCCTGCCGACCGGCCGCCGGGACCCGTTCGAGGACTTCTCCCACGACGCCCGAGGCCACGCTGCTGTCCGGCTCCGACGAGATGGCTCCCAGCAGGAGAGGCAGTGCCCCGACGGAGTCGAGAGCGACACGGTAGAGGTCCCAGCGTGCATGACCGTCGTCGAGGTCCGTCGCGGCCGGCCTGCCGAGCTGCCCCTCCAACTGCCGCAGCGCCAGCAGGAGTTCCGGGGAGACCTCAGCGTCCACCATCGACCTTGCGCCTTTCCCTGGCAACTCGGATGTTCTCCCTGAGGGTACGGATGTCGCCGTCGCCCACGCCGCCGCAGCCCCCGCAGCGTCCTTACCGGAATCTCAGACGACAGCGGCCCATTTCAAAGAACAAACCCATGCAGAAGGCGCACGATGCACGCGCAACATCGATCACTTCCTGGTCGTTCCAGAAAGGCGTGCCGTGGGTGTTCCGCACATATCGAACCCGTCCGAGCAGGAGCCGCAGGACCCGCCGAACTGGTCCCGGCGCGGGATCCTCGCCGCGCTCGGGGCCGTACCGGCCGCCGTGCTGACCGGCTGCAGCAGTTCCGCGGACGCCTCGGCGACTACGAAGGCGAGCGCGTCCGCGAAGGCCGCCAGGAAGGCCGTCGTCACCGTGACTCCCGCCGACGGTACGCGGCACGCCGGCTTCGCCACCCCCGTCGAGGTCACCGTCACCGACGGCACCCTCGCGTCCGTCAAGGCCACCGCCGCGGACGGCAGCGCGCTCGCCGGGTCCCTCGACGCGGCCCGTACGAAGTGGACGTCCACCCAGAACCCGTACTCCGGGACGACGTACACCGTGTCGGCGCAGGTCACCGGGGCCGCCGCGCAGACGGCGACGTTCACCACCGCCTCGCCCTCCGCGACCTTCGTCGGGTACTTCACGCCGGAGGCGGACTCCACCTCCGGTGTCGGTATGCCGGTGTCGGTCAACTTCACGGAGGCGGTCACCGACCGGGCCGCCGTCGAGAAAGCGATCACCGTGACCGCCGAACCGGCCGTGGAGGTGGTCGGGCACTGGTTCAGCGACACGCGGCTGGACTTCCGGCCGGAGACCTACTGGGCCGCCGGTACGAAGATCACGCTCGGGCTGCGGCTCAAGGACGTCGAGGGCGCGGACGGTGTCTACGGCACCCAGTCCAAGGACGTCATCTTTCACATCGGGCGCGCACAGATCAGCACGGTCGACCTGGCCGCGAAGACCATGACCGTACGGCGGGACGGCGCGACCACGGCCACCTATCCCGTCTCCGGCGGCGACGCCGAGCACACCACCTGGTCCGGGATCATGGTGATCAGCGAGCGGTTCAAGCAGACGCGGATGGAGTCCTCGACGGTCGGGCTCGGCGACGAGTACGACATCTCCGACGTCCCGCACGCCCAGCGCCTGACCACCTCCGGCACCTTCGTGCACGGCAACTACTGGGCCTCGACCTCGGTGTTCGGCAGCGCCAACACCAGTCACGGCTGCGTCGGACTGCACGACACGAAGGGCGCGAACGACACCTCCGTGCCGGGCTACCAGTTCTACGACAGCTCCATGCTCGGGGACGTGGTGATCGTCCAGAACTCCGGTGAGGAGACGGTCGATCCGGCGAACGGCCTCAACGGCTGGAATCTGTCCTGGGCGGACTGGAAAGCGGGCAGCGCCGCCTAGACGCCGTCAGGGTCACTATCACATTCATGTCTTCATCGGGTGAACTCACCTGTGACGGAAGGAAATTCTGGGTTTCACCTCTTGACGGCCGAGGGGAGCAAGAGCACATTGGGCGCACCCTGAGAGCGCTCTCAAAGGCTCTCGAACGCACCCGCGCACCCCCACCTCGTACCCGAAGAGGCACCCATGAGGGACACTTCAGGCACTTCGATCACTTCAGGCCCGCCCGTCACACGCGGCCCGCTCCGGCGTGTACTCGTCGCCGTCGGCGCCGTCCTCAGCCTCGCGGCAGCCGCCGTCTCGGTCGCCCAGGCGGACGCGCCGACGCCGCCGACCGGCTGGACCCAGGTCTTCGTCGACGACTTCAACGGCACTGCCGGGACCGGCGTCTCCACTGCCAACTGGCAGTACGCGACTGGGACCTCGTATCCCGGCGGTCCCGCCAACTGGGGCACCGGCGAGATCGAGACGATGACGAACAGCACGAACAACGTCTCGCTCGACGGCAGCGGAAACCTCCGGATCACCCCGCTGCGCGACTCCGCCGGCAACTGGACCTCGGGCCGCATCGAGACCAACCGCACCGACTTCCAGCCCCCGGCGGGCGGCAAGTTGCGCGTCCAGGCCCGTCTCCAGGTGCCGAACGTCACCGGTGCGTCCGCCCTCGGCTACTGGCCCGCGTTCTGGATGCTCGGGGCGCCCTACCGGGGCAACTACCAGAACTGGCCGAGCGTCGGCGAGATCGACATCATGGAGAACACCCAGGGCCTCAACACCATCTGGGGCACGCTGCACTGCGGCACCAGTCCGGGCGGCCCCTGCAACGAGACGACCGGCCTCGGCAGCACCACCTCGTGCGCCGGCACCACCTGTCAGGCCGCGTTCCACACGTACAGCATGGAGTGGGACCGCTCGGTGAGTCCGGAAGCGATCCGCTTCTACGTCGACGGCACCAACTACCACACGGTGACCGCGAACCAGGTCGACGCGACGACCTGGGCGAACGCCACGAACCACGGCTTCTTCATCATCCTGAACGTGGCGATGGGCGGCGCCTTCCCGGCGGCGTTCGGTGGCGGCCCGGACGCGAACACGGTCTCCGGGCGCCCGATGCTCGTCGACTACGTGCAGGTGCTCCAGTCGACCACCGGCGGCGGCACGACCACTCCGCCGCCGACCGGCACCCGGGACGCGTACGCGGCCATCCAGGCCGAGTCCTACAACAGCCAGTCGGGCACCAACACGGAGACCACCACCGACACCGGCGGCGGACAGAACATCGGCTCGCTCGCCAACGGCGACTGGGCGCTCTACCAGAGCGTCAACTTCGGTTCCACGGCGGCCACTCAGCTCGTCGGCAGGGTCGCGAGCGGCGCCGGCTCGGGCGTGAGCGGACTGGTCGAGGTGCGCCTCGACAGCCGTACGAACGCACCGATCGGCCGCTTCGAGGTGGGCAACACGGGCGGCTGGCAGAGCTGGCGCACGCTCCAGGTGAACATGAGCTCGGTCACCGGCACCCATGACGTCTACCTGACCTTCACCAGCGGCCAGGCGCAGGAGTTCGTGAACGTGAACTGGTTCAACTTCGGCCGCTGAG
Organism: Streptomyces sp. NPDC020898; assembly: GCF_044333925.1. Taxonomy (NCBI): domain Bacteria; kingdom Bacillati; phylum Actinomycetota; class Actinomycetes; order Kitasatosporales; family Streptomycetaceae; genus Streptomyces; species Streptomyces sp. NPDC020898. The sequence continues at coordinate 129,230 of NZ_JBIRRV010000013.1, forward strand.
GCGGTCGTTGGACGGGTTGTTCACCGAGGGGCGGACCGACAGGTCCGCCCCTCTTCTCTTCTCCCTTTCAGCGCAGTTCCGCCCGGAACGCCACCGGCGTGGTCCCCGTGTGCAGATGGAAGAACTTGGAGAAGTTCGCCGCGTCGGGGAACCCGACCGCTGCGCCGACCCGGCCGATCGGCAGGGACGTGTGGGCCAGGAGCCGCTTGGCCTCCAGGATCACGCGTTTGTCGATGAACCCCTTGGGAGTCTCGCCGGTCGCGGCGCGCACCGCGCGGACGAGGGTGCGGCGGGAGTAGCCGAGGGCGTCGGCGTACGCGCTGACGCTGTGATTGGTGGCGAAGCCCTTCTCGACCGCGTCCCTGAAGAGGGAGAACGTGGTGTCGGTGCGGCGGCGTGCGGCCTCCGCCGAACTCGTCGCGAGGTGGGACAGGCGCAGCAGGAACGCCGTGAGCGAGTGGCGCAGTACCGACGTGTGCAGGCCGATGGGGAGGGTGGCCGTGTCCTCGTACTCGCGGCCCAGTTGGGCCAAGGCCGCTTGCAGGCCCGCGAGTTGAGGCGCGTCCGGGTGCAACAGCGGGGGCAGGTCGTAGCGGTAGAGGCCGGTCGCCTCGACCGTGGCGCGGGGCAGGAAACCGGGTTGCATGGTAAGGACGGTGCCGCGGTACTCGCTGGTGCGGGAGAAGCGGTGGACCTGGCCGGGGCGGATCCACAGCAGGTCGCCCGCTGTCGCCTCGTACTCGGCGAAGTCGATCATGTGGGTGACCGGGCCGCCGTCGAACAGCATCACGACATGGAAGTCGATGCGGTGGACGCGCTCCAGGGGTACGTCCGGGTGCCAAGCGCGGCCGGGCCCCATCGGGCCGACCCGCACACCGACGCCGGAGAGGCTGAGATCTACAGGAAACGGAAAGGTCTCGATTCCGTCACGATCTCGGGTGGTTCTGTCTGTCATGTTCCTCTCGCGGGGGTTCGGCCCTGCTGTCGAAGCTGTCGGTGTCCCACTTTCACCGAAGCCTGACACAGGCGCACCTTTCCCCGAAAAAGTCAGACTTTTACTTTTGAAGGCGTCCGGAGCCTGCCTCCCCGTTTCGTGAGGACTTCTTGAAGATGAGTACGCAGACACAAGACGGTCTGGAGTGGACCGACCTCGACCGGCGTGCCGTCGACACGGCACGCATACTCGCTGCTGACGCCGTGCAGAAGGTCGGCAACGGCCACCCCGGTACGGCGATGAGCCTGGCCCCCGCCGCGTACACGATCTTTCAGAAGGTGATGCGGCACGATCCCGCCGACCCCGAGTGGACCGGCCGCGACCGCTTCGTCCTCTCCCCGGGCCACACCTCGCTGACCCTCTACACCCAGCTGTTCCTGTCCGGGTACGAGCTGGAGCTGGACGACCTCAAGGCGTTCCGGACGCACGGTTCGAAGACGCCGGGGCACCCCGAGTACGGGCACACGGCAGGCGTCGAGACCACCACGGGCCCGCTCGGGCAGGGCCTCGCCAACGCCGTCGGCATGGCCATGGCCGCCCGCTACGAGCGCGGCCTCTTCGACCCCGAGGCGCCCGAGGGCACCTCACCCTTCGACCACACCATCTGGGGCATCGTCTCCGACGGCGACCTGGAGGAGGGCATCTCCGCCGAAGCCTCCTCGCTGGCCGGCCACCAGAAGCTCGGCAACCTCGTCTTCGTCTACGACGACAACCACATCTCCATCGAGGGCGACACGGCGACGGCGTTCTCCGAGGACGTGCTGAAGCGGTACGAGGCGTACGGCTGGCATGTGCAGCGCATCGAGCCCGAACTCGGCGGCGACATCGACGTGCGGGCGCTGTACGCGGCGCTCAAGGCGGCGCAGGCCGAGACCGCGCGCCCCTCGATCATCGCGATGCGCACGATCATCGCCTGGCCCGCCCCGAACGCCCAGAACACCGAGGCCTCCCACGGCTCGGCCCTCGGCGCCGACGAGATCGCCGACACCAAGCGCCTGCTGGGCTTCGACCCGTCGCTCTCCTTCGAGGTCGCCGACGAGGTTCTCGCCCACGCCCGCCAGGCCCTCGACCGGGGCGCGGAGACGCACGCGGCCTGGGACAAGCGGCTCGCCGAGTGGCGCGGCGCCAACCCCGAGCGCGCGCAGCTGTTCGACCGGGTCGTGGCCGGTCAACTGCCCGAGGGCTGGGAGGACGCCCTGCCGGTGTTCGAGGAGGACGCGTCCGTCGCGACCCGTGCGGCCTCCGGCAAGGTGCTCCAGGCGCTCGGCCCGGTCCTGCCCGAGCTGTGGGGCGGCTCCGCCGACCTGGCCGGCTCGAACAACACCACCATCGACAAGACGTCCTCCTTCCTCCCCGAGGGCAACCCGCTGCCGGAGGCGGACCCGTACGGCCGCACGATCCACTTCGGCATCCGCGAGCACTCGATGGCCGCCGAGATGAACGGCATCGCCCTGCACGGCAACACCCGTATCTACGGCGGCACTTTCCTCGTCTTCTCCGACTACATGCGCAACGCCGTCCGGCTGTCGGCGCTGATGCAGCTGCCGGTGACCTACGTCTGGACGCACGACTCCATCGGCCTCGGCGAGGACGGCCCCACGCACCAGCCGGTCGAACACCTGGCCTCCCTGCGCGCGATCCCGGGCCTGAACGTCGTGCGCCCGGCCGACGCCAACGAGACGGCCGTCGCCTGGGCCGAGATCCTCCGGCGGCACGCCACCGACCCGGCCCCGCACGGCCTCGCGCTCACCCGGCAGGGTGTACCGACGTACGTCAGGAACGAGGAGGCCGCGAAGGGCGGTTACGTCCTGCGGGACGCGTCCACCGGTACCCCGGACGTCGTCCTGATCGCCACCGGTTCCGAGGTCCAGCTCGCCGTCGCCGCGCGCGAGGCGCTGGAGGCCGAGGGCGTGGGCACCCGGGTGGTGTCGATGCCGTCCGTGGAGTGGTTCGAGGAGCAGCCGCGCGAGTACCGCGACAGCGTCCTTCCGCCGTCCGTGAAGGCCCGCGTGGCGGTCGAGGCGGGCATCGGTCTGACCTGGTACCGCTACGTCGGTGACGCAGGACGCATCGTCTCCCTCGAACACTTCGGCGCCTCCGCCGATGCCAAGACCCTGTTCGCCGAGTACGGCTTCACCCCCGAGAACGTGGCCCGGGCCGCCCGGGAATCACTCACTGCCGCCCGCGGTTGATCCGATCGCAAGAGAGAAGATGATCACCATGACTGACACCACCACCGCAACCGCGGGCAATCTCAAGCGCCTCGCCGACGAAGGCGTCTCGATCTGGCTGGACGATCTGTCCCGCAGGCGCATCGCGTCCGGCAACCTCGCCGAACTCATCGACACCCACCACGTGGTCGGCGTGACCACCAACCCGTCGATCTTCCAGGCCGCCATCGGCTCCGGCGAGGGGTACGAGGAGCAGCTCGCCGACCTGGCCGAGCGCGGCGTCACGGTCGACGAGGCCGTACGGATGATGACCACCGCCGACGTCCGCGCCGCCGCCGACATCCTGCGTCCGGTGTACAACGCCACGGCCGGCCGGGACGGCCGCGTCTCGATCGAGGTCGACCCCCGCCTCGCCCACGAGACGGCGGCGACGATCGCCGAGGCCAAGCAGCTGGCCTGGCTGGTCGACCGGCCCAACGTGATGATCAAGATCCCGGCGACCAAGGCCGGCCTGCCGGCGATCACCGAGGTCATCGGACGCGGGATCAGCGTCAACGTCACTCTGATCTTCTCCCTGGAGCGCTACCGCGAGGTCATGGTCGCCTATCTGGCCGGCCTGGAGAAGGCACAGGCCGCGGGCATCGACCTCGCGACCATCCACTCCGTCGCCTCCTTCTTCGTCTCCCGCGTCGACTCCGAGATCGACAAGCGCCTGACGCTGCTCGGCACGGACGGGGCCCTCGCCCTCAAGGGCAAGGCCGCGCTGGCCAACGCGCGGCTCGCGTACGAGGCGTACGAGGACGTGTTCGAGAGCGACCGCTGGACCGCTCTCGGCGGCGCCCACGCCAACAAGCAGCGTCCGCTGTGGGCTTCGACGGGCGTCAAGGACCCGGCGTACAAGGACACGCTGTACGTCGACGAGCTGGTCGCGCCCGGCACCGTCAACACGATGCCCGAGGCCACCCTGAACGCCACCGGCGACCACGGCGACATCCACGGCGACGCGGTGACCGGCGGCTACGCCCAGGCCCGCGCCGATCTGGCGGCCGTCGAGGGGCTCGGGATCTCGTACGACGAGGTCGTGAAGCTGCTGGAGGACGAGGGTGTCGCGAAGTTCGCGGTCGCCTGGAACGACCTGCTGGCCACCGTCACGAAGTCGCTGAACAGCAAGGGGGTCGACGGGGAATGAGCGCGGAACCGACGCTGGTGACCGAAGAGGAGGCCGCTGTGGAATTGAGTGTGGACTCCGACGTGGACCTCGACGCGGATTGGGACAACCCGCTGCGCGACCCCGGCGACCGCCGGCTCCCCAAGATCGCGGGCCCGTCCGGGCTGGTCATCTTCGGGGTGACCGGTGACCTGGCCCGCAAGAAGCTGATGCCGGCCGTCTACGACCTCGCCAACCGGGGTCTGCTGCCGCCGGGCTTCTCGCTCGTCGGGTTCGCCCGCCGGGACTGGGAGGACGAGGACTTCGCACAGATCGTCCACGACTCGGTGCGCGACCACGCGCGTACGGAGTTCCGCGAGGAGGTCTGGCAGCAGCTCGCCGAGGGCATGCGGTTCATCCCCGGTGACTTCGACGACGACGCGGCGTTCAAGCAACTGCGCGCGGCCGTCGAAGAGTTGGACGCGTCCCGGGGTACGAGCGGCAACTACGCCTTCTATCTCTCCGTACCGCCGAAGTTCTTCCCCAAGGTCGTCAAGCAGCTGAAGAAGCACGGGCTGGCGAACGCACCCGAGGGTTCCTGGCGGCGCGGGGTGATCGAGAAGCCGTTCGGCCACAACCTGGCCAGCGCACGTGAGCTGAACCGGGTCCTGCACGATGTGTTCGACCCGGAGCAGGTCTTCCGGATCGACCACTACCTCGGCAAGGAGACCGTCCAGAACATCCTGGCGCTCCGCTTCGCCAACCAGATGTACGAGCCGATCTGGAACCGGTCGTACGTCGACCACGTACAGATCACGATGGCCGAGGACATCGGCATCGGCGGCCGGGCCGGCTACTACGACGGCATCGGGTCCGCGCGCGACGTGATCCAGAACCACCTGCTCCAGCTGATGGCCCTGACGGCCATGGAGGAGCCGATCGCCTTCGACGCCGAGTCGTTGCTGACCGAGAAGCTCAAGGTCCTGAAGTCGGTGAAGCTGCCCGAGAACCTGGGCGAGCACACCGTGCGCGGGCAGTACGCGGCGGCCTGGCAGGGCGGCGAGCATGTGCCCGGCTACCTCGAAGAGGACGGCATCGACCCGCAGTCCGGCACGGACACGTACGCGGCGATCAAGCTGGAGATCGACAACCGGCGGTGGGCAGGCGTTCCGTTCTATCTGCGGACCGGCAAGCGGCTCGGGCGGCGCGTGACGGAGATCGCGGTGGTCTTCCAACGTGCCCCGCACTCCCCGTTCGACTCGACGGCCACCGAGGAACTCGGCGCGAACGCGATCGTCATCCGCGTCCAGCCCGACGAGGGCATGACGGTGCGCTTCGGATCCAAGGTGCCGGGTACCTCGATGGAGATCAGGGACGTCACGATGGACTTCGCCTACGGCGAGTCCTTCACGGAGTCCAGCCCGGAGGCGTACGAACGCCTCATCCTGGATGTCCTGCTCGGCGACGCCAATTTGTTCCCCCGTCACCAGGAAGTGGAAGAGTCCTGGAAGATCCTCGACCCGATCGAGGATTACTGGGGCACTCACGGCACGCCCGCGCAGTACGCCTCGGGCAGCTGGGGCCCCGAGGAAGCCGACGAGATGCTCGCACGAGACGGACGGAGCTGGCGCAGGCCATGAAAATCGACCTCACCGACACCACGGCAAGCAAGATCAACAAAGCACTGGTGAAGGGGCGGCGCGCCATCGGCACCCCTGCCGTGGGCATGGTCCTGACGATGGTGATCGTCACGGACGAGGAGAACGCGTACGACTCGATCAAGGCGTCCGAGGAGGCCTCGCACGAGCACCCCTCGCGGACCCTGGTCGTCATCAAGCGGCACGCCCGCAGTCCGCGCGACCGCACCAACTCCCACCTCGACGCCGAGGTGCGGGTGGGCGCCGACGCCGGCACCGGCGAGACGGTCATCCTGCGGACGTACGGCGAGGTGTCCGACCACGCCGACTCGGTCGTCCTGCCGTTGCTGCTGCCGGACGCGCCGGTCGTCGTGTGGTGGCCGGTGAACGCCCCCGAGGTGCCCGTCAAGGACCCGCTGGGCGCGCTGGCCCAGCGCAGGATCACCGACATGTACGCGGTCGAGAAGCCGCTCGTCGCGCTGGAGGCGCGGGCGCGTTCGTACGCGCCCGGCGACACCGACCTGGCGTGGACGCGGCTGACCCCGTGGCGCTCGATGCTGGCCGCGGCCCTCGACCAGGCCCGTACGAAGATCATCTCGGCGGCCGTCGAGAGCGAGGCCGAGAACCCGAGCGCCGAACTGCTGGCCCGCTGGCTCGGCGCCCGCCTCAACGTCAAGGTGGACCGCGTCGTCACCGCCGGCCCGGTCGTCACGGCCGTCCGCCTCGGCACCGACAAGGGCGAGATCGTCATCGACCGTCCCGAGGGCCCGCTCGCCACGCTCACCCTGCCGGGCCAGCCCTCCCGCACCCTCGCGCTGAAGGTGCGTCCCACCTCCGAACTGATCGCCGAGGAACTGCGCCGCCTCGACGCCGACGAGATGTACGCCGTGGCCCTGCGGGGCAACGGCACCAAGGAGACCCCCAGTCATGTCTGACTCCCCCAGGCTCACCCGACGCCCCGAGTGGACGGCGCTGGAGGACCACCGCGCCGACGCGCTCCTCCAGCCGCAGCTGCGTGAGCTGTTCGACGCCGATCCCGGGCGCGCGGAGCGGTACGTCGTGCGCGTGGGCGACCTGCACATCGACTACTCCAAGCACCTGGTCACGGACGAGACCCTCGCTTTCCTCCAGGAACTCGCCGTCGCCACCGACGTGTTCGGGCTGCGGGACGCCATGTTCCGGGGCGACCGCATCAACATCACCGAGGACCGGGCGGTGCTGCACACCGCGCTGCGCGCGCCGCGGGACGCGGTGGTCGAGGTCGACGGCGAGAACGTCGTACCGGCCGTGCACGCGGTCCTCGACAAGATGGCCGGCTTCGCCGGGAAGGTCCGCTCGGGCGAGTGGACCGGGCACACGGGCAAGCGCATCAAGAACGTCGTCAACATCGGCATCGGCGGCTCGGACCTCGGTCCGGCGATGGCCTACGAGGCGCTCCGGGCGTTCACGGACCGCTCGATGACCTTCCGGTTCGTGTCGAACGTCGACGGCGCCGACCTGCACGAGGCGGTACGGGACCTGGACCCGGCCGAGACCCTCTTCATCGTCGCGTCCAAGACGTTCACCACCATCGAGACGATCAGCAACGCCACCTCGGCCCGCTCCTGGCTCCTCGCGGGGCTGGGTGGCGAGGACAAGGCCGTCGCCAGGCATTTCGTGGCGCTGTCGACGAACTCCGGGAAGGTGTCGGACTTCGGCATCGACACGGACAACATGTTCGAGTTCTGGGACTGGGTCGGCGGACGCTACTCGCACGACTCGGCGATCGGCCTGTCGCTGATGATCGCGATCGGCCCGGACCGGTTCCGGGAGATGCTCGACGGGTTCGCGCTCGTCGACGAGCACTTCCGTACCGCCCCCGCCGAGTCCAACGCGCCTTTGCTGCTCGGCCTGTTGGGCATCTGGTACGGCAACTTCTTCGACGCCCAGTCGCACGCCGTACTGCCCTACTCGCACTACCTGTCCAAGTTCACGGCGTACCTGCAGCAGCTGGACATGGAGTCCAACGGCAAGTCCGTCGACCGGGACGGCAACCCGGTCGAGTGGCAGACCGGGCCGGTGGTGTGGGGTACGCCCGGTACCAACGGGCAGCACGCGTACTACCAGTTGATCCACCAGGGCACGAGGCTGATCCCGGCGGACTTCATCGGCTTCGCCGAGCCGGTCGCGGAACTGAGCGACGAACTCAAGGGCCAGCACGACCTGTTGATGGCCAACTTCTTCGCGCAGACGCAGGCACTGGCGTTCGGCAAGACGCCGGACGAGGTGCGTGCGGAAGGCGTGCCGGAGGAACTGGTCGCCCACAAGACGTTCAAGGGCAACCACCCGACGACCACGGTCCTCGCCCGTGAGCTGACGCCGTCCGTGCTCGGCCAGTTGATCGCGCTCTACGAGCACAAGGTGTTCGTCCAGGGCGCCGTCTGGAACATCGACTCGTTCGACCAGTGGGGCGTCGAGCTGGGCAAGGTGCTCGCCAGGCGCGTCGAGCCCGCGCTCACCGAAGGGGCTGACGTCCCCGGCCTCGACACCTCCACCGCCGCCCTCGTGGCCACGTACCGCGCTCTTCGTCACGCGCAGGAAGTGAACTGACATGCAGATTGGTCTGATCGGTCTCGGCAAGATGGGCGGCAACATGCGCGAGCGCATCCGCCGCCACGGCCACACCGTCATCGGCTACGACCGCAACCCCGAGGTCTCCGACGTGAGCAGCCTCGCCGAGCTGGTCGAGAAGCTCGAAGGGCCGCGCGTGGTCTGGGTGATGGTTCCGGCCGGCGCCGCCACCCAGTCCGTCGTCGACGAACTCGGCGGGCTTCTGCAGGCCGGCGACGTCGTCGTGGACGGCGGCAACTCGCGCTGGACGGACGACGAGAAGCACGCCGAGGAGCTGGCCGCCACCGGCGTCGGCTTCGTCGACGCCGGTGTCTCCGGTGGCGTGTGGGGGCTCCAGAACGGCTACGCCCTGATGGTGGGCGGCGACAAGGAGCACGTCGAGCGGCTCCAGCCGATCTTCGAGGCGCTGAAGCCGGAGGGCCCGTACGGCTATGTCCACGCGGGCAAGGTGGGCGCCGGGCACTTCTCGAAGATGGTCCACAACGGCATCGAGTACGCGATGATGCAGGCGTACGCCGAGGGCTGGGAGCTGCTGGAGAAGGTCGACTCCGTCACGGACGTGCGTGAGGTGTTCCGGTCCTGGCAGGACGGGACGGTCATCCGGTCCTGGCTCCTCGACCTGGCGGTCAACGCCCTTGACGAGGACGAGCACCTGGAGCGGCTGCGCGGTTTCGCGGCGGACTCCGGCGAGGGCCGGTGGACGGTCGAGGCGGCGGTCGACAACTCGGTGCCGCTGCCCGCGATCACGGCCTCCCTCTTCGCGCGGTTCGCGTCCCGGCAGGACGACTCCCCGCAGATGAAGATGATCGCGGCGCTGCGCAACCAGTTCGGCGGCCACGCCGTCGAGTCGAAGGAGTAGCGAGCCGTGGGTGACCTCTTCCTGGTCCGCCACGGCGAGACGGAGTGGAGCGCGTCGGGACAGCACACCAGCTGGACCGACCTGCCCCTCACCGAGCGCGGTGAGGAACAGGCCAAGTCCCTCGTCCCGCTCCTGGCCGGACGGACCTTCGCCCGGGTACTGACCAGCCCGCTCACCCGCGCGATCCGCACCGCCGAACTCGCGGGCCTGTCCGGGGCGTCGACCGACCCGGACCTGCACGAGTGGGAGTACGGCGGGTACGAGGGCGTGACGACCGCGGAGATCCATCGCACCCGGCCGGACTGGTACCTGTTCACGGACGGTGTGGCGCCCGGTCCGCAGGACCACCCGGGCGAGTCGCCCGACGAGGTGGGCCGGCGCGCGGACCGCGTCCTGGCCCGCGTCAAGGACGCCCTCGGGGAGGGTGACGTGGTCCTCGTGGCGCACGGGCACTTCCTGCGCGTCCTGACGGCCCGTTACCTCGGGCTGCCGCCCGCCGACGGACGGCTGTTCCAACTGGCGACGGGCACGGTCAGCAGGCTCTCCACGGAGCACGACCGTCCGGTGGTCCTGGAGTGGAACAGACGCTGACGAACAGCGAGTTGATCCGCTCGCCGGGGTTGGCCGACTGAAGTGGCGATCGGGTCCGGGGTTTGCCCCGGACCCGATTGACAGGTGTGTCCGGGGCGCGTCAGAGTCGCCCCGATGGAGATCAACGATCTGACGGCGGCCGAAGAGCGGGTATGGCGGGCCTTCCCCAAGGGGGAGCCCGTCGACTTCCGCGAGGGCAGCGCCGAGGGCGACACCGCCGACAACCCGGCCACCGGCTCGGACTGGGGACCGGAGCGGACGGTACGCGCCTCGGTGCTCAGGGCCCTGCTGCTCGGCGCCCCGCACGAGGACGGCGAGATCCCCAGACTCCGGCTGTCGGGCGCCCGCGTCACGGGTCAACTGAAGCTGGCGTACGCGGTGGTGGACCACCCGCTCCATCTGCGGTACTGCCACTTCGAGGAGTCCCCGGACTTCTACGGTTCCCGGCTGCGCCAGCTGAACCTGCGCGGCTCGGTGCTCCCGGCCGTCAACCTCGCCAGTGTGCGGATCGACGGCCCGCTGCGGATGACGGACTGCCGGGTGCGCGGGCCGGTACGGCTGGCCGGGTCGCAGATCGCGGGCGCGCTCTTCATGGACGGGGCCGAACTCACCACATCCGACCCGTCCGTGCCGGTGCTCCAGCTCCATCAGTCCGTGCTCGGCGACGGCTTCGCGGCACCGGGGCTGCGCGTGCGCGGTGAGGTGCGGCTCGACGGCGCGACGGTGGGCGGGTCGATCGCCCTGGACGACGCCGAACTGAGCAACCCCGGCGGCCATGCGCTGTGCGCGCGGTCCCTCGAAGTACGGGCCGACATGCGGGCGCGCAACCTGCGGACCCAGGGAGGCATCGACCTGCGCGGCTCCCGCATCGCGGGCTCTCTCGACTTCACGCGGGCCCGGCTGTCCAACCCCGGCGGCACAGCCCTGCGGGCCAGCAGCTGCACCCTCGGTGAGTTGTGGCTGTACCGGTGCGTGCCGATCGAGGGCCGCTTGCATCTGCGCCGCTCCCGTATCGACGTACTGGGCTTCGAGTCGGAGGTCGCCCCGGGCGAGGTGCTGTTCAACCACCTCACCTACACGGCGCTCAATCCGCACGAGCCGGTTCACCGCCGCCTGCCTCTGCTGGAACGCGACGGCGACGGCTATGTCCCCTACGCCTACGAGCAGTTGACCGCCGCCTACCGGCATGTCGGCGACGAGGCCGCGGCCCGCCGGGTCCAGCTCGCCAAGCAGCGCCGGCACCGGGCCACCCTGCCCTTCCTCGGCCGGGTGTGGGGCCACCTCCAGGACACCACCGTCGGCTACGGCTTCCGTCCACTGCGCGCCGCCGTCTGGCTGCTGTCCCTGCTGGCGGTGGGCTCGGTCGCCTACGCCCTGCATCACCCGGACCCGCTCAAGGCCGGCGAGGCCCCGCAGTTCAACCCCGTCTTCTACACCCTCGACCTGCTCCTCCCGGTGATCTCCTTCGGCCAGGAAGGGGCTTTCGCTCCCGTGGGCGGCTACCAGTTCCTGTCGTACGTCCTCATCCTGACCGGCTGGATCCTGGCCACGACTGTCATCGCCGGGGTGAGCCGGAGTGTCACCCGGCAGTAAGTCGCTTCAGCGGCCGGCGTGTTGGGCGTGCTGCGCGGCGAGGCGTACCGGTGCGTTCTGGGCGCCGTAGCCCTGGTAGCCACCGTCGCGCTGGACGAGTTCGAAGAAGACGCGGCCCACGGTCCGGGTGTAGCAGTGCCTGAACTCGCCCTGTGCGTCACGGTCGTAGAGGATGCCGAGATCGCGGTACGTCGCCAGCTCGTCCTCGGTGAACTCGTACCGGGCGGCGAGGTCGTCGTAGTAGTTCGCGGGCATCGGCAGCAGCCGGCCGCCGGCCTCTCGGAAGCGCCGGGCGGCGGCGACCACGTCGTCGGTGGCCAGCGCGATGTGCTGGGCGCGGGTCTCGTCCTCGGTGGGCGCGGGGCCGACGGCGAGCGCCATGCGTACGCTGCCACCGGAGTTGGTGACGGCACGGCTGCGGAAGAGGCCGTACGGGTCGGCCACGTCGACGCTCTCCCGTCCGTGCAGCCCGAGCACGCTGCGGTGGAAGAGGGCGGCCTCGTCGAAGTGGTGCCAGGGCTGGGTGAGTGCCAGGTGGTCGATGCGGGTGACGCCCCCGCCGTTGTCGACCGCCTTGGTGTTCTCGAAGTCGGCACGCCAGTCGGGGAGTTCGGGGCGGTCCGTGGCGCAGAAGAAGAGTTCCGTGCCGTCGGGTGCGGCCACCGCGTCGAGCAGGGCGTCCTCCGGGGCGCGGCGGCGTGGCAGGACCGGTGCGAGGAGGGCCTCCGCGCGGCGGGCGGCGCCTTCCGGGTCCGGTGACTCCAGGCCGACGGCGGCGAGTTGGGTGCCGTCACGGCGTGCGGCGGGGCCGGTGTTGACGAGGATGCGGGCCTCGCCGCGCTCCCAGAGGTCGACGGGTTTGCTGCGGTGGCGGGCCGTACGGGTGAGGCCGAGGGCGTCGAGGACCGCGGTGACCGGTTCGGCGTCGGGGGTGACGAGTTCGGCGAAGGCGATGCCGGTGGGGACGACGGGGTCGGGCAGCCGGGCGAGGCCGACGCTCTCCTGGAGGACGAGGAGGGAACGCCGGGCGTCGACGGCGGTCGGTCCGGCCTCGGCCTGCCGGAAGACGTCGTTGAAGACTTCGAGGGAGAGCGGCCCGTCGTATCCGGCTCGCAGGACGTGCTGGAGGAGTCCCGCGACGTCGAAGCCGCCCTGGCCCGGGAAGCAGCGGTAGTGGCGGCTCCACTGGAGGACGTCCATCGCGAGCAGCGGGGCGTCGGCCAGCTGGAGGAAGAAGATCTTCTCGCCGGGGATGTCCTCGATGCCCTTGGGGTCCGACCCCCGGGACAGGATGTGGAAGCTGTCGAGGCAGGTGCCCAGCGCGGGGTGCCCGGCCGCCTCGACGATGCTCCAGGCGTGGTCGTACGTACTGACGTGCCGCCCCCACGCGAGCGCCTCGTAGGCCACGCGGACGCCGAACTCCTGGGCCAGATCAGCCAGTTGACTCAGCTGGGTGGCGGCAAGGGCGTCGTCGTCGAGGGCGAGCGGGGAGACGCTGGAGCAGACGAGGACGGTGTCCGTGCCGAGCCTGCGCATCAGCTCGAACTTGTGCCGGGCGCGGCGCAGGTTCCGGGCGAACTCGTCCTCGGGCACCGCCTCGATGTCACGCATCGGCTGGTAGAGGTCGATGGTGAGGCCGAGGTCCGCGCAGCGGGCGCGGACCTCCTCAGGGGTGAGGGGACTGGCGAGCAGGTCGTTCTCGAAGATCTCGATCCCGTCGAAGCCGGCCCGGGACGCGGCCGTGAGCTTCTCGGTCAGGGAGCCGCTGAGTGACACGGTGGCGATGGACGTACGCACGTCGGTACCTCTCTGCTTCTGCCTCTGGTTCGGAAGGTGCTGAGCGCTTCGCGGGATATGCGGTTGGCGGAGCCGCAAGTCGATACAGCCCCGCGCCCCTTTTGGGGCGCGGGTTGCGCACCCGACTTCACCAGGACCGCCTAGTTCGGCGTCGGTACCGCGCCCGCCAGTTCCGCGATGTCGGCCAGCATGCGCGCGGTGTCGGGTTCGCGGCCGGTGAAGAGACGGAAGGCGTCCGCGGCCTGGAAGACTGCCATGCCGCCGCCGTCGAGCGTGGCGCAGCCCAGTGCGCGGGCCGTACGCAGCAGCTCGGTCTCCAGCGGGCGGTAGACCACCTCGGCGACCCAGAGGCCGGGGTGCAGCAGTTCGGCCGGGAGGGGCAGGCCGGGGTGGGCGGCCATACCGGTGGGTGTCGCGTGGACCAACCCATCGACGGCATCGCCGGCACCGCCGGCGTCGCCGGCACCGACGCCGCCGGCCCCGGCGATCAGCGCCGCCAGCCGGTCGGACGTCGCGGCGGTCGCCCGGCCGGCGCCGAAGTGCCGGTTGAGGGCCGCGGCGAGGTCGGCGGCCCGGTCCGGCAGCGCGTCGACGACGGTGACCTCCCCGGCGCCGAGGGTGAGCGTGGCGTGCGCGACGGCCGCGCCCGCGCCGCCGGCGCCGAGCTGCACGACCCGTTCCAGCGGAACGTCGGGCAGCCCGCGCGCGAAGGACGCGGCGAAGCCGGTCACATCGGTGTTGTGGCCGATCGCGCGCCCGTCCTCGAAGACCACGGTGTTGACGGCGCCGAGCGCCTCGGCCTGCGGATCGAGGCCGTCGAGGTGCTCGATGACGAGCTGCTTGCACGGATGCGTGATGTTCAGCCCGTCGAAACCGAGATCACGGGCCGCCCGTACGAGATCGCCCACCGCCTGCGCCCCGACGCCGAGCCTGTCGATGTCGATGAGCCGGTACAGATAGCGCAGCCCCTGCCGGTCGGCCTCCCGCTCGTGCAGCGCGGGGCTCAGCGACGGGCCGATGCCGGAGCCGATGAGCCCGACGAGAAACGAGTCCTTGGCCACGACAGGCCTCCTCAACGACGGGTACGGCCGGGAGCGCCAGTACGGCTGCACGACCCTCGCGGCTCACTAATGTACGAACTAGTACGTTAGTGATAGCACTTCACCCCCCACCGGGGGAAGACCCGGCGGCAGGCGGAGTGATCGAGAACCGGCCCAGCTCCTAGAATCGCGACACTGGCCCCCGCCCGAAGGAACCCCATGACCAGCGCCGAAGAACCGGCACGACCGAACGGGCGCCTGCGCGACGCCGCCCGCACCCAGGCCGAGATCCTCGATGTCGCCACACGGGAGTTCGCCCGGGCCGGCTTCGCGGGGGCCCGCGTCGACGAGATCGCCGCCCTCACCCGCACCACGAAGCGGATGATCTACTACTACTTCGGCGGCAAGGAACAGCTGTTCACAGCGGTGCTGGAGCGGGCGTACTCCGTGATCCGGCAGGCCGAACAGGAGCTGGACGTCGAACACCTGGACCCGGTCGCGGCCATCCGGCGACTGGCGGAACTCACCTTCGACCACCATGAGGCGCACCCCGATTTCATCCGGCTGGTGAGCATCGAGAACATCCACGAGGCCGAGCACATCGCGGCCTCCGAGAAGCTCGGCCGGATCAGCTCTCCGGCCCTCGACGTGATCAGCCGCATCCTGGAGTCGGGGCAGAAGTCCGGCCTGTTCACGGCCGACGTCGACGCGGTCGACCTGCACGCGATGATCAGCTCCTTCTGCTTCTTCCGGGTCGCCAACCGGCACACCTTCGGCGTTCTCTTCGGCCGCGACCTGATCGACCCGGCCCGGCGCACCCACTACCGGAACATGCTGGGCGACATGGTCATCGCCTATCTGACGGCGGACCGCTCGGCCGCGTAACCGCGGAGCAGCTCGGGGAGATCCTTCGGCGCGACCTCTTGACAGCCGGGAAACGTGAGCGCAACATCCGTAGCCAACCGCTACTAACTATCCAGTGGGTTAATTAGCCGGGCAGCTCCCCGGTACGGCCGTCCCGACACCCCAGGGATCCGGCACTTCTCCCCCTCCGCTCACTCCACCTACGTTGGAGTTCCCTCGAAGGAGCACGCCGTGCCCGATTCCGTCGCACCCCGCGACCCTGCCGCGTCCGACGACGCGCCACCCGGCGGGCAGCCGAAGAAGGCCGCCACCGCCGCATGGATCGGCAGCGCCCTGGAGTACTACGACTTCTTCATCTACGGCAGCGCGGCCGCCCTGATCTTCCCCAAGGTCTTCTTCGACGAGTCCGACCCGGCCACCGCGACCCTGCTGTCCCTGGGCACCTTCGGTGTCGCGTACGCGGCCCGCCCGGTCGGCGCGCTCTTCCTCGGCCACTTCGGCGACCGGCTCGGCCGCAAGAAGATCATGGTCTTCACGCTGATGCTGATGGGCCTGTCGACCTTCCTCATCGGCTGCCTGCCCACCCGCGACCAGGTCGGCACCCTCGCCCCGGTCCTGCTCGTGCTCTGCCGCGTCCTCCAGGGCATCTCGGCCGCCGGCGAGCAGGCCAGCGCCAACTCCATGACGCTCGAACACGCCCCGCCCAACCGGCGCGGCTTCTTCACCAGCTTCACCCTGAGCGGCACCCAGGGCGGCCAGCTCCTCGCCACCCTGGTCTTCATCCCGATCGCCGCCATGCCTGAGGACCAACTCCTGTCCTGGGGCTGGCGCGTCCCGTTCTGGATGAGCATCGCGGTCGCCGTCGTCGGCTACGTGATCCGCCGCAAGCTGGAGGAGACCCCGGCCTTCACTCAGCAGACCGCCTCCGAGGGCGTCGTCAAGCTGCCGCTGGTGTTCCTGCTGCGCGAGCACTGGGCGGACGTCCTGCGGGTGATCGCGGGCGCGCTCGTCGCCTCGGTCTCCACGATCTTCACGGTCTGGGCGCTCGCGTACGCGACCAGCGACTCCGTCGGCATGGACCGCTCGTCCATGCTGTGGGTGGCCGCGCTCGCCAACCTGGTCGCGCTGGCCGCCATCCCGCTCTGGGCCACGTTGTCCGACCGCATCGGCCGCCGGCCGGTGTTCCTGGCCGGCGCCGCGGGCAGCGCGGTGATGATGTTCCTCTACCTGTGGGCGATCTCCACGGGCTCGTACCCGCTCATCATGGTCCTCGGCATCGTCACCTTCGGCGTGGTCTACAGCGCCGCGAACGGCACCTGGCCCTCCTTCTACGGCGAGATGTTCTCCACCCGGGTCCGCCTGTCCGGCATGGCGATCGGTACGCAGATCGGCTTCGCGGTCGCCGGCTTCGCGGTCACCTTCGCCGCCCAGATCGCCGGCCCGGACGGGGACGACTGGTTCTCCGTCGCCCTGTTCACGGCGGCCCTGTGCATCCCGCCGGTGGTGGCCGCGATCACGGCCCGCGAGACACACCGGGTGCCGACCGAGCGGCTCGGCGAGCGCGGCGCCGAGAACGTGACGGAGCGCGAGGCCGTGTCGGCCTGACCCTCCCGCATCCGCCAAGTCCCCGAACAGCCCTGGGCTGTTCGGGGACTTGGGCATTTCCGGCCGTACCGCCCGGCTCACCCCCGACGCCCGGTTGACAGATGACGGGTCGAACAAGAACATCGGCCGAAACGAGCACAAAAGAACAGTGCCACCGCGCGTACCGGCCGATTTCAGGGGCGGCCGGTGCGCGCGGGTCTTCTCCTCACCCGCTCAGCGCCGCGGCATCCCGTATGCCCGCTCGACCCTGATCCGCAGCACGAGCCGTCGGTCGCGGACCATCGCCGCGCGGTAGTCGTCCCAGTCGGGGTGCTCGCCCCGCACGTCCCGGTAGAGCCGGACCAGCTCCTCGACGGTGTCGTCGTGCGGGTCCTGGGCCACAGGCGTCAGGTCGGCCGTTCCCTCGACCACGGTGTACGCCCAGCGGTCGTCGCTGGTCACGTGGTACGAGACCCTCGGATCCCGGCGCATGTTGCGGGTCTTGGCGCGGGTGTCCGTGATGGAGACGCGAACGGTGCGTTCGCCGGGGTAGTAGGCGTGGTTGACGTTCGAGAGCTGGGGGCGGCCGTCGGCCTTGAGGGTGGTCAGCACCCCGCCGTCCCACTCGGAGAGCAGCTTGAGCAGCGCGTCCTGCGTGTCCTGCTGAGTGTCGTCCTGGGTCATGCACGGTCAACAGCGCCCCCGCACCTCTCCATTCCTGACAGGCGTTGGTAGACACTGTCTACCGGGCGCTGGTAGACAGTGTCTATGAGCGATTCCCTGCGCACCCGTCTGATCGAGGCCGGCGTCGAGCTGGTGACCGCGGAAGGCGTCCACGCGCTCTCTCTCCGGGAGATCGCCCGTCGCGCCGGTGTCTCGCACGGCGCCCCCCGTCGTTACTTCCCGACCCATCTGCAGCTGCTGTCCGCCATCGCCCGCCGGGGCTTCACCGAGCTGGCGGCCCGGGGAGAGCAGGCGATCGAGGACAGCGGGCCCTGGCCGGCGGAACCCCGGGAGCAGATCGCCACGCTCGGACGCGTGTATCTCGACTTCGCGCTCACCAACCGGGGCATGCACGAACTGATGTTCCGTCACGATCTGCTGGAGAGCAACGAGTTGGGGTTGCGCGAGGCCAGCCTGCCCGTCTTCGCCCTGCTGGTGGACCTCGTCGGGCGGGCCCGGCCGGACGCCGACGCCCGGCTCGTCGCCGGGTCGCTGCTGGCGAATCTCTACGGCATCGCCCAGCTGTGGACCTGGGGCAGCCTCCAACTCACCACAGGCGCCGACGACTTCGCCCCCCTGCTGCGTACGGCCCTCGACGCGCACCTCGGGCCGGAGGGGCGGTGAGCGCACATCGTCGGGTCGCGCTGGCGAGCAGTGTGATCGGGGCGGTGGTCGTCGCTCTCGACGGCACCGTGCTGACCATCGCGCAGCCCACCCTGCAACGGGATCTGCACGCGTCTTTCGCCGAGGTCCAGTGGACGAGCACCGGGTATCTCATCGCGGTGGCGAGTCTGCTGGTGTTCGCCGGGCGGCTCGGGGACCGGTACGGCCATCAACGGCTGTTCGCCATCGGAGTGTTGGGATTCGGGGCGGTGTCGGCGGGCATCGGGTTCGCGTCCGGTGTGGGCTGGGTGATCGGACTGCGTGTCGTCCAGGGCGTCTTCGGCGCGTTGCTGCAACCCGCCACGCTCGGGATGCTGCGCGCCGCGTTCCCGCCCGACCGGCTGGGGATGCCGATCGCGTTGCGGACCAGTGCGATCGGGGTGGCGGCGGCAACCGGTCCGCTGGTGGGCGGGGTGCTGGTGGCCCACCTGGGCTGGCGAGCGGTGTTCTTCCTCAATGTCGTACCGGCGCTGGTGCTCGGCGTGCTCGCGCTGGTGGTGCGGGCTCCTGACCGGCAGGGGTCGCCCGGTGCCGGGCGGCTCGACCTCCCCGGCGCCGCCCTGCTCGCGGTGGCCCTCGCGTGCCTCGTGCACACCCTGGTCGGGGTTCCGGAGCACGGTTGGAGTGCGTCAACCGTCCTCGGGCTGCTCGCGGCGGCCGGCGCGGCCCTCGTCCTCGTACGCCATGAACGGCGTACCGCCGACCCGCTTATGCCGCCCGACGTGCTCGGATCGTCGGTTGTGGGCGCCGCGCTGGGCATTCTGGTGACCGCGTCGGCTGCGATGTTCGGCACACTCTTCGTGGCCAGTTACCTCCTGCAGGGTGAGCTGGGCATGGACCCGCTGCGCGCCGGTCTGACCGCGCTGCCCGGCGGGGTGGCGATGGTGCTGGGGGCGCCGGTGGCAGCCGTGCTGCTACGGCGGTACGGGGCCCGGCGTACGACGGTGGCGGCGCTGGCTATGCTCGCGCTCGGGGTGCTCGTGCTGTTCCGGGCGGCCGGGACGGGGGCGGTCGGCGGTGGGTTCCTGCTGCTCGGAGCGGGTTTCGGCACCGTGATGGTGACCGCGACGGCAGTCGTCGTACGGCATGCGGCGGCGGAGTCCGCCGGGGTGGCGGGCGGGTTGCAGCAGACCGCGATGAACGTCGGACCGGTACTCGGGGTGGCCATGGCGACCACGCTCGCCGCTGTCGCCGAGGGGCTGCGGCCGGCGTTGCCCGTACTCGCGGGTACAGCGGCCGTGGGGGTACTGGCTGCCCTGAAACTGCCGGACTTGGGTGAACAGAGGGCGACGACTGCCGGATCCCTGCGTCACCATGGGGGGTCTGAGGCCTGAGGTGGTCCTGTCGGGCAATGACAGGACGGCATCTCAAGCAACCGGAGGGGAACGATGGCACAGCTGCGACAAGAGGTCGATCCGAGCGAGGTCGGGCTGGACGCGAAGGCGCTCGACCGCCTCGACCAGCACTTCGCCCACTTTGTCGACGAGGGACGGCTGCCCGGCTTCCTCCTGTCCGTGGCCCGCGCCGGCCGCGTCGCGCACGTCGCCACGCACGGCCGGCGCGACCTGGCGGCCGGGCTCCCGGTCGAGACCGACACGTTGTGGCGGATCTACTCCATGAGCAAGCCGGTCACCTCGGTCGCCGCGCTGATTCTGCTGGAGGAGGGGCGCCTCGCGCTCACGGACCCCGTGTCGCGCTTCCTGCCGGAGTTCGCCGATCCGCAGGTGTACGAGAGCGGTTCCGGGGACGACATCAGGACGCGGCCCGCCCAACCCCTCCTGATCCGCCACCTGTTGACCCACACGGCGGGTCTCACCTTCGCCTTCTACCACTCGCACCCCGTCGACGCCCTCTACCGCGCCGCCAACCTGGAGTCGTCGGTGGTGCCGGGCTCGACCCTGGCCGAGACGTGCGCGGTGTACGCGCGTCTGCCGCTCCAGTTCGAGCCGGGCACGCAGTGGAACTACTCGGTCGCCACCAACGTCCTCGGCCGGGTCATCGAGCAGGTGTCCGGGCAGCCGCTCGACGAGTTCCTCGCCGACCGGGTCCTGCGCCCGCTCGGCATGACGGACACCGGTTTCTGTGTGAACGGCGAACAGGCCGACCGGCTGGCCGAGTTGTACGGGGAAACAGAGGACGGCTCCATCGAGCCGATCCTCGGTCTGCCGGTGAAGAGCCGGCCCCGGTTCCTGTCCGGCAGCGGCGGCCTGGTCTCCACCGCCCACGACTACCACCGGTTCATGGAGATGCTGCGCCGGGGCGGCGAACTCGACGGCGTCCGCCTCCTGTCGCCCGGCACGGTGGCCCTGATGACCTCCAACCACCTCCCGGGCGGCGCCGACCTGCGCACCTTCGGCGCCCGCCCCCACGACGAACCCGGCAACGCCGGTATCGGTTTCGGCCTCGGCGTCTCGGTGGTGATCGACCCGAAGCGCACCCAGGCCCCGTCGGGCCTCGGCACGTACGGCTGGAGCGGGGTGGCGACGACCACGTTCTGGGTCGACCCGAGCCGTGATCTGACCGTGCAGTTCATGACCCAGGTACGGCACAGGACGAGTCAGCCGTACTGGCAGGACCTCAAGCGGCTGGTGCACGAGGCCGTCGTCGCCGAGTAAACGCGCGGGGAGGGGCGCCGGGTGGTCGTCGAGCGTGACGGGGAGGACGGCATGAGTGAGCCGCCCCACCCCGTGCGCGTACGAGGACTCGGCGGGTCCGCGCCGACGACCGAGCCGACGTCCCGCCAGTCGAGCGCCCGCGTCGGCGAATCGCGGCCGGGTGGCGGGGAGCGCGACCGTCAGCCGACGGTCAGCCTGAACTCCAGTCCCTCCCCGCCGAGTTCACTCAGCCACTCCTCCGACCGCCGTGCCGTCTCGGCGGCGCGGCTCAGACCCGGCGGCAGCGAACCGTCGAGGATGTGCCGGACGCCCAGGGCCAGCGTGCGGGAGACACAGCGGGCCATCGCGCTCTCGGCCGCGTCGCCCTCCAGGTCGAGGAGATAACGGCCGGACCAGACCCGCCGCCCCGAACCGCCGTCCCCGTCCCCATCCGCATCCACGTCCAGGGAGACGGCCAGGACCACGCGGTCGCGGTCGGCGTCCGTCATGGGGTAGCGCGTCGCCAACTCCCTTGCCAGGGCGCCGATCCGCTCGTCGTCGCCGGCCTTCAGCTCCTCGAAGACGGAGTCCCAGGCGCTCAGCCAGCCGTCGAGCCGCAGGGTGCCCCGGACGAAGGTCTGGGCCTTCCAGGCCGTCGGCAGCTCGTACTGCTCGACGAACGGCACGCTGTCCCGGTTCGGGTACACCTCGAAGGTCTCCCCGTCGATCACCTGCGGGCGCGTGACCTCCCAGGGCCGGTCGGCGACCGTCTCGGCGCCCTCCTCGACGTAACGGGCGGGCGAGCGAAGGGCGTTGAGGACTCCGGCGGGTGCCCAGCTGAACCGGTACCTGAAGTCGTTCGGCACCGCGGGGATGCCGCCGCAGTACGAGGTGAGGCGGTACGAGGCTGTCGTGCCGGCGCCGATCGCGTGCTCGGCACGGGTGACCAGGCTGTGCGCGAAGAGGTGGTCGATGCCCGGGTCGAGCCCGCACTCGGTGAGGACGACCAGACCGGCCGCCTCGGCGGCGGGCACCTGATCGAGTACCGGCTCCGACACGTAACTTGAGCACGCGAAGTGCGCCCGGCCCTGGACGCAGGCCGCCAGCAGCGGGGCGTGTTCGGGCGCGGGGAGCATGGAGACGACCACGTCTCCGGGGGCGAGTTCGGCCGCGAGCGCGGGGAGCGTGTAGGCGCGGGGTTCGGCGCGGCCGGTGAGGCCCAGGTGGGCCAGCGCCTCGGCGGCGCGCTCCGCCGTGCGGTGCCAGACGCGCACGTGTCGCACGGCGTCGCTGTCGCACAGGGCGGCCAGTCCGCCGCCCGTGGACAGGCCCGCGCCGATCCAGTGGACGGTGCCGCTCACGGGAACCGTGTCAGTCATTGCCCAACTCCCCCTTCACAATGCCGAGTTCACGGCTGGTCTCATGGAACCGTGCCAGGCAGCGCCCCCATGGTCCGCCCACCTCGAAGTCGAGCAGCTGGGGCGCCAGGGCGGCCGAGAAGTCCGTGCTCGCCTCGCGGGGCAGCAGGGACGGCAGGTTGTCGATGGCGATCAGGTCGAGCGGGGGCTCGTCCCGCAGCCGGCGCACGGGGTCGTCCCAGGTGGTGGCGGTGTCGTACACGGGGAGGAGGTTCATGGGTGAGCCGACGTCGACGGTGACGTCCGAGAGGGTGCGCAGGCGGCGGCCCGGGGTGTCGAAGTCGCTGTCCGTCAGGAAGGGCGGGACCGGGCGGGTGGTGAGGACGGTGTTGACCATCAACTCGTGGGCCAGCAGCGCCGGTCGATCCAGATCCCGCGTCTCTGCCAGATCCCAGCAGGTGGGGTCGACCCCGGCCTCGTCCAGCGCGACCCGCGCACCCCGGCCGCTGCGGCCGAGGGCGCCGATCACGAGCGCGCTCATCCGGGTCCCGGGCGCCCGGAGTTCGGCCTCCAGCGCCTCCTTGGTGGTCGGCAGCAACGGGGTCGCCAGCCTGCCCCGGTGCTGGAGCACGGCAAGGGCGGCGCCCAGGTACCCGGCCCAGTAGCCGAAGGCGGCCAGCCGGCGCCCCTGGTCGTCGGCGAGGTACTCCAGGTCGAGCAGCGCCCCGCCCCCGGCGGCGAAGCGGCGCAGCAGGTCGGCCGCGCCCGGCTGGCCCTTGTAGGCGTGCCCGAAGTAGATGTGCCGGTGGCGCAACTCGCCGGGCTGGTCCGGGAGTTCCTTGAGACCGACGATCACCGCGTCCGAGGGAGCGGAGACCCAGGAGCCGGCGTCGGCGACACGGCAGCCGACCGCCTCGTACTCCTCGGTCGGGAAGATCCGCTGCGGGGACTCCTCGACGGTCAGACGCACTCCCTCCTCGACGAGCCACCGGGCGTCGGGCGGGACGACGGGTGTACGGCGTTCGGTCGTACGGGTCTCGTGGCGCAGCCACAAGTGGAGCTCGGTCATACGAGGTTGACCTCCGGGCGCAGGGCATCGGCCGCGAAACGGCCGGCGTTCAGGGGGCTGACGTCGACGAAGGGTACGCGGCCGAGGTAGAGGTCGCGGACCACCTCGCCGACCGCAGGACCCTGGAGGAAACCATGGCCGGAGAAGCCCGTCGCGTAGAGGAAGCGGGAGGGTGAACTCGCCTCGCCGATCAGGGCGTTGTGGTCCGGGGTGATCTCGTACAGGCCCGCCCAGCCGCCGGTGCGGCGCAGGTCGAGCAGGGCGGGCGCCCGGTGTTCCATCGCCTCGTACAGGCGGGGGATCCAGCGGTCGTGGGTCGTGGTGGCGAAGCCGGTCGTCTCGTCGGGGTCGGACATGCCGAGGAGGAGGCCGGGTCCCTCGGTGTGGAAGTAGAGGCTGCTGCTGAAGTCGATCGTCATGGGGATCGTGGGTGGCAGTCCGGGGACCGGTTCGGTGACCGCGATCTGGCGGCGCAGGGGGTCCACGGGCAGGTCCACGCCCGCCATCGCGCCGACCGCCCGCGACCAGGCACCGGCCGCGCAGATCACGGTGTCGGTGGCGATCCGTCCCTTGTCCGTGACGACGGCCGTGAGGGTGTCGCCGTCGCGTTCGATGCCGGTGACCTCGGTGTGGCGCAGGACGGTCGCGCCGTGGCGGCGGGCGGCAGCGGCGTAGCCGTGGACCACCGCCTCGGGGGTGCAGTGGCCGTCGTCCGGCGAGTAGGCGGCGGCCAGCAGACCGTCGGTGGTGATCAGCGGGGAGAGACGGCGGGCCTCGGCCGGGGTGAGCATCCGGCTGGGTACGCCGAGGCCGTTCTGCAGGGCGACTCCTGCCTCGAAGGACGCGACGTCCTCCGGCGTGGAGAGAAGGAAGAGATAGCCGACCCGGTGCAGTCCGATGTCGTGCCCGATCTCCTCCCCGAACCGCCCGAACGCCTCCAGGCTCCGGGCTCCCAGCTGGATGTTCAGCTCGTCGGAGAACTGCGCCCGCACCCCGCCGGCGGCCCGGGAGGTCGACCCGGACGCCAGTTCGTCGCGCTCGACGAGCACCACGTCCCGTACACCCGCCCGGGCCAGTTGGTAGGCGATGCTCGCACCCATCACCCCGCCGCCGATGACGACCACCTCCGCCCGCGTCGGGATCATCGGCCCGCCCCTCGTCCCGCGTGGAGCCCGAACCCCACCCTGTCCGCGTGAGCGGGCAACCCGTCCCGCGCGGCCTCCGCAACCGTCCCCGGCTCCGTCATCGCGTCGCCCGCCGAGCCGCGTCGACGACGGCCCAGGCCGCCGCCGCGTCCTGCACACCGAGTCCGACACTGTTGTAGAAGACGATGTCGTCGGGGCCGGTCCGGGCGGTCCGCGCCCCGGTGAGGACGGATCCGAGCCCGATCAGGTCCGCACGGGCGAGCAGTCCGTCCCGCAGGGCTGCGACGACCGGACCGGCGTGCTCCGCCGCGGTCTCCGGGTCGTCGACGACGACGGCCGCGGCCCGTCGTACGACCCCGGCGTCGACCTCGCTGCGGGTCGGCTCGAACGACCCCACGCTGACCACCGTGCACCCCGGCGCGAGCCACGCGCCGCGCACGACGGCGGTGGTGCTGAGCGTGCAGGCCGCGACCAGGGACGCCCCGGTCACCGCCTCCTGGGGGGTGCCGGTCGCCTCGGCGGCGACGCCGAGTTCGGCCGCGATCAGCTCCGCCGCCCGCGCGCGCCGCTCCGGGGTCGGGCTCCACACCCGTACCACCTTCAGGTCCCGCACCCTGGCGACGGCGCGTGCGTGGGCGAGTGCCTGGGTGCCCGAGCCGAGGAGGGCCAGTTCGGCGCTGTCGGCGGTGGCCAGGGCGTCGAAGGCCACCGCGCTGGCGGCGGCCGTACGCAGGGTCGTGACCGCCGTGCCGTCCATGACGGCGGCGAGTTCGCCCGTCACCGGGTCGAGGACGGTGATGACAGCGTGCACGGTCGGCAGGCCGGCCGCCGCGTTGCCGGGGTTGACGCTGCCGAACTTCGCCACCGCGCCGGTGTCCCTGGACAGCCGGGAGACGTACGCGAAGACGACACTGTCGTCGAAGCGGCTGGGATGCATGATCTTCCCGGGCAGATCAGGCGCACTGGCACCACCCGCACCCAGCGCGCCGAACGCCGCGCGCTGCGAGGCGATCGCCGTGCCGGTGTCGAGCAGAGCCGCCACCTGGTCCCGGGAGAGGAAGAGGACGTCATCGGTCATTCCCTCTTCCTTTCCGGAATCGGGGCTTCTGGCACCCCCCACGCGCGTCCGAGTGACGTGCGCCCCCTGATCGGGACTCCCGGCCGGGTCTCCCGGTCAGGTCTCCCGGTCAGGTCAGGACCAGTGGGCCACCGCGTCCAGGTGCGGCAGGACGTGGTCGAGGCGCTCGCGCTTGGTGCGCAGGTAGGTGATGTTGTTCTCGCACGGCGGGATCAGCAGCGGCACGTCTTCCGCGATCTTGATGCCGTGGCGGAGCAACGCCTCGCGCTTGCGCGGGTTGTTGGACATCAGACGCACCGACCGGACACCGAGGTCGTGCAGGATCTCCGCCGCGACGCCGTAGTCCCGGGAGTCCACCGGCAGGCCCTGCGCGAGGTTCGCCTCGACGGTGTCCAGGCCCTCCGACTGGAGCTGCATCGCCCGGAGCTTGGCGAGCAGACCGATGCCCCGGCCCTCGTGCCCGCGCAAGTAGACGAGGATGCCGCGGCCTTCGGCGACTATCGCGCGCAGCGCGGAGTCGAGCTGGTCACCGCATTCGCAGTGCTGGGAGCCGAAGGCATCGCCCGTCAGGCACTCGGAATGCAGCCGGGTGAGAACGTCGTCCTCGGTGATCTCGCCGTAGACCAACGCCACTTGCTCGTCACCGCGATCGTGGTCCATGTATCCGACCGCCCGGAAATCCCCGTACACGGTGGGCAGCGGCGCAATCACCACGCGTTCGACTCCCGACGGCTGGGAGGCTTTGCCGAGTACGCCAAGTTTTTCTGTCATGATCTGGTTCCTAAGCAGAGACGAAAGGCCGTGAGAACATGGATGATTCGGGAATACCGGGAATACGGTCGACAGCGTCCGCGCCCTTGCCGGCTTCCGTTGCGTTGCCGGCTGACGGCGTACTGCCTGTGGACACTACGGAAGACGTACGGACACGAGCCGCCGGCGTCTCAAAGCAGGTCGCCGTTCTTCCGGTCGGCAGCTTCGAACAGCACGGCCCCTTCCTTCCGTTGGCGACCGACACCCTGGTCGCCTGTGCCATAGCGCGGGAGATCGCCGCCACGCACCCGGTGCACCTCCTTCCGCCGGTGACGATCGCCTGCTCGCACGAGCACGCGGCCTGGCCGGGAACCGTCAGCATCTCCTCGGTGACCCTTCACGCGGTAGTACGGGACATCGCCGATTCGCTGCGCCGCTCGGGTGTGGACGCCCTGGTCGTCGTCAACGGACACGGCGGAAACTACGTACTGGGCAACGTCGTTCAGGAATCCTCCGCTCGCGGTGAGCGCATCGCACTGTTCCCGGCCGCGGAGGACTGGGAGACGGCGCGCGAGCGGGCCCAAGTGGTGACCTCGCTGCTCACCGACATGCACGCGGGGGAAATCGAGACGTCGATCCTTCTGCACGCTCATCCCGAATTGCTCCGTCCCGGTTATGAGACCGCTGATTTCGTCGCTGACGACCGCCGGCATCTGCTCACGCTCGGCATGGCCGGTTACACCGATTCCGGTGTCATCGGGCGCCCTTCGCTGGGTTCCGCCGAAAAGGGGAAGGCGTTGCTGGTGAGCTTCGCCGAGTCCTTCGGAGCGTATTTCTCGATGCTCACCGAGGCTGGTTCCGTGGCCGCCGAGGGCGGCGTTTTCGGCGTGGGCGACCAGAAGTAGCGGACGACCAGGACGACCGCGCCGGGCAGCGCCGCCACGAAGCTCAGCACCCCGTACACGACGGCGACGCTCAGCCCCATGCCGGCACCCAGCCCCGCCGCGCCGAACGCCCAGGCGGTGACGCCCTCCCGGGGGCCCCAGCCGCCGACGTTCAGCGGCAGCCCCATCGCCAGCAGCGCCAGTACGGCCAACGGCAGCAACTCGGCTACGGAGGCCGAGGATCCGGCGACCCGGGCGGCCACCACGAACATCCCGAGGTGGCCGGCGAGGACGATCACGGAGGAGAGGGCCACGCCCGGCAGATTCTCGCGGGAGAGCAGGGCCTGGCGGGCCTCGGTGAGCGTGGCGCGTACGGCTCGGGTCCGGCGGGCCGCGACGCTCGGGGCGCGGTTCATCCGGACGGCGACGACGACCGCGACGGCGCCCACGGCGGCGAGGGCCACCATGAAGGCAACGCGGCGGGCCTCGGCCATGACCGGCGACGGCTGGGTCAGCAGCACCGCGGCACCGACACCGAACAGTGCGATCTGTCCGGCGGCCCGTTCGAGGACGACCGCACGGACTCCGCGCCCGACGTCACCGGCGCTCTGCCCGTGCCGTACCGCACGGTGCACATCGCCGAGGACGCCGCCGGGGAGGGCGGCATTCAGGAACAGCGCGCGGTAGTAGTCGGCGATCGCCGGTACGAGGGGCAGACTGATCCGCAGGCTGCGGGCGACCAGTGCCCAGCGCCAGGCACTGAACACGGTGGTGAGCAGCCCGATCCCGAGGGCCACGAACAGGGTCGGTACGTCGATGCGGCGCAGGCCGTCGAGGAAGACACCGGTGCCGAGGCGCCAGAGCAGCACGCCAAGGATCGCTGCGCCGGCGAGGGTTCCGAGGTGGGGGCGGATGCCTCCGGCGGCTCGGCGGAAACGGCTTCGGTGCGCTGTTTGGGGGGCGCCTCGGTCCCCGACGAAGCCGACGACTCCGGCTCGGCCGGCTGAGGAGCGCGCCGCAGGATATGTGGCTCGTTGGCCGCGGGCCGGTGGGGGCTCGTCGCGCAGTTCCCCGCGCCCCTGTCGGGGCGCTGTCGCGCGCCCGACTTCCTCCACCGTCTGGACGCTCATGACGTCGGTCCGTCCGTCGGCCTGGCCAGGGCGAGTAGGTCGCTGTGGTGGACCTCGACCCGCAGTTCGCCGGCCGCGCAGGCTTCCAGGCGCTCGGCGAGGTACTTCTCGGCGCGTGACCTCATCGCCGGGCGTTCCTCCACCGCCGCCGCGACCCAGCCGCGCAGCCACTCCGCGGTGAGCGGGGCCTCCACGGGGCCCAGGCGCCAGGTGCTCGGGTGGACGTGGACCGTGGCGCCCCGCTGGTCGAAGGCCTCGCAGGCCGCCGTGACCGCGTCGGGGCCGAGCAGTCCGGCCCGTCGCTGGTGGGCGTTGAAGGCGTCGGCGATGTCCCCGTCCAGCGGGTCGGCGGCGCTGAGTTCGACGCGGCCGGCCACGGACAGGGTCAGCAGGGCCGGGCAGCCGGCGCCCGCGCAAGCCGCGGCGAGGGCGTCGACCTCCTCACGGGTGAGGACGTCCAGCAGGGCGGAGGCGGTGACCAGCGAGGCGCCGACCAGCGCGTCGGAGGTCAGCCGGGCGACATCGCCGCGCCGTGTCTCGACGGTCACGCGGCTGCCGTCGGCGGCGGCGCGCGGCGAGGCCACGGCGGCGAAGTGCAGGAGGTAGGGGTCGCGGTCGTGCAGGACCCAGTGCTGGGCGCCGTCGAGCCGGGGTGCGAGCCAGCGGCCCATCGAGCCGGTGCCGCAGCCCAGGTCGTGGATGACGTGCCCGCCCGCCTTCCCTGGCAGGTTGGCCAGCCGGATGCGCAGCGGGTCGAGCAGTTCGACGGCGCGCGCGGCCGCGTCGGGGCCCTCGCGCAGCTCCAGCCAGTCGGGGGCGTACCGGGGCGGGTCGTCGGGTCCGGCGTCGCGCAGCCGGATCGTGCCGCGCTCCCCCGGGCCCACCGGCCCGGCGCCGGCCTTCACGTCCCGCGGTCCGGCGTCCCGGGGCGTCGGCTGGGCCGGAATCCCGGCGGCGGGCCTGGCGTTCGCGTCCACCGGAGTCACCGGCCCGCGTCGCTGGATCTCGGCCGCCGCCGAAGTCGTGATGGTCGTCGCCTTCTTCATGCCACGCTCCTTGCTTCCCGGGGGATCCGCCCCGGCGCCTCCACGAGACTCCGCAGCACAGCCACCCGACGCCCCCGAGCGGCGACCGACTCGCAGTCGACGTCCACGGGCATCACCGAACCCCACAGTCCCGCCGCCGGCCCGGCCGAAGCCGTCACCGTCGTCGCCGTCCTCATGCCGCCCTGCGAGGTTCCCGAGAGAATCCGCCCCCGCATCCCGACGGCACTCCGCAGCGCAGCCGCCCGGCGTCCCCGGGCAGTGATCTGCTCGGTCGGAGCCGTGATCGCCGTTGCTTCCCTCATGCCGCCCTCCGAGGTTCCCAGGGAAGCCGGCCCAGTACTCCGGCCAGACTCCGTGCCGTCGCCGCCCAGCCGTCCAGGGCGGCGCGGCGGCCTCTCGCGGCCGCCTTCAGGCGTCGGCGGACGTCCGCCTCGCCGAACCAGCCGCGCAGTTCCGCCGCGAGCGCCGCCGGGTTCTCCGGCGGTACGAGGATGCCGGGGACCCCGCCGTCGGGCGCGCGTCCGACCGCCTCGGGGAGGCCGCCGACGTCCGTGGCGAGGACGGGGATGCCGCGGGCGAGCGCCTCGGTGACCGCCATGCCGTAGGTCTCCGCGTAGGAGGTGAGGACCATCAGGTCGGCGGCCGCGTAGCTCGCGTCGAGCTGGGCGCCCGCCTGGGGGCCGGCCAGGTGCAGGCGGTCCTCCAGGCCGTGCTGGGCGATCAGTGCGCGCAGTTCGGCGACGTACTCGGGGTCCTGTTCGAGCCCGCCGACGCAGACGCAGCTCCACGGCAGGTCGGTCACCGCGGCCAGCGCCTCCACCAGTCGGTGCTGGCCCTTGCGCGGGGTCACGGCCGCCACGCAGAGGAGGCGGGAGACGCCGTCGGTGCCGGAGGCGAGGGGGGCGATGTCGGCGCCGGGGGCCGCCACATGTACGCGGTCCGGGGCGAGTCCGTGGTGGGAGACGAGGCGTCGGACGGCCCAGTCGCTGGTCGCGATGACCGCGGGTACCGCCCTCAGGGTGGTCCGCTCCAGGGCGTCCAGTTCCGCCGCGACGACCGGGTCGAGGCCCGTCTCGTCGCCCAGCGGGAGGTGCACCAGCACGGCGAGGCGCAGGCGTTCGGCCTCCGGGACGATGATCTCGGGGACCCCGCAGGCCACCAGACCGTCGAGCAGGACGACCGTGCCGTCCGGCAGGTCGCTCAGCGTCCGCGCCAGTTCGGCGCGGGCGTCCGCGCCGGGCCGGGGCCAGTCACCGGCGACGGCGTGCTTGTGGACCTGCCAGCCGAAGCCGGGCAGGTCGAGGCTGATCCGCCGGTCGTAGGCGTTGCCGCCGCTCGGCTTGGCGGGGTCGTCGACCCCGCCCGGCATGACGAAGTGCACGGAGCGCAGGGACATGGGGATGATCGCCGCGTTCTTGAGGGCCGCGTTCTGCACGGGCACGTAGTTGAGCGTCTGCACCTGAGCCTGTACCTGTGCCGGGGCGGCCGAAGGGGCCGCCGGGGAAAGGGGAACCGCGCGGTCGAGGGTCGTGTCGGTCACAGGGCACGCTCGTAGCTCGCCCAGGCGACGTGCGACTCGTGCAGCGTGACGGTGAGACCCGCCAGGCCGCGCGCGCCCTCGCCCAGGGCGCCCTTCTCGATCCGCTCGGCGAGCCGGTCGGCGATCACCTTGGCCAGGAACTCCGTGGAGGTGTTGATGCCGGCGAAGTCGGGCTCGTTGTCGAGATTGCGGTAGTTCAACTCGCTCACCACGGCACCGAGCTCCTGGGTGGCCAGGCCGATGTCGACGACGATGTTGTCCTCGTCCAGCTGTTCGCGGCGGAACGTGGCGTCGACGAGGAACGTCGCTCCGTGCAGGCGCTGCGCGGGCCCGAAGACCTCTCCGCTGAAGCTGTGGGCGATCATGATGTGATCGCGAACGGTGATGCTGAACAACGGACGACCCTCCAGGTGCGGCGCGTCTTGCCTCGTGCTGATCGCTGCCGGGGCATGCCGACTAGTACGGCTGGTCCCGGCGGCTTGTTCAACGGCTTGTTCATGTGCCCGATTCCTCTTTTCGGAGGTCAGGCGATTTTGTCAGTCGGCGTCCGGATAGCGGACGCGGTGACAGAGGGCCGGGATCTCCCCGGAGGCCAGTTTCGGCAGCACGTCCGGGAGTTCCTCGAAGGCGCTCTCCCCGGTGATGAGGGCGTCGAGCGCCGGGTCCGCCAGCAGGTCGAGGGCGAGGGCGAGCCGGTCGGCGTACGTACGGCCGGGCCGCGCCGACGGGGACACCGTCCCCACCTGGCTGCTGCGGACGGTGAGCCGCCGCGAGTGGAACGCCTCGCCCAGCGGCAGGCTGACGCGCCGGTCGCCGTACCAGCTCAGCTCGATCACCGTGCCCTCGGCGGCGAGGAGTTCAAGGGAACGGGTGAGTCCCGCTTCCGTGGCGCTCGCGTGGACGACGAGATCGCACTCCCCCCACGCGTCCTGCGGCAGCGCGAAGTCGACGCCGAGCGCCTCCGCGATCTTCGCCCGCCCGGGATCGGCGTCCACCAACTGGACGCGCACACCCGGGAAGCGGGCGATCAGGGCGGCGACCGACGAGCCGATCATCCCGCCGCCGACCACCGCGATCCGGTCGCCGGCCAGCGGCGACGCGTCCCAGAGGGCGTTCACGGCGGTCTCCACGGTCCCGGCGAGGACGGCCCGTTCGGCGGGCACCCCGTCCGGCACGGGTGTCACGGCGCCCACCGGAACGACGTACCGCGTCTGATGCGGGTAGAGGCAGAAGACCGTACGGCCGACCAGCGCGTCCGGGCCCTCCTCCACCACGCCGACGTTGAGGTAGCCGTACTTCACCGGACCGGGGAACTCGCCCTCCTGGAAGGGCGCCCGCATGGCCGCGTACTGGCTGACGGGAACCCCTCCCCGGAAGACGAGCGTCTCCGTGCCGCGGCTCACACCCGACCACAGGGTGCGGACGAGGACCTCGCCCTCACCGGGCGCCGGCAGCTCGACGTCACGGATTTCTCCGTGGTCCGGCGAACGGAGCCAGAACGCACGTGCGGCGCGAGTCATCGGAGTTCCTCCTGAACGCATGGGAAGTTGTTCACGTACCGAGATGTGCACAGTCCGCGCACAGTACGCGGCATGATCCACTCTGTACATACGGCGGAGGACGAGCGGTGGCCCTGAACAACACGTACGACGCGAGGCCGGCACAGCAGGAGAACGCTCTGGGGGCGGGCGTCCAGATCCTGGTGCTGGTCCTGCTCGGCTCCGCGATCGGCCTGGGCCCGGCGGGCTGGCTGACCGGACTGGCGTTCGCGATCGCCACCTGGGCCGTCCTGTCCCGTGCGCTGCACAGGTCCGGCTCGAAGTCCTTCGGCCCGGCCAACCGTGTGACCCTCGGCCGGGCGACGCTGGTCGGCGGAGTGACGGCCCTGGTCGCGGACTCCTTCGTGAGCTCGCCGCCCATCACCCTGTTCGTCGGCCTGACGGCCGTGGCCCTGATCCTCGACGGCGTCGACGGCAAGGTCGCCCGCCGCACCGGCACCTGCTCGACGCTGGGCGCACGCTTCGACATGGAGGTCGACGCGTTCCTGATCCTGGTGCTCAGCGTGTACGTGTCGATGTCGCTGGGCCCGTGGGTCCTCCTGATCGGCGGGATGCGCTACGCCTTCGTCGCCGCCGCCCGCGCCCTGCCCTGGCTGAACGCCCCGCTCCCCCCGAGCACCGCCCGCAAGACCGTCGCCGCCCTCCAGGGCATCCTCCTCCTGCTCGCCGCCTCCGGATACCTCCCCCTCCTGGCGACGGAAGCGGTCGCCGCACTGGCCCTGGGCACCCTGGTCTGGTCCTTCGGCCGCGACATCCTCTGGCTGTACCGCACGTCCCACCCCCGCACGACGATCACCACAGCCACGGTGGAGCAGGAACTGCGCGCACTGATGCCCGCCGAGATGCGGTCCCGGTGAAGGAGGGGCGCGCAACCGCGCCCCAAAGGGGCGCGGGGAACTGCGCGACAAGCCCCCACCGACCCGCAGCAAACGAACAACCCATCCCTCGCGCTTATCGCTCTACGAACGTGAACTCCGGGTCCTGACGAGCGCGAACGCCGCCGCACCCAGCCCCAGTACCCCCACGACCATCCCCGCGATCCCCAGCCCGCGAGCCGTCGAGTCACTGGCCGAGGCCGCAACAGCCTGACCGGCATTGCTCCTCACAGAAGCCGCCGTCGTCAACTTCAGCGTCGGCGCCGGATTCTCCGGCTCCTCCCGCCCCGCCGCTGCCGTCTCGATCCAGCGAACAACCTTGCCGTCGGAGTACGTCTGGAGGGTCTTGAAGGCCAACTGGTCCGTACTGTCCGGGAGCTGACCGAACGCGACGTCGAAGTCCTCGTACTCCCCGTGCCCGATCCGCCCGCCGGACCAGGTGATCTCGGAGACGGCGTCGGTGATCGTCCCGTCGTCCGTCCTGATCGGCGTCTTCAGCTTCGTGGTCGTGACCTTGGCCGTCCAGCCCTCCTCCGGGGTGACCAGCACCCCGAGAACGGGGTGGTCGGTGGGCAGGAAGACCTGGACCTTCGTGGTGCTCGCGGTGTCCTCCTCGTTGGGGACCCGGAAGGTCAGGACGCCGTCCGTGGCGCCCTTCGCGTAGCTCTCGGGATGCACGGTGACGTGCGCGAAGGCGGAACCCGCGGCCGCGAGGAGACCAGCGGCGGCGAGACCGGCGACGACGCCGGCGCGGCGCAGGGTGATGCGTGTGGGGAACATGAGCGGAACTCCGTACTCCGGCACTCCAGTACTGCCGTACCGGTGCCTGGTGACTGGTGTCGAGGGACTTCAGGGCGTGTACGGAATCCCTGTCGGCGGCCCTCGACCGCTCACCGCGTACCGCAGCAGAAGCCGGCGCGGCCGGACGGCCGCCGACGACATGCGCCCCGGCGCCGCGTCGGGCAGCCCGGCCGGGGTGTCCCGCCACCAGGCGGCCAGGCCCGGTACGAGGGCGACCGCCCAACGCAGCAGCGACCAGAGCGCGGCCTCGCCCCGCCGCAGGCACCAGGAGGCGACCAGAGCAGCGACGACGTGGGCGCTCATGACATGAAGGTGGGCGTGAGTATGGACCATCCGCATACCGGGGTGATGCGCGTGAACCACGGTCCGGCCGCGCGCCGCCCCGAAGGCGAGGTGCAGCCCCGCCTGGGTGACCGCCATCGCGCCGCCGATCCCCGGCAGCGACCGTTCCCGTCCGCCGAGCAGCCACCCGGCGGCGAACACGGCCGCGAACCCGGCGCCGTCCGCCCGCAGGGGCGGCGGTCCGCCGGTCGCGAGGCCGTGTGCCGCGGCGGCCAGCAGCACGCACACCACGGCGAACACCGCGGCGCGCAGACTCCGTACCGCCGGGGAAGCGCTCATCGTGCCGGGATCCTCCCACGGGCGAACCCCGGCACAGTCACTGAGCCCTGTATCTCTACTCGGGCCCCGAGGTCTCCGCATCCTCCAGTTCCTTGGCCAGCCGGCGCAGGTGCGGCCCGTACTCGGGGTGGTTGAGCGCCGCGGCGAACTGGGCGGTGAGGTAGGCGAGGGGGTTGCCGGTGTCGTACCAACGCCCGTGGATCACCTGGCCGTAGACGGCCCGGCTGGCGGCGTAGGCGTTGATGGCGTCGGTGAGGTAGACCTCACCGGTGCGATGTTCGTACCAGCGTTTGGTCTGGTCGCGCAGTTCGTCGATGATCCCGGGCGTGATGACGTACCCGCCGATGGCCGCGTACGCGGAGGGCGCGTCCTGCGGGCGGGGCTTCTCGACCAGGCCGGTGATGCGGAGCAGACCGTCGTCGAGGTCCTCCTTGACGACGGGGACGCCGTAGCGCTGCGAGTCGCCCGGGTCCATCGGCATCAGCGCGAGAACCGGGGAGTTGGTCGCCTCGTACGCCTTGATCAGCTGCTGGGCGCGCGGGACCTCGGCGACGAACACGTCGTCGGGCCAGAGCACGAGCAGCGGCTCGTCGCCGATGTTGCGCGAGGCGTTGAGGACGGGGGTGCCGTTGCCGTAGGGGCCCTGCTGGTAGAGGTAGGTGATGTGGCCGAGCCGGGAGAGCTCGCCGACCTCCTCCACGGCGTCCGCGTAGGCGGCCTTGCCGTCCGCCCGCAACTGGTCGACGAGGCCGGGGTTGGGCCGGAAGTGGTCCTGGATCAGCCCCTTGTCGCCGGACACCACGATGGTGATGTCGGTGATGCCGGAGGCCACGAGTTCCCGGACGGTGTGCTCGATGACGGGCTTGTCACCGACGGGCAGCATCTCCTTCGGTGTCGCTTTGGTGAGCGGCAGCAGCCGGGACCCCAGTCCGGCTGCGGGAATGACTGCCCTGCGGATCGTCGTGGCCATAGGCCCCCCCTTGTACGAAAACGCGTACGTTACATCGGTCGGCTGTACTCGGTGATGCTCGGTTGCGCTCGTCGCGCATGGTCGTGCTCAGCGGTGCTCGTCGCCGCTCACCCGCGCGGGTCGGCGCGGGTGCTGTGACGCTACCAATCGGCATGCCCCGCCGCCGCACCCCCCAGACCCCGCAGGTGCTCCTCCGGCCACGGTTCAGGCCCGGCGCGGCAGTACGGCGATCGCCGCGAGGGGTACGACGGCCAGAACCAGCCAGGGCACGGCCGCGGGCAGTCCGGTGTCGAGGAGGGTGCCGGTCAGCGAGCTGCCGACCAGCACGATCAGGCCGGAAACCGACGACAGGGCGCCCGTGTAGAGGCCGAGCCGGCCCTCCTCGGCGAGGTCGGGCACCCAGGCACGGGCCACCGGCGCGACCAGCATCTGACCGAAGGTGAGCAGGACGACGAACCCGGCGGCGGGCAGCAGCCCCGCCGTTCCGGTCCAGCCTGCGGGCCTGGCCAGCGCCACGACGGCGAACCCGGCGGAGATCAGCAGCATCCCGACGATCATCGAGCGGCGCAGCGCGAGCCGGTCGCCCACCAGGCGCGTGACCGGCAGTTGGGTAGTCACGACGAGCAGCGAGGACAGGGCGAACAGCCAGGCCAGCGCGGTCTGCGAGCCGGTCGCGCGCTCCACCTCGTCGGGGAGCGCGAGATACAGCTGGTTGTACGCCAGCAGATAGGCGCCGTACGCGCAGCAGAGTGCGAGGAACCGGCGGTTGCGCAGCAGTGCGCGCACGCCCCCTTTCGCGCGGATGCGCTCCCTGCCGGGTATGTGCTGCGGGAGCAGCCAGGCGTGTCCGGCGAGGACGAGGACGAAGATCCCGGCGCCGGCGAGACACACGACCCGGAAGTCGACGGACAGGAGCAGTCCGCCAAGCAGCGGCCCGACGAAGGCGCCCGCCTGCCCGGCGACGGTGAACACCGCGAGGACGCGGGTGCGCGAGCCGCCGCCCGTCTCCTCCCAGACCACCGCCTGCCGGGCCACCTCGGACTCGACGGCGGGCGAGAACAGCGCGGCGGCGAAGCCGATGAGGAGGACGGCGCCGATGACGGTCGCGGTCGAGTCGGCGTAGCCGAGCCAGGCGAAGCCGGCGATACGCAGGGCGCAGCCCGCGAGCACGACCGGCCTGATGCCGTACCGGTCGGCCAGCATCCCGCCGACGACGAACAGCCCTTGCTGGCTGAAGGTGCGCAGTCCGAGGACGAACCCGACGAGCCAGCCCGCCATGCCGATCCCCTGTCCCAGGTGCTCGGAGAGGAAGGGCAGAACGGCGAAGAAGCCGATGTTGAAAGCGAGTTGGGTCAGGATCAGCAGCCGCAGCAGCGGCGACAGTCGCATCCGGGCGGGCGCCCTGTCCTCGGCGGCGGTGGCGGTGGTGCTCACTGAAAGGCCAACTCTCGTGTCTCCGGGCGTGGTTGGGCCGCGCGCACGGCCTTCCGTTGCCGCCGCATCCTGGGCATCGGCGACAGGCGTATCCGAATGGGCGCCTCCCCCTCGGCGGCGGATGCGGAGGCGGTCACTGGAAAGCCAACTCTCTTGATTCCGGAAGTGGTTGGGCCGCCCGCACGGTCTTCCGCCGCCGTGGGACCGTGAGTCCGGTGGCGGTCACGGCCAGGGCGCCGAGCACGGCGAGTACGGCGGCGGGGGCGAGGACGGCCCAGGGGGCGCGTTCGGCGTACGGCTGGTTCTCGGCGAGCAGCAACCCCCATTCCGGGGACGGGGGTTGGGCGCCGAGGCCGAGGAAGCCGAGGGCGGCCAGGGCGAGGGCGACCGCGGGCAGCCGCAGCAGGGCGTGCCGCGTCACCGGAGGCACTGCGGCGGGCAGGAGTTCGTGCCGCAGGACGTACCAGCGGCCGGCGCCCAGGGCCCGGGTGGCCGTGACATGCAGGGTGGCCCGTTCCTGGCGCAGCAGGGCGGCGGTGTGCGCGGCCAGCGGCGCCCAGGCGACGGTGGTCACGGCGATCGCCGGGGTGGCACCGCCGCTGCCCGCGACCGCGGTGACGAGCAGCGCGGCGAGGACCGGGGGAATCGCGTTGACGGTGTCGACGAGCGGTTCGGACAGCCTGGGCAGCATCCCGAGCACCAGCCCGATCAGGAGGGCGGCGGCGCTGATCGCGAAGGCGAGCAGCAGCGTGTCGAGGGCGCCGTGCCCGACCCGGGCGAGAACGTCACGGCCGAGCGCGTCCGTCCCGAACGGGTGCGCCCAGGACGGGGATTGGAGCCGGGCCCGGGTGTCGAGCGCGAGCGGGTCGCGGGGCAGCCCGAGCGCGACGACACCGAGCAGCACACCTGCGTACACCAGGGGCGGGGTGCGGGCGGCGGGCGGCGCGGGCCGGTGCAGGGAGGACAGGCCTCCGTCGCGCAGGGCGGGCCCGATGAGCAGCCGGGTCGCGATCCTCGTGCCGCCCGCCGCGCAGGCCGCGAGCAGGACCAGGGCGAGGGTGCTCGCCTGGAGTACGGGCAGGTCCTGGGCGATGGCGGCCTGGAGGGCGGTGCGGCCGAGGCCGGGGATGTCGAAGATCTGCTCGACGGCGACCGAGCCGCCGGTCAGCCCGACGACGAACAGCCCGGCGTTGGGCAGCAGTCCGGGCAGGCAGCGGCGCACCGCCTGGCTCGCGATGCGCCGGGCCGGGATGCCGCGCGCGGCGGCGGCGAGTGCCCAGGGCTCGGCGAAGGCGCCGGGCAGAGAATCGTCGAGGAGCCGGCCGAGGAGCGCTCCGGCGGGCAGGCCGATGGCGAGGCCGGGCAGGATCGTCCACTGGAACCCGTACCAGCCGAGGGCGGGCAGCCAGCCGAGCTGGACGCCGACGACCGTGGCCAGCACGGAGGCGGTGAGGAACTCGGGCAGCGCGGCGACCATCGCCGACCCGCTGCCGCCACCACGCCGCCGTCCGCCGCTCCACAGCGTGCGGGCGCACACCAGCGCGGCGACGAGGACGGCGATCGCGAGCGCCACGGCCATCAGCAGCAGCGAGGCGCCCAGTGCCTGCACGACTCCGGGCATGACCTCGGCCCCGGAGATCCAGGACCGCCCGGCGTCCCCGCGCGGCAGCCCGCCGAGCCAGTCACCGAGCAGCCGGGGCGGCCCGGCGTCCAAGCCGAGTTGCTCCCGTACGGCGGCCAGCACGGCCGGCGTGGCCTCGCGCTCGGCCGAGCGGGCCTTGAGCACGGTGAACGCCGGGTCGGTGCGGGTCAGCCAGGGCAGCAGGCCGATCCCGCACACGAGCAGCGCGGCGAGCAGGGCACGCCACAGGAGGGTGCCCACACGACCCCGCACCGGTCAGCGCCGGGTTCCGGTACCGACCAGCGTGCGCTCGTACGGATCGAGGAGCACACCCTGTACGCCGGCATTGACGCCGGCGATGATCCGCTGGTGGACCAGCGGGACGACGGCGTCGGCGCCGAGGATCAGGGCTTCGGCCGCCATGGCCGCGTCCTGCCGCTCGGCGGTGTCGACGATGCCCTCGGCCTTGGTGACGGCCTGGTCGACCTTCTGGTCGCAGAGCAGGGAGAGGTTGTTGCCGCCGTCGCAGGTGTAGTCGCTGGCGAGGACGGAGACGGGGTCGCCGGTGTCGAGCATGGTGTTGCGGGCGGCGACGACGGCGTCGAACTTTCCGGCCAGGAGGTCGCTTTCGATGCGCGAGTACTCCCGTACCTCCAGTGTCACCTTGAACCCGGCCTTCTCCAGTTGCTGCTTCAACACCTGGGCGGCTTCCGGGAGTTCGGGCCGGTTGTCGTACGTGGCGAGGGTGATGGAGGTGCCGTCGGGCGTCGCGGCCTTCGCGCGCCCGGTGGGCTGGACGCGCTTGCCCTCGGCCCAGCTCAGCGCGGGGCCGTAGATGCCTTGGCCGGCGTCGGCGTGGCCTTCGTAGACGCCGTCGGCGAGCGCGGAGGTGTCCACGGCGGCGCGGGCGGCGGCCCGCAGCTTCGCGTCCTTGAAGACCCCGGACTTGGTGTTGAGGTGCAGGAAGGCGGTGCGGGCCGTGGCGGTCTCGCGGCGCGTCTTCTCGTCGAGGGAGGCGGCCTGGGCGACAGGGATCGACTCCGCGATGTCGACCTGGCCGGTGCGCAGGGCGTTGGCGCGGGCGGTGCCGTCGGCGATGAACCGGGCGTCGATACCGGCGGCCTGGGCGCGTCCGCCCCAGTAGTCGTCGAAGCGGTCGAGGGTGGCCGCGGTGGAGCCGGTGGTCTTCGTCAGCTCGAAG
The DNA here is from genome assembly GCF_044333925.1 of Streptomyces sp. NPDC020898. NCBI lineage: Bacteria > Bacillati > Actinomycetota > Actinomycetes > Kitasatosporales > Streptomycetaceae > Streptomyces > Streptomyces sp. NPDC020898. The sequence goes on from NZ_JBIRRV010000013.1 coordinate 169,179, forward strand.
GGTCCGGTGGCGGTGCCGACCGGGTCGACGGCGCCCTTCTTCGCGAACGCCTTGGGGGCGAGGACGGCGAGGCCGGGGCTGGACATACGCAGCGGCAGTACCGGGTCGGGCTCGACGGTCGTGACGGATATGCGTCCGTCACCCTCGGCCTTCGCGGTGAGGACGACGCCGGTGAGGGCGGCCGGCTCGGGCTCGGCCTGGGTGGCGCGGGTGAGGGCGGCGGCGACGGTGGCCGGGGTGACGTCGGTGCCGTCCTGGAAGGTGGCCTCGCGCAGCGTGAACAGCCAGGTGCGGTCGTCCTTGCGGGTCCAGGACTCGGCGAGGGCGGGCGCGGCGGAGCCGTTGGCGTCCAGGGCGGTCAGGCCCTCGGTGACGCCGAGGCGGCTGAGGAGCGTGGCGTCGGCGCCGTACGGCGAGAGGTTCTCGGCGGGCGGGAAGGCGAGCGCGACCCGCAGCCGGGAGCCGGAGCCGGCGTCCGACGACGATTCGCCGTCGTCGCCGCCGGAGGCGAAACAGCCGGTGAGCAGCGGGGAGAGCATCAGTCCGACGAGCAGTCGGCGACGGCGGGGGGTGCGCATGATCCTCGGTTCTGTCATGGGGATGAGGCGGCTCGGACGGGAGCCGCACAGAAACGGAAGACTATCTGACAATCATTTCCAATAGCCAGTCGGGGTCCACAGCCGGCGATCACCGCTCCAGCGGAACCTCGAAGTGCATGACGCTCTCCCCGCCGCCCGGACCCTCGCGCCCGTCGTGCACGACCTTGCCCAGCGACCGCCAGAAAGCCTCGGCGCCGGTCACCGCCGGGTCCGTGTGCAGATACACGGTGCGGTAGCCGCCGTCCGCCGCCGCGAAGGCCAGCAGTTCGCTCACCAGCCGCCGGGCCAGGCCGCGCCTGCGGTGTTCGGGACGGACGTACACCCGGCGCAACTGCGCGGTGACGCCCGACGGATAGCGCTCGGCGACATGGCGCGGGTTCGGCGGATGGAGCGGGCCGCGCGAGTCGAGGGCGGCGGTGGCCACGACGCTCGCGTCGCGTTCGTCGACCGCGACCAGCAGGGTGTGGCGGGCGGGCGCGAGATAGGCGGACGCCGGATCGACTATGTCGCCGTGCCAGCGGGGCACGTACCCCGTTCCGAAATCGCGGTAGACGGTGTCGAGCATGACGACACGCGCGCCGTCGAGGTCGTCGGGGGTCGCCACCCTGATGCAGTAGTTACGCACTTGCACATCATATGCATTTACTTCGATCGAACAAGCGGCCCGCCAACTCCATGCCATCGCACCCCGGTTGGAGCCCTGACGATTTGACAGCACCCCCCGCGCCGCATAAAAACTTGCTACATGACATTCATTTTCAAAACGGCTGGCAAAGAACACGGAGCGGCCCGGTAATGCGCGTCGCGTTCGTCGGCAAAGGCGGCAGCGGCAAGACCACGCTGTCCGCCCTGTTCTCCCGCCATCTCGCACGCTCCGGCGCCCCCGTGGTCGCCATCGACGGCGACATCAACCAGCACCTGGCCGAGGCACTCGACCCGGTCGGCGGCGAGACGTTCGCCGCCCCGCCGCTCAGCGCCCACCTCGGTGACATCAAGGACTTCCTGCGCGGCACCAACCCGCGCATCGAGTCGCGCGAGGCCATGGTCAAGACGACTCCGGCCGGCCGGGGCTCACGGCTGCTGCGCCCGCTCGGCGACGACGAGATCCACGCCCGGCACGTCGAACTCGTGGGCGGCGTACCGCTGATGGCGACCGGCGCCTTCGACGAGAGCGACCTGGGAGTGGCCTGCTACCACTCCAAGCTGGGCGCGGTCGAGCTGTACCTCAACCATCTCGTCGACGGGCCCGGCGAGTACGTCGTCGTCGACATGACCGCCGGCGCGGACGCGTTCGCCTCCGGGCTGTTCACCCGGTTCGACATGACGTTCCTGGTCGCCGAGCCGACCCGCAAGGGCGTCTCCGTGTACCGCCAGTACCGCGACCACGCCCGCGAGTTCGGGATTCCGCTCACGGTGATCGGCAACAAGGTCACCGGCGAGGACGACCTGCTCTTCCTCAAGGAGGAGACCGGCGACGACCTGCTCACCCATTTCGTCCAGTCCAGTTGGGTGCGCGCCGCCGAACAGGGCCGCGACCAGGGCGAGTTGGAGCCGCAGAACCTGCACGCGCTGAACCAGCTCCGGGACGCGGTCGACGCCCGCCCCAAGGACTGGGCGACCTTCCAGCGGCACGCCGTCGAGTTCCATCTGCGCAACGCCCGCGCCTGGGCGGACAAGGCGACCGGCCTCGACCTGTCCGAGCAGGTGGACCCGGAGTTCACGCACGGGCCCGCCGCCCTCGTCTGAACGACGTACGCATAACCAACAGCCCGAATCACAGCCCGCCTCACAGCTCAAGAACCGAAAAGACAGGACACCCCCTTTCATGTCGCTCGACGTCTCCCCCCAGCTCCTCGCCGAAGCCGAACAGGGTGACATCCGCGAGGACGCCTTCGTCGAAACCGTCCGCACCTCGCTTCCGTACGCCTACAACCTCATCGCCACTCTCGCGACCAAGCTGCAGGACGGCACCGCCGAGTTCGCCGACAACCAGATCCCGCCGTCCTCCGAGACGGAGCGTGGCCAACTGCTGCGAGCGCTGGCCAGCGACGCGATCCGGGGCAGTCTGGAGCGGCACTTCGGCATCGCCCTCGCCTTCCAGAACTGCCACCGGGTCGCGGCCTTCCACCCCGGCGCGCAGAACACCACGACGTACGCCCGCTTCACCTCGCTGCGCTCACAGGTCCTCAACCAGTCACCGGAGTTCCGCGACTGCTGACGGGACGGACGGCCCAGCCGACCGCACGACAATTCCCCGGGTATCGCGTATCACGTATCGGGAACCGAGAGTCAGGAATCGGAGATCGGGGACCAGAAATCCCCGGGGAATTGACGGTCACGTTTTCCGTGAGCCAAAAAGGATCATCTCCCGCCATCTGCGCGTCCTGTACGATGTCGACCCCGGCTATGTCAAGCTCGGCCAGCCCGCTATCACCCTCCCGGGCGGCGAGGCACAGCGCGTCAGGCTCGCCGCCGAACTCCAGCGCCGTACGCGCCACAGCACGCTCCACGTCCTTGACGAACCGACGCCCGGACTGCACGTCGACGAGACTGCCGACCGGCTGATCGACGCGGTCGGGGGATTGCCGAGGGCAGCCCGGAACACGTGGCCGCCCAGCCGCGTTCCTCTACAGGGACGTTTCTGCGCGCACTCCTGGAGAGGAAGTGAGCACGATGGCGATCGACACCGAGGTCACCGAGGTGTTCGACCCGGCCACCGAGGACGAGAGCGACGCTCCTCTCCCCCGGCTCGCCACGGCCAACGGCTCGGTGGACCAGGTACGGGACTACCTCCGGCTGATCGCCCGGGTCAGGCTCCTCACCGCCGAAGAGGAGGTCGACCTCGCGAAGCGGATCGAAGCCGGACTGTACGCGGAGCAGAAACTGCTGGAGAGCCCGCCCGCAGAGCCGGTCCTGCGGCGCGAACTGGAGATCCTCGGCCAGGACGGCGAACGCGCCAAGTCCCACCTGATCGAGGCGAACCTCCGCCTGGTCGTGTCCGTCGCCAAGCGCTACACGGGCCGCGGACTGCTGTTCCTGGACCTGATCCAGGAGGGCAACACGGGCCTGATCCGGGCCGTCGAGAAGTTCGACTACGCGAAGGGCTTCAAGTTCTCGACGTACGCGACCTGGTGGATCCGGCAGGCGATCTCCCGCGCGCTGGCGGACCAGGGCCGCACCATCCGCATCCCCGTGCATCTGGCCGAGGTCATCAACCGGGTGGCGCGCACCCGCCGCGAGCTGATCCAGGACCTCGGGATGGAGCCCACGCCCGCGGAACTCGCGGAGAGAGCGGGCGTCCCCGTGGAGAAGCTTCCCGAGCTCGCCGCCTACACCAAGGAACCCGTCTCGCTGCACACCGCCCTCAACGAGAACGGCGACGGCGAGTTCGGCGACCTGATCGAGGACAGCGACAGCCTCACCCCGATGGACATGGTCACCTTCCTGCTGCTCCAGGAGACGATCAGGTCCATCCTCGCGGACATGACCCCGCGCGAGGCCGGGATCATCTCCCTGCGCTTCGGCCTGTCCGGCGGCCGGACCAGAACCCTGGAGGAGATCGGCCAGGTGTACGGCGTGACCCGCGAACGCATCCGCCAGATCGAGTCCAAGACGATGTCCAAGCTGCGCCACCCGTCCCGCTCCCAGGCGCTGCGGGACTATCTCGACGCCATGTGACCCGGAGGACACCCCGGCGCTTGTCGGCTCAACAGGCGTGCCCTGAGCGGCACCTGAACGTCGACGGGGTCCACGTGTGCGCGGTTGCGCGCGGTCCCGTGGTCGTCACGTCCGCATCACCAGCTCATCACCGGCTCCGGTTCGGCGAGTCGCTGGTGGGGCCGTGCCCCCGTACCCGTGATCCTGGGCTCGCGGGCGGCCGCTTCCGGTCTCACGCCGGTACGAGGGCCGTCGCTCGCACGGTCCCGCGCCCCCCCAGAGCCACCGGAGAACCATGACAGCCGACAACAGTACGTCCGAGCCCCCGTCCCCCGCCGGCGCCGGAGCCCAGGCACGCGCCATCGCGCTGCTGGGCCGCCCCAAGCTGTGGCTGCTGCCCACCGTCCTGACCGGGCTGCTCGCGCTGCTGCTGTCGCTGCTCTACATGGGCGGCATCGTCAGCCCCAACCGCGACCTGCACGACCTGCCCATCGGCATCGTCAACGCGGACCGGGGCGAGCCGTTGACCGGGCAGAAGGAGAACCTGGGTACGCAGATCACCCGGGCCGTCACCACCGGCCCTTCCGACACTTCCGGCACCTCCGGCGGCGGCGACAAGGCCGAGTGGCGTCAACTGAGCCTCGCCCGGGCCCAGGACCAGCTGGACTCGGGCAAGCTCTACGGCGTGCTGGTCGTGCCCGAGGGCTTCACCGCCTCGGTCGCGGCGCTCACCGGCACGAGCGCCACCGCCCGCCCGACGCTGACCGTGCTGACGAACCCCGGCAAGGGCAGCCTCGGCTCCTCCCTCGCCAGTCAGATCACCACGCAGGCCGCGCACCAGGCCTCGGCGACCATCGGCGAGCAGCTGACGGCGAGCGCGACGCGGGCCGACGGCACGGCGAAGCTGCTGCTGGCCGACCCGGTCACCGTCACCACCCAGGTCGGCCACCCGATCGGCACCCACAGCGGGCTGGGCCTCAGCACCTTCTACTACACCCTGCTGCTGGTGCTGGCCGGGTTCCTGGGCGCCAACGTCATCAGCAACGGGGTGGACACCTCCCTCGGTTACGCCGACAACGAGATCGGCCCCTGGCACACGCGCCGCCCCACGGTGCCCATCGACCGCACCCAGACGCTGCTGCTGAAGATGGGCATGACCGCCGGGATCACGCTCCTCAGCGTCTCCCTGGTCATGCTCGCCACCGTCGGCATCCTCGACATGGACGCCGACCACCTGCCCCTGCTGTGGCTGTACTCCTACTGCGCCACCCTCGCGGTCGGCCTCGGCGTCCAGGCCATCAACGCGGCCTTCGGCGGGATCGGGCAGCTCGTGTCGATGTTCGTGTTCATCGTGCTGGGCCTGCCCTCGTCCGGGGCCACCGTCCCGCTGCAGGCGGTCCCCGGCTTCTACCAGTTCCTCGCCGTGTTCGAGCCCATGCGCCAACTCGGCGACGGGGTACGCGCCATCCTCTACTTCGACGCCCGCGGGGACGCCGGTCTCACCCGCGCCTGGACCATGATCGCGATCGGCGCCGCCCTCGCCCTGCTCTTCGGCTTCGCCATGACCCGCTACTACGACCGCAAGGGCCTCGAACGCCGCACTCCGCAGCCGTCTTGAGCCGTCTTGAGCGTTCGGTTGCCCGTTCACCCTTTCGGGCGGTGCCCTCGGACTGACAGACTCGCGAGGGTGCCCGACTTCGACATGCTTGTCATCGGATCCGGCCCCGGCGGCCAGAAGGCTGCCATCGCGGCGGCCAAACTGGGCCGCAGGGTCGCTGTCATCGACCGCCCCGACACGGTCGGCGGGGTCTCCATCCACACCGGCACCATCCCCTCCAAGACGTTGCGCGAGGCGGTGCTGTACCTCACCGGCCTCACCCAGCGCGATCTGTACGGCCAGAGCTACCGCCTCAAGGAGGACATCACCGTCGCCGACCTGACCGCGCGCACCCAGCACGTGATCAGCCGCGAGGTCGACGTCACCCGCAGCCAACTGTCCCGCAACCACGTCTCCCTGTTCGCCGGCACCGGCCGGTTCGTGGACGACCACACCGTCGCGCTGCACGAAGTGTCCGGACACGAACGGCTGTTGACCGCCGAACACATCGTCATAGCCACCGGGACCCGGCCGGCCCGACCGGACAGCGTCGAGTTCGACGAACGTACGATCATGGACTCGGACAACGTGCTCAACCTGGAGCGGGTGCCGCGTTCCATGGTCATCGTCGGGGCCGGGGTGATCGGCATGGAGTACGCCTCCATGTTCGCGGCCCTGGGCAGCAAGATCACGGTGGTCGAGAAGCGGGCCGGGATGCTCGACATGTGCGACGTCGAGGTGATCGAGTCCCTGAAGTACCACCTGCGGGACCTGGCCGTCACCTTCCGCTTCGGCGAGACGGTCGCAGCCGTCGAAAGCCATCCCCGGGGCACCCTCACCATCCTGGAGAGCGGCAAGAAGATCCCCGCGGACGCCGTGATGTACTCGGCGGGCCGACAGGGCCTCACCGACGAACTCACCCTCGACAAGGCCGGTTTGTCGGCCGACCGGCGCGGCCGGATCACCGTCGACGAGCACTACCGCACCGAGGTCCCGCACATCTACGCCGTCGGCGACGTCATCGGCTTCCCGGCGCTCGCCGCGACCTCGATGGAACAGGGCCGGGCGGCGGCGTACCACGCGTGCGGCGAGCCCGTCGGCCAGATGCACAACCTCCAGCCCATCGGCATCTACACCATCCCCGAGATCAGCTTCATCGGCCGCACCGAGGACCAACTCACCGAGGAGAGCATCCCGTTCGAGGTGGGCATGTCCCGCTACCGCGAACTGGCCCGGGGCCAGATCATCGGCGACTCCCACGGCATGCTCAAACTCCTGGTCTGCCCCGAGACCCGCAAACTCCTCGGCGTCCACTGCTTCGGCACGGGAGCGACCGAACTCATCCACATCGGCCAGTCCGTGATGGGCTGCGACGGCACGGTCGACTACTTGGTCGACGCGGTCTTCAACTACCCGACACTCGCGGAGTCCTACAAGGTCGCGGCACTGGACGCGACGAACAAGTTGCGGCAGATCGACCGGCTGCGGGACTGAGACTGACCCGCTCGGTAAGCCGATGCGTCCCGGCGGCGTACGCCACAGCGTCACCGCCGGGATACGCAGATTTAGCCTCAGGCTCCCGACACGGAGCCCACGAACCGCGACCATCCCTCGCGCCCGACTGCGAAGTGAGGGCGTGCCACGTCCTTGGAGTCCCGTACGCAGATGGCCTGTTCGGTGACGGCGACCTCAATGCAACTGTCGCCCTGGCTACCGCTATAGCTGGACTTGAACCAGGCGAGTTCCGTTGTGCTCATAGCTCTCCTCGCATTCGCTCCAACAGGCCTCGTGACTCTTGGGGGTTCAGGGCCTGCGAGCGCAGTGTGTCATAGCGCTGACAGAGGAGGCTCACCTCTTTCGCGTCGCTGATCAGACGGCCGTTCTGCTGCCCTTCCGAGTACGCGAGCCGCCGACGCTCCGGAGTCTCCAAGAGCTGCAGAGGACCGTCCAAACACGCGTGCAATCCACCCTCCAGCGGCATGATTTGAAGCGTCACATTGCGTGGCGCGCTGTGCTCCAGCACGTGATCGAACATGCCCCGCATCTGCTCGGCGTCCCCGAACCGGCGCCGGAGGACATGCTCCTCGACGATGAAGCTGAACGGGACGGTAGGCCGCGTGTAGAGCATCCTCTGCCGTTCCAACCTCCGTGCCATCAGCGCCTCCAACTCCCCGTCCGTGACCACCGGAATGGTGCCCTCGAACACCGCCCGCGCATACTCCTCCGACTGCAACAGCCCCGGCACCAGCCTGCACTCATACGTGCACAGACTTACCGCGACCTTCTCGAACCGCGCCCACCGCCGGAACCACACCGCCAGCCCCGCGTCCCCCCGCGTCAGGAACCTCGCCGACTTCCGCAGCGCCCCCGTGTTCCCCGTCGCTTCCTCGCCCAGTTCCACGAACGACTCGTCCGGCATCCGTCGTCCCAACTCCACCGACTCCACAGTGTGTTTGGAGTAGCGAACCAGGTCTCCGAACTCGGCCCTGCTGTACCCGGCGTGCTCGCGCAGGGCCTGGACGACGGCCCCGAAGGTCCGCAGACTGTCGGAAGGGTCGGGCTCCCGCTCCATCTCACCGGCCGTCAGGTCATCGTCGTCCAAGCCGTCCAAGCTCTCCGTACCGTCCGTCATGCGCGGCCACCTCCAGGTGCGTACGTGCGGCTGTTCCCCGCGATCGACTCACCCAGAGTGACGGCAAGATCGACGTACCGTCTACAGAACGTCCCCGTACGCTGACGCACCGTACGGGACGTACCCCTGGAACCCGACCCCGCGTGCCCGCCACAGTTGCCCCATGAACGCCCCCGCGCCCCAAATCTCCGCTACCGTACGCACGTTCGCTCAGCGGCTGTCCTCCACCCGCCGCGGCGCCCGCCTCGCCCGGCTACTGGCCGTGGAGCGGCTCCAGGCCTGGCAGGTGTCACCCGCCGTAACCGAACGCGCCGAACAGATCGTGGCTGAACTCGCCACCAACGCCGCGCTGCACGGCCGCGTCCAGGGCCGCGACTTCCAGGTCTCCCTGACGCTCGACGTGGCGACCGACACCGTGCGCGTCTCGGTCACCGACGCACGCGGCGAGCAACTCCCCATCCCGCGAGCGGACTTCGAGACACCCATGGACAGCGAGTCGGGCCGCGGCCTGCTCCTGGTCGCCGCCCTCGCCGACCGTTGGGGCACGGAGCAATATCCGCCGAGCGGCAAGACCACATGGGCCGAGGTGAGTCCGAGGTCCGACTGAAGCCCAGTGCCCCGCAAGGCAGTTAGGGCGCCTTTCCTGTTCCGCCTTTACGTGGGCCCTCGCCGGGATACGGTCCCGACCAGAGGACACAGGAGGCGCGCGGCCTCTTGGATCGGTGCGACACAACGGGGGTACCAGTGGTGGCGAGGGACACGTCGGCCGGTGCGGACAACCGTGGGCTCTTCGATGACTTCGGGGCCTTCCGGACCCCGACAGCCGACGACTTCAAGGCCGTACTGACTCGTGGTCTGGTCGCCCCCGACGCCAATGTACTGCTGAATCTCTACCGGTACACCGAGCAAGCCCGCGGTGACCTGCTGCGCGCGCTCGGCGGGTTGGACAACCGGCTGTGGGTGCCCCACCAGGCCCTTGTGGAATTCTGGCGAAACCGCGAGGGCACACTCAGCGACGCACGGTCGTCCGGTGCCCAGGCCGCGGAGGACATGGCCGGTCACGCGTCACAGGCGGAGCGGACCTTGCGTACCTGGGCCAATCGCGTGGCCCTGTCCGAGGACGAGACCGACCGCCTCCGTGGTCAGCTGCACGACGTCTTCAACGACGTACAGAAGGCGATCGTCAACGTCGGTGAGGGCGAGTGGCAGAACATCACCCAGGACACGAGCACCGACCCGGTCATCACGAAACTGGAGCCCGCCCTCGTCGGCCGCGTCGGTGCTCCGCTGAGCCCGGAGGACTACGTCAAGGCGATCGCGGAGGGAATGCGCCGCGTCAAGGAGCGTCTGCCTCCCGGGTACATGGACAGGACGAAGGACGGTGTGGGGGCGGCCGCCGACTATCTCGTCTGGGAGCAGATCCTCCGGGAGGCCGCCCGCCGCCAGTGCGACGTGCTGTTCGTGACGGCGGACGGCAAGGAGGACTGGTGGCGCAAGGAGCAGGGCTTCAACCGCGGCCCCCGGCCGGAACTGACCGAAGAGCTCAGGACCCGCGGTGGCGGTCGGCTTTTCATGCTCACGCCCAAGCGCTTCCTGGAAGTCGCCGCGTCGACCCTTGAGTTCAGCCTCCAGGAGGGATCCGTCGAGGACATCGAACGGGTCGAGCGGATCGGAACCGACGAGGAGACGCACGGGGGCTGGACAGCCGGCGCGCTCCAGGAACTCTTCGACCGGCTGACCTACGAGGGTTACGGAGACCGCGTCGCCGTGATCAAGTACGCCGCCGAAATGGAGGGCGTCGCGGACGCCACCAGCATCTACGAGATCTGCCAGTACGACGAGGACCGCTCCCTCAGGGGCTTCACCAAACCGGTCACCCGCCTCACCGGCGTACTGCGAGGCCTGGGGAAGATTTCAGACTCGGCCGCACCTGTCCTGAAGGCCGAATACGATTCGGGCCCCGGTCCCGCGTCCGGCTTCTCGGTCCACCCACTCCTCGTACCTCTGATCAACACCTTGCCGGACGAGGGCGAGCAGCGGAAAACCTCGCAAGCCGACTCCCTATGAACGCAAAGAGCCCCGGGCAGCACAGGTGAGGGCATCTACGGAGTCGCCCACACAACGAATGAGTACCGTGCAGTACATGGAAACGACCGCGCGGGAGTTCAACCAGAACGCCTCCAAAATCCTCGCCACCGCAGAATGCGGCGAGCGCGTCGCAGTGACCAAGAACGGACGGCCGGTCGCCGGACTCACCCCTGTGGGCGAACAGGACATCCCCGTGCATCCCACCGACCCCATGGGCGAGGACGACGAAGCCCCCGTGTTCCAGAGCGGTTCCGCCGTGAACTGGGCGGCGGGACGCGGCGACTATCTGGAAGGGTTTGGAGCTGTTGGCGCTCGAGTGTGTTCACAAGCGTTCTGGTGAGCGGGAGTGAGTGTGGATGGTCTGTAGCCGTGTCGCGCGCCTCGGCTGTGGTGTCGGTTTTCGGTGGGGGAACTGACGTTCCTGCATCGAATGCGTGACCTTCACGGGTGAGGCTCGTTTCCCATGGCGACGGGATCTTCGGGTGGGGGTGGCGGGGTGGGCGAGCTGAGGAGCATGGCGGCGCCGTTGGTCGCGTCCGGTCCGTCTGGTGCGGCCGTGCGGACCCGCCTCAAGCAGCTGACGCCGGACGATGAGAAGGTGCTGCGCCTGGTCGGGGCCCATCTGGGGTCGCTGGCTTCGAAGGACCTCAAAGCGCGTAGCCGGGACGGCCTGGAGCACTCCGGGGAGGCGTGGGCGGTGCGCAAGCGGGAGTTGACGCCACTGTCGTCGTCGCGCTGGGCGGGCAGTATCACCAAGGCCACTCACGACCAGTGGGCGCTGGCCCGGCGCTGTCAGCTGACGCATGTCCACAGCCTGGAAGCCGGTGTCCGCACCATCGAACAGCGGCTGTCACTGCCGGTCGGTCAGAAGGGAACGAAGAAGGCGCCCGGGGGTTATCGGTCGGCGCGGGAGTGGCATGCGAAGTCGAGGCGGCTGCGGGTACTTCAGGACCGTCTGACTGCCGCGCGAGCCGACCGTGAGGCCGGCCTCGTCCACGTCGTACGCGGCGGCAAGCGGCTGGCCCGCACCCGGCACCATCTGGAGGCGGCCCAGCTCACCGAGCGGGCGTGGCGTGGGCGGTGGGAGGCGGAGCGCTGGTTCTGTCAGGCGGACGGTGAGTCCGGCAAGCGCTACGGCAACGAGACGATCCGGATCAGCCCGGACGGCGAGGTCAGCATCAAACTCCCCGCACCGCTCGCGCATCTGGCGAACGCCTCGCACGGACGGTATGTCCTCGCGGGCCGGGTCGCGTTCGCGCACCGGGGCGGCGAGTGGGCCGACCGCGTCGTAGCCAACCGGGCGGTCGCCTACCGCATCCACCTCGATACCGGCCGGGACCGCTGGTACCTGACCGCCTCCTGGCAGATCCCGCCCACCCCCACCCTCCCCGTGGAGGCTGCGCTCGCCCACGGCGTGATCGGTGTCGATATGAACGCCGACCACCTCGCCGCCTGGCGCCTCGACATCCACGGCAACCCCACCGGCGCCCCGCGCCGTTTCTTCTACGACCTGTCCGGCACCGCCGAACACCGTGACGCCCAGGTCCGCCACGCCCTCACCCGCCTCCTGCACTGGGCCCGAACGTGCGGTGTGAAGGCGATCGCGGTGGAGGACCTGGACTTCGGCGCCGAGAAGACCCGGGAGAAACACGGCCGCAGGAAACGCTTCCGGCAGCTCATCTCCGGCATGCCCACCGGCAAGCTCCGCGCCCGGCTGTCATCGATGGCGGACCAGACGGGGATCGCGGTCATCGCCGTCGACCCGGCCTACACGAGCCGCTGGGGCGCCCAGCACTGGCAGAAACCCCTCACCACGACCACCCGCACAACCACCCGCCACGATGCTGCCGCCGTGGCGATCGGAAGGCGCGCCCAGGGACACCCGATCCGGCGACGGACGACACCGCCCCCACCACACCGGAGTGATGCGGTGGGGCATCGGACCGTCCAGGCCGGACCAGGCGTCCTTGGGCGTGAGGGAACCCGCCCCCGCATCCCCGGACCACGGACACGATCCGTACGGCCCGGACGCGGAGCGAACGCGGGCAACCAGAACGCCCAACACCGTCCGGGGCGTTCGGCCGAGCACGAGACCTGGCAACAGGACTCACTCCCGCTCAGTCCCTAGGAACGGTTCTTGAAGAAGTTCGCCACCGACAAGGCGGTCGGCGTATTGGCGGCCGTGGTCGAGGAGTGCCGAATGCGCGCCGAAGAGCGCGCCGCACTGCTCAACGAGATTCTGCCGCCGGCGCACCCAGCGTGCGCCGAACTCACGGGGCCGGCGGAGATCGAGCGGCGGTCCGGCGTCGACCCGGCCGTGTTCGCGGGCCGCACCGACATGGTCGGCGCTACATGGCGCGGGCCGAGTTGGAGAGCGTGCTCGCCGCACCACCACAGTGGCTGGCGCAGGCGCGCGCGGCGGTGGTGGCAGCCGAGGCCGAGGCCGCCGCGCACCGGGCCCGCGCCGCAGAGGAGCGTGCGGTGCTGGCGGCGGCCCGGGAGGCGACGCGTCTCACCGACGAGACGGTCGCCGAGCTGTTCGGCCTCCCGGTCGACATCGTCGCGGCGCTGAGGCCGCGCGGCAGCACGGGGCTGTGGAACCCCCAGCACGTGACTGCCCTGCGGTCCGCACCACCTCCCTGGCTGCGCAGTGAGGAGGCCGCCCGTGCCGAAGTCGCGCTGCGCGAGTCAGGTGCCGCTCGCGCCCGGCAGGCGCGCGCGGACCGGCGGGCAGGGTGGCGCAGGACCTGGGCCGAACAGCTGGGCGTGCCGCTGGAACGGGTGCCGGAGAACTGCGGCAGACCGACCACCAAGGCCTGCGCCCACTGCGCGATCCGGACGCGACCGAAGACACGGACGACGAGGAGTAGGACCAGAACGGGAGCACGGCCCCGCGCAGACACTCGCCAGATCCGCGTTCCTGGGCGATCGTTGAGCCGGTAAGTACTGCACGAAGCGTGATGTTTTCGGCGCTCAGTGCCCGCCGGTCACCGACGTAGATGGGACTTTCGGCAGTGGTCGGAGGGCGCCCGATGTCCGTACCGTCACCTCCGTGGACAACACAATGATCAGCGGTGGGACTGCGACCGGAACCGCTGTTCTACGGCGGGCACTTGATCCTGGGACCATTCTCGCGGCGGCTACCGCGGTGGTTGCCGGTCTGAGCGTGATGAACCCGTGGTGGGCCGTCCCGACTGCCGTCGCCGCGTTCCTGGCAGGACGACGTCCTGGACGGACGGGGCCGACAGCGCTCGCCCTGGTCGCGATTCTCGCGGCCGGCGTGGTGGCCTTGTTCGTCGTTCCTGATTGGCTCCCTCTGGCCAGCCGGTTTGTGACAGTGGTGGTTGCCGCCACGATGCTGCCCTGGTTCGCGGGCCGGTTCTGGTGCCAGTATCGGCAGCTTGTCCGGGCCGGTTGGGAGCTTGCCGATCAGCTGCAACGCGAGCAGCAACTGATCGCTGATCAAGCCCGGCTGCGCGAGCGGGCACGTATCGCTCAGGACATGCATGACGTACTCGGCCATGACCTCAGCCTGATCGCCCTGTCGGCCGGCGCACTCAAACTCGCGCCGGACCTTGAAGAGCACCACCAAAAGGCCGCAGGGGACATCCGAGCCAGAGCCGCGGCCGCGGTGGAGCGTCTCGGCGAGGTGATCGGTGTCCTGCGTGAGGAGACCGACGCAACGCCCATGGACCCCAACAGCTCCAGCCTCACGAGTCTGACCTCCGAGGCTTCCGCGGCCGGCCTCACAGTGGAGTTGCGCACCGGCGGCGAGGCGGACGACGTGCCGCCCGTGGTCAAACGTGCAGCTCACCGGGTCGTGCAGGAAGCTCTGACCAACGTTGCCAAGCACGCGTCCGGCGCGACCGTGACTGTCCACGTGACGCATACGGCAACAGAAACAAAGGTCGTCGTGGAGAACGGCCCGCCATCGTCTGCGGCCAACCAGCGGCCCCGGCCTCGGAGCGGAGGGCGTGGCCTTATCGGCCTCCAAGAACGTATGCGGTTGACCGGAGGTTTGTTCGACCACGGCCCGCGCGACGGAGGCTACGCAGTCGTCGCGCGTATCCCGCACACACCCTCGCCGCCGCTCGCACACTCGGCCTCCCGCGGTTACGAGCTGCCGCAGGAACATCGCCGCGCTCGGCGCCGGGTCGGCCGGGCTCTGGTCGCCGCGGTCATGGTGCCCCTCGTGACGGGAGCTTTGCTGAGCGGAGCCCTCATGGGCTGGGAGATGATGTCGGCGTCACAGTCGGTCCTGGACCCACGCGACTATGCCCGCCTACATGTAGGACAAGATCGTTCCGAGGTGGAGCGTCTCCTGCCGGACCGGCAGACGAACTACCGACCGCTGACTGCCGAGCCGACGGGAGACGGCACAACGTGCGAGTACTACTCGATGACGGCCGACCGGTTCGACGACCGGTCCGGCGACGCCTATCAGCTCTGCTTCCGGAAGGACACCCTGGTGTCCCTGGACACGATCACCCCGTGAGCGTTCGATGATCCGGGTGCTGATCGCCGACGACGAGCCGATGATCCGCGCAGGAGTACGCGCCGTTCTTGCCACGGATCCGGACATCGAAGTCGTCGCCGAGGCCGTCGACGGGCACGATGCCGTGGAACTGGTCCAGCGCCATCGTCCCGCGGTGGCGGTACTCGATATCCGCATGCCGGGAATCAACGGCATCGACGCCGCCGCGGAAATCCGCAACACAGTGCCGGCCACGAGCATCATCATGCTGACGACCTTCGGTGAGGACGACTACATCCTCAAGGCGCTCGGCGGTGGTGCAGCAGGCTTCCTGATCAAGTCGGGCGAGCCAGAGGAACTGCTCACCGGAGTCCGTGCGGTGGCCGAAGGCGCCGCCTACCTGTCACCGAAGGTCGCGGCCCGGGTCATCGCGCACCTCGCTGCTACGGGCGCGGGCGCCCTGGCCGGTCGGCGCTCCGCCGCCCGCGACCAGGTCAACGCCCTCACCGCTCGGGAAAGAGAGGTATTGGCCTTTCTCGGAAGCGGCCTGTCCAACGGGCAGATCGCCCGGCGGCTCCACGTGGTGGAGGGAACGGTCAAAGCCCACGTGAGTTCCATCCTGGCGAGGCTGGGCGTCGACAACCGGGCCGCTGCCGCGGTGGTGGCCCACGAGGCCGGGATCATTCCGCCTCAACCTTCCCAGCCGTGATGCCGCCCCCTGGGCAAGGGGCATGAACGCGAGCAGCACCGCCGCCACGACAGCGCCGCCGAGCGTCGCGCCGACGAGCACATCGTGCGGGTAGTGAACCCCCACCAGCACACGCAGCAGCGCGGCAGCCCCGGCCAGCGGCAGCGTGATCGCGGCGAGGCGGGGCCGCAGCACGGCGAGACCGACAGCCAGGCCGGCGGCCAGGGTGGCGTGGTTGCTCGGGAACGACCAGTCCCCCGCTCCGGGGCATTCCGCGATAGATTCGGCGCCTGCGCGTAACACACGGCAAGGACGCTCCTCGTCCACGACGAGCTTCACCGCTTCACTCACCGCATAGGCCGCGACGGTGCCGAGACCGGTCAGCACGGATCCGGCGACCTCCCGTGTGTCTTTGCGGCGGATTGCCGTCCACCACATCCAGACCAGCAGCATTCCGAGGATCACCAACGTGCCCTCGGTGGCCACTTCCAGGAGCGGGCCCAGCCACGACGGTGCATCCGCCACCGCCCCGGCCACCGACCGGTACGCGGATGCCGAAGCCCCACCCGTGACCTCGACAGCACCAGCTTCGCCCAGCCCACCGGGGGACAGCCAAGTGACAACTCCTGCTCCCACGCCCAGGACGGCCAACGCGCCGAGCAGCCGACCGGCTCGGACTTTCATTCGCGGTTCTCGTTCCATGAGGCCCGAACGTAGAAGCGGGAACAGTAGGGAACCCGAGCCAAACGGCAACATCGGACCTTGACGATCGTCAGGATTGACAGCTCCGGGCACCTTCGTTCCGCGTCACCGGACACACCCCGACCTTCAACAAACCTTCGTTTTCTGAAGATCGCTCTGCGAGGCCGCCCGGACCCCGCAGAGCTGTGACGTTCAGGGCTTCGTAGCACTGAATCCTCACCGCTATCCGGCGTGCTGCTCACCTCACTTCCACAGACCCGGGCTCAGGGGCTGGCGAAGTACGACCGCAGGGCCTCGATGGAAGGGGCATGGCTTGCATGGCCGTAGGGTGCGGGCGTTTTTGACTCGTCTGAAGCCGGGTGCCGAGTCACTCGTTCGGGTGTAGCGCAAGGGGTCTGGGTGTCGGCTGTGCAGATCGTTCCGGCCCTGGTCAGGAAACTTCTGCGACGCCCGATGGTACTGGCGTGCTTACTCCATCCGAGCCGGAGACCCTGGAGAATGCCGCGCATGACGTCACTGGACCGTACCGCGCACCTGCGGTGCAAGCGCACGATCTCCTTCCATGGGCCGCAAGTGGCGATTGCTCCCGCTGCGAGCTTTCAGTCATGAGCACTCCGCCGGGCCCGCCCAGCACTCCCGGGTCGAACACATCAGGAACTCCAAGTTCGCCGGGTACCCGCAGCGCTCCCGCTCCGAATCCACCGAGCACCCCCGGCATCCGAAGCCGCATCAACACAACGGTCCGCCGCCCCTTTGTGAAGAGTCTCATCGGTGCCGCCGCAGCGGCCTCCATCGCGGCCGTAATGGGATGGGTACCCAACCCGTGGGAAGGGGAACCCAAGGTTGACTTATCAATTTCGAAAACCGAGGCCCTCGATATGGATGTCGAGCACGTCGAGAGATCATCAGCAACCGGAGAGAAGACTGGTAAGTACCCCCTGGAGACTGCCGCCGCATCAGTTACTCTTCACAATGACGGGGAACTGTCTGCGGTGATTGTCGAAGTACGCGCCACTTTCGAAGAGGTCCGCAAGATTTCTCCCTGCAAGCCCATCGGTGGCGATCTGGCGATCACCGGGAAATACAGCTATGGCGTGCCGTCCAGCGTGTCCACCGGCTCCACGCAGACGCTCCCGGCGCAGTTCGAGGTAAAACCCCGCAGCGGCGATACCCTGGCAATCACATTCGGTCCAGAAGATCCTATCATCCATGCTTCTCCCCTCTGGCTCTACCGGGTGAAACTAGAACTCCGCGAGACCCACTCCGAGAACTTCTTTCCCGTTGACGGGGAATTTTCGATGGCTTCGATGCCGCATACAGCCTGGGCATTTTCAGACGACGCATGCATGCGCAAAATGGGCGACACCGTCGTCAACAAGTTCATGGCAGGAAAAAATGAAGGCGGCCACGTTGTGTCGCCCAGCCTGCGGGAGTTGCACAGCAAGAGCCGCGAACGATCCGGGCAATAACCGTGCCAAAGGGGGAGTGATGGGTAGAATCGTAGGCAGGGATGGGCAGGAGGGAAAGATCTCTCGACGCCTGCTAGTTACCGGTGCGGGCGCGAGCGCTCTCATCGGAGCCTGGTTTTGGCGCGAGCGGCCCGCCCCCTCCGAAATGCCGAAAGTCCTGGAACCGCCGCCTGGTTCGCCATCGCCGAGCAAAACCTCCACCGTAGTACCAAAAACGACAGCCTGGCCAATCGCTCTCATCGGAGAGCCCGTGGGGATGCCCCTGTTTGTACGGAGCGGTGCAACCCTGTTTACCGCACAGACCGGTGGTATTGTACGGGCTTTCGATGCCAAGGCGGGAGCGGAAAAGTGGCGTTTCACCCTGGATGGTATCGGTACACCCGCAGCAGGAAAACCGAATGCCAAGCCCGCCAAGGCAGTAGAGCTGACCACTCCGATTGTAACGAAGGGAATCCTCATCACCTCTGCCTACTGGATGGAGGATGACACCTCGCCGACATCGACTGGCAGAATCATCGCCCTGGACGCTCACACGGGCCACGAACTATGGCGCCGAACCACCAATGGTGTAGCGCATATGGCATTCGCTGGAGAACTGCTCCTTTTCGTCCCCAGGGGGGGTCCATACCGTCCGGACGGGACCGACGCACTATACGCCGTCAATGTGAAAACAGGTAAGGGGGTATGGGAATTCACACACCGCACCCACGATATCCAGAATTTTTTTCCCCACAGTGATGCGATTATCGTCTCCCGCATGGGCGGTGGCCTATTGAGCGGATTGAACCCTGCCACTGGAAAGGAAGACTGGTTCAGGGAACCCGGTATTGACGTAGATCAACCAGCATTTTCTGTGGGAGGTGCTGCCGTGGTCATTGGCGATTCTTTTGAGACAAGAAAGGTGGATGGATACACTACAGACAGTGCCCATATCTGCTGTGTAGTGGCCTCAACGGGGCGGGTCCTCTGGAAGCGCACATTTGAGCACAGCAGCTCCTCTGGGATCACCCTTGACGGGCTCTTGTACATCCATGCCGATAGTCAGTTGCTTGCTCTAGATCCTCTCACTGGACAGAAGATCTGGTCTCAAGTCAGCATCTCCGCAGAGGCTGTCAGTCAGACCCCAGCCGTCAGGGACGGTGTTGTCTCGGTTGGATGGGGAGTTCATTCAGATCGGGATATAACTAAATTTCCGATCGCGGGCTTCGATTCGGCTACCGGCCGCAAGAAATGGAGCTTCGAGCTGCCGATGTCCGGCGCACGGCCCGCTGTCATCGCAGGCAGGACGGCCTTTGTTACTGTCCTACTGAAGAAGGGGGTATCCGACTATCAACTGCTGCTAGCGGTAGACGTGCAGCGCGGCACGACTCTGTGGAAGCGGGAAATCGACCCAACCGCAACCGTTGAAGTAGACGGTGATCTGATTCGCGTCTACGGCAGAGAAATTGACGTCTTGAACCGCCGCACCGGTAGGCCGGTGCGCTGAGCCTCCTTGCCAAGGTTCGTAGTGGCGGACGTGGACGATGGCCTTGACGCGAGGGCGGCTGCACGCAGATCACCCGGATCATAGAGATCAACCGGCTCGGGACCATGATCCAGGAAAGTCGTTGAGACTGCCCGCAAATCCTTGATCATCTGAACCTGGCCCGCCAACTGCCGGTGGAAATTCAGCGCCGTGAAGCCCTGAACGTCACCAGCCGGGCCTCCTCGTCGCCAAACCACTTGTCCGCACCGAGATCAAGATCGGGTACGCGCGAGTCTCGACCAGCGGACAGAAGCTGGAGCGGCAGCTCGACGCGCTCACCGCCGCCGGGTGCAGGAAGATCTTCGCGGACAAGAAGTCCGGCAAGAACGCGCTCCGCCCCGAACTGCAGGCGCGCCACGCCTTCCTTGGCCCCGGCGACACCCTCGTCGTCCCAAGCCTGGACCGCTACGGCCGCAGCCTCCAGGACCTCATCGACATGGTCTCCAAACTACGCGAGCGCGGGATCGGCTTCACCTCGCTGCACGAGAACCTGGACACCACAACCCCCGGCGGCCGGCTCGTCTTCCACGTCTTCGCCGCGCTCGCCGAGTTCATTCGCGAACTCATCGTCATCGGCACCAACGAGGGCCTGGCCGCCGCCCGCGAGCGCGGCCGGGTCGGCGGGCGTCCGAGCGTCGCCACCGAGGAAGTCATCCGCGCCGTTCGCGATCTGCTGCCGGACCCCGGCCGCTCGATCACCTCGATCGCCAAGCTGCTGGGCGTCTCGCCGGGCACCTTCTACAACCACATTCCGGACCTGCGTGAGCTGCGCGCTGGCGCCGTGCCTCGTCAGCTCGAAGCGCCGACGAGGTGGGCCAGCTCCAGCAAGATCAATCTCAGCGGCACTTTCTGTACGTCAACTGCTCACGCCCGGTGACGCAGGGGCGGTCGGGGGCAGGACGACACGACGCGACCGCGCAACGCCTGCGTCCGCGAGGCACAGATCTGAGCGGTGCTGCCCGCGCTGAACCTGCACCTCAACGGCAGTTGGGCGGACGCGCCGTCGGCCGAGGAGGAGGAGGAGGAGGAGGAGGAGGAGGAGGAGGCGTATCAGTGCGAGCACCAGATCGAACTCGGCTGCGGGCAGCAAAAAGCACCTGATCTCGGCCACAGGCCGAGATCAGGTGCTGATCGCAAGGTGTCAAACTGTAATAAGTGTGTCCGAGGGGGGACTTGAACCCCCACGCCCGATAAAGGGCACTAGCACCTCAAGCTAGCGCGTCTGCCATTCCGCCACCCGGACCAGGTGTCTGCCGCTGCTCGGAGGTGTTCCCCGCAGCGACATGGACAACAATACCAAGCTTTCGGAGAGCCCTTCACCTGCATTTCCGTGGGTCGGGCAGCGCCCCGGGCCGGTCGGAGGAGCGGTTTCAGGGACTCGCAGGGAGCAACCGGAAGGTTACGGTGCAGGGGGCGAGGGCGCGGTCACTTCTCCCGCTCGTGGTACATCTTCCGCGTGTGTTCCGTGTGGGCCCGCATGATCTCCGTCGCCTGCTGCTCGTCGCGGTCCCTGATCGCTGCGATCAGCTCGCGGTGCTCGATCCAGGACTGCTGTCCGCGTTGCCGGGCGACCGGCGTGTAGTACCAGCGGACCCGGCGGTCGACCTGCGCCGCCAGCTCCGCGAGGACCGTGTTGCCGGCGAGCTCCATGACCTTCGCGTGGAGCCGGGCGTTCATGGCCACCGCCCCGTCCACGTCATCGGCGGCGACCGCGCGCTCACCCTCGGCGCACAGCTCCTCCAGCACGGTGATGGCTGCGGCACCCCCGTTGGCCGCGGCGAGCCTGGCCGCCTCGGCCTCCAACAGGGTGCGCACGGTGAGGAGTTGGTCGGCCTCCGCCTCCGTCGGCTCATGCACGAAGGCACCCTGGGCCGGTCGTAGGTCGACCCAGCCCTCGGTGCTCAGGCGCTGGAGCGCCTCGCGTACGGGCTGGCGGGAGACCCCGAGGTGTCCGGCGAGCTCGCTCTCGACGAGGTGCTGGCCGGGCTGCAGGGCGCGGGTGGTGATCAGTTCGAGCAGCGCCTCGTAGACACGGTCGCGCAGCGGACCGGGGCGTTCGAGCTTCGGCACCGCGCCCTGCGGCAGTCCTGTCGTCGACAGCATCACAGCCCCTCCCCTGCAGCGTCGTCGCTACACATGAGAGCCAAGTATGAATTGGCTTTCGCCTACAGTCTACGGCGCACCAACACCCGGGAAACGCAGCTCACGCGACGCGAAGAGCCGTCCGGGCGTCGCCGCGAACCCTTGCTGACATCATCTCCATCCTGTAGACAATATTTCGTCGACAGTTTTCGACAGTTCCGCGGTACACCCTCGGCCGAACGGAGCGCCATCCAGTGAAAGTCGCCATCCTCGGCGCCGGAGCCATCGGCGCCTATGTCGGCGCCGCCCTGCACCAAGCAGGCGCCGACGTCCACCTCATCGCCCGTGGACCGCACCTCGCGGCCATGAGGCAGCACGGCGTACGCGTGTTCAGCCCCCGCGGTGACTTCACCGCCCACGCCCACGCCACCGACAACCCGGCCGACATCGGCCCCGTCGACTACGTCTTCCTCGGGCTCAAGGCCAACTCGTACGCGGCGTGCGGGCCGCTCATCGAGCCTCTGCTCCACGAGTCCACCGCCGTCATCGCGGCCCAGAACGGCATCCCGTGGTGGTACTTCCACCAGCACGGCGGACCCCACGACGGCCACCGCATCGAGAGCGTGGACCCCGGCGGCGCGGTCAGTGCCGTACTCGCGCCGGAGCGGGCCATCGGCTGCGTGGTGTACGCGGCGACCGAGCTGGAAGGGCCGGGCGCCGTCAGACATCTGGAGGGCACCCGGTTCTCCATCGGCGAACCGGACCGCAGGCTCTCGGCGCGCTGCCAGGCCTTCAGCGAGGCCATGCAGGCCGGTGGACTCAAATGCCCCGTCGAACCCGACCTGCGCAACGACATCTGGCTCAAGCTCCTCGGCAACATCTCCTTCAACCCCATCAGCGCCCTCGCGCGCGCCACGATGCGCCAGATGTGCCACCACGGCGGCACCCGCCAGGTCATCCACACCATGATGGAAGAGACCCTCGCCGTCGCCGAGGCCCTGAACTGCCGTATCGGCATCTCCATCGAACGCCGCCTCGCCGGCGCCGAGAAGGTCGGCGACCACCGCACCTCCACCCTCCAGGACCTCGAACGCGGGAAACCCCTCGAACTCGACGTCCTCCTGACCGCCGTCATCGAACTGGCCGACATCACCGGCGTCGACGTCCCCACCCTTCGGACGGTCCACGCCATCAGCGACCTCCTCGCACTGGGGACCGCCGCATGATGCCGACCTAGTCGACCGACGGCACACGACGGCGGGACCTCTGCGGCGGGGAGCGCCCCCTGCGCCGCGGGGGTCCCGCCTTTGTCCACGGACCATGGTCCACGAGCTCAGCTTCGTCTCTGTGGATTCTGTATACCATCCATCTGTATACTGTCGTCCTGTATGCGTCTCAACCCAATGGCTCCTACATGGAGGCGACATGGAAGATCTCAATCCGGCGGTGGTACTGGGAATGGCCGCCCAGGCGCCCGACGGCATCGTGATCATCGACGGCGAAGGACTGATCCGCTTCTGGAACCGGGGCGCGGAGCGCATCTTCGGGTTCTTGGCGGGCGACGTGGACGGGCGCAGTCTGGACCTCATCATCCCCGAGCGGCACCGCAAGCGTCACTGGGACGGGTTCCAGGAGGCGATGGACCGAGGGACGACCAAGTACGGGGACGCCGATCTGCTGAACGTTCCCGCACTGGCGGCGGACGGCCGCAAGCTGTCCATCGAGTTCAGCGTGGTGCTGCTGCCGGGCCCGGACGGCAGCACGTACGTCGGGGCGGTCATCCGGGACGTCACCGCGCGACGGGAGCGGGAACGCGAGCTGATGCGGCGGCGGGCCGAGGCCGAGGCGGCGGTCTGAGTCTCGCCGGACAGCGCGGAGGGGGCCGTGGCCCGAAAGCCACGGCCCCCTCCGCGCTGTCCACGCCTACACGATCACCCCGGTCTCCTTCAGCCGACCGATGGTCTCCTCGTCGTAGCCGAGTTCGACCAGGACATCGGAGCTGTGCTCGCCCAGCAGCGGGGCACCGGCGACCTCCGGCTGGAAGGAGGAGAACTTCACCGGACTGCCGACGGTCAGATACGTGCCGCGGCCCTTCTGCTCGACCTCGACGACGGTGCCGCTCTTGCGCAGGTCCTCGTCGTAGGCGATCTCCTTCATGCTCATCACCGGGGCGCAGGGCACCTCCCACTCACGCAGGATGTTCACCGCCTCGTACTTGGTCTTGTCCGCGAGCCACTTCTCGATCTCGGCGAAGATCTCGAAGATGTGCGACTGGCGGGCGCGCGCGGTGGCGTACTCCGGGTCCTCGGCCCACTCGGGGTGGCCGATCGCCTCGGCGGTGCGCTTCCAGTTCTGCTCCTGGACGGTGAAGTAGATGTACGCGTTCGGGTCGTTCTCCCAGCCCTTGCACTTGAGCACCCAGCCGGGCTGGCCGCCGCCGCCGGCGTTGCCGCCACGCGGTACCACGTCGGTGAACTCGCCGTTCGGGTACTGCGGGTACTCCTCCAGGTAGCCGACCCGCTCCAGGCGCTGCTGGTCGCGCAGCTTGACGCGGCAGAGGTTGAGCACGGCGTCCTGCATGGAGACGGAGACCTTCTGGCCCTTGCCGGTCTTGTTGCGGTCGATGATCGCGGTGAGGATGCCGATCGCCAGGTGCATACCGGTGTTGGTGTCACCGATGGCGGCGCCGGAGATGGTCGGCGGGCCGTCCCAGAAGCCGGTGGTGGAGGCGGCGCCGCCGGCACACTGGGCGACGTTCTCGTAGACCTTGAGGTCACTCCAGGACGACTGGTCGTTGAAGCCCTTCACCGAGCCGAAGATCAGGCGCGGGTTGAGCTCCTGGATGCGCTCCCAGGAGAAGCCCATGCGGTCCAGCGCGCCCGGGCCGAAGTTCTCCACGAGGACGTCGGCGTCCTTGATGAGCTTCTCCAGGACCTCCTTGCCCTCGGCGGTCTTGGTGTTGATGGCCAGGGAACGCTTGTTGCTGTTGAGCATCGTGAAGTACAGCGCGTCGAGGTCCTCGATGTCCCGCAACTGCTTGCGGGTGACGTCGCCGCCGTTGGGGCGCTCCACCTTCAGGACGTCGGCGCCGAACCAGGCGAGCATCTGTGTGCAGGCGGGACCGGCTTGGACCCCGGTGAAGTCGATCACCTTGATTCCGGCGAGCGGCTTTTCACTCATGTCTGCTTCCTTTTCGTGAACGTACGCGTACGGAGCGGGAGTTCGAGGCACTGGTTCGAGGTGGTGGAGGGTCAGGGGTCACTTCTTCGCCGTGATGTTGCCGACGGTGATGCCCTTGGGGTTGAGGTGCGCGATGTGGCCGCTCTCGGTGCCGGCCGAGGGGTCGATCACGCAGTCGATGAGGGCCGGGCCGCCCGAGGCCAGGGCCTCGGTGAGGGCGGCGGTCACCTCGGCGGGTGTCGTGGCGCGGTAACCCTTGCCGCCGAACGCCTCGATCATGAGGTCGTGGCGGGCCGCGCCCATGAGAGTCGTCGGCGAGGGGGCGTCGTCGTACGGATTGGTGTCGTCGCCGCGGTAGACGCCGCCGTTGTTCATGATCACGGTGACGACGGGCAGGTTGTAGCGGCAGATCGTCTCGATCTCGATGCCGCTGAACCCGAAGGCGCTGTCGCCCTCGACGGCGACGACCGGTGCACCGCTCTCGACGGCGGCGGCGATCGCGTAGCCCATGCCGATGCCCATGACGCCCCAGGTGCCGCTGTCGAGGCGGTGGCGCGGTACGTGCATGTCGATGACGTTGCGCGCGATGTCCAGGGCGTTGGCGCCCTCGTTGACGAGGTACGTCTCCGGGCGCGCGCGGATGACATCGCGTACGGCCTTCAGCGCGCCCATGAACTGCATGGGGTGCGGGTCGGCCTCCAGGCGCTTGGCCATCTTGGCGACGTTCTGCGCCGAACGGGCGCCCAGTTCCTCCCGCCAGGCCGAGGGGGCCGTGATCTGGCCGGGCTTCGTGCGCTCGGCGAGTGCTTCGAGCACCGACTCGATGTCGCCGACGAGCGGGGCGGCGATGGGCTGGTTACTGTCGATCTCCCTGGGGTCGATGTCGATCTGGACGAACTTGGCGTCGGGGTTCCACCCCGTCTGGCCGTGCCCCAGCAGCCAGTTGAGGCGGGCGCCGATGAGCATCACGACGTCGGCCTTCTTCAGCGCCAGGGAACGCGCGGTGGCCGCCGACTGCGGGTGGTCGTCGGGCAGCAGGCCCTTGGCCATCGACATCGGTACGTACGGGATGCCGGTGGACTCGATGAACTCCCGGACCCTGTCGTCGGCCTGCGCGTATGCGGCGCCCTTGCCCAGCACCACCAACGGCCGCTCGGCGCCTGCCAATAGCTCGATCGCGCGGTCCACGGCCTCCGGCGCCGGCAGTTGGCGCGGGGCGGGGTCGACGAGGCGGCTGAGCGTCTTCGCGCCCGCCTCGGCGGGCATGATGGAGCCGAGCACCGCGGCGGGGATGTCGAGGTAGACGCCGCCGGGGCGCCCGGAGATCGCGGTGCGCAGCGCGCGGGCGATGCCCCGGCCGATGTCCTCCACGCGGCTGACCCGGTAGGCGGCCTTGACGAACGGCTGCGCGGCGGCGAGCTGGTCCATCTCCTCGTAGTCGCCCTGCTTGAGGTCGACGAGGTGGCGCTCGCTGGAGCCGGAGATCTGGACCATCGGGAAACAGTTGGTGGTCGCGTTCGCCAGCGCGACCAGGCCGTTGAGGAAGCCGGGTGCCGACACGGTCAGCGCCACACCGGGCTTCTTGTTGAGGTAGCCGGCCGCCGCCGCCGCGTGTCCGGCGTTGCTCTCGTGCCGGAAGCCGATGTAGCGGATGCCCTGTGCCTGGGCGAGGCGGGCCAGGTCGGTGATCGGGATGCCGACCACTCCGTAGATGGTGTCGACGTCGTTCATCTTGAGCGCGTCGACGACCAGGTGGTACCCGTCGGTGAGCTCGGTCGGAACGTCGGCTGCTGCCGCGGTCTCCAGGGGCGAGGGGGCGGTCATGGTCCGAGGTCCTCCTTGGGCAGGTCCTGCCGGAGCGGCTACTCCTCTCACCATCCGCAGCGCGTCCGCCCGCGTCCAAGACCCATCGGCGACCAGCCGATAACCAACGTCTATCGACCGCCGGCCAAGGCGTCGCCAACTCCCTTGATAGACGGCTGCTATCGGCCGTTCACCAGTGCGTATTGGACGCCGACCGCAGGTCACCGCAGGCTCGCAGAGGACTGTTCCATCAGATCTGGCGCGAGGGGGTGGGGTCATGGCCGCTGAGGCCGCGGCATCCGTGCGCGACACGGACCGGTACCGGCCTCCAGTGGTCACCGGCCTCGTCGATCTCCTCGACCGACAGGTGCGTGAACGCCCGTACGCCCGGGCTCTCGTCGTCACCGGGGAGCGGGTGCACCTCTCCTACCGGGGACTCGCCGCTCTGGCCGACGACGTGGCAGCCCGGCTCGGCCGCACGGGGTTGGGCCGCGGCGACGCGGTCGGCCTGATCTGTGCCAACACCGCGGAGTTCGTCGTCGCGCTGCTCGGCGCGACGCGGGCGGGTCTGGTGGTCGCACCCCTGGATCCGGCGCTGCCGGGGTCACAACTCTCCGCGCGGCTGGGGGCGTTGGGGGCACGGGCGGTCCTCGTCGGTCCGTCGGCAAACAGGGCCGCGCTGCCGGTACCCGCATGGCCCCTGCGGGTGGACGTCTCCCGGGCGGGCACGGCGGCGGTCACGCTCGACACCGGTGCCGTACCCCACGTGCGGGGCGCGGCCGGTGAGTTGTCGGATCGGGACGCTCTCGTCCTGTTCACGGCGGGCACCACCGACCGGGCGAAGATGGTTCCGCTGACCCACGCCAACGTGGCCGCGTCCGTCCAAGGGGTGTGTGCCACCTACGAGTTGGGCCCTGGTGACGCGACGGTCGCGGTGATGCCGTTCTTCCACGGCCACGGGCTGTTCGCGGCGCTGCTGGCGTCCCTGGCGAGCGGCGGCTGCGTACTGCTGCCTGCGCGGGGGCGGTTCTCGGCGGGCACGTTCTGGGACGACATGCACGCCGTGGCCGCCACCTGGTTCACGGCGGTGCCGGCCATCCACGAGATCCTCCTGGACCGGTCGGAGCGGGAGTACCCGGGCCCGCAGGCGCCGCCCCTGAAGTTCGTACGGAGCTGCAGCGCGCCTCTCAACACGGCCACGCAGCGCGCGCTGGAGCGCACGTTCGGCGCTCCGCTGCTGTCCGCGTACGGGATGACCGAGTCCTCGCACCAGGCGACCAGCGAGCCGCTGCCCGGTCGGGGCGCCCTGAAGCAGGGGTCGGTCGGCCGGCCGGCCGGGGTCGAGGTCAGGGTCGTGGACCGGAGCGGGCGGGCGTGTCCGGTGGGCGTCGAGGGCGAGGTGTGGGTGCACGGTCCGACCGTCGCCCGTGGCTATCTCGGCGACCGGGACGGGACGGCGTACACCTTCGTCGACGGGTGGCTGCGCACCGGTGACCTGGGCGCGCTGGACGAGGAGGGGTATCTGTCGCTGACCGGGCGGATCAAGAACCTCATCAACCGTGGCGGGGAGAAGATCGCGCCCGAGCATGTCGAGGACGTCCTCGCCGGTTGCCCGGGCGTCGCGGAGGCTGCCGTGTTCGCCGTGTCCGACGCGGTGTACGGGCAGCGGGTCGGCGCCGCGGTGGTGGTGCGCGCGGGTGAGAGCGTCGGGCCCGCGGAGATCCTGCGGTACTGCCGGGACCGGCTGGCCGCGTTCGAGGTGCCGGACCGGATCGAGTTGGCCGCCGCTCTGCCGTACACCGCGAAGGGAGGACTGGACCGGAAGGCGGTGCAGGCCCGGTACGCGCCCTGACGGGGAGGGTTCAGCGCACGCGGGGCTCGGCGGTCGGCAGTGGGCGGGCGAAGAAGTCGTCCAGGGACAGGCCCGTCGCGGCGTTGACGAACGCGCGGGCGGCGACCGAGCCCGGTGTGGCCGCGTGGATCGCCACGGAGACCTGGGCGCCGGCCTCCGGGTCGACCAGGGGGAGCGCTCTGGTCCGGCCGACGACCGGCATGGCGCGCAGCCAGGTGTGCGGTACGACGCTCGCCCAGCCGCCGCCGCCCACGTGTGCGTAGAGGGAGGCGATGGAGTCCGTCTCGACCTGCGGGGTCACCACGAACCCCTTCTCGGCGAACACGGTGTCTACAATCTGCCGGATCCGCATGTCGGGCGTCAGCAGCGCCAGCGGCAACTGGGCCGCGTCCGCCCACGTCACGGTGGCTGACTGGGCGACGAGTTGGTCGTCCGACACCAGCAGCATGTACCGCTCCTGGTAGAGGGGGACGACCTGCAGCCCCTCCTGGTCGCCCGGGTCGAAGTGGGCGATCGCCACGTCCAGTTCGAAGTCGCGCAGCTGGCGGTGGAGTTCCTTGGTCGACAGCCGGGAACGGACCTGCACCTTGGCCAGCGGGTGCGCCGCGCAGAACGCGGCCACGGGAAGCGCGAGGGTGGTGGACGCCGTGGGGTCCGTGCCCAGCCGCAGTGTTCCCGTGATGCCGGACTGCACGGCGGCCACCTCGGCCTTGAACGCGTCCTGTTCGGCGAGGATGCGCTTGGCCCACACGACGAGCCGTTCACCTTCCGGGGTGAGGCCCTGGTAGTTGTGCCCGCGGTTGATCAGAGTGACGTTCAGCTCCCGCTCCAGCTTGGCTATCGCCGCCGAGAGCGCCGGCTGGGAGACGTAGCAGGACTCCGCGGCCCTGGCGAAGTGCCGTTCCCTCGCCACCGCCACGAAGTACTCCAGCTGCCGGAACAGCATGAACGACTCCTCTCTGTCCGGGGCCGCCCCAGCCTACGGGTCAGCGCAGAAGCTTCACGGCGGCGACCACCAAGGGGTCGAGACCGTCGGCTCCGGCGTCGACGAACTCGTACAGTTTGGTCCGCATGCGCGGGTCCCAGAACCTGACGATGTGCGCCGCGATCTCCTTGGCGGCCCGCTCCCCCGGCAGGTGTCCGAGGTTCGCGGCGATGTCGTTCGCCATCCGGCGCTCCGCCGGCACGGTCGCTGTCATCTCAGTCCACCACCATGATCAGGTCGTCCGCCGCCGGTTTTGCCGCCGGTTCCGCTTTCGCGGCCTCGCTCGGCCGGGCGAGGCCGACCTGTACGGCGGTCACCTTGTACTCCGGGCAGTTGGTCGCCCAGTCGGAGTTCTCCGTGGTCACCACGTTGGCGCCGGTCACGGGGTGGTGGAAGGTGGTGTAGACGACACCGGTAGGCATCCGGTCGGCGATCTGCGCGCGCAGCGTCGTCTGTCCGACGCGGCTGGCCAGGGTGACCATGTCGCCGTCCTTGATGCCGCGGTCCTCGGCGTCGTGGGGGTGCAGTTCGAGGATGTCCTCGGGGTGCCAGGCGACGTTGCCGGTACGGCGGGTCTGCGCGCCGACGTTGTACTGGCTGAGGATGCGTCCCGTGGTGAGGACCAGGGGGAAGCGGCGCGTACTGCGCTCGTTCGTCGGGACGTAGGAGGTGACCACGAACCTGCCCTTGCCGCGCACGAATTCGTCCACGTGCATGATGGGCGTCCCTTCCGGCGCCTGCTCGTTGCACGGCCACTGGATGCTGCCGAGCTTGTCGAGGAGCTCGAAGGAGACTCCGGTGAACGTCGGTGTGAGCGAGGCGATTTCATCCATGATCTGGCTCGGATGGCCGTACGCCATCGGGTATCCCATGGCGGTGGCTATCTCGCTGACGATCTGCCACTCGTGCTTGCCCGTCTTCGGCTTCATCACCGCGCGGACCCGGTTGATCCGGCGTTCGGCGTTGGTGAACGTGCCGTCCTTCTCCAGGAAGGACGCGCCGGGCAGGAAGACATGCGCGAACTTGGCCGTCTCGTTGAGGAACAGGTCCTGTACGACGACCAGTTCCATCGCTTCGAGGGCGGCGGTGACGTGCTTGAGGTTGGGGTCCGACTGGGCGATGTCCTCGCCGTGGACGAACAGGCCGCGGAAGGTGCCGTCGATCGCCGCGTCGAACATGTTCGGGATCCGAAGTCCCGGCTCGGCGAGGAGAGTTCCGCCCCAGAGGTTCTCGAACACGGTGCGTACCGCGTCGTCGGACACATGGCGGTAGCCGGGGAGTTCGTGCGGGAACGAGCCCATGTCGCAGGAGCCCTGCACGTTGTTCTGGCCGCGCAGCGGGTTCACGCCGACGCCGTCCCGGCCGATGTTGCCGCACGCCATCGCGAGGTTGGCCATTCCCATGACCATGGTCGAGCCCTGGCTGTGCTCGGTGACTCCGAGGCCGTAGTAGATGGCTCCGTTGCGGGCGGTCGCGTACAGCCGTGCGGCGGCCCGCAGTTCGGCGGCCGGTACGCCGGTGATCGGTTCGACCGCCTCCGGGCTGTTCTCCGGGCGGGCGATGAACTCCGCCCACTCGTCGAAGTGCTCGCACCGCGCGTCCACGAAGGACCGGTCGACCAGGCCCTCCGTGACCACCACGTGCGCCATGGCGTTGACGACGGCGACGTTGGTGCTCGGCCTGAGCTGGAGGTGGTGCTGCGCCTCGATGTGCGGCGAGCGTACGAGGTCGATGCGGCGCGGGTCGACGACGATGAGCTTGGCGCCCTCGCGCAGCCGCCGCTTCATCCGGGAGGCGAACACCGGGTGCCCGTCGGTGGGGTTGGCGCCGATCACCATGATCACGTCGGCCTCGGCCACGGAGCGGAAGTCCTGGGTGCCCGCCGACTCCCCGAAGGTCTGCTTGAGTCCGTATCCCGTCGGTGAGTGGCAGACGCGGGCGCAGGTGTCGACGTTGTTGTTGCCGAAGGCGGCGCGCACCATCTTCTGTACGACGTACACCTCTTCGTTGGTGCAGCGGGAGGAGGTGATGGCGCCGACCGAGCTGGTTCCGTACCGGTCCTGGAGTTCGCGCATGCGGCGGGCGACCGTACCGATCGCCTCGTCCCACTCGACCTCGCGCCAGGGGTCGGTGATCCTTTCCCGCACCATGGGCTTGAGGACCCGGTCGGGGTGGGTGGCGTAGCCGAAGGCGAAGCGGCCCTTCACGCAGGAGTGGCCCTCGTTCGCGCCGCCGTCCTTGTGCGGGACCATGCGCACGAGTTCGTCGCCGCGCAGCTCGGCCTTGAAGGAGCAGCCGACGCCGCAGTACGCGCAGGTGGTCACAACTGACCTGGTGGGCATGCCGAGTTCGACGACCGAGCGCTCCTGGAGAGTCGACGTCGGGCAGGCCTGCACGCAGGCGCCGCAGGAGACGCACTCGGAGTCCATGAAGGACTCCCCCGCCCCCGCCGAGACCTTGGAGTCGAAGCCGCGCCCCTCGATGGTGAGCGCGAAGGTGCCCTGCACCTCGCCGCAGGCGCGTACGCAGCGGGAGCAACTGATGCACTTGGACGGGTCGAAGTCGAAATAGGGGTTGGACGTGTCCTTCTCGGCGTCTAGGTGGTTCTCCCCCTCGTAGCCGTACCGGACCTGCCGGAGCCCCACCACTCCTGCCATGTCCTGGAGTTCGCAGTCGCCGTTGGCCGGGCAGGTGAGGCAGTCCAGGGGATGGTCGGAGATGTACAGCTCCATGACGCCCTGGCGGAGCTTCTCCACCTTCGGCGTCTGGGTGCTCACCTTCATCCCGTCGGCGCACGGTGTGGTGCAGGACGCCGGAGTGCCGCGCCGGCCGTCGATCTCGACCACGCACAGCCGGCACGAGCCGAACGCCTCAAGGCTGTCCGTCGCGCACAGTTTGGGTATCTCGATGCCTGCCTGCGCGGCGGCGCGCATCACCGAGGTGCCCTCGGGGACGGTCACCGGCAGGCCGTCCACCTCCACCGACACCGTTGCCGGGCCGGGCCTTTCCGGGGTTCCGAAGTCGGGTTCCTTGAGAAGGCTCATGCCGTGCCCTCCGTCCTCACACCTGTGGCGTGTACGGGTTGGATCTCCAGGAGTCGACGGCCGCCGAGGAAGTCGTCGGGGAAGTGCGTGAGGGCGCTGCGTACGGGCATCGGGGTCAGTCCGCCCATCGCGCACAGCGAGCCGTCGGTCATCAGGTCACACAGGTCTTCCAGCAGGGCCAGGTTCTCGTCCCGGTGCGTGCCGGCGACGATCTTGTCGATCACCTCGACGCCCCGTACCGAACCGACCCGGCAGGGTGTGCACTTGCCGCAGGACTCCTCGGCGCAGAACTCCATCGCGAAGCGGGCCTGCGCCGCCATGTCGACGGTGTCGTCGAAGACGACGATCCCGCCGTGCCCGAGCATCGCGCCGGCCTCGGCGAACGCCTCGTAGTCCATGGGCAGGTCGAACATCGAAGTCGGCAGATAGGCGCCGAGCGGGCCGCCGATCTGCGCCGTGCGCACCGGGCGTCCGGTACGGGTGCCGCCGCCGTAGTCCTCGATCAGTTCCCGGAGGGTGATGCCGAAGGCGGTCTCGACGATGCCGCCGCGTGCGATGTTGCCGCCGAGCTGGAAGACCTGGGTGCCGCGCGAGCGGCCGACGCCGAGGTCCTGGTAGGCCTTCGCGCCGTTCGCGAGCACGACCGGGACGGTGGTCAGGGTGAGGACGTTGTTCACGACGGTCGGCTTGCCGAACAGGCCCTCGATCGCCGGGATCGGCGGCTTCGCGCGGACCGTGCCGCGCTTGCCCTCCAGGCTCTCCAGCATGGAGGTCTCCTCGCCGCAGATGTACGCGCCGGCCCCGACGCGGACATGCAGGTCGAAGTCGAGCGCGGAGCCGAGGATGCCCTTGCCGAGCCAGCCGTGCTCGCGGGCGATCCCGATCGCCTCGCGCATCGTGGCGATCGCGTCCGGGTACTCGGAGCGGATGTACAGGTAGCCCTCGCTCGCGCCGACCGCGTGCGCGGCGATGGTCATGCCCTCGATGAGCAGGAACGGGTCGCCCTCCATGACCATGCGGTCGGCGAAGGTCCCGCTGTCGCCCTCGTCGGCGTTGCAGCAGACGAACTTCATCTCGTCGGCGCAGTCGAGGACCGTCTTCCACTTGATGCCGGCCGGGAATCCGGCGCCGCCGCGACCGCGCAGTCCGGATTCGGTGACCTGGGCGACCACGTCGGCGGGTGCCATGGCCAGTGCGGTGCGCAGCCCGGCGACGCCGCCGTGCTCGACGTAGTCCTGTGTCGACAGGGGGTCGGTCACGCCCACTCTGGCGAAGGTGACGCGCGTCTGGCGGGCCAGCCAGGGCAGTTCGTCGACGAGGCCGAGCCGCAGCGGGTGTTCCGCGCCCTCCAGCATGCCGGCGGCCAGGAGCCCGTCCACGTCCTCGGCGGCCACCGGGCCGTAGCCGACGCGGCCCTGCGGGGTCACGACCTCGACCATCGGCTCCAGCCAGAGCATGCCGCGCGAGCCGTTGCGTACGACCTCGACGGCGAAGTCCCCGCGCGTGGCGGCACCTTGCAGGGCGCCGGCGACCTCGTCCGCGCCGACGGACCTGGCCGCCGA
This sequence comes from Streptomyces sp. NPDC020898, assembly GCF_044333925.1. Lineage (NCBI taxonomy): Bacteria > Bacillati > Actinomycetota > Actinomycetes > Kitasatosporales > Streptomycetaceae > Streptomyces > Streptomyces sp. NPDC020898. The sequence goes on from NZ_JBIRRV010000013.1 coordinate 203,118, forward strand.
GTCGCGGGGGACGTAGACCGTCGCCGCGGAGTGCGAAGAGTTGTTCATGATGAGACCGTCCCGCCCAGCGTCCCGTTGAGGATGGAGCCCAGTCGGGCCGGGCCCACTCGTCCGTACAGTCGTCCGTTCGCCTCGACCGAGGGCCCCAGCGCGCAGTTGCCGAGGCAGAAGACCTGCTCGACGGTCACCGACCCGTCCGCTGTCGTCTCCCCCAGGGTCAGTCCGGACTCGCGCGCGTAGCTCACGAGGCGGTCGGCGCCCACGGCTTGGCATGCCTCGGCGCGGCAGATGCGTACCGTGACGCGGCCCGCGGGCTCGCGGCGGAAGTCGTGGTAGAAGGTCACCACTCCGTGGACGTCCGCCCGGGAGAGGTTGAGCTCGTCGGCGAGCACCGGAATCGCCTCCTGCGGCACATGGCCCAACTCGGCCTGGACCGCGTGCAGTACGGGCAGCAGCGCGCCCCGCTGACCCCGGTGATCGGCCACCACCCTCCGGACCACGCTCTCGACCGTCACGTCGCTCCCGCTGGTCGTCATGATCGATCCGCCTTCCGTCACGCGGGTCCCGGCTCGGGTGCAGGAGACTCAGACAATACCCCATACAGGCTTCTGTATACAGACGACACGAAGAACTCCGAGATGCGCGCCCCACGGTGGACCGCCCAAACGCCATGTTGCATACCAAAACCTGTATGCTGAAACTTCCGTCGCAGCAACCCTCTCGGCGGCCACCTCTTGGCAAAGCCGTCGGCCCGGCGGCAGAACGGGACAACCATGCGCGAGGCACTCACGGCCGCAGCGTCCCGGCGCGTCACCCGCCCGGCACCCCTGCGCCAGGCCGTGTACGACGCCCTTGCCGAACTGATCGTCAGTGGCACCCTCAAGCCCGGCCAGCACCTGGTCGAGGCCGAACTCGCCGAGCACCTCGGAGTCAGCCGACAGCCGGTCCGCGAGGCCCTTCAGCGGCTCCAGAGCGCGGGCTGGGTCGACCTGCGGCCCGCGCAGGGCGCCTTCGTCCACTCCCCCACCGAGGAGGAGGCCGCCCAACTCCTCGGTGTCCGCTCGGTGCTGGAGACCTACTCGGCCCAGCTCGCCGCCCGCAACGCGAAGCCCGAGGACGTCGAACGTCTCTGCGAGCTCCAGTCGCAGGGCGTGGACGCGCTCGCCGCCGGTGACGTCGAGCGCCTGGTCGCGGCCAACACGGCGCTGCACGCCTGCATCACCTCCGTGGCCGCGAACGACGTACTGGCCGAACTGCTCTCGCAGGTGGACCAGAAGGTGCGGTGGTACTACACCCCCATCGCCAAGCCCCGCGGCAAGGAAGCCTGGAACGAGCACACCCAGCTCATCAAGGCCATCTCCCGGGGCGACGCGGACCGCGCGGGCGAGATCATGCGCAAGCACACCGAGCGCACCGCCGACTTCTATCGCCGGCAGATCGCCGCTGGGGCGAGCAAGGACTGACGTCGACCGACGTCCACAGGAACATCCGAACGAGCCGTCCGGATCGACCGCCCGAACCGGCCCTCCCCAGGCTGGAGTTCAGGCTGGAGTTCAGGACCGCGTGAGGGATTCGGCGGGCCGGACTCCGACGGGCGCGAGGTCGCCCGTCCGCCCAGCGGCGGCGGCCTGTAGTTCGAGCAGCCACGGCAGGACCGTGCGCAGCACGATGTCGAGCCCGCCGCCGTCCGCGCCGAGCCGCACATCGGCGGGCACCAGCACCGGATCGGCGACCACCGTGGACGTCGCGCTGCCGGGCGGCCCCACGGCGTCCGGCCGGGCCGGCACGAACAGGTCCGGAGCGTGCGCCGGAACCCCCCAGAGGCTCAGGCCGTCCGGCGCGCCGAGCGGCCGGGAGGACCAGACGTAACTGTCGGCCTCCCCCGCCGCGACCACCCGGCGTTTGCGCGCACGCAGGGCGACCACGCCACCGGAGCGAACGGCCGTGCAGCGCGGCATGAGCAGGTGGGCCTCCATCTCGCGCCCGGCATGGTCGTCCTCCATGAGGGCGAGGCTGCTGAGGTGGCGTCCGGCGGCGATCTCCCCTCGCACCCAGGGGCTGCCGTACGACTCGATGACGGCGACCGCGGTGTAGTGGGACCGGAGCACGGCTGCCGTCGCCGGACAGACCCGCGCGGTCCGTGCCACCACCTCGGCGGCTTCCGGCAGGCCCAGCCCGGCGCCGCCGAACTCGGTCGAGACGGTGAGCCCCAGCAGTCCGGTGGCCCCGAAGGCCGTCACGGCACCACGGGGAAATCTGCCTTCCCTGCCGGTCAGTTCGGCGCAGGGCGCGACGGCACGGGTCAGGACTTCTGCGAGAGCGGTGCGGTACGACAACGGAGTGACCCCCTCGGGAGTGATTGCATACAGTATTCTGCATGCCTTCGCCGGGCACCAGGGGTCGAAGCGCCAAATTCCACGCCCGCCAGTACGGGCAGCGCAGAAATGGCTATTGCATACTAAACTCAGTATCCCGAAGTTGATGTTCGTCGTTGCCGTCAGCAGTCGAACGAGGGAGAGGGCCCATGCCCGACACACCCGCCGTCGCAGCGCGGGGCCCGATCCCCCGGCCCGCACCACTGCGCCAGGCCGTCTACGACACCCTGACCGAACTGATCATCACCGGCTCCCTCAAGCCCGGCCAGCACCTCGTCGAAGCCGACCTCGCCGAACACCTCGGCGTGAGCCGCCAGCCCATACGCGAAGCCCTCCAACGGCTGCACACCGCCGGCTGGGTCGACCTGCGCCCCGCGCAGGGCGCCTTCGTCCACTCCCCCACCGCCGAGGAGTGCTCCCAACTGCTCAGCGTCCGGGCCATCCTGGAGACGCACTCCGCACGCGGCGCCGCCGAGCACGCCACTCCCGCCGACGTAGCCCGACTGTGGGAACTCCAGCGAATCGGCCTCAGGGCCCTCGCGGCCGGCGACGCCCGGGCCATCGTGGAGGCCAACGCGGCCCTCCACTCCCACATCACGCATCTCTCCCGCAACGCGGTCCTGGCCGAGCTCATCCCCCAGGTGGACCGGCGCGTCCGCTGGTACTACATGCCCATCGCCAAGCCCCGCGGCACGGACGCCTGGAGCGAGCACGCCCGGATCATCGAGGCCATCGCCGACGCCGACCCCGACCGCGCCGAACACCTCATGCGCCGGCACACCGCGAACACCACCGACTTCTACTGCGAGCAGATCGCCGCGATGACCGACCGGAGCGGGTGACGGCTAGGGCGCTTCTGATGGATCTCCGTGGACGCCGCGGAGATCCATCAGAAGCGCCCTAGGGCCGGGGCTCAGGACCGGGGGTCCGTCTCCCGGAGCAGCCCGGTCGCCACGTCGAAGACGAAGCCGCGGACGTCGTCGGTGTGCAGCAGGAACGGGTTGGTGCGCACGCGCTGCATCGACTGCCGTACGTCCTGGTCGACGTCCCGGAAGGCCTCCACCGCCCAGGCGGGGCGCTGGCCCACCTCGTCCTCCAGCTCGTGCCGGAAGTCCTCCGTGAGGGACTCCAGGCCGCAGCCGGTGTGGTGAATGAGGACGACACTGCGGGTACCGAGCGCGCGCTGACTGATGGTCAGGGAGCGGATGGTGTCGTCGGTGACCACGCCACCGGCGTTGCGGATGGTGTGGCAGTCGCCGAGCTCCAGACCGAGCGCGGCGTGCAGGTCGAGGCGGGCGTCCATGCAGGCCACGACCGCTACCTGGAGCACCGGACGGGCGTCCATCCCCGGGTCGGCGAAGGCGGCGGCGTAGGTGCGATTGGACTCCACGAGCCGGTCCGTGACCGTCCCGGTCCCGGTCCCGGTGTCGGTGTCGGTGTCGGTCCCGGGGCCGGGTGTGCTGGGGGCCCACTGGGCGAAACGGGGTGCGTGTGTCGACATGCTGGCTACCTCACTCCAGTCGGATTCGCCGGATGGGACGGAAAAACGTCCCGGGCACGGGCGGCTGCGCCGTGCCCGGGACGAGGCGGAAGCGGCGTCGGTCAGATCACGCCCTGCGCTTGGAGGGACGACAACTCGTCTTCCTCAAGGCCGAGTTCGCGGATGAGGATTTCTTCGGTGTGCTGGCCCAGGAGGGGCGGGGTGGTGATGTGGGTGGGGGAGTCGGAGAGTTTGAGGGGGTTGCCGACGGTGGTGAAGGGGCCGCGTTCGGGGTGGTCGACGGTGACGATCATGTCGTTGGCGGCCAGCGAAGGGTCTTCGATGATCTCTTTCGTCGACAGGATCGGCCCGCAGGGAATGTTGTGGGTGTTCAGCTGTTGCAGGACCTGCCCTTTGGGCAGGGTGGAGGTCCATTCCTCGATCAGCTGGAACATTTTCGCGAGTTTCGGCAGGCGTGCCTGGGGGGTGGCCCATTCGGGGTCGTCGGCGAGTTCGGGCCGGCCGATCAGGGCGGTGAGGGGGGCCCATCCGACGGGCTGGACGATGACGTACACGTAGTCGTTGGGACCCCCGGGCGCGCAGCGCACGGCCCAGCCGGGCTGCCCGCCCCCCGACGCGTTGCCCGAACGGGGCACCTCGTCGCCGAAGCCGTCGTTGGGATACTCCGCGAGCGGGCCGTGGGCCAGCCGCTGCTGGTCCCGCAGTTTCACCCGGCACAGGTTCAGGACGGCGTGCTGCATCGCCACGTCCACCCGCTGCCCCCGCCCGGTCCGCTCGCGCTGCAGCAACGCGGCCAGGATCCCCGCCACGCAGTGGACACCGGTGCCGGAGTCCCCGATCTGCGCACCCGTCGCCATCGGCGGCCCGTCCTCCAGGCCGGTGGTCGCCATGGACCCGCCCATCGCCTGCGCGACCACCTCGTACGCCTTGAAGGCGGTGTACGGGCCCGGCCCGAACCCCTTGATCGACGCGTACACGATCCTCGGGTTGATCTCCCGGATCCGCTCCCAGGTGAACCCCATCCGCTCCACCGCACCCGGCCCGAAGTTCTCCACCATCACATCCGAACGCCGGATCAGCTCCGTGAGGATCTCCCTGCCCCGCCCGGTCTTCGTGTTCAGCGTGACACTGCGCTTGTTGCAGTTGAGCATCGTGAAATACAGGGAATCCACCTCCGGCACATCCCGCAGCTGCCGCCGCGTGATGTCCCCGCCCGGAGCCTCCACCTTCACCACATCCGCACCCAGCCACCCCAGCAACTGCGTCGCCGACGGCCCCGACTGCACATGCGTCATATCCAGCACACGAACACCCTCAAGAGCCCTCGTCATGATCGCCACCTCATTCGTACGTCGACGTGTGTGCACGTGATGTCCAGAACGCGGCACCCTCGCACGGGCGCCACCCGGCCGCCGGTCACGGCATGAGCTGGTACTCGGGGAAGTTCCCGGGGAGCCGCTCCCCCACCGGTCCCTGGGTCACCGCGCGCACCAGCAGCTCGCCGCCGACGAACGCACCGCGCCAGGACGCGCCGAACCCGCCGAACAGTTCGTCGCGGTCGCCCCGCGAACGCGGCGTGCCGTGGCCGACCTTGAACGCGCGGATCTGCGGGGCGAGGCGGTCGAAGGTCGCCCGGTCGTCCGTGGACAGCGTGGCCACCAGTGCGCCGTTCGAGGCGTTCATCGCGGCCAGCAGCTCCGCCTCCGTGTCGACGAGGACGATGGTGTCGACCGGCCCGAACGGCTCCGCGTGATGCAGCGGTGAGGACGGCGGCGGATTCAGGAGGGTGACCGGCTGGACGTACGCCGAGGTGTCCTGGCCGGGCAGGAAGCGGGCGTCGGCCTGGTCGGCGCGGTGCAGCGGGACGGCGCCGCGGTCGACGGCCTCGGCGATCTGGTCGTGCAGTTCCTTCGCCTTGGCCGCGTTGATCACCGGCCCGAAGTCCAGTGCCGGGTAGGGGTCGTCGGCGTTCTCGACGGCGAGCGGATGCCCGAGGCGCAGGGTGCGCACCGCCGGGAGGTAGGCAGCCAGGAACTCGTCGAACAGCTGCCGTTGGACGACGAAGCGCGGGTACGCCGTGCAGCGCTGCTTGCCGTAGTCGAAGAGCTTGGGGATGACGGCCGTGAGGGCGTCCCAGTTCGAGAAGTTCCAGATGCCCCAGGTGTTGAGCCCCTCCTGTTCGAGTACGTGACGCTTGCCGAGGTCGGCGACGGCCGTGGCCACCGCGGCGCCGGTGTCGCGGCCGCCGACGAAGGAGACGCAGCCGATCTCGGGCGCCCGCACCAGCGCCTCGGACAGCTCTCCCCCGCTGCCGCTGACGAGGGTGACGGGAATCCCCTCACGGGCGGCGAGCGCGCAGGCCAGAGTCAGACAGGCGACACCGCCGTCGGTCGGGGTCTTGGCGATGACCGCGTTGCCTGCCAGTGCCTGTACCAGCATCGCGTGAACGAGCACGCTCATCGGGTAGTTCCAGCTGGCGATGTTGGACACCGGCCCGTGCAGCGGGACCCGGTCGGCGACCATCGGCTCGATGCCGTCGACGTACCAGCGCACGCCGTCGATGGCCCGGTCGACGTCCGCCTGCGCGAGCCGCCATGGCTTGCCGATCTCCCAGACAAGCAGGAGGGCGAGGAGTTCGCGGTGCTGGGCGAGGGCGTCGAGGGTGGCCGCGACGCGGGCGCGGCGTTCGTCGAGCGGGATGTGGCGCCAGGCGCGGTGCTGGTCGAGGGAGGCGCGGACGGCCTGGCGGGCGGTGTCCCGGTCCAGGCGCGGCGGGCCGGCGATCGGGCTGCCGTCGACGGGGCTGGTGGCGGGCAGGGCCCGGCCGTCCGCCCGCCAGGCCGCGTTCCAGAGGTTGAGGACGCGGTCGTCGCGGAACGCCTCGGGGGCGACGGTGAGGCATCGCTGCCAGGCGTCGGTCCAGGACGTACCGGACTTCACCACGAGGTGGGTGGAGTTGAGGGTGGTTGCCATGCGGTGTCTCCGCTCTCGGTGCACAGTCGGGGGCGGGGGGTGCGAGGGGATCAGGGGTGCGATGACCGCCGTACGGACCGGCGGTCATCGCCTGTCAGGCAGGGGTGGCGTCGCGGTCGGCCGCCAGCAGGGCGAGCACCAGGCGGGCCGTCTCGGTCGGGGTGTTTCCCACCTGGACGCCGACCGCCTCCAGCGCTTCCTTCTTCGCCTGCGCCGTGCCCGCCGAACCGGACACGATGGCGCCCGCGTGCCCCATGGTCCTGCCCTCGGGCGCGGTGAAGCCGGCGATGTAGCCGACGACGGGCTTGGTGACGTGCTCCTTTATGTACGCGGCCGCACGTTCCTCCGCGTCGCCGCCGATCTCCCCTATGAGGACGACGAGTTCGGTGTCGGGGTCGTCCTGGAAGGCGGCCAGGCAGTCGATGTGCGTGGTGCCGACGACGGGGTCGCCGCCGATGCCGACACAGGTGGAGAAGCCGATGTCCCGGAGCTCGTACATGAGTTGGTAGGTGAGGGTGCCGGACTTGGAGACCAGGCCGACAGGGCCCGGCTTGGTGATGTCGGCCGGGATGATGCCCGCGTTGGCCTGGCCGGGTGTGATCAGCCCCGGGCAGTTGGGGCCGACGATCCGGGTGCCCTTCTCCTTCGCGTACGCGGTGAAGGAGACGGTGTCGTGGACGGGGATGCCCTCGGTGATGACGACGGCGAGTCCGATGCCGGCGTCGGCCGCTTCGACGACGGCGGCCTTGGCGAAGACGGGCGGTACGAAGACGACGGTGACGTCGGCTGCGGTCGCCCGTATGCCGTCGGCGACCGACCCGAAGACGGGTACGGCCATGGGGGCACCTCCCAGGCCCTTAAGGCACTGGGGGACGTCGAAGTCGACGGTGCGGCCGGCCTTGCGCGGGTTGACGCCGCCGACGATGTTCGTGCCGGCCGCGAGCATGCGCCGGGTGTGTTTCATGCCCTCGCCGCCGGTCATGCCCTGGACGAGGACCTTGCTCTCCTTGGTGAGGTAGATCGCCATGTGCCGTCTCCTCAGGCTGCGGTGGCGAGTTGGGCGGCACGACGGGCCGCGCCGTCCATGGTGGTGGCCTGCTCGACCAGCGGGTGGGCGTGCTCGTCGAGGATGGCGCGGCCTCGCGCCGCGTTGTTGCCGTCGAGGCGTACGACGAGCGGTCTGGTCAACTGGACGGCGTCCAGCGCCCGCACGATGCCGTCGGCGACCGCGTCGCAGGCGGTGATCCCACCGAAGACGTTCACGAACACCGACCGCACAGCCGGGTCGGAGAGGATGACGGACAGCCCGTCGGCCATGATCCGGGCGGACGCCCCGCCGCCGATGTCCAGAAAGTTGGCGGGGCGCGCACCGCAGCCGGCGACCACGTCGAGGGTCGACATGACCAGGCCGGCGCCGTTGCCGATGATGCCGACCTCGCCGTCGAGTTTCACGTAGTTGAGGCCCTTCGCGGCAGCCGTCGCCTCCAGCGTGTCGTCGTACTCCACCTCCTCGGCGCCCCAACGCGCCTGCCGGAAGCGGGCGTTGTTGTCGAGAGTGACCTTGCCGTCGAGGGCGACGAGTTGCCCCTGCCGGGTGCGGACGAGCGGGTTGACCTCGACGAGGACGGCGTCCTCGCGGACCAGCACCTGCCACAGCCGTACGAGGACGTCGACGGCCTGCGGTGGAAGCCCGGCGGCCTCGACGATTTCCCCCGCCTTCGCGGAGGTGACGCCCTCGGCCGGGTCGATGTGGACACGGGTCACCGCCTCCGGTCGGGCGGCGGCGGCCTCCTCGATCTCCGTGCCGCCCTCGGCGGAGGCGATGGCGAGGAATCGGCCGACGGCGCGGTCGAGGACGTAGGAGACGTAGAACTCGCTCTCGGCGTCGGCGAGTTCAATGGCCTGGGCCAACATGACCTTGCGGACCGTGTGGCCCTTGATGTCCATGCCGAGGATCTGACGTGCCGTGAGTTCCGCCGCGAACGGATCCTCGGCAAGTCGTACACCGCCTGCCTTGCCCCGGCCGCCGGTCTTGACCTGCGCCTTGACGACGACGCGGCCACCGAGTTCGCGGGCCGACTCCCTCGCCCCCTCGGGCGAGTCGGTGACCTCCGCCCTCGGTACGAGGATGCCGTGTTCTTCGAAGAGTCCGCGGGCTTGATGCTCGTACAGGTCCATGTTCGGCTCCCGTCTTAAAAGTGCTGCACGCCCCCTGGACATCACCCATCGGATGCGGGATAACAATCTTCATACAGTATTCGTCGACTGTATGCAATGTGCCAAACGGCACTCGGGATCGGTCCGACCAGGACGCTCAAGGCAACGGACAAGCGAGGTGACCTGTGACGACGAGGGCTCTTGAGGGTGTTCGTGTGCTGGATATGACGCATGTGCAGTCGGGGCCGTCGGCGACGCAGTTGCTGGGGTGGCTGGGTGCGGATGTGGTGAAGGTGGAGGCTCCGGGCGGGGACATCACGCGGCGGCAGCTGCGGGATGTGCCGGAGGTGGATTCCCTGTATTTCACGATGCTCAACTGCAACAAGCGCAGTGTCACGCTGAACACGAAGACCGGGCGGGGCAGGGAGATCCTCACGGAGCTGATCCGGCGTTCGGATGTGATGGTGGAGAACTTCGGGCCGGGTGCGGTGGAGCGGATGGGGTTCACCTGGGAGCGGATCCGGGAGATCAACCCGAGGATCGTGTACGCGTCGATCAAGGGGTTCGGGCCGGGCCCGTACACCGGGTTCAAGGCGTACGAGGTGGTCGCGCAGGCGATGGGCGGGTCCATGGCGACCACCGGCCTGGAGGACGGGCCGCCGATGGCGACGGGTGCGCAGATCGGGGACTCCGGCACCGGTGTCCACTGTGTGGCGGGGATCCTGGCCGCGTTGCTGCAGCGCGAGCGGACCGGGCGGGGGCAGCGGGTGGACGTGGCGATGCAGCACGCCGTCCTGAACCTGTGCCGGGTGAAACTGCGGGACCAGCAGCGGCTGGCCCACGGCCCGCTCGCGGAGTATCCCAACGACGGCTTCGGCGACGAGGTGCCCCGTTCGGGCAACGCGTCGGGGGGCGGGCAGCCCGGCTGGGCCGTGCGCTGCGCGCCCGGGGGTCCCAACGACTATGTGTACGTCATCGTCCAGCCCGTCGGATGGGCCCCCCTCACCGCGCTGATCGGCCGGCCCGAACTCGCCGACGACCCCGAATGGGCCACCCCCCAGGCACGCCTGCCGAAACTCGCGAAAATGTTCCAGCTGATCGAGGAATGGACCTCGACCCTGCCCAAAGGGCAGGTTCTGCAACAGCTGAACACCCACAACATTCCCTGCGGGCCGATCCTGTCGACGAAAGAGATCATCGAGGACGCCTCGCTGGCGGCCAACGACATGATCGTCACCGTCGACCACCCCGAACGCGGCCCCTTCACCACCGTCGGCAACCCCCTCAAACTCTCCGACTCCCCCACCCACATCACCACCCCGCCCCTCCTGGGCCAGCACACCGAAGAAATCCTCATCCGCGAACTCGGCCTGGGTGATGAGGAACTGCGCCTGCTCCGGGCCAGCGGGGTGATCTGACGTGGGAATCCTTCGGCGCACCACAACGGTGCGGAGACTCCCGGCTGTTGGGGGGCGGTTCATGACGTAACCGAGCACGGGGGGGGCGACCGACGGTGCGCGTCGTTCGGCCCCGGTGATCCGTGCGCGCACGAAAGGCATTTGGACAGGGGGCGCTGGCCAGATCTTTCGACGCAAGGAGTGCTTGATCAGATGACAACCATCGACTACTCGCAGTCCGTCCCGTACCGGGAGGTGACGGACCAGAACGGCCGCATGTACCGCGTCGGTGAGAGCGACATCGACATCATGGGCCGTAAACGCAAGTGGATGGTCATCCTGCCGTGGGTCGGCATGATGGGCATCAGCTCGGCGGAGTACGCGTTCGCGTCGGCCGAGGACACCCTGCACATCGCACACGGCTGGAACGACGGGCACATCTTCTGGATGCTGGGTGTCTGGGTGTTCTTCCAGGCCGCTGTGGCCTTCCCCGCCGGAAAGCTCAGGGAAAGCGGAAAACTGCCCGCCCGTTGGGCGATGCTGCTCGGCGCACTCGGCACACTGCTCGGATATCTGTCCCTCGCATTCGCGCCGCATGTGATCGTCGCGTACGTCGGGTTCGGCATGTTCAGCGGTATGGGTGCCGGAATGGTCTACGCGACCTGCGTGAACATGGTCGGCAAGTGGTATCCGGAACGCAAGGGAGGCAAGACCGGCTTCGTCAACGGCGGTTTCGCCTATGGTTCCGTACCGTTCGTCTTCCTCTTCACCAACTACATGGACCTGACGAACTTCCGCTGGGTACTCGTCTCGGTCGGTGTCTTCCTGGCCGCGGTGGTGGCCGTCGCCGGCTACTTCTTCCGGGACCCGCCGAAGAACTGGTGGCCCGCCGAGGTCGACCCGCTGCGGCCGCCGAACGACCCACGTGCCCGGCGTGCGATGGCGATGAACCCGCCCGCCGTGAAGCAGTACACCCCGAGGGAGGCCTGGCAGACCGGGCGGGTCGCACTGATGTGGTTCTGCCTGCTGTGCACCTCGGGTGTGAACATCTTCGGCATCGCCTTCCAGGTCGACATCGGCAAGGAGGCCGGGTTCGCGGGCGGCATCGTGGCGGCGGCCATGTCGATGAAGGCCATCGTCAACGGCACCGGGCGCGGTGTGATCGGCTGGCTTTCGGACCGTTACGGACGCAAGCGGTGCCTGATCTTCGTCTGTATCGTCCTCGGCCTGTCGCAGTACGGCATTCTGTGGGCCGCGAACATGGAGAGCCTGCCGTTGTTCCTGCTCTTCTCCAGCATCTCCGGGTTCGGCGGCGGCGCCATCTTCCCGATGTTCGCGGCGATGACGGCGGACTACTTCGGCGAGAACAACAACGCGTCCAACTACGGTCTGGTCTACAGCTCCAAGTTGGTGTCCGGCCTGCTCGGAGCCGGCATGGGCAAGGTCGTGGTGGACAACTGGGGCCACAGTGGGGCGTTCACTCTGGCCGGCTCGATCTCGCTGTTCGCCGCATGCATCGCACTCTTCCTGACCCCGCCAGGTCGTCCCAAGTCCAAGCACATCACCCCCAACCAGCGACCGCTCGGCGAAGAAACGGCCTGACATGACGGCAGATCCGTACGCAGCAGAAGATTCCTCCGCACACACCGGCGCCGCACACCGTCCCTACCGAGAAGTGACCGACCCCCGCGGCCGCGTCTACCGCGTGGGCCAGAGCGACCGGGACATCCTCGGTCACTCCCGCAAGCTCATGGTGTATCTGCCGTGGATCGCCATGATGGCCATCAGCGTCTTCGAATACGCGTACGGATCGGCCGAGGACACCCTGTCCCACGCCCACGGCTGGACGCAGAGCAACACCTTCTGGATCCTCAGCGTCTGGGTCTTCTTCCAGGCCGGCATCGCCTTCCCCGCGGGCTGGCTGCGGGAGAAGGGCCTGCTGACAGCCCGTACCGCCATGTACGTCGGCTCGGGCCTGTGCCTGGTGGGGTTCCTCGCCCTGTCGCACCTGAGCAACGTCCTGCTGGCGATCCTCGGTTTCGGCGTCGTCGGCGGCATCGGGGCCGGCCTGGTCTACGCGACCTGCATCAACATGGTCGGCAAGTGGTTCCCCGAACGCCGCGGCGCACGTACCGGGTTCGTCAACGGAGGATTCGCGTACGGATCACTGCCGTTCATCTTCATCTTCAACTACGGCTTCGACACGGCGAACTACCACCGGGTCCTGGACCTCATCGGCTGCTACATCATGATCGTGGTCCTCGCGTCCGCCTCCTTCTTCAAGGATCCGCCGAAGAACTGGTGGCCCGCGGACATCGATCCGCTGACGTACTCCGGCGACGACAAGAACGCGACGAGCCTCGCCAAGAACCCTCCCGCGGTGAAGCAGTACACACCCAAGGAGGCCATCAGGACCGGCATGCTCCCCCTGATGTGGCTCTCCATCGTGCTGACCGCGGGAGTGTCCATCTTCGGCATCTCCTTCCAGGTCGACTACGCCAAGGAGGTGGGCTTCGGCCCGCTGGTGGCCGCCTCGTCGATGGGTGTCATGGCGGTCGTCAACGGCGTCGGCCGCGGTGTCGTGGGCTGGCTGTCCGACACGTGGGGCCGCAAACCCACCCTGGTGTTCGTCATCGTCGTCCTGGGCCTGGCCCAGTTCGGCGTGATCTGGGCGGGCGACGTCAGGAGCGAGGCACTGTTCCTGTTCTTCGCCTTCCTCTCCGGCTTCGGCGGCGGTGCGTTCTACCCGCTGTTCGCGGCGCTCACCCCGGACTACTTCGGGGAGAACTACAACGCCTCCAACTACGGGCTGGTGTACAGCGGAAAGCTGGTCAGCGGCCTGTTCGGGGGCGGCCTCGGCTCCATGGTGGTCGCGGCCTGGGGGTACGACGGCGCGTACGCCCTGGCCGGCGCCGTCTCCATGGTGGCGGCGGGGATCGCCCTGCTGCTGCGGCAGCCGGGTCGCACCACGGCTGTCCGGACCGCGGAGCCTCAGCCCGCGGGCTGACGGCACGTACACGTGAGGAGGCCCTCCCGGGGTTCCGGGAGGGCCTCCTCACGTGTACGTGTACGTGGTTCGGTCAGCACTTCTCGCGCAGTGAGTGCAGATGTGCGCTCGACCGCTTGGCGAAGGTGAACGACTCGGCCGGGTTGTCGTGCTCCGCCTGCCAGTGGTGCGCCAGCCGGTGGCCGCGCAGCCGGGTGACGCCGGAGATGAACCGCTGGTAGTCGATGTCTCCGTCGCCGACGTCGGTCATGCGGTAGCCGTACTGGTTGCCCGGGTCGCTCACGCCGTCCTTCACATGGAAGAGCGGGTAGCGGTCGGGCTGCCTGAGGACGTAGTCGAGGGGCTCGAAGGGCGCGGGGGTGCCGTCGGGCCGCTGCGAGAAACGGAACTGGCCCGAGTAGGCCCAGAAGATGTCCATCTCCAGGTACACGAGCCTGGGGTCGGTCTCGGCGAGCAGTACGTCGTAGAGCCGGACCTTCGGGTTGTCGGTGGCGAAGGAGAACTCCTCGGAGTGGTTGTGCTGGTAGAACTTCATGCCGCGCGCCCTCGCCGCCGCGCCGTACGTGTTGAACTCCTCCGCCGCGCGCTTCCACGCGTCGACGGTCGAGCCGTAGCGGAACGGGTTGGAGGCGGTGCCGATGTGCTTGAGGCCGAGCGCCTGGGCGTCGTCGAGGACCTTGTCGAGGTTCTGCGCGAAGGTGTACGCGTTCGGGTCGCTGGAGTAGTAACCGACGTGGCTGCCGATCGGGTTGAGGCCGCTGTTCCTGGCCAGTCGCTTGAGCTGGGCGAGGGTGATGGGTCCTGCGGAGCCCTGGGTGTATCCGGCGAACTCGACCTCGTCGTACCCGTACTTCTTCAGCTCGGCGAAGACGGGTGCGAAGCCCAGCGTGGAGACCTTGTCGCGCAGGCTGTACAGCTGGATGCCGAGCCTGCCGGGCGGCAGGACGGGACGGCCCCGGCCCCCGGCGGCGGACGTGGCGTCGGTTGCGGCAGCGGCGGGAGCCGCGGCGGCGCCCAGCAGCGCGGCGGCGGTGGCGCCCGCGGCCACGCCGAGCATGTTTCGTCTGCTGAGGCGGTGGGAGAGTTCGGGGTCCGTGGAGTGGGTGCGGCTCATGCGTGGAGCTCCTCTGGATCGAAGGGCGTTGTCAGTGGTGAGTGCTTCACTGGTGACCAGTCAGGAGAGACCGGCGAGTTGGAGCAGGAGCGACTTCACATCGGTGGCCGCGATGCGGCCGCCGACGGCACGGGGGGTGGAGCAGATGAGGAGCGGACCGTCGTCGTCGCTCGCCGGAAGGCGGCCGTGGCTGCCGCGAATAGGCGAGGGATCCAGGGGCACGACCGCCATGCGGTAACGCAGGCCCAGTTTCTTGCGGGCCAGTGCGGTCGCCGCCTTGACCTTGACGAAAGGGTCGAGCGGATCCATGAAGAGTTCGACCGGGTCGTATCCGGGTTTGCGGTGGATCTCGACGAGCTGTGCGAAGTCGGGCGCGCGTGCGTCGTCGAGCCAGTAGTAGTACGTGAACCAGGCGTCCGGCTCTGCCACGGCGACGAGTTCACCGGAACGCGGATGATCGAGATGGTGGATCTTCTTGCCCTCGTCGTCGAGGAGTTGATCGATGCCGGGCAGGCCGGCGAGCGCTTCCTTGACGGGCTCCAGATCCTCCGGTCGCCGCACGTAGACGTGGGCGATCTGGTGGTCGGCGACGGCGAAGGCGCGTGACGCCATCGGGTCGAGGTACTCCATGCCGTCCTGGGTGTGCACCTCGAGCAGGCCTGCGCGACGCAGGGCCCGGTTGATGTCGACGGGCCGGTCGGCGCGGGTGATGCCGTACTCGGAGAGTGCGACGACGGTACGGCCTTCGGCCCTGGCGTCGTCCAGGAGCGGAGCCATGGCCGCGTCCAGGTCGGCGGCTGCTTTCAGGGAGCGCGGGTCGTCGGGGCCGAAGCGCTGCAGGTCGTAGTCGAGG
The DNA here is from genome assembly GCF_044333925.1 of Streptomyces sp. NPDC020898. Classification (NCBI taxonomy): domain Bacteria; kingdom Bacillati; phylum Actinomycetota; class Actinomycetes; order Kitasatosporales; family Streptomycetaceae; genus Streptomyces; species Streptomyces sp. NPDC020898. Next base: position 218,495 of record NZ_JBIRRV010000013.1, read on the forward strand.
TGAGGGAGGTAGCACAGGGCCAGGTCGGGGTGGCGGGTGCGCAGGATGTGCCGGGTCGCGTCGATGATCCAGCGGCTGGAGGTGAGGTCGGCGCCGGGGCCCCAGAAGTGGAACAGGGGGAACGTGCCGAGTGCGGCGGTGAGTTCGTCGTGCAGGGCCGGGGGACGCGTGTAGCAGTCGGGTTCCTTGCGGCCGTCGGAGTAGTAGATCGGACGGGGGGTGATGGTGATGTCGGTGTCGGCGCCCATGGCGTACCACCAGCAGATATTGGCGACCGTGTAGCCGGGATGCGCGCGGCGGGCGGCGTCCCACAGTTTGTCTCCGGCGACGAGACCGTTGTGCTGGCGCCACAGCAGTACGTCGCCGAGTTCGCGGAAGTACCAGCCGTTGCCGACGATGCCGTGCTCCGAAGGGAGGGTGCCGGTCAGAAAGGTGGACTGGGCGGCGCAGGTGACGGCGGGCAGGACGGTGCCCAGCGGGGCCTGGGAACCGGAGCGGCCGAGGGCTTTGAGCCGGGGCATGTGGTCGAGGAGACGGGGGGTGAGGCCGACGACGTCCAGGACGAGGAGCGGTACGGGGTCTGGGCGTGCCGGCTGCGGAGGCTGCGGGGCTGTGTCGGCGGGGCGGGGAGTCATGGCAGCTCCTTCAGGCCCAGGTCCGTCAACAGGTCGCGGGCGAGGGTGAGTTCGGCGGCGATGCCGTCGGCGAGCTGGGCGCGGGCGCGGGGCCGCAGCTCGGGCGGGAGTGCCTGCCAGGTGTAGGTCTCGACCTCCAGATGGCGGGTGAGGGGGTGCGGGCCGCCGACCAGCCGGGTCAGCGCGGCCTTCAGTACGGGGAGCGTGGAGGTGAGGGGTGCGGTGGGGGCCGCGTGGAGCGGGACGTGGAAGTGGGCCCGCCACGGGGAGGCGTCGGGCAGGGCGTCGCCCTGGAGGGCCTCGCCCAGGTCGTCGGTGCCGCGCAGTCCGGCGGCGGTGGCCGTGCGGGTCTGGTGCAGGAAGCGGGGTTCGTCGAAGGCGGCGAGGGCCTCGCGGACTTCGGGGAGATGGGGGTGTTCGGCGTGCAGGGCGGCTGAGAGCTGGGACTTGACGACGGGGACGCGGGCCTGGGTGAGCGCGTCCAGGGCGATGTGCGGATGCTCGAAGGAGGTGGCGAGGTGGCAGGTGTCGACGCAGATGCCGATGCGGTCGTGACCGATCGTGGTGAGCGGGGCGATGGCGTCGGCGGTCGTCTCGACGGTGCAGCCGGGTTCCGGTTCCAGGCCGATCCGGATGGAGCGGCCGGTGAGGTCGGCGAGGGCGTCGAGGCGCTCCCCGAGGGTGGCCAGGGCGGTCAGGGCAGTGGCCGCGCGTTCGCCGTCGTGGGCGGTGCGCCAGGCCAGGGGCAGGGTGGAGATGCTGCCTTCGGTGACGTCGTCGGGGAGGAGACCGGCGAGGACCCGGGCCAGGTCGGTGGTGTGGGCGAGCCGCTCGGGGTCGGCCCAGTCCGGCTTGTAGACGCGGTACTTGACCTCCTCGGCGCCGAAGCCCTCGTACGGGAAGCCGTTGAGGGTGACGACTTCGAGGCCGCGCCGGTCGAGTTCGGTGCGCAGGCCGCGCACGGCGGAGGGATCGGTGACCAGGGCGTGGGCGGCGTCCTTGGCCAGCCACAGTCCGATGCCCAACCGGTCGCGGCCGAGGCGTCGGCGTACGGGTTCACAGTGGTCGCGGAGTTGGGCGAGAACGCCGTCGAGGGTTTCGGCGGGGTGGACGTTGGTGCAGTAGGCGAGGTGGACGGTGGACCCGTCGGGGTGGCGGAAGCGCATCGTTCACTCCCCGCCGCGCAGGATGGAGTTGCCCTCGTGGGTGGCGTCGGTCGCGTCGACGTCGAGGTTCAGCCGGCCGCTGAGCCCGTAGAAGGCGACCGGGTTGCGCCACAGGACCCGGTCGACGTCGTCCTCGGTGAAGCCTTCCGCGAGCATCAGGTCGCCGACCTTGCGGGTCTTGAGAGGGTCGCTTCTGCCCCAGTCGGCGGCGGAGTTGACCAGCACCCGCTCGGGGCCGTACCGGCGGAGGATCGCGACCATCCGTTCCTCGTCCATCTTCGTCTCCGGATAGACCGAGAAGCCGAGCCAGCAGCCGCCGTCCTTGGCCTCCTCCACGGTGGTCTCGTTGAGGTGGTCGACCAGGACGTGTTCCGGGGGCAGGTCGGATTCCCGTACGACGTCGAGGGTGCGGCGCAGGCCGGCGAGCTTGTCGCGGTGCGGGGTGTGGACGAGTGCGGGCAGCTCGTGGTCGGCGGCCAGCTGGAGCTGGGCGGCGAGGGCGGTGTCCTCGGCGGGGGTCATCGAGTCGTAGCCGATCTCGCCGACGGCCACGACCTGGTCCTTGACGAGATACCGGGGCAGTTCGTCGAGGACGGGCACGCAGCGGCGGTCGTTGGCCTCCTTGGGGTTGAGGGCGATCGTGCAGTGGTGGGCGATGCCGTACTGGGCGGCGCGGAAGGGCTCCCAGCCCAGGAGGGAGTCGAAGTAGTCGAGGAAGGAGGCGGGCGAGGTGCGCGGCTGGCCGAGCCAGAAGGAGGGTTCGACGACGGCGCGGACACCCGCGGTGTACATGGCCCGGTAGTCGTCGGTGGTCCGTGACGTCATGTGGATGTGGGGGTCGAAGATGCGCATCAGGACTCCTGGTCTTCGGGGCCGCCGCGAGGAAGGCGGGGGGAGCCGTCGGTTGCCGGAGGGGCGGCTTCGGACGCCGTCAGGGCCAGGACTCGGTGCAGGTCCGCGGGGACGGGGCGGCCGGCGGCGGTGCGTTCGGCGGCGTGGTCGTCGAGCATGCGGGCGAGTTCCGCGTCGGCGTGGGCCCGGTGGTGGAGGTCGGCCACCGCGTCGACGGGCACTCCGGTGAACAGGCACTTGAGCACGGCGTGGCGCCAGTTGTGGGCGTCCAGGTGACGGGCGGCGTACGGTCCGACGGCTGCGGCGACCAGGCGGGTGTCGTTGGTGCGCAGGGCGTCCTCGACGAGGGGGAGGGCGTCGGGGCCGGGCACCAGGTGGGGCAGGGCGTGCAGGACGGCTCGGCGTTCGGCGGCGGTGCCCTGTTGGTAGACCCGGGTGAGGGCGTCCGTGTCGGCGTGGGCGGCGTGCAGGATCAGGACGCGTACGGCGTCGGCGTGGTCGGTGCCGCAGCGGCGGCCGGCTTCGGCCAGGCGCAACTCCCAGGCGGCGATGGGGCCGCGGGCGCCGGGGCGGGCGGCTGCCTCGTCCAGGGCCTGGGCGAGCCAGGTGCGGGCGGCGTCGCCGAGGTGGGCGGTGACCTGCGTGTGCAGGTCGTCCAGCGGGCCGAGGGAGAGGGGGCTGCCCATCGTGGCGGGGCCGGGGGCGGAGGGGGGCTGGGTCACGGGGTGCTCCCCTCTGGGGTGGCGGAAAGCTGGGCCAGGGTGAGGAAGGGGGTGGCAGGAGTGGCAGGAGTGGCAGTTGGGGCGGTGACGGCCGAGGACAGGGGTGGCTGGTTTCGCCGGCTGTCCGGGGGGACCGAGGCGTCCGTGGCTGGGGTGACCGGAGCGACACGGCTCTTCGCGGCGGCCTGCCGGGGCGGGGTGGAGGGTGCTGTCCGGCGGAGGAAGCGGAGGGAGTGTTCGGCGTAATGGGGGCCCGCGTGGGAGTGGCGGGGGAGTTCGACGACGGTCAGGCCCTGGTAGCCGGTGGCGGACAGCGCGGCGAGTACGGGCGGGAAGTCGATCTCGCCGTCGCCGAACGGGAGGTGCTCGTGGACTCCGCGGCGCATGTCCTCGATCTGGACGTGGCGCAGCCACGGGGCGGCGACGCGGACGCAGTCGGCGGGAGGGAGCGGTTCGAGGCACTGGCAGTGACCGATGTCGAGGGTGAGGCCGAGGGCCGCCGGGTCGTCGAGGGCGTGGCGGAGGTGGTGGAAGTCGGCGATGGTGGCGAGGAGGTGGCCGGGTTCGGGTTCTACGGCGAGCGGGATGCCGGCGGCGGTGGCCGCGTCCAGGACGGGCTCCAGGGCTTCGGCCAGGCGGTTCCAGGCGGTGGCGGAGTCCGTGCCGGCGGGAGTGATGCCGCTGAAGCAGTGCACGGCGTGGGCGCCGAGGTCCGCGGCGACTCGCACGGCCCTGAGCAGGAGGCCGACGCGTCGGGAGCGGTCGTCCGGGTCCGCGTCGAGCAGAGAGGGGCCGTGTTTGCGGCGTGGGTCGAGTACATAGCGGGCGCCGGTTTCCACGGTGACGCCGAGACCGAGGGCGTTCAGACGGCGTGCGACCTGCCGGGTGCGGGCGGAGAGGTCGGGGGCGAGCGGGTCGAGGTGCATGTGGTCGAGGGTCAGGCCGACGCCGTCGTACCCCAGGTCGGCCAGCAGGCCGAGGGCGTCGTCGAGACGGAGGTCGGCGAGACCGTTGGTGCCGTAGCCGAAACGGAGGGGGGTGGTGGGGCGTGCACTCATCGGCACTCCCCTTCGCCGGCGGACGGATGCCCGCCCAGGGGGCCGCTCGGACGACGTTCCTCCGCCTGTGGGTCCATCTGCGTGTCCGATCCCCGGCCCACGCCTTCGGCGGTGGCAGCCGTCCCGGCCTCTCCCCCGCCCCGCATCCGGCCCCGCAGTCGCCCCGCGAATGCCAACAACTGCGCGTACTGCTCCCCCAGCCCCGGCGGTCCGTCGCCCAGCGGGTCCTTGAAATAGAAGCCGAGTTCGCTCAGGGGGCCGAAGAGGCCTGCTTCGTGGGCGCGGGCGGTGAGGCGGGCCAGGTCCAGGATCAGTGGGGCCGCCAGGGCCGAGTCGCAGCCCTGCCAGGTGGTCTGGAGGGTCATGCGGGTGCCGAGGAAGCCGTCGAAGGCGATGTGGTCCCACGCGGTTTTCCAGTCGCCGAGGGACGGGACGTCGTCGATGTGGACCACGCCCTCCGGCGTGGTGCCGAGGGTGTCGGTGAGGACGCGTTCCTTGCCGGCGTTCTTCGCCGCCGCCGCGGAGGGGTCGGCGAGGGAGGCTCCGTCGCCCCCGCCGAGGAGGTTGGTGCCCGACCAGGCGCGGACTTCCAGCGCGCGTTGCGTGAACATCGGGCCGAGGACCGACCTGAGCAGTGTCTGGCCCGTTTTGCCGTCCCGGCCCGCGTAGGGCAGACCGCTTGTCGCCGCCGCGTGGGTCAGCGCCGGGTGGTGCAGGCCTGTGGACGGTGTGAAGTTGACGTACGGGCAGCCCGCGCGCAGGGCCGCCGCCGCGTACAGGGAACTCGGCGGGAGTGCGGTGCCGGTCGGGACCGGCTCGGTGGACGCCACGTTCACCACCACCGCGCGGGTCAGGTCACAGCGTCGTACGAAGTCCTGGATGTCTGCGGCGAAGGCCGCGATGAGCTCCTCCGGGGTCCGGGTGGCGTCGCCCGCAGTCGGGGCGCCCGGCCTGATCTCCCGGTCCGCGGCGGCTAGTTCGGCGGTGATCGCCGACGGGAGGCCGTACGGCAGGACGCCCGCTGCCGCCAGTGCCTCGGCGCGCTTCGGCAGCGGGCAGTCCACCGTGTCGTGGCCGCCGAAGACGAGGGAGGACAGGGGCGGGATGTCGCAGTCCGTGAACGGGGGTGTTTCGGTGACCATGCCCGTGGGGCGGTGCAGTCCCGCGGTCACGGCGGCGCAGCCCGCGACGACGGTGGTGGCGACGGACCCTCGGGCGCCGATCAGCCATACCCCCACACGAGTTCGAGGAAGGGACGACGACGTGGACATGGGCAGCCTCCTTGTCGTTCACGGTGTTCGCACCCTCCGGCCGCGGGCCGAGAGGGGAAGGAAGGCGGCGGGCGGAGGTCCGGCGTCCTCCGCCCGCCGCCGCTCAGTCGCCCGCGGCGGCCGGGCTCGCCGGCGCGGTCACGGGCAGTTCCTTGATCCGGATGTCACGGAAGGACACCTGGTCGTCGGCTCCGTGGTTCTGGATGCCGATGTGACCGTCCCGCAGGCTGCGGGCCGGATCGGTGTTGGTGAAATCGTTGATCTGCACGCCGTTGAGCCAGACGCGGAGCCGTTCGCCCTCCACGCGGATCTCGTACGTGTTCCACTCCCCCGGCGGATTCAGCGCGCGGTCGCGCTTCCTGATGTCGGCGGAGCGGAAGCCGTACACGGCCCCGGTGGTGCGGTCGGGGGCGTCGGTCGCGTCGATCTGGACCTCGTAGCCCTGCGTGACGGCCGACCAGGGGTCGTCCGAGGGCGGGAAGCCCACGAACACCCCGGAGTTGTCGTCGCCGCTCGCCCGCCAGTCCAGCTTCAGCGAGTACGAGCCGAAGCTCCGGTCGGCGTACCAGAGCATCCCCATGCCGCCCGACGACGTCAGGGTGCCGTCGTCGGAGAGGGTGAACGTGCCCGGTCCCGCCTGTTTCCACCCTGTCGGGGAGGTGCCGTCGAGGAGCGGCTGGTAGCCGTTCTCCGGGCGGCAGTCCGCCTGGGCCTTGCCGGTGGCCCAGCGGATTCCGCCCAACAGGTGCTGCCGGACCGTCGGTTCGGTGTACGCCGAGGACAGGTGGCCGACGCCGGTGTAGAAGGAGCGTCCGCCCGCGTAGTTGTGGCACCAGGCGATCGGGTGATCGCCGTTCATCGTGCCGCCGGTGTACGACGACTCGTCGAGCGAGGCCAGGACGCGCACTGAACTCCGGGGATTCGAGCGGTAGTTGTACCACTCGTCGGTGCGGTTCCAGTCGGCGCCCAGGGCCGAGGTCGCCGGGTGGGCTCGGTCCTCCACCACCGTCCGGGCCGGCTGGATCGCCGGGTGCCCCTGGAAGTAGGCGCCGACCAGACCGCCGTAGAACGCCCAGTCGTACTCCGTGTCGGCTGCCGCGTGGATGCCCACATAGCCGCCGCCGTGGTGGATGTAGCGTTCGAACGACGCCTGTTGACGGTCCGTCAGCACATCGCCGGTCGTCGAGAGGAAGACGACGGCGGCGTACCGGCGGAGGTTCGCCGGGTTGAACGCCGCCGCGTCCTCCGTCGCGTCGACCTTGAAGCCGGCGCTCGCGCCGAGCTCCTTGAGTGCCGTGATGCCGTCAGGGATCGAGTCGTGCCGGAAGGCGGCCGTCTTGGAGAAGACGAGCACGCGGTCGGTGTGCCGTGGCGCGGGCTTGGAGGCGGCCGGGGTCGACACGCTTCCGAGGAGCAGTGCCGTGCCCACAACAGCGGTGATGGTTCTGCCTGTTGATCGCATGGCGTACTCCCCTCAGCCCGTGGTGAAGGCGAAGTCGTCCACCTCGTACAGGTCACCGCCGGCGGCTCCCTTGAAGACCAGGTAGAGCGTGGTCGTGCCCTGCGGGGCGTAGGACAGCCTGGCGGTGACGTCCTGGTAGGTGTCCCAGCCGCCGGTCGCCGGTACGGTCGTCCGGCCCAGCACCTTGCCGGTCGGGGAACCCGCGCGGATCTCCAGCTTGCCGCCCGCGCCGGCCGAGGCGACGCGTGCCGTGAGCGACTTGGCGTTGCTCAGGACGTACGGCGTGAAGGCGATCCAGTCGCCGTTGTCGATGTCGCCGATGGTCTTGCCGCCGTGCGCCGCCTCCCGTGAACTCACCGCTGTACCCGAGGAGTTGTTGAAGTGCTCGGCCTGGCGGTGGGTGGGCTGGACGACGTTCTGGTCGTGGGTGGTCAGGGGTGCCTGGCCGCCGCCTCCGAGGTCGGTGTACTGGGCGTCGAAGACACCGAAGATGTTGGCGTTCGGGTCGTGGCCGCCGTCGGCGCTGGTCTGGATGGTGCCGGAGCAGCCGTTCGCCGAGGTCTGCGGGTGGCCGTGACTGTCGTGGCCGAGGATGAAGGTGACCTTGACCTTGGTGCAGTCGATGGTCCGGCCGTCCTCGCGGTCGGTGACCTTCACCTTGAACGGGATCGCGTCGCCGAAGGCGAACAGCTGGCCGTCCTGCGGGAGTTGGAGGACCACCTTGGGGGCGGTGTTGCCGACCACGACCTGGACGCTCGCGCTGCCCGTGCGGCCGGTGGTGTCCTTGGCGGTCACCGTCGCCGTGTACGTCCCGTTGGTCTTGTACCTGTGGGAGGGGTTCGCCGAGGTCGATGTTCCGCCGTCGCCGAAGTCCCAGCTGTACGTGAGGGCGTCGCCGTCCTGGTCGGTGGTGCCGGCGGACGAGAACTTCACCTTCAGCGGGGCCTGTCCTGAGGTGACGTCGGCGGCGGCCTGCGCGACCGGGGAGTGACCGTCGGTGGCGTTCTCGATGCGGTACAGGGCGGAGTGCTCGTCGCCGCCGAACCACGAGATGCCGTAGTCGAGGACGTACAGGGCGCCGTCCGGACCGAAGGCCATGTCCATGATCTGGGTGCCGGTCCACGGAATGTCGTTGACGGACTGGACGGTCCCGTTGTCGTCGCTGCTGATCCGCTTGATCCAGCGGCGGCCGAACTCACCGGCGAAGAAGTCGCCGTCGTACGCCTGCGGGAACTTGACCGGGGAGTCGAGCGCGGGGTCGTAGTGGTAGACCGGGCCGCCCATCGGTGACTCGGAGCCGTCGCCGAACTCCGGTACGGACGCGCCGTCGTACGGGATCCAGGCGGCCTGCGCCGGGGGAAGGTCGGTCAGGCCGGTGTTGTTGGGCGAAGTGTTCTTCGGAGCGGCGCAGTCGAAGGCCGCGCCGGAGGTGCCGGTCGCGAAGTCGTAGTCCACGTACGGGTCGTTGGCGCCGGTGCAGTACGGCCAGCCGAAGTTGCCGGGGCCGGTGACACGGGCGAACTCGACCTGTCCTGCGGGGCCTCGGGCCGGGTCGGCGGCGCCCGCGTCGGGGCCGTACTCGCCGATGTAGAGGATGCCGGTCGCCTTGTCGACGCTGAAGCGGAACGGGTTGCGGAAGCCCATCGCGTAGATCTCGGGGCGCGTCTTGTCCGTGCCGGGTGCGAAGAGGTTGCCGCTGGGGACGGCGTACGAGCCGTCCGCGTTGACCTTGATGCGCAGGATCTTGCCGCGCAGGTCGTTGGTGTTGGCGGACGAACGCTGGGCGTCGAAGGCCGGGTTGCGGTTGGCGCGCTCGTCGAGGGGCGAGAAGCCGTCCGACTGGAAGGGGTTGGTGTCGTCGCCCGTCGACAGGTACAGGTTGCCCGCCGCGTCGAAGTCGATGTCGCCGCCGACGTGGCAGCACAGGCCGCGTGAGGCCGGGACGTCGAGGATCTTCGTCTCGCTGGCGCTGTTGAGGGTGCCGTCGGTGTTCAGGACGAACCGGGAGAGCCGGTTGACGCCGTCGAAGGGCGCGAAGTCGGCCGCGGTGCCCGTCTCGGGGGCGTCGCCCGCCGGGGTGTTCAACGGGGGTGCGTAGTACAGGTAGATGAAGCGGTTGGTGCTGAACTCCGGGTCGACGCCGATGCCTTGGAGGCCCTCCTCGTCGTGGGAGTAGACGTCGAGCTTGCCGGCGAGCCGGGTGTTTCCGGCGACGTCGGTGATACGGAGTTCGCCGTCGCGCGAGGTGTGCAGGACCGAGCGGTCGGGGAGGACGGCGAGCGACATGGGCTCGCCGACCTCCGGTTCGCCCTTGGCCAGGGTGACCTGCTGGAAGTCCTCGGCGGCGGCTGCCGCCACGGGGGCGGCCGGCTCGTCGGCGACGGCTGCGCCGGCCTGGGGCGCGGTGAGGCCGAGCGAGGCTCCTGCGAGGAGCAGGCCGCTCAGCAGGGCGAGCGCCCTGCGGGACGTACGGGATGTCAGGCGCCGTCTGTGACCTGCGGATCTGCCGGTGCGGGTGTCGCGGTCTTTCCCGTGCACGGATGCCTCCAGAATGGGGCTGGTTGTACGTGCGGGTGTTTTTGCGCCGGGGTGCGCCGTCACCCCGGAGGCTTGAGCAGCGGTCAGTCGTTGCTGCCGAACGCCGCGTCGAACGAGGCCGACGGCGGGTCGAAGTCGTACGCCTTGAGGCGGGTCAGTGCCTCGGGGGCGCCCTGGAGCCGGTCCATGCCGGCGTCCTCCCACTCCACGGAGATGGGGCCCTGGTAGTCGATGGAGCGCAGCATGCGGAACACGTCCTCCCAGGGGACGTCACCGTGGCCGGCCGACACGAAGTCCCAGCCGCGCCGCGGGTCGCCCCAGGGCAGATGCGAGCCGAGGCGGCCGTTGCGGCCGTCGAGCCGCTTGCGGGCCTCCTTGCAGTCGACGTGGTAGATCCGGTCGCGGAAGTCCCACAGGAAGCCGACCGGGTCGAGGTCCTGCCACACGAAGTGCGAGGGATCGAAGTTCAGGCCGAAGGCGGGTCGGTGGTCAACCGCCTCCAGCGCACGCTGAGTTGTCCAGTAGTCGTAGGCGATCTCGCTCGGGTGGACCTCGTGTGCGAACCGCACGCCCTGGGCGTCGAAGACGTCGAGGATCGGGTTCCAGCGGTCGGCGAAGTCCTGGTAGCCGCGGTCGATCATCGACTCGGGGGCGGGCGGGAACATCGCGACCAGGTGCCAGATCGCGGAGCCGGTGAACCCGATGACGGTGTCGACGCCGAAGGCGGCGGCGGCTCGCGCGGTGTCGGCGATCTCGGCCGCCGCCCGCTGCCGTACGCCTTCCGCGTCGCCGTCGCCCCAGATGCGGGCGGGCAGGATCGCCTGGTGGCGCTCGTCGATGATGGCGTCGCAGACGGCCTGTCCGACCAGGTGGTTGGAGATCGCCCGGCACTTGAGGCCGTACTTGTCGAGGAGTTGGTGGCGGCCCGCCAGATAGGAGGAGTCCGCGAGGGCCTTGTCGACCTCGAAGTGGTCGCCCCAGCAGGCGAGTTCGAGTCCGTCGTAGCCGAAGTCACGGGCGAGGCGGCAGACCTCTTCGAGGGGCAGGTCGGCCCACTGGCCGGTGAAGAGCGTGAAGTCGCGCGGCATTCTCGTCGAACCTCCTCAGACCGAAACGGGCGTGACGGGTGTGATCGATATGGGCGTGTAGACGGAGTTCTTCTCCGCGCTCTCCTCCACCGCCGCCAGGACGCGTTGCACCTGGAGGCCGTCCGCGAAGGAGGGACTGGGCCGACTGCCCTCCGCGATCGCGTGGACGAGGTCGCGGGCCTGGTGGACGAAGCTGTGCTCGTAGCCGAGGCCGTGCCCCGGCGGCCACCAGGCGTCCAGGTAGGGGTGGTCGGGCTCGGTGACGAGGATGCGGCGGAAGCCGGCGTGGGTGCCCGGCTCGGTGCCGTCGTGGTAGGCGAGTTCGTTGAGGCGCTCCAGGTCGAAGGCCAACGAGCCGCGCTCGCCGTTGAGTTCGATGCGCAGGGAGTTCTTTCGGCCGGTCGCGTACCGGGTGGCCTCGAAGGAGGCGAGGGCGCCCGAGGGGAAGCGGCCGGTGAACACGGCCGCGTCGTCCACGGTGACCTGGCCGGAGCCGGCGGTCGCGGCGGCGGCCAGCCCGCTGGTCGGCCCGCCGGGCAACGGCCGTTCCCGTACGAAGGTTTCGGTGAGCGCGGAGACCCCGGCGAGCGGCTCGCCCACCAGATACTGGGCGAGGTCGACGATGTGCGCACCCAGGTCGCCGAGCGCGCCCGAACCGGCCGCTTCCTTGCGCAACCGCCAGGTGAGCGGGAACTCCGGGTCCACCAGCCAGTCCTGAAGATACGTCACCCGCAGGTGCCGCAGACTGCCGAGCCTGCCCTCGGCGACCATGGAACGGGCGAGCGTGGTGGCGGGCAGGCGACGGTAGTTGAAGCCGACCATCGCCAACTGGCCGCGCTGCTCCGCCTGTTCGGCCGCCGCTGTCATGGCGACGGCCTCCTCGACGGTGTTCGCGAGGGGCTTCTCGCACAGTACGTGTTTGCCCGCGGCGAGGGCGGCGAGGGCGATCTCGGCGTGGCTGTCGCCGGGGGTGCAGATGTCGACGAGGTCGACGTCGTCCCGTTCGATCAGCGCGCGCCAGTCGGTCTCGGTAGCCGCCCAGCCGTGCTTGTTCGCTGCCGCTCGGACGGCATCGGCGTCCCGGCCGCAGATCGCGGCGAGCGCCGGGCGCCGTGGCAGGTCGAAGACGTGGCCCGCGGTGCGCCAGCCCTGGGAGTGGGCGGCGCCCATGAACGCGTATCCGACCATGCCGACGCCCAGCGTCGGCTTGTCGGCCTCGCCGGCCGCGTCTGCCTGCGGCTGTCCCATGCGGTTGTCCTCCTCGTGGTGGTGGGGGGAACTGGCTCCGGTGTCGGCCGCGGGTGCGTTGTGGCTGGTCGCGCAGTTCCCCGCGCCCCTATAGGGGCGCGGCCGAACCGCCCGCCTGGAAACCTCGCCGCCCTCCGGACCTCTGGCCCCGTTGGCCTCTACTTGAAGCCGGTGGGCATGTACTGGTCGACGTTGTCCTTGTCGACGACCGCCGAGTAGAGCGTCAGGGAGGTCGGGATCTCGAACTCGGAGAGGCCGCTCACCCCCTTGGCCTGGCCCAGGGCGCGGGCCAGGTCGATCGCCGAGGCGGCCATCGTGGGCGGGTAGAGCACGGTCGCCTTCAGGACGCCGTTGTCCTGCTTGATGGCCTGGAAGGCGGACAGGGCGCCCGCGCCGCCGACCATCAGGAAGTCGTCGCGGCCGGCCTGCTCGATGGCCCGCAGCGCGCCCACGCCCTGGTCGTCGTCGTGGTTCCACAGGGCGTCGAACTTCGACTGGGCCTGGAGGAGTTGGGCCATCTTGGCCTGGCCCGACTCGACGGTGAACTCGGCGGCCTGGCGGGCGACCTTCTGGATGTTCGGGTAGTTCTTCAGGGCGTCGTCGAAGCCCTTGGTGCGCTGCTGGGTCAGTTCCAGGTTGTCGAGGCCGGCGAGTTCGATGACCTTGGCGCCGTCCACGTCCTTGAGCTGCTCGCCGATGTAGTGACCGGCGTTGAGGCCCATGCCGTAGTTGTCGCCGCCTATCCAACAGCGGTACGCCTGCGGGGTGTTGAAGATCCGGTCGAGGTTGACGACCGGGATGCCGGCGCGCATCGCCTTCAGCCCGACCTGGGTGAGCGCCTTGCCGTCGGCGGGCAGGATCACCAGCACGTCGACCTTCTTGTTGATCAGCGTCTCGATCTGGCCGATCTGCGCGGCGGTGTCGTTCGAGCCCTCGGTGATCTCCAGCGTCACGTCGGAGTACTTCTTCGCCCGGCTCTTGGCGTTGTCGTTGATCGCGTTGAGCCAGCCGTGGTCGGCCTGCGGTCCGGCGAAGCCGATGGTGACGGCCTTACCGGGGGTGTCGGCGGCGGCCGGCTGGTCGTTCGACGCGGGCTCGTCGTTGGACTCGTTGCTGGTGCAACCAGTGAGGAGGACTCCCGCCCCTACGGCGGCGGTCCCGAAGAGCAGCCCTCTGCGGCTCGTGAAAGGCGTCGGCTCTGGCATGGCGGTGAACCCTTCCCTCAGGTCGTGCTGGCGGTACGGCGCTGGACGAGCACGGCGGCGACGATGATCGCGCCCTTGGCGATCTGCTGCACATCGGTCTGCAGGTTGTTCAGGGCGAAGATGTTGGTGATGGTGATGAAGATCAGGACGCCCAGGACGGAGCCGACGATGGTGCCGCGACCTCCGCTGAGCAGGGTGCCGCCGATGATCGCGGCGGCGATGGCGTCGAGCTCGTACAGGTTGCCGTTGGTGTTCTGGCCCGAGCCGGTCAGGATGATCAGCAGGAAGGCGGCGATCCCGCAGCACAGTCCGGACAGGAGGTAGAGGTAGAGACGCTGGCGCCGTACGTCGATGCCGGCCAGGCGGGCCGCCTCCGCGTTGCCCCCCACGGCGACCGTGCGGCGGCCGAAGGTGGTGCGGTTCAGGATCAGCCAGCCGAGGATCGTCACTACCGCGAAGACCATCACCAGCGGCGGGATGCCGAGAACGTACGCGTCGCGCTCGCCGAGGTCGAGGACGCTGCCGATCGTGACGATCTGCGTCGCGCCGTCCGTGATCTGGAGGGCGAGTCCGCGCGCCGAGGCCAGCATGGCGAGCGTGGCGATGAACGGGACCATCCCGCCGTACGCGATGAGCAGTCCGTTGACCAGTCCGCAGGCCACTCCGACGAGCACCGCGGTGAAGAGGATGCCCGCGAAGCCGTACTCCTGGGTGGCCACCGTGGTCGCCCATACCGAGGCGAGGGCGACGATCGCGCCGACCGACAGGTCGATGCCGCCCGACATGATGACGAACGTCATGCCGACGGTGACGACACCGATCACCGAGGCCTGGGTGAGGACGAGTTGGAGGTTGCGGGTGTCGAGGAACTCGTCGGGCTTGGTGATGCCGCCGATGAGGATCAGTACGGCGAGCACTCCGAGAAGGGAGAGGGTGCGGACGTCGGCACGGGCCACCATGCCTCGCCAGGCCGGGGGTTGGCCGGTCAACGGCACCTTGTCGGTGCTGTCGCGCGGCGGGGAGACGGGCTGAGTCATGACGCCGGGCCCCTTTCGTCGGCCGCAGAGCTACCGGCCGCTGAGCTTGCACTGGCCACAGGGGCTCCTTCCATCACGAGGTCGAGCACACGGTGTTCGTCGAGTTCCCGGGCGGGCGCCGTGTGGACGACGCGGCCCTCGCGCAGTACGAGGACGCGGTCGGCGAGGCCGAGCACCTCGGGTACTTCGCTGGAGACCAGCAGCACGGCGAGGCCCTCGTCGGCGAGGCGGCGGATCACCGCGTACAACTCGGCGCGGGCGCCGACGTCGACGCCCCGGGTCGGCTCGTCGAGCAGCAGGACGCGGCAGCCGCGCAGCAGCCAGCGGGCCAGGACGGCCTTCTGCTGGTTGCCGCCGGAGAGGGTGCGGACGGGTACGGAGGGGTTGTCGGGGCGCAATGACAGTTCCCGGGTGGCGGCCCGGGCGGCGCGCAGTTCGGCGCCCCGGTCGATCCAACCGCCGTGTGCGAAGCGGGACATGGTGGAGACCGACACATTGCGGGTGACGGACTCCAGCATCAGCAGGGCCTGCGCCTTGCGTTCCTCGGGGGCGAGCCCGAGTCCGGCGCGGACCGCGGCCCGTACGCTGCCGGGCCTCAACACCTTTCCGTCGACCCGTACTTGACCGGCGGTAGGCTTGCGAGCGCCGTAGATCGTCTCCAGGATCTCGGACCTGCCCGACCCGACCAGACCGGCCAGTCCGACTATCTCGCCGGGTCGCACGATGAGGTCGACGGGCGCGAACTCGCCCTCCCTTGACAGTCCTTGGACTTCGAGGACCGGTGCGGCACCCGCGTCCTGCGGTGCCGACGGGCTCTCGGGGAAGACGTACTCGACGTTCCGTCCCGTCATCAGGGCGACCACGTCGCGGGTCGGCGTGGACTTCGCGGGTAGCCCGCCCGCCACCGCCCGGCCGTCCTTGAGGACGGTCACGCGGTCGCCGATGCGGCGGATCTCCTCCAGGCGGTGCGAGATGTAGACGACGGCGACTCCGTCGGCGGTCAGGTCCGAGACGATCCGGAAGAGGTTGTCGACCTCCTCCGGGTCGAGTGCGGCGGACGGTTCGTCCATGACGATCAGACGTACGTCGTGGGAGAGCGCCCGTGCCATCGACACGATCTGCTGCTGGGCCGCGGACAACTCCCCGACCAGGCGCCCGGGATCGATCTCCGGATGCCCGAGTCGCTTCAGCAGTACGGTGGTCGAAGCCTTCGCGGCCTTTCCCCGTACGACGAATCCGGCGGCCGTGGGTTCATGGCCGAGGTGAACGTTCTCGGCCACCGACAGGCCCTCCACCAGGTCGAGTTCCTGGTAGATGGTGGCGATGCCAAGACGCATGGCGGCGATGGGCGAGCGCAGGGTGACCGGCTCGCCGCGCCAGTTGATGGTTCCGTCGTCGGGCTGGTGGGCGCCGGCCAGGACCTTGATGAGCGTGGACTTCCCGGCGCCGTTCTGGCCGAGCAGGCAGTGCACTTCACCGGCCTGGACGTCGAGGTCGACGCCGTCGAGGGCCCGGACGCCGGGGAACGACTTGGTGATGCCGGACATGTTGAGCAGCGGTGGTTCTGGTGCCATGACGGTTCCCCTTGGCGGGCGTGCGGGCCGGTTGCAGGGCAAAATCGCTTGCTGGGCAGGCGTTTTGAGCAGGGCAGAGCAGGCGCCGTGCTGGTGGCGCGGTTGGGGGTGACGGAGGTACGGAGTCGATTTACCCGGTTTACGCGGGTTATCCGGGTTACGCGGGTGAGAACAGGTGGTCGCTGATGAGCCGGGCCGCGCCGATGACTCCGGCGGTGGGGCCCAACTCCCCCAGCACGATGGGCAGGTTGCCGGTCGCCAGTGGCAGCGACTGACGGTAGACCTGGGTTCTGATCGCGGCGAGCAGGGTGTGGCCGAGGCCGGTCACCCCGCCGCCGATCACCACCAGGCCCGGGTTGAAGAAGCTGACCAGGCCGGCGATGACCTGGCCGGTACGGTTGCCGCCCTCGCGGATCAGGTCGAGCGAGGTGGCGTCCCCGGCGGCAGCGGCGGCGGCGACGTCGACGGCGCTCAGGGTGCCGTTCGCCTCCAGCCGGACCGCGAGTTCCGCCGAAAGTCCCTGCTGTGCCGCCTCTTTGGCGTCGCGGGCGAGAGCGGCGCCGCTGAAGTGGGCTTCCAGGCAGCCCCGGTTGCCGCAGGCGCACGGGCGGCCGTCGGGCACCGCCTGGATGTGCCCGATGTCGCCCGCACTGCCCGTCACTCCGCGGTGGACCTCACCGCCGACGACGATGCCGCAGCCGATACCGGTGCCGATCTTGACGCAGAGGAAGTCGCCCACGGAACGGGCGACGCCCGCGTGCTGCTCCCCCAACGCCATCAGGTTCACGTCGTTGTCGACCATCACCGGGCAGCCCAGATCCTGGCTGAGTGCCTCCCGTACGGGGAAGCCGTCCCAGCCGGGCATGATCGGCGGCGCGACCGGCACGCCCTCGGGGAAGCGGACCGGGCCCGGGACGCCGATACCGGCGCCGTCGAACCCCTCCGCGAGCCCGGAGGCCTTCAACTTGGCTGCCATGGCGAGGACTTGCTCGAAGACCGCGACCGGGCCCTCGCGTACGTCCATGGGCTGGTTGACGTGCCCCAGCACCTCCAGCTCGGCGTTGGTGACCGCGACGTCTATCGAGGTCGCGCCGATGTCGACGCCGAGGAAGCGCAGGGCGGGGGCGAGCCGGATGTTGTGGGAGCGGCGGCCACCGCGCGAGGCGGCGAGTCCGTCGGCCACGACCAGGCCCGTCTCCAGGAGCCGGTCCACCTCCACGGCCAGCTTGGACCGTGACAGGTCGACCTGATCCCCCAGCTGGGCCCGGGAGTTGGGCCCACCGTCACGCAACAGCCGCAGCAGTCGGGCCTGATGGGCGTTCGCGGGTCGTGCGGTCATACGTCTCACGAGCCCCTCCCGTCTGGTCAGGCACCAACCGGCCACGGTTTCCGGCCACTTCGCCGGGCTTTCGAGTGGAACGTAGCAGCGGCTGCCGGGACTGGGAAGAAGTTGCGCATAGATTACCGCCGACTTTTTCCACTGAGAGGACAAAGCCGGAGGGGTGGCGGTGCGGTGCCGAAGCGGCGCTTCTTCGGCGACGTGATCGGAGTGCGCCCGGAATGCCCAGCGGACCGATCAGTCGCGCGAGCACTCGTGGTGCGCCTTGCGGGTGTGTTCCGCGTGGGCCCGCATGACTGCCGTCGCTCGCTCCTCGTCGCGGTCCGCGATCGCCGCGATCAGGGTGCGATGCTCGATCCAGGACTGCTGTCCGCGCTGCCGGACAACCGGCGTGTAGTACCAGCGGACCCGGCGGTCGACCTGCGCCGTCAGCTCCGCGTTGCCCGCGAGGTCCGTGACCTTCGCGTGGAAGCGGGCGTTCATGGTGACCGTGCCGTCGACGTCGTCCGCGTCGACCGCGCGCTCACCCTCGGCGCACAGGGGCTCCAGCAGCGTGCGGACGGTGAGAAGCTGGTCGGCCTCCTCCTCCACCCCGAGGTGCCCGGCGAGTTCGCTCTCGACGAGATGCCGGCCGGGACGCAGGGCGCGGGTGGTGATCAGTTCGAGCAGCGCCTCGTAGACCCGGTCGTGCAGCGGACCGGGGCGTTCGAGCCTGGGTACCGCCCCTGCGGCTGTGGGCAGCTCACGGGCAGCGGACGACCTGCCCGGCGTACGAGAGGTTGCCGCCGAAGCCGAACAGCAGGACCGGGTCGCCGGTGGAGATCTCGCCGCGCTCGACCAGCTTCGAGAAGGCGAGCGGGATGCTGGCGGCCGAGGTGTTGCCGGACTCGACGACATCGCGTGCCACGACGGCGTTCACCGCGCCGATCTTCGCGGCCAGCGGTTCGATGATGCGCAGGTTGGCCTGGTGCAGGACGACGGCGGCGAGGTCCTCGGGGCCCAGACCCGCGCGCTCGCACGCCTGGCGGGCGATGCGCGGCAGCTGGGTGGTGGCCCAGCGGTAGACGCTCTGCCCCTCCTGGGCGAACACGGAGGGGGTGCCCTCGATCCGTACCGCGTGCCCCATCTCGGGCACGGAACCCCACAGCACGGGCCCGATACCGGCGGGTCCCGGCGCGTCCGCCGGACAGGCTTCGACGACCGCCGCGCCCGCCCCGTCCCCCACGAGGACGCAGGTCGTGCGGTCGGTCCAGTCCGTCACGGCCGACATCTTGTCCGCGCCGATGACGAGGGCCCGTACCGATCCCCCCGCCCGTACCGCGTGGTCGGCCGTGGCCAGGGCGTGGGTGAAGCCGGCGCACACGACGTTGAGGTCCATCGTGGCCGGCGAGGGCATGCCGAGCCGGTTCGCGACCCGGGCGGCCATGTTCGGGGAGCGGTCGACGGCGGTCGAGGTGGCGACGAGGACGAGGTCGATGTCACTCGCGGCCAGGCCGGCCGCCGCGAGCGCCTTGGCGGCGGCGTGCGCGGCCAGCTCGTCGACGGGCTCGTCGGGACCGGCGATGTGGCGCGTACGGATGCCCACCCGGCTTCTGATCCACTCGTCGTTGGTGTCGACCAGGCCCGCCAGGTCCTCATTGGTGAGCACCTTGGCGGGCTGGTAGTGACCGACGCCGGTGATGCGCGAGCCGTTCATGGGTGGGTCCCCCTTGCTGCTTCTCGGTAGCGGGATCCACCAGTCTGATCAGTGACTCACCAGTACGACGGCACGCGATGCCACAGGATTAACGCGGTGGGGTTGTCGGCTTCCATCAGACCCTCGGACGCCCGAACACCTACCCTGTGAACAGCTGTGTTGCCTTCTGTACCAGTTCGTAGACCCCGTAGCAGAGCGGTGCCCCCACCCACAGCCAGGCGAATGCGATCAGGGGTCGGCGGTCGGTGGGGCCGGCGGCGCCCTCAGACGGACTGCTCTCGCTGGACATCGGCTGCCTCCTTCGGCGCGGGTATGTGGTGGCGCGGGTGGACGGGCCGGACGAGCTCGTTGGCGACGAAGCCGACGGCGAGCAGTCCGATCATGATGTAGAACGACATCCCGTAGAGGGACGCGCCGGTCTTGCCCGCCTCCTCCTGCCGGTCGGCGATCCAGTTGACGATCAGCGGACCGAGGACACCGGCCGTGGACCAGGCGGTGAGCAGCCGCCCGTGGATCGCGCCGACCTGGTAGGTCCCGAAGAGGTCCTTCAGATAGGCGGGGATGGTGGCGAAGCCGCCGCCGTAGAAGGAGAGGATCACCAGGGCGCACAGGATGAACAGCGGCTTGGAGGAGTCCCCGAACCAGGCGATCGACGCGTACATCAGCGCGCCGACCCCCAGATAGACGCGGTAGATGTTCTTGCGGCCGATCAGGTCCGAGGTGGACGACCAGCCGATCCGGCCCGCCATGTTGGCCGCCGAGAGCAGCGCGACGAAGCCGGCCGCCGCCGACACCGAGACCGGCGTGGAGCTGTCCGCGAAGAAGTCCTTGATCATCGGCGCGGCCTTCTCCAGGATGCCGATGCCCGCGGTCACGTTCATACAGAGGATGACCCACAGGCACCAGAACTGCGGGGTGCGCACGGCACCGCGCGCGGAGACCTGGACGCCCGTCAGCGAACTCGGCCCGATCGCCGCGCCCACCTCGCCACCGGCGGGTTTCTCAACGCGCGGTACCCGCACCAGGAGCACCCCGAGCAACATGAACACGGCGTACGACAGTCCGTGCACGAGGAAGGCGAGCGCGATCCCGGAGCTGTCGGAGCCGAACGACTCCAGCATCTGCGCCGACCAGGGCGAGGCGATGAGCGCGCCGCCGCCGAAGCCCATGATCGCGATGCCGGTGGCCATGCCGGGCCGGTCCGGGAACCACTTGATCAGGGTCGAGACAGGCGAGATGTAGCCGATGCCGAGGCCTATGCCGCCGACGAAGCCGTAGCCGAAGACGATCAGCCAGTACTGCTCGGTGGCGGCGCCGAGCGAGGCGATCAGGAAGCCGGAGGAGAAGCAGACCAGGGCGACGGTCATGGCCCAGCGCGGACCGTTGCGCTCGACGAGGGTGCCGCCGAATGCGGCGGACAGGCCGAGCATGACGATGCCGAGCTGGAAGGGCAGCGCGCTCTGCGTGCCACTGAGTCCGAGGGCGGACTCCAGGGGCGGCTTGAAGACGCTCCAGGCGTAGGCCTGGCCGATGGAGAGGTGGACCGAGAGGGCGGCCGGGGGAACGAGCCACCGGCTCCAGCCGGGTGGCGCTACAGGGGGACTCATGATCCCGGACGATAGGAACCGGCCGCCCGGTTGGGAAGGCGGCCGGTCGAACTCGCCGACCGTATGCGGTGAACGGTATTCGGGGTGCGGCGAACGGTCGTTCGGATCGGACGAACGGCATCCCGGCCGCGTCCCGGGGCACACGAGGCGCTTCTTCCCGGCCACCGGCGGCCACTCCTGAGCCCCGCGGCCCTTCGTCCGACCTGTGCCGCGTCCCTTGCCGACCCAACCTCCATACTGTAGACAATATGTCGTCAACCCGATCCCTCCAGGCCGCAGAGCCCGGTGGGCCGCGGTCCCACTGCGCACGTGCAGGACAATGGATCGCGAAGGTCACCTACCAGCATGTACAGAACCGGGGCTGATCAGAACATGGGACGAGTCACCGAACGACGCAAGGTGATCCGGATCCGCGACGGGGCGGTCTCCACCCGGCCGGACACGCTCGTCGCCGAGGAACCCATGGAGATCCGGCTGAACGGCAAGCCGATCGCCATCACCATGCGGACCCCCGGCGACGACTTCGCGCTGGCGGTGGGCTTCCTGGTGAGCGAGGGAGTGCTCGCCGAGCAGCGCGAACTGCGGAACATCGTGTACTGCGCGGGCGCCACGGGTGGGGGCACCTCCCGTTCGAGCGGAGCCGAGAATGGGGGAGGCTCGAACACGTACAACGTGGTGGATGTGAGCACCGCTCCGGACGTGGTGCTGCCGGACATCACGCTGGAGCGGAACGTGTACACGACGTCCTCGTGCGGTCTGTGCGGCAAGGCGAGTCTGGACGCCGTGCGGACGACGGCCCGCTGGGCCATCGACGACGGCGCCGACGCTCCCCCGGTCCGGCTGGCACCCGAACTGCTCGCGAGCCTCCCCGACCGGCTCCGCGCATCCCAACGGGTGTTCGACCGGACCGGGGGTCTGCACGCGGCGGCCCTGTTCACGGAGGAGGGCGAGCTGCTGGACATCCGGGAGGACGTCGGCCGGCACAACGCCGTCGACAAATTGGTCGGGCGAGCGCTCCAGAACGGCGACCTGCCCCTGTCCCGCACGATCCTGCTGGTCTCCGGCCGCGCTTCGTTCGAGCTGGCGCAGAAGGCGGTCATGGCCGGGATTCCGGTGCTGGCGGCGGTCTCGGCGCCCTCGTCGCTCGCCGTCGACCTGGCGGCCGAGTCGGGGCTGACGCTGGTGGGCTTCCTGCGGGGCGCCAACATGAACGTGTACGCGGGCGAGGACCGTATCGCCCTGCGGGCCGCGGCCACCCAGGGCTGACGACCGGCGGCTCCGACCGGCCGCCGCCTGGTGTCCGGCCGGTCTCAGGCCCGTTATTCGGTGCCGGAGACCCGTGTGAGCAGGCCCGTCAACAGCTCGCGTTCCGGAGCCGTGAGCGGCGCCAGCAGCTCGTCGTTGGCCTTCCGCGCGGCCCGCTCGCAGCGGGCGAGCAGCCGCCGCCCCTGGGCCGTGACCGTCACCGCGTTCTTGCGCCGGTCGTGCGGATCGGGTGCGCGTACGACCAGTCCGGCGGCCTGGAGGTCGTTGAGCACGCCGACCATGTCCTTGGCGTCGAGCCCCACCCCGCGCACCAGTTCGGCCTGCGCGACCGGGCCCAGCTCCGCTACGGCGGAGAGCACCACGTGATGCCACATCCTCAGTCCCTCCCCGGCCAGGGCGGCGGCGACCAGCGTGCGCGCCCGGTCGGCCGCCCTCCCCAGGATCCAGCTGGGGAGGACGCGTATCGAACGAAGTTCGGCAGACATAAGAAAAGACTAACCAATAATCATTGGACCTCCCAACGGTTATACGTTTATCGTTGGGACTCCCAACGGTTTACTGGAGGTACGTGTGCGGAGGTGCCGTGTTCCGGGCGACGGAGTCGCAGGTTTCCGGGCGTGCGCCCTGGTCACCGGGACCGGTTTCGGCCACGGACACGCCGCCGTCGCGACGCTCCATGAGGCCATGACCTCCCCCACGGGACGAATAGCCCGCTGACGGCCGAAGGCGCAGGGGGAATCCGGTCGCGGGCCTGCCCGGGAAGGTTGGCCTGAACCCCCGGCACACGGTTCTTGTGGGGCGGCTGAGCCTCCAACTACCGTCTGATGCGCGCCTGTTGGACGTGGGATGTCCAGATGTTCGGATGCCCGATCGTTCAGATGTCCAGACCTCTGAAGTCCAGAACCCTCCAGTCCAGAACCCTCCAGTCCCGACGTATGAAGTCCCGACGTATGAAGTCCAGACGTTGAAGGGCAGGGCCGCACATGCCGTCAAGTCTTCGCGCACGTCTCAGATCAACCCTCACGGCCGTGCTCGCCACGGCCGCTCTGCTGTTCGCGCTGCCGACCCCCGCGGGCGCCGAACAGGCCACCCCGACGGCCGTGTTCGAGCAGCAGGTGCTCTTCCGGGCCTCCCAGGACCCCGGCTATGCCTGCTACCGGATCCCCGCCGTCGTCCGGACGCTCAAGGGCACGCTGCTGGCCTTCGCCGAGGGGCGGGTCGACAACTGCGGGGACGCCGGCAACATCGACATCGTCGTCAAGCGGTCGACCGACGACGGACGCACCTGGAGCCCGCTCCGGGTCGTCAACGACGGCGGCACCGACACGCACGGCAACCCGGCGCCCGTCGTGGACCGCGAGACCGGCCGCATCCTCCTCCCGTCGACCTGGAACACGGGCCGGGGCGGCGGCAACTGCCCCGTCCCCTGCGACCGCACCCCCCATCTGCAGTACAGCGATGACGACGGGCTGACCTGGTCCGCGCCACGCGACCTGAGCGCCGAGATCATGCCCCCCGAGTGGGACTCCTGGTACGCGACGGGCCCCGTGCACGGCATCCAGCTCACCCGGGGAGAGCACACGGGCCGGCTCGTCTTCGGCGTCAACGCCGAGTCGTGGGACGGCAGCCGGATCAGCGCCAACCACGCCGCGCTGATCATCAGCGACGACGGCGGCGACCACTGGAAGGTCGGCGCCACCGACACCTGGCCGGTCGCGGCGGACGGCACCTTCCGACAGAAACCCTCCGAGGTGACGCTCGCCGAGCGCCCGGACGGAGTGATCCTGGTCAGCGGGCGCGAACAGGACGGCACCGACCTCGGGCACCGCACCCAGGCGTTCAGCGCGGACGGCGGCAGCAGCTTCCTCACCCCGTTCCGCGCCCTCCCCGGCCTCTACGCACCCCAGGTCCAGTGCTCCACCGTGGACTTCGGCGCCCGCCTCCTGCTGGCCTGCCCGGCCGATCCCGACCGGCGCCGGACGATGATGATCCGCTCCTCGTACGACGGCGGGCGCACCTGGGACAGCGTGGACCGGGGCACGGTCGTCTCCCGGGACTGGTCGGGCTACTCCGACCTGGTGAAGATCGACAGCGCGACGGTGGGCCTGACGTACGAGGGCGGCACCGTCGACGCCCGCGACGAGATCCGCTTCGCCCGCTTCAGCGAGGACTGGCTGACACCGCCCCGGGGCCCCGATCCGACCACCCGCGACCTGGCCCCGCGCGCCCGGCCGGCCGCCGTCCTCGGCGGCGCCCGGAAGACCACCGGGGTGTTCGGCGGCGGGGCGCTGGAGTTCGACGGCGTGGACGACGCCGTACGCCTGCCGTACAGCGACCGGTTGCCGCTCGGCACCAAGGACTTCACCGTGTCCCTCTGGTTCCGCTCCACGGCGACGACCGGTGACCGGCCGCTGCTGTGGATGGGCGGGGTCGGCTCCACCCAGCCACAGGTCTGGCTGCGCGCCGAGCCCGCGAGCAACCGCGTCCGGGCCGTGATGACCGCCCGCGACGGAGCGTCGGCCGTCAGGACGGCGTCCGCGATCTCCGTCGGCACCTACAACGACGGCCAGTGGCACTACGTGGCACTGCGCCGCGGCGGCGGACAGTTCACCCTGTTCGTCGACGGTACGGCGGTCAGCGTGGCGGACGTGACCGGATCGGTCAGCCGCACCTCGGCGTTCGGGGTGCACATCGGCCAACGGGTGGACAGCCTCCAGCACTTCACCGGCGCGATCGACGATGTGCGGGTCTGGGACCGGGCGTTGGGCACCTCGGAACTGTCCACGGCGTCCATGACGGCGTCCGCGGATCCGGCCACCGCCACGAGCAGCACAGTGCTGTGGCTGCCCATGGACGAGGTGACCGCCCGCCGTTAGGCGGTCGCCGGACATGCGGTTCTCTGCCGCGGGCCGGTGGGGGCTGGTCGCTCCCCCACTCTCGACTTCGCTCGACCGGGGGGGGACCCCCATCGCGGCGGAGCCGCAGTTCGATACAGCCCCGCGCCCCTTACGGGGGCGCGAGCGCCCACCGGCCTCCACGGTCCGCGGCTCAGCCGGAAGGTGTCGCCGTACCGGCCGTGATGCGGGACAGGTCCTGCCCGGTGATCCCCGAGGCGACCTCGGACTCGGTCAGCGGGTCGTGGGAGCGGCGCTTGGCGATCACCGCGCACACCATCAGCTGCATCTGGTGGAAGAGCATCAGCGGCAGCACGGCCAGCGAGGCGTGTGCGCCGAACAGGACGCTCGCCATGGGCAGTCCGGCCGCCAGGGACTTCTTGGAGCCGGCGAACTGGATCGCGATCCGGTCCTCGCGGTTGAAGCGGAGCGCCTTGCCGCCGTACCAGGTGAGCGCCAGCATCACCGCGAGCAGCACGGACTCGACGGCCAGGAGTCCGGCCAGCCGGGCGGGGCTGACCTGGTGCCAGATGCCCTCGACCACGCCCTCGCTGAACGCGGTGTAGACGACGAGGAGGATCGAACCCCGGTCGACGAGCCCGAGCACCTTCCTGTGCCGGGTGACGAAGGCACCGATCCAGCGCCGGAGCAGCTGTCCGGCGAGGAACGGGACCAGCAGCTGCAGCACGATCCCCAGCAGCGAGTCGAGGGAGAAGCCGCCCCCGGTGGAGCCGAGCAGCGTGGCCGCGAGCAGCGGGGTGACGACGATGCCGACGAGGGAGGAGAAGGAGCCAGCGCAGATCGCGGCGGGCACGTTGCCCCGGGCCATCGAGGTGAAGGCGATCGACGACTGGATCGTGGACGGGACGAGCGTGAGGAAGAGCAGACCGGTGTAGAGGGAGTCGCTCAGGAAGACCGGTTCGAGCCCACGGGCGGCCAGGCCGAGCAGCGGGAAGACGACGAAGGTGCAGGCGAGGACAGTGGTGTGGAGCCGCCAGTGCTTGAGACCTTCCAGGGCGTCGCGGGTGGAGAGGCGGGCGCCGTAGAGGAAGAAGAGGAAGGCGATGGCGGCCGTGGAGGCGCCCGAGGCGACGTCGGCGCCGCTCCCGCGGGCCGGGAGGAGCGCCGCGAGTCCCACCGTCCCGAGCAACAGCAGGATGTAGGGGTCGATCGGCATCCAGCTCGGCCACTGCAGGCGTTTCACGGTGCTCCACTGCTCTGGTACGGGGGTAGCCGGTCGGGCTCGGTCGTGTCCTTTCCATCGTCCTCCTCGGGCTCGTGATCGGGAATCCTGCATACCGCTCTGACTGTCATCACGTTTCGCGATGACGCGGTAGCGTGATCCGCGTGTACGACCCTTCTCATCTGCGAACCTTCCTGACCGTGGCCCAGACGCTCAGTTTCACGCAGGCCGCCCGGCGGCTCGGGCTGCGCCAGTCGACGGTCAGCCAGCATGTGCGGCGTCTGGAGGACGCGACCGGACGGCAGCTGTTCGCGCGGGACACCCACTCCGTGGAACTGACCGAGGACGGCGAGGCGATGCTCGGTTTCGCCCGCCGCATCCTGGAGGTGCACGAGCAGGCGACGGCGTTCTTCACGGGCACGCGGCTGCGCGGCCGGCTGCGCTTCGGCGCGTCGGAGGACTTCGTGCTGACCCGGCTGCCGGAGATCCTGGAGGGCTTCCGAAGCGACCATCCGGAGGTCGATCTGGAGCTGACGGTGGAGCTGTCGGGCACCCTGCACGAGCAGCTCGCCGCCGGGAAACTGGACCTGGTGCTGGCCAAGCGGCGCCCCGAGGATCCGCGCGGCGAGCCGGTCTGGCACGACGAACTGGTGTGGATCGGCGCGGAACGGCTCCGTCTGGACCCCGACCGCCCTGTGCCGCTGATCGTGTACCCGCCGCCGGGCATCACCCGTGCCCTCGCCATGGAGGCCCTGGAACGCCAGGGCCGGGCCTGGCGCGTCGCCTGCACCAGCGGCAGCCTCAACGGACTGATCGCGGCGGCCAGGGCGGGCCTCGGTGTGATGGCTCACTCGCGCGGACTGATCCCGCCCGGCCTGGTCCGCGTATCCGATCGCGCGGGGCTGCCGGAGCTGGGCCGGGTCGACTTCGTCCTGGTGCACGGCCATCGTCGTACGTCGGCCCAGAGCGCGGCGGACGCGCTGGCGGCGGCGATCCTGGCGGGTGGGGACCGGCTGCACCGGCGTTAGCGGCGATCCTGGCGGGTAGGGGTGTGACGAAAGCGACGCCCAGGACGCAGACAGAGAGGGCGAACGGGTCGCTCCGGGGTCTTCCCCGACCTTAAAGACAGCCCCAAGAGGCCTGGCACGGGCCGTGATCGGGTCGTTCAGATTCCGTGCAGATCACGGGTCCGAAAGCCTCTCCACCGTAAGAAATTCTGTCCGAACCCTACCCATGTAGCCGCATTTTCCGCCCGCTTCCGACGCCGATGCCGAACACGGTCCGCCTTCGGACCCCCTCCCGCGGTGCGATGGCGTGGGGTAGCTTTCACGCGCTTGTGCTGAGCGTCACTAGGAGCGGGTTTGCGCGAATTCACCAACCCTCCGCTGGCGTTGGCACCGCCCGTGGGCGGACTGGCCGACGTGGTCTACGAGCATGCCCAGGAGGACCCCCTCCGTGTCGCGCTCGGCCGCAAGGACGAGACCGGCGAGTGGCGGGACGTGACCGCGAGCGAGTTCCGTGACGAGGTCCTCGCCCTCGCCAAGGGCCTGCTCGCGCAGGGCATCCGCTTCGGGGACCGGGTCGCGATCATGTCCCGTACGCGCTACGAGTGGACGCTCTTCGACTACGCGCTGTGGACGATCGGCGCGCAGGTGGTGCCGCTGTATCCGACGTCCTCGGCCGAGCAGGTCTTCTGGATGCTGTACGACGCCGAGGTGACGGCGGCGATGGTGGAGCACGAGGACCACGCGATGACCATCGCCACGGTCATCGACCGGCTGCCCCGGCTGAAGCAGCTGTGGCAGCTCGACGTGGGGGCCGTGCAGGAGCTGTACGAGGCGGGTGCGCACCTCGACGACGAGGTGGTGCACCGGCACCGCCTCGCGGTGACGCCCGAGTCGACGGCAACGATCATCTACACCTCCGGAACGACGGGCCGCCCCAAGGGCTGTGTCATCACCCACGCCAACTTCATGTTCGAGGCGGACACCATGATCGGGCGCTGGGAGCCGGTGTTCCACTCCAAGAAGGGCGACGAGGCGGCGACCCTCCTCTTCCTCCCCCTCGCCCATGTCTTCGGCCGGATGGTCCAGGTGGCCGCGATCCGCGGCGGGGTCCGTTTCGCCCATCAGCCGCAGCTCAACGCGGCGGCCCTGCTCCCGGACCTCGCCGCGTTCAGGCCGACGTTCTTCCTCGGGGTGCCGTACATCTTCGAGAAGGTCTTCAACGCGGCCCGCCGCAAGGCCGAACGGGAGGGCAGGGCCGGCCCGTTCGAGAAGGCCGTCGAGGTCGCGGTGCGCTACGCGGAGGCCGTGGAGGAGAAGGCCTGGGACATGGGGTCCGGCCCCTCGGCGGGCCTGCGGATGCAGCACCAGCTCTTCGAGAAGCTCGTGTACTCCAAGATCCGGGCCGCGATGGGCGGGCGGGTGCGGCACGCCATGACGGGCGGTTCGGGGATGGACCGGCGGCTCGGCCTGTTCTTCGCGGGCGCGGGCGTCCACATCTACGAGGGGTACGGCCTCACGGAGACGACGGCGGCGGCCACCGCGAACCCGCCCGAGCGCACCCGGTACGGCACGGTCGGCCAGGCCATCCCGGGAACGACCGTGCACATCGCGGAGGACGGTGAGATCTGGCTGCGGGGCGACAACGTCTTCCAGGGCTATCTGAACAACCAGAAGGCGACGGACGCGACCCTGCACGACGGCTGGCTGGCCACCGGCGACCTGGGCTCCCTCGACGAGGACGGCTTCCTCACGATCACCGGCCGCAAGAAGGAGATCCTGGTGACGTCGGGCGGCAAGAGCGTCGCCCCCGGGAACCTGGAGGAACGTGTCCGGGACCACCCTCTGGTCGCCCAGTGCATCCTGGTCGGCAACGACCGCCCGTACATCGCGGCGCTCGTCACCCTGGACCTCGAAGCGGTCGAGCACTGGCTCACGATGCGAGACAAACCCCAGCTGACCCCGACGGAACTGGTCCGCGACCCGGACCTGGAGAAGGAGGTGCGCCGCGCGGTGGTCGCCGCGAACACCCTTGTCTCCAAGGCCGAGTCGATCCGCACGTTCCGTATCCTGGCCCAGCCCTTCACCGAGGAACACGGCCTGCTGACCCCGTCCCTGAAACTGAAACGCAAGGCGATCGAGAACGCGTACGCGAAGGAGGTCGAGGCTCTGTACCAGGCCTAGAGACCGAGTACGTTTCCGGCCAATCTGTGGGCAGGCCCACAAGGTTTGCGATCAGGAATGCACCACGGCTCGTGATCGTTGACGATGGGCGTACCACCCGACGACTGAAGGATCGAGAGCTCGTGAGCAGCAAGGTCCCCCCGATCATCCTGAACAACGGCGCCGAGATGCCCCAGCTGGGCTTCGGCGTCTGGCAGGTGCCGGACGACGAGGCGGAGCGGGCGGTAGCCACCGCGCTGGAGACCGGGTACCGCAGCATCGACACCGCGGCGATCTACGGCAACGAAGAGGGCACCGGCAAGGCTATCGCCGCATCCGCTGTCCCCCGCGAGGAACTCTTCGTCACCACCAAGCTCTGGAACAGCGAGCAGGGGTACGACACCACTCTGCGTGCCTTCGACGAGTCGCTGGCCAAGCTCGGCCTGGACTACCTCGACCTGTACCTGATCCACTGGCCGACGCCGGCCCGGGACAGGTACGTCGACACGTACAAGGCGTTCGAGAAGCTTCACGCCGACGGCCGGATCCGCGCGATCGGTGTCTCCAACTTCCTTCCGGAGCACCTGGAGCGGCTGATCGCCGAGACGTCGGTCATCCCGGCCGTCAACCAGATCGAGCTGCACCCGCACCTCCAGCAGCACGCGTCCCGCGAGTACCACGGGGAGCAGGGCATCGCGACCGAGGCCTGGTCGCCGCTCGGTTCGGGCAGGGGCCTCCTGGAGGTCCCGGCGATCGTCGCCATCGCCCAGAAGCACGGCCGTACCCCGGCCCAGGTCGTTCTGCGCTGGCACCTCCAGCTGGGCAACGTGGTGATCCCCAAGTCCGTGACGCCGTCCCGGATCAAGGAGAACATCGAGGTCTTCGACTTCAACCTGGACACGGAGGACCTCGCGGCGATCAGCGCCCTGAACGAGAACCGGCGCCTGGGCCCCGACCCGGCCACGTTCGAACAGGGCTGACCCCCGATCGCAGCTGCCTGACGGCACCCGTCCCGGGGCGCACGTTCGATCCACGTGCGCCCCGGGCGGCCGGCACAGGTCAGTTGGGCTGCCCGATGGGCCGGACGACCACGGTGTTGACGTCGACGCCCGCCGGCTGCCGGATCGCCCAGACGATCGAGTCGGCCAGCTGGTCGGCCGTCAGCAGATGGCCCGGGGGCAGGCTGCCGTAGCTGTCCCAGAAGGGGGTCTCGACGCGTCCGGGGGCCACCAGCGTCACCCCGACGCCGAACTCCGTGACCTGCCGGCGGGTGTTCTCGGCGAGGCCGGTCACCGCCCACTTGGTCGCCCCGTAGATGTTGCCGGGTGTGTTGACGAACCCGGCGACGCTGCCGACCAGCACGATGCGGCCCCGGGTCTCCTTCAGCGCGTCGATCGACGCCCTGATGAGCAGCGCGGGCCCGAGCACGTTGGTCAGCACCATCTCCGGCCAGCCCGCCGGGTCGCCGTCGGCCACCGAGTCGTGGGTGGCGAAACCGGCGTTGGCGATGACCGTGTCCAGTCGCCCGAACTCCTTCAGCGTCGTCTCGACGGCGCCACGCACCTGGTCGTACTCGGCCGCGTTGCCGCGAATCGTCAACAGGCCCTCGGGTCGGCCCAGTTCCTCGGCGAAACCGCGCAGCCGCTCCTCGCCCCGGCCGGTGACGGCGACCCGGTGACCTGCGTCGAGCAGCTGCCGCGCGACGGCGGCGCCGATGCCGCTGCCGCCACCGGTGATGAGCGCGACGGGTGAGTCGGTCATGGTGGTTACCCCCTGTGTGTGCCCTGCGTGTGCGTGAACAAGGGGGAGTCCACCACTTGAAGCCTTCTCGAAGTCAAGCCCGGTGCACTCAGCACTGAAGCCGCGGCTACTCCTGCGGCCTGCTGCCCGTGTGGACCGTGTGGGTGGCCAGGACGTAGACGTCGGGGCGGTGGTACAGGCCCGCTTTGTCGTCGGGGTCGAGGAGGCGATCGAGGGTGGCGCGGTCGTCGGCGTCGAGCTCGTCGGCGAACATCGTGCGGCGGCGGTCGAAGACGCCGATCACGTAGGTGCGGGCCTCGTCGGTGAGAGGGGCGGGCAGGTCGAGGAGGAAGCTGCGGGTGCCGGCGGGGCGCAGGCCGGCGGCGGCGAGCAGGGCGGGCCAGTCCTCGGTCTCGCGGACATGGCCGGGCAGCGTGGTGCGCATCTCGTTGAACCAGCCCTGCTCGATCACGTCGAGACGCGCCTCCAGGCCGGGGCGCCCGAAACCGAGGTCGCGGGGCAGGTTGCGCTCGGGGAGGCCGCCCTCCATGACGGCGAGGGTGCCGCCCGGTGCGAGCACGGCCGCGAGTGCGGTGAGCGCGGCCCGCTGGTCGCCGACGTGGTGCACGGCCCGGCTCGACCACACCAGGTCGGCGGGGTACTCCAACTCACCGAGTCCGCCAGGGAGTTCGGCCTCGACGGTGCTGAAGCGGTCGGCGGTGCCGAGGCGTTCGGCGTTCTCGCGGGCCCGCTCCAGGAGCGCCGCCGAGCTGTCCGCCGCGACGATGCGCGCCTCGGGGAACGCCTCCGCGAAGAAGCCCGAGATGATGCCGGGGCCACTTCCCGCGTCCACGATCAGACCGGGTTCGGGCTGCATACGGTGCAGCCAGGCCAGGGCGTCGGCGTAGAGGGGAGCGAACAGTTGGGCCTGTCCCTCCAGGTGGGGGATCATCTTGGCGAAGTCGATGTCGCCGTGGTCGTGGGCCGGGGCGTGCGCAGCCGCCTCGGTGTGATCATGGGTGTGCCGGTGCTGATGGGCCATGGTGTACGGGCCTCCCGTCGTCGTTGGCACCAGCGTGCGCCGCCCCCGACGACAGGGCCAGCTCTGTTGCCGTTACGGCAAACACGTGTCGTCCCCACGAACGCGCACGGCAAAAACCGGATGCGCCGGTCCGCCTCGCTCCGCCACGATGTCCGTATGGACGACACACTCGTGGAGCGCTTCCTCGAAGACGGGTTCGTGAAGCTCGAGGGCGCCTTCCCGCCGCGCGTCGCCGAGCACTGCGCACGGCTGCTGTGGCGGGAGACGGGGTGCGACCCGGACGACCCGGGCACCTGGACGAAGCCGGTGCACTGGGTGGGAGACATGGCGCAGGGCCCGTTCGCCGCCGCGGTCAACTCGCCTGTGCTGCATGAGGCGTTCGACCTGCTGGTGGGCGAGGGCCGCTGGGCGTCGCGCTACTCGCTGGGCAGCTTTCCGCTGCGGTTCCCGCACGAGGAGGAGCCGGACGACGCGGGCTGGCACATCGAGGGCGGTTACGCCGTCGAGGGTGCGAACTGGCCGTACACGAACCTCCGCTCCCGGGACCGCGCCCTGCTGATGCTGTTCCTGTTCAGCGAGGTCGGCGAGGCGGACGCCCCGACGCGCATCCGGGTGGGCTCGCATCTCGACGTACCGCCACTGCTGGAGCCGTACGGCGAGGAGGGCGTCTCCGGGCTGGACATAGCGCCGGCCCTGGTCGAGGCCTCCGCACACCGCCCGCTCGCCTACGCCACCGGCCGCCCCGGAGACGTGTACCTCTGTCACCCGTTCCTGGTCCACGCGGCACAGCCGCACCACGGGACCCGACCACGCTTCATGGCCCAGCCCCCACTGCACCCCGCGGTGCCGTACGAACTGGACCGCCCCGACGACAACTACTCAGCCGTCGAGTTCGCGATCCGCCAGGGCCTGGGCAAAAACACCTGACCCACCCTGGCGGACTCCCCGCGCCCCAAAGGGGCGCGGGGAACTGCGCGACAAGCCCCCACCGGGCCTGTCGGCCAAAGAACCGCCCAACCAGCGGAGCTTAGAGCGCCGGGGAGGCGTTCCTCATGAGCTCCTGGAACTGCGCCGAGAACCAGTGCCCGGAGAGCGGCGAGTTCGGCAGCGCACCCGACAGGTTGTTGCCGTTGCGCGGGTTACCGGTGTACGTCGGGTCGCACATCCGGTCGAAGCCCTTGCCCTCGTCGTTCGGGATCGCCGTGCTGGAGCCGTCGGACTCACCCGGAGGCTTCATCCACACGTACGCGTCGATCCCGGCAGCCGGTGCGGCCTGCGGGCGTTCGCCCAGACCCGCGCCGGACTGGTTGCACCAGTTGCCGATGTGGATGCGCCGGTCGTAGCGTCCGCCGTCGACGTACGTGTCGACGCTGGTCGTCGCACCGGGACCGGCCGGCCGTGCGGCGCCGCCCCAGCCGTTCCTGGACGTGTCGATCAGCATGCCGATGGTGGACGGGAAGCCGACCGTCACCAGCTGGTTGCGGAAGGCCTGTGCGAAGGACAGCTCGTCGGTGTACCGGTTCCAGTCCACCCACAGCGACTCACGGACCGACTTGCCGGCCACGTTGTCGTTGATGGTGAAGTTGTTCTCCTTCAGGGCGCTGTAGTTCGCCGTGTTGGTGATGAACCCGTGCACGTCGTTGACGGTCGCGCCCTCGGCGGTGGCCGCCTGCTTGAACACGTCGGCGGAGGCGCCGAAGTTGTCGTCCCAGCCGATCCAGCCGTGGTGGCCGGCGTCGACGTAGTTGTAGACGTTCGGCACGTCACCGAGCTTGCCCAGCGCGTAGCCGACGCCCTTGACGTAGTTGCCGTTCGCCTTCATCACATCGCACTGGGGCGTGGCCGTGGGCCGGCTGCCGGTGTTGGTGACGAGGTTGGGCAGCGAGTCGATCTCGACGGTCGTGACGATGCGCAGACCCGCGTACTTGGTGTCCGCGAGGATCGCCGCGATCGGGTCGATGTACGCGGTCTTGTAGCGGTCGATCTCCGTCGGGCCGAGTTCGCCGTTGGAGGCGAGGGCGGCGCAGTCACGTCCGGGCAGGTTGTAGATCACCAGCTGGACGACGAGTTCGCCGGTCCCCTTCTGCTGGAGGGCCGCGTCGAGGTGGGCGCGCAGACCCATGCCACCGTTGACGCCGTTGATCGCGGCGATCCGGTCGAGCCAGACACCGGTGGGCTGGCTGGAGATCCTGCTGCCGCCGGTCTCGGCGGCGGCCTTCGCGGACCACTCCGGGTTCACGTACACCTTGGCGCCGGTGTACGGGTTGTCGACCCGGTTGGACGGGTTGGGCCCGGGGCCCGGGCCGGTTCCGCCGTCGTCGACGTTGCAGGTGACGCCGTCGAGCGTGAAGGTGGTCGGGATCGCGTTCGTTCCGCTGTAGGTGCCGTTGAAGCCGAAGCTGACCGAACCGCCGGTGGCGAGCGAGCCGTTGTAGGTCTCGTTGGCGGCGGTCACCGCGGTACCGCTCTGGGAGAGCTTCGCGTTCCAGCCGCTGGTGACCTGCTGGTTTCCGGCGTACGACCACTTCGCGGCCCAACTCGACTTGGCCGCGCTGTTGTTGGTGATCGTCACGGCGGCGGTGAAGCCGGTGGACCACTGGCTCTGCACCTTGTAGTCGACGGTGCACGGGATCGCGGCGATCCCGACATCGGCCGGCGCGGCGGCCACCGCGGCGCCGGTGGCACCGGCGACCAGCGCCAGGGCGGCGAGGATCGCTGTTCTGGTACGGCTCATGAGTGCGGGTGTCCTCTCGATTTCCTGTGGGGTTGAGAAGCGCCTTGCTGTGATGGGGAGTTCGTGCACTAACCGATGGCGCGAAGGTGGTCGCGCAGTCCGATGCCGAAGGCCGTGGGTGTGCCGTCGTAATCGGAGATCAGGGACGGGCCGGTGGCGCAGTTCCAGGTGTTCCAGGTCCAGCCCAGGTAGGACTGGCCACGGTCGTCGAACCACTTCATGACCCGGTCGACGAAGGAGTGCGCGCAGGTGTTCTCGCCGATCTCGCCCGCGACAAGGGGGACCTGGGCGGCGACCGGAGCGAGTGTCGAGTCCCAACAGCTTTCGTTGGAACAGGAGTTGAAGTTGTACACGTGCCAGGCGGCGGCGAGATTGCCCGCCGGGTCGGTCGGCTTGTACGTCAGCCACTGACTGAGGTCGTTCGCGTAGGCGAGCCCGCCGGCGAGGATCACGTTCTTGGCGCCGGTGGCCCGGACGGCGTCGATCAGATCCTGCATACCGGCGACCTCGTAGCCGATGCCGGGACAGCTGCCGCCGTCCCGCCAACAGGTCCAGGCCTGGGCCGCCGTGGAGGTGGCGCGGTCCGGGTAGGGCTCGTTGAACAGGTCGAACACGACGGCCGCGTCACCCTTGAAGGTGTTCGCGACCGAGGTCCAGAAGGTGGGCGTGTACTGCATGTTGGGCATCGGCTTCTGGCAGCTGGCGTGTACGTCGGAACAGCCGGCCGAGTTGCCCGTGTACTGGCCCCAGGACCAGTGCAGCTCGACCATCGGCGTCATGCCGTGCGCCTTCACCTTCGCCACCAGGTCCTTGACGGCGGCGATGTAGTTGGCGCCCGCGTACTCGGGCCTGATGTTGGACAGCCCGAGCCAGCACTCCTCGTTCAGCGGGATGCGTACGGTGTTGACGTTCCAGTCGGCGATCGCCTGCACGGAGGCGTCGTCGACCGGCCCGTCCCAGATGCCGTTGCCCTGGACGCACGCGAACTCGCCGCCGGAGCGGTTGACACCGAGCAGCCGCCGGGTGGCGCCACCGGAGTCGACGAGCTTGTTGCCCGACACCTGCAGCGCCGGCGGCCCGTCACCGGGGACCGGAGGATCGGTGGGCGACGGAGTCGGGGTCGGGGTCGGCTCCGTGTCCACGTTGCACGTCGTCCCGTTGAGCTTGAACGACGCCGGTACGGGATTGCTCCCGGACCGGGAGGCGAGGAACCCCGCGCTGACGCTCGCGCCTGTGCCCAGCGAACCGTTGTAGCTCTCGTTGGCCGCGGTGACGGTGGCGCCCGCCTGGGACCACTTGGCGTTCCAGCCCTGGGTGAGCTGCTGTCCCGCACCGAAGTCGAAGGTGAGACTCCAGCCGGTGAGCGCCGCCTGGTTGTTGGTGACCTTGACGGCGCCCTGAAAGCCGGCGTCCCACGTGCTGGTGACCGAGTACTCCACCGTGCACGCGGGGGTGGCTCCGGACGCCGTGACGACCGGCGCGACCGCGGTGCCCACAAGGGCGACCGCAGCGCCGAGCACGACTAAAAGACCTGAACGCGGGGGGTGTCGCATGAGCGAGTCCTTGCAGATCGGGCGCGTCGTGACAGACGCGTCGACTGATGGAATCGCTCCCACTGGTGTCAACGAAGTTAGCGCCAAGTGACGGTAAAGAACAGAGAGTTGACGTGTTTCCATCAGATGTCGCCATCGAATCGTTTCGACTCTTCAAACACCTTGACCCTTGACACGCGGGTCCTCACTATGGGAGCGCTCCCACTGGTTCAAGGCTTGTTGCTCCTCCCCACATCTCCACGAGCACCTCCGAGCCGCTAGGAGGAACCAGCACCATGCACCCCCGACACAGACGCCGCGTCACGCGGCGGTTCTGGACCGCTGTCGTGGCGGCCCTCGCCCTGCCCCTGACCATGCTCGCGACAGGCACAACTCCCGCACAGGCGGCGGCAGTTCAGTGCAACGTCGACTACAGGACGAACGACTGGGGCTCCGGTTTCACCGCGGACCTGACGATCACCAACCGCGGCACGGATGTCATCAACGGCTGGACGCTGACGTACGCCTACGCGGGCAACCAGAAGCTCAGCAATGGCTGGAACGGCACCTGGTCCCAGTCCGGCCAGACGGTCACCGTGCAGAACGCGACGTACAACGCGACGATCGCCGCCGGCGCGGCCGTCACCACCGGCGCGCAGTTCACGTACAGCGGCAGCAACGCGGCCCCGGCCTCGTTCGCGGTCAACGGTACGACCTGCGTCGGCGCCCACCAGCCGCCGATCACCGTGCTGACCAGCCCGGCCGCGGGCGCGGTCTACTCGCAGGGTGACGCGGTGCCGATGGCGGCCACCGCTGCCGCCGCCGACAGCGCGACGATCACCAAGGTCGAGTTCTACGACGACACCACGCTGCTCGGCACGGACACGACCGCGCCGTACACGCACTCGGCCACCGGACTGGCCGTGGGCAGTCATTCGCTGCTGGCGAAGGCGTACGACAGTCTGGGCGCCTCGGCGCCGTCCACGCCGGTCGGCATCACGGTCGCCTCGGGTCCCGCCGTGGTCGCCGTACCCACCCAACTCGGCGTCCAGCAGGGCCAGTCGGCGACGTACGACGTCAAGCTGTCGACGCAGCCGAGCGCGAACACGACCGTGACGACCGCTCGTGCAAGCGGCAACACGGGCCTGTCGGTGACCGGCGGCGCCTCGCTCACCTTCACCCCGGCCAACTGGAACACGGCCCAGAAGGTGACCATCACCGCCAACGCGACGGGCACCGGATCGGCGGCCTTCGACTCGACGGCCACCGGCCATGCCAAGGCGACGGTCACCGTCACCGAGCTGGCGGCCTCGAAGGTGTACGACGCCCGCTTCCTGGACCTCTACGGCAAGATCACCAACCCGGCGAGCGGCTACTTCTCCCCCGAGGGCATCCCCTACCACTCGGTCGAGACGCTGATCGTCGAGGCGCCGGACCACGGCCACGAGACCACGTCGGAGGCGTACAGCTACCTCCTGTGGCTCCAGGCCATGTACGGCAAGGTGACCGGCGACTGGAGCAAGTTCAACGGCGCCTGGTCGATCATGGAGCAGTACATGATCCCCACCCACGCCGACCAGCCGACCAACTCCTTCTACAACGCGTCGAAGCCGGCGACGTACGCCCCCGAGTACGACCTGCCGAGCCAGTACCCGGCCGCGCTCGACACCGCCGTCTCGGTCGGCCCTGACCCGATCGCGGCCGAGCTGAAGACCGCGTACGGCACGGACGACGTCTACGGTATGCACTGGCTCCAGGACGTCGACAACGTCTACGGCTACGGCAACTCGCCCGGCAAGTGCGAGGCGGGTCCGACGGACACCGGTCCCTCCTACATCAACACCTTCCAGCGCGGACCGCAGGAATCCGTGTGGGAGACGGTGCCGCAGCCGACCTGCGACGCCTTCAAGTACGGCGGTACGAACGGGTACCTGGACCTGTTCACGGGCGACGCGTCGTACGCGAAGCAGTGGAAGTTCACCAACGCCCCGGACGCCGACGCGCGGGCCGTGCAGGCCGCGTACTGGGCGGACATCTGGGCGAAGCAGCAGGGCAAGGGCGGTGACGTCTCGGCGACCGTCGGCAAGGCGGCGAAGATGGGCGACTATCTGCGCTACGCCATGTACGACAAGTACTTCAAGAAGGTGGGCAACTGTGTCGGCCCGACGGCCTGCCCGGCCGGCACCGGCAAGGACGCCTCGCACTATCTGATGTCCTGGTACTACGCGTGGGGCGGCGCCACCGACACCGCGGCGGGCTGGTCCTGGCGCATCGGCTCCAGCCACACGCACGGCGGCTACCAGAACCCCCTGGCCGCCTACGCGCTCAGCTCGTACGCCGCTCTGAAGCCCAAGTCGGCGACAGGACAGGCGGACTGGTCGACCTCACTGACCCGGCAGATCGAGTTCTACCGCTGGCTCCAGTCCAACGAGGGCGGCATCGCGGGCGGCGCGACCAACAGCTGGGGAGGCCGCTACGCGACCCCGCCGGCCGGCACGCCGACCTTCTACGGCATGTACTACGACGAGAAGCCGGTGTACCACGACCCGCCGTCCAACCAGTGGTTCGGCTTCCAGGCGTGGTCCATGGAGCGGGTCGCCGAGTACTACCAGCAGACGGGCAACGCGGCCGCGAAGACCGTCCTGGACAAGTGGGTCGACTGGGCCCTGTCCAAGACGACCATCAACCCGGACGGTACGTACCGCATCCCGTCGACGCTCCAGTGGTCGGGCGCCCCGGACACCTGGAACGCGTCAACTCCCGGTGCGAACGCGGGACTTCACGTCACCGTCGCCGACTACACCAACGACGTGGGCGTGGCGGCGGCGTACGCCAAGACGCTGACGTACTACGCCGACCGCTCCGGTGACACCGAGGCGGCGACGACGGCGAAGGCGCTCCTCGACGGCATGTGGAACCACCACCAGGACACCCTGGGCATCGCCGTCCCGGAGACCCGCGCCGACTACAACCGCTTCGACGACGCCCTGTACGTGCCGTCGGGCTGGACCGGAACGATGCCGAACGGCGACCCGATCAACTCGTCGTCGACGTTCGACTCGATCCGTACCTTCTACGAGGACGACCCCAACTGGTCCAAGATCGAGGCGTACTTGGCGGGCGGCGCCGCGCCCTCGTTCACGTACCACCGGTTCTGGGCCCAGGCGGACATCGCCCTCGCCATGGGTTCGTACGCGGAGCTACTCGAATAGCCCCCGCCGGGCGCTCCGCGGATTGAGCTGTGTGGCTGCGGGTCCGTTGTGGCTGGTCGCGCCCGCGCGGCGGAGCCGCATATCGGATACAGCCCCGCGCCCCTATCGGGGCGCGGGGTAGGCACCGCTTGTTCTGCGGAACCGCTTGAATGCTCCGCGTACGCGGTCTCGTCACCGGACGACGAGGCCACCTGGCCGGGCGGCCCCCTCCCACACTGGGGGCCGCCCGGCAACTCTCGCACTGCGAGGAAAGCGCTTACCGTCCGTCTCGTCCTCCCTGCCTTCCCGATTCCCCCCACCCGGAAAGGACCCCCACAACCATGCGAAGAACCCGTATTCTCACGGCCGTACTGGCCCTGGCCGCAGGCCTGTTGGCCGGCGCCCCGTCCGCGCTGGCCGCCCCGGACGCCGCGGAAGTGACGATCGCCGCCGACACGTACACCTGGAAGAACGCCCGTATCGACGGCGGCGGTTTCGTCCCCGGCATCGTCTTCAACCGCACCGAGAAGAACCTGGCGTACGCCCGTACGGACATCGGCGGCGCCTACCGCTGGCAGGAGTCGACGAAGACATGGACCCCGCTGACGGACTCCGTCGGCTGGGACCGCTGGGGCCACACCGGCGTGGTCAGCCTGGCCTCCGACTCCGTCGACCCGAACAAGGTGTACGCGGCTGTCGGCACGTACACGAACAGCTGGGACCCCGGAAACGGCGCCGTACTGAGGTCGGGCGACCGGGGCGCGAGCTGGCAACGGGCCGATCTGCCCTTCAAGTTGGGCGGCAACATGCCCGGCCGTGGCATGGGTGAGCGCCTCGCCGTCGACCCGAACCGCAACAGCGTGCTGTATCTGGGCGCACCCAGCGGCAAGGGCCTGTGGCGGTCGACGGACTCGGGGGCGACCTGGTCGCAGGTGGCGAACTTCCCCAACGTCGGCAACTACGCGCAGGATCCGACCGACACGAGCGGGTACGCCAGCGACAACCAGGGCATCGTCTGGGTCACCTTCGACGAGTCGACGGGTACGGCGGGCAGCGCGACCCGCACGATCTACGTCGGGGTCGCCGACAAGGACAACGCGGTGTACCGCTCGACGGACGCGGGCGCGACCTGGTCCCGGGTGGCGGGCCAGCCCACCGGCTATCTGGCCCACAAGGGCGTACTGGACGCCACGAACGGCTACCTGTACCTGCCGTACAGCGACAAGGGCGGCCCGTACGACGGCGGCAAGGGCCAGTTGTGGCGGTACGCGACGGCGACCGGCACCTGGACGAACATCAGCCCGGTCGCCGAGGCGGACACCTACTACGGGTTCAGCGGTCTGACGATCGACCGGCAGAAGCCGGGCACGGTGATGGCGACGGCGTACAGCTCGTGGTATCCGGACACGCAGCTCTTCCGTTCCACGGACAGCGGCGGCACCTGGACGAAGGCCTGGGACTACACCTCGTACCCCAACCGCGCCAACCGCTACACGATGGACGTCTCGTCCTCACCGTGGCTGACCTGGGGCGCGAACCCGTCGCCGCCCGAACAGTCCCCGAAACTGGGGTGGATGACGGAGGCGCTGGAGATCGACCCGTTCAACTCCAACCGCATGATGTACGGCACGGGCGCGACGATCTACGGCACCGAGAACCTCACCAACTGGGACAGCGGCAGCCAGTTCGCCATCAAGCCGATGGTCCAGGGCCTGGAGGAGACGGCGGTCAACGACCTGGCCGCTCCCCCGTCGGGCGGGGCCGTACTGCTCAGCGCGCTCGGCGACGTCGGCGGCTTCCGCCACACGGATCTCACCAAGGTCCCCTCGATGATGTTCACTTCACCGAACTTCACCACGACCACGAGTCTGGACTACGCCGAGACGAACCCGGGGATCGTGGCCCGCGTCGGCAACCTGGACTCGGGTCCGCATGTCGCGTTCTCGACGGACAACGGGGCCAACTGGTTCGCGGGGACGGACCCTTCGGGTGTCTCGGGCGGCGGCACGATCGCGTCGGCGTCGGACGGCAGCCGGTTCGTGTGGAGCCCGGACGGCACGGGCGTGCAGTACGCGACGGGCTTCGGGACGTCATGGTCGGCGTCGGCCGGAATCCCGGCGGGCGCGATCGTCGAGTCTGACCGGGTGGACCCGAGGACGTTCTACGGCTTCAAGTCCGGCAAGTTCTACGTGAGTTCGGACGGCGGAGCGACCTTCACGGCGTCCACGGCGACCGGCCTCCCGGCCGGTGACAGCGTGCGCTTCAAGGCCCTGCCGGGCACGAAGGGCGACATCTGGCTAACGGGCGGTGCGCCGGACGGCGCGTACGGCCTGTGGCACTCCACGGACGGCGGTACGACCTTCACCAAGCTGTCCAACGTCGAACAGGCCGACACGGTCGGCTTCGGCAAGCCGGCGACGGGAGCGACGTACCAGACGCTGTACACGAGCGCGAAGATCGGCGGCGTACGCGGCATCTTCCGCTCC
This sequence comes from Streptomyces sp. NPDC020898, assembly GCF_044333925.1. Lineage (NCBI taxonomy): Bacteria > Bacillati > Actinomycetota > Actinomycetes > Kitasatosporales > Streptomycetaceae > Streptomyces > Streptomyces sp. NPDC020898. Next base: position 260,228 of record NZ_JBIRRV010000013.1, read on the forward strand.
ACGGACAAGGGCGCGAGCTGGACGCGTATCAACGACGATGCCCACCAGTGGGGTTGGACGGGCGCGGCGATCACGGGTGACCCGAGGGTGTACGGACGCGTGTACGTGGCGACGAACGGCCGCGGTGTCGTCTACGGCGAGTCGTCGGACGCCGGCAGTGGTGGCGGGGGCGGCGGTACGGACCCGACGCCGACCCCGACCGGGGCCTGCACGGTGACGTACAAGGTCACCAGCGAGTGGTCTGGCGGCTTCCAGGCGGACGTACAGATCGGCAACACGGGCACAACTGCCTGGAACGGCTGGTCACTTGGCTGGTCCTTCCCGAACGGCCAGACCGTCTCCCAGATCTGGAACGCCGGGTACACCCAGTCGGGCGCGGCGGTGACGGCGAAGAACCTGGGCTGGAACGCGAACGTGGCGGCGGGCTCGTCGGTGAGCTTCGGGTTCACGGGGAACTGGTCGGGGACGAACGGGAAACCGGCGGCCTTCAAGGTGGGCGACCAGAACTGCACGGTCGCCTGAGCACCCAGGGCGCGCGCCTGGGGCGGCGCGTGCCCTTTCGGCCCGGAGCTTTTGAGTAGCCGTACTCATGCCGGGATTCCCCGTGTCGCACAAGCTGGTCGCACACCACCAAGAGGGAGTCACCTGTGCGTAGGACCAGCCGAACCGGCCTTCTGTCGCTTCTCGCCATGACCGGCGTCACCGCCGCCCTGCTGACCGGCTGCTCGATCGAGCAGGCGAGCTGCGGCGGCGACGAGTATCCGGTTCTCAACGTGGGGAGCACCGGAAACGCCTGTGTCCCCAACGGCGAGGACCCGCCGAAGGGGTACGCCCGCTACCCGGAGGGCAAGGTCCCCGAGAAGTCCGGCGACAAGTGGGACGTCTATTGGGAGACCCACACCCTCGACGAGAGCGGCAAGATCATCAAGGCCCCCGCCGAGTGAGCGGCGGCCGCCCGGAGCACGCAGGCGGCCGCCCTCACGACGTCACGGCGTGTAGACCGTGGGCCTCGGTGCCGTCGGCATGCCGTTGCCGATGAAGAAGCTGGGGTGCGGGGGCTGGTTGTAGGCGGTGTTCTGCCAGGCGATGCCCGTGCGGTACATCGTGTCGTGCAGCAGGGTCGTGATCTTCGTCGCCGTTTCGGTCGGCGTCGAGTAGATACGCAGGGCCGTGTTGGCGCTGGTCGCCCACACGACCTCCTCGCGCCAGTCGCCGAAGAGGTCTCCGGAGAGCGCCGGGGTGGCCTTCGTACTGTTGTTGGAGTGCACGGACGCGCCGGTCAGCAGCCGGGTGTCGGCGGAGGTGCCGTACTTGTCGATACGGGTGCCGTCGAGGAGTTCGCGGACCGGGTCGCCGTCCCACCAGGAGAGGAAGTTGGCGGAGGACGGTTCGCGGCCCTTCGTGGCGCCGCCCTCGTCCCGGATCGACGTGTCGGAGGCCGACCAGACCTCCGCTCCGTCGTTGCCCGCCCAGATGTCGCCGGCGACTCCCCGGCCGTTGTCGCAGCAGGCGGCGAGGCTCCAGTTCACGGCACCGTTGGCCGGGTTGATGTACAGCTCGGCCGGCTGGGAGGTGGACTCGGACACCTTGAAGTACTCCAGGCCCGCGCGCGCCGGGTCCAGGTCACCGAGGTGCTGGGCGTCACCGTGGCCTGTCCTGGTCGTCCACAGCCCGTTGCCGTTGTCGTCGACGGCCATCGCCCCGTAGACGATCTCGTCCTTGCCGTCCCCGTCGACGTCCCCGACGGACAGGCTGTGCGAGCCCTGGCCGTCAAATCCCTTGCCGGTGTTGGTGGATGAGCTGCTGTCGAAGGTCCAGCGGCGCGTGAACGCCCCGTTGCGCCAGTCCCACGCGGCGATCACCGAGCGCGTGTAGTAGCCGCGCGCCATGATCAGGGAGGGCCGGGCGCCGTCCAGGTAGGCGGTACCGGCGAGGAACCGGTCGACCCGGTTGCCGTAGTTGTCGCCCCACGACGAGACGGTGCCGCGCGCCGGGACGTAGTCGACGGTGCCCATCGCCCGGCCGGTCTGCCCGTTGAACATGGTCAGGAATTCCGGACCGGAGAGCACGTAACCGCTCGAATTGCGGTAGTCGGCCGACGAGTTGCCGATGACGGCACCTGTCCCGTCGACCGTCGCGTCCGCCGTCTTCATGGCGACCTCGGCCTTACGGTCGCCGTCGTAGTCGTACACCTGGAACTGCGTGTAGTGCGCGCCCGAGCGGATGTTGCGCCCCAGGTCGATCCGCCACAACCGGGTGCCGTCGAGCTTGATCCCGTCGACGATCGTGTTGCCGGTGTACCCGGACTGGGAGTTGTCCTTGGCGTTGGTCGGCTGCCACTTCAGTACGAAGTCGAGGGCGCCGTCACCGTCCAGGTCGCCGACCGAGGCGTCGTTGGCCTCGTAGGTGTAGGCGACGCCGTCGGGGGTCGTACCGCCGGCGGGCGGGGTGATCGGCACGTCCTTGTATCCGGTGCGGAACTGGATCGCGTGGACGGAGTCGGCCTGTTCCACGCCGCCGACGATCGCACGGACCGTGTAGTCGGCCTGGGCCGGGGCGCCGGAGTGGAAATAGTTCGTGGAGCCGGTGACCGGGGTGGAGTTGACCTTCGTACCGGCCCGGTAGACGTTGAACGACACGTCGTTCGGGTCGGTGCCGAGCCAGCGCCAGCTGACCAGGTTGCCACTGTCGACGTGCACGCTGACGACACCCCGGTCGAGCGCCTCGACCTGACGGGCGGTGGCGGCCTCGGCCGGGGTGGCGGAGAGCGACACGAGCCCTGCGGCGGCCAGGCTCCCGGCGGCAAGGGCGGAGAGAAGAGTGCGGCGTCTGGTACGGGTGGGGGGACGGAACGGGGCATGCGGCTGCGGGTGCTGCACGGTACCTACCTCCTGAGGGGGACGTACTGGTTCCACTCCTCAGTTGCCGCCGCCCGCAGGGACGTTGCCGCTCGGACGCACCAAGTTGGGCTACCTGTCAGCGAGTTCCGGCACCGTACCGACGCAACAGTCCAACCCTCCTCATTGGTACGGCTGTTGGCCTATACCGAATGGGCTGCCGGTCCGGCCAGCCGCACCACCTCCTCCCCGCAATACAGCCGGGCACCGAGAGGTGGTCGCTGGAGTCGCCGCTGCCTGACAGCGCCCCTACGGCTTCCGGAACGCCCGTAGCGTGAACACCGGGTCCGGGCGGGGGCGGTCCTGGTCGGGCAGGGCCTCCAGGCGGGCGGCGAAGCCGTCGGCGAGGGGGTGGCCCGGCGGCAGCGTCATGAACCACCCGCGTCGCAGGTCCGCGACGGCCCGCCGGGGACTGCGCCCCTGTCCGCGCCCCCGGAAGCGCGCCTCCCCGGCCGGGACCAGCCCGTGCCCGACGGCATGCGCGTCGATGACAGCGGGCTCGTCCAGCGCCGCACGCCAGGGGCGCGAGGCGAGGACGGCGTCGATGTCGCTGCCCACGTTGTGGGAGGCGCCCTTGCCGACGGTGGTGACGTACACCCCGCCCGGCCGCAGCACCCGCGCGCACTCCCCGACGATGGCCCGGACGTCCTCGGCCCGTTGGGCGAGATGCAGCAGCCACACACTGGTCACCGCGTCCAACTTCCTGTCTGCGAGCGGGAGTCGGCGGCTGTCGGCCAGTACGACGGCACCGGGCAGCCGGGCGGCGGCCCGCCGCGCCATCGCGTCGGTCAGGTCGATGCCCGCGACCCGCATCCCGGCCCGCGCCGCCGCGAGCCGCCGGGTCACGATGCCCGTACCGCATCCCACGTCGAGCAGGCGGCGCGCTCCCTCGGGTACGAGGCTCAGCACGGCGTCCGCGGCGGCTGCCGCCCTGGGTTCACCGCCGCGTGAGGCGTCGTACCGCTCGGCCTCCTGGCTGTAGTCCAGCACGATCGCGATCCTCGGCCCGGTCAGCTCGCCCCGTGCCCCGGTGCGAGATCCTCGACTCTGCGGGCCAGCGTGAAGTCGAGGTCCGTGACGGCGCCGCCCACGCTGTGGGTGTTCACGGAGAGTGACACGGTGTTGTAGCCGAGGGTGAGGTCGGAATGGTGGTCCAGTTCCTCCTGGACCTGGGCGATGTGGACGACCATCGCCGTCGCCGCGAAGTGCGAGCCGAGACGGTAGGAGCGGGCGATACGGTCTCCGTCGAGCGACCAGCCCGGCAGCTCCGCCAGCCGGTCCTCGATCTCCTTCTGCGACAGCGGTTCGACGGGCATGGCCGCGCTCCTTCCCTGACGTCGGGTGCCCTCTCAGCGTGCCACAGGCCGGGCGTCCCCGCCCTGGTCACGAGGGTGCCAGGTGGCCGGCGGCGGACAGATTCGGCCGCGGGGCCGCCTGCCGGGGCGGCGGTCCCGGCGCGTCCCCGGATGCCGCGGAGGGCGCCGGCGCTGCGCACACTCCACGGCGTCCCACGGCACTCCTGGACTACGGTCGTCGTATGACCACTGTCCCGACCGGGCGCGCGGCCCGCCCGACCACCTCCGCGGACAACGGAGTCGGCCCGCTGCTGCGGGCCTGGCGGGAGCGGCGGCGCGTCAGTCAGCTCGAACTGGCGTTGCGGGCCGACTCGTCCGCCCGTCACATCAGCTTCGTCGAGACGGGCCGCTCCCGGCCGAGCGAGGAGATGGTCCTGCGGCTCGCGGAACACCTGGACGTCCCGGTCCGGGAGCGCAACGCCCTTCTCCTGGCGGCCGGTTACGCCCCCCGCTACCGCGAGACCCCGCTCGACGACCCGGCGATGGAGTCCCTGCGCGACGGCGTCGAGCGGCTGATCCAGGGGTACGAGCCCTACCCGGCGTTCGTGGTCGACGCCACGTACGACGTCCTGGCCGCCAACCGGGGCATCCTGATGCTCCTCGACGGCCTCCCCGAGTCCGTGCTGGCGCCGCCGCTGAACGCGATGCGGCTGACCCTGCACCCGGAGGGCCTGGCCCCGCGCATCCGCAACCTCCCCGAGTGGCGCGGGCACCTGCTCGCCCAGATGGAACGCCAGATCGCCCTGCACCGCTCGGCACCCCTGCGCGCGCTGTACGAGGAGGTCGCCGCGTACCCGGTACCGGAGTCGCAGGAGAGCCCTGCGGATCCATCGGCCGCCACCGTGGTCCCGTTCGCACTGCCGATGCGCATCGAGCACGAGGGCCGACTGCTCTCCTTCATCTCGTCGATCTCCACCTTCAACACCCCGATGGACATCACCGTCGCCGAGCTGGCCATCGAGACGCTCCTCCCGGCCGACCCGGCGACGGTCAACTACCTTCATTCGATGATGAGTTGACGGTCCGGTTCTCAGGACCGGCCCTCAGCGACCGGCCCTCAGGGACACGTACTGAAGTGCCGCGAAGCCGGCCACGACGGCGGCCTGGAGCACCGTCCACACGGAACCTGCCGTGCTCGGCGTGAGCCACACGGCCAGGGCGACGCAACTCAGCACTGCCCAGGCGAGGTTGACCTCGATCACGACCCGCACCGGCAGTACGGCGGGCTGCCGGCGCGAGGCCAGCCAGCCGACGGCGGCGGCGTACACGGCGAGAAGCAGGCCGAGTTCGAGCAGCAGCCCCGAGCCGACTCCGAGAAAGCGGGCGAGCGGCCCGGACGCCGCCAGATAGGCGACCGCGTTCACTCCGGTCACCAGCGCGTCCAGCGCCAGGAAGCGGCGCAGCATGACGTGCGGTTCGGTGGTCCGGGCGGCGAGTGCGGCGAACTGGGTTGCGGACATGGCGGATCCCCCTCGGTCGAGGTCAGGTGGCGAACACGGGAGTACGGACATGGAACCCGGGTTCCGGACCGGAGTGCGCCGCCCCGGAACCCGTTGCCCCTACTCTGCTGCGCGGGTCGGCCACGGTCGATTACCTCCCGGGTAATCCGGCCTCACCGGCCCCTGTGAGACCGACCGCGGAACGTGACACACTGCTCGCTGTACTTCGGCGCGTAGGGGAGGCGTGGCGTGAGTGAGCGGCGGGCCGCGCCCACCGTGGGTCAAGTGGTGCTCGGAAGACGGCTTCAGGAGCTGCGTGAGGCGGCCGGGCTGAAGCGGGAAGAGGCCGCGAAGATCCTGCGGGTGGCCTCGGCGACCGTACGGCGGATGGAAATGGCCGAGGTCGCCCTCAAAGTCCCGTACGTACACGTGCTGTTGACGGCGTACGGCGTGGCCGAGGACGAGGTGGCCATGTTCGTGGACCTGACCGAGGAGGCGAACGCGCCGGGCTGGTGGCAGCGGTTCTCGGACGTCCTGCCGGACTGGTTCAGCATGCATGTGAGCCTGGAGGGCTCCGCCCGGCTGATCCGGTCGTACGAACCGCACTTCGTGCCCGGTCTGTTGCAGACCCAGGACTACGCGCGTGCCGTCATGGAGGCCGGGACGGTCGGCCACACGGGCCCGGAAGCGGTCGAGCGGCATGTGTCGCTGCGCATGGCCCGGCAGAAGCTGCTGACCCGCGAACACCCGCCCCACCTCTGGGTGATCATCGACGAGACCGTGCTGCGGCGGCCGGTGAGCATCCACGGCGAGGTCATGCGCGACCAGCTGGACCGGCTGCTCGAAGTGTCGGAGAGCAGCCATGTCACCATCCAGGTCGCCGAGTTCAGGGACGGCCCGCATCCCGGCACGGCGGCCCCCTTCGAGCTGTTCCGCTTCGGCGAGCCGGAACTGCCCGACATGGTGTACACCGAGTATCTGACCGGCGCGCTCTATCTGGACTCCCGCCGGGAGGTCGCCGCACACCTGGAGGTCCTGGACCACATGACCGCCGGCGCCGCGTCGGCCCAGCGCACCAAGGAGATCATCGCCGAGTACCGCGACGGCTACTGACCGAGGGCGTTGTGCCCGGTGCACGGCCCGCGCCCCTGAAGGGGCGCGGGGCGCCCTTCAGGGGCGCGGGGAACTGCGCGACAAGCCACAACGCACCGCCAGCCCGCACTCCACCTAGACCCCCTTCCCCTTCCCGTCACCGCCCCCCTCCCGCTCGTCATCAACAATCTCCGCATCCACCACACCCTCATCCTCCGCCTCCGACGCATGCCCGGCGCTCCCATTACCGCCGCCCTCCGTCGGAGACTGCTGCGCATACATCGCCTGCCCCATCCGCTGGCTGACAGCGGCAAGCTTCTCGACACCGGCCCGCAGCGAGCTGATGTCGGTCTCCTCGGACAGCAGCCCCTTCAACTCGGCGACGGCCTCCGCGATCTCCGACTTCGCGTCCGCAGGTACCCGTTCCTCGTTGTCCCGTACGAACTTCTCGGTCTGGTAGACGAGTTGCTCGGCCTGGTTGCGTGTCTCCGCCACCTCCCGGCGCCTGCGGTCGTCGTCGGCGTACTGCTCGGCCTCGCGCATCATGCGGTCGATGTCGTCCTTGGGGAGCGCCGAGCCGCCGGTGACGGTCATCTTCTGTTCGCGGCCCGTGGCCAGGTCCTTCGCCGAGACGTGCATGATCCCGTTGGCGTCGATGTCGAAGGCGACCTCGATCTGCGGTACGCCACGCGGGGCCGGCGGCAGCCCGGCGAGGTCGAAGACGCCCAGCTTCTTGTTGTACGCGGCGATCTCCCGCTCCCCCTGATAGACCTGGATGCCGACCGAGGGCTGGTTGTCGACGGCCGTCGTGAAGATCTCCGAACGCCGGGTGGGGATCGTGGTGTTGCGCTCGATGAGCTTGGTCATGATGCCGCCCTTGGTCTCGATCCCGAGGGACAGCGGGGTGACGTCGAGCAGCAGTACGTCCTTCACATCGCCGCGGATGACCCCGGCCTGGAGCGCGGCGCCCACCGCGACCACCTCGTCCGGGTTCACGCCCTTGTGCGGGTCCTTGCCGGTGAGTTCCTTGACCAGTTCGGTGACGGCGGGCATCCGGGTCGAGCCGCCGACGAGGATGACGTGGTCGATGGCGGCGAGTTCCACGCCCGCGTCCTTGATCGCCTGCCTGAAGGGCGTCTTGCAGCGGTCGAGCAAGTCAGCGGTGAGCTCCTGGAACTGAGCGCGCGTCAGCTTCTCCTCAAGGTGCAGCGGACCCTCGGCGGAGGCTGTGACGTAGGGCAGGTTGACGGTCGTCTCGGAGGAGCTGGACAGCTCGATCTTCGCCTTCTCGGCGCCCTCGCGCAGCCGTTGCAGGGCCATCTTGTCGGCGCCGAGGTCGATGCCGTACTGCCCCTTGAAGCGTTTGACGAGGTGGTCGACGATCCGCTGGTCCCAGTCGTCGCCGCCGAGTTGGGTGTCGCCGTTGGTCGCCTTGACCTCGATGACGCCTTCGCCGATCTCCAGCAGCGACACGTCGAAGGTGCCGCCGCCCAGGTCGAAGACGAGCACGGTCTGCTCCTCGCCCCGGTCGAGGCCGTACGCAAGGGCGGCGGCGGTCGGCTCGTTGATGATCCGCAGCACCTTCAGGCCCGCGATCTCGCCGGCCTCCTTGGTGGCCTGCCGCTGGGCGTCGTCGAAGTACGCGGGCACGGTGACCACCGCGTCCGAGACGTCCTCGCCGAGATACGCCTCCGCGTCCCGCTTCAGCTTCTGGAGCACGCGCGCGGCGAGTTCCTGGGCGCGGTAGCGGGTACCGTCGACCGACCCGTCCGTGGGGAACCGCCAGTGGGCGTCGCCCATATGGCGCTTGGCGGAGCGGGCCGTGCGCTCCACGTTCGTCACGGCCTGCCGCTTGGCGACCTCACCGACCAGCACCTCGCCGTTCTTCGCGAAGGCCACGACGGACGGAGTGGTCCTCGCCCCCTCGGCGTTCGCAACGACGGTGGCCTCACCGCCCTCCAGGACGGCCACCACCGAGTTCGTGGTCCCGAGATCGATCCCGACCGCACGTGCCATCGCCGTCACCTTCCGCCAGGGGTCTTCCCGAACTCCAGCACAAAACTTGAGTGCCTTCTTGTCAATCCTCCCTCCGGGTCCCCCTATGAGATACCCGGAAACGACGATGCCGCGCACCTCGAAGTGAGGAGCGCGGCAGGGGCGTGACGGCCTTCGGGCGAACGTCAGGCGAGCTTCGCCGAGAGCGTGATCGCCGTGCCGGTCAGGGCCTTGCTGACCGGGCAGTTCTCCTTGGCGTCCTCGGCGGCGGCGACGAAGGCGTCCTCGTCGATCCCCGGGACGGTGCCCTCCACGACGAGGTGGATGCCGGTGATGCCCTCACCCGGCTGGAAGGTGACGTCGGCCGAGGTCACCAGCTTGGTGGCCGGGGTGCCGGCGCCGGCGAGGGCGTGCGAGAACGCCATCGAGAAGCAGCTGGAGTGGGCGGCGGCGATCAGCTCCTCGGGGCTGGTCTTGCCGTTCGCGTCCTGGGCGCGCGAGGCCCACGTCACGGGCTGCTCGGCGATGGCCCCGGAGGAGTCGAAGGTGACAACGCCGTTGCCCTCCAGCAGGTTGCCTTCCCAGACGGTGTGTGCAGAGCGCGTGGTAGCCACGGTTCTTCCTTTCGCGTGTGGTCCCGATTCCGGGGTCCCGTACCCCCCATCCGATCACACTCCGCCTCACTTGCGGTTCACTGCATGCGAAAGACCGGCCCACGAGCGGTGAACGGCAGACGAGCGCCCTGCGGGATCAGATAGGCGTGCTCGCGCCGCACCCGCAGGACGTCGCACCAGCCGTCCGTGATCACCAGTACGGGTGCCCCCGGCGGGAAGTCGTCGGCCCGGTGCAGCAGGTCGATACCCGGCTGGAGCACCGTCCCGCCACGCCCACGCACCCGGACCCGCCCGGCGATCTCGGTGACCGGCAGATAGCCCGCGTCATGCGCGGCGGCGTCGCAGAACACGACCCGTGCCGCCGGTACGTCCCGGGCCGCGGCGTACGAGGCGATCGCGCCCAGCGCCTTTCCGAGCAGCGTCCGGTCCATGGACCCGGAGGTGTCCAGGACGACGCCGAAGGTGCAGCGGGCGATCTCCTCGGGCGGGAAGTACCTCCCCGCGCGCGGGATGTCAGGGGTGGACGACTGCCGGCGCGAGGGGCGCGCGTACGACCGTACGGGCTCCGGTCGGGGCACGAACTCATCGAACCAGCGGGCGAGTTGGGCGTCCCAGGGCAGCGGCGGATGGTTCAGCGCGCGGATCTCCTCCACCAACCCACCCGGCAGGTGGCCGCGTTCGTGCTGCTGGTGCAGGTTCAGTCCCTGGCCGAGTCCGCGCCGGTAGAACTCGTCGAGGTCGACGTAGTCGCGCGGCGAGCCGAGCGGGGCGCCCAGGACGTCGCAGGCGCCCTTCCCGCGCAGCGTGGACAGCCGGCGCATCCGGCGCAGGTCGTTCGCGATCCGGTCGTACACCTCCTCCGCCGAGAGGCCCTTCAACTCGACGTCGTACAGCAGCCCTTCGGGCATCGTGCCGACGTCCATCTCCGCCAGCCAGCCGTTGATGACGTAGTCGCAGGCGACGTTGAAGAGGTACGGGTCGCGGGTGCCGCAGCGGTCGCCGTGCCGCAGGGCGGCGTGCAGCATCTCGTGGGCGAGGACGAACCGCCATTCCTCGTCGTCCAGTTGGCGCAGCGGGTTGATGTAGATCTCGCCCGCCTCGGCGTTCACGGCGGCGACGGAGATGCCGTGGGCCTGGGCGAGTTCGAGGTCGGCGACGAGTTTGATGCCGGCCGCGATGCCGCCGAGCAACGGGTAGGAGGTGACGAACCAGGCCAACGCCTTTTCCCAGGGGCGGTGTTGGGCCGCCTCGTCGGACATGGACTGGCGTCGGCCGCCGGCCACGTCCATCGCCGTGGCCATCGTGCGGGTCAGGGCGGACGCGAAGGCGAGCTGCCAGTCGGGGACCGACGGGGCCCACTTGTCGTACGCTCCGAGCCATTGGTCGGGCTTGCTGCCCGCCGTACCGCAGCGCTCGTACGCGGCCGGGATCGAGCCCGCGCGCCGCCAGCGGGCGGCGACCTGCTCCTCGTCGCCGTCGGGGTAGGCGGCGGGGAGGTGTTCGGGGGCGGTGCCGACCGGGAAGCCGAGCAGGAAGCGGTTGACGACGACGCAGCGGGCGGCGACGTCGTAGCGGTCGGGCTGGACCCGCTCGCCCTGCGCCGCCGGAACGTGCCCGAAGCCCAGGTGGATGAGGCCGTGCGCGACCGCCCACGCCCACTCGGCCGGTTCGGCCCGCCGGGTGGGGTGGGCATGCAGCACCCCGTTGGAGTCGACGATCACCAGGCCGTCGCCGAGCGAGAGGGAGCAGCCCTCGAACCGGCAGTTACCGAACTCCACCGAGCCGAGCGCCGGGTTGGCGCGCACCAGGGCCAGCCCGGCCTCGTACGCCTCCTTCGCGAGGTCCTTCTTCTTCGCCGCCTGCCTGCGCGCCCGGTTCACCGCCGCGCCTCCACCAGCCGGGGCATGTCCCGCGCCGCCTCGACCAGGAACCAGGCGGGCAGCAGGGGGTTGCCGTCGGCGTCGGCGGCGATGACGCTCTGCGCGACCTCCACCGAGATCTCGGCGAGCTGCACGAGCAGCGACTTCGCGCGGTACGCGGCCTCCCGTCCGTTCGGCGACATGTGGCCCTTGCTGACGGGGAGTTCCTTGACCAGGCGCCCGCGGAACGACTCGGTGAGGTAGTAGAGCAGGTCGCGGTCCTCGATGCGGTGGGGCCAGCGCGCGTCGCCCTTGATGATCGCCTCGATGCCGAACCGGCTGCGCACGATCTTGACGTAGCCGCAGAACGCGGTGGCGTGCGTCGGCGTCAGCGCACCGTGCGCGATCACCTTCAGGGTCTCCTCGTCGAGCTCGGGCCCGAAGGAGTGCAGGGCGTCGGAGAGCATGTGCCAGGAACGGGGCGTGGAGAAGGGCTCCTCGGTCTTCGGCGGCTTGGACCACAGGTGGTCGGGCCGGTCGGTGAGGTGGTCCACGACCCACGGGTGGATGTCGTTGTTCGCGGCCCAGACCAGCCAGTCCTTCGGCGAGGCCTCAAGATGGACGTGGGCAAGGCGGTTGATGAGGGCGGAGGCGATCGGCCGGGCCAGCGCGTTGTCCGTGGCGCGGTTGCCGGCGCCGATCACGATCGAGCCCTTCGGCAGCTCGTAGCTGCCGATACGGCGGTCCAGGATCAGCGAGTAGAACGCCTTCTGGACATCGGGCGTCGCCGCGTTCAGCTCGTCCAGGAACAGGCAGTACGGCTCGTCCCGGGCGATGGCCTCCGGCGGACAGAACACGGACCGCCCGTCGCGGATCTGCGGTACGCCGATCAGGTCCTCCGGCGCCAGCTGCGTACCGAGCAGGCTCACGCACTCCAGTCCCAGCGACTCGGCGAACTCCCTTACCAGGGAGGACTTTCCGATGCCGGGGGCGCCCCAGAGGAACACGGGCCGCACGGTCGCGAGACCGAGCAGCAGCTCCGGGACACGGGCGGGAGTGACGGTGACGGCAGCCTGCATGCAGGAAGCTCCAGAAGGTTCGCAGAGAACGGAGCGCGCGACTGCGCGAGGTCCGGTACGAACAGTGTGGGGACCCAGACCCACAAGCGCAGCCGATTTTCCGGCAGCCGATTTCCGGCAGTCGGCGCTCAGGCGGCCCGCTGGTCCGAAGGGTCCCCGGGAACCTCCAACGGCACCTGCGGACCGTTGCACTCGCGCAGCCAGCGTCGCAGTACGCGGTGGATGTGCTCGGCGCCGACGAGTTCCGCCCCCTCCTCGACCGCCGCCGACAGCGCGAGGGGCGCCAGCAGGAAGGGCCTGCCCTGGGCCCCGCCGAGCCCGCCGTGGGAGCCGATCTGCTCCTCGAAGGCGAGCACCTCGCCCTCGGCCGGGTCGTACCAGGAGTTGACCATGATGTCGGCGGTGTGCGGAAAGGAGTGCGTACGCCGGACCGCGTCGCCCGCGCCGGGCCCGAAGTCGGCCAGCGGACCGGGGAGTTCGTCGTCCAGGTCGTCCACCGGGAGTTCGGCGCCGTGCGCGCCCAGCACCACCCCGCCGTGCTCCTCGCTGCGGACGAGGACGAAGCCGACGCCCGGATGGTTGGCGAGGGTGGTCAGCAGCGCGGGATGGCGGGCGTCGATCTCCTCCTTGGTCATGCGGTGCGGCACGTCCGGGAAGGAGATGAGGCCGAGGTTGCCGGAGGCGAGCACCAGAGGCTCGGAGCGGCGGCCGGTGGGCACGTGCTGCCCGCCGGTCTCCTCGACGGGCCGGCGCAGTGCGGCGCGCACGGCGGCCCGCGCCTCGGCCCCGCTGTGGGTGCGCTGCGCCTTGCGCGGCACGGGCAGGCCGCAGCCCGCCCGGACCAGATCGCCGAGGGTGAGCCCGTACCGGCCGAGGAAGGTCTCGCCGGGGCTCTGGCCGTGGTCGGAGAGGAGGACGATCCGGTACGGGCGCGGCGCGTGCTCGGCGACGTTCGCGATCAACGCGAGGGAACGGTCGAGGCGTTGGAGCACCTTCTCGGTGTCGCGGCTGTGCGGTCCGGAGTGGTGGGCGACCTCGTCGTAGGCGACCAGGTCGGCGTAGACGGCGGTGCGGCCGGCGAGCATGTCGCCCATCACGGCGGCGACGACGACGTCCCGCTCGACGACGGTCGCGAAGGCGCGGATGAAGGGGTAGAGGCCGCCGCGGGCGACCCGCGGGCGCCGTTTCCGCATCCGGGCCACGGTCGACTGGCCGATCTCGCGGCCGACCTCGGCGAAGAAGGACAGCGCGGTGCGGACGGCGTTGGCGGGGTCGGAGAAGTAGGCGAAGTAGCCCGCCCGGGAACGGTTCTCCCGGCCGCGCCGCCGTACCGCGATGGACAGCACGAGGGCCTGTTCGTCGGCGCCGCCGCTGAAGAGGTTGCCCCGGCTGGCCCCGTCGACGGTGAGGAGGCCGCCGTCGCCGGTGCGTTCGACGGCCCGGCGCTGGAGTTCGGCGGCGCTGGCGGGCCGGTTGCAGACCATGACCTCCCGGTTGTCCTTCTCGTACCAGCGGAAGGCCGGGATGTCGTGGTTGGTGCCGTGCAGGATGCCGAGCTGACTGGCGCCGGTCTGGCTGGACCAGTCGGTGCGCCAGGGGGTGAGACAGTGAGTGGCTCTGCCGGTGACGCCCGGTCCGTGCGGGACGCCCAGCCAGCTCGCGACGGTCGGCATCAGCCCCTTCTCCACGGCCCGAACCAGGATGTCGTGGCCGACGCCGTCGAGTTGCAGGAACAGCACGCCGGGCATCGTAGGACCGTCGAACGGCCGTGCGGTGCCGCGTCGGTCGGCGAGGCGGTAGAGCCGTCTGCGGTAGGCGTCGTCGTCCCGCACGGCCAGCGCCGCGCCCGTCGCGGAGGCCACGGCGGACATCACCGCGGCGACCACCACCGCGGTCTCCGGGGCCGCCTCGGGGCGGTCGGCCGGGGTCAGCCGCAGGGCGACGAGCAGCAGGGCGCCGTTGAGGAAGAAGACCAGCAGGCCGAGCACGAGGGCGGGTACGAGCAGCAGCAGCCGGACCAGCACGGGCCAGGCCAGCGCCGACAGCAGACCGAAGGCGCCGGCGCCGATGGCCGCGGTGACCGCGATCCGGGTGGCGCTGTCGCCGTCGCCGGTGCGGATCTGGAAGTCCGGCAGGATGCCCGCGAGCACCAGCATCGTGACCGTCGAGACGGCCCACACCGCGACGCTCTGCCCGATCCGGCCGGCGATCCGCCGCCAACGCCCCGCACCCACGTCCCGCACACCTCACGTCCCGGCCCGTCCCCACGGCTGGCCTGTGCCCACCCTGTCACAACGGGCGAGCGGACCCCCATGTGCCCGTGGCGGTTCAGCGGCCGTCGTACCCGGCAGTCGGCATGGAGAGGCGGCGGTGGACACGGGCCTTCATCTGGGCGTCGTACGACGGTTCCGCGCGGCCCACCGTCTCGACCCGCACGCCGCGCCGCGCGCACTCGGCGGTGAACTCGTCGACCGAGGTCAGCGCCTGCTCCAGGACCCGTCGGCTGGGCGCCACGAAGAGGTCGAGGCCCGCCTCGACGCCGTCCCACAGGGCACAGTGGTCGGGGCGCAGGCCGCGTACGAGGAGTTCCCGGGCGACGACATAGCCGCGCTCGGCGGCCCAGCGGGCGCACATCGCGTGCTGGCTGCGGGAGTCGACGAGGAACGGCTCCTCGTCCAGTTCCTCCAGCGGCGTCAGACTGGCGATCGCGGTGACCCGCAGCGCCGGGTCGGGCATACCGGAGGCAGCGTGCACGTCTCCCATGGCGTCCCCCTCAGCTCCGGGCTTCCCCGCTCACCTCGGGGTTTTCCCACTCGCCCCGGGTTTCCCGCCGACCCTACTCCTGCCCGTAGTCTTCGGGGAGTCGCGCGAAGGAGGCAAAGGGGTGCCGGTGGAGATCACGTGGTGGGGTCACGCCACCTGTACGGTCGAGGACTCGGGCGTACGTGTGCTCACCGACCCCCTGTTCGTGCGCCGGCTCGCTCATCTGCGCCGCCGCCGGGGCGAGTTGCCCCCGCCCGGCGCATGGCGCGCGGACGTGGCGCTCGTCTCCCATCTGCACTCCGATCATCTGCATGTGCCCTCGCTGGCCCGCCTCGCGCCGGGCACGCGCCTGATCGTGCCCCGGGGCGCGTCGAAGGCGGTGCCGGGCCTGGTGCGCCGGCTGGCGCATCTCCGGGTCACCGAGGCGGCTCCCGGGGACCGGACGACGGTCGGTGACCTGGTCGTACGGGCCGTGTCCGCGCGGCACGACGGGCGGCGGCTGCCGGTCGGACCGCACCGGTCCCCCGCGCTCGGCTATGTGATCGAGGGGGAGGCGCGGACGTATTTCGCCGGCGACACGGGCCTGTTCGAGTCGATGGCCGAGGAGGTCGGGCCGGTCGACGCGGCACTGCTGCCGGTGGGGGGCTGGGGGCCGTATCTCGGCGAGGGCCATCTGAACGCGGAGCGCGCGGCCGAGGCGCTGACGCGGTTGGCGCCGCGCAACGCGGTGCCGGTGCACTACGGCACGTACTGGCCGATCGGGATGGACGCCGTGCGCCCCCATGAATTCCATGCGCCGGGCGAGGAGTTCGTGCGGCTCGCGGCGGAGCGCGCGCCCACGGTCAAGGTGTACCGGCTGGGACACGGGGAGAGCGTGCGCCTGGAGGTCGCGCGGTGATCGTGGTCCTGGCCGCCGCGACGACCTCGGGGCAGGAGTCGGCGCAGCAGGCGATCGGGTATCCGACGCTGTTCCTGCTGGTGCTGATCGGGGCGTTGGTGCCGGTGGTGCCGACGGGGGCGCTGGTGAGTTCGGCGGCCGTGGTGGCGTTCCATCAGACCGCGCCGTTCGCCATGCTTCTGGTGTTCGTGGTGGCCTCGCTGGCCGCGTTTCTCGGCGATGTGGCGCTGTACTGGCTGGGCCGGCGCGGGATGGGCTCGAAGAACGGCTCGCGCTGGCTGGCCGCGATCGAGTCCCGGGCGCCCGAGGACCGCCTCGCGCAGGCCCAGGAGAAGCTGGCCGAGCACGGGGTGACGGTCCTGGTGCTGTCCCGGATGGTGCCGGCCGGGCGCATCCCCGTGATGCTGGCCTGCCTGCTGGCGAAGTGGCCGGTCCGCCGCTTCGCCCGCGGTGACGTCCCGGCCTGCCTCGCCTGGGCGGCGACGTACCAACTGATCGGTGTCCTCGGCGGCTCGCTCTTCGACGAGCCCTGGGAGGGCGTGGTGGCGGCGGTCGCCCTGACCCTGGCGATCAGCGCGGCGCCGAGTGTGTGGCGACGGCTGCGCGGGATTCGCGGGGCGGCCTGAGCGAGCGGGAGGCCGGGCCCGTCGCCAGTCGCCCCCGCCGCCCCTACCCGTCCCATCCTCGGGGGCTCCGCCCCCGAACCCGCTTTTCGCGCTGAACGCGCTCGTCCTCAAACGCCGGACGGGCTGGGTATGTCAGCCCGTCCGGCGTTTGAGGACAAGGCCCGTTCAGGGCCGTAGCGGGGTCTGGGGGCGGCAGCCCCAGGGATGGGAACGGGTAGGGGCGGCGGGGGCGAGAACGGCTCAGCCCAGCACCCGTGAACCTCCCACCGGCAGGTCCCACAGGTTCTCGCGGGCCAGGCCGGCGTTCTTCCAGGCGGCCCGTACCCGGGTCAGCGGTTCGAGGACCGGTTCCGCCGACAGGACGAACGTCGCCCAGTGCATGGGTGCCATCCGGCGCGCGCCGACGTCCTGGGCGGCCTGGACCGCCTCCTCCGGGTCGCAGTGGACGTCGCTGAGCCACCAGCGCGGGTTGTACGCGCCGATGGGCAGCAGCGCGAGGTCGATGCCCGGGTAGCGCTGCCCGATGCGGGCGAACCAGTGGCCGTATCCGGTGTCGCCCGCGAAGTACACGCGCTGCCCGTCGAGGTCGGTGAGCACCCAGCCACCCCAGAGGCTGCGGCAGGTGTCGGTGAGGCCGCGCTTGGACCAGTGGTGGGCCGGGACGAAGTCGAAGCGGACGCCGTCGAGTTCGGCCGTCTCCCACCAGTCCAGCTCGGTGACGTGGGTGAACCGGCGGCGCCGGAACCAGCGGCCGAGCCCGGCCGGCACGAACACCGGGGTCGCGCGCGGGAGTCTGCGCAGGGTCGAGGCGTCCAGGTGGTCGTAGTGGTTGTGGCTGATGACAACGGCGTCGACGCGCGGCAGCTCGCTCCAGGAGACGCCGACGGGGGTGATCCGGGCCGGGGTACCGAGGATGCGGCGGGACCAGACGGGGTCGGTGAGGACGGTGAGCCCACCGATCCTGACCACCCAACTGGCGTGCCCCGCCCAGGAGACGGCGACGGTGCGTGCGTCGACGCGGGGCAGCGGTCCGGGTTCGTAAGGCAGCCGCGGGATGTCGGCGAGGCCTTCCGGTGTCGGCCGTACCGCGCCCTCCCTGGCGAATCTGGCCATGCCGCTGAGGCCGGGCAGCGGGGCGGTCAGCCGGTCGGCGAAGGACCGGGGCCACACGCGTTCGGGCTGCGGCCGAAGCGCCTCGGTGGTCGTGCCGACGGTGTCGCTGAGGTCGGTGCCCGTGGTCGACTCGGACTGCTGCGTCTCTGACTGCTGCGTCATCGAGGAGACTCCCGTCGCTGAGCGTCGTCACGGAGATCGTCGAAGATCGATCCCATCAAGGTCAACGCGCGCCGTACGTGTGGCAGTTCCAGTGGTTCGGGTGAAGTGAGCGACCGTGCCCGTTCCTCGGGCGTGTCGCCGAGCAGGGCCCCCG
Organism: Streptomyces sp. NPDC020898; assembly: GCF_044333925.1. NCBI lineage: Bacteria > Bacillati > Actinomycetota > Actinomycetes > Kitasatosporales > Streptomycetaceae > Streptomyces > Streptomyces sp. NPDC020898. The sequence goes on from NZ_JBIRRV010000013.1 coordinate 278,274, forward strand.
TGCCCAGCCGGACGCGGAGCGCCGCGAGGTCGTCCCCGAACCGGTGACCGCCCGGCACGGGCATCCCCAGCCGGGCGGTCAGGAAGTCCTCCAGTTCCTGGGCGTCACCGACACCGTGGGCGCCGAGCGCGGTCCGCAGGGGGCCGAGATCGACGTACAGATGGCGGCCGGCCTTCGGGGGCCGGGACAGACAGCCGGCGGCGGTCACCGCGCGGTGCGCGGCGGCGGCCACGCACGCGTGCAGGCGTACGGCGGCGGTGAGCCGTTCGGTGACGGGCTCGGGCTCGCCGAGCGCGTGGGCGGCCGCGGCGGCGACGGGTTCGGCGATCCGGGCGCCGAGCGCGGTGAGCACATCGAGCACGCGCGCGCGGAGGGCGTCGCCGGAGCCGTCCGCGGGGAAGCGGGCGAGGGCGGCGGGCCAGCCCGCCGGCAGCAGCGCGCCGCTCAGGTCGGTGACGACGGTGACCCGGTCGGGCAGCATCTCGGCCGGGCTGAGCAGCACGGTGTCCTGCGGCCGGTGCAGGGTGTCGCGCCAGGTCTCGTCGCTGACCAGGTGCAGCCCCTCCCCGGCGGCGGCCTCGACGGTCTCGTGCAGGAGTTCGGGCGGCGCCACGGTCGCCGTGGGGTCGTCGGCCACGGACAGCACGAGCAGCCGGGGATCACCGCCCTCGTCCCGCACCCTCCGTACGGTCTCCAGGAAGGCGTACGGGTCGGGTACGCCCCCGCACTCGGCCGGGGTGGGCACATGAAAAACGGATCTGCCCAGCGCACGCACCTGGGGAGCCCACCAGGCCGCGCAGGGCCGGGGCACCAGGACGTCGCCGCCGATCGCGGCGGTCAGCGCGAGCAGCAGCGCCGGGGCGCCGGGGGCGGCGACCACGCGGTCGGGCCCGGCGGGCAGGCCGCGCCGGGCCCAGTAGCCGCCGGCCGCGTCGAGGAGCGCCGGACCGCCGCCCACCGGCTGGGCGTCGGGACGGGCGGCGGCAGCGGCGAGCACGGCGGCGAGTTCGGGAAGCACACCGAGCCCGTCGCCGGGGAACGGCGGCCCGTAGCGGACGGGGCCGTGCCCCTGGGGATCCGTCCGCCGCATGCGTACCTCCGCGCTGTTGCCGGTGCGGTGCCTGGTGCCTGCTTGCCGTCGTGGTGGGCGTCGGGGGTGCCGGGTGGTCCGTGATCCGTGGTCCGTACGGGGCTGTGGTGCCCTTCCGGCTTTTGAGTACCCACGGTCTCAGGGACCCATGGGTGCCCGCTCGGGTTGCTTCCGCCGCGGAAACCGCCGCCGGAGGTTTCCTGCCGCCAGGTCAGCCGCGCGCCCGCGTCCGGCTGCGCCGCATCCGGTGTACGGCGGCCCCCGCTGCGCCCGCGATCAGTACTCCCCCGGCGACCAGCGCGGGCACCGAGTCGGTGAAGGCACCGCCCTGACCGGCGTGCACCCCGCGCTGCACCGGGGCGGGGGTGGGGTTGTGCGTGGGGCAGGAGGCGCCGCTGTGGGAGTCGGGGGCGCACGTGTCGGTGCCGGTTCCCGTGCCCGTGCCCGTGCCCGTGCCGTCGCGTGTCACGGTGAACGTCGCCTTCCACGCCTTGCCCTGGCCCCCGGCCTGCCCGGGACACGTACCGTCGGCGGACCATTCGGAGGCGGGGCCGCTCGCGTTCGGGTCGCCCTCGAAGCTCCCGGCGGGCGCGATCGTGGCGGTGCCGTTGTAGGCGGGGCCGGCCACCTGGTCGTCGTTGCCGGGGACCTGCTGGAGCTGGACGGTGCCCTGTTCGAAGGCGAGCGAGTGGGCGTCGATGGACGCGGGCGGGGTCCCGCCGGTCACGTCGCAGGTCACGGAGACGGTGACGGTGCCGCCGGGGCCGACGGTGCGTGGGCCGACCTCCGCGGCGGCGTCCGCGGACACGGCCGGGGCGGCGATGCCCAGGGCGACACCGGCCAGGGCGGCGACGGACAGGACACGGGCGGTGCGGCGCATGGGCTGGGCTCCTTCGAGCGGCGGCTGCGGGGCACGTCGGGTGGATGCCCCGCACCCCATGACAGCCCGCCCGGCGGCGGGGCGCGCGCGGCCGGACACCATTCGCGGGATCGGCACACCCGAGCGGGTGACGGCACCCCGGGGATCAGTTCGACAGGGAGACCAGTTCCCGTTCCAGACCGCGTCCGCGCCGGGCGACGATGCGCGCGGCGACCTCGGCCAGCTTGCGGTTGGTGCCCTGGGAGATACGGCGCAGCACGGCGAAGGCGTCGTCGGCGTCGCAGCCCAGGACGTGCATGACGATGCCGCACGCCTGGTCGACGACGGGCCGGGTGCGCAGGGCGGTGCCGAGCTGCTCCAGCTCGGTGAGCGCGGCGCGGTAGGAGCGGTCCCGGACCAGACAGGTCGCCGCGAGGTCGCCGAGCGCCCGTACGGGCCCGTGCGGGGCGTCCTCCAGGGTGCCGGGCCGGAAGCTGTAGAGGCTGAGCGTCACCGTCAGTCCGGAGCGCCGGAAGGGCAGCGTGACGCTGGAGCGGACCCCCGAGTCGAGCGCCACGGCACGGTACGCGGGCCAGCGCCGCTCGCTCAGCAGGTCCGCCGAGTCGACGGGTGCCCCGCGTTCGAGGGCGGCCGGGATGGGCCCGTCGCCGGCGCGGAGCTGTACGGCGACGAGTCCGGCGATGTCGGGATGGGTGACGGCGGCCGATCGTTCCGGCCCCGCTTCCGGCTCTGCCGCGGTGCCCGTCTCCACCACCATGCTGCTGGCCCCGCAGCAGTCGGCGGTGCAGCGGACGGCCTGCTCGACGAGCTCCGACAGTCTGCGTCCGGGTACGGTCGATTCGGTCGACTCCCTTGTCCAGTAGCCTAGTTGGTCGTTGTCCGGCATCGTGCCCACCTCCTCATCCCCGCGTCTGCCCGCTCGCCCGACAGGAAAACGGGCTAGGTTCGTCGCATGGTGCAGGCGGAGGAATTCGGTGAAGAACTCGTGGATTTCGTGCGCCGCGTCGCCGAGTTGAAGGCGGCGCGGTCGGTACCCAGCGATGACCTGCCGACGGTTCTCGACGCGGCGATCTTCGAACTCGACCATGTGGCCGACCAGTTGTGGCCCTGGTACGAGCGGCTGTCCTCGACCGTGCCGTCCGCCGCCGGCGGCCAACGGGAGCGTCAGGACCAGCAGTTGCTGCGGATGATCTTCCAACAGCTCCCGCTTCCAGTGGCGTTGACGGACCGCGAGACGGTGGTGCGCCGGCTGAACTCGGCGGCGACCGCCTTCACCGGTGCCCGCGCGGGCTATGCGACGGGCCGTCCGCTGACGGGTTTCCTCGTGCACGCCGACCGGGCCGCGTTCCGCTCCCAGGTCGCGGCGGTGGCCCGCGGCGACGGCGACCGCAGCCTCACCGTCCGCCTCCAGCAGCGCCCGTCCTTACCGGTGCACGCCACCCTCACCGCCCTCAGACCGAACGGTGAGCCCCGCGCCACGGTCGTGGTGCTGCTCCAGCCCGCGGACCTGCGGCTGCCGCCGCATCAGGCGGAGCAGACGGGACAGGCAGGACACGCGGAGAACCCGGCGGGCGTCCTGCCCGACCTCTCCGAGGCGACCCGGCACGCGGCCCTGCTGGACCTCCTGGACACCATGACCTCGACCCTGCTGACCACTCCGTCGCACGACCGGCACACGGTGCTGGAGCGGGCGGCCGGGGTGCTGCACGGACGGTTCGCGGACTGGGTGATCGCCGACACGGGCGGCGCCCGTCCGGCCCGTACCACGGTGCTGGGACCGTCCGGGGCGGAGACGGCCGCCGTCGCGGCCCAGGATCCGGCCGACTGCCCGCTGGTCGTCGAGGCGGCGCGGGGTGGCTCCCCCGCGCCGCGTGTCCGTCCCGACGATCCGGACGCCTTCGGTCACGACGCCACCGGGGCCCCGGTCCTGGTCCGGGCGAACGTGACATCGCTGCTGTGCGTGCCACTGGCCCGCGACGGCGTCGTCCACGGTGTACTCACCCTGTTCCGGAGCGGGGCCCGGCCGGCGTTCTCGATGGCGGAGGCGCAGACGATGGACATGATGTCCCGTCACATCGCGCTGGCCATGGACCCAGGACCTGTCCTAGGCCTGTCCTAGGCCGCGTCCCTCATGATCTGGTCCCGCAGGCGGTCGCAGCAGCGGCTGATCAGGCGGGAGACGTGCATCTGGGAGATGCCGAGCTGCTCGGCGATGCGGCTCTGGGTCATGTCCCCGAAGAACCTCATGTAGAGGATGTCGCGTTCCCGCTCGGGCAGTGCCTGCAGCCGTGGCTTGACGGCCTCGCGGTCGACGACGGTGTCGAGGGCCGGGTCGGGTGCGCCGAGGGCGTCGCTGAGGGAGTAGCCGTCCTCGCTGCCGGGCAGTTCGGCGTCGAGGGAGAGCGCGGTGAAGCTCTCCAGCGCCTCCAGGCCGACCTTGACGTCCTCCTCGCTCATGTTGGCGTGCTCGGCGATCTCGGCGACGGTGGGCCTGCGGCCCGAGATGGTCTGGGACAGGTCCTGGTTGGCGAAACGCACGCGGTTGCGCAGGTCCTGCACCCGGCGCGGTACGTGCAGGGTCCACATGTGGTCGCGGAAGTGGCGCTTGATCTCGCCGGTGACGGTCGGGACGGCGTAGCTCTCGAAGGCGTTCCCCAGCGCGGGGTCGTAGCGGTCGACGGCCTTGACCAGGCCCAGGGCCGCGACCTGGCGCAGGTCATCCAGGCTCTCGCCGCGGCTGCGGAAGCGGCCCGCGAGCCGGTCGGCCATGGGCAGCCACTCCTCCACGATCTTCTCGCGGAGTGTGTCGCGCTGCTGGCCCGGGGGGAGCGTGGCGAGCCTGCGGAATGCCTCCGCGGTGTCGGGGGCGTCGTCGTGAGGATGGCGCTTCGTGCTCGCTCGAGTTCGCATGATGCGTCGCAACTCCCTTGGAGGTGCTCTGGGATGGACGGTCACCATGGGAGCGCGGCCTCGAACCGGATCGGGACACACCCGTGACGACGGTCGGCCGCTCCCACGGACGTGCCTCCTGTCCGAAGCACTGTTCCTGCGGCTGCCCCGCCGTATGCCCGCCAAACAGGTTTCCCGGAGTAGGCCCTGGTGACTCGGCCAGTACCACCTGCGTGTCCCTTTTCCACCAGGAGTTCCCATGAGCACCAAGGTCGCCGACCATGTCCTGCAACGTCTGCGCGAATGGGGTGTGGAGCAGGTCTTCGGCTATCCGGGCGACGGCATCAACGGTCTGCTCGCCGCCTGGGGCCGCGCGGAGGACCGGCCCCGGTTCGTGCAGTCCCGGCACGAGGAGATGTCCGCGTTCGAAGCGGTCGGTTACGCCAAGTTCGGCGGTCGTCTCGGAGTGTGCGCGGCCACCTCCGGGCCCGGCGCGATCCATCTCCTCAACGGCCTGTACGACGCCAAACTCGACCACGTGCCGGTGCTGGCGATCGTCGGCCAGACACACCGCACGGCGATGGGCGGGTCGTACCAGCAGGAGGTCGACCTGCACACCCTGTTCAAGGACGTCGCCTCGGACTTCGTGGAGACGGTCACCGTGCCCGAGCAGCTGCCGAACGTCCTGGACCGGGCGATCCGCACCGCGTACGCGCGCCGCGCGCCCACCGCGGTCATCATCCCCGGCGACGTCCAGGAGCTGGACTACGCCGCTCCCACCCACGAGTTCAGGATGGTGCCGTCCAGCCTGGACCGCAGCGCGTGGACCGCCGTCCCGTCCGACAAGTCACTGCACCGGGCCGCCGAGATCCTCAACTCCGGTGACAAGCCCGCGATTCTGATCGGCCAGGGCGCGGCCGGCGCGCAGTGGGAGGTCGAGCGGATCGCCGAACTCCTCGGCGCGGGCGTCGCCAAGGCGCTGCTCGGCAAGGACGCGCTGAGCGACGAACTCCCGTACGTCACCGGCGCGATCGGGCTGCTCGGCACGCGTCCCTCGTACGAGCTGATGCGCGACTGCGACACCCTGCTGACGATCGGCTCCTCGTTCCCGTACTCCCAGTTCCTCCCGGACTACGGGCAGGCCCGGGCCGTTCAGATCGACATCGACCCGCACATGGTGGGGATGCGCTATCCGTACGAGGTGAACCTGGTCGGCGATGCCAGGGCGACGCTGGAGCGGCTGATCCCGCTGCTGGTCAGGCCCGAGGAGCGGGGCCGGGAGTGGTACGACACGGTGTGCGCGAACGTGGTCCGCTGGCGGGACGTGCTGGAGCGGCGGGCCGCGCTGTCCGCCGACCCGATCAACCCCGAGTACGTGGCGCGGGCCCTGGACCCGCTCCTGCCGGACAACGCGATCGTCACCTCCGACTCCGGTTCGGCGGCGAACTGGTACGCACGGCACCTGACGATGCGGGCCGGGATGCGCTCCTCGCTCTCCGGAACCCTGGCGACGATGGGCTGCGGGGTCCCGTACGCGATCGGGGCCAAGTTCGCCCACCCGAACCGGCCGGCGATCGCGCTGGTCGGGGACGGGGCGATGCAGATGAACGGGCTCGCCGAGCTGATCACCGCGGCGAAGTACCGCAACCGCTGGGAGGACCCGCGCCTGGTGGTGGGCGTCTGGAACAACCGCGACCTCAACCAGGTCACGTGGGAGATGCGCGCGCTGGAGGGCGCCCCCTCCTTCCTTCCCTCCCAGGAGCTGCCCGACGTCCAGTACGCGGCCTTCGCCCGCTCCCTCGGCCTGACCGGGGTACGGGTCGAGAGGCCACAGGACGTCGAAGCGGGCTGGCGGGCGGGTCTGGAGGCCGACGGCCCGGCAGTGATCGAGTTCCTCACCGACCCCGCCGTCCCGCCGGTGCCCCCGCACGCCACCTGGCAGCAGCTGGAGGCGACGGCCTCGGCCGTCCTCAAGGGCGACGCCGACCGCGGTGCGATGGTCCGACAGGGCCTCAAGGCGAAGATGCAGGAGTTCCTGCCCGGCCGGGAGAAGGGCCAGCACCAGAGCCGGGAGAAGAAGCACCGCTGAGGTGTGTCGGCGGCGGATCTTCGGGTACGCGGCGGGCACCCCCGAAGTCTGGAGGGACTCATGCAGCGAGGAAATGACCGCGTCAGCGTCCATCGCGACGACGAGATGAAGCACGAACTCCAGGGCCTGCTCAGGTCCGGCCACCCCACCCGCACCGAGGAGTGGCACGACCCGGAGCCGGCCGCCGAGGACGACCCCGAGATCGCGGGCGGCCCGGTGGCGCCCGACCGCTCCCCGGCCCCGGTGGAGACGGTGCGTTACGAACTGGCCCGGATCCTGGGCCGTACCTCCTTCCCCGCCGGACCGCGCGAACTGCTCGGCGTCCTGCGGGCCAGGCACGCCCCGGACGGGCTCACCGAGCCGTTGGAACGGCTGCCGCACGACGCGCGCTACGCCACGGCGCAGGAGCTCGCCGAAGCGGTCGTGCGCGGCGAGCGAGGAGGGCACCTGAACCCGTAGGGACCAGCAGAAAGGAGCAAGAACCCATGGCCGAGATCGTCAGGGAAGTCATGACTCCCGATGTCGTCGCCGTGCGGCCGAGCGCCTCGCTCGTCGAGGCGGCGCAGCTGATGCGGGCGCAGGATGTCGGCGACGTCCTCGTGGCGGACGAAGGGCTGCTGGTCGGGGTCCTCACCGACCGCGACATCATGCTGCGCGCCGTGGCGGAGGGCGCCGACCCGCTCACCGTGAGCGCGCGGGCGGTGTGCACGCCCGACCCGGTGGTGATCGGACCCGACGACGCGGTGTCCACCGCCGTCACTCTGATGCGCGAGTACGCGGTACGCCGGCTGCCGGTCGTCGAGCACGGGGCGCCGGTCGGCATCGTGAGCCTCGGGGACCTGGCGGTGTCGCGGGACCCGGATTCCGCACTCGCCGACATCAGCCGCGCCGACCCGGACAACGACCGGGGCAGGCCGGGAACCTCGGGCCCCGCTCCCACGTGAACCGCGACCGCCCGTCGAACCGAGAAAGGACACCGAGGAACTCATGCGTATCGCGTTTCTGACCGCGCCCGAGGGCGTCGAGCAGATCGAACTCACCGATCCCTGGCAGGCGGTGGCCGGCGCGGGCGGCGAACCCGTCCTCGTGTCGACGAAGCCGGGCCTGGTGCAGGCGTTCGACCATCTCGACAAGGCCGACACGTTCCCCGTGGAGGAAGTGGTCGGCGAGGTGCCGGCCGAGTCCTTCGACGGGCTCGTACTCCCCGGCGGAGTGGCCAATCCGGACTTCCTGCGCACGGACGAGCGCGCCGTCGCCTTCGTCCGGGACTTCTTCGACCGAGGCCGTCCGGTCGCCGCGATCTGTCATGCCCCGTGGACGCTCGTCGAGGCGGACGTCGTCCGCGGCCGGGTGCTGACCTCGTGGCCGAGTCTGCGCACCGACATCCGCAACGCGGGTGGCGAGTGGGTGGACGAGCAGGTGCGGATCTGCAGCCACGGGCCCAACACCCTGATCACCAGCCGCAAACCGGACGATCTGAAGGCGTTCTGCGAGGCACTCGTCTCCGAATTCGACACACTCGACGAAGGAGCCGTCTGATGGTTTTCGGCCGGAAGAAGCACCCGAGCGCGCCGGACCGCAAACAGGAACAGCGCGAGACGTTCCACGCCGACGATCCGGCGGGCGGCCCGCTCACCACCGACCAGGGCGTGGCCGTCGACCACACGGACGACTCACTCACCGTGGGCGAGCGCGGGCCGACGCTGATGGAGGACTTCCACTTCCGTGAGAAGCTCACCCACTTCGACCACGAGCGCATCCCCGAACGGGTGGTGCACGCACGGGGCGCGGGCGCCTACGGCTACTTCGAACCGTACGAGTCGTGCGCGGAGTTCACCCGTGCCGCCTTCCTCCAGGACCCGTCCGTGCGGACACCCGTGTTCGTGCGGTTCTCGACCGTGCAGGGGCCCCGCGGATCGGCGGACACCGTACGGGACGTACGCGGCTTCGCGACCAAGTTCTATACGACGGAGGGGAATTACGACCTCGTCGGCAACAACTTCCCCGTCTTCTTCATCCAGGACGGGATCAAGTTCCCCGATTTCGTGCACGCGGTGAAACCGGAACCGCACAACGACATCCCGACCGGCGCGTCGGCGCACGACACGCTGTGGGACTTCGTGTCGCTCCAGCCGGAGACCCTGCACGCGATCATGTGGCTGATGTCGGACCGGGCCATCCCGCGCAGCTACCGCATGATGCAGGGTTTCGGCGTGCACACGTTCCGTTTCGTGGCCGCCGACGGGCACGGCACGTTCGTGAAGTTCCACTGGAAGCCCAAACTGGGCGCGCACTCCCTGGTATGGGACGAGGCGCAGGAGTGCCAGGGCCGCGACCCGGACTTCAACCGGCGCGACCTGTGGGACGCGATCGAGGCCGGCGAGTACCCGGAGTGGGAGCTGGGCGTCCAACTCGTGCCCGAGGAGGACGAGTTCGCGTTCGACTTCGATCTGCTCGACGCGACGAAGCTCATCCCGGAGGAGCAGGTGCCCGTACGGCCCGTCGGCCGGATGGTCCTGAACCGCAACCCGGAGAATTTCTTCGCGGAGACCGAACAGGTTGCCTTCCACACCGCCAACGTCGTCCCGGGTATCGACTTCACCAACGATCCGCTGCTCCAGGCCCGCAACTTCTCCTATCTGGACACGCAGTTGATCCGGCTGGGCGGTCCCAACTTCGCCCAGCTGCCGGTGAACCGGCCGATCGCCCCGGTGCGCACCAACCAGCGGGACGGCTACCACCAGAGCGCGATCCACGGCGGCACGAACTACTTCCCCAATTCCCTGGGCGGCGGCTGCCCGGCCCACGCGGGCGTAGACGGCCATGCGTTCACGCACTACACCGAGCGGATCGACGGCCCGAAGATCCGACGGCGCAGCCCCAGTTTCCAGGACCACCACAGCCAGCCGGCGATGTTCTGGCACAGCATGGCGCCCTGGGAGAAGCAGCACATCGTGGCGGCCTTCCGCTTCGAGCTGGGCAAGGTCGGCGCCCTGACGGTCCGCTCCCGCACCGTCGAGCAACTGGCCGGGATCGACCCGGAGTTGGCGGCGGAGGTGGCCCGCGGGATCGGCGTGCCGGAACCGCCGCGGGCCGCCGGAGCAGGGGCGGGCAAGACGGTCTCCCCCGCGCTGAGTCTGGAGGCGCTGCGCGGTGACGGCTCGATCCGCACCCGGCGGATCGCGGTGCTCGTCGCCGACGGGGTGGACGCCGAGCAGATCGCCTCCGTACGGGAGGCGCTGGCCGCCGAGGGCGCGGTCGTCGAGGCGATCGCGGCCGAGGAGGGGACGGTACGGGGCCGGGACGACGACTGGTACACGGTGGACCGCGCGCTGCCCACGGTCGCGTCCGTGCTGTACGACGCGGTGCTGCTGCCCGGCGGCCCCACGGGCACTCCGCCCCCGGCGGCCGATCCCGACGCGATGCGTTTCCTGCGGGACGCGTACCGGCACGGGAAGCCGGTCGGCGCGCTGGGTTCCGGCGTGGGCGTCCTGGCGGCGCTGGAACCCGAGGGGCTGCGGATGTCGGCCGAGTTCCACCGGGTCGTGGCCGACCGGGGCGTGGTCACGGACACCGCGCCCGGCCCGGCGAGCGAGGAGTTCCGGGACGTCTTCGTCGCGGCGGTCGCGGCCCACCGGCACTGGGGCCGGCCGCCGGTGCACCGCTGAGCGTCACCGCTGCACGGCCGGTGCCGTTGCCGGGGACCCGATGACCCCCGGCAACGGCACCGCTCACGCCTCGGCGCAGCCCCGGTCCCGGGCGCCCTCGCGGGTGCGGCCGGCGACGACGGGGCGGCGCGGATGGCGGCGCAGGTACTCGCCCTCCAGCTGGGCCATGCGGTCGTTGTGGGCGCGCAACGCGTCGTTCGACGCGTGCAGCAGCGTGTCGTGGCGGGTGCGGTGGATCGTCTCCAGCTCCTTCATCAGCTGCTGGTCGTCCAGCCGGCCCGGGTCGACTCCGATCATGGTGGCACCTCGCTCGTCGTGGCCTTCGGTGCGGTCCGGGTACCCGCCAGGCGGGCGTTACTCAGGCGTCGGGAGAGAGCCGTGGACCTCGCTCCTCCCTCTACTGTCCACTGTACGAACATCGCGGCCCCGCGGCCCCACGGGCGAGGCCCTTACCGGGCGCGCTCCACCCGCCGCTCGTCCCACACCGGCTCGGGGGTCTCGCGGACCCGCCCGTCGCTGCCGAAGACCAGATACCGGTCGAACGAACGAGCGAACCAGCGGTCGTGCGTGACAGCGAGCACCGTGCCCTCGAACGCCTCCAGCCCCTCCTGGAGGGCCTCGGCGGACTCCAGGTCGAGGTTGTCCGTCGGCTCGTCCAGCAGCAGCGCGGTGACGCCCTCCAGCTCCAGGAGCAGGATCTGGAAGCGGGCCTGCTGACCCCCGGAGAGCCGGTCGAAGCGCTGTTCGGCCTGGGCGGTCAGCTCGTAGCGGCGCAGCCGGGAGGAGGCCGCGCCCCGGTCCTGCGCGTGCTCGGTCCACAGGATATCCAGGAGCGTACGGCCGAGCAGTTCGGGATGGGCGTGCGTCTGCGCGAAGTGCCCGGGCACGACCCGCGCGCCCAGTTTCCACTCCCCCGTGTGCGTGACGGTGTCGCCCGCGAGCAGCCGCAGGAAGTGCGACTTGCCGGAGCCGTTGGAGCCGAGGACGGCGACGCGCTCGCCGTAGAAGACCTCCAGGTCGAAGGGTTTCATCAGACCCGTGAGCTCAAGTCCCTTGCAGGTGACGGACCTTACGCCGGTCCGGCCGCCCTTGAGCCGCATGGTGATGTCCTGCTCGCGCGGCGGCTCGGGCGGCGGCCCGGCCTCCTCGAACTTGCGCAGCCTGGTCTGGGCGGCCTGGTAGCGGGACGCCAACTCATGGCTGATGGAGGCCGCCTGACGGAGGTTCAGCACCAGCTTCTTCAACTGGGCGTGCTTCTCGTCCCAGCGCCGGCGCAACTCCTCGAAGCGCGCGAACCGTTCGCGCCGCGCCTCGTGATAGGTGGCGAAGCCGGCACCGTGCACCCACGCGTCCGCGCCTGCGGGCCCGGGTTCGACGGAGACGATCTTCTGCGCGGACCGGGACAGCAGTTCCCGGTCGTGGGAGACGAAGAGAACGGTCTTCCGCGTCTCCTTGAGCCGCTCCTCCAGCCACCGCTTTCCCGGCACGTCGAGGTAGTTGTCGGGCTCGTCGAGCAGCAGCACCTCGTCCGTGCCGCGCAGCAGCGCCTCCAGCACGAGCCGCTTCTGCTCACCGCCGGACAGGGTGCGCACCAGCCGCCACTGGGCCTTCTCGTACGGCACCCCGAGCGCCGCCATGGTGCACATGTCCCACAGGGTCTCGGCCTCGTACCCGCGCGCCTCGGCCCAGTCGGAGAGCGCCTGCGCGTACTGGAGCTGGGCCGCCTCGTCGTCGACGGTCAGCATGCCGTGCTCGGCCAGGTCGACCGCCTTGGCGGCCTCCCGGATGCGGGGCGTGGCGACCGACACGAGCAGATCCCGGACGGTCGTCTCGTCCCGTACGGAGCCCACGAACTGGCGCATCACGCCGAGCCCACCGCTCACGTTGACGGTCCCGCCGTGCGGTTTCAGCTCACCGGAGATCAGCCGGAGCAAGGTCGTCTTCCCGGCCCCGTTGGGCCCCACCAGGGCCACGACGGCCCCCTCGCCCACCCGGAACGACACATCGCCGAGCAGCGCCCTCCCGTCGGGAAGGTAGTACTCAAGATGCGCCGCTTCCAGATGTCCCATGAGGCCGCATTCTCCGTCCCGACCCCAACCCCGAGCAAACCGATAACGCACGGCCGACGGTCACGGGTCACGCGCGCGTGGATATGCGGTCCTGATTGACGAGCGTGTGCAAGAGCGCCCCTTCAGGGGCGCGGGGAACTGCGCGACAAGCCCCCACCGGGCCCGCAGCCAAAAACCGCCTACCCCGCGGAGCCCAGCGGCTCACCGGCAGGCCCGCTCTCCTCAGCCGCCCCGACAACCGCCCCCGCCCAGGACACCGCCTTCCAGCCGTCTGCCGGTGAGCCCTCCAGGATCACCACACCCGTGTTGTCCAGCCGATGCTCCGCGGCAAACGGCACGTCGACATTGTCCGCCCGGGCCGCCGCCCACATCCGGATCACAGCGCCATGACTGACCATGACGACCGTGCCGGCCCCACTGTCCGCCGCCTCCGAGACCACCGCATCGAACCGCCCGAGCACCTCGACCCCGTTCTCCCCGCCCGGCATGCGCAGCCCCGCCTCACCGGCCGCCCACGAGAACAGCGTGGTCATGTACGTGTGCGCGGCCTCCGCGTAGCCGGGCATCATCTCCAGGTCCCCGGCGGCCACCTCCCGGATCCCGTCCCGCACGCGTACGTCCAGACCGCGCGCCCCGGCCAGCGGGGCGGCGGTCAGCTGCGTACGGGTCAGGGTGGAGGCGTACAGCGCGTCGATGTCCTCCCCCGCGAGCGCCTCCGGCAGCGCGGCGGCCTGCCGCTCCCCCAGTTCGGTCAGCCCGGGCCCCGGAACCGCGGTGTCCAGCAGGTACTCGACGTTCGACGGGGTCTGGCCGTGCCGGACGAGCAGCAGACGCATACGGATTTCCTCTCGCCCCACGACACTTGCGACAAGCCCCGTGACGAGTTCGACAAGACAAACGGGCCCACTTCAGGGTACCCAGAGCGTCATGACCGCAGACTTCGACCTCACCGTCCCGCAGCCCGGCCGTCACCCCCTGCGCAAGCACCTGCTGAATCTGGACCTCCGGCTGTTCGAGACCGCCGCCACCCTGAACTGGCCGGGCGCCGAGCCCGTCCTGCCGAAGCTGAGCCGCAGCGCGAACCACGGCGTCCTGTGGTTCGCGACAGCGGCCGCCCTCGCGGCCACCGGGAGCCCCCGGGCCCGCCGGGCCGCCGTCCGGGGCCTCGCCTCCCTCGCCGTGGCCTCCGCGACGATCAACACGGTCGGCAAGCGCTCGGTACGCCGGCCGCGCCCCGTGCTGGACCCCGTACCGATGGTCAGGCAGCTGAAGCGGCAGCCGATCACCACCTCGTTCCCGTCCGGTCACGCGGCGTCGGCGGCGGCCTTCGCGACCGGGGTGGCCCTGGAGTCCCGGGGCCTCGGGGCGGTGGTGGCGCCGATCGCCTTCTCGGTGGCCATGTCCCGTGTCTACACCGGGGTCCACTTCCCCAGCGACGTACTGGCCGGCGCGGCCCTGGGCGCGGGCGCCGCGTTCGCCGTACGGGGGCTCGTGCCGACCCGCGACCAGGCAGTGCCCCCGGCCCGTCCGCACGCTTCGGCGCCCGCGCTCGCCGACGGCGAGGGTCTGGTGATGGTGGCGAACTCGGCGGCGGGCAGCGCGGACCGGGCCCGCGCCCTGAAGGAGGTGCTGCCGCTGGCGGAGATCGTGGAGTGCGCGCCGGAAGACGTCCGGGGCGAGCTGGAGAAGGCGGCGTCCCACTGCCGGGTGCTCGGCGTGTGCGGCGGCGACGGCACGGTGAACACGGCCGCCGAGGTCGCCCTGCGTCACGGTCTGCCACTCGCGGTACTGCCCGGCGGCACGCTGAACCACTTCGCGCTCGATCTGGGCGTCGAGGGCGTCCGGGACGTCGGCCGGGCGGTGCGGCAGGGTGAGGCGGTGCGGGTGGACGTGGGCCGGTTCCGGTCCGGTGACCAGCAGGGCGTCTTCCTCAACACGTGCAGCCTCGGCGTCTACCCGGAGCTGGTCCGCGAACGGGAACGCTGGTCGGGGCGGATCGGCGGCTGGCCGGCCGGAGTTCTCGCGGCGGCACGTGTCCTACGCGCCGACCGTCACCCCTTGGAGGCCCAACTCCGGGGCGGATCACACCCGTTGTGGCTGCTGTTCGCGGGCAACGGCACCTACCACCGCGTGGGCCTCGCACCGGCCCGCCGTCTCGACCTGGCGGACGGGCGGCTCGACGTCCGGGTGGTGCACGGCGGGCGCAGGCCCGCGCTGCGGCTCCTGGCGGCGGCCCTGGCGGGCCCGCTCACCCGCTCCCCGGCGCACGCGGGCGTCCTGGTCCACCGTCTGCACGTGGACACCGTGGCGCCGGGGACGCTCCTCGCCTACGACGGCGAAGTCACGGAGGTGGCGGGCGAGGTGACGCTCGAGAAGCTCCCGGAGGCGCTGACGGTCTACCGCCCGCTCGACCGGACCTGACCGATCACCCGCACCGGCTGTCCACACTTCAAGACGCGGGTCTCATTATTCGGCACGACTGCGTACGGTGAGGGACATCGCCACGCCGCTTCCGCGGCGGGAGGACGAGAAGGGGCACGGTCATGTCCAAGCCGCAGTCGCAGCCGCAGGAGACCGCCGTCTACACGCACGGGCACCACGAGTCCGTGCTCCGCTCGCACACCTGGCGCACCGCCGCCAACTCGGCGGCGTACCTCCTCGGTTCGCTGAAGCCGCACATGAGGATCATGGACATCGGCTGCGGCCCGGGCACGATCACCGCCGACCTGGCGGAACTGGTCCCCGACGGGCACGTCACCGGCGTCGACCGGGCGCCCGGCATTCTCGACCAGGCCCGGGCCACGGCGGCCGAACGGGGCCTGGGCAACGTCGAGTTCGCGGTGGCGGACATCCACGCGCTGGACTTCCCGGACGACACGTTCTGCGTGGTCCACGCCCATCAGGTGCTCCAGCACGTGGGTGACCCCGTACAGGCGCTGCGCGAGATGCACCGGGTCACCAGGCCGGGCGGGTACATCGCCGTCCGCGACGCGGACTACTTGGCCATGGCCTGGTATCCGGCGTCGGCGGGCCTGGACGACTGGCTGGACCTGTACCGGCGGGTGGCCCGCGCCAACGGGGGCGAGCCGGACGCCGGGCGCCGGCTGAAGTCCTGGGCACTGCGCGCCGGTCTCACGGACATCACCGCCACGTCCAGCACGTGGACATACGCGGACGCCGGAGAGCCGGCCTGGTGGAGCGGCCTGTGGGCGGACCGGACGCTCGCGTCGGCGTACGCGGACCGGGCGACGGAGGGCGGGCACGCGACCGGGGCGCAGCTGCGGGCGGTGTCGGAGGCCTGGCGGGAGTGGGGACGGCAGGAGGACGCCTGGTTCACCGTGCCGCACGGCGAGATTCTCTGCCGGAAGGCCGCCTGACTTCTCCGCCTGATTTCTCCGGCTGGTTTCTCCGCCGGATGTCTGATTCGCGGATTCCGGGAAACCCGGAGTGCAGGAGGTTCACATTATGGTTCCCATCCTGCTCGTACTGCTTCTGGCCCTGATTCTGTTCGGTGCCGGATTCGCGGTGGAAATGCTCTGGTGGATAGCAGTGATCGTGCTGGTGGTCTGGCTACTGGGATTCCTGGTGCGAGGCACGAGCGCGGGCGGCGCAAGGGGCCGCTGGTATCGCTGGTAGGTAGTCGGTATTCGTAGCGGCGGTCACTCCCCGCGAAGCATCAGTCCCTGGGAAGCAGGGGTCCCAGCGGCCCGAGGTCCAGATTCAGGTCCTCGGGCCGCAACCCGTACCGCTCCCGCAGTTCGGCCATCCGGTCCTCCAGGAGCATGAGAGTGAGCCCGACGCGCTCCTCCTGCTCCTCGGTCAGCTCCCCCGTCTCGAATCGGCGTACTGCCTGCCTCTCCATGAGCTGGCGCAGCAGCTCCACCACGGTCAGGACGAGTTTGACCAGGTCGCGTTCGACGGTGTCGGGTTCGAGGTCGAGCCGGTTGCGGGTACTCATGTCAACTTCCCCCAGGGAGCGGGCACTTGTTCGTTCACCGAGCTGATCAGCGCGTTCAGGTCGATCCGTACGAGGTCCACGTCCGCGATGCGCAGGGTGATGTCCCCGGTGATGACGACCCCGCCGGCGAGCAGCCGGTCGAGCAGGTCGACGAGGGCGATCTCGCGGCGTTCTACGACGGTCACGCGTCCTCCCCCGCGGTCCCCGAGATGGACTCGGCGAACGAGTAGACGGCCCAGGGGCCGGTGAGTTCGACCCGCAGTCCGGATGCCTCGTCCTTCGTACGGTCGACCAGTTCCACGAATTGCTCGGAATCCGCGCGCGGTACGAGATACGCCGCGTTGAGCACATTCAGCCCGGCCGCGCCGGAAAGCTCGGAGTTCTGCGGTGGATGCAGCCGGGAATCCTCGGCATGCCCGGAAAGAGTGCGGTGCAATTGGTCGGCGAACACCTCGGCGTTCCGCCACCGGTCCTCGTTCGTCCGGGCGCGCCGGCGTCGCTGGCGCAGATAGTCCCGGCCGGTGGTCGCGGGCGCGTCCGCCGGCGTGGAGGCCGCCGGAGAACCCGTTCCGGCCACTTCGGTCTCCGAGGTCTCCTTTTCGAGGTACACCTTCACACCCCACTCCACCCGCCCTTCCAGGCGGTCCAGAGCGCTCCGGAAGTCGTCCTCGCGTTCTTCCATCATCACGCGTACGCCGCTGTCGTCCCGGAACACGGTGGCGAGCCGGAGCGGCAGCGGGGTCGTGACGGCGGTCAGCGCGTCGATCACGGCCTGGTGGGCGCGTGCGGTCACGGTCAGCCAGTCGAGGTCCTCCAGCCGGTCCCGGAGCGCCTCCTCGGCGAAGTCCGCCTCCGGGACCGTACTGACGACGGCGACGAGGCCGTGATGGGCGAGCAGCTTGGGCGGGGCGCCCGCGACTCCCGTCAACTGGGCCTGAAGCGCCGCGCCGAAGGGACGGCAGACGGCGTACACGTACCGAAGCCCGCCCATCAGGAGGCCTCCTTCGGCGCGGGCCCGCTCTCCAGCTCGGCGAGTCTCGCGCGCAACTCGGTGTTCTCGCGGGCGAGTTCGTTGCGGTGGGCGCGGGAGGACAGGGCCGGGTCGTCCTCCCACCAGTCGATGCCCATCTCCTTCGCCTTGTCGACCGAGGCGACGATGAGCCGCAGTTTGATCGTGAGGAGTTCGATGTCGAGCAGGTTGATCCGGATGTCGCCCGCGATCACGACGCCCTTGTCCAGCACGCGTTCCAGGATGTCGGCGAGGTTGGCGCTGTTGTCGTGCCCGTAGGGCTGGGGCATCCGACTGGCCGGCGACGTCATCGCCGGCTCCCCGCACGGGCCTCGGACTCTGGCTCGGGTTCGTACGCGTCCTCGTCTTCGTCCTCGTACACGTCTTCGGCCTCCTCCTCTTCCTCGTACCCGGCCTTCTCGTCCGTCTCGTCCTCGTTCTCGTATTCGCCCTCGGGTTCGGTTTCCTCGTCCGGGTACTCGCCCTCTTCTCGTTGTTCCCCTTCGCGCTCCTCCGCGAGGGCGTCCTCATGGCTGCGGACCACCTCGCCGTCGCGGATCTCCCCGCGCCAGCCGTCGTCCGCCTCGCCCTTGAGGGTGATGAAGCGGGTGAAGTTCTTGAGGTCGAGCCGGGCGCGGCGGCCCTGGGAGCGCCAGATGTTGCCGGTCTTCTCGAACAGGCCCTTGGGGTAGTACTCGACGACCAGCAGGACGCGGGTGAGGTTCGGGGCCAGCGAATGGAAGGAGACGACGCCCTTCGTCGTGCCCTTCGCCCCCTCCGACGTCCAGGAGATCCTGTCGTCGGGCACCTGCTCGGTGGTGTGGGCCTTCCAGCTCCGGTTGGACCAGAAGATCTTGAGCTGCCAGTCGGAGGTCGTGTCGTCGGCGCGGTTCGCGCTCTTCACGCCCTTCGCGAAGGTGCTGAAGTCCTGGTACTGGGTCCACTGGTCGTAGGCGGTGCGCAGCGGGACGCCGACGTCGACGAACTCGATGATGACCGTCGGCTTCTTGCCCGCCCCGCCCTTCCGCCTGCCCTTGCCGCCGGTCAGGTTCTTGAAGGCGCCGACCACACTGTCCTTGGCGCGTCCGGCGCCGACCTCCAGGGCGGAGCGCAGGGGGCCCTTGCCGTCGGCGAGTTTGCGGCCGCCGTCGAGGGCCAGTTTGGCGAAGCCGGGGCTGTTGCCGGCCGCGATGTCGTTGAGTTTGACGGTCGTCTCACCGAGCCGGTGTCCGACGCCCATCAGCAGCCGCTGGGCCTGTGCGGCGAGGTACTCCTGAACCTCCGCCTTGAGCCGATCGGCCGCCTCGCTCCGGGCGACATCGGTGACCGGGTTGCTCTTCGCGGATCCGACGGACCTGAGGGTGTCGGTCATCGTCCACCGCCTTCCTTCGGCAGCCGGGCCCGCGCGCCACGGCCGGCGTCACGAGCGGCAGCCGTCTTCTTGGCTGTCGTCTTCCGGGCCGAGGAACGGTCCGGCGCCGACGTCTTCTTCGCCGCCGCCTTCTTCGCGGGAGCCGTCCTGACGGCCGTCTTCTTCGCCGTCTTCTTCTTCGCCGGGCCCCCGCTCCTCTCGTTCCTCTCGGCGCGCGGCTCCTCGTCGGCCGCCTCCTCGTACGCGTCTCCGTCTTCGTCCTCGTACTCGTCCTCGTAGTCGTCGCGGCCCCGGTCGCGCCCCAGGGCGGTCGGGTCCGGTACGACGCCCGCGAGCTGGTCGCGGACCTCCGAGGTGCGGCCGTGCAGACGGTCGGCGAGGGCCTCGATCTGCCGCTCGACCATCGCGCCCGAGGCCGCCTTGCCGACACCGCGCAGGTCCTCGCGCAGCTGGTCCCCGATCTCCTTGAACTGCGGGTTGTCACGCAGTTGCGAGGACACCAGGTCCGTGAGCGCCTTCGGGCTCAGCTGCATGCGCTTGCCCGCCACCAGCGTGCCGACGGCGAACGCCAGTTTCAGTTTCTTCGTCCGCCCCAGTACGTATCCGGCCCCTACCGCGAGGCCCAGGCCCACTCGGTTCATCGTCGCGCCCACTTCATCGTCGTACCATCCCGTCAGTCGGTGCCCGCGCCGGTGCGCAGGCCTGTTTCCAGCCGGTCGAGGAGTTCGTCCTCAAGGCGGTCGAACTCCTCCTCATCGATCTCGCCCGCTTCCAACCGCTCTTCCAGCAGGGCGAGTTCGGCGCGCACCGCGGCCGGGTCGTAGTACAGCCGCTCGGCCTCGTGGAGCACCTGGCCGATCACCCAGGCGCTGCCGCGCACCGGTGCGAAGGGCAGCAGCAGCACCTCGCCGATCAGTCCCATGTGCGCCTCTGCTCCGCCCCGGTACCCGCGGGCTCGGCCGGGCCGGGCTCGACGAAGCTGTAGGGCGGCAGCGGTCCGTTGACGCGCAGTTCGAGATACGGACGGGCCTTGCGCAGCTGCTCGGTCGCGGTGATGAACAGTTCCGCCGAGTCGCGGGCCACCAGGAACGACACGTTGGCCAGCCAGCCGGTCGAGTCGGCACCCACGCTCACCGCCACCGCGGACGGCTCCAGCGCCTGCCGAACATCGACGGCGTCCTCGGCCTCCCGGGCCTTCACCGCGCCCACGACCATCTCGCCGAGGCGCACCCGCTCCTCGTAACTGCCGCCGCCCGCACGCCTGTTGGCCTCGGTGAATGCCCGTAACTCCGGGTTCTCCGCCAGCACCCGGTGCAGGACGGCCTCTTCGTCATGGCTCGCCTTGACGTTGTACTCGACCTTGCCCTCAAGGGCTTCGAGCCGCTCCTTGTAGTGCTCGGCGCGCTCGGTCAGTACGGCGGTGACCGCGTCGTCGTCCGGCGCGACGCTGCCGAACCGCATGGGCAGCACACAGCCGGCCGAGCCCGCCTCCTCCAGTACGTGCTGGTGGGCGAGCAGGTCCTTGCGCTTGGGGCGCAGCTTCTCGGGTGCGTCGCTGACGATCGCCGCCAGGACGCCTGCCGTCAGGACGCGCACGGGACGCGCCGGGTCGCCGACTCCGCGCAGCTCCTCGGCGAAGGAGGGGAGTGCGGAATGCGAACCGGCGGTGATGCCGTAGACGTAGGTACCCGCGCTCGTGTCGTTGCCCGTCCCCGTCTCCGTGCCTGGACTCGTGCTCACTCCTGCTCCTCCTTCCTGCGTGCGGACGTGGTCTTGCGGGCGCGTTGCCTGGGTTCGGCCTGCCCCTCCTCGCGGGCCTGCCGGAAGGCGTCCGAGATGGTGTCGGCGGCGCCGGACAGTGCCCCCTTGGACTTGCCGCGCGCCCCGGACTCGGTGATCTCACCGACCAGGTCGGGCAGTCCGGGGCTCCGGTGCGGCCCGGCCTCCAGGTCGAGCCGGTTGCACGCCTCGGCGAACCGGAGGTAGGTGTCGACGCTGGCCACGACGACCCGGACATCGATCTTCAGGATCTCGATACCGACCAGGGAGACCCGCACGAACGCGTCGATGACCAGCCCCCTGTCGAGGACGAGTTCCAGTACGTCGTAGAGGCCGCTGGTGCCGCCTCCACCACCGCTCTGTTGTGCCGGGACTACGGTCATTCCGTCCGCCCCTCCTTGTTTGTTGATGCGTCTGTTGATGCGCTTCGTCTGTTGATGCGCCGTCTGTTGATGCGCCGTCTGTTGATGCGCCTGTTCATCGGCCTTCGGACCTTCGCGCGTCGGCGCGGCCGCGTTCGTAGCGGCGGACCCGCCGGTAGCCGGTGAGTTCGCCGCGCTCGTCGAGGTCCACCTGATAGTTCGCCAGCAGGCTCATGGTGTCGGGGACCCTGGAGACCTCCAGTACCTCGATCTCCAACGCCCAGCCGTTCTCCGTCTGTTCGAAGGACGACACGGTCTCCGCGGTCATGCCGGTGAGTTCCGCGAGCTGGGCGCGTGCCCGACGCATGATGTCCATGGGCGACTCGGGTGTGTTCGGCGTGTTCTCTGTGTTCGATGAATTCGTCATGGATTCCCCTGGCCTCCGGGTGGCCAGGGGCGCGTCGCTCAAACCCCGTGGGCTCAAACCCCGTGGGCTCAGACCATCAAGTCGAGCTTTCGCCGGGCCGGCCCCAACGCCCGTCCGCGTCCCATCACTTCGCCCCAGGGACGCGTACGGGCCTGCTCGACCGCGTCCGCGATCGTCCAGCGGCGGGCGGTCAGGTCCGGGGCGACCAACTGGTCCCAGCCGATGGGGACGGCCACCGGTGCCCCGGGTTTCGCCCGGACGGTGAACGGCACGACGGCGGTCTGCGCGTAGGCGTTGCGCTGCACGTCGAGGTAGAGCCGGTCGCCGCGTTCCTTCTTGCGGACGGCGGTGGTCAGCCGGTCGGGGTGCGCGGAGGCCAGCACCTCGGCGACCACCTTGGCGAACTCCCGTACCTCGTCGAAGCCGTGCTGCCCGCTCAGCGGCACAACGATGTGCAGCCCGCGCGAGCCGGTGGTCATCAACGCGGACGGCAGCCGCAGCATGTCGAGCAACTCCCCCAGATACAGGGCCGTTTCCCGCACCCGGGCGAAGTCGTCGCCCGCCGGGTCGAGATCGAAGACCATACGGTCCGGCTGTTCGACGCGGCCCACCCGCGAGAGCCAGCGGTGCAGGGTGAGGGATGCCTGGTCGGCGAGGTGGACCAGGGTCGCCGTGTCGTCGCAGACGGGGTGGACGACCGTACCGCCCTCCTTCTTCACCTCGACCCGGTTGATCCACTCCGGGTAGCTGTCCGGGATGTTCTTCTGCATGAAGCGGGGGCCCTCGATGCCGTCCGGGTGGCGTTCCAGCATCAGCGGGCGCCCGCGCAGGTGGGGCAGCATGAACGGGGCGACGGCCAGGTAGTAGTCGACGAGGTCGCTCTTCGTGTACTCCTTGACGCCGTCGCCGCCCGGGAACAGCACCTTGCCCGGCCGGTGGACGTCGATGGTCCGCCGGCCGGCCCGCACCCGCCGCACCTGGTCGTCGCTCACGGCACGACCGCCTCCTCCACCAGCAGCCGGCCCGCCGCCGTGATCGACTCGGCGCCGATGCCCGCCGCGTGCAGCTGCTCGTCGGGGCTCGCCGAGCCGGGCATCGTACGGACAGCGAGGCGCACCAGGCGTGGCAGGGGCCGTCCGTCGAGGAAGGCGTCCAGGACGGCGTCCCCGATGCCGCCCTCCTCGCGGTGGTCCTCGACGGTGAGCAGACAGCCGGTGTCCTCGGCGGCCTTGCGCAGGGTGGGCCGGTCGACGGGCTTGACGGAGTACAGGTCGACGACCCGGACCGGAATGCCCTCGGCGCCGAGCGCGTCAGCGGCGGCCAGCGCCTCGTGGACGGTCACGCCCGCCGCGACCACCGTCAGCCGGTCGTCGCGCCCGGCGGAGCGCAGCACCTTGCTGCCGCCGACGGGGAACTCCTCGTCGGGCCCGTACAGCACCGGTGTCCTGCCGCGCGAGGTCCGCAGATAGCGGATGCCGTCGAGCCCGGCCATCGTGGCGACGAGCTGTGCGGTCTGGTGGGCGTCGCACGGATACAGCACCGTCGAGCCGTACAGCGCGCGGAACATCGCCAGGTCCTCCAGGCCCATCTGGGAGGGCCCGTCCTGTCCGATCGCGACGCCCGCGTGCGAGCCGACAAGGTTGATCCCGGCGCCGCTGACCGCCGCCATGCGCAGGAAGTCGTGCGCGCGGGTCAGGAACGCCGCGAACGTCGACGCGTACGGCACCCAGCCGCGCGCCGCCAACCCGACGGCTGCGGCGACCAGTTGCTGTTCGGCGATGTAGCACTCGAAGAAGCGGTCCGGGTGCTCCTTGGCGAAGAACTCGGCGCGCGTCGAGTCGCTCACCTCGCCGTCGAGAGCCACGACATCGCCTCGCGCGCTGCCGAGCGCGGCGAGCGCCTGCCCGTAGGCGTCCCGGGTGGCGACCTCGTCTCCCTTGTCCCAGCGGGGCAGTTCGAGGTGCCCGGCCCGTACGGCGTGCAGCGCCCGGGCGGCCCGCGGTTCGCGCACACGGACGCGCAGCTCGCGCGGACCGCCGAGTTCGGCGATCGCCTCGTCGGCGTCCGGCAGCGGTTTGCCGTGCTGTCCCTCGCGGTCCTCGACGGCCGCGACGCCCTTGCCCTTGAGGGTGCGGGCGAGGATGACGACGGGCTGTCCGGTGGTGGACTCGGCCTCGCCGTAGGCACGGTCGACAGCGTCGACATCGTGGCCGTCGACCTCCACGGTGTGCCAGCCGAAGGCCTTGAACCGGCGGGCGTACGCGTCGAGATCGTGCCCGTGCCGGGTCGGCCCGCGCTGCCCCAGCCGGTTGACGTCGACGACGGCGACGAGGTTGTCGAGATGCTCGTACGAGGCATGCTCGGCGGCCTCCCACACCGACCCCTCGGCCAGCTCGCTGTCCCCGCAGAGCACCCACACCCGATACCCGGTCCGGTCGAGCCGCTTCCCGGCCAGCGCGATGCCGACCCCGACGGGCAGCCCCTGTCCGAGCGAGCCCGTGGCCGTCTCGACCCAGGGCAGCCGCCGGGGCGTCGGATGCCCTTCGAGCCGGCTGCCCAGCTCACGGAAGGTGAGCAGTTCGGCGTCGTCGATGGCGCCGGCCGCCTTGTAGGCGGCGTAGAGCAGCGGCGACGCATGCCCTTTGGAGAGGACGAGCCGGTCGTTGCCGGGGTGGGCGGGGCGGTCGAAGTCGTAGCGGAGGTGGCGGGCCAGCAGTACAGCCATCAGGTCGGCGGCGGACATGGACGAGGTCGGATGCCCGGAGCCCGCGGCGTCGGCGGCTCGAACGCTGTCGACGCGCAACTGCTGTCCCAGCTCGGCGAGTTCGGTGGTGCTGTGCAGGGGATCGGCGGTTTTCACGACGTTCCTTCCGAGTCCGAGGACTGCTTCGGGGGCTGCTTCGGAGTGTGCTCCGGAGACCGTTCGCGGGATGTCCGCACCCCGGCCGGCACCCGCGCCAGCTCCGGTGACGCCGTGTCCAGCGGCACCGACCAGGACCGTACGAGCCCCAACTGCACGCCCTGGCGCGGCAGTACGGCGTCCAGCAGCCAGTCCGCCGCGACGCGCACCCGGTTGCCGGGCATCGCCGCGAGGTGGTAGCCGCGGGCGACCGCACCGGCGAGCGGCCCGGACAGCGGGACGCCGAGCGGATTGGCGGCGGCCTTGACCCCGCCGAGGTCGACGACGAACCCCAGGTCGCGATGGCGGTAGGAGCGGCGGGCGCCGATCCCGAGCGAGGCGGCGACGTTGCGGGCCGCGACCTTGCCCTGCCGCCAGGCGTGCTGCGCGGTCATCCCGGTGCTGTGCCTTTCTGGGGGAGACCCCCCAGACCCCCCGGCACCGGGCTTGGTCAGGTCGGGCACGGCGGCGGCGTCCCCGCACGCGAACACCTCGGGGTGGCCCGGCACCTGGAGGAACGGGTCGACGATCAGCCGGCCGCGCTCCAGTGGCTGTCCGATGCCCTCGACCAGCGGGTCGGGGCGCACGCCGACGCACCACACCAGGGTGCGGGAGTCGACGAACTCCCCGTCGGACAACAGGACTCCACCGGCCGTGGCCTCCTTCACGGAGGCTCCCGTGCGCACGTCGACGCCCCGCTGCCGCAGTACCCGGTCGGCGGTGCGCGAGAGCCCCTCGTCCAGTTCGGGCAGGACGCGCGGCGCGATGTCGAGCAGCAGCCAGCGTGGCCGCATGCCTTCGCGCAGGGGCTGCTTGCGCACCAGCGCGTCGGTCAACAGCTGCCCCTGCGCGGCGACTTCGGTACCGGTGTAACCGGCGCCGACCACGACGAACGTACAGCGGGAGGCGCAGCTCTTGGGGTCGTCGGCGGCAGCTGCCAGCTCGACCTGCCGGGTCACGTGGTCGCGCAGATACAGCGCCTCGGGCAGGCCGCGGAAGCCGTGCGCGTTCTCGGCGACGCCGGGAACCGGCAGCAGCTTGTTGACGCTGCCGACGGCGAGGACGAGCCGGTCGTAGCCGAGGGTTCCGTGCTCGCCCTCGGGGTCGGTGTAGCGCACGGTGCGGGCCGCGAGGTCGATGCCGTCGGGCTCGGCCTCGCCGAGCACCAGCCGTACGTGACGCAGAGTGCCGGGGAGGGAGACGGTGACGCGGCGCGGTTCCAGGACACCGGCGGCGACCTGGGGAAGCAGGGGCAGATACAGAAAGTAGTCGTGGGGGTTGAGGAGGGTGATGTCGGCCTTGTGCCGGGTCAGCCGGGTCAGGGTGCGGGCCGTCTGGTACCCGGCGAAGCCGGCGCCGACGATCAGGATGCGGGGTCGACTCACGTTTCGCCTCCGGCGGTGTCGCACGTGCAGAGCCTTCGGTCATTCGTACGAACGCCGTCCTGGGCGCCGTACGGAGTCTTCCGCGTCCCCTTGGTCGGGGCGCCCAAACGTTCGGCGGCGGGTGGTTCGGCCTCGTGTCCTTCGTGCCCGCGCCGATTTCTCCCGCGCCCGCTGGGTACCCGGATCGCACCCCGACCCGTACCCCTTCCGGAGGTGCTTCTCATGCCCGAATACGGCTATTTCCTCGCGTGCGAGGAGTTCGGCCCGGCGGACCTCGTCGAGCAGGCGAGGCAGGCCGAACAGGCCGGGTTCCAGGCGCTGTGGATCTCGGACCACTACCACCCGTGGAACGACGCCCAGGGCCAGAGCCCCTTCGTGTGGTCCGTGATCGGCGCGCTGTCACAGGCGGTGTCGCTGCCCATCGAGACGGCCGTGACCTGCCCGACCGTACGGACGCACCCCGCGGTGGTGGCGCAGGCGGCGGCGACGAGCGCGGTGATGACGGACGGTCGTTTCCGGCTCGGCGTCGGCAGCGGCGAGGCCCTGAACGAGCACATCCTCGGCGACCAGTGGCCGCCCGCGCACATCCGGCTGGAGATGCTGGAGGAGGCGATCCAGGTGATGCGCCGCCTCTTCACCGGCGAGGAGGTCAACCACCAGGGCCCGCACTACACCGTGGAGAACGCCCGCCTCTACACCGTCCCCGACGAGCCCGTCCCCATCGACGTCTCCGGCTTCGGCCCCCAGGCGACCGCCCTCGCGGCCCGGGTCGGCGACGGCTACATCACCATGGGACCCGACGAGGACCTGACGACCCAGTTCCGCAAGGGCGGCGGGGGCTCGGGACTCGTCAGCGGCGGTACGAAGGTCTGCTACGGCCCCGACCGCGACGAGGCGGTCCGTACGGTGCACCGGCTGTGGTCCAACCAGCTGCTGCCCGGCGAGATGGGCCAGATCCTGCCCACGCCGAGCCACTTCGAACAGCTGGAGTCGCTGGTCACCGAGGACATGGTGCGCGAGAACACGGTGTGCGGCGCCGACGCCGACGAACACGTTTCCGCGCTGTCCGCCTTCGCCGACGCGGGCTTCGACCGGGTCTACGTCAGCCAGATCGGCCCCGACCAGCGCGGCTTCTTCGACTTCTACCGGACGAAGGTGCTGCCCCAGCTGACGGGCTGACGGGAAGTCCGACCTCCGACCAGGGTCACCGGCCGCCCCGGCGACCGCCGCGCCTCAGCCCGGCGGTCGCCGCGGCGCCCAGGCCCGCCGCCACGAGCAGTCCCGCGCCCACGCGCCCCCGGTTCCGCGAACCCCACTCCTGTGGGCCTCCGTCCACGGCCTCCGCGTCGAAGCGCCCGTGCGCACCGAAGTCCCGCCCCTGCGTACCGTCCGCCGGGCTCCAGAGGTTTCCCAGACTTCCCAGGTCCCCGGGGCCCCCGGTTTCTCCTGCGGCTCCGGCGGGTCGGGCGGCTTGGCCGTCGTCCCGCTGCGCCCGGAACCCGTTCCTCGCGAGGTACCGGTCGAGCAGCCCGGGAGCCACCGCGTTGGCCAGCAGCGTGGCCACCGTGGAGCCGCCCACCCAGTACTCCCGGCGCCGCCCGTGCGAGGCCGCGTGCACGATCGCCCGCGCCGCGACCTCCGGTTGGTACACGGGCGGCACCGGCCGGGCCGGATCCGGCGTCCGCCTCAACACCCAGTCGAACTGCGGGGTGTTGAGGGCCGGCAACTGCACCATCGTCGTACGGACCCGGCTGCCCTGGTGCAGGAGTTCGCAGCGCAGGGACTCGTTGAAACCCTGGATCGCGTGCTTGGCCCCGCAGTAGGCGGACTGAAACGGGATGCCCCGGTAGGCGAGCGCCGAACCGACCTGCACGATCGTGCCGCGGTCGCGCGGGAGCATGTGTCGCAGCGCGGCCCGGGTCCCGAACGCGTAGCCCAGGTACGTCACTTCGGTAACCCGGCGGAACTCGTCCGGGGTGATGGCGGTGAACGGTGCGAAGACCCCGGCGAAGGCGTTGTTGACCCATACGTCGATGGGCCCGAACGCGTCGGCGACCTGCTGTGCGGCGGCGTCGACCGCGGGGGCGTCGGCCATGTCGACGGGGACGACGAGTGCCTCACCGCCGGCTCGCCGTACGTCGTCCGCCGCCGCGGCCAGGCCCTCGCGTCCCCGGGCCAGCAGGGCGACCCGGTCGCCCCGGGCAGCGAAGGCCACGGCCGCGGCGCGGCCCGTCCCGCCACTGGCCCCTGTCACCACGACGACCCTGCGGCGCCTCGGCAGGAACCCCGCCCGTGGCGCCGGTTTGGTGTGCCATCGCACCGGCGGTCACCCCCGGTGGTGCGGCGCCTCGGGATCGATGTCGTCCTGACGCGGCGCTCCCGGCGGGGACATGTCCGGCGCGGGTCCGCCGGGCGCCACCGGGGGAACGGGCGGAACGGGTCCGCCGAGCCCGCCGGTCGGGGGTACCACGGGCGGTACGCCCCCGGCGGTGCCGGGAACCCGGTCGCCCTGGCCGGCCCGGGGGTGGGCACCCGCCGGCTTCGGGCGGGCCATGCCGCGCAGAACGTAGGCCACGGCGCCGAGAATCACCGCGGTGACGAGGGCGGCGACCCAGTCAGGCATCCCCTCCGCGAGGGCGAGTCCCAGGGTGAGCGCGACGGCCGCGCCCGCGTACAGGGCGACGGCGCCCGACGTGGCGTACAGCGCGGCCGTGCGGCGCTGTTTGCGGGTCTGTTCGCGCAGTTCGTCGCGCACGGCCTCGCGCGCCACCTGCGCCAGTTCGTCGACCAGATGCTTGTCGAGATGTTCCAGGTGATCGATGCGGTCCATGCGCGCCGGGTACCCCGGGCCGGGCGCGCTTAACGCCACCCGCCCCGGGTACCCGCCGGGCTCGCTCACCCGAGCCCGACCTCAAGAGAGGAAGAGAAGAAAGATGACCGAGCGCATCGACGTCGTGGAGCTGCTCAAGGCGCAGCACACGCGGATCCGGGAACTGCTCGACGAGGTCGCCGCGTCCAAGGGCGACGAACGCAGGCAGAGCTTCCAGGATCTCGTCCGTCTGCTCGCGGTGCACGAGACCGCCGAGGAGGAGGTCGTCCACCCCTTCGCGCGCAAGAACATCGACGGCGGCGAACTGGTCGTCAAGGACCGCGTGGAGGAAGAGGAGAAGGCCAAGCGAGCCCTTTCCCGGCTGGACGGGATGGACCCCGACTCACCCGAGTTCCTGGACCGGTTCGCGGCCCTGCGCCAGGACGTGCCGGCGCACGCCGATTCCGAGGAGAGGTACGAGTTCGCGCACTTCAGGGAGGCCGCCGACCGCGGGAAACTGGAGAACCTGGCCCGCGCGGTGAAGGCGGCCGAGGCACTCGCCCCGACCCGTCCCCACCCGGGCACCGACACCGCCCTGAAGAACGTGGCGGTGGGCCCGGTAGCGGCGGTCGTCGACCGCACCCGGGACGTCGTACGCAAGGCCATGGGCTGACACCGGCCGCGGCCCCGGCTACCGCTTCAGTATCTCCGAGGTGATCGCCCAGCGTTCGTGGTCCCGCCACGCGCCGTCGATGTACAGGAAGTCCGGCGAGAAACCCTCCAGCCGGAAGCCGCAGCGCCGGGCGAGGGCGACCGAGGCGGTGTTGCCGGGCTGCACGTTGATCTCCAGCCGGTGCAGCCGCAGCGGCGGCCCGAACGCGTACCGCACGACCAGCGCGAGCCCCTCGCTCATCAGCCCCCGCCCGGCCGCGTGCGCGAAGGCCCCGTACCCGAGGGCGCCGCACAGAAAGCCGCCCTGGACGATGTTGTTGATGTTGATGAACCCGGCGATGGCGCCCGGCTCGTCCCCCTGCGTCTCGCAGACGAGGAACCCGGCCTTCGTCGGATCCTCGATCAGCCGTCCGGCGTACGAGGCGTAGGCGTCCGGGCTCGCCGGGGGAGCCAGCCAGGGGTGATGCAGGTCCTTGCTCTCCCGCACCCGGTCGATGAACTCGGCACCGTCCTCATAGGTGAACGGGCGTATGCCCACCCGGGGTCCTTCGGCGAGATATGCACGGCGCATCGACACCCGGACACCCTACGCGAGGCCCTGGTTCACGGCTCTCACCTGCGCTCTTACCTGCGGCGCCGCATGAAGTAGGCCCCGCAGAGGGCGCCGATGACGGCGGTGCCGAGCAGCGCCATCCACAGCGGCATGCTCACTTCGGGGATCAGCAGCCGGATCTTCGTGGTGCGGGTGTTCTCGAAGATGAAGATCAGGGCGAGCAGGGCGAGCGCCCCGACAGCGACCCTGGCGGGCGTCAGCAGCCCCCGCACACCGCCGGTCCCGCCACCGGCCTTGCCGCCGCTCTGGGAGGTCTTCGGGCTCATGGAACCAGCATGTGCCGAGCCCGGGGTTCCCGCGCGGCGGGCACCGCCCCGCCCACCCGGGGGTGGGCCGGACGGGTGACGGCACCTCGGGCCGGTCGGTTCGGCTCACCGCAACGCGGGTTCGTCCAGCGTCAGGGTCCCCGCGTCGGCGTCCAGTTCGGCGGCCACCCCGAACGGGATCGTCAGCGCCCCGTCGCAGTGCCCGAACCCGAACTCCTCCACCACCGGCACACCGAGCCCGCCGAGCCGGTCGGCGAACACGGCACGCAGCCCCTCGTACGGACCGCAGCGCTCCCACGACCCGAGCGCGATCCCGGCGACGCCGTCGAGCCACCCGGTCCGCAGCAGCTGGGTCAGCGCCCGGTCGATCTGGTACGCGCTCTCCCCCACGTCCTCGATCATGAGGAGCCCGCCGCGCGCACCGGGCCGGGCGTACGGCGTGCCCAGTTCGGAGGTGAGCATCAGCAGGCACCCGCCGAGGGTGACGCCCCGCGCCCGCCCGGGCACCAGGGCGCCGCCTTCGCCACCTCCGGCGATGACCTGTACGGACTCCGGGTCGAACAGCGTGGCCCGCAGATGCTCCTGCGCCCGCGCGTTCTTGAGGAAGTCGACGGCGGACGCCATCGGTCCGTGCAGCGTGGCGAGTTGCAGGCGTACCGCGAACGCCTCGTGCAGCGCGGTGATGTCGCTGTAGCCGACGAACACCTTGGGGCCGGCCGCCCGCAGCGCGTCCCAGTCGAGCAGGTCGACCATGCGCTGTGCGCCGTAGCCACCGCGGGCGCACAGCACGGCGTCCACGTTCGGATCGCACCAGGCGGCCTGAAAGTCGGCGGCCCGGTCGGCGTCCCGGCCCGCGAGGTAGTCGAACTCCCCGTGCCGGTCCAGGACATGGAGGGCCACGACGGGGTCCAGGCCCCAGCCGCGCAGGATGTCGAGCCCCGACTGGAGCCGCTCCTCGCGCACCGGCCCGCTGGACGCGACGACGGCCACGCGGGCGCCGGGCGCGAGCCTCGACGGCCGTACCAGTGGCGTCACTTGATGAGCTCCAGGGTCGGGATGCCGGGCGGGGTGAGCCCGAAGACCTGTGCGTACAGGGAGAGTTCGGACTCCAGGACGCGTACGGTCGTCTCCGCGCGCCGGAATCCGTGCTGTTCCCCCTCGAACGCGATGTACCGGTGCGGCACGTGCCGTCCCGCAGCCGCGAGCCGGGCGAGGAACCGGTCGCACTGCACGGGCGGGCAGATGACGTCGTCCAGTCCTTGCAGCAGCAGGAAGGGCGCGGTGATGTCGGCGGCGTGCTCGGTGGGCGAGCGCTCCAGATAGCGTCCGGGCACCTCGGCGAGCGGGCCGACCAGGGTCTCCAGGTACTGCGACTCGAAGTCGTGGGTCTCCCCCGAGCCCCAGCCGGCCAGGTCGAGGATCGGGTAGAGGATCGTGCCGCAGGCGTAGACATCAGTGCTGGTCAGGGAGGCCGCCGCTGTCCAGCCGCCCGCGCTGCCGCCCCGGACGGCGAGCCGGTCGCGGTCGGCGGTGCCCTCGTCGGCGAGAGCGAGCGCGACGGCCGCGCAGTCCTCGACGTCGACGACACCCCACTGCTCGCGCAGCCGGTTGCGGTACTCGCGCCCGTACCCGGTCGAGCCGCCGTAGTTGACCTCTGCGACGCCGATGCCCCGCGAGGTGAAGTAGGCGATCTCCAGGTCGAGCACGAGCGGCGCCCGCCCGGTCGGCCCACCGTGCGCCCACACGACGTACGGCGGCAGCTCGCCGCCGGGCGCCCGGTACCCGGGGTGGTGCGGCGGATAGATGTGCGCGTGGATGTCCCGGCCCTCCGGGCCGGTGAAGGTGCGGATCTGCGGCTCGGGATAGTGCACGGGGTCGACCGGGTCTCGGTGGGCGGCGCCGATGACCCGCGCCCGTGCCGTACGGGTGTCCAGCTCGACGACCTCGTACGCGCTGCGCGGGCTGGCCCCGACGGCGACGACCCGGTCCCCGTGCACGGCGAGGGTGGCCGCGAACTCGGTCCAGGGGCCGGCCGCGTCGACGACGTCGCCGGTCTCGGGTTCCAGGATCCCGAGCGAGGTCGCCCCCCGTCCGTGCACCACGGCGACGAGGCCGCCCTCCAGCGGCGCGAACCAGCGCTGCCCTACCTTCCAGAGCGCCCCGCCGAACTCCTCCGGCCGGGGACACACGGGCACGTCGTCCCGGTACAGGTTCCACCAGCCGGAGCGGTCGCTGACGTACAGCAGCGCTCCGTCGTGCGCCCAGTCCACCTGTGCGATCGACTCCTCGGGCCCGCCGGCGACCGTACGCGCACCGTTCAGCGTGCCGTCGGTGCCCACCTCCGCGACCACCAGTTCGGTCCCGTCCCAGGGCATGCGCGGATGGTCCCAGGCGAGCCAGGCCGCGCGCCGCCCGTCGGGCGAGATCCGGGACCCGGTGACGAACCGGTGCCGGTCGTCGGTGAGTTCACGCACGGCGTCCCGCTCCTGGGCCGCGGACCCGTCCAGCGGCACGGCGGCAAGCACACGCCGCACATCGACGGGACCGTCGCCGGTGAACTCCTCCAGTACGCACCAGACTTCACCGAGCGCGAGCCGCAACTGCGGTTCCACCCACCGCAGTCCGCCGCCGACCGGGGACAACGGCGTGAGCGGGCGCGGCTCCTGCCCCTCTTCCAGGCAGTACAGCCGCTGGTCGGTGAAGTTCACGAACACGACCACCGGCCCACCGTCGCGCAGGGCACCCGCCCACGGATGCCCGCCGTACTCCATGACCCTGCTGCGCACGTTCCACGGCGCGTCCAGGACCGACTCCTGGGAGCCGTCGGCCCGGCGTCTCACCAGGGTGCGCCGACCGCCCTCGGTGGGCCTCGGCTCGGTCCACCAGGCCTCGTCGCCGACGAAGCCCACGTACTCGGGAGACCCGTCGTGCTCGGCGGCCAGTGCCGCCTCGATGGGCGAGGGCCACGATCCGTACGGCAGTGTCTGCACTGTCTCCCCCACTCGCTAGGCCGTCCGCAGA
Organism: Streptomyces sp. NPDC020898; assembly: GCF_044333925.1. Classification (NCBI taxonomy): domain Bacteria; kingdom Bacillati; phylum Actinomycetota; class Actinomycetes; order Kitasatosporales; family Streptomycetaceae; genus Streptomyces; species Streptomyces sp. NPDC020898. The sequence goes on from NZ_JBIRRV010000013.1 coordinate 311,531, forward strand.
AAGCGGTCGAGGACACGGACACCGAAGTGCAGCGCCTCGACCGGGACGCGCTCGTCGACACCGTGGAAGAGGGCCTGGTAGTCGAGGCCCTCGGGCAGTCTGAGCGGCGCGAATCCGTACCCGGTGATGCCGAGCCGCGAGAACTGCTTGGCGTCGGTGCCACCGGACATGCAGTAGGGCACCACGTGCCCCTCGGGCGCGAACTCCTCGACGGCCGCGCGCATCCGGGCGTACGTGGGTGAGTCCACCGGTGCTTGCACGGCCACCGAGCGGTGGTGGAACTCCCACGCGACGTCGGGGCCCGTGAGCTCGTCGAGGGTCGTAAGGAACTCGTCCTCGTAGCCGGACAGGAAGCGGCCGTCGACGTACGCGACGGCCTCGCCGGGGATCACGTTGACCTTGTAACCGGCGTTCAGCATGGTCGGGTTGGCGCTGTTGCGGATGGTCGCCTCGACGAGCCGGGCGGCGGGTCCGAGCTTGGTGAGGAGCCCGTCGACGTCGTCCAGGTCGGGCTCGACGCCGTAGAGGGCGGCGAGTTCGGTGAGGGCGGCCCGGACGGTCGGGGTGAGGCGCAGCGGCCACTCGTGGGCGCCGATGCGGGCGACGGCGGCGGCGAGGCGGGTGACGGCGTTGCTGTGGTTGACCTTCGAGCCGTGTCCCGCGCGTCCCCTGGCGGTCAGCTTGAGCCAGGCGGTGCCCCGCTCACCGGCGGCGATGGGGTACAGGTGCCGTCCGCTGCCGTCGTGGAAGGTGAACGCCCCGGACTCGCCGACCCCTTCGGTGCACCCCTCGAACAACTCCGGGTGCTCGGCGGCGAGGAACTCGGAGCCGTCCTCGGCGCTGTCCTCCTCGTCGGCGGTGAACGCGATGACGATGTCGCGCCGGGGCCTGACGCCCTGCCGGGCCCAGTCCCGGGCGACGGCGAGGATCATCGCGTCCATGTTCTTCATGTCGACGGCGCCCCGCCCCCAGACGACGCCGTCGCGGATCTCCCCGGAGAACGGGTGCACGCTCCAGTCCGCGGCCTGCGCGGGCACGACATCGAGATGCCCGTGCAGCAGCAGCGCGTCGGCGGAAGGGTCGGTGCCCTCGATCCGGGCGACCACGTTGGTGCGCCCCTTGGTCCGCTCCAGGAGCGTGGGTTCGAGGCCGGCCTCCGCGAGCAGCGCGGCGGCGTACTCGGCGGCGGGTCGCTCCTGACAGTCGCCGCCGCCGTGGTTGGCCGTGTCGATCCGGATGAGACCGGAAGTGAACGCGACCACCTCGTCGAGCGCCTGCTGCTCAGCCATACTGCTCCTCCACCGCGGCCGAGACGATCGTCGTGACCGCCTTGAAGGTACGAATCCCCTCATACATTGTGCCGCTGGTGTACGCGACCTTCCGCTCCCCGACCCGCGCGACCCCGGGCACGACGGTCGCGGCCATGGCGAGATGCTCGGCGTCGAACTCCAGCGCGACGGTGAACGGTCCGCCGACGACGGGCTCGTACCGTACGGCCAGCCCGGCGGCCTCCTTCGCCGCGGCCCGGATGTCGGCGGCGGTCCTGCTGGGCGTCCGGCACACGGCGGCGTACCGCGACACATGGTCCTTGACGGCGACCTTCAGCGCCTCGGGCGCGTAGCCGAGCGCGTCCTCGCAGGCGAGGTCGTCCCCGGTGACGAGCACGACGGGCACCCCGTACTCGGCGACCACATGGGAGTTGAGGAGCCCTTCGCTGGCCCGTACGTCGTTCACCCACACGCCGGTGATGGAGTTGGCGAGGTAGGTGTGGGCGAGGACACCCTCCATCCCTGCGCCCGCGTGGTAGCCGACGAAGGCGATGCCGTCCACGTCACCGTGCTGGACGCCCTCCACCATGGACAGCGACTTGTGGCGCCCGGTGAGCATCTCCACCCGCTCGTCCAGCCGTTCGAGGAGCAGATTGCGCATGGTCCAGTGGGCCTCGTTGACGAGCACCTCGTCGGCGCCGCCGTCGAAGAAGCCGAGCACGGCGGCGTTGACGTCCGAGGTGAACATCGCGCGGCAGCGCTCCCACTCCGGCGTGCCCGGCAGTACGTCAGCCGGCCAGGTCACGCCGGTGGCGCCCTCCATGTCGGCGCTGATGAGGATCTTCATCGTGAAACAGTCCCGTCGCAGGTCAGCGGCTCACTGTCCGAACGTTACGTGCCGGTCGACGCCCCGGCCAGGCAGCGGCGCTCCGACATCACCGCTGCGCCTCCACCACCACCCACTTCGAAGGCAGCACGATCCGGGTTCCCTCGGACGTGTACTCCGTCGTGGTGAGCGGGAGTTCGCCGCTCGAGATGACCGCCAGGCCGGCCGCGCCCAGATACACCGGCACCGCCGAGTCCGCGACCTCGCCGGGGGCGATGCCGTGCTCGAGGATCGGGCGCAGCTTGGACGGCGGGCCGTCGGGACCCTCGGCGAGTTCCATCAGGATGGGCCGCGCGTCCTGCGACAGCTCGACGACGAAGGCCCGGCCGCTCTGCCCGATCAGGGTCGCGATGCCGTCGATGAGGGCCTGCCGGTCGTCGGCGTCGCACTGGTGGAGCACCCCGCGCATGTACACGTTGGTGTCGCCGAGCTTCCTGTGCAGTTCCTCGACCTCGCTCTTGTCCGCGCAGTCGACCAGTTCGTACTCGGACGCGCCCTCCGGGTCGGCGCTGCGGGCGCGGTCCAGTGCGGAGGCCGAGAGGTCAGCGCCGACGACCCGGGTGAACCGCTCCTTGAGGAAGCGGGTCTGGGTGCCGTTGCCGCAGCCCAGGTCCAGCAGGGGCAACTCGAAGTCCGCGAGGTGCGGTTCGAAGACGGCTAGGTGGAGGCCGACGGTGAGCACGGGCTCCGCGTCCCAGAAGACGGCCCCCTGACCGTGCGGGGCCTCGCGCCAGAAGCCCTCCCAGGCCTCCCTGTACCGACTCGTGACGCTCATGCCCAACTCCCCAGGGTGCGACGGCTGCCCGTCCGAGGTGACGGGCCAGTTCGGTCTACCGCGCCCCGGTTACGCCGACAAGCGCGCCGCGTATACCTTCACGGCTCGTTCGAGAGGCGTACGCCGATGTGCGCCTCGCACGCCTCCCCGGCCCCGCGGCAACATCAATCCAAGCACAGGGCACTGACACGGCTGAGCAGCACCACCGGCACCGTCACCGGTCGGAGGTTCAACGCCTGCGCGGCAGCGTGAGTTCGAACCACACGGTCTTGCCCGCGCCCGTACGGCTCGTGCCCCACTCCCGGGCCAGCGTGCTCACCACGCGCAGCCCGCGCCCGAACTCGGCCAGGGGCTCGGAGTCGAGCAGCGTGGGCAGGACGTGATCGTCGTCGTCCACCTCGCACACCAGCGTCTCCCCGCGCACCAGCCGCAGCACGAGCGGACGCCCGTGCGAGTGCCGCAGGGCGTTGGTGACGAGCTCGCTGACCAGCAGCTGGGCGGTGTCCACCAGCCGCTCCAGGCCCCAGTCGTAGAGCTGTTCGCGGACCACGGCACGAGCCCGGCCGACCTCGGCCGGGTCGAGGGTGAGCCGCCATTCGGCGACGTCGTCCGGTTCGATGCCGTTGAGGCGGGCCAGCAACAGCGCCACGTCGTCCTTGCGGCCCCCGCGTGTGTTGAGAGCGCGGATGATCGTGTCGCAGGCGTCGTCCATGGAGGCGGCCGGGTGGGCGGCGGACTCGCACAGGGTCGCCAGGCCCACGCCGATGTCCTCCCCGCGTACCTCGACCAGGCCGTCGGTGCACATCACGAGCCGGTCGCCGGGCTCCACACGCACGTGTACCGCCTTGAACGGCACTCCTCCGACGCCGATGGGAGCGCCGGTCGGCAGGTCGAGCAGCTCGCTGCGGCCGTCCTCGGCGCGCACCAGAACGGGCGGAATATGGCCCGCGTTGGCGATGTGCAGCTCGCCGGCGATCGGGTCGTAGACGGCGTACAGGCAGGTCGCGAGGTAGGTGTCGCCGAGGCGCTGGGCAAGGTCGTCGAGGTTGCGCAGCAGCTGGGCGGGCGGCAGGTCCAGGGCGGCCATGGTCTGCACGGCCGTTCGCAACTGGCCCATCATCGCGGCTGAGTTGAGGCCGTGCCCCATGACGTCGCCGACGACGAGGGCGGTGCGGGCGCCCGGCAGCTTCACGGAGTCGAACCAGTCACCGCCGACCCGGCCCAGCAGCGTGCCGGGGAGATAGCGGGTGGCGATGTCGCAGCCCGCCATGCGCGGCGGGATCTGCGGCAGCATGCTGTCCTGGAGGGTCTCGGCGACGCTCTCCTGGTAGGTGTACATGCGCGCGTTGTCGAGCACGAGGCCCGCGCGGGCGGCGAGTTCGGCGCCGGTGACGCGGTCCATGTCGTTGAACTCGACGCGCTCCGGGTGGCGCAGCAGGATCATGAAGCCGAGGACGACGTTGCGTGCCTTCAGCGGGACGACCAGCATGGAGCGGCCCGTGATCAGCGGCCGGATGTCCCGCTTCTCGAACTGAGAGGCGATCATGTGCCCCATCTGCTCGCTGATGCGCGGCACGAGGACGGGCTGACCGCTGGTCATGCACTGGAAGAACGGGGTGTGCGCGGGGAACGGCATGGCCTCGCCGACCGGCACGACATCGTCCCAGCGGCCCGGTTCGTCGGTGTGTTCCAGGGCGACGCGGTGCCACATCGTCGTCGTGTCGGGCACGCCCTCGGGGAACCCCTCACCCGCGACGACCTGTTCACGCAGATAGGTGCCCGCCACGTCCGTGAAGCGGGGTACGACGGCCTTGCTGACCTCGATGATCGTGCGGGACAGGTCGAGCGAGGTGCCGATACGTCCGCTGACCTCGTTGAGGAACTCCAACCGCTCACGCACGGCCGCGTATTCGAGGTCCTCGGCCTCGTCCTGGTGGCCCTCGGGCAGCGGTTCGCCGGCCTGTACCGCCCGGGCCGCCCGCTCCCGGCGGGCCTTGCGCTCGGCGCGCCGGGGCACGCCCCAGTCGGGGGTGACCGGGATCAGGTCGTTCTGGCTGAACTCCAGGACGGGGTAGCCCAGTTCGAGGATCTGGGCGACGATGCGGGCGCTCTCCCCGACGCTCATGCTGGGCAGGATCTCGGGGAGCCTGCGGGCGAGTTCCTCGGCGCCGGGGAAGTCCGTGTGCAGGGCGAACGCGGGCGCGATGCGCTCGACGGCAACGTCGTCGTCCTCCTGACGCAGTACGTCGGTGTCGGCGGCCAGCACCAGGAGGCGCTCGTGGCCCGGGCCCACCAACGGGTAGGCCCACCACAGCACATCAACGCGGTCGCGGTCGGGCACCGTGAGGCGGGCGCGGCCCGCCGCCGGGTAGGACAGGCGGCCGTCGAGGGAGGACTCCAGATCGGGTCCGAGGCCGTCGTAGGCCGTGAACGCGCCGTACGGCGTGGGGTCTTCGTCGTCGGTGTCGGGGAGTACGCCGGAGACGGGCAGCAGGTCGGCGGCGGGCCGGCCGAGCGCTTCCTCCTTGGAGGCGCCGAACAGGCGTCGTGCGCCCCGGCTCCAGTGCGACACGAGGCCTTCGCGGTCCACGACGACCACGGCCAGCGGGATACGGCCCGCCGCAGCAGGCTCCGCCGGTACGCTCTCCCCAGCTCCGCGGCTGTGAGGTGCGCCCGTCCCGGTGCCACTGTCCATGGCGCAGGCCCCTTCTTCCCACGGCTCCGCAAGATCTGTGCCGTCGTCACCACCGTACGACTCCGGTCGGTCGCGATGTGTGGCAATCCGGTAATTGGTCTTGGCCGGTCCGCTCCGGCGCACGGGCGCGCGCCCTGCACGCCGGTCCGGTGCTCCCACCTGGGTGTCAGTCCTCGTGCCCGAGCTGAAGGTCCCGTTCTGTACGGCCGCCTGCGGCCACCTGGAGGACGGTCGCGACCGGCGGGTAACCACAGGCGATGACCGTGTGCTCGCCGGACGACACGTCGGCGAACCAGAACGTTCCGTCGGCGCCGGTGGTGAGCGTGTTCACGACGTTGCCGGCCGCGTCGAGCAGGGTCACGCGCGCGTCCTCGACCGGCCGTCCCCCGCCGGCCCGCACGGTGCCCTTCAGGAGGGCGCCGCCCGCGAGTTCGACGTCCTGGCGCGTATCCCGCGACGCCCGCACGGTGACGGGGAGCGCGGCCGGACGGAACGCGGGGGCGCTCACGGCGAGGGTGTACTCGCCGGCCACCAGCTCGGGGACGGCGTACCCGCCCTCGGGTCCGCTGCGGGTGGTGGCGACGACCTCGCCGTGCACATCGGTGAGCGTGACCGCGGCGTCCCGGACCGGCGAGCCGTCCGCGGTCAGCACCTGGCCCGTCAGGCCTCCCGCGCCGCCGCCGAGGACGACGTCCAGTTCCACCGGCCGCTCACCGACGGTCACGGTGACCGCCTGCGGCTGGTGGCCGCCCGCCGCCGCGATCAGGACGTACGTCCCCGAGCCGGGCGTGGACAGCGTGTACCGCCCGTCCTCGGCGCTCGCGCCGCGCCCGATCTGCGCTCCCCCGACATCGATGAGCGTGAGCGCCGCGCGCGGTACGACGGTCCCGTCCGGGTGCTGCACGGTGCCGCGCACCTGGATCGCTGCGGCGTAGGGCGCACGGGCCTGCGGGATCGCCGGGTCGAGGTCGGCGGGGGCGGCGTCGTGGGGCACCAGCGGTTTCTCCTTGAGGAAGAGGGCGACGAGCAGGCCGAGGACGAGCACCGGCACGAGGTACAGGAAGATGCGCGGCATGGCGTCGGCGTACGCCCTGATGTAGCTGTCGCGCAGCTCCGGGGGCAGGGCGTGGACGAGTTGCGGGGTGATCGAGTCGGGGTCGGGGAGGCGGGCGCCCGCGCGCGTGGGGAGGCTGTTCTCCAGGGACTCGGCGAGCCGGTTCGCGAAGAGCGTGCCGAAGACCGCGGCGCCGACGCTGCCGCCGATCTGCCGGAAGTAGTTGCTGGCGCTGGTCGCGGTGCCGAGGTCGGCGGGGCGCACGGAGTTCTGGACGGCGAGGACCAGGACCGGCATCACCATGCCGATGCCGGCGCCGAGGACGGCCATCCAGAGGCTGTAGTGCAGCCGGGGCGTGTCGGCTTCGAGGCGGGACAGCAGCCACATGCCGAGGACGGACAGGGCGGTGCCGAGGATCGGCCAGACCCGGTAGCGGCCGGTGCGGCTGATGAGCTGTCCGGCGACGATCGACGCGCCGACGATGCCGGCCATCATGGGCAGCATCAGCAGCCCGGACTCGGTGGCGCTGGCCCCGTCGACCATCTGGAGAAACGTCGGCAGATAGCTGGCGGCGCCGAACAGCGCCACGCCGATCACCAGGCCCACCAGACCGGTGACGTTGAAGACGGAATCCCGGAACAGCCGCAGGGGGATGAGGGGTTCGGGCGCGAAGTGCTCGGCGACCAGGAAGAGCACGGTGGCCAGGGCCGCTCCGGCACCGAGGCCGAGAATCTCGCGCGAGCCCCACGCGTACTCGGTGCCGCCCCAACTGGTCAGCAGCACCAGGCAGGTCGAGGCCACGGCGAGCAGCAGCGCCCCGAGGAGGTCGAGGCGGGCCCTGGCTGCGGGCTTCGGCAGTTTCAGTACGGCGGTGACGACGGCCAGGGTCAGCAGTCCGAAGGGGACGTTGAACCAGAAGCACCACCGCCAGGAGAGCTGGTCGGTGAAGTAGCCGCCCAGGAGGGGCCCGGCGACCGAGGCGAGGCCGAACGCGGCGCCGATGAGCCCCATGTAGCGCCCGCGTTCGCGCGGCGGCACGATGTCCGCGAGGATCGCCTGCACGCCGATCATCAACCCGCCCGCGCCGACGCCCTGGAGGGCACGGAAGGCGATGAGCTCGTCCATGGTGCGCGACCAGCCGGCCAGTGCCGAGCCGACGACGAAGACGACGATCGCGAACTGGAAGACGCCCTTGCGGCCGATCAGATCGCCGAGCTTGCCGTAGATCGGCAGTCCGACGGTGGCGGTGAGCAGGTAAGCGGTGATCGCCCAGGACATCGTGTCCAGGCCGTGCAGCTCACCGACGATCTTCGGCAGCGCGGTGGCGACGATCATCTGCTCCAGAGCGGCGAGCAGCAGCGCGAGCATCAGTGCGAAGAACACCAACCGCACCTGGCGCGGGCCGAGTTGCGAAGGCTCGGCCGGGGGTGGCGCGGGTGCGGTAGTCGGTTCGTCCTTCACCAGAGTGATCCCGCCCACGTACCGCTCCCCTCGTCGCACCTACCGCACAATTCCCGCTTTGGGCGACAACTGTGAGCAAGCGCGACGAGTTACGGCGTATCGGGTGCACGGGACGGAGATCCACTCGAACCGGTGAGGTCTCCGGCGGGAGGCAACGCCCCCGGGGGTGTTGACCCTTGGGCTACTTCTCCACCTCGGTGGCGAGCTTGTCGAGGACGGCGTCGTAGATGCGGGCGAGGCCCTTGGGCGCGAAGGTCTTCTCGAAGAAGCCGCCGATGCCGCCGGCACCGTTCCAGACGCTGGTCACGACGACCCGCGACTTGCCCTCGCCGGCCGGGGTGACGCGCCAGGTGGTGACCATCGATGAGTTGCGGTCCTTCTCGACGAGTTCGCCGTCGGTGGGCTCGCTGACCTCCAGGAGGCAGTCCCGGATGCGCTTGCTGGTGGCCTGCAGCTTCCAGTGGACGAGGGTGCCCTCACCGTCGCCGCCCTCGCGCACCTCGTACTCGCTGAACTGCTCGGACAGCACCTTCGCACGCGTGCCGCTGTAGTCGGCGAGGGCGTCGAACACCGTCTCCGCGTCCGCCGCGACGATGCGCTCCGTGGTGGCCTCGACCTGCGCCATGACGTTCCTCCAGCAGCTGGGTTCTCGGGGGTTCGGGCTCAGCCAACCACCCCGCCGCCCGGCCACCCAAATCGGGGTGCCGCGAGGGGTCCGCCCCAGAGCTTCACAAGACTCGAACATGCGATCGCACGATCAAGGGAACATGTGTTCTATTCTCTGGTCAGTGCTACCGAGGAGGTGTCATGCGCTGGGAAAACCTCACAGCGGAGTCCGGCCGCGGCGGGGCCGACGCCGCGCTGTTCGGCGCGGACGCGGTGACCACCCGTACCTTCGACTCCCCCGAGTTCCGCGGGATCACCTTTCACGAGGTGCGGGCCCGTTCGATCATCAACCGGGTGCCGGGGGCCTCGCGCATGCCCTTCGAGTGGACGGTGAATCCCTATCGGGGCTGCACGCACGCGTGCGTCTACTGTTTCGCCCGCAAGACGCACAGCTATCTGGACCTCGACACGGGGCTCGGCTTCGACTCCCAGATCGTCGTCAAGGTGAACGCGCCGGACCTGCTGCGCCGCCAACTCGGCTCACGCCGCTGGCTCGGCGAGCACATCGCGATGGGCACCAACGTCGACTGCTACCAGCGCGCCGAGGGCCGCTACCGGCTGATGCCGGGCATCCTCGCCGCCCTGCGCGACCACGCGAACCCCTTCTCGATCCTGACGAAGGGCACGCTGATCCTGCGCGACCTCGACCTTCTGGTGCAGGCGTCGCAGGTCACGGACGTCGGGATCTCCGTCTCCGTCGGCTTCACCGACAGCGAGCTGTGGCGCACGGTCGAGCCGGGCACACCCGCTCCGGAACGGCGCCTGGACGTCGTACGGACGCTGGGCGAGCACGGCATCGACTGCGGGGTGCTGATGGCCCCGGTGCTCCCGTTCCTGAGCGACCACCCGGATCGACTGCGGGACACCGTAAGGGCGATCGCCGCCTCCGGGGCGACCTCCGTGACCCCGCTGGTGCTGCATCTGCGCCCCGGTGCCCGCGAGTGGTTCATGGCCTGGCTCGGGCACCATCATCCGCATCTGGTGCGCCGGTACGAGCGGCTGTACGCGGAGGGCGCCTACGCCCCCAAGTGGTACCAGCGCCGGATCACCCGTCAGGTCCACGACCTGGCCCAGGAGTACGGGATGGGTCCCACGCGCGCGGGGATGCCGCGCAGGATCCCGGCCACCATGGAGGCCGACCCCGCCGGGGCCGAGGCGCCCGAGCCGGTCCAACTGACCCTCCTCTGAGGGCATCCGAGCGCAACCGGCGCCCCAATCGGGTCAAGTCTTGCCAGAACTCGTTCTTCCGGGAGCGCTTTCCGGGACGATGCGGCGGAGACCGTGACACTCGCGGTCCGAAACCTCCGTCCTGGGAGGACTCCATGGGAAAACGCGCAGCCGTGCTGTGCGGTGCCGCCGTCGTGGTGGCGGGGATGCTCACGGCGCCCCCCGCCGGCGCGAGCGCCCCACGCGCCGCGGAAACCGCCCAGTCTCCGCGACTGACGTGGAAGAACTGCGGCACGACCACCTATCCGACACTCCAGTGCTCGTCCCTCAAGGTGCCGCTGGACCACGCGGACCCGCACGGCCGGCAGATCACGCTGGCCCTGTCCCGGGTCCCGCACACCGCGAAGAAGTACCAGGGTCCGCTGCTGGTCAACCCCGGCGGACCGGGCGGCAGCGGTCTCACCCTCGCCGGTTTCGTCGCGTCCTCGCTGCCCAAGGCGGTGGCGGCGCAGTACGACGTGATCGGCTTCGACCCGCGAGGCGTGGGCGCCAGCAAGCCCGCGCTGGACTGGTCGAGTAGCCGAGGGGAATCGCACCCCTCGGCTCTCACGGAACCGTGCGTAACAGTCTCCCGTTACACGGCTCTTGTCGTTCTGATCGTCAGGTCGATACGGCCACGGTGGTGCAGCGCCAGTGCGCGAACATGCGGGGGTATCGCCGGGCGATCTCCTGCATCTTCGTGACGGCCTTCCGCCGGGCCGTGAGCCGTTTGTATTTCTTACGGATCCAGCGCACCAGGTAGGCGTTGATGCGCATCAGGAACGGATGCAGCTCCCAGGGCCGGAACCGGCCGTAGTAGTTGATCCAGCCCGCGACCACGGGGTTCATCCTACGTGCGAGCTCGACGAAGGGCAGGTCGGAGCGGCGATGCAGACGCCAGGACCGGACCTCGCGGCTCATCTTCTTCAGGGCGTCCTTGCTGACCGC
>NZ_JBIRRV010000014.1:0-282579 GCF_044333925.1 Streptomyces sp. NPDC020898
CTCACCGTTCGCGGAAACCTGGAAATAGACGTTCTCACTCATGGCAGCGATTCTCCACCATGCAGACAGCCCCACCGCATCCGGCACCCCCGGCACCACCCGACCCGGCAACGGAGACCGGTGCCGACCTCACCCGGACAGCGCCGACCGCCGACCGCATCCCGCACGCCGGCATCAAGCCCATTCCTTCGTCCAGATGGTCCGGATCCACTGGACGGTGATCTCCACGGCCGTTGCCCCTACCGCCTTGCCGAGAAGTCCCTACGGCCCTGCCTCCTCCACGCCGGCACGAGCACTCGCACGCGTGAGCGACTTGGCTGCAGTTCTCGCCGATATTGATCCTCCAACGGCGATGCGTGACTCCCGAAGACGACGATAAGCGCCCCCGAAGAAGGTGACACCACCACGGCCTGGTTCGACCGGGAGAAGCAGAAGTGACGAAGGCCCTGCAGACAGGGGCGGAGAAGGCGTTGGCGGGGCCGGAGGGGGCCTTGCTCTCTCGGACGGGGATGCGGGTGGGGAGGGCCGTGTGATGGGCGGGAGGTCGTCGAACCGGATCGGAGACAGAAAGCCTGTCAGCAGAGTGACAGTGGCCAGTTGAGATTCCCCACTGGCGGCCAGCTGGCGGGGAGTTGTCCGGCCGCCAGTGATCACTCCGTGTGAGGGTGCCGCGTCGGCTTGCCGCGCTGGAGCTCTGGCCTCACCGGGCCGGGATGTGCGCTGCTCCGAACCGACGCTTGGCCATGCCGAGGCGTTCATACGTGGCGACGGCCGGCGCGTTGCTGGTGAGCACCATGAGCGCGGCACGGCCGTAGCGGTTGACGATGGCGTCCAGGACGAAGCCGGACACGACCCGGGCAAGACCGCGGCCGCGGGCGGAGGGGTGGGTGACCACCCCACCCATGAACCCGCACCCGGCCGCGGACCACGCGTCCGCCGCGACAGCCAGCGGCTCCACCCCGACGCTGCCGTCCACCTCACCGACGACCCCGGCCCAGCGGCACACGCCCGCGCGCCCCGGCTGCGCATAGGAGTCGGGGAAAAAGCGATCGAACAGCGACGTCGCCTCCTTCTCCTCGCGGGCGTCCAGCCACCGCACGCCTGCGGTGGCGACACCGGAAGGGGACGTGGTCTCCATCCAGAAGAAGTTGTGGACAGGCACCAGGCCGGGCAGCTGCCGCACCAGCGCATCGATCAAGGCAGCCTCCCCCAAGAGCCGATAGGACGCGCCGATCTCCTTCAGGACCCGCCGCACCAATACGACTGCGTCGACGCTGTCACCCTCGACTGCAAGCCGGTCCTGTTGCCGGTTCGGGCTGGCCACCGCCAACGCCGCGCCGTGGCGCCAGGCCCGCACCCCCGGCCCCAGGCTGTCACCCTGTCCCTGGGCCGCCCAGATCAACTGCCCGTGGCCGGCCGCGGCCTGCTCGACATCGCTGAGTCGTGCAAGTTCCTCCATGCGCCTTGCTTACCAGGCGCTCCTGGAACCCCGCTGCGTATCAGCACTCATCGATCACCGACTGTGATCACATATCTGGCCGTACTTGGGGAATGTGAAGTGGCCGCCGACACGGCAGAGCCTGAGCCCCTGACGAGAAGGAGAGGACGTGCACGCGGATGCGGCGGCTCTGGCCCGACTCGACAATGTGCCGGAGCTGCGCACACACCACTGCTGGGCCGCCGATATGGCGTCGGAGGTCGGTCTCGTCGGAGAGCGCGCACGCCTCGGGTGGGCGGAAGTCGTCGAGGATGCGGGCACGTCGGAGGCGCGTGACGAGGAGATTGTCACGCTCCTCGTCGCTCCTGATCTCTCTTCGCCGGACGGACAGGATCCGAGTACCTCTCGTGCGTACACGGGCGTTCGCAGACTGCCCGGCACCAGCTTGCGGCCGTACTCCTTGATCACCGTCGCCTTGGCGTACCTGGGTCCCGAAGGCGACGTACGAACCGGTCCGCGAGGTCTCGCCGATCGAGTCGCCGACGCGTTTCCCGCTGTGCCGATGCCCAAAGTGCGGCTCGCTTACTTGAGCTGGACCAGCGACACCGACGGCGGCACCTCGGCGCCGTCGAGCGTCGCCGTGAAGGTCAGGCGGTGGTCCGTTCGGCGCAAAGTCCCGCTGTCCGCCGTGATCGTGAACTTCACCGTCGTACGGCCCTGGGGTGGGACCTCGACCCGGGCCGGGGTGTCCGCCCGTGCCGACCAGCTCCCGGCGGGGCGGGCCTTCACGGTCACCGTCCGTGTGGTGTCGGTGAAGTTGTAGATGTCCAGGGACATACGGGTGCGGCGGGTCAGGCGGTAGCCCAGCGGGGGTTCCGCGTCGCCGTTGTCCTTGTTGGGGGCCGCGTTGCGGGCGGGGTAACGCTGGCTGAGGACGATGTGTTCGGCCGCGGAGAGTCCGGGGCGGCGCTCTTCCGGGCGCGCGGATCGTGTCGGGGCTCCGCCCGTGGTCACCGCGTACAGCGGGTCGCGGGTGACCGTCACCGCCCCGCCGCTCGTCTCCAACCGCCCGCCCATGACGTCGTACACGGCAGCGTCCGCCCCCACGGTGACCCGTACCGGCTTCGAGGACGTCATCCAGAGGACCCTCACCGACTCGCCGCGCCCGGAGTCGAAGTCGAAGCCGACCACTCCGGTCGGCAAACCCCGTGCGGGCGCTACGAAGTGCGCCTCCCCCAGCAACGAGGTCAGCGCCGCGCACGCGCTGAACGCCGGCAAGGGCTGGAACTCCCGGCTCAGCAGTCCGAAGTACACCCCGTCGTCGTGCAGCGGCGGTCCTGCGAACCAGAACTGCCGGCCGTTCCCGGCCGCCAGCCCCTCCACCGTGGAGCGGACCAGATAACGGGCCTGGACCGCCTGCTGGGCAGGGGTGAGGTCGACGCGCGGCCGTACCGTGAGGAACGCGCCGCACTCCGTCATCCACCGCGGCACGTCCCGTGCCCCGTGCCGGCGGGCCAGTTCGCGCTGCTCCTCAGCCGCTCCGGGGACCTCCGGTTCGTTCTGCTCGGCGGGGTCCGGGTAGCCGTGGAACGCCCAGACATCCGCGTACCGCACCACGTCGTTCGCCAGCATCAGGTCCTGGAAGGGGCCCGCCTGCGCGATGCCCGGCAGGACGACCAGGGGCGGGTCGGGCGCGTCGGCGATGCCCAGCGCTGCCGCCTTCACGAAGGCCGCGTGCGCGTCGCCGGTGCTGCTGGTGACGTCGACGTCGGGCTCGTTGGAGAGCTGGACGGCCGCCGGGTGCCCGGAGGCGAGGCGGCGGGCGTAGCGGTACGCGTGCCGCAGGTCGGCGGGCAGCGGGAGCGAGGCGTCCGTCATGGCCCACTCGGGGGCCGGCGAGATGACCTCCAGGGGCGACAGGCCGTGCTTGCGCAGGGTGCGGGTCACCCGGTCGTGGTGCTCCGTGTCGTACGCGCCCGGCGACGGCTCGGCGGCGGGCCATGCCTGGCCGTCCCGTATCCAGCCCGCGCCCATGTCCTTCATCGCGGCGGCGAAGTCGTCCAGGCGGGAGGGGGATATGAGGGAGGTGGCCCAGACGTTGACGCCGAAGCGGTTTGCGGGGCCGGACGGGGCGAGCCGTGCGGGCAGGCAGGCGAAGTGGCCCGTCACACCGGCGGCCTCGATCCGGTAGTTGCCCGGGGGGAGTTCAGGAAGGGCGACGGTCGCGGTCGTCTCGCCGGCCGCGACCGTCGCGTACCCCTCGAAGACCCGCTTCCCGAAGTAGTCGGTGACGTCGTAGCGCACGCGGTGCGGCCGGGCGGTGCTGCCGTCGAGTCGTAGGCGCAGGTGCGCGGGCTCTCCGCGCCGGTACATGCCCCGTTCTCCCGCGGACACCTCCCGGAGCCTCACCCCCTCCCGCCGCCTCAGGGTGAAGCGGTCCAGCGAGAGCGCGTACACCGCCCCGTCCGCCCGGACCGTCGGTTCGGTCACCCGGAACGTCAACGTGTTGGCGCCGCACCGGAGTTCGAGTTCGCCGAGGTCGAGTACGGAGAGGTCTCCCCAGGCGGGCTTCGACTCGTACCAGTACGGCTGGGAGCGGGCGATCTCGGTGAACGGGTCCTCGTTCAGGGAGAGTTGGATGTACGAGGCGGTCGTCTCGGTGTGTGGTGCCTCGACCGGGGCGGTGGCGACGGCCGTCAGGGCGTACACGCCGGGTTCGGGGGCGTGGACGACGTACGTGGCGTACCAGCCCTGCCGGCCCGGCCTCTTCCCGGTGGCCAGGGTCAGGTATCGGCCCCCGGACGCGCGGCGGTCCCGTACGACCGGGATGTTGGTCCGTATCGCCGCCTCGCCCTGGACCGTGAGCACCGGGACGGTCCTCGAAGTGCCCTGTGCCCGTGCCGGATTCAGCCCCATCGCTGACGCCGCGGTCGTCAGGAGGCCCGCCTTCATCGCCGTACGCCTGTTCAAGCCCATGGCTCCAGCAGACATGGGCGGGGCTGCGGTCCGCCTCCTGCGCGAGGCGGACCGTACCCGGACAAAGGCCTCAGGGGTAGACCCCCAGGGGTAGATCCCAGGGGCAGGCACCAGGGGCAGCACCAGGGATGCCGGCTTGGCTGTGTAGGTGAGTGAGGGAGTGGCCTTCTGACCGAGTTCGCGAGGTAGGCAGGTGGGCGCCCGGCTCGGTGCACGAGAGCCGCACCCAGCGGCGCACCGCTTGCACGTCGTCGTCACTCGCCGCCATGTTGTCCGCCGTCATGCCTGGCCCCCTGTTCCCGGAGATCCGATGCGAGGACCAGCCCGGTGGGCCGCACGCTGTGGACGCCACGAACTTGCCGCGACTTACCAGAACCCGGCCCACACGGCCCGGGTATGGGGTGGGTGGTTAGCGGCGACGTCGCCCGTGGCCCGGTAGGCCGGCCGACATCGCGTACACGCTGGAGCCGCTGCCGCTGGTGACCGGCTTCGCACACCCTTGGGCCGGCGTCGGGGGCACCATGCGCAGCAGCCCGTCCACAACGGGACGGGGAACGGCAGGAGCCACTATCGGCTCGCCGGACTGGGGGCACCGATCCCCCTCCGGCATGGAGCACGACGACGTCCTCGATCCCTCGTCCGGTTCTCGGGTCCAGGACGCAGAAGGAAGCGGCCGGAGGGGCCGATCGCGTACGGCTGCGTGTGCGGCACGCACGACCCGGGCGGGACATGGGCGCAGTGCCGGGCACGGACCGAGGACGCCCGGCGCCGACTGCTGCGGCTGGACCACCCGGCGCCGGAGGGCACGGTCTCACTGTGGGAGGCACGCGTGCGCAGGAACGTGCGCCAGGCCCTCGAACAGGACGGCTACTGACGGCCGTCGGAAACCTAGGCCCAAATCCAGGTTCTGGGGTGGTCACCGGGCCCAGGATCCGACCGCAGATTGATGACACAGGTCGGCCCAACTGTGCAGCCTGGGGTGCCGGGCACGACCTGGCCGTTCACATGCCTCGGGCCGAGATCATCTGGTCCACGGTTTTCTGAACCTCAGGCAGGAACCCCGCGATGGTCTCGCTATTGGGGTCCTCACCGAGCAGGTCCAGAGCGGTCGCGCGGGTGAGGACGATGTCGGGCTGGTCGACCAGGCCTGTGGCCCACACGTCCAACTCCGCTTCGGTGCCCCCGTCGCCAGGACCGTAGCTGATGTACAGGACGGGGAGCTCAGCTGAAGAGTCCAAAAGGGTACGGATGTCTGTGGCGGTAACCTGCGGCGCTGGCCCGTCGACGGTCGGTTCCATGGTGTGACGCTCCTCCGGCTGATGGTGGCATCAGCCTATGTCCGCTGCGGCGATCAAACTGCAGTGTCACAAACCGGCGTTGGCCAACCTTCACTGGCAACCGGTCAAGGTCCCCATCTGAACGATCCGGTCCCTCGCACACCCTCTCCGGCAGCGTTGTTCGCCCGTCGGGTGACGAACGGCCTCGACCCAAAGTACCTGCTGTTCGCCGCCTTCCCACTGGCTGGCGCACGCGGCGGCCAAGCGGTGGGGATCGGCTGGGGCCTGCCGGCGGCCGGAGTGTTCGTGGTCCCGCCCAGCCTGTTCGTCCGCGCCGAGGTACGCAAGGGCCGTTGGGCGGACCGGCACCTGAGCGTGCGGGCTCAGCGTCTGCCGTTCGCGGTGGGCCTGAACTTGTATGTGACGGCCGTCATGGTCCTGATGGACGCCGCAGAGCCGGTGACCGCCACCGCCTTCGCTATGGCCGCCCTGTGCGCGCTCACCACTGCTCTGACCGCCGTGTGGAAGGTGTCCGTGCACCGCACGGTTGCCTGTGCGTTCGCCACCGTGCTGGGGTGCGCCTACGGCGCCGCGTGGCAGTGGCCCGTCCTGGCCATACCGCTGGTGGCCTTGGAACAGGCCCGGGCCAAGCGCCGGTCTCATAGCCGGCCGGGGCTGGGCGGTGCAGTGGGGCACCGTACGGATGCTGGGCACCCTCCTATCGGTGTCGGCCGACGTGCCACCGGGGGTGGCGGCGTTGGTCGCGGAGCAACTGGAGACGGGGGCGAGATACGAGGGCCTCTCACGGGTCACCGCGTCAGCCCCCGTCCTTCCTCACAGGGAAATTGCGCGGTTCAGCCGGACAAGGTATTCCGCGTCCGGTTGCGTGCCGGCCCCGAAGCGTTCCTGGACCACGGCGAGCATGAGGTCGCGCCGCTTCGGTGATCGCGCCGCGTCGGCCGCCGCGAGTGCGTCCGGCAGCTCCTGACGGGTGAGATCCGTGCAGTAGGCGGGTGTGCCGGGCTGCTGCCGCCACGATTGCGCGAGCGGGCCCGCGTCAAAGGCGTCGAATCCGGTGTCCTCGACGAGTGCCATTGCCAGGTCACGCTCTCGCGGACTGTCGGCCGCGACGGGGAGCGAGATGCGGTCGGTACTTCCCGCCGGCTTGTTCCTGTGCGCGAACGACTCGGATCCGATCGAGTTCCACGCCTTGACGAGGGGCCGGCCCAGCTGCTTGGCGGCCCACACGCTCTCGGCCTGGCCGGCCTCGATCGCCGCGATTCCGTGGTCCCGATGCGGGAAGTAGTTCGACGTGTCGATGACAACCGTGTCAGCCAGCACGTTGGCGATCAGTGGCGCGACCTGCGGAATGCGGGTGAAGGGAATGGAGAGGATCACGGCGTCGACGTCCACTACGGCTTCCGCCGCTGTCACCGCGCGTCCGCCCGAGGACAGCACGTCCGCCTCGATCGTCTCCGGGCCGCGCGAATTGGCCGCCTTCACCTCGTGCCCGGCCTCGCTCAGCCGCCTGGTCAACGTCTTGCCGATGTTCCCGGTGCCGAGAACGCCGATCTTCATGGTGAAACTCCCTGTCCGTTCCGGGGCTTGGTCTTTGCGGCGCGACCGGGGCTGCGGGCCGGCCGCGGACGCGGTGATGTAGGTGAGTGCTGACGACCTTGCCGAAGTGAGCGCCGCTCTTCGTGTTCGTCGTGTGTGGTCGTGGCGTGCCGGGACTGCCGCTCCCGTGCTGTTGCGGGCACGAGAGCCGTGTCGGGTGGTTCAGCGGTGGGCGGCGCGGTTCATCTCGACGACGTCGTCGACGGTGGGATGGGCACCGAGGGCGGCGAAGCGTTCCGGGAGGCTGTCGCGGATGGCCGCGTCCTTGGCGCGGTCGGCTGCGGCCAGGGCCGCCGCCAGCTCGTCGAGGGTCAGTTCGGTGCAGTAGGCGGGGCTGTTGGGCTGCTGGCGCCAGGAGTCGGCCAGCGTCCCGGCGTCGTAGGCATCGAAGCCGGTGTCCTCCACCAGGCTCATGGCCACCTTCCGCGCCTCCTCGGAGTCGCCGGCGACGGGGATGGCGAGGCGGCCGGGTGTTCCGGCCGGAACACCCTTGGTCCGCTGGGTTTCGGCCAGGGCGGCGTTCCACGCCTTGACCACGGGGCGCCCCAGCAGCTCGGCGGTGTACACGCTCTCCACCTGGCCGTTGTCCACCGCCTCGATCGGCTCGCTGAGCATGCCGGGGTAGTAGTTCGCGGTGTCGATGACCACCGTCTCGTCGGGCACCGACGCGAACAGGTCCGCCAGCTGGCCCGCCACCCCGAACGGGATCGACAGGACGATGACGTCCCGGCCCTGGACGGCGTCGGCGAGGTCCGCCGCGCGGGCCCCGGACTGCAGCACCTCGGCCCGGACGGCCTCGGGGCCGCGGGCGTCGGCGACCTGGACGTCGTGACCGGCCGTGCTGAGCTTGGCGGCGAGATTCCCACCGATGGCACCGGCGCCTATGACAGTAATTTTCATGATTTGTTCCTTGCGAGGTTGTGCCGCCCCTGAGGGCAGCGCGAGGTGATGGCCGTGCAGGGGTACCGCCTGGCGTTGCGGGGGCCGGGGCGGGGTGCGGGGTGGCGGGCGGTTTACGCCGGGGTGTCCCGCTCGCGGTAGCCGCTCGCGATGAGCGTGCGGAGCCGGTCGAGCGGCTCCTCCTCGGTGCCGGTGCCCTTGATCCAGGCGACGGAGCAGGCCGCGAGGAACAGGTCGTGCCCCCGCACGGACGCACGCACGCGCCCGGCGCGCTGCGCGGCGCGCACGTACTGGTCGGTGGCCGTGATGAGGATGTCGCAGGGGATGGTGAGCGGGTTGTCCGGCTCCTGCGCCCGGGCCGCGGCCATGAGCGGGTCGGGCAGCCCGCTGAAGGCGCTGAAGTACTCCTCCATGGCGCGCAGCCACTGCTCCAGCGCCTCGGCGGGGTCGCCGAGGCGCTCGATGTCCGCCTGGCGGGCCACCAGTTCCTCGGAGCGTGTCTGCAGCACAGCCGCCAGCAGTGCTTCCCGGGTGGGGAAGTGCCGGTACAGGGTGCCGGGTCCGACGCCGGCCTCCTTGGCCACCGCCTCGAGGGAGGTGCCGACCCCGTGCTGCAGGAAGTGACGCTGCGCGGTCTCCAGGAGGGCGGCGCGGTTGCGCTGGACGTCCGCGCGGGGCTTGCGTCCCCGCTGTTCACCGGCGCTCATGCGCCCTCCTGCCTGCAGTGATCTGGCGGCCGCAGCAAAACGGACACCGCCTCCGTATGGACTTGAGCGTAAAGCGGAGGCGGCATCCGGTCAAATGGGCGGCCCGACCACGGAGCCCGGACAGCCCAGCGGGCCGCCATCTCCGACCACAGAGCGCGCGGCCATAGCCGTACGGGCTGCACCATTCCAGGGTGCCCTTGTCCGGCCCCTCCCGCGCCCGGCCCGGCCCGGTCCCCGGTCCAGGACATCAGGGGGTGAGCTGTTGGTGTCCGATGACGGAGAGCAGTTCGAGTTTGCTATGGCTCTCCGTGCCGGGGCGGGTGGTCAGTACCACCAGGGTCTGGGCGCGGTTCTCGGTGTACAGGAGCTGGGCGTCGACGTCGATGCGGCCGAGTTCGGGGTGGAGGATGGTCTTGCAGTCGCCGTAGCGGGCGACCTCCTGCAGTTCCCACATGCGGACGAACTCGGGGCTGTGTTCCTGGAGTTCGGCCAGGATCCGGGCGGCCCGGGGAGTGTCGCTGCCGGCGGTCAGCGCGGCCCGCAGGCGTGCCGCCTGGGCGCGGCCGTGGCTTTCGTGAGTCTCCTCGGGATACACCAGACGCTCGGCCGGGTCCATGAACCAACGGTAGTAGCCGCTGCCGGCCAGACCGGTGTGGCGGGTCTGGTCGCCGAGCAGCGCGATGGCCAAGGGGTTCATCGCGAGGGTGTCGACCAGGTCGGTGGTTACCAGGGCCGGGGTGTCGTCCAGGCGGTCCAGGACCCGCAGCAGCGTCGGGCTGACGTGTTCGGAGCGGTGGAAGCGGGCCGGGGCGTTGTGGCCGATGAGGACGAAGAGGTGGTCGCGTTCGTCCAGGGTCAGCCGCAGTGCCCGGGCGAGGGCCGTGGTGATCTGGACGGAGGGTTGCGGCGCACGCTGCTGCTCCAGCCGGGCGTAGTAGTCGGTGGACATGCCGGCGAGCTGCGCGACCTCCTCGCGGCGCAGCCCCTGCGTACGCCTGCGCGCCCCCTCGACCAGCCCGACGTCGCGGGGGCGCAACATCTCACGCCGGTGCCGCAGGAATTCCGCTAGTTCCTTCTTGTCCATGCCCTCATCCTCGCGACATCCCGCCCGGCTATCCAGAGACCGCCGATCCATGGCTGAGCCCTCCTGTCCTCAGCGCGAAGCCGCTCGTACGACCGACGCTGAAGGCGCTCGCGGCGAGACGACCCGATGGTCACCTGACCTGCATGACCCGCTGGGGAATGCGCCGACTGTCGGCGGTGCGCCCCAGGCCATCGGTCTGGCCGACGGCCTGCGGCGATGGTCCCCCTCAAGGACACCCAACGCCTTGACCGGCCCCGGGCCTCGTCGCCCGGCCTTGCCGACACGACCGTGTTCGTCGTGTGACGGGCGCGTCTTCGGTGAGGACCTCCCCGATGCGGGTCAGCTCGCGTTCGTCCCTGATAAGGCCCCACAGGACCCGCTCGCGTGCTGTTGTTCCGCGTCGGTCATGACCGGGCGGTCAGCTGCTGTTGATCATGGCGAGGACGTCGCCGTAGGAGCCGTTGGCCACCGCGTCGCGGAGGAACCCGGCGCGCTCGACGACCAGCTCCTTCGCGTCGGGCTTCTCACGCAGCAGACCGAGAACCTCGGTGAGGAACTCGTCCAACGGCATGGCGTCGTCGGCATCCTGCTGACCCATCAGGGTCGTGCGCACACCCGGCGGAACCATCTCGATCACCTGGATACCGGCATCGGCACCGGCGAGCTGGATGCGCAGGCTCTCGGAGAAGGAGTGCAGCGCGGCCTTCGTCGCGCCGTAGGTCGGAGCGATCGCGTACGGGACGAACGCCAGCGCGGAGGTGACGTTCATGACGGCCGCGTCGTCCTTGCCCGCGATCAGGGGCAGGAAGGCATACGTCATCCGGATCGAGCCGAGCAGGTTGACCGTGATGTGATCCTCGGCGACCGCGAGTTCGGCCGGGTCGAGAAGGTTCTCCGGCAGCATGATGCCGGCGTTGTTGACCAGCACGTTCAGCCCCGGGTGGCTCGCCGCCACACTCTCGCGGGCCCGGGCGATCGAGTCGGGGTCCGCGACATCGAGGACGAGGGCGTCGATGCCCGGGTGCCCGGCCGTGATCTCGTCGAGGAGTTCCTTGCGCCGGCCGGCGACGATCACCTTGTTGCCGGCCTCGTGCAGGCTCAGGGCCAGACCGAGGCCGATGCCCGAGGTCCCGCCGGTGATCAGAATCGTGTTGCCAGTCATCTTCATGGGGGTCTTGTTCCTTCGCTACGGCGGGCCGGTGCACGCCCGCAGCCTCGACCGTAGAGACCCCAGCACAGGGGCGGGAGAGGAAGGTTTATCCATGGATCGGCCGTCTCTGCCTCGTGAAGCGGCTCTGCGCAGCGGATCCGGTGTCGTGGCGGTGGAGGTGGCGATGGTGAGGCGGTCGGCGTGGGAAGAGGCGACGTCGAGGGCGGGGTGTTGGACGACGCTCTGCAGGTTGATGAGGCGCCCGGCTTCGCAGTGCAGCGCGGTGAAAGGCATGAATCGCACGACACCAGATAGCAGGAGTCACTGACACGGCAGTTGTAGTTCTGGTGTTGGTGCAGGTCGGGCGTGTCAGGGGCGGGTGTGGGCATGGGTACGGCCACCGTGATCATGAACGTTTGTAAGGACGTATCAAGAGACGGTGGCCGTGGAGGCCACGATCGCCGGGCAGGCGTGGGCGAAGGCGTTCGGGGCGGCGACGGGGTGAGAGGTCTACTGCGGGCGCGAACTACGCATGGAGATCCGCCGGTTGGACACCTCCGATGCGGCTCTGCGCCGCCGGCACCACCTTGCCGATCGCAGTGGCGAGCGAGGCTCCGAGGACGCTGACGCCCACCAGGGTCAGCCAGATCGAGGCTGCCCCGGTAGACAGCAACCCGGAGAGCGCGGCCGGAGCGACCGCTCCTGCGACAGTCACGGCGAGCTGGTTGAGGGCCAAGTACCGGCCGCGGAGAGCGTCTGGGGCACTCTCCGCGGCGACAGTCGACGTGATGGGGCCGCCGAGGAGTTCACCGAAGGTGTAGCTGCCTGCACCGAGCAACACGAAGCCGACCGCGAGGGCGAGCGCAGCCACGCGGTCGGCGGCGAGGAACAGGAGGTAGCCGGCCGCAAAGCAGGCGTGTCCGGCGACGAGGACGCGGCTGCGGATCCGCCCGCTGAGCCACCCGACCACGAGGCCTTGGCCGAAGCCGACCATCAGGGTGTTGAGCGTGAAGACCGCGCCGGCAGTCCATCCAGGCAGTCCCAGCACGTCCACGGCGTAGACCGGTATCGCGATGTTGAGGGCGAACAAGGAGATCGCGAAACACAGTTGATGCGCGACCAGTGACAGGTACCGCCGGTCCCGGAGCACGCGCCCCCAGCCTCCAGCAGCCTCCTGGCCCGCTTCGGGACGGCCATTCGGCACGGCCCGCATCAGCACGAAGGCGGCGACATAGGACAAGGCGTTGACGACCACGATCGCGGCGTAGGCGCCTTGAGTACCGATGCTGACGGCGACGGCGGAGAGGAGCCCGCCGAGTGCGTAGCCGAGGTTGCGTACCGACCCCAGAAGACCGAACCAGCGCTCGCGTTGGCCGGGCGCGGCCAGCGCCGTGACGGTCACGCCGTAGCAGCTGGAGGACACCGCCCGCCCGGCACTGTTCAACCAGGCGCAGATGACGATCTGCCATGTCTGGCCCACGACGAGATAGCCGGCGAAGCCGAGCGCCTGGGCCAGGTTTGCCGCCTGCAGTACCGGCTTGGCGCCGTACCGGTCGACCAGTCCGCCGACCAGAGGACCCGCCGGGAGCGCCAGCAGCCCGGCCGTCGTCAGCGCCGCGCCCACCTGCACCAGCGTCAGCGACGTCGTGGCCAGGAAATACAGCATCGAAACGGGGATGAAGACGCCGGTGCCGAGCGAGTCGATGACGATCGCTGCGACGAATCGGCCGTGCCGAGCTATCGAGGGACGGACCGTGCAATCGGGAGTAGACACGACCCGGACGGTATAGATTCTATACCGGTATCCACAACGCTACCGGGAGTCGTGCATGGGTAAGGCTTACAACATCATGGCCGCGACCTGCCCCAGTCGCACCGTTCTGCACCGGATCGGGGCGCGCTGGACGGTGTTCATCGTCAACGCGCTGGACAACAGGCCGATGCGATTCACCGAGCTCAAGGCGCACATCCGGGGGATCACACCGAAGGCGCTCACCGAGACGCTTCGCGCGATGGAGTACGACGGTCTGATCTCTCGCACGGAGATTCCCGCAAATCCCCCGCATGTCGAATACGCCCTCACCGACCTCGGCCGGTCGCTGCTGACACCCCTACGCGCTGTCCGGGAATGGGCCGAGAGCCACGTCCCCGACATCGAACGCGCCCGCGCACATGCCGACGCGCAACGGTAACCCCGTTCGCCGATCCGGCCACGAATCGCGCGGCGCGGGCACAGTCACGGCAGCTGTGGTTCCGATCATGGTTGGTCGTAAAGGTGGTGTCAGCTCTGGCTTGGGAAAACGTCCGCGAAATCGAGCTAGCCAGGACACCCCCGCTCTCCACGGTGGCCGGCTGGGGAGGATCGTCGGTCCATGGATAGGTGATCCTCTCCCGCCCCCGCCTATACACCCCCATAGTCGAGGCTGCCGGGTGCGCCCGGCCCCTGCGGCGAAGGAGAGAATCGCCGAGGCCAACGGCGCCTACGACCCGGTGCTGGCCATGCTGAGCGGCGTAAAAGCCTGATCCAGCAACGCACAAGAGGGAGAGCCGAACGTGAAACCCACCCATGAAGACACCGTCGAAATCAGCAGGGCCCTGGCGCTGTGGGCGCACATCATGGACGACCACGACCTGGACCGTCTCGGCGAATGCCTCACCGAAGACGCAGTGTGGGACGGCAGCGTCTTCGGCGGCGACCCGGTCGTCGGGCTGGACGCGATCGCGACCTTCATGAACGCCCCCGGACACGCGAAAGCCCACCACACGACGAACATCGTCGTGTCGGAAGGCCCGGGCGACGAGGTGCGGGCCCGATCCAAAGGTCTGAGCCTGCTGGAGGGCGGCGGTGTCGCCAGCGTCGTCTACGCCGACGACCT
Organism: Streptomyces sp. NPDC020898; assembly: GCF_044333925.1. NCBI lineage: Bacteria > Bacillati > Actinomycetota > Actinomycetes > Kitasatosporales > Streptomycetaceae > Streptomyces > Streptomyces sp. NPDC020898. Next base: position 14,026 of record NZ_JBIRRV010000014.1, read on the forward strand.
GCGACGCACTGATGACGGCTGGCGCATTTCCCGGCGGGTCATCCATCTCACGTGGCCACATCGCTTCTAGGAAGCCGCTGAGGGTGAGCCCGGCAGTGACGGCATCGAGGTCGCCGGTCAGTGCGCGGGTGATGGGTGGAGTACCTGCAGTTCTTCGACTGCGCGGCGACGGTGTGGTCGTGGGTGGGCACCAGGGTTCCGTCCACGTTGAGCACGGTGTCCTTGGCGAACCGTTTGCGGGGCTGGAGCGCGAGCATCGGGCCGAGGCGGTCGATGATCCGGTGAGCTGCAGACTTCGAAATGCCGAAGAGCGGGGCAATCTGCCGCATCGTCAAATTTGTCCGCCAGTACGCCGCGACCAGCAGCGGCCGGTCCTCCAGCGGAAGGCCCCACGACCGACCGGCGCAGACCCGCTTCCGCACCCTCGCGCCGCAGCACGGTCACCAGCTTGCCGAACTGGCACAAGCTCAGTCCGGTGAACGGGGCTGTCCAGGACGGCTCCGACGCCGTGATCACACCAGTCATGCCAAGATCGTTCCACGGAGTGCCTGAGACGTGGCCCGCTTTCAGCTGCCACTCAGCGGAGACTCCCACCCGGGATCGTGTCGGGAATTTCTCGTGAGGTGGGCGAGCAGGTGCTCCGCCGTGGTGAACGCAGTGCCTTGCGGTGCTCCAGCCGAGGTCAGAGCGACTATGAGTGTTGCCTGTGCTGGCCCTGGTACGTCCAGGTCGGTAAGGAGGGGAAGGGCCAACAGGAGCCGGGCGGCTGGGTCCTGGACACCTTCGGCCGTGGAGGACGGGCTGTCAGCGAGGCGGACCAGTTCGTGCCACCTCAGCCCAGTCCCCGAGAAATATCCTTCCCAGCTGGCGATCTGCTGGGCGGAGCTCCTGCCTGGATGGGTGAGGAGGTAGTCGGTGCCGTAGTCGCCGACCAGGTTGCGGTAGATCACCACAGCTCCGGGACCGTCTTCGGCCGGCACTCGGAACACCGGCCAGCGTTCGGGATCGAAGAGGACCTCGGACAGGGCATCAGCATCGGCGCTGTCATCACCGAACCACTCTGGAACCGGCCGCTCAGCACAAGCCCCGTCACTGCACATCGCCAGGAGGTAGTTCGACCAGAAGCCTGGGCGGGCCAGCAGCGACTCGCCCGCCACCAACGGGCCGTCGCCGTATCCCTTGATCAGCACCCCTGGATCCTGTCACCAGCCACTGACATGGTGCGATCCGGGATCGGTCTGGGGCCGCCGCCCGGTTACGGGACAAATCTTGGTTAGCCTCGAGCATTTATGAGGGTCCGTCAGTAAGGACGATCAGCTTGCTGACGGACCCTTTGGCCAGGGTCCTTGCCCTGGGCCCGCCCGACTCCGCCGCGCGCCGCGCCAGCGAATCGAAGAGCACCGCGGTGAGCAGCACGCCACCGGTGGTCACGAACTGGACCGCGGGCTCGACACCCAGCAGCGCCGACCAGGTCGAGCCGCGGCCGCCGAACAGACTGGTGCCCCCGAGGACGGCGGCGGCAATGGCGTTGATCAGCAGGCCGTCGTCCCAGGTCAGCGTGAGCGGATGAGCAGCCATGGCGCCTGTAGTGACGGTCGAAGTCGAGCCGGATGAGGTGATCGCGCTCCCGCCGCGACTCGTTCGGACTCAGCACCTGCGAACGATCACAGCCGTTCGGTTGTGCCAGCCCGGGACTTTCAGTCCCGGGTCGTTGACAGGAGATCCGCAGCCGTGACGCGATGGAGGTGTATCAGCACGTCGAACTGGCGCCCGAGTGAGGTTTGGTAGGGGTCCTCCGGCCAGGCGTTCCCGATGGAGCGGGTCAGCCGCTTCGCCATCAGCCAGTCTCGCGCCGGCTCGGGCACGGCCCGCAGATCGACGTAGTAGTCCCGGCGCGAGACTCGCTCCAGTACCTCCTCACTGCTGCCCGCGCCCAGCGGCTTCACGGAGAAGCGACGGTAGGGCTCCTCCGGATCCGTCAGATCCATCGCGTTGAACGAGCCCTGCCCGAAGGTGTAACCGATGTTCACGTACTCGGCCCCGACCGTCTGGCGTATGAACTCCCCCTGGGTCTTCGGATACTGCTCAGGGTTGTCGGACTCGTAGGAGACATGGCCGTTGTGGGCCGACAACAGCATCCGGTGGCCGGTGTGCCGCTGCCACCACACAGTGTTCTCCGCCATGATCTGGTCGCGGTAGAGCATGGCCCGGGCGATCTTCTCCGGGTCGGAGAAGTCGTAGTACGCGTAGAGGGTGCCGGTCTGGGAGATGGCCCTGGCGTGCTGGAGGATCCACTCGTACGCCTGCCGGTCCCCGTCCGGCCCCTGCGCCTGAAGCAGCTCGTAGGCGCGCCGCACATCCACGGCCGTCCGCTCGCGCTCGGCGATGGGCCTGGCCATGTTCTCGTTGACGGTCTCCTCCACGCTCCCCGTCGGCCGGAGCTCGCGGTAAAGGCGGCGGAACTCCGGCAGCAGCTCCGGGTGGTGCGCGGACACATAGTCCGTGACCGCGTCGAAGAGCTCAGGTCCCGCGTAGCCGTTGTCCTCACCCATGAACTGCACCGGGCGGTCGGGGTGGCGAACGTTGTGGGCGCGCATCCACCTCAGCAGATCGAGATACTCGCGGGTGTTCCATATCCGGTACGAGCTCTGGAACTCCTCCCGCATGAGCTTCTCCGGATCGCCCTTCCCGTACAACACGTACTCGTTGAGGACCAGGCCGGTGGACCAGGGCGCCTCCAGCGCGAAGGTGGTGAAGCCCTTCTCCTCGACGAGGTGGCGGAAGACGCGGTGCTTCATCGTGAAGAACTGCCGAGAGCTGTGCGTAGCCTCACCCAGGCCGACGATCTTCGCCGAGCCGATCATGCGACCGAGCGGGCGCAGATCGCCGGCGGGGGCGCCGGCCTCCGTGGAACGCAGCGGCTCCGCGACGCGCGCCAGTTCGCGCACCGGATCGGTGGTGGTCATCGCGTGCGCCGGCCGGGCGGCGACCGTCAGCGTGCCGACCCCGAGCGTCAGCGCCAGCAGGAGCAGCAGTAGCCGATGCAATCGATGTGATCTGTGAAATACAGGCATGAATCAAGGCTGCCGATGGGCGGCAGGTCCCGGGCAGCCTGCCACCTCCAGTTTTCCTCCTGGGGATAACCACAGGTCCGCTGTAGAGCAAATGCCACTCCGGGACCTGCCGCCTGCCTGCGGCGCCCTCCACCCGCTCGGATTGGGCCGGAGTCGCTGCCAGCTGAGAGTCGGCGACGGAGGTCAGAAATTTCTGACCTCCCACCAGGGCCTCGACACCCCTGAAGCGCGAGCGGCGCCAGCCCCGCGGTGGAGCAAACGAGCGAGGCCTCCAGCGTTGACGCCGTTAACACCCAGGAGGTTCGGCACCCGGAGAAGGCGACGCAGTACGAGGCCGAAACGCCTGGGCAGTTGCCGTACCGCGTTGTCCTCTCGGTGGTCACGCGCCTGCACGTGAAGAGGGAGTCGGCGGTGCTCGCGTGTGGCTGAGGATCCTGTGCGGACAGCACCCGGACCCGTACGGCGCGCTGCTCCAGGAACTGACCCATCAAGAGCGGCAGCCTGCCTGTGTTCCCACGGCCCTGAAACGCAAGAAGGCCCGTACTCCCGCCGACCGGCGGGAGTACGGGCCTTCTTTGGTGTGGGTGTGGCGGCGCTGATCAGGGTGCCCAGGTTGCTGGCACGGCTCCGTGGTCGGGTTTGGGAACGCCAGCCGCAGCCTCTGGCGGGGCCGGATGGCGCATCGCGGTAATGGAGACGGCGCCGGGTCCGGTCTCGGGTGACCTTCCCTGTCAAGTTCTTCTGTTCAGACCTGCTTGATGTCCGGGAACAGGTAAATGTTTCGCGTGGTGCTGAGGGAGTCGGGATACTCCCTCGGTGACCCTCACTGCACTGCCTCAACCGCTTCGACCTCGTGCCGTGAGGCCCGGAGATCTCGTCGTTGTCGCATCGCTGTCCGGGCCACTCCATGCCGCCTACGAGCCCGACCTCGAGCAGGCCGTGGTCGTGCTCGAGCGGATGGGATTCCGTGTGCGTCGGGCACCGCTCCTTGAAGGAGGGCGGCACCGTTGGTGGAGCGCGGCTCGGCCGGCGGAGATCGCCGAAGAGCTCAACGCTCTTCTGCGGGATCCCGAGGTGCGCGCGATCATCGCGCATGACGGCGGCCAGACGGCGCTCGGATACCTCGATCTGATCGACTTCGAGGCGATCACTGCCGACCCCAAGCCGATCCTCGGCTTCAGCGACATCTCGCTGCTGCATCTGGTGCTCTACGCGCGCACGGGTCTGGTCGGCTTCCACACCGACCTGGCCACCCCCGGACTCGGCGGACACTGGCAGCGCGCGACTGCGGCACGCAGGGCGGAACTCGAGAAGCTCTACTCGACGCTGCTGACCGGTACCGAGCCGATCGGCGCGCTGCCGGCGACCCCGACGTGGGAGTGCTGGCGTGCCGGTCGCACCGAAGGCCGGCTGATCGGCGGAGTGATCAACCGCATCGTGCTGAACCAGGCGACGCCCTACGCGCTGCCGCTCGAACAGTTCGACGGTGCGGTGCTGTTCTGGGAGGAGGCGAGGGGCCTGGCAGCGTATGTGTGGAATTACCTGCAGGTACTGCGGCACGCCGGCATCCTCGATCGGATCTCCGGCATGGTCGTGGGCATCCCGGACGGGATCGACGGACTCGACTCGCCCGACGCGTCCCGGACCCTGCGCGAGATCGTCCTCGATGTCCTCGGCGACCGTGACATCCCGGTCCTGGGCAACGTCGAGTTCGGACACGCCGGCCCGAATCTGCCGATGCCCGTCGGGATCCGTGTTGCTCTCGACGCGCAGCAGCGGACGTTGTCGCTGCTCGAACCGGCGGTACGCCCGCTCGCGTTGACCGGACAACCGGGCGCCTGAGCAACGCGGATCAGCGAGCCGACAGCCTCGGCAGCACCCATCCTCGGCGCGCCACATCCACTGTCCCACCGCAAGACCCAGGGTGGGGCCACTTCACGGATCTGTCAGCGATCACGGGGGGGGTGTCACGGACAGTAAGGGTTGTGTTCGATTGCCGGGGTGCGCCGTGCCGCTCGCCCCGTACCTGACGCTTCCTCAAGTTGGCCGACTTCGGGCTGGACGGATGTGAACGGCCTGGTCTTCAGTGCGGGAAGCGGCGGGGCGGGCGAGTGACGATGGATTCGCGGAACTCGGCAATCCGCGAATGGACTTGGCGCATCAGGTGGGTGTCCTCGATCCGGTCCAGGTAGAGGCAGCGGGCTGCCAGGCCCGGGAGGTCGAAGGCGAAGTACAGGGACATCAGCGGGTTCACGAACAGCTCGCTGCCCCGGGTGCGGTCAGTGAACCGGACATCGCCGAACGCGCCGCGCACGGCTGCCGCAATGGAACCGTTCACGATGCTGGGGTACTCCGGGGTGTGTTGCTGAGCGTGCGTCACCGCATCAAGGTAGAGAGTGCCCTCACGGGTGGCACGCGGTATCGAGAACGCACCGAGGTACGCGCCGTCGCGCTCCAGTGCGGCAATATTCTCCAGTACCTGCACATGGTTCACGCCGTGGTACGCGTCCACACCGAAGCCGACCGAGACGACGAGCCGGGTCGGTACACCGTCCAGCGCGGCCAGTGCCGCCACGCTGGCCATGTCCTCCTCCGGAGTGCCCAGCCCGGCTTCGTCGCCGCGCATCAGAATGTCCGTACCGCCGTCGACCAGCACCACAGCGTCGACGCGGTGCAGCTCGATCAGTGCTTGGTAGGCGGCGCGCAGCGGTCGTACCCCGGTCTGGGGGAAGGCGTACACGGTGGATGGGTAGCCATGCCGGTGCAGCCACTGGGCAAGGGTCCGCTCGGGGAAGTAGCTCTGGTGCAAAGCGGAGTCGGGAGTGATCGCGGCCAGGTCGGGGGCGGCCCAGTCGTCGATCGGAAGACCCTCGAGTGCGCTGAAGGAGAGGTTCGCGAGATGCACCTGCTTGCCCTGGTGCAAGAGGGAAAGAGCCAACGGCAGGCCGGAGTAGATGTCGAATCCGCCACCCGCACCCGCGACGAGGATCCGTTCGGCATCGGCAAGCCGAGTGAAAAGTGGGTTGGAGTGGAGAGACGTCATGCCGATCATTGTCCCGGCAACCCGCACTCCCGCGTTCCCGCCCGACGACGGAGCCGCGGAACAACAAGAATGAAGGCCTCCGGCCTCGACCGTCAGAGTCGGCCTGATGCGGTGACGGGCCCTGGCCGGCACCCGCTCATGAGACACCCCAGACAGCTCACACCAACGGCGAACTGGTCGTATGGAACGCCGCACGGCCGCCTCCCGTTCGAGCGGTTCACAGAACCGGCTTGCCCGGCGCGGCGCCGGGGCGGCCCGGCTCGCCGATCAGTGGCCCGCAGGAGTTCATCCTGCGGCCGCGGCCAACTCCGCGAGTTCGGCCTCGGAAGTCCCGGCCACGAGACGAACGTCGAAGGTGTAACCCTCATTCGCAGAACACGAGGTCAAGGTCTGTGGGCATCAGCCTGCGGAAGACGGTCGCCAACCAGATCGCGTCCTCCTGCCAGACGTCCATGTACAAGCAGGTGCCGTCCGCGTGCAGATACGCCTCGCCCGGGCCGGACTCCGTCTCGAACTCCCATATGAAGCTGCGTACCGCGCTGCGGTGTGTTGAGTCGATCTCGGCCCCGGCCCACCGAGCGCAGATGGCCTCAGTCAGCGCATCCCGATCGATGCACCATCCGCCCGCGTCACCCTCGACCACCACCAGGAACGTCATAGCAAGGATCTATCAGACACCCGTGACAGGCGAATGCCGCACCCTTTGAACACCTACCAGCTACCAGGAGCCCGCACGGACGCCGGCGTCCAGGAGGTGCCGTCGTTCCGCGAAGACGGCAGCGGAACCTCGCCATGAACCACGCTGGGACCTGGCCGGGCTGAACCACAGAGCGCCGACCACGGCGGCCCCGTGGCACGTCACCCCTCACGCCGACGGCGCGCCGGGTCCATGCGGGCCGGGCGGGCCGGGCGGGCCGGGCACGCCGTCGTCTCACGCGCGGGGGCTGGTGGCATGCCCAGCCGCCCGCCAGCTGCTGCGGCAAGTCGCTGGCACACACCGCCAGTTGGAACCGGTCTGGGCCGACGTCGGCTACACCGGCAGCCTCGTCGCCCACTGCCTCACCGTGCTCGCCCTGGTCCTGACGAGCGTCAAACGCAACGACGACATGCGCGGCATCGTAGTCCTGCCCAAGCGCTGGATCGTCGAGCGCCTCTTCGCCCACCTGATGCACACCCGCCGTACGGCCCGCGACCTCGAACGCCGCACCACCAGCGCCGAAGCGATGACCCTGCTCATGACCCGCCGCCCTGCCCGCCAGTCCCTGCGCGAGACTGGAACCGGCCCGGCTGCCGCACGGCCAGCCAGCCCCGCGCGACCAGGCGTTTCGCCTTCGACCGCAGCGCCTCCAATCCGGCCGGCACCGCGTCCAGACCGAGCATCACGGACAACTCCTGGCAGGTCAGCGGTCCTTGATGCAGCCCGGTCCCGGTCCGCGAGCGCGGTGAGGACGCGCTGATAGTCCACCGACAGCTCCGACCAGGCCAGCCGCCCTCCCACCACACCGGAACCTGCGAGCCCGGTGCGGTGGGTGATGCCGGAAACGTACGGCACCGCTGGGCCGCGCGCCGCTGGCCGCTTTATTCGGTTGCCGCTCCCGGTGTCCGCCCCTCACCATGGGCGGGACTCCGGGAACTGCCCGGTGCTCCACGAGAGGAGGCACGACCGTGACTACGACTGTCCTCGGCCTGCCCGCAGACCGCCTCTCTCTCACTTCATGGAGCACCTCCAGCGATGTCTCACGACGATCTCTCGCAGCACCCTCAGGACCCGGCATTTCCTGACGCCTTCAGCACGGACGCCTACCGCCGCGTCCCGCCGCCGGACGACCTGGACGACCGGTTCGTCTTCGACTTCCGTCCCTACGCCGACCTCGAGGACGGCCAGCGCTGGTCGACCTGGCTCGGCGTCGAGCCCCTCTGCCGAGGCCCCGAGCCGCTCCCGGACTGGGTGGTGACCTCGCAGGGCGCGATCGACACCGACCTCGGCGTCCTCAAGACCGGCAAGGAGGCCGACGTCCACCTCGTCGAGCGCGCCGACCCGCTCGACCCCACCGCCGGCGTGGTCATGGCGGCCAAGCGGTACCGCTCTCCCGAGCACCGGACCTTCCACCGTGCCGCGTCCTACACCGAGGGCCGCTCGATGAAGCGCTCGCGTGACGAGCGGGCCCTCAAGCGGAAGAGCACCTTCGGCCGACAGGTCGCGGCCGGCGAGTGGGCGGTGTCCGAGTGGGGTGCACTGGTGCGGCTCTGGGGCCTGGGGCTGCCGGTGCCCTACCCGGTCCAGATCGACGGCACCGAGATCCTCATGGAGTGGATCACCGTCGTCGACGAGGACGGCGCCGTCGAGACCGCGCCCCGGCTCGCCCAGACTCGACCCTCACCCGAGCTGCTGGCGGCCTACTTCGAGCAGCTCACCGATGCGCTCGCGACGATGGTGCAGAACGGCGTCGTGCACGGCGACCTCTCGGCGTACAACATCCTGGCGGCGGGCGAGCGGCTGGTCATCATCGACCTGCCACAGATCGTCGACCTGGTCGGCAACCTCAACGCGATGGGCTTCCTCCAGCGCGACTGCGCAAACATCTGCGGCTGGTTCCGCTCGCGGGGCCTCGATGCCGACGAGCACGCGCTGTTCGCGGAGCTGATGGCACACGCCTTCTGAACCAGGCGGCCAGCGCTGGGGTGCGCTCGTGAGGCGCAGCCGAGGACGGGTGGTCCAGGTCGGTCGCCGGCCGGCCTCGACCACCGGGTCGAGGCCGGCCGGCGACCCGGTTGAGAGGGCGGCGGATTGGCGGGCTGAACCTGCGCGGGCAGGGCGAGGTCGTGGCCTGGCTCCGCGTTGGCCGACGCGACCTTCCTCGGGTGCACATTCGCGCCGGACGCCGACTTCTCTGCCACGACGGATGCCAAGCAGGTTGTCCGGAACGGTGAGCATCGCGCGGCGAAGGTGGCGCGGACGCGGTGGCTGTTGTCCCGTATGCCTTGCGGACCATCAAGAGTCTCCGACCGCCGTGGCCTCGCTCGTATGACGGTGCGAAAAACCGTTCGCCAACCCCAGGTCTGGGAGTCGAGACTGTTGAGCCCATCGCAGAGGACCGAGAAGGCGGGCTGACGCTGACGTACAACCGGGACAACCTGCACTTGCCCGAGAACCTCGTACCCTCTGCCCCGGCCGTGGGCATGCAGAACTGGGATGATTTCGACCCGGCCCGTCACCCATTTCGATGGGACGAGCACGAGGAGGCCCGTCTCTGCACGCTGGTCCGCGAATGGGTACCGCCAGTCCTCTCCGGTATGGCGGGCTGGTGGGAGGGCGAACGCTGGTGTGAGAGCCAGGTGGACGCGATCATTCGGTTGCGTTACGGAAACTGGGCTCAGGGATGGAATTGGAGCTACCGGTACGGCGGAGTCATCGGTAGCTGGGTCGCCGGGACGGACTCGGTGACAACCCCTGACGAGACCGCAGCCCGTGTCGTGGCCGCGCTGTTGGAGTGGCGCCAGTGGCTGGAGCGACTGGCGCAGCGTTTTACGGAGCTTGCGCCGCCACCAGAGACACCTTCCGAAGAGCGCAGCTGGTATCTGGAACGAGCCTGCGTCCGGCTCGTGACCGTCGCGTTGGACTCGGGAGCGGAGGGTGCCTGGCATGGGCAGGCCGCGGTGGTCCTGCGCTGGTTCCTCACCACGACCGGTATGGGCCATGCCGAAGCCGATCAGGCGGTGAAGACCGCGATCGGCGGACGGTTCGAGAGCTGGGTCGCTCCTGGGCGGACACTGATCGAGTCTGTGGGTGAGGACCTCGCCGTCGGCCTCACGGGCCATGCCCCTTACCGGGACCACCGCGAGCGAGAAGTCCTGGAGGAACTCCATGACCGCTACTGACAGTCTTGCGGTCTGGCTGCGCATACGCCGTGAGACCAACTGGCACCAAGCCCCCGTCCTGCGACGTGTGTTGCCTGCGAGCGACGGATTCCGGACGTGGTGCGAAGGGCCGGTCAGCCGACGCGACCCCGTCCGCGCAAAGCGTCTACTCGCCGCATACGCCCTGGCCCGTGCCGATGCTGAACGTCACGCCCCACTGGACTTCGCGCTGCTGTCCGCGTGGCAGCGCGAAGTCCTCGGCGAAGCAGAAGCGCCCTTCCGTACGAACGATGCCTGTGCGAAGGCCGGCCGCGAGCGCTACGGACTGACCTCGCGCACTCAGGCCGACTTCCTCCTGTGCCTGCGCGAGGCGACCGACGCGGAGCTCCCGCTGGCGGCCCGCGCGGCTCGCGTGTACCTCGACGTTGCGTTCTTCCACCCCTTCGCCGACGGCAATGCCCGAGCGGCTCTCCTGACATTGGTCCACCTCCTGGCCCGCGAGGACATCGTCCTGCCAGAGGTCGGCCCTCTCCAGATCAACCGCTATGCGGACGACCCGGCAGGCGCCGCCGACCTGGCCACTCTCATCGGCGTACTCAACCGCCGCCGTTGACCTCCTTCGTCGAAGTTCCTCTACTCCTCGCGGGGGCGGGGCAACAGCAGGGCCGAACCGCCGGGCAGCCGGCCCTTGTTGCGCCGTCTGGGCGCGGCTACGGCATCTGGTCTACTTCCTCCTGCTCGTACGGTTCAGCGTCGGCGGTACAGCCTTCGACGGCCGGCCCCACGTTCCCCACAGCCCGGATCAGCGCGGACACCGACGACGAGATCGTCGTTCTGCAGCGGCAACGGCAACGGCAGTTGGAGGCCTCCGCCACAGGACCTGCCCAGGTGTTCGACCGGCTGCCGATCTGCACCCACGTGCTCGCTACCTGTCTGGGACGGCCAGTGCCCCGGTCACTGGCTGTGGAACTCGAACGGATCACCTCCGGCGGAACCTGCGAGCGCCAGGTGCTCTTCGTCCGCAATCCTCTGCGAGCCCACCGCGGCACGACGGATCGGCTTCCAGGAGTCGCTGGTACTCGAGCATCCCGGTCTCTGCCGGAGCCCGCCGACGGCGTACGCAGGAACAGCGGGGCTCCGGCGGGTGTTCGGGGGGTTGGCGCAGGGGTGACCGGCTCAAGGCGCGCCGGAGTTCAGCGTCAGGCCGCCACGGCCGCGGTGCGGGGCATCGGTGTTCAGCGCGGGGCTGCCACGGCTGCCGCGGCCGTAGCCAGGATGCGGTGCAGGACAGGGACCGGGATCGCCGGATTGGTGACCGCCGCACATGCCGTGTCGCGGTCGTGCAGCAGCCCGGCCAGGACGCGGGCCGGCAGGCGCGGATTGCGTGTCGCGGTTTCGCGGACGTGGGCCGCCGGGTCGTCCAGCAGCCGCACGGCATCGGCCGGTGACAGCCGGAGGTCCTCGGCCGCGTGGCGGCGCACCTCGGCTTCCGGGTCCCGGGCCAGGCGCGCGACGTCGGCCGCCGTCGACTCCGGATCGTCCAGGGCCAGGCGGCGCATCCGCCCGCTGGGGTCGTCGGCGTAGCGCAGCAGGCCCGCACGGGGGAAGTGGGGGTGGCTGCGGGGCCGGTCGGGGTGACTCAAGCTGCCGTCCCACCAGCGCCAGACCTCCAGCAGCATGTCGGCCGGCGCGTCCTCGCACGATTCGGCGAGGAACAGGCGGACCGTCCGGTCTTCGTCCCGCGCCAGCCGCTCCACGACGTCCGGTGGGAGATGCCGGGCACGGGCCACACTGCGGCGCACGAGCGGATGGGACGACGTTGCGAGTCGGCGCATCGCGTCGGTGTCGCCGTGCAGATCCGCGACCCAGGGCAGGGTGTGCGACATCGACGTCGGGTCGAAGTCGTAGCGCACCGCGGCCCGTTGCTCCTCGGTGAGGTCGGGGCGCAGCGCCACCGCGGAGCGGATGTCGTCGTGCGGGTCCTCCGCCAGGACGGCGACGCCGTGCGCGCCCAGGCTGGGGTTGGCGGCCAGCGCCCGGCGTACCTCCGGGTCCCCGTCCCGGACCAGCCCCGCCTCCAACTCGGGCTCGAGGCGGCACCGTTCGAGCGCCCGAAGCGGCGCGGGCAGCGCGGCGAAGACCTCGCGGGGCATGGGGAGGCCCGTGTGGTGGGCGAGCAGCGCCGCCGTGCGCACCGCGTTGTCGGTGTCGGCCAGCAGCCGCGCCCGCAGCGGCGCGGCGAGGTCTTCCCACCGGTCGCAGGCGGCCGTCCGTACCCGGGGATCGGCGTCGGCCGCGAGGCTGGGGAGGTGGTGTGCGGGGAACCCCGGGAGTTCGGCGGCCAGGGCGCGGGACGGGCCGGCGAGGAGGTCGTCGTACAGGTCCTCGGGGAGTTCGGCACCCCAGATGCAGGCATGCTCGGCCCAGAGCACGCGCCGGCCCGGCGACGGTTCGGCGCGGACCAGGCGTACCCACTGCTCGGACGTGAGCTTGGGCCGGAAGGTGTCGGCGGGTGCCGATCGCACCCGCGGATCGGGGTGCGCCACGGCGGCGTCGAGGACGGCGGGCCGGTCGCAGCCGTGCAGGAAGCCCACCTCCACATCCAGCAGCCGGATCAGCAACTCGTCCGGCGCGGCCGGATTGGACCCGATTCCCTGCGCCCAGTGCAATGGCCACGCACGTCGGCCGGGCACCGCCGCCCACACCTCGGCGCGCTCGGCCTCCGTCTCGCACCCGGCGGCCGCGGCGGCCTCCTCCAGCCGCTCCGGCAGTCGGTCCAGGGCCGTCACCCGGGGCCCGTCCGCGCCGGGCACCTGCGCCAGCAGCACCTGCCCGTCGAGGGAGAGCGCCATGAACCCGGGGTCGCCGGTCAGCTCCGGCGTAGCGCCGCCGACGTAGTGGACCCGGGTCCACCAGGAGTCGTTGCCGCCGATCCGATGTCCGAGGACGGCCACCAGGAACTCGCCGTCGGCATCGGAAAGGCGGCTCCACCACACGGCGTCGAGCGCTTCCCGGGCCGTACCGTCCGGCGCCGCGATCCCCCGCGCGATGCGCCAGCCGGCCTCCGGCGGGAACAGGCTGCCCGGGCGCACCTCCTCGACGACCGTGAGCCCGGCACGTACGAGCAGTTCTCGAAGTTCCTCTCGGGGCTGCACGCGGTCATGATCCCCGTCAGCCGGCGGCGGGACAAGGTCCTCAGCCCGGGCGCAACCGGCCCTCACCCGCGTAACACGTCATTGGCTGTGAGGTCGTTCAGCTGGATCACCCGGCATCCGGCACCCTCGCGAAGACGAACAGCACCAGTTAAAGGCCGTGCCGGCCGCATACCCCGAGCCGGAGTGCGCCGCGCAGTTGGTACGCGACTTCGCGCGGCTGCCCGGCATCACCGGCTTCGCCCGCGGGTAGCCCCATGATCTGGACGCCGTGGTCGCCGGGCTGAGTCTCCACTGGAGCACAGAGTGTGGAGGGTGCCGCGAATCGAATGAAAAAGATCAAAAGACAGCTCTACGGGCGGGCCGGATTCGAGTCGAGCTACTCCGCAAAATGATCCTGCTCCAGTGACCAAGCAGCCGCAGGCTCGGGGTATCAGCCGCGGTCGAGCCGCGGCAATGACGCACAGAGGTGCTCGGGCAATTCCGGCAGGACTTTGCGGATCCCGGCGCACCCCGCATCGCCGTTCGTGGCGACCGGCCGCCAGCCCGAGGACTCGGCCCGGTAGAACCAGCGCTGGGAGACATGAGAGGAGGAGCATCCGTCGCCGGCGTCACCGCACGCCGGCCCCATCCGGGTCGACAGGTCCAGCACCAACCACGTGTCGTCGCAGCCGCGTTCCTCCCAACTCGTGTGCTTGGGGATGTCCGTGTCGTTGACCGCCTGCCCGTACGAGGAAGAGGTGCAACGCGGCGGCGTGGGGTCGCAGCCGTTCTCACCGCACTGCCGCAGAGCGGGCGGCGTGGCACCGACGGGGGTGTACACGTCCATGCTGTTCACCATGACCCTGCGGGAGCCCAGGGGCTCGCCCAGCTTCACCGTCGCTTTGACCCGCCGCGTGCCGGTGCAGCCGGAGTCCTGGTCCAGGGAGCGGGTTTCGAACGTGACCTTCGCGTACACCGTGCCGTGCTCGACGGTGTCGAGCTCACCCCGCAGGCCGCGCACGCAGTCGCGTGCCCCGTCGGGCACGTCGGCATCGACCACCAGAGACCGGCCGCCGTCGGCGGTACGGACGCCGTCGATGCGCATCGGAGCGGCGAGCGTCCAGCCGGAGGCCGTGGCCGCGTCTGTCGCCTCCTCGGTCTCGGCGGTCTGGGTACCGCAGCCGACGAGGACCACCAGGGCCGCGCCGAGCACGACCACCCGTATCCCCCGCTGCCACATGTCATGCCCCATCCACCGAAGAACCGCAGCCTAGCGTGCCCCCTGGTGTCCCTCATCGTCTCCTCCCGGAGTCTCCTCCCGGACCGACAATTGAGCGACAGGCCGCCTGCCAGGGCCCCGCAACGAAAATCTGCTCAGACGCTAACCTCCGACGCATGGCTCGATCCCCCCGCCCCCCGCAGCTCATCACGCGGCTCGTTGACGGACGCATCTGCGCCTATGACCTGGCTGCCGATGCCAGGGGTGTGCTGTCGCCCGTCATGGTCTTTCGGCCGACTCCCGAGGACCATGTCGTTGACCACGCCGTTGCCGCTGGTCTTCAGCACGCCTACTACACGACCCTCAACGCGGCCGTTTGCGTGACGGCAGACGGGGCCGAGGTCTGGCGGTCGCAGTTCGAGCCACAGTCGGACCAGCAACACGGACACCGGCCCAGTTGTGTGCTGTCGTGGGACGAACGGGTGGTGTGGGTCTACCGGCCTGACGCCATGGCCGGCCGTAACCGACCCGACCAGTGGGTCGCCTTGGACGCCGAGGCCGGAGCGGTCATCGCGCAGGCGGATCTGCAGACCGTCGGGCATGGCGGACAGCAACTGCGGCACCCAGCGAGTGATCAGGTCCTCCTCGACGTAGGCGAAGGGCAGGACGGCTCGGTCATCTACCGTGCGTCGCTGACCAGAGGACAGATGGATCTCATCTGCTATCCCTGGAGCGACCGTTGCCTCATCGACCTGGCGCCCGACGGACACCACTTCATGACCGTTCACCACGAGCAGACCGACCTCGCCGTCCACACCTACCCCGACGGCGAGGTGACGTTCGCCCTCTCCGTCGACGCCTTCGGACACGACCCGGACGAGATCTTCGTGGAATGGAGCGGCGGGTACCTGAGCCCGGACACCCTCATCGTCACCCTCACCGGCGAAACCGAGGACGAGCAGGAGTGGTTCCGCCATTACCGCGTCGATGTGCGCTCGGGCCACGTCCGAACCGAGTTCGACGCACACACTGACAATCCCTACGACATCCAGCCACTTGGAGACGGAACCTGGCTCACCACAGATTCATCCGGTCACCCGCACCGCTGGACCGACTCGTAGAAGACCCACGACCGACCTGGACGAACCCTTGTTCCTTGACGTCCCGGGGACCACCGGGACGTCAAGGAACACGCTCAACTGTTGGCCAGGGTGCGGTCGAGGAGGGGCACCAGGCAGTCCCAATGGCGCTGCAGTGCGGCGGGGTTGAAGGCGTCGGTGTCGGACATGGTGAAGCCGTGGACGGTGCCGGGATAGATCTCGGAGGTGTAGTCGACACCCGCGGCGTCCAGGGCCTTGTTGAGCTCGCCGAGAGCCTCGGGTGTCAAGTCGCCTTCGGCGTGGCCGAGATGCACCTGGGCGGTCAGCTTGGCAAAGCTGTCGGGCCCGTCGGCGCCCACGGGGCCGTGGAAAGCGGCGACGGCGGCCACCTGACCGGGGTGGGCCGCGGCGGTGCGCATCGCCAGGAGACCGCCTATGCAGTAGCCGGTCACCGCGATCGGTCCGGCGCCGACCTCGGGCCGGGTGGTGAGGAACGTGAGGTAGGCGTCGGCGTCGCTCAGGACACGTTCGGCGGTGTGCGCCTCGATCAACGGCATCAGTTGGGCAATGATCTGGGGCCGGGCCTCTTCTCCGATGTGCTCGGGAAGGTCGATCACCGGTGCCGGGCCGTGCCGGTAGAAGAAGTTGGGGACGAGCACGTAGTACCCGTGCCCGGCCAGTTCGCGGGCCATCTCCCGCAGCACGGGCCGGATACCGAAGGCGTCGGCATACATCAGCACCCCTGGGTGCCGCTCGCCACCGTCGGGGAAGGCGGCGAAAGCGTCGGCCTGGCCGTCCGCGGTGGGAATGTGCAGCGTCTTGGTGAGCATGAATTCTCCTGTCGTGGTTGACGTGTCGAGCTGTGATCAACACGACAGGAGGCGGATCCCGCGCAGCAGCGCCGGACCCTCGATCCCACAGCGAGCCGGCATCGGCCCGTACGGCGCTCAGGAGAGCACCGGGTCACCAATCCGTGTGTGGCGCAAGGCCGTCCCGGTAGTCATCGCCGTCCAACGTATCCCACCGGCCAGGATCAGCGAGAGCGGAATCACCAACCTCAGCGAAGGCACGGCCACCGAGGACTCGATCAATGCGGGTAAGACGGCGGTCCTCGCTCTGGCCGAGAGACTCACCGGCATACGCGTCACCGCGTCCCTCCTCCAGGACGCTACGTACGAGCTGGGGCTCGTCCCCGAACAGCCCGCCGAGGAGTGGACCGGCGTGGTCATCGACATCACCGATGCCCACGGGGAGCGCCTGCACAGGGAATGGACCTACGAGGAGATCGCGACGGCGTCGGACCGCGTACGGGCGGAGGCAAACGCGCCGGTCGCGATCACCTACAACGAACTGCCGGCCAGGGATCGTTCGGGGCAGAAGACAGGTGAGTAGCGAGCGAGCGCGGGTAGGGTTTCGCGGCGTACTCGCCACCCTCTACAAGGGAACTTGCCGCCACGGGGGCTTCTGCGATCATGGCTCGGCAGCCTTCTTGAGCCGTCGCCAGCAGATGAGGCCGCAACCCAGCTAGACAAAGGCATTGCGGAGGTCGAGGCGTCGCTCCCACCGCACGGCCGACGCTTGAGTTGGTGCAGCAGGGCGAAGGTCTGCTCAACAACATAGCGGAGCCTTCCCAGGCCCTTGACGTTCAGGGCGCCCCTGCGGGAGATCACCGCCCGGATCCGGCGACGCCGAAGTTCACGGCGCACAGCGCACGAGTCGGTCGCACACCTTGTCGACCAGAACAGGCTCAAGTCGTTCCTTCGTGGGCGGCCGGTCCGTCCGGCGGCGGGAGGGATGCCGTCGACCAGGTCGAGGGCCTGACCGGCGCCCGGCCCTTCACCACCAACTCCCCGGCGAAGAAGTCCTCTTGAGCGAGCGGACCGGCAACCGCACCTGCACCACGACCGGCAGTCTCGGCCCACCCCACCCGGCGGAGCCCCTGGATCGACGCCGTCGACGCCAGCCGTGTGCCCGGCCTTACCGGCTTCGCGCTCCATCGGCCTTCGAGACCCCCACGCCTGGGCCCACCCTGGAACGGGGTTCCGGCAGCACCGAGGGTGCCGAGTCCGGCCTGTCCGAGTTATTGACGTGCCAGCGACAACAGTGGCTTGATGAACAATACGCAGATGTGGGAGCGCTCCCACATCTGCGTACCGCACTCCCGCTCCCGCCCCCTCCGGGAAGGACACCCCGTGCGCAGCAGACACCACCCCCTCCTCGCCACTTTCCTGGCCGCCCTGCTCGTCTTCGCCGCCGGTTTCGGCCTGGCCGGCGCCCCGCCCGCCGCCGCAGCGACCCCCGTACGGATCATGCCGCTCGGCGACTCCATCACCGGCTCCCCAGGCTGCTGGCGCTCCCTCCTCTGGAGCCAGCTGCAGAGCGCCGGTTACACCGACATCGACTTCGTCGGCACACTGAACGCCCAGAGCTGCGCCCTCACGCACGACGCCGACAACGAAGGCCACGGCGGCTTCCAGGCCACCGCTACCGCCGACCAGAACCTGCTGCCCGGATGGCTGGCGGCGACCCAGCCGGACATCGTTGTCATGCACTTCGGCACCAACGACGTCTGGAGCAGCATCGCGCCGGACACCATCCTGGCCGCGTACACCAAGCTGGTGGGCCAGATGCGGGCCAGCAACCCGGCGATGAAGGTGCTGGTCGCCCAGCTCATCCCGATCAATCCGAGCAGCTGCGCCGAGTGCGCCGCTCGTACGGTGGCCTTCAACCAGCGCATTCCGGCCTGGGCCCAGGGCATCACCACCACGCAGTCACCGGTGACCGTCGTCGACCAGTGGACGGGCTTCGACACCGCCACCGACACCTACGACGGCGTCCACCCCAACGCCTCCGGCGACGCCAAGATGGCGGCCCGCTGGTACCCGGCACTGTCGGCGCTGCTCACTCCAGGTGGCCCGGGAGGTCCCGGGGACCCCGGGAGCGGTGGCTGCTCGGCGGCCTTCCGCGCGGCGTCGGTGTGGCAGGGGGGCTACCAGGGTGAGGTGACAGTCACCAACACCTCGTCCACGGCGGCGATCTCTTCCTGGACGGTGACCCTCGCACTCCCGACGGGCAGCCAGGTCACCCAGGTCTGGAACGGCGCGCTGAGCGGGACGACGGTACGCAACGCCGGATGGAACGGCACGGTGGCGGCGGGGGCGAGCACCACCTTCGGCTTCCTCGCGAGTACGTCGGCGGCGGCCGGCACGCCTTCGGTGACGGCCACGTGTGCGGCGACGTAGACCGTCTCCTGCGTGAATCGTGATCAATGGGCAGTCCGGGTGAGGGCTACGCCGCTGTTCGCTGCGTAGCCCTCACCCATGGTGTGTTTTCAGGCGTGGTACGTGCCGAGAAAGTCGGTGATGAGCTGAAGCCACTCCTCGGTCCGCGCCAGCATCGGGAGATGGCCGGTGGCGATGTCCGCGAGTTGGGCCACCACCACACCGTCGGCCCTGCCTCCGGCCCGCTCACCGAGTTGAAACAGTGCGAACTGGACTCCGATGACGGCTGTTCACCGTCATCGACAGCGGCAAGGCAAGGAGGCCGGCCGATGCCCCGCACCCCCACCACCGTCGGCCGTGCGCAGGCCTCCGCCGACCGGCTGACCGTGGACGCACGAGAGTTCGAGCGCGTTCTTCGTCGCGGTTCAGAACCTCGATGATCCCGTTCGGCTGCATGGCTCGATTCCTCCTTCTCAGTGCAGTTGCTCGGCCAGTCCGACGATGATGCCCTCAGGACCGCGGACATAGCAGAGCAGATAGCTGTCCTCGAACCGGGCGATCTCACCCACGAGTTCGGCGCCGTGCGGGCGCAGGCGGGCAACGGTGTCCTCGATGTCGTCGACGGCGAACATCACGCGGTGCGTGCCGAGAACGTTGTGCGGCCGGTTGCGCGGCCCGTCGCTGATCGCCGCAGGGCTGCGGTACTTCGCCAGCTCGAGCCGGCTGTGACCGTCCGGGGTCCGGACCATCGCGATGTCACAGCGGACACCGTCGAGTCCGGTGCACTGGTCGGCAACGAGGCCCCCGACCTCCGCCCTGCCCTCCAGCTCCATACCGAGTTCCACGAAGAACGCGATGGCGGCCTCCAGGTCCTCGACGACGATACCGACGTTGTCCATCCGCTGAATCGCCATGCTGGTTCTCCTTCTTCCTAGTGCGGCCGGTGGTGGCCGCCGATGTCCCTGGGACGGAGCCGATGGCACGTTCTCGACATCCGCAGACCACCGAACTCCGAAAAATCTGGAACGCCACTCAGCACCCCTACAGCAGACCCACGAACCAGACACCACCACCACGAGCGAGCGCGACGCCAGCGGCCACTCCGCCTGCCCATTTAATTCACGGTGTCGGTCACCCTTGGCGGTTGGAGTTTCCCGTGCCGCTCGCCCTTGCCGCACCCGTCCGAGCCCCTCCGCGCCCCTCCGCGCCGACGCGAGCTGAGGGCCGCACTGTCCCACGGCGGGCCCGAGCATCCGTGGACGGGAATGCAGATCAGCGCTGGACAGGGCTCTGGGAACAAGCTCCGGTACGTCGCCGTTCACCCGAACCTCTTCGCCGAGGCACGCGCTGACACAGCGGTAGGCCGCAGCCAGCACCCACACCCGCACCCGGGGCGCTACCTGCGTATTCGGGATGACCTACACCCCTGGCGACATCGCGGCGGTGGGGTGACCGACGCGTCGGCGCCTGATGTCTCATGCGACGTCAGGAAGTCTGGAGCGGTGGCCGCGCGGCCGTCGGCGCGGGCACGGATAGCCTGCGCGAATGAAGCGGATTCAGCGAGCCGCCGGCGCGGTCGTCGGCTCAGCGGTGGGTGACGCTCTGGGTGGGCCCTTCGAGTTCGGTCTCCAGGGGGGGCCTTCTCCGCGCGGTACCCCGCGCCTGGTGCCGGGGGCGAGATGGGCGGAGGCGGTGGCTGGGACCCCGGCGAGGCAACTGACGACACCCAGATGGCCGTCCTGGTCGCGGAGTCCCTGCTAGAGCGGGGCGGGCTGGATCTGCCGGACATCTTCGCCCGCTTTCAGCGGTGGGCAATATCAGAGCCCAAGGACATCGGCCTGCAGACGGAAGACGTCCTGACCAACGGCATGCCCTGGGACCTTGCCGCCGCGATCCATTTCCAGGTCAACCAGCGAGCAGCGGGAAACGGCTCTCTGATGCGGGCATCGACCTCCGCGGTCCACTTCGCAGCCGCCGGCCAGGAAGCCACCATGGACGCGGCCCGCCACATCGCCGCCCTCACCCACGGCGACCGCGCAGCTTGGGAAGGGACCGCGATCTTCCATGAACTGATCCGCGTCACGTTCGAGGACACCGACCCTCTCACCGCGCTCCCGGCCATCCTGGCCCTTGTCCACCCCGACCACCGGGACCGTTACGCCACTGTCCTCGCGCCCGACTGGCACCCCGATCAGGCGACCGAGTTCAACGGTGCCGTCTGGTCCTGCCTGGGCTCCGCTGTCTGGGCCCTGCGTACGACCATCAGCTTCGAAGACGCGATACGCGCGGCGATCGACCTCGGCGGAGACACGGACACCGTCGCCGCGGTGACCGGGGGCCTCGCGGGGGCGTACTACGGGCTGGATGCAATCCCTGCCCACTGGACCCGGCCGCTCCACGTCCCCCTCCCAGGATTCGACGGACGGGTGCTGCGCCTCGCGGATCTGCTCCACCTTGCACACCGCCTCGGAGGCTGAACCGGATGCTGCTCCGCGATGGCACCCTTCACGAATTCCAGTCCTCAGCCGCAGTCACCTGACCAGCGGCTCCGCAAAGAGGACAACTCGATCAACTTCGGCATCGAATCCGATCACCGGATGGCCCCTCTGCGCCCTCCGGGTCCATCAGCACCGGCTTGCCCAGCCGCCGCCCGGGTTCTGACGCCGGGCAACGAACGAGGCCCGTCCGGTACGTTCGCTTCCCGGTCGGACTTGATCTGCTTTGGCGGACATCCTGGTTCAGGGGCTCCGCCCCGGGAGGATGTCCGCCGTGGAGCACAAGCCGCGTCGGAACGGCGGACTCCCGCAGGGCCAACAGACTCATTCGAAGTCACCCTTGACTCGGCCGAGGCCGCTTCGCCGACTCCCGTCGCTCCTTCGTCAGGGGCGGGTTCAGCGAGTCGAACGCTGGATCAGCTCGTACTGGGCCGAGGTGGACTCTCCGGTGATCAGTCCATAGCTGCCGGCGGACCAGAACTGTCCGGTGCGGCCAGTGGGTGCGAGGGCCTCGATGTCGTACGCCTGGGTGTGACCGCCGGGGACGGCGTCGCCCCCTACGGAGGTCCAGATGCCGTCGCGCAGGCGCCAGTAGAGGGCGGTGCCCTCGTAGCCGTAGGGGTCGCCCGAGACCCAGACGGTGCCCTTGCCGTCGCCGGTGATGGCAGTGGCCCAGAGCCCGTCGACCGGCCCGGTGACGTCGCGCCAGCTGCGGCCGTTCCAGTGCAGCACCTTGGTCTGCTGCTGCTCGTCCTCGACGTACGGGGTGAGAGCGGTGACCCAGACGCTGCGGGCGGACTCCTGGTACACGGCCGCGACCGTGAGATCGCTGCCGGCCGGAGCGGTGTCGGTCCACGAACGGCCGTCCCAGTGCAGGAGCACGGATCGGCCCGGCTGGCCGGCGTACGCGAACTGCCCGACCGCCCAGGCATCGTGGGCGGTCCGCGCCTCGATGGCGTTGATGCGGACACCCTTGGGCAGGGGTGTGCGCTGCCAGGCGCCGTGGGCGTAGGAGTGGATCGCGGTGTCGCTCACCAGCCAGGCTTTGCCGGAGGCGGCGGCGAGCTTCGCGAAGCCGTAGCCCTTCTCCTCCGGCAGGGGCGTCTGCGTCCACCGCCTGCCGTCGTAGCGGGCCAGGGTCTCGCCGTCCTGGCCCCAGCCGTACGCCCAGACGTCGTGCGCAGACACACCGTCCACGGCGTGCCACACGCCGGTCTGCGGCACGGCGGGGGTGGGCTGCTGCTGCCAGGATCTTCCGTTCCAGCGCAGGATGACGCCCTCGCCGACGCCATCGACGTACTGGCCTCCCACCGCCCAGGCGGCGTCCGGACCGACCGACGCGATGTCGAAGAGCGCGGAGTTGTCCGTGAGCGTCCCCGCCAGAGAGGTACGCCAGGCCGGGGCCGGGGCCTGGCCCGGGGCCGACGCGGCGGCAGCCGCACCGTCCGCTGCTGAGACTGCGGCTGGGGCGACGGTCACGGTAGCTGCCGTGAGCGCCGCGATAATCGCGATCTTGAGATACGGGCCTGTCTTCATGGCTGCTCCCCGTTGTCCACGGGGGTGCAGCGTGGGTCGTGCGATTCGCCCCCGTATTGTCTGCTCACTTATGAGACCGTTCGCCCGCCGGATGGTTGTGCCAACAGCAGCGCGGAGCAAGGGCAATGGCCGGGGACCGTATTCCCGCATTCCCGCTCCGCAGCAAGGCGCGCTCGGCCTGGATCACCCATGACCGACCGTCAACTCCCCTTCAGGAAACCCTGGCTGGAGGGCGATCGCCTCTCGGTGGCTCGATCCAGGGCTCGTTGCGGGACTCGCTGTCGGGCAGCACCGTCCGACCGGGGCGGCAAAGTCGTCAGGAGGGGTGCGATGGCCATCGCGTTCCCGGAATTCGCCGGCGGTACGCGGCCGAACCGGTGCGTGACGGGTCCGGCTCTCATACACAAGTCAATACCCGGGCTCCCGCGGAAGCCGTCGACCGACCCCTGGCAGGCATCGCTCCCGGAAACCCGGCCACGTCGATGAGGCTCTCACTCGACCGCCGTCCCAAAGCAGGCTGCTTCCCATGTCTTCGCCGCACACCCGAAGTTGGGCGACTGCCTTCGCTCAGCCGGTGCAGGACTGAAAGGAAGATCAGAAGACGGAAAAGACCCGCCGGAACAGATCCAGTGCCTCGTCGCCCCATCCGATGACGCCCAGCGCCGAATCCAGATTCCCCGGCGGCTTGTTGATCAGTGTGTCGTGCCGGATGAGGCGACCGAAGTCCACGAGCACAGGGTCGGGGCGTGGGGTGCGGTTGTCCGGTCGGCGGAATTCGACCCCCGCCCGCCGCATCACATTGATCAACTCTTGCGCGACGATCCCGTACCCGACCGTCGTCGGATGCACCCCGTCGAGAGAGAACAGCCCGCCTTTGATACGCCGCGTCCCGTCACTGGCCAGGAAATGCGAATCCGGCGGCGGGGTGAGCGCTCCGAGTTCCGGTGCCAAAGGGTACGGCTGCCACCAGGCCGGACGTGCGACCGCGTCCTCGGCGTACCGGCGTGACGCAAGCCGGTCGAGCAGACCCGCCGTGTCCAGGACGTA
The DNA here is from genome assembly GCF_044333925.1 of Streptomyces sp. NPDC020898. Taxonomy (NCBI): domain Bacteria; kingdom Bacillati; phylum Actinomycetota; class Actinomycetes; order Kitasatosporales; family Streptomycetaceae; genus Streptomyces; species Streptomyces sp. NPDC020898. The sequence continues at coordinate 37,753 of NZ_JBIRRV010000014.1, forward strand.
CCAGTCCCTGCCCTCGCCCCTTGCCTGCCGGACCTGCTCGACGATCGCGTCGTTGTACGCGTCGATGGCCTCGTCGATCTCCCGCGCCTGGTCGCCGGTGATGCACGGGTCCCGACCGGCGTCGAAGTCCTGGTCGCTGATCCAGGGCCTGGTGTAGTACGGGAAATAGCGCGAGCCCAGCTCGAGTTTGTGCTGCACCCCGCGGGCGAGTGGGGCAACAGTCACATGAGGGACAGTGCACCAGAGGACATGACGTGCCTTGATCTGCCGGACCTCGGCGACCACCAGCCGAAGCTCAGCCGCGAAATGCTTGGGCCGCCAGACAGTGAAGGCTCCCTTGTCGGACAGCTTGTTGTAGCCCGTTCCGCTCCACACCACCTTCAGTTCGGTCACCGTCTTGAGGGCGTTGTTCGCTCCGAGGAACACAATGAGCGTTTCGATGCCGTGCTGCGGGTCCGTGTCTCCGACTTCCTCGCCCAGCTTGGCGGCCGCGTCCAGCAAGGTCATCGATCCGGCATCCGGCGGCTGCGTCGGGAGCACGCGCAGCGCGGCCCGATCGTCAGCGTTCTGCACGGTGGGGACCAGGAGTTCGTCCTTGGGCGTGTCGATGCGCTCCCTGCACACATCCGCTGTCCTCGCGAGCACGTCGCGCAGATCCCAGCCGAACACCGAGAGGTTGTGATTGATGGCCGTCGTGAGCGGGACGTTCGCGCCGGGTCCCTGCTCCCAGTAGTGCTGCATCCTGCTCAGAAGACCCCGGGCCCGGAACAGCGCGGGAGCGGTCTCCCACCAGTCCACCTTCCGGCCATAGCGCCCCTCCAGGTCGCGCAGCAACAGTTCGATGTTGAACGGCAGGCCGCCGAACCCGTCGTACGAGGGATACCGGAATCGTTCAGCCCACCCCAGCTCATAGGCGATGATCGCTGGATACGAGAGCCCCGTATTGAAGATCGCCCCGCTTTGAAAGCCATGCGTCAGCGAGTCCCCGATCGTCACCAGACGGTGCCGGGGCTCTCCCTCCCACGCCGTGCTCACCTCAACTCCCAGCGTGGAATCCGTAACAGGTTCGCGTGGGCCCTGTCGTCGCCTGGCGTCAGCCATGTCGTCTCCCTTGCCCTACTGCCCGGCAGACGGAACACATGGTGGGTGCTGTTTCCGTGACCGGTACCAGTGCATTAGCAGAGATTCCCGGATAGAAGAAGGCACAAAACAGGCCTACCTCTCACCCTGGATCAAGACCACGCGTACGACACACCTCAACTAGGCCATACGGGTGAACTGGTTCTGACGATGATGCGGGACCCCCGACGCCGTCGAGGGTTCCGGTTGCACGGCACCGCGACGGTAGGGGCCCTGCTCGGCGGCGGTGTGCGGGGGCGGGACCGGACGGTCTGACATCCCTCGACCACAGCACGCCACACGAGGCGTTCCGCGTCGGCGCACGCCTGCCGCTCACCACGGGCGCCGAGGACGCGACCCCGCCGGTGTCCTCGGCGCCCCCTCCTGGGCGGGCCGTCCGGCATTGAGGAGTGTTGCCTGTCCGGCCGGCCGGGCGAGTGGGAGTCGGTGTCGGTGCACGGCATGGCGTCGCCACGCATGGGCAGGGCCGACCGCGGCGGAGTGGAGAGGTGTCCGCGACCGGACGCCCCAGTCGGGGGACGCGGCTGAGGCGGAGGCGGGCGGCGGGTCGGTCCTCGGCCGCAGTCCGGGCTCGGTTCTCACTGCCTTTGTCGCGCTCTACGTGCTGCACGTCGGGATCGAGGCCGGCGTCGGCGGCTGGGAGCCCACCCATCTGGAGACCGTCGGCTACGGCGCGGGGTTCGCCGCGACCGCCACCTCCGTGTACTGGCTGATGATGACCGTGGACCGCTTTCTGGTCGCCCCGATCGCGCTGCGCTTCTCCGCCCAGGCGATCATCACCGTGTCCTGCGCGGGCATGACGGTGTCGCTGCTGCCGGCCACCGTGCCGGGCCTCGCACCGTACGCGTACACCGGTGTCGGTCTGTTCATCGCGCCGATCTTCCCCACCGGACTGCCGTGGCTCAACAAGGCCGCTCCGCAGGCCCGCCGGGCCGGTGCCCTGGTCATCGCCGCGTCGATGGTCGGCGGTGTCGTGGCGGGTCCGACGCTGGGCAAGGCCATCGAGTGGTCCGGGCTCCGCGCGTTGCCGCTGCTGCTGTGCGGGGTCTCCGCACTGTGCCTGGCCGCCACCCTGTGGCTGATCCGGGCCACGCGCGCCACGACGGCCCACGGCACCACAGCGCGCTGAGGCAACCTGCCCTCCACGCTCCCAGTCCGCTCGACCTGCCCGGCCACCTGGCCGCCCGGAGATCTTCTGACACCGCACCAGGTCCTGCGCGTCCCTCACCCGCCACTCCCCCGGTGGCCGGCCGGCTCCCGCTCCCCGACGCGCCGGGCGTTGCCGGTTCCCGGTCTCCGGCGGAAACCACCACTCCCGGTGGCCAGGCCGGGAGCGGGAGGCGACCCACGTCGGCGACACCGCCTCATGCCACAGCCGTGTAACAGTGGCCGCACAGGTACAACTCCCACCCCGTCCCGCCGGTCGAACCTGGTGTGTCGCACACCTGCGCCGCGGCGGAACCGGTGCCGCCCGGCGCAACTCCTCCAGTCCCGACCGAACTTGGAGTTGACCTGTGCCCAGAAAGTCCCTGGCGACGCGGCTTGCCGCCACCGCCGCGCTCCTGCTCGCCGCAGGCACCCTGTCCGCACCCGCCGCCTCGGCGCAGCCCGCGAAGCCCTCGGATGCCTCCCGCGGCGACGCCTACGTACTCACCGTGAGCACCAACCCGACCAGCACCAGCCACGAGAGCCGTTACGTCGACGTCAGCGGCACCGTCACCAAGGCCGACGGCACCCCGGCGCCCAACATCCCCGTCACCGTCCGGCAAGTCCTCCGCTTCACCACCTGGAATCCGTGGGGCGACCCGATCGACCCCAACTACTACGACACGAGCGACCTGGGCAAGCCGGTCACCGACGCCACCGGGACGTTCACCATCCCCGACGTCGCCATCAACGCGAGCGGCAGCAGCCTGCTCAACGTCCAGCGCGAGGTGCAGATCTCGGCTTCCTTCGACGAGGACGGCGACCCCAACACCCCGCAGGACGGCTACTACGCGGACACCTCCGTGGCCACCACCGCGAGGTCCAGCTCCGTCAGTTACAAGGTCAACAAGACGAAGGTGAAGGCGGGCGACATCCTCACCGTCCAGGGCAAGGTCACCCTCCCCAAGGGGGTCGAGCCGCAGGGCACCGAGGTCTTCCTGCAGACCTACTGGGAGACCCAGTACCGCGTGCGGGTGACCGCCGAGGAGGACGGTTTCTTCGTGATGTCCGTGCGCGTCCGGGACTACGACGACACATTCGCGCTGCGCACGGCTCCCAGGGACCTCTATGTGACGGGCGCGCACCAGCCGCTCCCGATCACCAACACCTCGCTCCCCCGCACGTAGCCCTCGGCAGAAGGTGGCTCGTGGGCGCCCCGGCACCAGGGTCACTCCCATCGCCGGCGGACGTGACCCTGGCGCTTTCCCGGGCCGTCAGCCGGCGGCAACCGCCGCGCCGGCGTATGCCACCGCCGCCAGGGCCAGTACGGCGGCGGGCAGGGCCCTCATCGGCGGGTCGCCGTGGCGCAGGTGAGCCACGGCGGCCGCGGCCATCAGCAGCGCAGGAAGTCCCGGACCAGGGGGACAACCTCGGCCAGGTGTGTTTCCAACAGCCAGTGTCCCCCGTTGAGCAGGTGCAACTCGGCCCTGGGGAGGTCGCGGTGGTAGGCGCGGGCGGCGGCTTCGGGCATGTAGCCGTCGTGCGTGCCCCACACGATCAGGGTCGGGGGCTGGTGTTCGCGCAGGTATGCCTGTTCTCGGGGGAACCAGGCCAGCGTGGTGGGCTGGTCCTCCAGGAGCCGGACGAGGTTGGCCACCCGGGCGGGGTCGGACATCAGGGACCAGTGAAGGGTCCACAGGTCCGGAGGAACACGGTCGGCCACCTCCGCCGGGAGCTCGCCGGTGAACTCGTCGCGGAATCCGTCGAGACTCACGTGCTGGGCGATGCCTCGCCGCGATTCCGGGCCGGGGTGGGTCCAGAACCTCCGCAGGCCGTCGTACTTCGGTCCGAACTCGTCCTCGTAGATGTCGCCGTTCTGGATGATCAGGCCGGCCACCCGTGCGGGTTCGCGCATCGCGAGCCGGAGCCCGAACTGTGACCCGTAGTCGTGCAGCCAGATGACGTACCGGTCCAGGCTCATCGCCTGGGTGAAATCGAACAGGAAGTCTACGTAGGCGTCGAAGGTGTAGTTGAAATCGTCCGCTGAGGGTGTCCCGCTGTAGCCGAACCCGGGCAGGTCGGGGGCGATCAGGCGCCACCGGTCCGCGAGGGCGATCAGCAGGTGCCGGTAGACGAAGGACGACCCGGGATAGCCGTGCGGAAGCAGCAGCACCGGAGCGTTGGGTTCTCCCGCCTCGCGGTAGAAGATCTCGATGCCATCGACGTCCACGGTGCGGTGCGAAACGGGTCCGAGTCCAAACGACATGGGATCCTCCCTCTCGGGATCGTCCGGATGATGTGCTCGGGGGCGGGGAAGACAACGTCGGACAGCCGGCCGTGCCACAGCAGACGCCAGATGCATCCGACCGGGTTGAGGTCCGGCGCGTACTTCATTCACCGTAGGTCAGCCCGGACGCGGTTCCAAGCCTCACTCTCGCCAGCGGGAATCAACCCGGGGTTCGGGATCCAGGGAGGCGAAGGGAGGGATCGGGCACAGCTGGGGACGTCATCTCACCCAGCAGTTCGGCAGCCCGTCGGCGGATGGCCGACTCGGCTTCCAGCTCGACGATACGCTCGCGGGCCGCGGCGAGTTCGGACCGGTCACTGCTGCTCGTGACGGGCAGCTGCCCCGTCTCGACGAGGTGCCGGCGACGCCGGACGTGGATCGTCCGATCGCTGATACCGAGGAGCGGAGCGACAAGGGCGGCCTTCGTTCCGAAGGCTGCTGGACGTCAGTCGTCCAGCAAACCGACTTCACCCGCCAGAAGCAGGGATCTGGACATTCTGCCCATGGCGTCCGAGCCGTTCGCAGGCGGCGACCTCTGTCCCTGAGCCCTCGACACCCTGTTGGTCCAGCGAATCCGGCCGAACCGGGCTGGGCAAAGAAGCACAATGACATTGAGGCGAGACGGTTCGTCTTGTTAGGGTAGGGGTATGGCTTTCCTCTTCTTCGTCTGAGTCCGGGCACGGCCGATGCCGCCGTTTCTGCTGCCCGTCGACCCTTCGCATGCCCAGGGAAGTCCTATGCGCGACCGCGCCCATACCGCCGCCCATTCCGCAGTACCCGCCGACGCCTCAGCCGGCGTGGCGCAGCTGTCCGTCAAGGGCCTTACCAAGTCCTACGGCACCCGGATCGTCCTCGACCAGGTCACCTTCACCGTCCGGCCGGGCGAGAAGGCAGCCGTCATCGGTGAGAACGGCTCCGGCAAGTCCACCCTGCTGCGGCTGCTCGCCGCAGCCGAGATGCCGGACTCCGGGGAGATCACCGTCAGCTTCCCCGGCGGCACCGGCCATCTCGCCCAGACGCCCGACCTCGACACGGACCGCACCGTGCAGGACGCCGTCGACCTCGCGCTCACCGAACTGCGCGACTTGGAGCGCCGGTTGCGGCTGGCGGAGGAGTCCCTCGGCGAGGCGACGGATGAGGATCTCGCCGCGTACGGGGATCTGCTGATCGCATTCGAGGAACGCGGCGGATACCAGGCGGACGCCCGCGTGGATGCCGCCCTGCACGGGCTCGGGCTCGCCCGGATCACCCGCGACCGCCTGCTCGGCTCGCTCTCCGGCGGCGAGCAGTCGCGGCTCGCGCTCGCCTGTGTCCTGGCCGTTGCCCCCGAGCTGCTGCTCCTCGACGAACCGACGAACCACCTCGACGCGGCGGCCGTGCGCTGGCTGGAGGAGCACCTGCGCGCACACCGCGGCACCGTCGTCGCGGTCACCCACGACCGCGGGTTCGTGGAGCGCGTCGCCACCACGATCCTCGAGGTCGACCGGGATGCGCGCACGGTGCTCCGGTACGGCGACGGCTGGGCCGGCTACCGCGCCGCGAAGGCCGCCGCCCGGCGCGGCGCGGAGCAGCGGTACGCGGACTGGGTCGAGGAGGTGGCTCGCGCGCAGGGGCTGCTGGAGGCCGCGGGGAGGCGCCTCGCCCTCACCGGCCGCGATCCGAAGCAGGGTTTCGGCAAGCACCGCCGCTCGCACGAGGCGAAGCTCGGCGGGCAGGTGCGCTCGGTCCGGGAGCGCCTGGCCCAACTGCAGCGCAACCCGGTGGCGAAGCCGCCGGCGCCGCTCCGCTTCACGGCGGCGCTGTCGGCGGCGGGCGGCCCCGCCCCGGGCCCCCTCGCCGAGTTCGACGGCGTACGGGTCGGCGAGCGGCTGCGTCTGGACGGGCTCCTGGTGATCGCGCCCGGACAGCGACTGCTGGTCACCGGCGAGAACGGCGCGGGCAAGACGACGCTGCTGCGCGTCCTGGCCGGCGACCTGGAGCCGGACGCGGGCACGGCCCGCCGCCCCGGCCGGATCGGCTACCTCGCACAGGAACTGCCCGCGCACTCCACCCGGCTTCCGCTGCTCACCGCGTTCGCGGCCGGGCGCCCCGGGCTGCCGGACGAGTACGCCGAACAGCTCCTGGCACTGGGCCTGTTCCGCGAGGAGGACCTGCATGTCCCGGTCGCCGCCCTGTCCGCGGGACAGCAGCGGCGGCTGCAGATCGCCCGCCTGGTGACCCGTCCCGTGGACCTCCTCGTCCTCGACGAGCCGACCAACCACATCGCGCTCGACCTGGTCGAGGACCTTCGGGCGGCGCTCGCGGCGTACCCGGGGGCGGTGGTCATGGTGTCGCACGACCGCGGCTTCCAGGAGGGCTTCGAGGGGGAGCAGTTGGAGCTGCGTGCCGGCCGCAGGTGCTGACCGCGTGGCCCGTCAGGGCGCCTCCGCCATGACGGGCCCGGCATCTGACGTTCGGCCACGACACGGTGGACGCGGCGCTGCGGACCTGAGCGCCGCAGCCGCCGCAGCAGGACTCGTAAGGCTCGCACTAAACGGCGACCTCGTGGCGCTTCCCCTCTCCCCCAGCCCCGGCTCCCCCACCCTCTGCGGACGGCTCCCGCCCCGGAAGTTTCGCCCCCTCGATGTCGACGTCCGGCGTGATCCGGTCGAGCCAGCCGGGGAGGCCCCAGGCGCGGCGGCCGAGCAGCGCCATGGCCGCCGGTACGAGGGTCATGCGGACGACGAAGGCGTCGACGAGGACACCGAAGGCCAGGGCGAAGCCGATGGACTTGATGATCGGGTCGTGGTTGAAGACGAAGCCGCCGAAGACCGCGACCATGATCAGTGCGGCGGCGCTGACGACCCGTCCGCTGCGCGCCACGCCCTGGATGACGGCCTCGGCGGCGTCGCCGGAGTGCTCGTAGTGCTCGCGCATGCGGCTGACGAGGAAGACCTCGTAGTCCATGGCGAGTCCGAACAGCACTCCGATGAGGAGGACCGGAAGGAAGCTGGTGACCGGGCCGGCCGAGGGGATGCCGAGGATGCCGTTGAGGTGGCCGTCCTGGAAGACCCACACGGTGGCGCCCAGGGACGCGGCGACCGACAGCAGGAAGCCGAGCGCGGCCTTGACGGGAACGAGCAGTGACCGGAAGGCGATGGTCAGCAGGATCAGGGCCAGGATCACGATGATGGCGATGAACAGCGGGAGCGCGTCGGACAGTTTGCCGGAGACGTCGATCGCGGCGGCGGTCGTCCCCGCGATGTAGAGGGTGCCGCCCGCCCTGTCGACGGTGGGCGCGTTGTCCCGCAGCCGGTGCACGAGGTCGGTGGTGGCCCGGGCGTCGGGCCCGGTCTTCGGGACGACGGCGATGAGGGCGAGGGTCGAGTCGGCGTTGGTGACCGGCGGGGCGACGACGGCCACACCCCGGTCGTTCGCCAAGGTCGTCCGCAGGTCCGTCACGGTCGGTGTGCGGTCGGCGGCGGGGATGCCGCTCAGGTCGACCACGGCCGTCAGGGTGGCGTTGAATCCGGGCCCGAAGCCCTCCGTCAGCAGGTCGTAACTCTTGTGCTGGGTGCTGTCGACGGGCTGCGAGGCGTTGCTGGGCAGGCCGAGGCGCAGATCCTTGGCGGGTACGGCGAGCGCGAGCAGTCCGATCACACCGGCGAGGAGCACGAGCAGCGGCTTGCGGGTGACCGCGCGGGCCCAGGCCAGGCCCCAGGCACCGGGGGTGCGTTCGGCCGTACGACGGCTGCGCGGCCGTAGCCGCTCTCCGAACAGGGCGAGGACGGCGGGTACGAGGGTGAGGGCGATCAGGACCGCCAGCAGCACGGTGACCGCGGCGGCCAGCCCCATCACCGTCAGGAACGGGATGCCGGTGACCGCGAGCGCCGCCAGCGCGATGATCACGGTCGCCCCGGCGAAGACGACCGCGCCGCCGGCGGTGGCCACGGCGCGTGCGATCGATTCCTCGACGTCGGCCTCCAGGTCGGCGAGTTGTTCGCGGTGGCGGGAGATGAGGAAGAGGGCGTAGTCGATGCCCACGGCCAGCCCGATCATCAGGGCGAGGACCGTGGCGGTGCTGGTCATCTCGAGGAAGCGGGACACGAACTGCACGCCGAGGACGCCGATCGCCACCCCCACGAGGGCGGTCAGCATCGGCAGTCCGGCGGCCACGAGGGAGCCGAGAGCCAGGGCCAGGACGGCGAACGCGATCACCACGCCGACCAGTTCTGCCGGGCCGCCGACCTCGGTCTTGGGCTCCATCGCCGAGCCGCCGAACTCGACGTCGAGGCCGGCGTCCCGGGCCGGGGCCATCGCGTGGGACAGCGCGTCCTTGGCCGCTTCCGGCACGTCGGCGGCCTGCTGGCGGAAGTGGACGTCGGCGTAGCCGATCCGCAGGTCCGCCGAGACCGTCTTCGCCCTCAGCGGGTCGGAGACGTCCACGACTCCCGACACCTGGGCGGCCTTCGCCAGGCTCGCGTCGAGGGCCGCCGACGTCTTCGGCCCGGTGAGGCCGACGCCCTCGGGCGCCGCGAAGACCACGCGGGCCACCCCGCCCGCAGCCTCCGGGAACTTCGCCCCCAGGAGGTCCTGGGCCTGCTGGGACTCGATCCCCGGCACCGAGAACTCGGTGGTCGCCTTGCCGTGCAGGGTGATCCCGAGGCCGCCCACGACGGCGAGCAGCAGCAGCCAGACGGCTATGACCCGGCCGCGACGGCGTACCGCCCATCGCCCCCAGGTGTACAGGCGTGACGCCATGTCCGTTCCCCTCTCGTCCGGAGTCCGGGCCTTCCGACCCCGACTCGCTACACCGTAAGGCATTTTTGCAGTCGACTGTAACTTAACCGTCGATGGTAAAGTGCCGGTCATGATGAGCGAGGGTCTGCGGGAACGTTCCAAGGCGCGCCGCCGGGAGGCGATCCTCCGGTCGGCGTACGAGTTGTTCGCCGACCGCGGCTTCGAAGCGACGACGATCGCCGACATCGCGGCGGCCGCGGAGGTGTCGCCGCGTACGGTCACGCTGTACTTCCCGTCGAAGCTGGAGCTGGCGACATCCCACTTCGACGCGTTCGCGGACCGGCTGGGCGCGGCGCTGCGCGGACGGCCGGACGGGCAGACGACCCTGGACGCGCTGGAGGACTGGCTGCGAAGTGAGATCGCCGGGCGCGGCGACCTGGACGACCTCGAGGACCGGATGCTCGACGTCAATCCGCAACTCAGGGCGGTCACCAACGCCCGACTGGCGGAGGCCATCCAGGAGGGCGTCTGCATCTTCGCCGAGGAGCGGGGTGTCGCCCCGGACGACTTCGGCCCCCGGATGGTGGCCGCGGCAGCGGCGGCGGTCATCGGCGAGCTCTGCCACCACACCCAGGAAGCCGACATCGACACGGCGATGACGTTCCTGCGCGCCGGGGCCGACGCCATCGACACCCCGCGGAGCGGGTAGACCCACTGGAACCGGCCCCAATGATTACCGGAAGGTAACCAAGCCCGGGTTGGGAGTTGATGCACCGTTATGCGGTTGGAGGAACCTATGAAACTGAGAATCCGCTGAGCATTCCGCGCCCACATGCGTATCTGAGGACGGCGCTTCGCCCATGCCGGGAGTCCTGCCGGCTCCGGAGATGTCCTTGAGAGGCCTGATGAGACGCAACACGCGAAAAAGATCGAAGACTGCCCGTCGGGCGGTAGGCGCTGCGGCCGCATTGGCCGTCGGAGCCGGTGGACTGGTGGCGGTCAACATCTACGCCTCGGCCGACGAAACCAGCGCGGCGAAGGGCTCTGCCCAGAACCAGGTGCTCGCGGGCGGAACGGTTTCCACCATCGACTGCCCCGACGTCGGCCAGCAGTTGACATCGGTGCCCGCTCAGGCGAAGGCCCAGGTCGACAAGGAACTGGCACTCCTCGACAAGCAGATCTCCGAGGCATACCAGCGCCTTTCCACCTCCCAGAGGGCGATCGCGCAGGACCCCAACTTCGCCCAGAACGCGATCATTGGGCCGCTGAAGGACAAGCGGAAGGCGACGATCGACCGGATCGCCATCGCCATCGGCCGTGTGACGGCCAAGCCGCAGGGCCTTGACGCTCTGGCGGCCTGCACGCTGCGCGCCACCGGCGGCCAGCCCACCGCCGGTCAGCCCACCGCCAGTCCGGGTGGCAACAACACCAATGCCGGCGCGACCGGCAACGGCCCCGTCGCCGCCGACTTCGTGGACATCACCAAGGTGAAGTCCAACGTGCGTGCGCCGGCCAGGTCTGCGCAGGCTTCGAAGGGTTCCTTCGTCACCAAGTGCGGGGTGAACGCCAACAAGCTGTACAACAGCGACAACGTCATCGTCGCGCCCGGTGTCACCAACGGCGCCCACCACGTGCACGACTACGTCGGCAACCAGGACAACGACGCCTTCTCCAGCGACCAGGACTTCGCCAAGGCCGGCACCAGCTGCCAGAACAAGGGCGACAAGTCGTCCTACTACTGGCCGGTGGTGCGCCTGCAGGACGGCACCAAGGAGTTCGACAACGACAAGCTGGGCGGCGGCGCCGAAGGCAACACCGGCCGGATCCTCACGGCCAAGCAGGCCACCCTGGACTTCGTGGGCAGCCCCCGCGGCAAGGTGGTCGCGATGCCGAAGTTCCTGCGCATCATCACCGGTGACGCCAAGGCGTTCGTCAACGGCACCGCCAACGCCAACGCCTCCTGGAGCTGCACCGGCTTCGAGAACAAGGTGCAGCTGAAGGACAAGTACCCGCTCTGCCCCCGCGGCAGCAACGTGGTGCGCACCTTCAAGTTCCAGAGCTGCTGGGACGGCACGAACATCGACAGCGCCAACCACCGTACGCACGTGGCCTTCGCTGACGCCAACGGCAACTGCGCGACCGGCTTCAAGGCCATCCCGCAGTTGGTGCAGCGACTGGTGTACGCCGTGAAGGCGCCCAGTGTGAAGGACAACGGCAAGACCAGTCCGTTCTACGCGTTGGACGGCTTCCCCGAGCAGGCGCACAAGCCGATCACCGACCACGGTGACTTCATCAACGTCTTCGACCCGAAGGTGATGAACAAGGCGGTCCAGTGCATCAACACCGGACGTAAGTGCAGCTAGGTCCGAATATCCGGTACCCGGTACCGGGTACCGAGCGGTGGGCGTCGTCGTGCTGACGGCGCCCACCGCCATGAACGGAACGCGGCGGTACGTCAGTTCAGACCGGTCGCCCCGGCCAGGACGTGGGTGCCCGGCGTGCAGCTGTCCCGCAGTTCCGCGAGTTCGGCGGCGGGCAGGCTCCGGGCGGAGCCTCGTCGGCCGTGGTCGAGCAGCGCGGACGCGGTGCGCAGCCAACGTGGCACGGGGTCCACGCCGATGAACTGCGCCAGGCGGGTCAGCTCTTCGCCAGGGTGGTCCAGGAGGTTCTCGTAGCCGAGGGTGGTACGTCGATCGGCGGGGAGCCGGGCGAGGAACTCCGTTCCCTCGGTGACGAGTTCGGACCACAGGGCACCGAAGGTCCGCAGCGGGATGTGCCGGTCGCGTACGAGGGCGGGGTCGAAGCGTTCGTCGAGCAGGGGCGCCAGGTCCGGGGGCAGCGCGCGGATGTGCTCGGGGGTCAGGTCGGCGAAGCTGTCGACACCGGAGCGGGTCCTGATCTCGCGGAGCAGCAAGATCGTGCGGTATCCGGGATGGCGGCTCATGGACAGGGCACAGTCCGGGCCGTCGCGGAACATGTGCACGAACCTGGCCTCCGGGAATGCCTCCCGCAACTTCGGGGCCCAGCCCGTCGAGTAGCCGGAGCGCTCCACGACGGCGGTGCGTCCGAACCGGGTGCAGAGCAGGTCGAACAGGGCGCGGTGATGCTCGGCGGCGGGGCGCCCGGGCCACCGGACCACCGCGGCGCCGAGCTCGTCGAGGAGTCCGTCCGGATCGTCGGTGAGGTGGGGCAGCACCATCAGGGAAAGCGCGGGAATGTCCGCGGTCCGCGCCGAGTACCTGCCGGGGCGGCGGGTGTGGAGGAACTCCGGCAGCGGCAGCCCGCTGCGGATCATCCGCTCGAAATGCGGCGCGGGCCCGAAGAGCGCCTGCCAGAACTCCTCGCCGTCCACCTTCCCCTCGGGGAAGGACGCGTCGCCCACCGAGGCCATGTACTCGTTCAGGCTCAGCACGTCCGGGTGGGCGTTGAGGATGCGTGACAGCGCCGTCGAGCCGCTGCGCCCCGTACCGAAGACGAAGGTCAGAGAACGCATGATCCCCTTTCGAGTGGTGCGACCGGTGCGTCGTACGTCCACGAGGGACCGGTCACCGTCGGTCTGTCCAACTCTCTCTGCCCGATCCGACAGGTCCTGCCCCGTTCAGAGGTAGCCGGCAAAGGGCTGGACGCCCATGAGGACCGCGCCGGCGCCGTCGTACATGCCCTCCTGGAGGAAGGCGTGCTGCGGTACGACCGAGGCGTCGCGCAGGTGGCGCTGGAGGGGGCTGTCGTCGGCGACGGCGTCGATGCCGCCGAGTTGGTAGGCGGTTCGGACGACCTCGAAGGAGGTCTTGGCGAGGTGGGTGGAGGCCAGGCGCAGCATGCTCGCCTGGTCGGCGGTCGCGGGGTCGCCCGCCTGGACCGTGGCCCAGGCCTCCTCCGTGGCCTCGTAGAAGAAGGCGCGCGCGGACCGGAGTTGGGCCTCCGCCTGGCCGGCCGCGATGCGGTAGCCGGCGCGTTCGGCGGGCTTGGGGGCGCCGGTGTAGCCGGACCGGCCACCCTGCGCGATCACGTGGTCGAGTGCGGCGCGGGCGACACCGAGGCCGACGACGGCCAGGACCTGGGAGGCGTAGGGGAGGGTCGGGTAGCGGTAGAGGGGTTCGTCGACGGTGGGCGCGCTGCCGCGGACGAACGTCCACTCCTCGGGTACGACGACCCCGTCGACCACCAGATCATGGCTGCCGGTGCCCCGCAGACCGATGACGTCCCAGTTCTCAACGATCTTCACCTGGCCTGGTCGCAGTACGGCGGTGCGGGGCCGTCCGGCCTTTTCCTCACCGGTCTTGTTCTCACCGGTCCTGATGCCGACGCCGAGGACGTCCGCGCCCATGCAGCCGCTGGCGAACCTCCACCGGCCCGAGACCCGGTAGCCGCCGCCCTCGGCACCCGCGACGCGCTCGGCGGGCTGTACGGGGAACAGGCCGCCCGCGAAGGCGACATCGGGTCCGTCGGCGTACAGCTCGGCCTGGGTGTCGAGCGGTAGCGCGGCGAGGTAGACCAGGGACGAGCCGAAGCTCGCGACCCAGCCGGCCGAGCCGTCGACGACCGATATCCGTTCGATGAGGCGGAGGAACTCCGCGGGAGGAAGGGCATCGCCTCCGAAACGCCTCGGCGCGCTCGCCCGGTAGAGTCCCGCGTCCTTGAACACGTCGATCACGTCTCGCGGAACGTGCCGCTTCTCCTCGAACTCGGCCCGCCGCTCCTCGACCAGCGCCAGCACCCGGTCCAGGCTCTGTGTCGAAGTCGTCATGAGAAATCCCCTCGCATCGCCGACCGGCTCACTCCCCCGCCCGGGTTCCCGCCCCACCTCACGCCAGGTGCGTCAACTGTCGCTCAGACAGGGGGACTTGACGAAGAGCGGGTTCCCCTCACCTTCCCACAGGCGAACACGCCCGCCGGGACGGGGTCCGTGGCGGGCGCGCTCGGGGTACGCGTGGTCGGTGGGGTCGCCGATGGCGGGGACCACCTTCGCCTTCCGGGCGAACCGCCCGCCGATGGAGCGCGTGGGGCGGTTCGCATCGTCCGGAGGTTGCGTCGGGCGCCCGGCGCCTGACGCCTCCTGCCGACGCAGCCGATGAAGACGCGTCAGTGGTGGTGGCCGTGTCGGCCGAGGGTCTCCACGGGCGTCGCACCGGGGCGGGTCCACTGCGGCACGGGCCGGCTGGTCGGGCCCCACGTGGCGACGCCGTCGGCGTCCGAGCGCCAGTACCAGCAGGCCTCGCGGCCCTCGGACAGCTGCCCCTCGGGGTGGTCCTCCCATGCCTCGCCGCGGCCGTAGGGCGTCATGTCGAGCAGGCTGAGGGACCCGTTGACCGGCTCGTTGCCACGGCCTGTCGTGGAGTAGGTGAGGAACACGCGGTCGCCGTCGCGCAGGAAACTGGCGAGGTATCCCATGTCGCCGCCGACCGGCGCCTCCACGCCCCGCACCGAGTACCAGGGCTGGGTGTAGCCCATGAACTCGACGAAGGAGGCCACCTCGTCCCACGGGCCCGAGGTCAGTACGGCGAACGAGACGCCCCGGGCGTTGAGATAGACGGCGTCCTTCAGATGCCAGGCCGTGGTGGTGCAGCCCTCGCACTGCCCCTGGTGCGGCGCACCGTCGTACCACATGTGCTGGTAGACCACGAGCTCGTCGCGGCCCTGGAACAGGTCGAGGAACGGGACCGGTCCGTCGGCGCCGGTGACCTCGACCGTGCCGTCGATCTCGACCATCGGCAGCCGCCGCCGGGCCGCGGCGATCGCGTCGCCCTCGTGGGTGTGCGCCTTCTCGCGGACCAGCAGTTCCTCGCGCGCCGCCTGCCAGGTGGCCAGGTCGACGACCGGCGGCCTGCCGGGAAGTTTGCTGCTCGCGTTGCCTGGCGTGGTCGTCATGGTCTCCTCCGTGGTGTCTCGTGCGGGCAGCGCCGTACGACGTCGTACGACGCTCACCAGAACAGACTCGCGCCCCGGCCGGAACTCATCGCGGCGGTGGGCGTCCTCGGCGAGTTGCCGTCTGCTGGTAGGCGGGGAACGCCCGGCCGCCGGGGTGGAAGGGCTCGCGGTCGGCGCGGAAGGCGCGCGAGATGCGGGCCGGCGCACCGGCTCGCAGTTCCTCGCCCAGGCCCGCGGCTGCGAGCGAGGCGAGCGTGGTGCCGCCGAGAAAGGCCGCTGCGAGCTCGGCTGCGGTGAGCTGAAGATCGGCGGGGGCGTCCGTACGCTCACAGATGACCGCGTCCGCCTCGGCCTGCAACCGGTAACGCCCGGTGTTCCAGGGGCAGAAGTCGTCCTCGACGCTCAGGACCACATCCAGCGGAGTGGCGTAGCGGCGTCCCGTCAGGGCCAACGCTCGCGGGTCGGTCAGCAGGTGTGGCAGCGTCTCGTCCACTGCGTCGGCAAGGCAGAGGACGTGCAACTGTTCCTCGACCCGCTCCAGGTCCTCACACCGGTTCTGGTCGCCGAGCTGGACCGGGTCGCGCGGCCCATGTCCCGTGGATCGCGCCCTTTTTCAACGCATACCACCGCAGTTCGCCGCCCATCGCGAGGTGAACTCCGCACAGATGACCTCTTGCTGCTGCACTCCCGGGACCTCACTTTCATGATCCTGAACGGCTTGCCGGAGCTGAGGGAACCTGCATTCGAGGAGCGAACATTTCGGAGGTATTCGCCACGGTTCGCCACCCCTTCCGCGCAGTAGAAATATCTACCAGCATGAACCTGCCTGGTCAGGCCGCCCCCAACAGGTGATGGGGGCAGTGCGCCCGCTCGCGCGGGCCAACGGATCCCGGAGGCACACCATGCGCACCGTCACGAAGCAGGCCGTGGAATGGCTTGCCGCCGCCGCGACCGACCCGCGGGACTGCAAGCGGGAGTGGAACGGCGAGACCGGGGCAGCGGTGCTGGCCTGCGGACGGTACTGGGACGTCCTGAGCGTGCCGGAGGAGCTGGCCATGCCGGCCCTCGATGCCCTGCTGTGCATCCCGCAGGCGCCCGGTCCCGCGCTCGCGGACACCGCGGCCCGCCGGGTGGCCTTCTTCCTGCCGCCGGACCCCGCAGGCCGCTGGATCGGCACCGGCATCCGGTACGCGGGCAAAGGCTCGTGGATCGCGGTGCCCGCACCGCATCGAGCCGCAGGACGCCTGCGCTGGCTGGTCCCGCCCGACGGCACCGGTGCGCTGTTCGTTCCCGCCGCCGTGGAACTGGCCCTGCAACTGACGCTCGGAAGACGCACCGCGCAGGCTGACACGACGGGACGGTGCCCGACGTGCGGGGCACCGACCGCGGGATCCCGCCCCAGGGCTGGCGGCCGGCCGGGCTGACGCCTGCGCACCCACTGCTGAGCACAGCCATACACGACCGAGCGCTCCCGCGTGCGGGTACCTCAGCGTGGGGTGACCTACTCGGCCTGGCGCGCCAGAGGCAGTTCGGCGACGCGATCCCACCGGCCCGGGCCCCGCACGGTGGCCGGGTGCTGTTGCTGTGAGGTCATGGCGGGGTCGGCGGAGGCGAGGGAAGCCGATTGTGCGTCCCGCGCGCCTGGAAGCAGCCGGCCTCTCGCCTGCCACTCCCTGACGAGCGCGGCGTAGATGGGCGGGTCCCCTTGGGGCGTTCTGGTGCCTTGGCGGCACGGCGTCTGTTGCTCCGTGTTCTCCCAGAGGAGACGCCCGGTGGTGGCGAAGCCATTCATGCTTCTGCAACGCGACCGCGCACGCGGGTGATACGCCCTCTTCCCTGCTTGGCCCCATCGAATGAGGCTGCGTCCCCCGTACGGGGCCATGCGATTGTCGGACAACCTCGTTACCGAGGTGCCTGTTCGTCCCAGCGCCGTGGGCGGGCGTGGTGCGGGCCCTCGACTGCGGTGGCCGGCAACGGCCGGCCACCGTTGTCGGTGTCCGGCTCGTCACGCGGCCCGATCGCAGTCCGGGGAGATCCTCGCGCCCTCCTGGGCAAGGCTGGGGGCTGGGCGGATGACGGTGAGTGAGCGTTCGAGATGCGCGGCAGCGTGCGCACTGTTTCGCTGGGGTGGCCCGCTCTTCCCCATCACCCAAGGAGTGATCATGAGCGTTGCAGGCGAATCCGGCGGTCGTGCCCAGCAGATGCGCCAGAAGGCACAGGAACTGGAACAGGCCGCGGAGCGCGCCACTGACCCGGGCGAGCGTCAGCGGCTCAAGGACAAGGCCAGCCGGCTCAAGGAACAGATCGAGCAGCAAGGCCGCACGGGCAGCGGGGACACCGACCCCATGGTGTAACAGCACCCTGCACCTGCACCGGCCGGTGGCCTCCCCCGCGACCCTTCCCGCGCGAGGCCACCGGCCGGTCATGCATGTCTGCGCCCCCACAGCCGGCAGTGCTCCGCCATCCTGCGCTCGCTCTGCGCTGCGCCGTGCGCGTCGGCGTACGCGGCGAGATCGAGTCGGCCGCCTTCAGTCGCTACCAGCTCCCCGGAACGCCGCCATTTCGCACACCGATCTCCCCTTCATGGAAGGGCCGGACGCCATCGGCCGCTCGACGCAAGGCAGGTGAGCGAAAGCTCCGCCCCTCGCCCCGCCCGTGGCAAGCATCCTGCGGGACGCGACGTCGTCCGCTTCGCACAGCTCCCGCTGACCCGCGACCGCGTGTGGTTCGCCCTGCACGAAGCGGGCGTGACCGATCAGACGAGGTCGAGCAGTTCCTCGTACAGGCCATCTTCCCGACGCCTGCCAGCCGGCCGAGGTGTTCAGCCCTGAGTCCGAGGGCCGCCCCGCCACAGCGGGGCCGGGCCGCTGCTCTCCCGCACGATCAGCTCCGGTTCGGCCCACAGGGGCAACGCCGGGGCGGTATCGGGCTCCAGGAGTCGGTGGAGCAGGCCGAAGCAGCCCCGGCCGAGACCTTCGAAGTCGAGGCGGACAGTGGTCAGGGCGGGGTGTGCGTAGGCGGAGTGGGGGGCGTCGTCGAAGCCCACCACGCTCAGGTCCCCCGGCACGTCACGGCCCGCCTCCCTGGCCGCGCGGAGTACACCGAGTGCCAGGTCGTCGTTGCCGCAGAGCACGGCCGTGACCGACGGGTCGACCAGCAGCGAGCGGGCGCCGAGGTAGCCGGAGCGAGGGCTCCAGCCCGCGTCGAGAGGTTCCGGGAGCGGCTTTCCGGCCGCCCGCAGGGCGTCGCGCCAGCCCTCGGTGCGCTGGCCGATGCGGGTGGTGGAGGAAGGGATCGCCAGGTAGTGCACGGTCTCGTGGCCGAGTCCGAGGAGATAGCGGGTGGCCTGGGCTGCCGCCGCCCGGTCGTCCAGCCAGAGGTGGGGCCGGTCGCCGGGACTGCCGTCCTCGGGCCGTTCCACCGCCGCCGCTGCCGGGAACCCGGCGGGCAGTGCCTCCCACGCCTGTACGCCCGGTGCGTCGAAGGCGATCACCAGCACCGCCTCCCCCGGCCTGCTGACCCGGGCCGCGACATCGGCGGGCTGCTGGGCCGAGCCGGTGCCGAGCACGCTGATCCCGACGGCGAAGTCCGCCGCCCTCGCCGCCTCCTCGATGCCCTTCAGGGTCGCCGAGGCCCCGTACAAGGAGGTGTCGGAGGTCAGCACGGTCACCGAGCGCACCGCACCTCCGGCGAGGGCCCGGGCCATCCGGTTGGGCGTGTAGCCCAGTTCCGCGATGACGTTCAGGACCCGGGCCCGGGTCGACTCCTTGACCTTGGGGTGACCGTTGACGACCCGGGAGACGGTCTGGTGGGACACGCCCGCCTCCCTGGCGACGTCCCGGATGCTGACGGTCTTCGGAGCCTGCGGTTCCCCGCCGGAGCGGGGGGCGGGCGTCGCTTCCTGCATGGTGGGGACGGCTCCTCGTCGGGACTGGCCAGGGGGTGACAGCGGCGGTGACAGCCGATCGCGGTGTCCTCGATGCCCCTGAGAAGGCGCTGACGTCCACTCCCTGAGGACCGACGGCCATACCGTACCCGCAGCGGTGACGACCTGCTTCGACGGCTCCGGATCGAGCCGTTTGGCCGACCCCCGCGCCTCCTCCGCCGTCGCCTGACGGGAGGCCAGGAGAAAAGTTCCACGCGAAGTATTGCGGGGCCAATTGTTACCGTTCACACTGCTGCTGCGTCACCGGCACGTTAACGACCGGTGCCGGAGGCGTGCAGGAACCCACCCACAGGTTCCGCCTCGTGATTCCCCTTGGTGAAAGCCTCATCCCGGCCTTCCCTTGCCACGCTGTCCGTTGCCGAGCCCTGCGGAGCAAAAATGTGAACGGTAACATTTTTGGCCGCAGGAGGCCGGTGCCCGCTATTTGCACATTGGATTGGAAAGGGTCGACTTCATGTCATCAGGGAGAACCGCCGTGGCCCGCTGGACAAGACGTATCGCCGTCCAGGCGTTGGCCCTCGGTCTGGCTTTCGCCGGGCTCGCGGCCGCGGGCGGTGGCCGGACGCCGTCGGCGGACCTCGGCCGGACCGAGCCCGTCGCGGTGACCAGCAACCAGGTCGCGGTTCCGCCGGCACCGATGGGCTGGGCTTCCTGGAACAGCTTCGCCAGCAGCATCGACTACAACACCATCAAGGCCCAGGCCGACGCCCTCGTCTCGTCCGGCATGGCCGCCGCCGGCTACGACTACGTCAATATCGACGACGGCTGGTGGCAGGGCGCCCGTGACAGCAACGGGAGGATCGTCACCGACGAAAGCCTGTTTCCCGGCGGTATGAAGGCCATGGCCGACTACCTCCACAGCAAGGGCCTGAAGGCGGGCATCTACACCGACGCGGGCAAGCAGGGCTGCGGCTACTACTACCCCACCACCAGGCCCGCGGCGCCCAACACCGGCAGTGAGGGGCACTACCAGCAGGACATGCAGACGTTCCAGGAGTGGGGCTACGACTTCGTCAAGATCGACTGGTGCGGCGGCAACGCCGAGGGCCTCGACCAGGAGACCACGTACAGGGCGATCAGCGCCGCCAACGACGCCGCGACCGCGATCACCGGCCGCAAGCTGGTCCTGTCGTTCTGCGAGTGGGGCACCGGCAACTCCTGGAACTGGGGCGCGGGGTTGGCCCCGATGTGGCGTACCAGCACCGACATCATCTTCTGGGGCAGCAGCCCGTCCACGGCCAACATGCTGGCCAACTTCGACAAGGCGCTGCACCCGTCGTCCCAGCACACCGGGTACTACAACGACCCCGACATGCTGATGGTCGGCATGAACGGCTTCAGCGCCGCCCAGAACCGCACCCACATGAGCCTGTGGGCGATCTCCGGCGCTCCGCTGCTGGCCGGCAACAACCTCACCACCATGAGCTCCACCACCGCGTCGATCCTCAAGAACTCCGAGGTCATCGCCATCGACCAGGACACCCGCGGCCTCCAGGGCGTCAAGGTCGCCGAGGACACCAAGGGCCTGCAGGTCTACAGCAAGGTCCTGTCCGGCACCGGCAAGCGTGCCGTGCTGCTGCTCAACCGCACCTCCGCCGCCGCCTCCGTCACGGCCCGCTGGGCCGACCTGGGCCTGACCACGGCCTCCGCCGCCGTACGCAACGTATGGACGACGACGAACGCGGGCAGCTCCGCGACGAGCTACACCACCAGCGTCCCGGCCGGCGAAGCGGTGCTGCTCACCGTCTCCGGCACCGAGGCCTCCGGCACGACGTACGAGGCCGAGTCCTCGTCCAACACCCTGGCCGGTGCCGCCGCGAACGCCACCTGCGCGAACTGCTCGGGCGGCTCGCTGGTCGGCTATGTCGGCAACGGCTCCGCCAACACCCTGACGTTCAACGGCGTCAACGCCTCGACGTCCGGCGTGAAGCTCGCCACCATCGCCTACGTCAACGGTGACAGCGCCGCCCGTACGGCGACGCTCCAGGTCAACGGCCAGCAGCCCACGGTGGTCTCGTTCCCGCCGACCGGCTCCTGGACCACTCCCGGCACCGTCTCCGTGCTGGTCGGCATGGCCAAGGGCCCCAACACCATGAAGTTCTCCAACAGTGGCGGCTGGTCACCCAACCTCGACGCCGTCCTCCTTCAGGGCATCGCCGGCACCGACGGCAACGCGATCGTCGGCGCCGGCTCCAACCGCTGCCTCGACCTCGCCAAGAACACCATCACCAACGGCACCCAGCTCGCCCTGTGGGACTGCGTGGGCGGACACAACCAGACCTTCACGTCCACGTCGCGCGGCGAGCTCGTGGTCTACGGCAACAAGTGCCTCGACGCCGACAACAACGGCACCACCAACGGGACGAAGGTCATCATCTGGGACTGCACCGGCGGTACCAACCAGAAGTGGACCGTCAACTCCAACGGCACCCTCACCAACAACCAGTCCGGTCTCTGCCTCGACGCCGTCAGCAACGGGACCGCCAACGGGACCAAGATCGACCTGTGGACGTGCAACGGCGGCACCAACCAGCAGTGGACGCTCAACTGACGGATTGACGCCTCCCCGTTGGTTGCTTCCTGATCGGCGGACGGACCGGATTCTCCGGCCCGTCCGCCGATTCGCGTGCGCGGCGTCACGTGGACGTGCGCGGCAAGGAATCGAGAAGCCGGCAGGCGGGCGGAACTCGTCGTGGGATGGTCGCCGTGGTCGTGACGCGACAGTCCCGACCACGTGAACGACAGGAGAGGGACGACATGCTTCAGGAAACCGTTCTCGGTCAGGTGGCGCGGTTGGCCCAGCAGCCGTTCGGAGTCCAGCTGGCGGTCTCGAACTCCACGACGGTGCTGGGGGAATCCGAAGAACTCGGCCCGGTACGCGTCCTGGAGTTCGAAGCCGGCGTGGACGGCCCTCTGCTCATCACCTTGCAGGTCCCGCTCGCCGACGCGGTCGGCTTCTGGCACCCCGACTCCCGCCACCACCGGACAGTGCTGCCCGACTGGATGGGCAGGGAAGTCACCTCCCTGGTCAACTCCGCCCCGATCGGATGTCTCTACGACAACTCAGGACGCAACCTCCTGACGTTCGGTCTCGGCGAGCTGGTCCAGGAAGTCGAGATGCGCTTCGGTGTGTCGGAGGAGGAGAAGACGTTCGTCGTTCACCTCACGCTTCTTCGCGCTTCGGCGGGCCGACGGGTGAAGCTGGCTCTTGCCGCCCCTGGCACGGACTACACCGAAGCGATCGGCTCCATCGGCGAATGGTTCCGCGAGCAGGTAGGAGTTCCCTCCATGCCGGTCCCGGAGTTCGCCACCGAGCCTGTGTACTCGACCTGGTACTCGTTCAGTCAGGACGTCGATGCGTCGAGCCTGGAGGACGAAGCCGCCATCGCGGTCGCCATCGGGCTCAAGGCGCTCTTCATCGACGACGGTTGGCAGCGCTACGGACACGGCCGCGGGTATGCCGGATGCGGCGACTGGGCGCCCGACGAGGCGAAGTTCCCGGACTTCAGGGCGCACGTCGAGCGGCTGCGGGAGCTGGGGCTGAAGGTGGTGGTGTGGGTAGCGCCGCTGCTGCTCGGCTCGAAGAGCGACCGCTACGGAGAACTCGCCTCCCTCGCCCCTGCGTACAAGGAAGAACTCGACACCCACATCATCGACCCTCGCCTGCCCGAAGCCCGCGAGCACCTGGTGGAGGTGTGCCTCCGTCTGGTTCGCGACTACGGCATCGACGGCCTGAAGATCGATTTCCTCAACGAGGCCATGATCTACAAGACGGCGCCCTCGACCGGCGACATCAGCGATGTCGGCCTGGCGATGCAGGCATGGATGGGCGACCTCGTCCAGGCGCTCGCCGAGATCGGCAGACCGGACGTCCTGCTGGAGTTCCGCCAGCCCTACGTCAGTCCGTCGATCGCGCCCTACGGCAACGTGCTGCGGGCCAACGACTGTCCGGCCGACGCCATCTCCAACCGCACCTCGATCGTCGACGCCAGGCTTCTCGCATCCGGCCGCGTGATCCACTCCGACATGATGATGTGGGACCCGACGGGGTCCGACCACGTCGCGTCCCGGCAGTTGCTCAACGCCTTCTTCGGCGTGCCGCAGATTTCCGTGCGGCTGACGACCCTGCCCGCTGAGCACCGGCGCGTTCTCGAGTTCGGGCTGGCTCAGTGGGAATCCGTGAAAAGTGTGGTGCTCGGCGGTGACCTCACCGGCGGCCTTCCGGTGGAGAACTACCCGTGGCTTTCCGCCCGGAGCGACGACGGCGTGCGTGTCGTCGGCGTCTATCAGCCGGCTGTCGTCCGTATCGAATCGGCGGACACCGATGTCCTGGTCCTCAATGCGACAGCGCAGGACCATCTCGTACTCGAATTCGCCCGGCCGACAGCCAACGGCGCGGGAGCGATCGACGTGGAGGTCTTCAAGCCCGACGGCACCCTGGTCATGGCCGAGACCGGTGTCCCGGTGAGCGAGTTCTACCGCTTGCCCGTACCCCGCTGCGGCACGGCCCGCCTCCGCCGGCGCTGACTGGCGCGCTGGTGCGTGAGCGGTCGGATTCGGCGGGGTGATCCGGACCACCCTCACGTCCGAACCAACCATGAAACGGATCTCCATCCATCGTGAGCATCAACTGGATCACGCGCGCTGAGACCAGCGCCGACATCCCCACCCTTCGCGACATCGACCTCGCCGCGTTCGACACTCCGTTGGAGGCCGACCTCGTCGACGCCCTGCGCGCCGATCCCTCGTGGATCGACGGACTGTCCATCGTCGCCACCGATCATGACGGCAAGCTCATCGGCCACGCGCTGCTGACCCGCTGTCACATCGACGACATCCCGGCCTTGTGCCTGGGCCCCGTCGCCGTCCGGCCCGAGTACCAGCGGACCGGCGCCGGCGCCGCGGCGATCCGTGCCTCGTTGCAGGCTGCCAAGGAGCTGGGCGAGCACTTCGTCACCGTCCTCGGGCACCCGGCGTACTACCCGCGGTTCGGCTTCACTCGCGCTTCCCAGCACGGCATCGGACTCAGCATCGACGTCCCGGACGAGGCCATGATGGCTCTCTCCCTCGACGCCGACCACCCGCTGCCCAGCGGCACGGTCCACTACGCCGCACCGTTCGGCATCTAGTCGGAACCCGCTGTGCCGGGGCGCCATCGAGCCCCGGCCCAGCGGCACGGGATCCACGAGGTCGACGCCATCTCTCGACCACGCCGCTTCGTGGTTCTCCGGACACACGGGATGGTGAGCGGGCTAGCCAAGAGGGCGGCGGTAACGCAACTTGTTCAGAGCGGCTCCGCCAGTGGTGTCTTCCACAGCCGCGCCGTCTGCGCGCCAACCGGCGGCCTCGTAGAAGCGTCGGGCGCGTTCATTGTCTTCCAGGACCCACAAGGTGGCTTGCCTGTAGTCCGCCTGTCCGAGGGTGGTCAGCGTGGCCAGCATCAGCTGTTTTCCGATCCCCGTGCCCCACACCTCGGGCATCGCGTAGAGCGTGCCGATTTCCGCGACGGCGGGCGTCTCCTGAGACGGGCTGAATCCTGTGAACCCGACGATCCCCACCTCCGTCTCGGCCACCAGCACTCCCGAAGTCGGCCACTGTGTCTCCACGATGCGGGTCTTCCAGCCGGACTCTTCGCGGCTTGGGTCCATGGCATCGAGGTAGGACGGCGGAAGAAGGCCGGCGAAGGCCACCTGCCAGGAGCGGACGTAGACGCCGGCAACCGCTGGAGCGTCCTCAGGCCGTGCCTGTCGAATCTGCATGGCCGTCATTCTTCAAGGTTCCACAAAGCCGGGCCAAGCTATTTTCCCGAAGGGATATCGAGTGCCCGGCAGCCCCTTCCAGCAGTGACCGCGGGTGGCCTGGCTCGCTGTTCCCTGGCACAACACGCCCTGCCGCACCGCCAGTTGGCTCGCAAGGCCGGCCGGAAGCCGAAATGCCAGGAGGGGCGACGGTGAACCCTCCGTCAGAGGCTCACGCCGATCCACAAGCGCGAGGTCCCGTCCCCGGCCGAACTCCCGTACGCAGACGGGCCGTTGCGGCCGGGGACTGCGGCAACTGCCGATCAGCGGAGCCGGGCGGTCAGGTGGTACCGGCCTGAGGGCAGCAGGTAGGAGGACACTCCGTCCTCGTGGCCGAGGAACCGTACGCCGTCCACTTGTGCCAGCGGGGTCCGGCCTTCGCGGACGGCGTCGGCGGAGAGGGACGGAAGGCGCAGGGTCGCCTCGCTGTTGGCGGGCACGACCGCCTCGTACACGAGGGTTCTGCCTCCGTCCTCGACCGCCCATGCGCTCCTGATCTCGCCGTACGGCGACTCGTACGAGGCCGCCGCCCGGGTGATCCTGCCGGTGGGGTCGGGGTGGGGTTGCAGCAGGAAGCGCTTGAAGCCGGGGTTGTCCGGGTCGCGGGCGATGCCGGCCATGTAGGCGTACATCCACTCCATGATCGCGCCGTAGGC
The DNA here is from genome assembly GCF_044333925.1 of Streptomyces sp. NPDC020898. Lineage (NCBI taxonomy): Bacteria > Bacillati > Actinomycetota > Actinomycetes > Kitasatosporales > Streptomycetaceae > Streptomyces > Streptomyces sp. NPDC020898. Next base: position 63,313 of record NZ_JBIRRV010000014.1, read on the forward strand.
GTAGTGGTTGAAGGAGTTCATGCCGACCGGCCCGAAGCCGTCGTCCTTGGAGTACGAGTTCCAGCGCTCCCAGACGGTGGTGGCACCGTTCTTCACCGAGAACAGCCAGGACGGCAGCGCGTCCTGGTGCAGCAGCTTGTACGCCAGGTCCGCGCGTCCCTCGTCCGTGAGGACGGGGGCCAGGACGTTGACGCCGAGGAAGCCGACGGACAGCGTGTTCTCGGCGTATCTGACGCGGATGCTGTCCGGGTGCGCGGCCTTGTAGGCGTCGTCGTTGCCGATGTTGTCGGCGAGATGCCCGACGAGCGTGCGGCGTTGGGCCTCCGTCTCGTAGAAGCCGAGCTTGAGGACCCAGAGCAGCGCTGTCTGGCTGTTGTCCTCGGTCTTCTGATTGGGGTCGGAGCCCGGTTCGATCGGGGAGGCGTCGCCGAGGCTGGACCTGACCGTGACCGTGCCGCCCTCGGTGGACAGGTACTTGATGATGAACGCCTGCCGGATGCGGCCGAAGAGCCGGTCGTACGCCTCCCCCTCCGCCGTTCTGCCGATCGCGCGGGCCATGTGTGCCATGAGGCGGGTGCTGTAGCCGTAGTAGACGTCGCTCATGAGCTGGGCGCTGGTCTTCTGTGGCCCGAGCCAGTCGCCGGTGAGGGAGCCCTGTCCGGCGTAGGTGTCGCCGGTCTGCTCCTGGATCCAGTCCAGGTAGCGGGTCATCGCGGGCCAGTTGTCCTCGACGACGGTCGCGTCCCCGGTCATCTGCCACACGGTCCACGGCACGATGACCCCGGCGTCCGCCCAACCGCTGCCGCCGCCCGGGAAGTTGTACCGTCCCGTCGGGGCGACCCCCGTGAACTGCGCTCTGTCCACGCCGTAGATGGCCTGGGAGTCGACGACGGTGTCCTGGAAGTGGGTGAGGAAGACACCGGCGTCCACGTTGTACAGGCCGGTCGCGGAGAAGACCTGGGTGTCGCCGGTCCAGCCGAGGCGTTCGTCGCGCTGGGGGCAGTCGGTGGGCACCCAGAGGTAGTTGCCGCGCTGGCCCCAACGGATGTTGCTCGCCAGCTGGTTGATGTCGGGATCGTCGGTGGTGACGGTGCCGGTCTCGCGGATCGCGGACGTGGCGACCTTGCCGGTCAGGCCGGTGAGCGTGACGGTGTCCGTCGTGGTGACGGAGACATAGCGGAAGCCGTAGAAGGTCAGGGAGTCCTGGTGGGTCTCGCCGTGCCGGTCGCCCTTCAGGACGTACGTGCTGGTGGCCTTGGCGCTGCGGAGGTTGGCCCGGTAGAGGGAGCCCTCGGGTCCGTCCGCGCCGGCGCTGTCGTCGTTGAGTATCTCGCCGAACCTGAACTCGACCCTGGCTCCGGCCGGGCCGCGCAGGCTGTAGCGGGCCACGCCGACCATGTTCTGGCCCAGGTCGAGGACGACGGTCTCGCCGCTGCCGAACGTGACCGGGGCGGTGGCCGCCTTCGCGGGGTCGGTCACCGTCCGGGCGGGGTCGACGACGATGCGGCCCCTGCCGTTGGCGCTGCCGTCCTGTCCGGTCACCCCGGTGGCGACGGTGATCGACTGCGGTCGCCGGTCCCAGCGATGCATGAAGCGTGCGGTCTCGCCCGGGTAGGCGAGGAGGGCCGCGTCCGGGAACCTGTCGTCGAAGGCGACGCGTTCCACGTCCGCCCAGGCGGCGTCGTCGAATCCTCGGGACGTCCAGCCCGGGAGTTCCTGGCGGGCGTCGTAGGTCTGGCCGTCGTAGATGTCGTCGGCGCGGTAGGGACCGGTGTCCGTGGCCTTCCAGCCGCCGTCCGGCTTGGAGACGACGGTCTGCGAGGTGCCGTCGGCGTACCGGATCAGCAGCTTGGCCTTCACGGCCAGGGCGTTGCCGTCCTCCGCGTAGTACGTACTGCCCTCGGAGATACGGCCGTTGTACCAGCCGTTGCCCAGGACGACCGCGAGGGTGACGTCCGGTTCCCTCGTCACGAGGCTGGTGACGTCGTACGTCATGTAGTTGACGCGCGCGTCGTAGTTCGTCGAGCCCGGAGGCAGCAGCTCGATCGTGGTGGAGCCGTCCTGCTCCACCGTCACCCGGCGCCCGTTGATGTAGGCGTCGTACACGCCGAGGGCCGAGACGTACAGCCGTGCCTCGCGGACCCTGGGCTTGGCGGAGCCCGCCGCCCGGAGACGTTCCTCCTTCCGCAGCATCGGCGCGCCGGCCGAGTTGAGGGCCTTCCCCTTCATCCCGATCCACTGCGCGCCCTCCCAGCCGCCGACGCCGTCGGTGCTCAGGAGGCCGGTTTCGAAGAAGGCGGGCGCCGAGGTACCGACCGGACGGCCTTCGGCGTCCCAGACGGTGACGGTCCAGTGGTAGCGGGTCGAGGCGCGCACCTGCTTGCCCGCGTAGCGGACTGCCACGGAGTCGGAGGAACGGACGCGGCCGCTGTTCCAGACGTCCGCGCGGGTGGCGGTCAGCCGGTCCGGTGAGCTCGCCACGAGGATCTGGTACGCCCCTTGGCTCCTCCCCCGGGCCGCCGACCGCATGCGCCAGCCGAAGCGCGGCCGGGCGGCGTCCATGCCCAGGGGATCCGTGCGGTGTTCCACGGTCGGCCCGGTCACGGCGGCCTGCTCCGTACGGCGGGAGGGCGCCGCGTGTGCGGTGCCGCCGCCGCCCAGGCCGGCCGCTATCGGCACCGCGACCGCCGACGCGGCGAGCACGCTCCTGCGGCGGACCCCGCTGCCGTCTTTGCCGGCGCTGTCACCGTCGTGTTGTGCATGGCTCACACCTGCATCCCTTCGGTATTCATCTGTGTTCATCGGTATCCACACGTGTTTCGCGTGCGGTCAGGAGCCGGCCTTGTAGTCGGCGTCCATCTCGTCGAGGAGCTTTTTGGACGTGGACTGTCCGCTGAAGATCTCCTGGAGGCCGCTGAGCATGGTCTGCTGGACCTTGGCGTCGGGCCAGAGCTGGTCCATGAACGGCACGGTCCGGTCCGCCTCGACGAACGTGGTGAGTTCGGCCAGTGACGGGTCCGCCGCGTAGCCCGTGTCGGGCAGGGAGGGCAGGCTGCCCTGCTTCTTGGCGAACAGGTTCATGCCCTCGGGCGACATCACGAAGTTCACGAACTTCAGGGCGAGTTCCTCGTTGTCGGCCTTGGCGTTGACGCCGTAGCCGGCGCCCGCCGCAGCCGGTATGAGGGTCTCGGCCGGGGCGTCGGTGGCCGGAAGCGCCCGGAGCGTGAACGTGCCCTTGGGGTTCTTCTGCTTGAGGAGGGCGATCACCCAGTTGCCCTGGACGATGCCGAGCGTCTTGCCGGTGGCGGCGAGGGCCTGGCTGGCTTCGTAGTTGGTGCCCAGCGGGTTCTTCTGGAAGCAGCCGGTCCGCTCCATCGTCAGGTACTTGTCCAGGGCGGTGGTCCACTGCGACCGGGCGAACGTGGCCTGTCCGGCCTGCATCTTCTCGTCGAAGTCGCGGTCGTCGCCGTAGACGGTCGTGGCGACCAGCGCGTACAGGACGAGCTGGGTCACCCAGTTGTCCTGGTTGCCGAGGGCGAAAGCGGGGGTGCCCTTGTCCTTCGCGGCCTTGCAGAAGGCGAGCAGTTCCGTCCAGGTGTCCGGCGGGGTGAGGCCGGCCTTCTCCATGGCCTGCTGGTTGTAGACCGCGCCGATGCCGTTCTGGCCGAAGATCGCGTTGTACGTCTTGCCGTCGTACTGGGCGACGCTCTTGATCGCGTCCGGCATCCTGGCGGCCCAGGGCTGGTCCGAGAGGTCGCGCAGGTAGCCCGGCTCGGCCAGAACGTATGTGGCGGCGGGGTTGCCGTTGCCGGGCCAGACCGACATCACGTCGGGTGCGGTGCCCGAGGACAACTGGGTGCGGATCTGCTGCTGGTACTGGTCGGCGCCGCTGGTGGTGTAGCGGACCTTGACCCCCGGGTTGGCCTTCTCGAACGCCTTGACGACGTCCTCGACGGAGCCCTGGTCGATCGAGGCGAGCGTCAGGGTCTGCGAACCGCCGCCGCCCGAGCCCGCCTTGGTGCCGCCGCTGCAGGCGGCCAGTACGGCTCCGGCCGTCAACGCGGCGATCAGGGCCGGCAGTGTGCGTGTCTTCATGTGTCCCCCTCGGGGATGAGCCACCGGGTGTCGGTGACGGGCGGGCGTCGCGTCTCATCCGCGCAGCCCTCCCGCGAAGCCGTTGATGATGCTGCGCTGGAGCAGGAAGTAGACGAGCAGGACGGGCAGGATGCTGATCACCAGTGCGGCGAAGACGAGGTTCCAGTCGGTGACGTACTGACCGACGAAGCCGGCGATCGCGACCGGCATGGTCTGCCGGTCGCTGCCGCTGAGGTACAGCAGCGGGGTGAAGAAGTCGTTCCAGACGGCGACCGTGTTGAGCACCAGGGCCGTCACCGTGACCGGTTTGAGCAGGGGCAGGACCACGTGACGGAAGCTCTGCAGCGGTGTGCAGCCGTCGATCAGGGCCGCGTCCTCGAAGTCGCGGGGCAGCGCGCGCAGGAAGCCGACGTAGAGGAAGACGGTGAACGGCACTTGCAGGCCCGCGTAGAAGAGGACCAGTGCCCACGGGGTACCGAGCAGCCCCAGGTCCCGCATGGTCTGGTAGAGCGGCAGTGAGGCGAGTTGGAAGGGGAGGACGAGGCCCAGGAGGAAGAGCAGATACGTCCGCCGGGACCAGCGGGCCGTGACGCGGGCGAGCGGGTACGCCGCGAGCGACGAGACGGCCAGCACGATGACGACACTGCACGCCGTCACCAGCAGGCTGTTACCCAACGCGCCGCCCAGGCCGCCCTGTTGCCACGCCTGCGAGAAGTTGTCGAAGGTGGGCGAGGTGGTCGGGCTGATCGGCGACGAGGTGTCCGACACCGGCCGCAGGGCCAGGTTGACCAGGACGTACACGGGGAAGCCGACGACCAGGGCGGTGGCGATCATCGCCAGTTCCAGCGCGAGCGTGCGCCCGCGGTAGCGGTTCACGACGCGGCCCTCTCGTTGCGGGAGAGCACGGCGTGCTGTCCGGTCGACGCGACCGCCACGATGATGGTGAGGACGACCGCGAGCGCGATGCTGTAGCCGAACTCGCCGAGCGTGAAGGCGTCCTTGTAGATGAGCGTCGAGAGGGTGTCGGTGGCGTGACCGGGGCCGCCGCCCGTCAACGCGTACACCTGGTCGAAGAGTTTGATCCCGCCGATGATCGACAGCATCAGGTTGATGGTGAGGGCCGGAGCCAGCAGCGGCCGGGTGACCGACCAGAAGCGCCGCACCGGGCCCGCCCCGTCGATGGCCGCGGCCTCATGGACCTCCTTGGGCACGGACTGGAGCCCGGCCAGGAAGATGACCATCGAGTAGCCCGCGAACTGCCAGACGGTCACTCCGACCACCGACCACAGTGCGAGGCTCGGGCTGCCCAGCCAGTCCTGCCGCAGACCGTCCAGGCCGACCGCGCCGAACAGGCTGTTGACCGCACCGTCGGGGCCGAGCAGATTGCGCCAGAGGTAGGCGGTGACGATCGGGGTGATCACCGCCGGGGCGAAGAGGAGGACCCGGAGCAGGTTCCGGGACCTGATGGCCGAGTTGACTCCGAGGGCCAGCAGCAGGCCCAGCGCGTTCTGGACGACCGTGATCGACACGGCGATCAACAGCGTGTGCCGGATCGCTTGCAGCGCATCGGGATCGCGGAGCATGTCGGCGAAGTTGTCCAGTCCCACGAAGGTGAAGCCGGGGTCCAGGCCGTCCCAGTCCGTGAAGGCGTAGTGGACACCTCGGACACTCGGGACCAGGACGACGAAGGCGAACAGGAGCAGCGCCGGCAGCGCGAACCACCAGGGCGGGGCGGTACGCGCCCGTCGGACCCGTGGAGGGGGCTCCGCGTCCGGCGGCCGGTCACTGCCCGGAAGGTTCTCTTTCTGAGCCACGGTCACCGACTCACCTCCTTCCTGAAACGTTTCAACATGACTGCCGGAGAGAAGAGCCTTAGCTCTATGGGTAACGTTTCCCACGGGTGTGGCCAGACCTTAGGGAGCGTCCCGCGTGACGTCAAGATGCCGCGCACGCTGCACAATTGTTACGACGGTCGAACGGCGCGGCCTCGCCTGGCCTCTGCCGGCCCGTAAGCCTGTCCGTACACTCGGCGGCAACGTTTCCCAAGGGGAGAGGAACCGGATGGAGCCGCCAGCATCGGGCCGCCGTGTCACCATCGTCGATGTCGCACGACACGCCCAGGTGTCCACGACCGCCGTGTCCAAGGTGCTGCGCAACGCGTACGGAGCCAGTCCCGAGATGCGGGCGAAGGTGCGCCGGGCGATGGACGAGCTCGGCTACCGGCCGCACGCGGGCGCCAGGGGCCTGCGGGGGCAGACGTACACCATCGGTGTGATGCTGCCCGACATCCGCAATCCGTTCTTCCCCGAGGTCCTCGACGGGATCACCCAGGTGCTGGACGACACGGAGTACCAAGTCCTCCTGGGGCCGGGCTGCAACGGCGAGAAGGCGGAGGCCCGGGTCACCGAGGCGATGATCGACCGCAGTATGGACGGCCTGATCCTGGTAGCCCCGGTGTCCTCGCGCGCCCACCTCGAACGCGTCGCCGCCGCCGTACCGACCGTCGTCGTGGGGCGGCACGGATCCTCTCCGGTGTACGACACGGTGGTGAACGACGACATCGACGGCGCCTCACTCGTCGTCGGCCACCTTGCCGGTCTGGGGCATCGGCGGATCGCCCACATCGAGCACCACGAGACCGACCCGACGCGCCTCGCGGAGATGCCCAACACCCGCCGTGCCGACGGATACCGGCAGGCCATGCGCACCCACGGCCTCGTGGAGTGGATCGATGTCGTCTCCACCAGCTACACCCAGGAGGGCGGCCATCTGGGCGCCGTGGAACTACTGGACCGCCCCCGGCGCCCCACCGCCGTGTTCGCCGGAGCGGACGTCGTGGCGATGGGCGTACTGGAGGCGGTCGCCGAAGCCGGGCTCTCCGTCCCCGGCGACATCTCGGTGGCCGGATACGACAACACCACGTTCGCCGCGTTCGGCCCGGTGTCACTGACCAGCGTCGACCAGTCGGGCCACGAGATGGGCCGCAACGCCGCCCGTCTCGTCCAGGAACGGATCGCCGATCGGAGCAAGCCCTCCGCCCAGGTCACCCTGGCCCCCACTCTGGTGCCACGCCGGACCACCGCCCGGGTACCGGAGCAGGCCGCCGGCGCCGGCTGTTGAGGGGTCGGTGTCCGGCGCGCACGAGGCTCCCGTGCCTGCCGGAGAGCCCGTGGCAGGCCCGCGCGGGTCAGGTGTAGTAGGTGTCGAACGATCCGATCCACGATGCCGCCATCGGCAGGACGCACAGCTGCACGCCGGCGGTGATCCAGCACCGGCCCAGGACCGCGATCCCGGAGGTCCACCACGCCAGCGTCCGCAGTGCGTCCACCGCTCCGGCCTGGTACCCCTGCCCTTCGGGATCCGTCATGCCGGGATAGCCCATCCACTCCTCGGTGAAGATGCCGTCCGACCCGAACACGATGACCGCCGACACGAACCACAGGTCGGCCAGGAGAGCCGCCACGGTGAGCGCCACGTCGAAGCGCCGGTATGCGGGCGTCGGCACCAACACCCGTACCGCCAGATGTCCTTGGCTGCGCATCCAGTCCTGCGGCCAGACACGCACCAGCGCGACCACGGCGTACACCAGCGCACCGACGGCCGCCGCCCACCCGCCCATGAAGACCAGCCCGAAGAACAACATCATTGGACCCATGCCGGGCCAGATACCGCACCGCGACGGAACGGTTCCCTCCGGTCCTCCCACGGGAGTTGCGCTCTCAGTCGCGGGCTCTGCTCGTCCGGTGCCGGGTCGAGCGGATGAGGACGGAGACCAGGACCGCCAGGTCGGCTGCGCCGACGGCGTCGTCCGCGTACCGCGTGGTCTGCAGGGGGCCGGCCTGATCCAGCCGGACTCCCTCCCGTTCCAGGACATGGGCGAGGGTGAGCATGGCGAGGCGGGCGTTGCCATCGGCGAAGGGGTGGAAGAAGGCCACGTCCAGATAGGCCCTGGCCGCGCGGGAGGCCAGGGGGACTCGCGGGTCGGTGCTGTCGTGCAGGCAGTGCTCGAAGTCCCGCCTGGTGTGTGGCGTGAGTGCGTAGCGTTCCCGGCCGCCCTTGGCGAAGGCATCGCCCTGCCGGAACGGAACCTCGGGCACACCGAGGACAAGCCGCTGCCATCCGGTCAGCAGCGCGCAGGTGAGGGAGCGCCCGTAGGAAGCGTCAGCGCGCGACCGCCGCAGCGCCGCGAGCAGTCGGTCGGCTCGGGCCGGATCCGCCGAACGGCCCCCCGCGGCACACCAGTTGGCGAAGCCGTCCACGGTCGCTTCGACCGGGGCCGGTGTCTCGCCGACTGCGGAAGCCCAGTCGATCCGGCTCCTGACACGGCACCAGACAGCCAGGGCGTCAGCGGTCACGGTAGGGCCGCTCTCCGGTCAGGCCCACGGCGAGATCCTCTGCCACGGTGTCGACCAGGGTCCGCGCCGGTTCCGTCCAGCTCTCGAACCGTCCACCGATCGCGGCCTCGACCGCGGCTCTCGCACTGTCCGGCCCCATGCCTGTGGAGGAGAGGAACCATGTCAGCACCGTGTGGCAGAGCCCGTACCAACCGCATTCGTGCCCCGTACGGTCCACCACCACCGTCACCAGCCGGGTCGCCGCCCGTTCCAGGTGCCAGCTGCGCTCCTCGGCGTCCACTCCGGCGGGCGGCGCCAACCGGGCGAACCGCTCGGCCAGTTCCTCCAGCCAGTCGCGCCACTCCAGCATCGACGCGATCACCTTGGCGGCCGTCGCTTCGGGTTCGCCCATCGAGTGCGAGGCGCAGCACCAGCTGGTGACGACGCCACCCGAACCGCCCTCCCCGACCGCCCAGTGCCATCCGCAGGCCCACCGGCCGTACCGGGCTGCCAGCAGCACCGTGACCTCGTCGGTGAAGCGAAACTCCTCTTTCCACCCGGCACCGGGACGAGGCACCATCGAGGCGATCACCGCGGCGACCCGAGAGGCCTCCTCGTCGTCCCAGGCGAAGGCATGGCGATCGGGATCGACGGCAGACCACGGCAACCAGGCCGCAGAGAGCTTGTCATGGGTGGTCGTGGCGTTCCTCCAGAACCAGGCAGGGCAGGGCAGGGCAGGGCAACTGAGCGATCGTGCCAAAGCGTCGCGGTCCTGTCATACGGATTTACGGCGCCGCGTTGCAGCGGTGCGCGGCAGGGCACTAGGGTCGGCCGGGTGACTGCCGGGTCGGCCATGGGCCATGCACGAGTGAGGCGCCCGGCCTCGGCGTGAGCACGAGGCGGGCCAGAGCCCCGCCGATGTCTTCCTGTCCTTCTTCCCAGCGCCCCTGCGCGGCGCTCCACAGCGGATCAAAGACCCGGAGACACATCCACACATGCCCCTTGTCGAGCAGCACCAGCACGAAGACGAGCTGTCGGTCACTACCGTCCAGCTGAACCACACCGCCGTGTACGCCACGGACCGGTACCTGTCGGCCGAGTTCATCACCGCGATCCTGGGTCTGAAGGTCGGCGCGCCCTTCGGGCCGTTCCTGCCCGTCGACCTGGGCAACGGCGTGACGCTCGACTACTACGAGAAGCGTGACGAGCCGATCCAGCCGCAGCACTATGCGTTCCTCGTGCCCGACGAGCACTTCGACGGCATGGTCGCTCGGCTGGAGGCGGTGGGGGTCACCTACTACGCCGAGCCCAACCACACCGAACCCGGCCGGATCAACCGCCTCTTCGGCGGACGCGGCGCGTACTTCGCCGACCCGGACGGCCACAACATGGAGATCATGACCCGGCCGTACGCCCGGCCCTAGCAAGCCGCCGTGCGGGGCACAGGCCCGAGTCGGGCGTGTGCCCCGCCATCTCCTCCCTGTCCTGCCGCTGCCGTCAACACCCTCCTGCCGCACCGCAGTTGACGGCATTCGGCCACGATCGCTCCGCTGTGCCCAGCCGCGTTACGCGGCGCAGGCCCGGACGAACGCGTCGGCCAGTTCGGCGGGGCGGGTGAAGAGGGCCTCGTGGCTGCCCGGGGTCTCGATGACCAGCGGGTTCTTGAGCCGCGGCAGGAAGCGGTCGGCCCAGGCCCACTCGCCGGGAAGGGCGAGGTCCTCGGTGGCCAGGATGTAGGCGGTGGGGAGGTCGAGGGCGGTGAACGCCGTCGTGTCCGGCTTCTCGGTGAAGGTGCCGAGGGGCTGCGGGACGAGCAGCGAGTGGATCAGGCGCTGCGTCTCCTCGCTGGCGTCCTGCATGAACGCCTGCTGGAAGACCTCGAAGGGGAACGTCACGGTGTCGTTGCCGGAGGCGGCCGCCACGGCGTGGAACATCTCGCCGTAGTGCGGCGGGCACGCGTCGATCAGGGACTCGCCGTCGTTCGGCACGAACGCGTTCCAGAAGACCAGGCGCCGTATCCGGGCTTCGAGTCGCGGCGCCGCGCCGGTCAGGACGTAGCCGCCCCAGCTGTGGCCGAGCAGGGTGATGTCGGTGAGCCCGGCGCGTTCGACGTAGTCCACGAGGCTGTTCACACAGTCCGTGAGGGTCACGCCGCGCGGGTCGTCGTCGGCGCCCAGGCCGGCCAGGGTGGGGGTGTGCACCTGGTGTCCGGCGGCTCTCAGTTCGGTCGCGACCGGCCGCCATGCCCATCCGCCGTGACAGGCTCCGGTCACCAGGACGAAGGTCTCGCTCATGTCGGTCTCCTTTGATCGAGTGATCGAGTGAATTGTGTGAATGCGTCACGCGTGAATCGACAGGTGAAAGCCGGGTTCACAACCAGCGTGGGATGTCCGGGAGTTCACCCGTGACACGCAGCTCACGCCGTTCACGCAGCTCTTGGGTGCCGCCTCGGCCGGTGAGCCAGGCGGCGAGGGCGTACGGCGGTCCGGTGACCGTGGCACCCGGGGCGGGCGTGCCGAGTACGACGCTGCCGTGGCCCTCCGCCGCCAGCTCGGCGCCGATGCCTGGCTCGACGCGGGCCGACATCCACCCGGCCACATCGCGGACGAGGGCCCAGGCGAAGTCGGGCGGCAACGTGTCCGTTCCGGCGCCGACGCGCAGGTCGACCAGGTGGATCCACACCTCGCGGGCCCGCAGCCACGGCACCTCCGACGCCGGGATCTCACGCCCCTGCGCGCTCACGACGGGGGCCGACCAGGCGTCGGCCGAGAGCGCGTCGGCGGCCTTCCGGAAACGCGCGGCGGACTCCCGTACGTCCGCCCGCTGTTCGGCGAGGGGACGTACGGCGCCCGCCTCGATGTCCGTGACGCGCTGGTCCGGCGAGGTGTACATGGGCGTCCGGATCCCCGTCCGGGCCCAGGTCAGCAGGTTGACCAGGGCGTCGGCGTTGCGGGCGAGGTGGCTGAGCAGATGGCCGCGGGTCCAGCCGGGCAACGCGGAGGGCTCGGCGACCGCGTCCTCCGGCAGCGCGTCGACCGCCTGCCGCAGCCTGCGCTCTCCGTCCTCGACCCAGCCGAGAACCCGTTCCGGCGTACTCACGGCTTGTCCTCGACAACCGTGTTCACGCACTCCCCGACGCCCTCGACCACGGTCCGTACGACCTGGCCCGGCTTCAGGAACACCTTCGGGTCGCGGGCCGCGCCGACCCCGCCCGGGGTACCGGTGAGGACGAGGTCGCCCGGCTCCAGCGTGGTGAACGTGCTGAGGTAGGCGGCGATGTCCGCCGGAGTGAACAGCAGGTCGGAGGTGCGCGAGCGCTGCATGACCTGCCCGTCGACCTCCAGGCGGATCTCCAGGTCGGCCGCGTCGTCGATCTCGTCGCCGGTCACCAGCCAGGGCCCGGCCGGGGTGCTGGCCTCCCACGCCTTGCCCTGGAGCCACTGCGGGGTACGCCACTGCCAGTCCCGCATGGAGATGTCGTTGACGACGGTGTAGCCGGCGATCGCGGCCGCCGCCTCCTCCTTGGTGGCCCGGCGGCGCAGCCGCGAGCCGATGACGAAGCCGAGTTCGGCCTCCCAGTCCAGTTCCTCCGTCTCGCCCGGGTGGACGATGTCGTCGCGGGCGCCGAGCAGGACGTTGGCGAACTTGCCGAAGAGAGCGGGGTACGACGGCATCTCGCGGCCCATCTCCGCTATGTGGGCGCGGTAGTTGTGGCCCACGCAGAAGATCTTGGCGGGGGTCGTGACGACGGGGGCGAGGTCGAGCGCCGCCACGTCGTGCGCCGGGCCGTCGGCGGCGGCCGCGTACGTACGCCAGTCGGGGCGGCGCAGCAGGGCGGCGACGTCGGGGGTGCCGGTCTCCACGGCGCGGTCGCCGTCGATGCGGACGGCCGCCGTGCCGTCGGCGGTGCGGATGGTGGCGAGCTTCATGCGCGGGTGCTCCCGGTCGTTTCGGTGCGGGCGAGATTCAGCGCTTCGTAGAGGGGCGCGTCGCTGAAGGTGAACAGGTCGAGCCGTGTGTGCGCGGCGATGGTCAGCGCGCACCAGGAGGGGACGGCGATCAGGTCGCCGTCGGACACCTCGATCTCGCGGTCGTCGAGGGTGACGGTGCCGGTGCCGCGGAAGACCTGCCAGACCGAGGAGCCCACCGTGCGGCGGGTCGCGGTGGTGGTGCCCTGACGCAGGCGGTGCATCTCGGTGCGCAGGCTGGCGAGGGCGTCGCGGCCGGTGGCGGGGTTGGTGAAGCGGATGCCGGCGTGGCCGGGCTCGACGACGCCGGTGTGCCCCTCGTCCTCCAGCTCCAGCTGGGCGGTGAGCGCGTCGTCGGTGTCGGCCCACCGGTAGGCCATCAGCGGGGAGTCGGGGCTGTCCGGCGCCCCGATCGGGCGCAGTCCCGGGTGGCCCCAGAGCCGCTCGTTGCGCGACCGGGTCGGGGTCGACCGGTCCGACACCCCGTCCTCGCCGAACTCGAAGAACCCGGCGTCCAGGCGGTGTACGAGCGGAATGTCGAGGCCGTCCAGCCAGACCATCGGCTCGTCGCCGACGTGGTGGTGACCGTGCCAGTGCATCGACGGCGTGAGCAGCAGGTCGCCGGGGCGCATCTCGACGGCGTCGCCGTTGACGACGGTCCACACGCCCTCGCCCTCCAGGATGAACCGGAAGGCGCCCTGCGAGTGCCGGTGCGCGGGGGCGACCTCGCGCGGGCCGAGGTACTGAACCGCCGCCCACAGGTTGGGAGTCGCGTACGGCCGGCCGGGCAGGCCCGGGTTGGCCAGTGCTATCGCGCGGCGCTCACCGCCGCGTCCGACCGGCACGAGGTCGCCGGCGCTGCGGGCGAGCGGCAGGAGCGTGTCCCACGGCCAGACGTGCGGGACGGCCTCGGGCTGCGGGGTGAGCGGCATGAGGTTGCCGATCTCGGTCCACAGGGGGATGAGTCCGGCGGCGGCGAAGCCGTCGTACAGCTTGCGGAGTTCGGGGTCCGTCTCGTCCGGGGCTATGACGGAGTCGCTGGTCATCGGGGGGTCCCTTCGGCGTCGAGACGGCGCGCGATGTCGGCGCGCAGGGCCTTCTTGTCGATCTTTCCGACCTTGGTGGCGGCGAGTTCGGGGACCGTCACCAGCCGGTCCGGGAACTTGAAGCGGGCGGTACCCGCGTCCTCCATGACGTGGTGGATGTCGTCGAGGGTCACTGTGTGCCCCGGTTCCGGCACGACGTAGAGGCAGACGCGTTCGCCGAGGCGGTCGTCGGGCATCGCGACGGCGGCAGCACGGGCGACGCCGGAGGTCTGGTAGGCGAAGTTCTCGATCTCCTCGGCGGAGATGTTCTCCCCGCCCCGGATGATCATGTCCTTGTCGCGGCCCTCGACGACGAGGTTGCCGTCGGGCAGCAGCCGCACGATGTCGCCGGTGCGGTACCAGCCGTCCTCCGTGAAGGCGCGGGCGTTCTGCTCTTCGGCGCGGTAGTAGCCGCGCGGGGTGTACGGACCGCGGGTGAGCAGCACCCCCGGGGTTCCGTCGGGGACCGGGTTGCCCAGCTCGTCCACGACGAGCAGCTCGTCGTCCTCGCACATGGGGCGCCCCTGCGTCGTACAGATGACGTCTTCCGGGTCGTCCAGGCGGGTGTAGTTGAGCAGTCCCTCGGCCATGCCGAACACCTGCTGGAGGGTGCAGCCGAGTTCGGGGCGCACCCGGCGGGCGACGTGGTCGGCGAGCCGGGAGCCGCCGACCTGGAGGAGGCGGAGCGAGCTGAGGTCGGTTCCGGGGTGTTCGCGGTGGTGGTCCAGCCAGCGCTGGGCGATGGCCGGCACCAGGGCCGAAGCGGTGACGCCCTCGCGCTCGACGATCGGGAACGCCTTCTCCGGGTTGGGAGAACCCAGCACCACCCGGCCGCCGTGCAGCAGCGTGCCGAGCAGGCCGGGGCAGGCGAGCGGGAAGTTGTGGCCGAGCGGGAGGGCGGCGAAGTAGACGGTATCGGGACCGAGTTCACAGACCTCGGCGCTGCGGCGGGCGTTGTAGACGTAGTCGTCGTGCGTGCGGGCGATGAGCTTGGGCAGCCCGGTGGTGCCGCCGGAGAGCAGGAACACGGCGATCGATCGGCTGTCCGGCCGGTACGCGTCCACGGCGGCCCGGTCCGCCGGCGTACCGGACGCGGCGCACAACTCCCGCAGGTCCACGGCGTCGTCGCCGACCTTGTCGCCAAGTACCAGGATGTGCCGGAGAGTTGGCGAGTCCGCGGCGATCTCGAACGCCATCGCCCGGTGGTCGTGGCCCTTGAGGTGGTCGGGCACCGCGACGGCCACGGCCTCGCTGTGCTCGACGAGGTAACCGACCTCGTGTCTGCGGTGTCCGGGCAGTGCCATCACGGGGATGACACCGAGGCGCAGACAGGCGTAGGTCAGGATCACGAACTCGGCGGTGTTGGGCAGCTGCACCACGAGCCGGTCGTCCGGGCGGAGCCCGACCGCGGCCAGCCGCAGGGCCACGGCGTCCGCGCGCACGGCGAGTTGACGGTACGTCAGCCGCTGGTCACCGTCGACGAGCGCGACGGCATCGGGAGTCGCGTCGGCGACGGCGTGGAGCCGGTCGCCGATGGTGTGGCCTTCCCAGTAGCCCTTCGCGGTGTAGCGCGCCGCATGGTCCGCGGGCCAGGGCACAGCGCCATTGCTGCTCGGCCTAGGCATGGTCGGTCTCCTCGGTGATGGGCACGATCACGGCGTCCAGGGCGATCAGCCCGTCGCCGGTGAGCCGCAGGGGGTTGATCTCGATCTCGGCGGTGTCCGGACTCGCGGCCAAGGCGGCGGCGAGTGCCGATACGACCCGTCCGAACTCGGCGCGGTCGAGCACCGGCCCGCCGCGCCAGCCGTCGAGCAGGGCGCAGGCGGCCAGGTCGTCGGGCATCCCGGCGGCCTCGGCGACGGAGAGCGGCGCCAGCCGGATCGCCACGTCGGCCAGCGCCTCGGCGGCCGTGCCGCCCAGCCCGGCGAGGACGACCGGCCCGAACACGGGGTCCCGTCGCGCGCCGAGCACGAGGTCGACGCCGGCCGGGGCCATGGCCTCGACCAGGTAGCGGCGGTCGGCGCCGATGGCGTCCAGGGCCGCGTCGAGTTCGCCGGGGGTGCGCACGCCCAGGTGCACTCCGCCGATCTCCGTCTTGTGGAGGATCGCGGCGTCGAGCACCTTGACCGCGACGGGCCCGCCCAGCACACCCAGGGCGCGGTGGGCATCGGCCCGGCTGTCGCAGGCGACACGGTCCGGGGTGCGGATGCCGAGCGAGGAGAGGAACACCTTGGCGGCATCCTCATCCAGCGGCCCGGACGGCACGGGGGCAGCCGCCGCCTGCGGCGGCCCCTCGGTGGGCATGGCCCACTGCCGGGCGTGCGTCACCGGAGCCGGGAGGGCACTCGCGGCGGAAGCCGGTCCCGTCGGCGCCGGAACCCCCGCCTTGTGGACAGGCAGCCCGCCGTCCAGCGGCCCGGACGGCACGGGGGCAGCCGCCGCCTGCGACGGCCCCTCGGTGGGCACGGCCCACTGCCGGGCGTGCGTCACCGGAGCCGGGAGGGCACTCGCGGCGGAAGCCGGTCCGGTCGGTGCCGGGACGACGTTCGCGGCGGAGGCCGGTCCCGTCGGCGCCGGAACCCCCGCCTTGTGCACGGGCAGCCCGCCGTCCAGCGGCCCGGTGGACCCGTCGATGCGCACCGCCCGCTGCCGGGCATGCGCCACCAGGGCCCGTACGGCGTTCGCGGCGGAAGCGGGGCCGGTCAGGGCCGGGATCCCCGCCTTGTGCAGCCGTGCCCGCTGGTCGGCGACGTCCTCGGGCAGGCCGCCGACGACCACGACGGCCGGGGAGTCCGTGCCGAGGCCTGCGTCCTGCGCGGCCGTGGCGAGGTCGACGCTGTCGGGCTCGGTGAGGGCGTAGACGGCGAGCAGATGCACCGCCGGGTCGGCGGCCGTCGTGTCCAGCACGCGGGCGAAGGTCTCGGCGGGCCGGCCCGTGTCGACCGGGTTGCGCTGGTAGGTGAGCGGGGGCAGCAGTACGCCGAGCGCCCGCCGCGTGGTCTCGGCCAGCTCCGGCATCCGGATGCCGTCGGCGCCCACGCGGTCCGCCAACAGCAGGCCCGGCCCGGCCTGGGCGGTCACGATGGCGAGGCCGGGGTCCGGGTGGGGGCGCAGCTGGATGCGGGAGAGGGCGGTGAGCGCGTCCACCATCTCCCGTTCGTCGTCCACGACCACGGCCCCGGCCTGCCGCAGCGCGGCCCGCGTCGTACGCCAGGAGGTGGCGAGCGCACCGGTGTGGGAGCGGGCGAAGTCACCGACGTCGCTGCGGCCGACGATTAGGGCCACGACCGGCTTTGCAGCGGCCGCCAGCCGTACGGCTTCGACCAGCCGTGGCCCGTCCGGCACCGTCTCCACATGCAACGCCACGGCCGTCGTACGACCGTCCCCCGCGAGGTGGGCCAGGACGTCCGCGGCGGTGACGCCGAGGCCTGCCCCGATGCCGACGCCGAGGCTGATGCCGTTGCCGGCGGCGACCAGGTCGAAGGAGAGCGCGTGGTTGACGCCGCCGCTGGCCGCGACCACCGCGATGTCCCCGGCCGGGAGCTGTCCTGCCGCGGGCACGAAGCTGGCCGTCAGGCCGAGGTGGGGGGCGAAGAAGCCCGAGGTGTTGGGGCCGAGAATCCGGATGCCCGTCTCCTGGGCGACGAGGCGCAGGGCGTCCGCGTGTGCCTCGCCCTCCGGGCCCGCCTCGCCGAACCCGCCGGCACAGACCAGGGCGGCCCGGCAGCCGGCGGCGGCCGCTTCGGCCAGGGCGTCCGCGCAGCCGGCCGCGGGCACGCACAGGACGGCCAGGTCGAGCCGTCCGGCGGTGTGCGCTGCCGCCTCGGCGACCGAGGCGTACACGCCCTCGCCGGGCTCCGGGCGCCGCGAGTTGACCAGGGCGCGGGCTCCCGAGAACGGGGCCAGCGAGCGGGCCATGGCGGCGCCCAGCTTTCCGCTCTGCCGGGAGGCGCCGATCACGACTACGCCCTCGGGCGCGAAGAGCGGAATCAGGTCGGTGCTCATGCCTGCTCCCCCGCCACCAGGTCGGCACGCCCGGACAGCAGCAACGTTTCCGCACGATCGTCGTCCATCGTGTCCTCCACGATCAGTACGGGGATGCCGCACACCAGCCGGGCCTGTTCGGCGAGCAACGACCGGGTGAACGGCGTTCCGCCCCGTACGGCGACCATGTCCGGGGGCCTGTCACCACTCAGGGCGTCGGCCAACTCGTCGTAGATCTGCGGCAGTTGAGTCTCATCCTCGGGTGCGGTGAGCCACCGGCATCCCTCGGAGCGCAGACCGGCGAGGTCGGCCGAGGTCAGTCGCCGGCCGCCGAAGTCCCTGAAGGGCGTGTCCAGGGGATCGTGTCCGTCGTGGGCCGCCCGCCAGTCCCGTACGACCTGGTCGACGAACTCGGGGTCGCGGCGCGCGATCCGTTCCTTGCCGATGCTGCGGGAGATGAAGTGGAAGGCGAACTGCGTCGGTTCGAACGCGTCGTGGTAGCGCCCGAAGTGCTCCCACCAGGACAGGCTCGGCCGGGCGGAGCCCTGGATCTTCTCCACCGAGGGTCGCCGGGCCGCCTCGTACGCCTCCAGGGCGCTCGGCAGGTCGTCGCGGTGGGTGAGGAGGCTGTCGGCGAGGGCGACGGCGTCCTCCAGGGCCATCTTGGTGCCGGAGCCGACGGAGAAGTGCGCGGTGTGCGCGGCGTCGCCGAGCAGGACGACGTTGCCGCTGTGCCAGCGCCGGGTGCGGCGGGTGCGGAAGTTGCCCCAGCGGGAGTTGTTGACCAGCAGTTCGTGCCCGTCGATCTGTTCGGCGAAGAGCTTCTCCAGGTACGCCTTGCTCTTCTCGTCACTCGGGCCGGGCGGCCCCGCCGTGTCGAACTCGTCGAGGCCCGCCCTGCGCCAGGACTCTTCGTCCGTCTCGACGATGAAGGTGCTCACGCTGTCGCTGATCGGGTAGGCGTGCACGGCGAACGTGCCGTGCGGGCCGTGTTCGTGCACGAAGGTCAGGCCGTCGAAGAGATAGTCCGTGCCGAACCAGATGAACTTCGCGGTCGCGACCTCCACCTCCGGCACCAGCACGTCGGCGAGCCGGTCGCGCAACCCGGAGTTCGCCCCGTCGGCGGCCACGATCAGGTCGTAGTCGGCCAGCTCGGCCGGGTCGGCGGGAATCTCGTGGCTGAAGCGGAGCTCGACCCCGACCTCCTCGGCCCTCTGGTGCAGCAGCTGGAGCAGGATCTTGCGGGTGATGGCGGCCATGCCGTTGCCACCGCACCGGATCCGCTGCCCCTTCAGCCGCACCTCGATGTCGTCCCAGTGCCGGCCGTGCTCCGCGAGCGCCGTGCGCAGCACGGGATCCGCCGCGTGGATGGCGGCCAGGGTCGCGTCCGAGAACACCACGCCGAAGCCGAAGGTGTCCTCGGCGCGGTTGCGTTCGAAGACCGTCACCTCGACCGACGGATCGGCCTGCTTGACGAGCGCGGCGAAGAACAGCCCGCCGGGGCCGCCTCCC
Source organism: Streptomyces sp. NPDC020898 (assembly GCF_044333925.1). Taxonomy (NCBI): domain Bacteria; kingdom Bacillati; phylum Actinomycetota; class Actinomycetes; order Kitasatosporales; family Streptomycetaceae; genus Streptomyces; species Streptomyces sp. NPDC020898. The sequence continues at coordinate 82,291 of NZ_JBIRRV010000014.1, forward strand.
ACGCAAGCGATCCGAGTCACCATGGCTCCTGCCTCCACGTCGAGTACAGCCCCAGACTCCGCCCCGGACGCGTCTTGTGTCAATGGATGCACGGGCGTCAATATTTTGTTGCGCATCGATGAAGCCGCTGAACCAGCAGGGACAGGAGTTTTTCCCTTCGGGTGACTCATCATGACGACGGCCGTCCGTGTGACATAGTCGATTCTGTGAAGCCTCGATCGATCGTCTTCGACCTGTTCGGCGACTATGTGCGCTATCGCGGCGGCGCCGCCCGGCTGCGCACACTCAGCACACTGATGGGCTGCTTCGGTGTCGGCGAGAGCACCGTGCGGGTGGTCCTCGCCCGGCTGCGCAAGGAGGACTGGTTCGACGTCCGGCGTGAGGGCAGGGAGACCGTCTACACGCTCAACAAGCGCAGCCTCCAGCTCCTCGACGAGGGCCGCTCACGCATCTTCGACCGGGCCCCGTCCGACTGGGACCGGCACTGGTACATGGCCATCTACTCGGTCCCCGAGACCGAGCGCGGCGTACGCGACCGCATCCGCAAGGAGCTGGCCTGGCTGGGCTTCGGCCCGCTGGCCCCGTCCACGTACGTCTCCCCGCACGACCGGCTGCAGCAGGTCCGGGAGAAGTTCGCGGACGAGCCGGCCATCCGCCTGGACACCCTGCGCTGCCAGTCCGGGGGGCTGACCGTCGACCGTGAGATGGCGGCGCGCAGCTGGGATCTCGCCGCCCTCAACGAGGACTACCGGGAGCTGCTGCGCACCTACCGCAGCCGGATGCCGTCGTACCGGGCCGGGCACCTCAGCCCCGAGGAGGCGATGGTCGAGCGGATGCGGCTGACCTACGACTACCGCAAGTTCCCCTTCCGCGACCCGGACCTGCCGACCGACCTCCTGCCCGCGGGCTGGGTGGGCCACGAGGCGCACGAGATGTTCCTGGAGGCCCACGAGGTCCTCGGCCCCTCCGCCGAGTCCTACTACGACGAGGTGGCCGGCCCACGTCCCCCTGCATAGGGCCCTACGACAGGTGTCCCAGCTCGTGCGAGGCCGCGGCCACGGTGTCGCGCAGTTCCTGGGTCACCTCGGCCAGGTGGGCCGGGGTACCGAGGCTCTCGGGCAGGACGACGGAGACGGCGAGCGGCAGCGGGTCGCCTGCCGCGAAGACGGGCGCGGCGACCGAGATGATGCCCGGGATGACGCCGCTGTGCGTCACGACGTGTCCGTCGTCGCGGATCTGCGCCCGGGTGGCGGCGATGCGCTCGCTCGTCCACTCCCCCTCCTTGCCGTGGAGCTCGCCGCCCAGCACCTCGTCCGTGAGGCTCTCGGGCAGGTGGGCCAGGAAGACCTGGCCCACGGAGGACGTGAGCAGGGGAAGCGTGGCGCCGACGCGCACCGTCAGGGGCAGCGGGCGGGTGCCGTACGCCCAGCTCACCACGATCGGGCCGCGGTCGCCCCAGACCGCGAGGTTCACGGAGTGGCCCGTGCGGTCGCGGAGCTGCGTCGCGTGGCCGCTCACCACCGCCACCTCGTTGGTGCGGCGCAGCGACTCGGCGCCCATGCGGCGCATCGCGGCCCCGAAGTCGTACAGGCCCGAGGCGGAATCCTGCGAGGTCAGACCGATACGGCCGAGGCTGACGAGATAGCGGTGCACCTTGCTGGGCTGCATGCCGCTCGCCTGCGCGATCGCCGACAGGCTCAGCGCGCCGCCGCCGCTCTCCAGCGCCAGCAGGACTCTCATCGCCATCTCGACGGACTGGATGCCCTGCCGCTCCCCGTTCTCCCGGGGGTCAGTCGTGGTCACAGCGCAGCCTTCTCCCCTGCCGGTGCATGAACGCGGTCAGCCTATCGAGGCCGCCGATACAACTGATCTTACATTCACTATTGCGGAACGCGTTACGTTCTGGTGAACTGCGGAAGCGGTGGCGGTCACCTCCCCCGACTGCCCCCGCCACACCGGCGGCCCGTTTCGCAGCCGCCCGGAGCCGCTCGTCCTCCGGCGCACACACCCGCGCATCTCATCCGCCCCGGCCACTCACACCGAGCCGGGCGCCGCCGTACCCCGCTGCGTTCAAGATCCCTCCGAGGAGAACTCCGCAATGAAGCTGATCGGCCTCGAAGAACACTTCGTGACCCCTGACCTGGTGGGCCACGGCGCCTCCACCGCCTCCATCGCCCAGCCCCATGCGTGGGCCGAGGCCTCCCGGCGGCTCCTCGACCTCACCGAGGAACGCCTCGACGACATGGACGCCGCCGGCCTGGACATGCAGGTGCTCTCGCTCAACTCCCCCGGCCTCCAGGCAGAGAAGGACCCGGCCTCCGCCGTACGCCAGGCGATCACCGTCAACGACTTCCTCACCGGCGTCATCGCCGAGCACCCCGACCGCTTCTCCGGCTTCGCCGCCCTGCCCCTGCAGGACCCCAAGGCCGCCGCCGACGAACTGGAGCGCGCGGTCACCCAGCTCGGCCTGCGCGGCGCCCTCGTCAACGCGCACACCCACGGCAGGTACCTGGACGACCCCGCCCTGCGCGTCGTCTGGGAGCGCGCCGAGCACCTCGACGTACCGCTCTATCTGCACCCGGCCAACGGCGTCGACACCGCGCACGTGCTCTCCGGACACCCCGAACTCGTCGGACCGATGTGGAGCTGGGGGATCGACACCGCCACCCACGCCCTGCGGCTCATCTTCGGCGGCGTCTTCGACGACTTCCCGAACGCCAAGCTGCTCCTCGGCCACATGGGAGAGGGACTGCCCTACGTGATGTGGCGCATGGACTCCCGCTGGGAGTTCCACGCGCACCACGGCATCGAGCTCAAGCGCGGGCGCCCCTCGGAGTACATCCGGCACAACCTCTACATCACGACCAGCGGCGTCTGCTCTCCCGCCCCGCTACTCACCGCCCTGCTGTCGATGGGCGCCGACCACATCCTCTTCGGCACCGACTACCCCTTCGAGGACATCGAGACGGCCACGAAGTTCCTCCAGAACGCCCCGATCAGCGACGCCGACCGGCTCAAGATCGGCCACCAGAACGCCGAGAAGCTGCTCGGCCTCGCCACCACGCCCGCGCTCGCGGGTGTCTGAGCGGAGGGGAACGCACGTGTACGACGTCGCCGTCATCGGGTACGGGCCCGTCGGCATGGCCACCGCGGCGCTGCTCGGTCAGGCAGGCCACGACGTGGTCGTGCTGGAGCGCTACCCGACCCTCTACAACCTTCCGCGCGCCGCCATCTTCGACGACGAGACGATGCGGACCTTCGACCGCCTCGGCATCTCCGGGGATCTGCTGCCCACCCTGCACGTCCAGCGGAACTACGAGTGGCGCAACGGCGCGGGCGAGCTCCTCATCGAGCACGACTTCGCCGCCGTCGGCGGCCAGGGCTGGGCGGAGTGGTACATGATGTACCAGCCCTATCTGGAGGACACCCTCGACGGTCTGGTCCGCGGTCTCGAGAACGTCGAGATCCGCATGGACTCCCGGGTCAACGGCCTGCGGAACACGCCTGACGGCGTGGACATCCAGGTCGAGGGAAGCGACACGCCCGTCTCGGCCCGGTACGTCGTCGCCTGCGACGGCGGCAACAGCTTCACCCGTGGTTGGCTCGACGTCGGGCAGGACGACTACGGGTTCTCCGAGCCGTGGATGGTCTGCGACTTCCGCCTGACCGGCCCCACGGACATACCCAAGGCCCGTCAGGTGTGCGACCCGAAGCAGCCCGTGTCGATCATCTCGCTGGGCCCCCGGCACCACCGGTTCAGCTTCATGCTCGACTCGGCGGACTCCTTCCCCTTCGAGCGGGAGCCCGACCGGGTGTGGGCACGGGTCGCCGACCACGTCGGCCGCTCGCAGGCCGAACTCGTCCGCGTCGCCACATACACGTTCCGCTCGCTCGTCGCGGAACGCTGGCGCAGCGGCCGGGTCCTGCTCGCCGGGGACGCAGCGCATCAGATGCCGCCGTTCCTCGGGCAGGGCATGTGCTCGGGCATCCGCGACGCCCAGAACATCGCCTTCAAGCTCGACGCCGTACTGCGCGGCGCCGACGACGCGCTCCTCGACACCTACCAGAGCGAACGCGAGCCGCATGTGCGGGCCATCATCGCCAAGGGCATCGAACTCGGCCGGGTGCAGACCATGCGCGATCCGGTGGCCGCCGCCGAGCGGGACGCCCGCCTGATCGCCCTGCGCGAGGCGGACGGGCGCCCCGAGAAGATGCGCTTCCCGGGCCTCGGCCCCGGTCTGCGCGACGAGTCCCCGCAGGCCGGCCATCTGATGCCGCAGGGCCGGGTGGAGTCGCACGGCACCGAGGGGCTCTTCGACGAGGTCCTGGGACGCGGATTCGTGCTCCTCGTCGACGGCCGGACCGGCGCCTCGCTCGACGCCTCGACGACCGAAGAGGCCGCCCGGCTCGGCGTGGCCGTCCACCGCCTCACCGACCGCCGCCTCAGCACGGAGGGGGTCACCGATGTCGGCGGCGTCTACGGGCGCTGGTTCGACGAGACCGGCCGCGCAGCCGTGCTGTGGCGGCCCGACTTCTACATCCTCGGCACCACGGGAGTCCTCTCGGACATCCCGGCACTTCTCACCACACTTGCCACAGCAGTCGAGCCGGTGCAGGCTCCTGCCACAGCTGGAGAAGGGATCCGGCCATGACCACACAGTCCGCCGTCCGTCCGCAGGCCCGCAGAGTGTCCGCGACCACGTTCATGCTGATCGCCGCCTGGGTCGTCGCATCCCTTGAGGGATACGACCTCGCCGTGTACGGCGTCACCGTCCCGGCGATCCTCGGCGACCCCTCGCTCGGCATCGACAAGGCCGAGGCCGGCACCATCGGCTCCCTTGTCGGCATCGGGATGCTGGTCGGCGCCGCGCTCGCCGGCGCCCTGCTCCACCGCACCGGCCCACGCCGGCTCCTGCTCGTCGGCACCGTCGTGTTCTCGCTCGGGATGGCGGTCTGTACGTTCGCCGGTGGAGTCCCCTCGTTCGGCGCCGGACGCCTTGTCGTCGGCCTCGGCCTCGGTGTCGTACTGCCGACGATCAACGCCTACGTCGCCGACCTCAGCGAGCCGGGCCGCCGCAGCCGCAACGTCGCCCTGATCATGAGCGGCTACGCGGCCGGCGCCCTGCTCTCCCCGCTGCTCGGCACCGCCCTGCTCCCCGACGTCTCGTACCGCTGGCTGTACGTCATCGGCGTGCTCCCGGTGTTCCTGGCCATACCGCTCGTGCTCCGGCTCCCCGAGAGCCCGTTCCACCTCCACCGCACGGGCCGCACCACCGAGGCGAGAGCGGTGGAGGAGCAGCACGGCCTCGCCCCGTCCGTCGCCGCGCCGACGTCGGACCCGGGCCGCATGCTCGGCCTCGGATCGCTGCTCACGGGCGGCCTCGCGATCTCGACCCTGCTCTTCTGGGCCATGTCCTTCTGCGGACTCCTCCTCGTCTTCGGCATCAGCACCTGGCTGCCCAGCATCATGCAGGCCGCCGGCTTCTCCCTCGGCTCGGCACTGCTGCAGACGGCGGCGATGTGGCTGGGCGTCGGTGTCGGGGCCATCGTCGGCGGCCGGGTCGCGGACGCGCTCGGCGCCAAGCGGGTCGTGGTCGTCGCGTTCCTGGTCGGCACGCTGAGCCTGATCGCGATGAGCACCCGCCCGCCGACACCCGTCATGTTCGTGCTCATGTTCATCAGCGGGTTCGGGTTCATCGGTTCGCAGATCCTCGGCAACGCGTTCATCGTGACCAGGTACCCGGACGCCGTACGCGGCAACGGCCTCGCCTGGGCCCTGTCCATCGGCCGCTTCGGAGCCATCGCCGGCCCGTCCCTGGGCGCGTTCGTCCTCACCTCGGGCGCCGACGTCAAATGGGCCTTCTACGCCTTCGCCGTCCCCGCCCTCGTCGGGGCGTTCGCGGCGGGTGCCGTGCCCCGGGCGCGACAGGTCAAGGCATGACCGTCGTCCCATCGCCGGTCGTCTACGAGTCCTGGGGCCAGCGGGTCGTCTTCGGCTCGGGCACCGTCCGGGCGGACGTGGCGGCCGCGGTCGCTGGACTCGGCGCGAGCCGGGTCCTGGTGATCGCGGCCGACGGGGAGCGGGCCCTGGCCGAGGACATCTGCAAGGACCTCCCGGTCGTGGCGGTCTTCGGCGGCGTCCGGCCGCACGTACCGGCCGACGTGGCACAGGCCGTGCGGGCCGCGGCCCACGAGCACGCGGCCGACCTGCTGCTGAGCGTCGGCGGAGGATCGACGACCGGCACCGCCAAGGCGGCGGCGCTCACCACCGGGCTGCCGATCCTCGCCGTCCCCACGACGTACGCCGGTTCCGAGGCCACCCCGGTCTGGGGCCTCACCGAGGACGGCCACAAGCGCACCGGCGTCGACCCGAAGGTGCTCCCCAAGGTCGTCGTCTACGACGCGACGCTGATGCTGTCGCTGCCGACGAGGCTTTCGGTGACGTCCGGCCTCAACGCCCTCGCCCACTGCGTCGACGCGTGGTGGGCACCCCGGCACAACCCGATCAGCTCCGCGCTGGCCGTCGAGGGCGTCCGCTCGCTGGCGTCCGCCCTCCCCCGCATCGTCGCCGACGGCCAGGATGTCGTCGCCCGCCGCGAGATCCTCTTCGGCACCTACCTCGGGGCTGTGGCTTTCGCGGGCGCCGGTTCCGGGCTGCACCACAAGGTGTGTCACGTCCTCGGCGGCGCGTACGACCTCGAACACGCCGCCCTGCACTCGGTGGTCCTGCCGCACGTGGTCGGCCTCAACCTGGCCGCGGCGCCCGACGCGGCGCGGCTCCTCGGAGCGGCGCTCGACGAACGCACCGACCCCTTCGGCGCGTTGCTCGCCCTCTACGCGCAGCTCGAACCCCCTTACTCGCTGCGCGAGTTGGGGCTCCCCGAGGAGCAACTCGACCGGGCCGCCGACCTGGTCATGGCCCAAGTGCCGGACTCCAACCCGCGCCGGGTCACCCGCGACGAGATGCGCGAACTGCTGGGCCGCGCGTACCGGGGCGACACCCCGGTGCCTGTCCCGGTCCCGCTCACCGCCCTCCGTACGAAAGAGCACCCCCGATGACTGAGACGACTGAAACGGCTGAGACGACGGAACAGGAACTGACGGACAAGGTCGTCGCGAGCTTCGGCACCGCGAAGGACGAACGGTTCCGTGAGGTCATGCAGGCGCTCGTGCGGCACGCCCACGCGTTCGTGCGCGAGACGCGGCTCACCGAAGCCGAGTGGAGCGCGGCGATCGCGTTCCTGACCGCGTCCGGTCACATCACGACCGACACCCGCCAGGAGTTCGTGCTCCTCTCCGACGTCCTCGGCGTCTCCATGCTCACCGTCGCGGTGAACGAACCGGGCCTCGGCGAGTCGACGGAGTCCACGGTCCTCGGCCCCTTCTTCGTCCAGGACGCCCCCGAGATCGCACTCGGCGGGGACATCGCGGGCGGCGCGAAGGGCGAGCCCTCGTGGGTCGCCGGCACGGTCACGGACACCGACGGCACCCCGGTCCCCGGGGCCCGCATCGAGGTGTGGGAGGCCGACGACGACGGCATGTACGACGTCCAGTACGACCACGGTGCCCTCGCCGGACGGGCGCACCTGTTCAGCGACGCCGAGGGCGGCTACCGGTTCTGGGCGCTCACGCCCACGCCGTACCCGATCCCCGACGACGGCCCCGTCGGCCGGCTCCTCCACCATGCCGGCCGGTCACCGATGCGGGCACCGCATCTCCACTTCAAGGTGACGGCACCCGGTTTCCACCCGCTGATCACGCACATCTTCGTCGCGGGCGACCCCGGTCTGGACAGCGACTCGGTATTCGGGGTGAAGCAGTCACTGGTCCGCCCTTTCGACCGTCACCCGGCGGGAACACCGACACCGGACGGCCGTCGGCCGGACGGGCCGTGGACCTCGGCCGGCTTCGACATCGTCCTCAGGAAGGAGTAGGTCAGGCGAGGGACTGCCGGAGAGGCGGTACCACTGGTACCGTCGGTACCATGTCGAATTCTCCGAAGGCCATGAACCTGCGCTTCCCGGACCCCGGGCAGCGGGCCGCCATCGAGGCCGCCGCCCGGAAGGAAGGGGTCAGTCTCCAGGAGTACATCCTGTCGGCGGCCTACGCCCGAGCGACCGCCGTCGAGGAGGCCTTCCTCAAGGCGTTCCGAGGCTCGATGGCCTTCTCCGGGGAGGCGTTCGCCGCCGAGCCGAGCGTCGTCGACCCGACGGCGGAACAACGGGACGCCGAACGGCAGGCCCGCCGTGAGGTGGAGCCCGACGCGCAGGGCCACGCCGCGTGAACCAGCCGGATCCCCAGCAGCCTCAGCCTCTCGACCTCCAGTTCCTGCTGCATGCGGCGGAACTCCTCGACGGTGACCCCCAGGTCGACGACTACGGCCCGCTCTACGCGGCCGTCGCGCGCGTCAACGCCCACGCGATGGACCGCGACATCTACGGCTCCCCGTACCTGAGGGCCGCCGCGCTGCTCCAGACCCTGGTGAAGCTGCCCCCTCTCGAACACTCCAACGAGGCCTTCGCCTGGCACTCCTGCGAGGCCTACCTCGCACTCAACGGCCACCGTCTGACCTACCGGCCCAAGGACGCCGTGGCTCTGGTCCGCGACGCCGCGGGCACATTGGGCGTCGCGCGGATCGCGCGCCAGCTGCGTACCTGGGCGACCGACTGAGCGCACGGGTGACAGGCGGGGGTGCGGTGGTCCGTCCATCGGTGCGGGCGACAATGGCGGCATGCGCGTCCACCGTTTTCCGCCCCCGTCCGTCTACGGCCGTCTCCGCGTCGAGCGGCTCGATCTCGGTCCCGCCCGCTGGCTGGAGCAACGTCCGCCCGGCGACGACGGATTCGGCACGGTGGCGGGGGTGTGCGCACCCGGCTTCGACGCGTACGCGCGGATCCTCCATCCGGCCCTGCTCGGTGCGGATCCGGTGCGGTGGGACCGGGTGGCCGCGGTGTACGGCCGCACGGTGTCCGCGGGGACACGCTGGCACGAACTGATCGGCGCCCAGGACCCCATCCTCTACCGCAACGACGACACCCCCGCCGTCCCCGGTGTCTGGGACGAGCACCCGCACGAGGGGCCCACCCCCGGCGACGTGGCCCGCACCCTGATCTCCGTGCTGTCCCGGCACACCCGTACCCCCGACCGCTGCTGGTACGGGCTGTGGGAGGGATACGGTCACTACGACTGGGACGGTCTCCCCCTCTTCCGCACACCGAACCGCGACGAGGTCCTCCTCGCCGGCCCTCTCGACGATGCCGACTCCCCCGCCCGCGGCACCGACGAGGTGCCGCCCGAGATCCCCGACCTGTGGTGGCCCGAGGATCACGCCTGGTGCGTGGGCGGCGATGTCGACCTGGTGAGCACGTACGTCGGCGGTTCGGCGGCCTGTGTCGCGGACCTGCTCGCAACCCCGGGCCTGGAGGCGTACGCGGTCACCGCGACCAGCACGGTCAACTGACAGCCGGACGCACGGCAAGGACGAGAGGCGTTAGTACCGCGGTACTAACCGCACCCCGCCGGTTGGGTCCCACAGGGGGCAGGGAGCGCGAGAAAGCGCCCCTAGCTTGAGATCAAGGGTCGATCGACCCCGCCTTCACCTAACGATCTCTTCTCCTGTGGGAGCAATCCGTGGCCACCTTCCTGTACCGACTCGGACGGCTCGCCTTCCGGCGACGACGCCTCGTCCTCATCTTGTGGATCGCCGTCCTGGCCGCCGTGGGCGTGGGCGCCATGAGCTCCACCGGCAAGACCTCGGACAGCTTCACGCTGCCCGGCACCCAGTCCCAGAAGGCCATCGACCTGCTGGGCGAGGAGTTCCCGCAGGCCTCCGCGGGCGGCGCCTCCGCACGGGTCGTGTTCGAAGCAGCCGACGGACAGAAGCTGACCGCCACCGCCAACAAGGCCGCGGTCGAGTCGATGGTGGCGAAGCTGGGGAAGTCGCCGCAGGTGTCGAGTGTCTCCGACCCCTTCAGCAGCGGCCAGGTCAGCGAGGACGGCACGATCGGCTATACCGGGGTGACGTACGAGGTCGCCGCGGCGGACGTCAGTGACGCCGCGCACGACGTCCAGACCGCTGTCGTCGCGCAGGGCGAGCAGGCGGGCCTCACGGTGAGCCTGGGTGGCGACGCGGTCGCCGAGAAGGCCGCGAGCAAGGCGGCCGAGCTGATCGGTCTCGGCGTCGCCGCCGTCGCCCTGGTGATCACCTTCGGCTCGATGATCGCCGCCGGACTGCCCCTGCTCACCGCGATCCTCGGCGTCGGCGCGGCCATCCTGTCGATCACCGTCGCCACCCGGTTCTTCGACATCTCCTCCCAGACGTCCGCGCTGGCACTGATGCTGGGCCTCGCGGTCGCCATCGACTACGCCCTGTTCATCGTCTCCCGCTACCGCAACGAGATCCGCGACGGACACGAACCGGAAGAGGCCTGCGGACGGGCCCTGGGCACCGCCGGCTCCGCGGTCGTCTTCGCCGGCCTGACCGTGATCATCGCGCTGGCCGGGCTGAGCGTCATCGGTATCCAGATGCTCACCTCCATGGGCCTGGGCTCCGCCTTCGCCGTCGCGGTCGCCGTGGTGATCGCGCTGACCCTGCTGCCCGCCCTGCTCGGCTTCGCCGGCACGCGGATCATGAACGGCACCATGCAGTCCCGTCGTATGAAGGCCCTGGAGCGCGGCGAGGGCGAGGCGATGGGCGTGCGCTGGGCGAAGTTCGTCACCCGCAACCCGGTCAAGGTCCTCGCCGTCTCGGTGATCGGCCTCGGGCTGCTGGCTATTCCCGCCATGTCGCTGCGGTTGACCCTGCCCGACGACTCCATGAAGCCCCCCGGCAGCACCCAGCGCCTCGCCTACGACACCCTCAGCGAAGGCTTCGGACCAGGCTTCAACGGCCCGCTGACCGTGGTGGTCGACGCCCGGGACAGTGCCGACCCCGAGGCCGCCGCCGCGGACGCGACCGCGGTGCTGGGCACGCTGGACGACATCGTCTCGGTCCGTGACGCGGCCTTCAACCAGGCCGGTGACGTGGCCATCATCGGTGTCGTCCCGGCCAGTTCCCCGACCAGTCAGGCCACCAAGGACCTGGTTTCCGACATCCGCGACCACAGCGCCGCCCTGCACCAGGACACCGGCGCCGACCTCATGGTCACGGGCACCACCGCCGTCAACATCGACGTCTCCACCAAGCTCGCCCAAGCCCTCGCCCCGTACCTCGCCATCGTCGTCGGCCTGGCCCTGGTCCTGCTGCTGCTGGTCTTCCGGTCGATCATGATCCCGCTCAAGGCGACGCTCGGCTTCCTGTTCACCATCGCCGCCACCCTCGGCGTCCTGGTCGCCGTCTTCCAGTGGGGCTGGCTCGCGGACGTCTTCGGCGTCGACCAGACGGCGCCCATCGTCAGCGTGCTGCCCATCCTGCTGATCGGTGTCGTCTTCGGTCTCGCCATGGACTACGAGGTCTTCCTCGTCACCCGGATGCGGGAGGAGTACGTCCACGGCGCCACCCCCACCGACGCCGTCATCGGGGGCTTCCGGCACAGCGGCCGGGTGGTCACCGCCGCCGCGGTCATCATGATCGCCGTCTTCTCCGGGTTCCTCCTCGACGACGCGGCGCTGATCAAGTCCGTCGGTCTGGGGCTCGCCTCCGCCGTCCTCTTCGACGCCTTCGTGGTCCGCATGACCATCGTCCCGGCGGTGATGGCTCTGCTCGGCCACCGCGCCTGGGCCCTGCCCGCATGGCTGGACCGTGTCATGCCCGACGTGGACGTCGAGGGCGAGAAGCTGCGTCACACTCTGGACTCCGACAGCGCGAGCACCGCCCCCGAGCCCGTACTCGCCGGCGTGGGAGCCGGGGCCCACCAGGGCTCGGACAGCCACAGCTCCCCGCAGGTCATGGCCGGCGACGCCGGCTCCGACGCCTCGGACCCGGGTACCTTCACATCGCCACTTCCGCGCCACCACCGCGGCAGGACCCGGGGGCTGTCCGGACTCAGGCAGCGCGGCGCCGAGACCCCCGCCGACACGACCGAGCCGAAGGGCGGCGCGACGAAGGGGATACGGAAGAAGATGTTCCGCAAGCGCTGACAGAATCGAGCCGCAGCGGCAGCTGCCGACCACGCCCGATCGACAACCGGAACGGCCGCCTCCCACCGGCCGGCTCCCCAGCCCCGCCCGCCGGTCCAATCCCCCCGGGACCGGCGGGCGGCCCCCGACCCGTGAAGGACCTCCCCGTGACCGTACCGAGCGCCCCCGCCCTCCGCCCGGACGACGACCGGACCCTGAAGACCCTGGCCGGCGATCCGGTGATCGCCTCCGTCGTCCACCGGCTGGCCGCGCTGCGGCGGGGCGACCACGCCCACCCCAGGATCCGGCACTGGGGTGTTCCGGTCCTGTGCGCCGCGCTCGGCGCCAGCTCCCCTTTCAACCCCTACAACACCGCCGACATCCCGGCGCAGTTGGCGCTCGTGGTCGCCTTCACCGTCCCGCTCCTGTGGCGGGAGCGCCGGCCCATGCTCGTCTTCGCCCTCACCACCGCCGTGTCCGTCGCGGCCCTCCCTCTGGGGGTGATGACCGGATCCGAGTCCGCACGCGTCGTGGCTCTCTTCAACGTCGGCCGCCACTGCTCACCGCGCCAGCTGGCCCTCGCCGTCGGCGTCACCACCGTGCAGCTCGTCGCGTGGGCCGCTGTGTTCACCGGGCGCCAGCTGGAGTACGCCACGCGGCCCGAGGTCGTGACCGCGCTGGCGATGACCGCCATGGCCGCGTTCGCCGCGATCGGTCTGCTGAGCAGGGTGGTCGGCGCCTACATCGAGGCCCTACGGAAGGAACGCGACCAGCAGGCCCGCCTCGCCACCGCGCAGGAACGCGCCCGCGTCTCCCGCGAGATGCACGACATCCTGGGCCACACCCTCTCCGTCATCGTCGGCCTCGCCGACGGCGCCGCCGCCCTCTCCGGAACGAAACCGGAACGCGGCGCCCAGACACTCCGCATCATCAGCGCCAGTGGACGCGACGCCCTGGCCGAACTGCGCCGCCTCCTCGCTGTCATCGGCGAGGACGACGAACGGGCGGACGAGGCTCCGCTCGCCCCACAGCCGGGTCTCAGTGACCTCGGCCCCCTGCTGGAGCGCGTCCGCGCGGCCGGCCCCACCGTCACCCTGGACACCCACGGGGACCTCACCGGCCTGCCCCCTGGTCTCCAGCTGTCCGTCTACCGCATCGTCCAGGAGTCCCTGACCAACACCGTCAAGTACGCCGCCCCCGACACCTCGGTACGGGTGTCCCTCACCGCCGGCCCGGAGGCCCTCCACGTCACTGTGGAGGACGAGGGCCCGTGCCGCACGCCGCGAAGCCGCCGTCGGCGGGCCGGGGGCGGTCGCGGTCTGGTCGGCATGCGCGAACGTGCAGCTCTCTACCAGGGCACCGTCACGTCGGGACCCAACTCCCGCGGCGGCTGGACCGTCCACGCCTTCCTCGTCCCCGATCCGCCTTCCCCCACGTACTCGACCTCGTACGAGCAGGGGGAACCGCCATCCTCCCCGGAGCACCGCTCATGACCACAGTTCTCATCGTCGACGACCAGGCCCTGCAGCGCATGGGCTTCAGCATGCTGCTGGAGGCCCAGCCCGGCATGACCGTCGTCGGCGAGGCCGCCAACGGTGCCGAAGCGGTCCGTATGACCGCCGAACTGCGTCCCGACGTCGTCCTGATGGACGTACGCATGCCCGGCGTGGACGGCATCGAGGCCACCCGGAGGATCGTCGAGTCGGGCGGCCGCTCCCGCATCCTGGTGCTGACGACCTTCGACCTCGACGAGTACGCCTACGACGCCCTGCGCGCCGGTGCCAGCGGCTTCCTGCTCAAGGACGCCCTGCCCGAGGAACTCGTCGCCGGCGTCCGCGCGGTGGCCACCGGCGACGCCGTCATCTCCCCGGGCCTGACCCGCAAGCTCATCGACGCCTTCGGCGACCGCCTGCCCGGCCACTCCCCGCAGCAGCAGCGCCGGCTCGACGAACTCACCCAGCGCGAACGCGAAGTCCTCACCGCCATCGCCTCCGGCTGGACCAACACCGAGATCGCCGAACGCCTCCACCTCGCCGAATCCACCGTCAAGTCCCACATCGGCCGCATCCTCACCAAGATCGACGCCCGCGACCGCGTCCAGGCCGTGATCTTCGCCTACGACACCGGACTTGTCCGACCCGCCTGAACGGTGCGGTCCAACTACTCGGATTTCAGGGCATGGTGATGAGCCGTCAGATCGTCAACCGCGACGGTCGTCGCCGACGCCGGCGGTGGCGCGGGCCGTGCTCGTGCGGTGGTGGCCGGGGCGGGTGCCGTACACCCGGTGGAAGGCCACGCTCAGTCCGAAGGCGCTGCGGTAGCCGACCTGGCGGGCGATGGACTCCACGGTGGCGTCGGTGCGTGCCAGCAGGTCGGCGGCCAGGGCGAGGCGCCAGTCGGTGAGGTAGGCCATGGGCGGCTGGCCGACCAGGTCGCTGAAGCGGCGGGCGAACGTCGCCCGGGACACTCCGGTCTCCTCGGCGAGGGCCGCAACCGTCCAGGGGCGGGCGGGCCGGTCGTGGATGAGACGCAGGGCCTTGCCCGCGACGGGGTCGCCGAGGGCCTGGTACCAGCCGGGCGAGGCCGCCTCCGGGCGGGTGAACCACTCACGCAGCGTGGACAGCAGGAGCAGGTCCAGAAGCCTGTCCAGAACGGCCTGCTGCCCGGGGGCGTTCCGTTCGATCTCCGTGGCGGCGAGGTCGAGGACCGGGCCGGGCCGGCCGTCGTGGCGGACGGCGAGCACCCGGGGAAGCGCGCTCAGCAGCCGTTCGGAGACCCGGCCGCCGACCCGGTAGCTGCCGGTGAGCAGCACGGTCGGGCCGTCCAGGCTGTTCCCGCAGGTGCGCAGGCCCAGCACGAGTTCGTCACTGATCTCCGCGCCGTCGGCCGTCGTGCAGAGGTCGGGGCCGTGCACCACGTAGAGCGGCGACGCCGGCGGGTCGGCGGTGTCGGCGATGGTGAACGGCTCCGCCCCGACCACCACCGCCACGTCTCCGGCGCCGAGCGCCACGGGTGCGGCGTCGCCGGGGACGACCCAGCCGTCGCCGCGCAGCATGGTCACCAGGGTGAGGGAGGTGCCGTCGGCGAAGCGGACCGACCAGGGCGGGACCAGGATGTTCCGGCTGAAGAGGGCCCCGTCGGACCGCACTTCGTGCAACAGACTCGTCAACGCGTCCATGGAACGACTCTAGACGCTGAGACATTGATATGAGCTTATGGACCATTTCACGACTCACCGGTGAACGCTTGACTGATCGCATGACGAAGCCGACGAACACCACTCGCACGACTGTCACCACTCACACGACGACCAAGCCGATCCTGGTCCTCGGCGGTACGGGCAAGACCGGACGCCGGGTGGTCTCCCGTCTCCAGCAGCGCGGTTACGACACCCGGGCGGCCTCCCGGACGGGCACGACCCGCTTCGACTGGGCCGACGAGAACACCTGGGAGCCCGCCCTCGATGGCGCCGGCGCGGCCTACCTGGTCGACTCGCAACTCGCCGACGCCGCGACCTCGATGAGCGCCTTCGGCAAGCTTGCCGCGGCCGGCGGCGTCGAGCGGCTGGTGTTGCTCTCCGCCCGCGACTGGGTGGTGCCGGCCGGCGAGGAGAAGCTGCCCTGCGAGCGTGCGGTACGGGAGTCCGGCGCGGAGTGGACGATCCTCAAGCCGGCCTGGTTCTTCCAGAACTTCGACGAGGACCCGTACTTCCGGGGGCAGGTCCTCGACGGCGAGGTCGTGATGTCCACCGGGGACGGCGTCGAGCCGTTCATCGACGCCGACGACATCGCCGACGTGGCCGTGGCCGCCCTCACCGAGGACGGACACGGCGGCCAGGCCTACGAGTTGACCGGACCCCGGCTGCTGAGTCTGGGCGCCGTGACCGACGAGATCGCCCGCGCCACCGGCCGGGACATCGCCTACCGTCCGGTCTCCCAGGCCGACTTCGCGGACTACGCCACCCGGCGCGGCGTACCGCAGGAGTACGTCGGTCTGCTGAACCTGCTCTACGGCTGGATCGCCGAGAGCCGCTTCGCCGAACTCGCCGACGGCGTCCAGCGGGTGCTCGGCCGCGAACCGCGCGACTTCGCCGACTACGTGAGGGCCACCGCGGCGACCGGGGTGTGGCACGGCTGACCGGGCCGTCGCCGGCCACCGAGCATCCGGTCCGATAATCTGTCGCGGGAGGCGCCGGTGCCGAACACCGGTGTGACCAGGCAGAAGTGAGGTGCGGTCGTGTCTGCGGGATCACCGTGGATCCGTAGGTTCCATCCGGCGCAGCGGGCGACCGCTCGCGTCGTGTGCCTTCCGCATGCCGGGGGTTCGGCCAGTTTCTCCTTCCCCCTGTCGCGGGCGCTGGCGCCGTCGCTGGAGGTGCTGGCCGTGCAGTATCCGGGCCGGCAGGACCGGATCGCCGAGCCGTGCGTGGACGATCTCGGGAAACTGGCGGACCTGGTCCTCGAAGAACTCGTGCCGTGGCTCGATCTGCCGGTGGTGCTCTTCGGGCACAGTATGGGCGCCACGGTCGCCTTCGAGGTGGCGGCGCGGTTGCGCCGGCGCGGTGTCGTGCCGCTGACGCTGTTCGCGTCGGGGCGGCGCGCACCGTCGGCACACCGCGAGGAGTCGACGTACCTGCTCGACGACGACACGCTGGTCGCCAATGTGTTCCGGCTGGCCGGCGCCGATCTGGAGGTGCCGGACGAGGAGGTGGTGCGGATGACGCTCCCCGCGATCCGCAACGACTACAAGGCCGCCGAGACCTACCGGTACGAGCCGGGCGAGCCGCTGTCCTGCCCGGTCACCGTCCTGACCGGCGACCGGGACCCCAGAGTGACGGCCGAGGAGGCCGCCGCCTGGGCGGGGCACACAACCGCGCGCTGCGAGGTGCGGACCTTCAGCGGCGGGCACTTCTTCCTCGCCCGGCATCTTCCGGAGATCACGGCGCTCGTCACGGAGGCGGCCGGCTCGGGCCCCGTGTCGCACCCGAGCCGGACGTCGTCCTGAGCGGTGCCTGCCCGCTGCTAACGCTTCGTCAGCGGTGTGACGGCGATCCGGTCGATCACCGGCGCGTACGGGGATCGCTGGTCGTACTGGTTGTAGGTGTCGCCGTCGAAGTCCGGCAGCTCGTCCGCCGTGAAGGTGAGCCGGTTCGTACCCTTCTTCAGGGTGACCGGGACGGTCAGGTCCCGGAAGTCGTTGAAATGGAAGGTCGTCGGGAACAGCACCCTGCGGGCCGGGCCGCCGTTCACCGAGAGGTCCGCGTGCCGGGCGATCGGGTCGGGGTTGTAGTGGGTCGCCGGTGCCTGTTCGGCGTTGGAGTAGCGGATCGTGACCGCGTGCCGCCCGGACCTGGCGGCCACCACGTCGATGGTGAGGGCGTTGGCGGTGCCGTTGCCGATGTCCGTGACGGCCTTGCCGTTACCGGCGAAGGTGTACTCGGCGGTCGTTCGGGCCGCGCCGGAGAGTGTGCCGTCCTCGGCCTGGTACACGGTGGGCACCAGAGCGCCCTTCGACGGTGACACCCGCAGCCGGTCGAGCACCAGTTCCCGCGAGGTACCGGTGACGGTGATCTTGTTGATGCCGGCGGACAGGAACATCCTGACCGTGTCCGTACCCGGCCTGCCGCTTCCGACCTTGGGAAGGTCGAGCGCCTCACCGTTGAGCGACAGGCCCGCCTCCCCACCGCCGAGGT
The DNA here is from genome assembly GCF_044333925.1 of Streptomyces sp. NPDC020898. Taxonomy (NCBI): domain Bacteria; kingdom Bacillati; phylum Actinomycetota; class Actinomycetes; order Kitasatosporales; family Streptomycetaceae; genus Streptomyces; species Streptomyces sp. NPDC020898. The sequence continues at coordinate 100,040 of NZ_JBIRRV010000014.1, forward strand.
GGTCGACGGACACCGTCGACTCGCCGTCGGCGGCCGAGTGGACCCAGAAGGTCGCGGAGTCGCGCTTGCCCAGGGCCACCGCGCCCGGACCCGAAGCACCGCGGTAGGTGTAGCCGGGCCGGGTTCCGGTGAGAGTGGCGTACTCGGCCTCGTAGATCGCCGGCTGGGTGACGTGCTCGTCGCGCAGGGCCAGGTCGATCTTGTCGATGATCGCGTCGCCCTTGGTGACGCCCAGGTCGGCGTCCTTCGCGGAGAGCGTGATCTTGTGCTTGCCGGCAGTCAGCTTCACGGTGGTGTCGGTGTGGCCCCAGACCACCCACTTGTAGCCGAGCGGCATCCGCAGTTCCTGCGGGTCCGTGCCGTCGACGCGCAGGAAGACGTTGGTGGGGCCCTGTTCCTTCACCCGGGCGTCCAGGTTGTAGGAGTTGGCGAAGACGCTCAGGTCGTACGTGCCGTCCTGCGGGACCTCGACGTCGAAGGCGAGCACACCGTCGGAACCGGTGCGCAGGCCGCCGACGTTGTAGTCGCCGCTGGTCGCGAACTTGCCGACGTTGGAGGGCGTTCCCTCAGGCCCGTTCCTGGAGTAGCCGCTGCCGGTGTAGGTGGCGTTCTCCGCCTCGTACGTCGTGCGCCAGCTCGTCGAAGGGGTGGCCGGACTCCCGCCGTTTCCGCCCGGGGAGAGGATGACCTGGTACGCGGACATCGCGTTCATGCCCGCCATCGGCAGCGTCACCACGCCGTCCGTGCCGACGGCGACCTCCTGGTCCGCCAGTCGCAGTGGTTCGGCCGAGTCGCCGACCTGTCCGGTCCACGGGATCTCCTGCACGGTGGCGCGCACCGTCTTCCCGAACAGCTTCGGGTCGATGTTCTTGAAGACGACGTTCGCGTCACCGTTCTTGCCGCCGAAGAGCGCCCGGGACTGCTTCTTGTCCGCGTCGAGCGTGGCCACACCCTGCATCGTGTACTGCTGGTTCGGATGGGGAGCGGTCACCTGCACCGTGTGCCCGGACATCTGCCCGTAGGCGTTGAACAGCCACCACTGGCCGTTGCCCTTGTTGGCGTCGACGGCCGAGTCGTTGAGGTTGCCGTCGATGTTCCAGTACGCCAGGTCGGCGTCGATCTTCGACTCCTCGATGGCGGAGACCCACTGGACGACCTGGCCGGGCACGGAGAGGTGGTAGTTGTGGCCGTACTCGTTGACGTTGATCGGCAGCGGACCGATTCCGACCTCCTGCTCCCACTGCCGGTACCTGGCCACGCTGGTGCGGACCGCCGCGGGGCTGGACAGCTCGTGCCAGGTCATCACGTCCGGGACGACGTCGTTGGCCTTGGCGTACTGCAGGAAGCCCTTGACCTGGTCGAAGAGGAGGGAGGTGTTCGGGCCGGCGATCCGCGCGTCCGGGTCCAGGCTCTTGATGAGGTGGTACGTCTCCTTCCACGCCGCGAAGAAGTCCTGCGGGTCGTTCAGCCAGGACACGTTGTTGTAGCTCCACGCGCCCGAGCCGAACATGTTCCCCTCGGGTTCGTTGAAGGGGACGTAGACGACGTGGTCCTTGTAGTCGCCCATCGTCGTGACCTGGGCGACCTGTTTCTTGATCTTCTCCTTGAAGTCCGCGAGCCGCTCGGGGCCGTTGGCGCCGGGCCACTGGTACGGGAAGCCCCGGTAGATGTCGGTCATGTAGATGTAGACGTCCTTGCCCCCGGAGTCCACGAACGGCGGCAGGATCTCCAGGGCGTCCGCGCCCGGGTGCTGCGGGCCGTCCTGCGCCTTGGTGGACACCGTGCGCAGGTGCATGCCCTCGATGAGGTTGCGGCTCGGCGCGCCGTCGCCGTAGATCCCGTACAGCGAGCCGGAGGCGCCGCCGTGGAAGGCGCCCGTGTCGGTGGCGAGATCGATGACGAGCTGTTCCGGATCGGCCGCCCGGGCCGTGCCCGCGGAGGGGACGGCGAGCATGGTGGCGAGGACTGCGGCCATGATGACGCCGGCTCCCGTCGTTCTTTGTCGTTGTCGCACTGAAGTCTCCATGGGCAGGTGGCGGAGGGGCGAACCGGTTTCGACTTGGCGTCGCGTGACAGGAGTCGCCACGGTTCGGCGGCGCTCGGGTTCCGGGTTTCGGACGCGCTCGGCCGGCCTTCGGGGAGCGAACCGCGTGTGGTCGCGGCGCGGTGTGCTGAACCCCTCGATGCTCTGTCGAACCGGTTCGAGGAAGCTAGCACCGGGGAATCCGGCCAGCAATACCCCCGACACACATCCCGTCGACCGCGCACGCCGGGCCGTCCTGCCGGGATCAGAGGATTCCCGGCCCGTCGAAGACGACCCCGGAACTGCCCCTGACCTGCCTCTTAACTGCCCATGGCCCGTCGGCGAGCCAGTACACGTCCAGGCGGGCCGGGCACCGCACCCCACCCAACTCACGTTTCCGGGCCGTTACGGGAAATCCGGCACGAGGCGTTGACACCCGTCCGGGTTGCTCCTACCTTCACATCACGCGAACCGGTTCGACGATCGCGATCCGTCGGATCTCGATCTCTGGAATCATCGAACCGATTCGGCCGCTCTCAGCAAGGAGTCCCGTGAACATCGGTGAGATTGCCCAGCGGGCCGGTGTCTCGCGGAGCACCGTGTCGTACGCCCTGAGCGGGAAGCGCCCCGTCTCCGAGGACACCCGCCGAAAGATCCAGCGGGTCATCGACGAACTGGGCTACCAGCCCAACGCGAGTGCGCGGGCCCTGGCCAACGGCCGGACCAACACCATCGGTCTGGTCTTCCCGCCCGCCGGGAACCACTACACCGGCATGCAGCTGGACTTCATCGGCAGCGTCGTCGAAGCCGCCGCCGCCCACGACTACGACGTGCTGCTCTCCCCGAGCGGCGTGGACAGCGACCGTTCCTTCCAGCGGCTGCTGGGCGAGCGGCGGGTCGACGGCGCGATCCTGATGGAGATCCGGCTGCGGGACGACCGGCTCGACCATCTCGCCGCGGTGGACTTCCCCTCCGTCGCCATCGGCCGCACCGCCCACCCGGAGGGCAGTTGGTGGGTGGGGCTGGACCACACGGCACTGGCAGCGGCCTGTGTGCACCATCTCGCCGATCTGGGTCACCGCCGGGTCGCCTTCGTCAACCGGCCCGAACAACTGCTGCGGGCGGGGTACGAGTCGGCCCAGCGCGGGCTGGACGGGTTCACCAAGGCCGCGGCGGAACGCGGGCTGACCGTCCGGTCGTACTGCTGCGGGGACGACGCCGCCTCCGGCCTGGCCTGTCTGGAGCGGATCCTGCACGACGATCCCGCCACCACGGCCCTGGTCACCCTCAACGAGGCCGCGATCGGCGGGCTGTACCGGGGGCTGGCCGAGGCCGGCCGCCATGTGCCACGCGACTTCTCCGTCACCGGAGTCGTGGCCAGCCGGTGGGCGGAGACGGTGACCCCGCAGCTCACCGCGGCGGACGTACCGGCGGAACAGATGGGCCGCCTCGCCGTGGACCTGCTCGTCGAGCGCCTCGACCACCCCGACACACCGGCCCGGCATCACCTGCTCGCACCGCCGATCTCGTTGCGCGCCAGCACCGCACCCGCCGGCAACAGGCCCGCCGACCCGGCTCCCGACTCGGGCACCCCTACGCACCCCTGACCGTCACCCGCGCCCCTTTCACCTTTCACGCTCCGCACCCCGAACCGGTCGACCCCACACAACTCACCGCCCGGCACACCTGTGCCGATCCCAGGGCACCCCTGTGCCAAAAACCATGAGGAACACGCAATGAACAGATCTGCCCGACGGCGTCTCACCGCCGCAGTCCTGACCGTCGTCTCCGTCACCGCCGGCGCCACCGCGTGCTCCTCCGGGTCGGGCGGCACCGCAGGCAAGGCGGCGGACAGCGGTACGTACACCGTCTGGGACCCCTACCCGCAGTTCGCGAAGGGCTCGGCGTGGGCCGAGCTGCTGGACGACTGCGGCACCGAGGCCGGCGTGAAGATCAAGCGGACCGCCTTCGACACCAGTGATCTGACGAACAAGGCGCTGCTCGCGGCCCAGCAGGACAACTCCGCGGACGTGCTCATCGTCGACAACCCCGTCGTCTCCACCCTCGCCGAGGCGGGCGTGCTGACCACGACCGACGACAACAAGATCGACACGTCTGCCGTCGACGCCAACCTGCTCGCAGCCGGCCAGACGGACGGGAAGACGTACGGCACGCCGGTCGGCGCCAACACCCTCGCCCTCTACTACAACAAGGAGGTGCTGAAGGCGGCCGGCGTGGACATCGCGTCGGTGAAGGACTGGGCTTCGCTGACGGCGGCGCTGGAGAAGGTCAAGAAGGCCGGCAAGAAGGGCATCACGTTCTCGGCGATCGGGACCGAGGAGGGCAGCTTCCAGTTCCTGCCGTGGTTCTGGGGCTCGGGAGCCCAGCTCACCGACGTCGGCTCGGCCGAGGCCGTGTCCGCACTGGCACTGTGGAAGGGCTGGCTGGACAAGGGCTACGCCCCCAACTCGGTCATCAACAACACACAGACGACCAGCTGGCAGGAGTTCGCGACCGGCGACTACGCGTTCAGCGAGAACGGCACCTGGCAGCTCGCCAACGCGGAGAAGGCCGGCTTCGAGTACGGCGTCATCCCGGTGCCGGGCGCCTCGGGCGGCAACGCGGCGGCCCCGACCGGCGGCGAGTTCGTCACCGTCCCGGTGCAGGGCGAGACCGGCCGCTACGCCACCTCGCAGAAGCTCGTGACCTGCCTGACCAGCACCGACAACCTCCTCGCCACCGACACGACCCTGTCGTACGTCGCGCCCACCGGCGAGGTCCAGGACAAGCAGGTCGCGACCGACGCCGAACTCAAGCCCTGGGTCGACGCGGTCAAGGCGGCCAAGGGACGCACCAGTGACGACCTGGGCACCAAGTACCCCAAGATCTCCGAGCAGTTGTGGAAGGCGGTCCAGTCCGCGCTGAGCGGGTCCCAGTCGCCCAAGGACGCGCTCACGGCCGCCTAGTCCGCCGTCAAGTAACCCAAGTCGCCGACGCCAGAGGCCCGTTGATGAACCGCACGACAAAGGCACCGGACCCGCTGCCGGTACGCGAAGGGAACGGGGCGGCCATCGCGGCACCGCCCCCGGCCCCCGCCACCACGCGTCGGCGTCCCGCCTCCCAGCAGTGGGCCGCCTGGGCCTTCCTCGCCCCGGTCACCCTCTACCTCGTCCTCTTCTACGCCTATCCGCTCTACCGCAACGTCGATCTGAGCCTGCGCGACTACACCGTCCGCTCCTTCGTCCAGGGCGACGCCCCGTTCACGGGCCTGGACAACTACCTCACCGTCTTCGACGACCCGACCTTCGCGCCCGCACTCCTGCACACCGTGGTGTTCACCGTTGTGTGCCTGGCCTTCCAGTACGCGATCGGCCTGGCGCTCGCCGTCTTCTTCCACCAGAACTTCCGGCTCTCCGCCACCCTGCGCGCACTGTTCCTCGTACCGTGGCTGCTGCCGCTCATCGTGTCGGCGTCCACCTGGTCGTGGATGCTCAACAGCGACTCCGGCGTCGTCAACGCCACCCTGCACGCGATCGGCATCGGCCCGGTGAACTGGCTGACCTCGCCGTCCTGGTCGCTGGCCTCGGTGATCATCGCGAACGTCTGGATCGGCGTCCCCTTCAACCTGGTCGTGCTCTACAGCGGCCTCCAGTCCATTCCCGTCGGCCTGTACGAGGCCGCCGCCCTCGACGGGGCGGGCCCCTGGCGGCGGTTCTGGAGCATCACCTTCCCCCTGCTGCGGCCGGTCTCCGCGATCACCCTGCTGCTGGGCCTCGTCTACACGCTCAAGGTCTTCGACATCATCTGGATCATGACCAAGGGCGGCCCGGCCGACTCGTCCACCACCTTCGCCACCTGGTCCTACCAGCTCGGCTTCGGCAACCTGCTGCCCGCCTTCGGCCCCGGTGCGGCCGTCGGCAACCTGCTCGTGGTCGCCGCCCTGGTCTTCGGCCTGGTCTACATGAGGGTCCAGCGAAAGCAGGAACTGTCATGAACCGACGCAACCGTACGTGGTGGAAGACGTTCATCGGTCTCCTGCTGACCGCCATCATGCTGTTCCCGGTCTACTGGATGCTGAACGTGTCCTTCACCCGCGACCAGGACATGCGCAAGAGCCCGCCGGACCTGTTCCCCGCCCACGCCACCCTGGAGGGCTACCGGGCCGTCATCGACCAGCAGTTGCCCTACCTCGGCACCAGCCTCGTCATCGGCCTCGGCACCGTCGTACTGACGGTGGCCCTGGCGGCGCCCGCCGGTTACGCGCTGGCCAAGCTGCGTCCGCGCGGCGGCGGAATCCTCAACTTCGTCCTGCTGGCCGCCCAGATGATCCCCGGCATCATCATGGCGATGGGCTTCTACGCCATCTACCTCAGCCTCGGTCTGCTCCAGTCCGTCCCCGGACTGATCGTCGCCGACTCCACCCTGGCCGTCCCCTTCGCCGTACTCATCTTCACCGCGTTCATGTCCGGCATCCCCGGCGAACTCCTCCAGGCCGCCAGGACGGACGGCGCCGGGACGCTGCGGACCTTCTGGTCGATCGTGCTGCCGATGAGCCGCAACTCGATCGTCACGGTGTCGCTGTTCGCGTTCCTGTGGTCCTGGTCCGACTTCATCTTCGCGAGCACCCTGGCGGCCGGCGGCGCCCACCAGCCGATCACCCTCGGCATCTACCAGTACATCGGCAACAACAACCAGGAGTGGAACGCCATCATGGCCACCGCCGTCGTGGCCTCACTGCCCGCCGCGGTCATCCTCGTCCTCGCCCAGCGCTACGTCGCCGCCGGCGTGACCGCCGGAGCCGTCAAGGACTGACACCGGACCGCCCGCAGCCGCAGCCGCGGGCGCCGTCGCCCCGCCCGGCAGCCCGCCGACCACCCTCGCCCCAGAAACGAGTACCGCCTTCATGACCGCCGCCCCGTCCGGACCGGCCTTCTCCGTCCACGACATACCCTTCAGCACGCACGGATCCTGGTTCGGCATCTCGCCCGTGCTGGCGGAGAAAACGCGCGCCGAGGACCTCCACCTCGTCTCGCACCAGAACGGCATGCACCCCGTCCTGCGCCTCGTCCCCCTCGACGCGGCGACGGGCGAGCGAGCGGAGACCACCGTCCGGGCGACGCCGAGCCTGCTCAGCTGGACGGGCGCGTACGGACGCGTCGACCTCGCCTACGAGTCACCCGACACCGTACGTGTCCACGGCACCGGTCTCGGGTTCGGCATCAGCGCGGCGGCGCCCGCCCTGACCCCGTTCAGCGGGACCTACTTCTACCGCGACCCGGTGGACGGTGCCCACACGTTCACCTCCTACGAGACCGGGCGCCGCTACCGGATCACCGTCCTGTCCGGCACGGTGGCCGAGGTGTCCGGGTCCGAGGCCCTGGGCGCCGGGGAGCGCGATCTCACGGTCACCGCCGAGACCGGCGGATCGTGGGAGGTCGCGGTCGAGGAACTCGACAGCGCGCGGCAGCCCTACCGCTCCGGGTCCGGGTTCGGCGAGGTCATGGAGGCCGCGCGGCAGTCGTTCGCCGAGTTCGTCGACGCGGCCGCCCCGTGGCGCTCGGCCGGCACCCCGGCGGCCGAACTCGCCGCGTACGTCGTGTGGTCCGCGACGGTACGCCCGGCCGGCCTGGTCACGCGCCCCGCCGTACTCATGTCCAAGCACTGGATGGACAAGGTCTGGAGCTGGGACCACTGCTTCAACGCCCTCGCCCTGGCCCTCGGATCCCCGGCCCTGGCCTGGGACCAGTTCTCGCTGCCCTTCGACCACCAGGACGAAAGCGGCGCGCTGCCGGACTCGGTCACCCACTCCGAGGTCCTCTACAACTTCGTCAAACCGCCCATCCACGGCTGGGCGCTGGGCCACCTGCGCAGACTGCTCCCCGAACCCCTCGGCCGGACCGAACTGGCAGAGGCGTACGACAGACTGACGCGCTGGACGGATTTCTGGCTCACCGCACGGCGCGCACCCGCGGCCACCCTGCCCCACTACCAGCACGGCAACGACAGCGGCTGGGACAACGCCACCACCTTCGACCCCGGACGCGTCATGGTCACCGCCGACCTCGCCGCGCTGCTGATCCTCCAGCTCGACGAACTGGCCGGACTGGCCGCCGAGTTGGGCTTCCCGGACGACGCCCTACGCCGCACCGCGACAGCCGACGCCCTCCAGGCCGCCCTGCTGGACGAACTCTGGGACGGCGAACGCTTCCTGAGCCGCCCAGCCCGCGGCGGCACCCCTACCCGGAGCGCCAGCCTGCTCGACCTGATGCCGATCGTGCTCGGCGACCGCCTGCCCCCCAAGGTCCGCGACCGGTTGGCCGAACAGATCGAAGCCCACCTCACTGCGTTCGGCCTGGCGACCGAACACCCCGGCTCCCCCCACTACGAGCCCGACGGCTACTGGCGCGGCCCCATCTGGGCCCCCGCCACCGTCCTCATCGAGGACGGCCTGCGCCGCGCCGGGCACGAACGTCTCGCGGACGAGATCAGCGCCCGCTTCCGCGCTCTGTGCGAAACCTCCGGCTTCGCCGAGAACTTCGACGCCCTGACCGGCCAGGGGTTGCGCGACCGCGCCTACACCTGGACCGCCGGCAGCTACCTGCTGCTCGCCCGCGATCACGACCACCGCCGCGCGAACGCCGCGCCCGACACCACGGTCATCTGATCGCCGGCCCGCTGTGCGGGCTCACCCTCGTTCCTCACCGTGGCCCGGGCCTGCGGCTGTCGGCATGGGGAGGAGGTGCGGGCGTCTGGCGGTGCGGCCTTCGCCGGTGGAGCGGCCGAGCAGGCGCCTGCCGAGCCAGGGGCCGAGGAAGGCGGCGACCCAGCGAAGTTCTGTGGCGGTGGCGTTCCCTCGGGTGGGCGGAGGTGTTTCCCGAGGGGGCAGGGGGTGTGTCCAGGTGTCGTCGCTGCCCGGCAGGGTGAGGGCGTGCGCGAGGGCAGCGGCGATGCGCTGGTGGCCGAGGGGGCTGGCATGGAGCCGGTCCGGGCTCCACAGGCGGGTGTCGGTGAGCACGGCGTGGTGGCTCGTCTCGGCGACGGTGACCCCATGACGGTGGGCCGCGTGGCGGATGCGGTTGTTGAGGGCGGTCACGCGGGAGCTGAACGGCCGGGCGAGCGGGGTGATGCGCGCGATGTCGGGGAAGGTGAGGGTGACGACACGGGCGCCCTCTGCGGTGAGCGCGGCGAACATCGCCTCCAGGTGGCCCGCGACCTCGTCGGCGTCGAACCGGGGTCGCAGCAGGTCGTTGACCCCGGCGACCACGGTGGCCAGGTCGGGGCGCAGGGCGAGGGCAGGAGCGAGCTGCTCGGCACGGACGGCGCCGGCCAGGCGTCCTCGTACGGCCAGGTTGGCGTACTGCAGACCGGAGTTGTGCGCTGCGAGGTGTTCGGCGAGCCGGTCGGCGAAGCCGCGCAGGCCGACGATGTCGTCGCCGTCGCCGCAGCCCTCGGTCTGGCTGTCGCCCAGGGCGACGTACCGCAGGTAGCCGGGGTCAGTGCCGGGCATGGGTGCCTTGCCTCTCTCGCAGGACGGTTGCCGCGCGTGCGCACCAGTCGCGGTTGCCCTCTTCGAAGGCGAGGCCGCGCAGGCACGTCAAGTAGGGGCCGACGGGTTCGCCGTGGCGCAGGAACTCCGCTTCGGTGCGCTCACCCCGCATGGTGTGCAGCAGCTTGACGCACAGGTCGATCTTGGCCTGGGCGAAGGCGGCACGCTCCGTCAGCTGCGCGATCAGCGTCTCGACCTCGACATGGTCGGCGGCCTGGACCTTGACGAGCAGGTCGTCGCGGATGAAGGAGGGCTTGGCAACGGTGGCCGTGAAGTACTCCAGTTCGGCCAGTCCGGCGTCGGTGACCTTGAACAGGCGCTTGTTGGGCCGGGTGTCCTGGACGACCTCCCGCCCCGTTACCAGCCCGTCCTTCTCCAGTCGGCTCAGTTCGGCGTACAACTGCTGTGGCTGGGCGTACCAGAAGTTCGCCACTCTCAGATCGAATGCCTTGGCCAGCTGATATCCGCTCAGTTCTTCACCGAGCAGCGCCGCCAGGACCGCGTGCCGCAACGCCATCGGATCGCCCCCCTTCCTGCTGCCCCCATCCATGGATACATCTCCATGACAGTCATGAATAAGACTAGTCATATTCATGACTGTATAGACATCACGGCAGGCCCGTCGCGGCCGGGACGGGGAGTACGGTGGGAGTACCGAGCGCACTTCGCACGCCGTCATCCATTTCGGCGTCGCCCTCGGGGAACGGCAAGGCCGGAGCACATCGCGTCCGGATGGAAATGAGCCGCCCCACATGAGTCTGATGAGTCTCGGAGTACTCGCCTCCTCCCGCAAGGAGAACGAGTTCCGGCTGCCGCTGCACCCCCGCCACCTCGACCGGATCGCCCCGGACATACGCGAGAAGATCTTCCTCGAGGAGGGATACGGCCGGCGGTTCGGCGTCGCTGACGACGCGCTGCGCCCCCTCGTGGCCGGCCTGCGCTCCCGCGAGCAGCTCGTCGCCGAGTGCGACATCCTGCTGCTGCCCAAACCGATGCACGACGACATCGCCGAACTGCGCGAGGGCCAGGTGCTGTGGGGATGGCCGCACTGCGTGCAGGACGAGAAGATGACCCAGATCGGCATCGACCGACGGCTGACCCTGATCGCCTGGGAAGCCATGAACCACTGGACCTCCGCAGGTGCTTTTAGCGTCCATGTGTTCCACAAGAACAACGAGCTCGCCGGCTACAGCTCGGTGCTGCACGCCCTCCAGCTCGGCGGACTGACCGGCCACTACGGCCGCCGGCTGCGTGCCGTGGTCATCAGCTTCGGCGCCACGGCGCGCGGAGCGGTCACGGGCCTGGGCGCCATGGGGGTCACCGATGTCACGGTGCTCACCCAGCGCGCCGCCGCGGCGGTGGCCTCGCCGATGCCCTCGGTCGTGATGGCCCACTTCGAGGAGCAGGAGGACGATCCGTCGAAGCTGCGGGCAGTCACCGCGGCCGGTTCCATGCCGCTCGCGGAGTACCTGGCCGGGTTCGACATCATCGTCAACTGTGTCCTGCAGGACACCGACGCGCCGCTCACGTTCGTCACCGACGAGGAACTCGCCCGTTTCCGGCCGGGCACCCTCTTCGTCGACGTCTCATGCGACGAGGGCATGGGCTTCGAATGGGCCCGCCCGACCACCTTCGGCGAGCCCATGTTCACCGTCGGGCCGGGCTGCCACTACTACGGGGTGGATCACAGTCCGTCCCATCTGTGGAACTCCGCGACCTGGGAAATCAGCGAGGCGCTCCTTCCGTACCTGCGCAAGGTCATGCGCGGCCCGGCGGCATGGGACGCCGACGTCACGGTCAGTAAGGCCATCGAGATCCGTGACGGCGTCGTCCAGAACCCGAAGATCCTCTCCTTCCAACACAGGTCAGCCGCCTACCCTCACGCTCCCGAGGTCCCGGAGACTCCGCTGGGTTCGCAGGTCTAGCGTCCCCAGGCGGTGATCCGCCGTCACCGTGGGTGTCCCGCCAGGCTGTCAAGTGGCGGGATTCCCGCGGTTGTTCGTGCCGGCGGTGTGATCCGTCCGGTGTCAGCGGCCCCTGCGTACCCGGGCCGCCGCGCGGGCTTCCGCGGCCTTGCGGGCCTCGGCGGTCTTGCGGGTCTCCTTCGCGGGGCGGCCCGGGCGGGTGCCCATGCCACGGAAGGGGGCGTTGCCGGTGTGGGTCTTCGTCTCGGTCGGCGGGCGTTTCGCGCCGGTGATCGCGGTCAGCTTCTCCTCGCCGGAGCGCACCTGGACGACCGTCGGCCGGATCCCGGCGTCGGTCATCATCCGGTTCACATCGCGCCGCTGGTTGGGGGTGACCAGGGTGACCACCTTGCCGGACTCCCCCGCGCGCGCCGTGCGCCCGCCGCGGTGCAGGTAGTCCTTGGCGTCGGCCGGCGGGTCGACGTTGACGACCAGGTCGAGGGCGTCGATGTGGATGCCCCGCGCAGCAACGTTGGTGGCCACCAGCACGGTGATCGCGCCGTCCTTGAACTGGCCGAGCGTGTGCGTGCGTTGGGGCTGCGATTTCCCGCTGTGCAGGGCGCCGGCCCGTACCCCGCTGGCCCGCAGGTGACGGGTGAACTGGTCCACGCCGGTCTTGGTGTCCAGGAACATCAGCACCCGGCCGTCCCGTGCCGCGATCTCGGTCGCGGTCGCGTACTTGTCGGCGGCGTGGATGTTCAGTACGTGGTGTTCCATCGTGGTGACCGAGCCCGCCACCCGGTCGACCGTGGCGAGCACCGGGTCGTGGAGGTGGTCGCGGACCAGCTGGTCGACGTTGCGGTCGAGCGTCGCCGAGAACAGCAGCCGCTGTCCGTCGGCGGGGAGCTGGTCCATGATGTCCGACACCTGGGGCAGGAACCCCAGGTCGCACATCTGGTCCGCCTCGTCCAGCACCGTGATCCGCACGTGGTTCAGGACGCAGTCCCGGCGGGACACCAGGTCGGTCAGCCGTCCCGGGGTCGCGATGACCACCTCGGCGCCGGTCCGCAGCTCCGCCTGCTGCCGGTTGATCGACAGCCCGCCGACCACCGTCGCCAGTCGTACGTTCAGTGTCCGCGCGTACGGGGCCAGCGCGTCGCCCACCTGCTGCGCGAGTTCCCGGGTCGGCACCAGCACCAGTGCGAGCGGCCGCTTGGCCTCCGCGCGCCGCCCCGCCGTCCGGACGAGGAGTGCGAGCCCGAAGGCGAGCGTCTTGCCGGAGCCGGTCCGCGCACGGCCGAGAACATCGCGGCCGGCCAGCGCGTCGGGCAGGGTCGCCGCCTGGATCGGGAAGGGCTCCGTCACGCCGAGGCCCGTCATCGCCGTCATCAGCTCCGGCGGCAGCCCGAGTGCGTCGAAGGACGCGGCCGGGGGCAGGCCCGGGGACACCGTCTTCGGCGTGGAGAGCTCTCCCTGCAGAGCTGCCGGGCGCTGGGACTTGGCGGCACGGGATGGTCCTGGGGCCGACGACTTGGCGTTCATGGGAGGAACCTTCCTGGTCTGGCGCCCGGAACACACCAGGGCCCGTACCCCTTGGTACGGGCCCCGGCGGTGTCGAAGCGTGGCCCTATTTTATCAGCGGGAACCTGCCGGCCCCGCCGACCTGCGCACCGGACACCGGGGCCGGCCGCCACACCGTCGACGAGTGGCTGTGGCCCCTCACACAGCGCGTTCCATGCAGACCAGCTGGTCCCGTTCGTCCCATGACTCGGTGACGGTGAATCCGAGGCGCTCGTACAGGGCGATCGCGCCGGACCGCCATTTCCACACCGACAGCCGCACGGTGCCGGCGCCGCTCTCGGCAGCATGGACGAGCGCGGCGCCGATCAGCTCGGCCGCGATGCCCCGGCCCCGGAACGCCGGATCCGTCCAGAGCCGCTTGACCTCGGAGCCTTTGTCGACCGGGGCGGTCACCACCAGGCAGCCGACCGCGGTGTCCCCACTCATCGCCAGCAGCACGACATCGTCGACGAACGCAGCCCGCGGATCCGCGATCTCCGCCCGATAGCGGTCCGGCAACGCGTCCACACCGGCGACGGCCTCCCCCTTCTCGGCCTGCGTCTGCAGGTGGTAAGCCGCCAGCAGCCCGGCCGGACCCGCCGGACCGTCCTGGGCGGAAGGGGTCTGACCTGGCCAACGGACGACGGCAACCTCACCTTGATCAGTCATGGCCTCAGCATCACATGGCGTCTGCCAGGACCTGGAGGAGCGTCGGTCTCACCGTTGCGGCGGGACCGGCCGACCGAGAAACCCGGCAAGCCGATCGATGGCCGGAGCGGTCCCCTCGACGGGCTGCGGCTCGGCGAACCGACCCGTTCGGGACTGGGGGGAGGAGAGCTGGACCTGTGCGAACGCCAGGGCCTGCTCGGCCAGGTCTTCGGGCAGCCGGGCGGGGATTCCGGTGGCCCGGTCGAGGTCCCATCCGTGAGCCAGCAGGTCGTACAGGCGGATCTGCAGGCGCTCGGCACCGGTGGCACTCCCCAAGGGGCTGCGGTAGATCCGATCGAGTACCCCGGGACGGGAGAAAGCGGCCTGAAGCAAGGCGCCGGAGGCCCGGAAGGCTCCGGCCGGGTCGTCGCCGAGACGGTCCGTTCCGCGCTCGGGCATCGGGCCGCCCTCGATCAAGGCTGCGAACACCAGGTCCATGCCGACCAGGTGGTCGACCACCTCGCGCACGGTCCACTCCGCACACGGCGTCGGCGCCTTCCACTGCTCGGGACGGATCCCGGCGATGAGGCCGTCGACAGATTCGTAGGCGCGTGCGAGATCTTCGACAGAGGCGGTAACCATCGGGCGAGACTACGGCGGCAACCGTCGGGTGCCCCAACGGTTTTCCTGCCTCGCCCGGTCCTGCCCCCGTTCCCCTGGGCTGTTGTGCCGTCGGTGTTCATCGGACACCGGTCACGCCGACTCGCGGACGATCACCCGTGCCGGTTCGGGGGTGGCGTCGGGGGCCGGCAGGCCCAGCGCTTTGCGTGCGGCGATGCGGCCGATGGCCTCCGCGTCGATGTGCACGCTGGTCAGGGCGGGTGAGAACAGGGACCCGTGCGGGGTGTCGTCGAATCCGATGACGGCGAGGTCCTCGGGTGCCCGCAGCCGGAGGTGCCGCATCGCGGCGAGCGTCACGAAGGCGAGGTCGTCGTTGTAGGCGAGGACGGCGGTCACTGCCGGGTGCTCGGCGCGGAAGGCCCGCAACCGTTCCGCGGCGGCGCCTAGGCCGGTGGGGAGGACCAGCGTCGGGCAGTCGGGCAGGCCGGCGGAGCGGGTGGCCTGCCGGATGAGCCGCTCGCGCAGGCCGGCGAGAGCCTGGAGTTCCGGGGTGTCCGGCATGGCGTTGGCGAGGTGCCGGTGACCCCGCTCGACCAGGTACCGGACCGGGACCTCGGCCTGCGCGGAGAACGCGTCCAGGGACGTCTCGGCGTCGGTGACGAGCGCGTCCGCGCGGCCCGCGTCGCCCAGGTCGATGACGGCCCGGGCGGAGACGGCCTGAGCCACGTCGGAGAGTGCCTGCGAGGAGAGATGGCCGTGCAGCACCAGGAGTACGTGGTCGTGCGACGCGAGTTCGGCGTCGAGGCCCCGGATGTAGCTGCCGAGGCTGCTGCCGGTGGGGACGCCCTCGATGTTGAGCAGGACGATGCGGGACGCCCCTTTGCGCAACGCCTGCGCCGATCCGTTGGGGACGTAGCCGAGCGTGCGCGCGGCCTCCCGCACCCGTTCCCGTGTCTCCTCGGAGACGTGGCCGGCGGCCCCGTTGAGGACGAAGCTCACCGTGGTCTGTGAGACGCCACTGGCCCGGGCGACGTCCTTGGCTGTCGCGCGCGCGGGTCTGCTCACTCACTCACTCCTCGGGCTCGCGCCTCGGGACGGAGGCCGGCGGCGGGCCTCCTGCATGCGGTCCGGTCTGGGGCTTGTGCGGTGTGGGATGCGCTGGTTACCGTACCGCAGGCAGCTGGTAATACGATTTACCAGCGGTGGGACACGTGCTCCGCACGGACCGGATTCGAGGAGAGGCGCCCATGAAGCTCGACCTGGTCGACCCGGAACTGCGCCGCGCCGTCGCGCGGATACCGAGGATGCCGATCCGCCGGAAGTGGGGGCGGCGCGTCGTGCGTGCCCTGGTCCGCCGTCGCGGACCGGGTGCGCCGGTCGAGGGCGTCGGCATCACCGACGTCGATATCGACCGGGGTCAGGGCATCCGCGTGTACACCCCCGCCGGTGGCGGTTCGGGGGCGGCGCTGTTGTGGGTGCACGGCGGTGGGTACGTCATCGGCGACGTCGTCCAGGACGACGCCTTCTGCTCCGCGACGGCCCACGAACTCGGCATCGTCGTCGTCTCGACGAACTACCGCCTCGCCCCGGAACACCCCTTCCCGGCCGCTCTCGACGACGCCTTCGCCGCGTGGCAGTGGCTGCGGGAATCCGCCGGGAAGCTCGGGGTCGACGAGCGGCGCGTCGTCGTCGGGGGTGCCAGCGCGGGCGCGGGTCTGGCCGCCTGCCTGGTGCAGCGGCTGCATGACGCCGGAGGGAGCCAGCCGGTCGGGCAGTGGCTGTTCTCGCCGATGCTCGACGACCGCACCGCCGCGCGCCGTGAGCTCGACCAGGTGCAGCACCGGGTATGGAACAACGCCGCGAACCGGACCGGCTGGGGCGCCTACCTCGGTGCCGGGTCCGGTGACCCTCGTACCCCTGCCTACGCGGTCGCGGCCCGGCGCGCCGACCTGCGTGGACTGCCGCCGGCCTGGATCAGCGTGGGCGACATCGACCTGTTCGCCGACGAGTGCCGTGCCTACGCGCAGCGTCTGCGCGAAGCGGGCGTGGACTGTGCCTTCGACCTCGTCCCCGGCGCTCCCCACGGCTTCGAGGTCTGGGCTCCCGACACACGCATCGCCCGCGGGCTGCTGGAGCGCAGCCGCGGCTGGCTGGGCGCACGGCTGACCGGATCGGCCTCGGCGGTCCCCGGCGAGGCATAGGCCTTCCCCACAACGACCCACGGAGAGCACATGATGCGCACGTCCTTCAACGACGGCTGGCAGGCCCGGCCGAAGGTCAATCCCTTCGCCGAACTGTCCGGCACGAAGGT
The DNA here is from genome assembly GCF_044333925.1 of Streptomyces sp. NPDC020898. Taxonomy (NCBI): domain Bacteria; kingdom Bacillati; phylum Actinomycetota; class Actinomycetes; order Kitasatosporales; family Streptomycetaceae; genus Streptomyces; species Streptomyces sp. NPDC020898. The sequence goes on from NZ_JBIRRV010000014.1 coordinate 116,653, forward strand.
TCCCTTCCGGCCGGTGACGCTGCCGCACGACGCGATGATCGGACGGGAGCGGGCCGCCCCCGGCGCCGAGGTCACGATGGAGGGGGGCGCCGGCGCGTACTTCCCGGGCGGGACGTACGAGTACCGCAAGTCGTTCTTCGTGGCGGAGGAGCAGCGGGGCAAGCGGATCCTCTTCGAGTTCGAGGGCGTCTACCGTGATGCCGTCGTGTTCGTCAACGGGGACTACGCCGGGCAACGGCCCTTCGGGTACTCGCAGTTCTTCGTCGACGCCGACCGCTTCCTGCGCTTCGGCGAGGACAACGAGATCCGCGTCGAGGCCCGTACCCATCAGGACTCGCGCTGGTACACCGGCGCGGGCATCTACCGCGACACTTGGATGCTCGTCGGCGAGGTGGTCCGGATCTCGCCCGAGGGGGTCCGCGTCACCACCCCCGACATCGACGGGGAGCGGGCCGTGGTCGAGGTCGCGACACGGGTCGAGAACGACTCGATCGCGATCCGTACGGTCGACGTCGTCACGGAGATCCGCGATGCCGACGGGAGCGTCGTCGCGAGCGACGTCTCGAAGGTCACGGTGCTGCCGGGCGAGCCCGCGACCGTACGCCAACGCCTGTACGTCCACGCCCCGTTGCTGTGGAGCCCGGACTCACCCGCCCTGTACACGGCCACCGTGAACCTGGGGGACCTGGACGCCGAGACCGTCACGTTCGGCATCCGTTCGCTGAGCCTGGACCCCGTGCACGGCCTGCGGATCAACGGCGCGACGGTCAAGCTGCGCGGCGCCTGCGTCCACCACGACAACGGCGTCCTGGGCGCGGCGACCTTCGCCCGTGCCGAGGAACGCCGGGTGCGCCTCCTCAAGGAGGCCGGGTTCAACGCGATCCGCATGTCCCACAACCCCATGAGCAAGGCGATGCTCGACGCGTGCGACCGCCTCGGCATGCTCGTGGTGGACGAGGCCTTCGACGTGTGGACGTCCGGCAAGAGCGAGTTCGACTACAGCCTGAGCTTCCCCGAGTGGTGGGAGCGCGACATCGAGGCGATGGTCTCCAAGGACTTCAACCACCCCAGCGTCATTTTCTACTCGATCGGCAACGAGATCCCCGAGACCGGCTCGCCCCTCGGCGCGGCATGGGGACGCAAACTCGCCGAGAAGGTCCGCTCGTCGGACGGCACGCGCTACGTCACCAACGCGGTGAACGGCATGCTCGCCGTCATGTCCGAACTGGGCAAGCTGCGCCGGCAGTCGGAGGAGAAGGCGGCCGACGCGGGTGAGAGCAAGGGCGCGGGCGAGGAGAAGGGCATCAACACCCTCATGGCCGACGCCGGGGACATGATGAACGCCATCAGTGCCTCCGGTCTCGTGACCGAGAAGACGGCCGAGTCCTTCGCCGTCCTCGACGTGGCCGGCATGAACTACGCCGAGGCCCGCTACGCCCTGGACCGCGACCTGTTCCCCAACCGGATCATTCTCGGCACCGAGACCTTCCCCACCCGCATCGACGGCAACTGGCGGCTGGTCGGGCAACACGGCCATGTCATCGGCGACTTCACCTGGACGGGCTGGGACTACCTCGGCGAGGTCGGCATCGGCCGCCCCCAGTACCTCACTCCTGACGCTCCCCGCCCCTCCCACACCGCTCCCTATCCCTACCTGGTCGCGGGCTGCGGCGACCTCGACATCACCGGCCACCGCCGCCCCGCCTCCTACTACCGCGAGATCGTCTTCGGCCTGCGCACACAGCCCTATGTCGCGGTCCGACGGCCGGAGCACCACGGCAGGACGTACGCGGGGACCCCGTGGGCGTGGAGCGACACTCTCGCCTCCTGGACCTGGCCGGGCTTCGAGGGCTCCCCGGTCACCGTCGAGGTCTACGGCGACGCCGACGAGGTCGAACTCCTTGTCAACGGCCGCTCCCTCGGGCGCCGGCCGGTGGGCGAGGACCACCGTTTCCGCACCGGGTTCGACACGACGTACGAGCCCGGCGAACTCCTCGCGGTCGCCTACCGCGACGGCACCGAAACCGGCCGTCACACCCTGCGCTCCGCGACCGGTCCGGTGCGGCTGCGTGCCGAGGCCGACCGCACGGTCGTCACCACGGACGGCGGCGACCTCGCGTACGTCACCCTCACGCTCACCGACGCGGACGGCACCCTGCACACCGCCGCCGACCGGCCGGTGAGCCTCGAAGTCTCCGGCGCGGGCGTCCTGTTGGGCTTCGGCAGCGCCGATCCGGCCTCCGAGGAACGCTTCGACGCCACCGAACGCCGTACCTACGAAGGCCGCGTCCTCGCCGTCCTCCGTCCGACCGGGCCCGGCGAAATCCTCCTCACCGCCACCGCACCCGAATGCGAACGCATCGAAATCCTGGTCTCCGTGAAGTAAAGGACGATGTCCGTACCGGCCGGGCACGGTGCGCACCGTTACGTCCTGCGGATGAGAGGCTGACCGAGTCCCGCCTCCGTGTTCGCCGATGAACTTCCCTGATGAACGTGTCTGATGAACTCCCTTTAAGAACAAGGAGCGTTCGTGCCCGAGCCGCAACCCGTACCGCAGGCAGTACTGAGCCCGCTCACCGGCTCCGCCGTCTTCCTGGTCATGACCGTCGATCCAGGCGGGGAGCCGGTCGTACGGGAACTGCTGACCGACCTCAGCGGTCTGGTGCGGGCCGTCGGATTCCGGATCCCCGAAGGGGAGCTGACCTGCGTCACGGGCATCGGCTCCGACGCCTGGGACCGGCTGTTCACCGGTCCCAGGCCGGCCGAGCTGCATCCCTTCCGCGAAGTGGCCGGCGCCCGGCACACCGCCCCCGCCACCCCGGGTGACCTGCTGTTCCACATCAAGGCCCGGCAGACGGACCTGTGCTTCGAGCTGGCCACACAGCTGATGGAGCGGCTGCGCGGGGCGGTGACCGTTCGCGACGAGGTGTCGGGGTTCAAGTACTTCGACGAACGTGATCTGCTCGGTTTCGTCGACGGGACCGAGAACCCGACCGGAGCCGCCGCGGACAACGCCGTCGTCATCGGTGCCGTCGATCCGGAACAGGACCCGGACTTCACCGGCGGCAGCTATGTCATCGTGCAGAAGTACCTGCACGACCTGCCCGGGTGGAACGCCCTGCCGGTCGAGGCACAGGAACGGGCGGTCGGCCGCCACAAGCTCTCCGACATCGAACTGCCCGACGACCTCAAGCCCGCCGACTCGCACGTCGCGCTCACCACGATCAACGATCCGGACGGCACGGAACGCCAGATCCTGCGCAGCAACATGCCCTTCGGAGCCCCCGGACGCGGCGAGTTCGGCACGTATTTCATCGGCTACGCCAATACCCCGTCGGTCATCGAGCGCATGCTGGAGAACATGTTCGTCGGCGATCCGCCGGGCAGTCACGACCGGCTGCTCGACTTCTCCACAGCGGTCACCGGCAGCCTGTTCCACGTACCCACCACCGACTTCCTCGACGACCCGCCCGCCGCACCGGAACCGGCGGCCGGTGCACGGGCCGACGGATCCCTGTCGGCGGGACAGTCCTGAGCAACCGTTCGTTCGCGCCGGGGCGTTGTCAGTGGTGCCGTGCAGGATGTGGGGCATGACCACAACAGCAGCAGTGATCGTGGATGCCTCCGCCTACGCCCAGGCGGTCGAGGACGCCGTGCAGGCGTCGGCCGCCTACTACACGGGCGGTACCTCGGTGCTCGACGACGACGCGTACGACCGGCTGGTACGCGGCATCGCGGCATGGGAGGCCGAGCATCCCGACCAGGTGCTGTCCGGCTCGCCGACCGGCAAGGTCGCCGGTGGCGCCGTGGAGGGCGATGTCCCGCACACGGTGGCGATGCTGAGCCTGGACAACGTGTTCTCCCCGGACGAGTTCACGGCGTGGACCGCGTCGTTGGCCCGCCGTATCGGCCACGACGCGGAGCGGTTCAGTGTCGAGCCGAAGCTCGACGGCCTCGCTATCGCCGCCCGCTACACCAAGGGCCGCCTCACCCGGCTGATCACCCGGGGCGACGGGACAGCCGGGGAGGACGTCTCGCACGCCGCCGGCACCGTCGAGGGGCTCCCCGGGGAACTGGCCGAACCCGTCACCGTGGAAGTACGCGGCGAAGTCCTGATGACCAGCGCCCAGTTCGAGCACGCCAACGAGGTCCGCACCGCGCACGGCGGGGCACCGTTCGCGAATCCGCGCAACGCCGCCGCGGGCACCCTGCGTGCCAAGGACCGCGCCTACACCGTGCCGATGACGTTCTTCGCCTACGGCCTGCTTCCGCTGACCGGCACCGAGGCCGGGCTCGCCGCACGGCTCGGCGAGCTCGCGCACAGCGACCTCATGGCGCTGGCCGGCGAGTACGGGGTGAACACCACCGCGACCACCGCCGTGCCGGGCATCGCCACCGACACCGTCGACGCGGTGCTGGACCGCGTCAAGGAGATCGCCGCGCTGCGCGCCGAGTTGCCGTTCGGGATCGACGGGATCGTCATCAAGGCCGACCGGGCCGCCGACCAGCAGGCGGCCGGATCCGGTTCGCGGGCCCCGCGCTGGGCGATCGCCTACAAGCTGCCCGCCGTGGAGAAGATCACCCGGCTGCTGGCGGTGGAGTGGAACGTGGGCCGCACCGGGATCATCGCCCCGCGCGGTGTGCTGGAGCCGGTCGAGATCGACGGCTCCACCATCACCTACGCGACCCTCCACAACCCCGGCGACATCACCCGCCGTGACCTGCGCCTGGGCGACCATGTAATGGTCCACCGCGCCGGCGATGTCATCCCCCGGGTCGAAGCTCCGGTCGCCCATCTGCGCACCGGCGAGGAGCAGCCGATCGTCTTCCCCGAGGTGTGTCCGCGGTGCGGCTCGGCCATCGACACCAGCGAGCAGCGCTGGCGCTGCGAGAACGGCCGCAACTGCCATCTGGTGGCCGCCCTCTCCTACGCCGCCGGCCGCGATCAGCTCGACATCGAAGGCCTCGGCCACACCCGCGTCGTCCAGCTCGTCGACGCGGGCCTGGTGAAGGATCTCGCCGACCTGTTCGCCCTCACCCGGGAGCAGTTGCTGGACCTGGAGCGGATGGGTGAGACCAGTACCGACAACCTCCTGTCGGCGATCGGCGCGGCAAAGGGCCGGCCGCTGTCGCGGGTGCTGTGCGCGCTCGGGGTGCGCGGCACCGGCCGGTCCATGTCCCGCCGTATCGCCCGGCATTTCGCCACCATGGACGGCATCCGTGCGGCGGACGCCGACGCGATGCGTCAGGTCGACGGCATCGGCACCGAGAAGGCGCCGTCCATCGTCAACGAACTCGTCGAACTCGCCCCGCTCATCGACAGACTCGTCGCAGCCGGGGTGAACATGACCGAGCCCGGCGCCACCCCGCCGTCCGCCGCGACCGCGGAGTCCGAGACGGAGGCCGGCTCGGACGGCTCGGACGGCACGGAGCCGGTGGGCGGGCCACTGGCCGGTATGGCCGTCGTGGTGACGGGTGCGATGACCGGTGTCCTGGAGAAGCTCAGCCGTAACCAGATGAACGAACTCATCGAATCCGCCGGCGGCCGGTCCTCCTCCAGCGTGTCCAGGAAGACCAGCCTGGTCGTCGCCGGAGACGGTGCCGGATCCAAGCGCGTCAAGGCGGAGACTCTCGGCATCCGCCTTGCCACCCCGGACGAGTTCGCCGCCCTCGTCGCCGACTTCATCGGCTGACCCGGCCCGCGACGGCCCCTCAGCGTTCGGTCTTCTGCAGAGCCGGCTCGGGTGTCCGGTCCGCGACCTGGGCGTCCGTGTCTCCGCTGTGGTGCTTGGCCCGCTGGATCTGCTCGTAGACGTGGGCGCGCAGTTCGGCGAAGCGAGGGCTGGCGCGGGTGTGCAGCTGGTCGCGTTCGTCGGGGAGGTCGATGGTGAGGTCCTCCTGGACGACGGTCGGCGACTTGGACAGGATCACGGTGCGCTGGCCGAGGTAGACGGCCTCGTCGATGTCGTGGGTGACGAACAGGACGGTGACGCCCAGTTCGCGCCACAAATGCCGGATGAGGTCCTCGAGTTCGGCGCGGGTCTGTGCGTCGACGGCCGCGAAGGGCTCGTCCATGAGCAGGACCTTCGGTTCGTACGCGACGGCGCGGGCGATGGCGACGCGCTGCTGCATGCCTCCGGACAGCTGCCAGGGGTAGGCCTCGTGGGCGTCGGCGAGACCGACCACTTCCAGCGCGTGGTCGACGAGTTCCCGCTCGCGGGCCTTGCCGAGCTTCTTGCGGCGCAGCGGCAGTGCGACGTTGTCGCGGACGTTCTTCCAGGCGAACAGGGAGCGGCCGTACTCCTGGAAGACGACGGCCATGCCGGCCGGGGGTCCGTCGACCGGGCGTCCGTCCAGGAGCACTTCGCCGTCGGTGGGGGCGAGCAGTCCCGCCATGCACTTCAGCAGCGTGGTCTTGCCGCATCCCGAGGGCCCGACCAGGCAGACGAGTTCACCGGCGTCGAGGTGGAAGGTGAGGTTCCGCAGGGCTTCGACATTGCGGTTCCGTCCGGTGTAGATCTTCTGCAGGTTGCGTACGTCGAGCATCGACGGCTCCGTTTCAGGGGTTGCGCTGGGCTCGGCGCAGGCCGTGGTACCAGGCCAGGGCGCGGTTCTCGGCGAAGCGGAAGAGCAGGGACAGGAGGAAGCCGAGGATGCCGAGCAGCAGGACACCGCTCCACATCTCGGGGATGGCGAACGAGCGCTGGAACTGGACGATCGTGAAGCCCAGGCCGTTGGTGGCGGCGAACATCTCACTGATGACCATGAGGATGATGCCGATCGACAGGGCCTGGCGCATGCCCGTGACGATCTGCGGGCTCGCCGCGCGCAGCACCAGGTGCTGCAGTCGGGCGATCCCGGTGATGCCGTAGGACCGGCAGGTGTCGCTGAGCACCTCGTCCGTGGCGCGGACGCCCTCGACGGTGTTGAGCAGGATCGGCCATACGCAGCCGCTGACGATGACGAGCACCTTCATGGTGTCGCCGATGCCCGCGAACAGCATGATCACCGGTACGAGTACGGGCGGCGGGATGGCCCGGAAGAGTTCGAGGACCGGTTCCAGGACGTCGCGTACGGCCCGCCGCATGCCGACCAGCAGGCCGAGGCCCACTCCGATCACCACCGCGAGGAGGTAGCCGGCGGTGAGGCGCAGGAGGCTCGGTACGACGTCGGACAGCAGCCGCTCCGCCGTCCAGACCTTCCCGAAGGCTTCCAGGATGGTGGCGAGCGGCGGGACGTAGAAGTCGGTGCTGTCGGCGGTGGCGTACCACCACACGGCGAAGAGGACGGCGGGCAGGCCCAGGACGAGCAGGGCGCGTCGCAGGACGGTGAGGACGGTCATACGGTCACCCCTGTGCGTACGGACTGGTGCCAGTGCAGTGCCCGTCGCTCGACCGCCCGTGCCACCAGGTTGACGGCGACGCCGAGCAGCCCGGTGACCAGGACGAGGGCGTAGACCTGCGGTACGGCTCCGGAGGTCTGGGCGACGGCGATCTCCTGGCCGAGACCGGGTGCGCCGATGACGAGTTCGGCGGTGACGGCGAGGATGAGCGCCACGGTGGCGGCCAGCCGTACGCCCGTCATCACGTACGGCAGCGCGGTGGGCCACATGACGTGGCGCAGCCGTCCCCAGGTGCCGAGCTGATAGCTGCGGGCGGTGTCGTCGGCGACCGGGTCGACGTCCTGGATGCCGGCCAGGACCTGGACGATGACCTGCCAGAAGGCGGCGTACACCACGAGCAGCAGCTTCGACCTGAGGTCGGCGCCGTAGAGGAGGACGGCGACGGGGATCAGGGCGACGGACGGGATGGGGCGCAGGAACTCGATGGTGGAGGCGGTGACCGCGCGCAGGACGGGGACGGAGCCGATGACCAGGCCGACCGCCACGCCCGCCACGACGGAGATGGCCAGGCCGAGGCCCCAGCCGGTGAGGGTGTCGCCGAGCGCGGTCCAGAATGTCTGTTCGGCGAGCAGCTGCCACAGCGCGCGGAGGGTCTCCGAGGCCGGTGGCAGATAGTCGGCCGACACCAGGCCGGTGTGCGGCAGCACTTCGAGCAGCGCGACGAGCCCGGCCAGGCCGGCCAGGCCGCGCAGCGGGGTGACGGCCCGCTCCGGCAACCGCCGGGCGGGAGCACCGCCGGGACCGGTGCCGGTCCCGGCGGTGACCGCCGTGGTGGTGATGGCGGGGCGGGTCATGAGAACAGGGCGTTCAGGTCGGGCTTCTTGCCGTCGAAGAGTCCGTCCGTCTCCCCGAGGGCGGCGAGCTTCTCCAGCGAGGCCATGTCGATCTGGGCCGGCCAGGCGGGCAGCGTGAGCGTGTTCAGGACGTCGCCGCTGATCTTCGTGTAGGTGGTGAGGATCTGGCGTGCCTCGTCCGGGTGGTCGGTGGCGTACTGCAGCGACTCACTCATGGCCTCGGCGAACTTCTTGACGAGGTCCGGCTTCTGCTTCGTGAGCTGGGTGGAGGTGAAGTACGTCGCCACGGTGAGTTTCGGGTCCGTCTCGGCGAACGGCGAGGCCACGACGCGGGCGCCCTGCGCCTTGGCGACCGTCATCGCGGGGTCCCCCATCCAGGCGGCGTCCACGCGTCCGCCGTCCAGTGCGGCCGGCATCTGGTCGAACGGCATCTCGACGAACTTGACCTTGTCCGGGTCGCCGCCGGCCAGCCGGACCGATTCGCGCACGGTGGTGGACCCGATGTTCTGCAGGGTGTTGACGGCGACCGTGCGGCCGGCGAGGTCCTTGGCCGACTTGATCGGGCTGTCCTTCTTGACGGCCACCCCGGTGACATCGGCCCCGACCTTGCCGTTGGAGGCCGCACCGTTGACGACGGACTTGATCGGTACGCCCTTGACCTGGGCGATCATCAGCGACGTGGTGTTGCTGAACCCGAACTGGAACTGGTCGCTCACCACTCCGGGGATGATCGCCGCGCCGCCCTGGGCGCTCACCATCTCCAGTTCGATGCCGCGGCTGCTGAAGAACCCCTTCTTCTGGCCCAGGTAGAGCGGGGCCACATCGATGATGGGGATGATGCCGACCTTGACCTGGGTGGTCTTGGTGCCGTCCGGGGACGACGAACCACTCTCCGCAGGGTCCGACGACCCGCATCCGGCCGCGCCCACGACCGTGATCAGTACTGCGGCAAGCCCGAGAACGCGCCTCTGCATGGGCCTCTCCTGACGTAGGCAACTCTGAATGTGGAACATCCCGAGCTGACGGAGTCCGGCGGAGAAACCCTGGCTGCCGCGGTCGCGACTCGTCAGCTCATTCGAATGTTGTGCACTTTCTTGACGGCCGCAATGTACACACCTATCTTCGCGCTGTCAGTACTCCGGACAAGAGAGGCCCCGACAGCTGATGACCTCACCCGTCGAGGAGGCCCCCACCGGACCTCAACTGCGCCCGCAGGCGCTCATGTTCGCCTTCTTCGGCGGCTACGTTCTGGAGGAGCGGCTCGGGCCCGTGTACTCGGGCAGCATCATCGATGTCCTCGCCCGCGCCGGGGTCGGGGAACACGCCGTCCGCTCCACCCTCACCCGCATGGTCAACCAGGGTCTGCTGCGGCGCCGGCGGCAGGGGCGCAGGATGCACTTCGGCCTGACCGCACCGGCGGCAGAGATCCTCTGGGACGGAAAGAAACGCCTCTGGGAGACCGGTGCCGTCAACGACGACTGGGACGGCACCTGGACACTGCTCGGCTTCTCGCTGCCGGAGTCCTGGCAGCGCCAGCGGCACGATCTGCGCTCCCGGCTCACCTGGTCGGGCTTCGGCGCCCTGTACAGCGGGCTGTGGATCGCGCCCGGCGACATCGACGTCTCCTCACTCGTCTCCGAGCTCGGCCTCGCCGCGCACGTCAAGGTCTTCCACGCGACGGCCGACGAGGCCACCGACATCGGGCTGATGATCCGCGACACCTGGGACCTGGGCGGCCTCGGCGCCCGCTACGCCGACTTCGACCAGCGCTGGTCCACCTGGCCCGGCACCGCTTCCGGCGACCCGCTCGGCACCCGGCTGCGTCTGATCAGCGAATGGCTCGGCATCATCCGCACGGATCCACGGCTGCCCGCCCGCCACCTGCCCGCCGACTGGCCGGCCCGCCCGGCCCAGGAGACCTTCCGCCGCATCGCGGACCACACCGAGGCCCCCGCCCGCCGGCTGGCCGGCGAACTCGTCGACTCACTGCTCGACGCCTGACATCGGGTCACACCTGTCACCGATGCCCGGTCGCCGTGTCAGGTCTGCCGCAACGGCTCGTACGCGTCCGCGCCGATACCGAACGTCCAGGCCACCCCCTCACGGGCCGTACGGGTCGTCGGCGGCACCCGCAGCCAGTAGGTGCGGCTCGTACCGTCCGGTTCCGGTGTGGAGTTGACGACCTCGACCATCACCACGTCCTCGTCACCGACGAGTTCGACCCGCCACAGCACCCCCGTCTCGTCGCGGTGGACGGGTTTCGCGCCGGACTCCTCCAGGTACCGGTCGTAGCCGTAGAACTCCAGCATCACCCGGCGGAGTTCGGCGTTCTCCTCGCCCCGGATCCGTTCCGGAGTCAGTGCGGTCAGCTCGTCCAGGAAGTCCCGGGGAACGGGCATACCGCGCCAGGCGTACAGCTCGAACCCGTCCGCGTAGCCGAGCGCCGGGCCGTCGCCCCGGTCCAGGCGTCCCGCTTCGTCGCGGTGCAGGGCCAGCGGGCGTTCGCTGACGATCGCCACCTTCTCGTAGGGCCACCACCAGCCCGCGTCGCGCGCCACGGCGGCCAGGCCGGCCAGGGGGCTGTCGTCGCCGGACCCGAACGCGCACAGCCAGGCCGCGTCGTGCTGTCCCAGCGCGGCGTCCAGAAGCAACAGGCGCACCCGCACCTCCTCCTGACGGTCGCCGGCGAGTTCCTCGACGATTCCCGCGCGCACCCGGTCGACCAGCATGCGGGTCGACTCCCACAGGCCGGCCCCCGTGGCACGCCAGTGGCCGCTCCACCTCTCCGGGCCCAACCGCGCATGCAGCCGCGCCCGTTCGGCCGCCCAGGGCGCGCCCAGCACGGCGTCGCGGACACCGCCGCCGAGGGGGCCCAGCGGCGAACCGTCCGGACGCGTGCCCGACATGAGCATCCGCACCGCCTCGCGGGGCGAGCGCGCCCACACGATGCGGTCGGGTTCCGGCAGTCCGGCACACCGGTAGGCGAGCCGGACGCCTTCCTCGGCCGCCGCCCGGTCCCCCGGTCCCGTCGCTGTCGCCGCCGCCCGCCAACTGCCCTGGTCCATCAACGCCGTTCCTCTCCCACGTCCTGTGCCGGGCCGCGTATCCGTGCCGCCCGGTCCGGTCCTTCGTTCCGCCCGTGTGCCCCGGTGCTGTCAGTCGGCGACGATCCGCACCGAACCCGGCACGTACTCCCGCTGCCGGATCACCCGGTACCAGCCCTTCGGGAGCGGGATCGGCGCGTGCTCCTCGTGCACGACACGGGCTCCCTCGGGGACGTGCAGCAGCATCGGCCCGAACACGCCGGCCTCCCGGATCAGCCGTCCCGGACCGGCCACCGCATGGGCGTGACCGGTGACTTCGCCGAGCGCCAGAACGAGTCTGCCGCGACCGTCACGTGGCTCGGACGCCGCGTCGACGGCGTACTCCGGCACCGCGTCCTCGGACAGCGCCACGATCAGAACGTCTCCTTGCCGGTACATGGGTCTCCCTCCCGATGCGGCACGTGGTGTGTGCCATGCGAACGACCGTAGAGGCGACCACTGACATTCAGTCCTCGCCGAAGGGCCGTCGGGCCCGGCAGGAGGCCCCTGTTCGCGGCGTTGTCAGTGGGGCTTGGTAGAACTCCTCTACCTGGACGTGGTCGGCGCGCGCCGGGCCGAGGACCACCACAGCCGATCCACCGGCCGCAGCACCAGGGAGCAGGCACGCATGACCATCGGAAGCCACCTCGAGGAATTCCACGACCTGCCGGCCTTCACCTTTCCCGGCACCGGTGACGCGCCGGCCGACGTGTCCGCCCTTCCGTCGCCCGAGTCCGTCGCCTGGCGCATCGCCGTGGACTCCTACGACGCCAAGGAGGAGTGGGAGGAGGCCTTCGCCCGCTTCCTGGACACCGTCGACACCAGGCAGGTCCGCGCCCTGATCGTCGGCGCGTGGAGCGAGGTGTACGACAGCGCTCCCGACGCGGTGATCAAGGCGCTCGTGGCGGCTCGCGACAGACTGCCCGCCCTGCGCGGTCTGTTCTTCGCCGACATCGTGATGGAGGAGTGCGAGATCTCCTGGATCGTCCAGGGCGACGTCGGCCCGCTCCTGGAGGCCTTTCCCGACCTGGAGGAGTTCGGAGTCCGCGGCGGCAACCAGTTGGTCTTCCCCGCCGTCCGGCACGAGCGGCTGCGCACGCTGACCGTCGAGACCGGCGGTATGCCCGTCGAGGCGGTGCGCGGGATCGCCGGCAGCGATCTGCCCGCCCTCGTCGAACTCGACCTGTGGCTGGGCACGTCCGAGTACGGCGGCGATGCCGACGTGTCCGACCTGGAGCCCTTCTTCGCGGGCACCAGGCTGCCGAGCCTCACCTGTCTCAGGCTGCGCAACAGCGAGATCCAGGACGCCGTCTGCGCGGCGCTCGCGTCCGCTCCCGTGGTGGCGCGTCTGCAGATTCTCGACGTCTCGATGGGCGTCCTCACCGACGACGGTGCGACGGCACTGCTGACCGGTCAGCCGTTGACGCACCTCAAGGAGCTCGACCTCTCCCACAACTACCTCAGTGAAGCCCTGCGCACCCGGCTGCTGGAGACGCTGGAGCCCGCCGGTGTGGAGGTCGACGCCGGTGCCGACGACGCCGACTCCGACGAGGAGGACGACGGCACGGTCTGGCGTTTCGTCGCGGTGGGCGAATAGCGCACCGGGTCCGGACGAAGGCACGAGGAACGAAGAGGAAGAGGGGGGACGGTGAGCGGCATGTGGGGCACGGACCCGGGAAGCACCGCGCCGAGGTGGGCGGTGGTCGCGAACGGGGACAACCGTCGGGCGGGCCTGTTCGCGACGGCCGCCGAGGCCGCCGGTCACGGCACACCTCGTGTGGTCGAGTGGCGTGACGTGCTGCGCGAGGGCGGCCACGACTTCGCCGACGACGAGTTCGTCCGCCTCGACTCGCCCGGGGAGAGCGCCGAGGTGGACGCCCTGCTGCGCGGTGTGGACGATCCGACGCGGGTGGAGGGTTCCGCGCGCTGGTACCGACGGTTCCTGGAGTGCGTGGCCTCGTTGCGCGGCGGGCGGCGGCTCGACGACCCGGCGGAGCTGGCCGTGATGTTCGACAAACGGCTGTGTCACGACCGGCTCGCCCGGGCGGGCGTACCGGTGCCGCCGTCCCCCACCTCCGGCGGCCTGTCGCCGGTGCGGGACTGGGCGGACGTACGGGGCCTCATGGAGGAGGCGGGCCTGCGGCGCGTCTTCGTCAAGCTCGCCCACGGCTCCTCCGCCTCCGGTGTGCTGGCGATCGAGACGACCGCATCGGGCCGGATCCGCGCGACCACGTCGGTGGAGCGCACCGAGGAGGGCCGGCTCCACAACTCCCTGCGCGTGCGCCGCTACACCGACGAGAGGGAGATCGCCGCGATCGTCGACACGCTCGCCCCGGACGGGCTGCACATCGAGCGGTGGCTGCCGAAGGCTTCGCTCGGCGGCCGGTCGACGGATCTGCGCATCGTGGTCGTTGGCGGCCGGGCCACCCACGCCGTGGTCCGCACGAGCCGTTCCCCGCTGACCAACCTGCATCTCGGCGGGGCACGCGGCGACCTGGCGGCCGTACGGGCGCTGGCCGGTGAACGGTGGGCCGAGGCCCTCGACACGAGTGAGCGGGCCGCGGCCTGCTTCCCCGGCACCCTGTGCGTCGGCGTCGATCTGCTGCCGGCCGTCGGCTGGCGCCGCTTCGCCGTCGGGGAGGTCAACGCGTTCGGTGACCTGCTCCCCCGCCTCACCGGCCTTCCGGGCAGCGGCGCGGAGGGCCTGGACACATACGCCGCGCAGGTCGCGGCGGCCGAATCCTTCTCCCCCGGTTCCTTCTCCTTCGGCCCCTTCTCCGGACCGGCGCACGACCTGTCAAGGACAGCCCATGCCACAGCCTGAGCCCGCACCAACACCCACACCCGCTCCCGCTCCCGCTCCGGACATGAACGAGGTGGTGGGCCGCGACGATCTGCTGCTGCTCACCCTGGACACCCTCCGCTACGACGTGGCCGTCGAACTCGCCGCCGCCGGACGGCTGCCCAACCTCACCACACACCTCCCGGGCGGCACCTGGGAGAAGCGGCACGCCCCGGGGAACTTCACGTACGCCTCCCACCAGGCGATGTTCGCGGGGTTCCTCCCCACTCCGGCCGGGCCCGGCCCGCATCCACGTCTGTTCGCGGCCGAGTTCGCGGGCAGCGAGACGACAGCGGGCGGCACGTACGTCTTCGACACCCCGGACATCGTGTCGGCGCTGGCCGCGCGCGGCTACCGCACGGTGTGTGTCGGCGGCGTCGGCTTCTTCAACAAGCAGGGCGCCCTGGGCGGCGTACTGCCCGGGTTCTTCCAGGAGAGCCACTGGGAGCCGGAGTTCTCCGTGGCCTCCCCGACCTCCTTCGAGGCGCAGGTGGCCCGCGTCGAGAAGACGGTGGCCGAACTGCCGCCAGAACAGCGGCTGTTCCTTTTCCTGAACGCCTCGGCGCTGCACCAGCCGAACTGGTTCCATTTGCCCGGCGCGACTCGCGAGGCGGGCGACAGCCGACGCACCCACGCCGCCGCGCTGGAGTACATCGACCGTCACGTGGGGCGGCTGTTCGCGGCGATGAGTTCGCGCCGCCGCTGCTTCGCCATCGTCTGCTCCGACCACGGCACCGCCTACGGGGACGACGGCTACACGGGCCACCGCCTCGGCCACGAATCCGTGTGGACCGTGCCCTACGGCCACTTCTTCCTGGAGCCGCCCGCATGACCGTCACCTCCGCGGACACCTCCGTAACCTCCGTCCGCCTGCCGCGGCCCTACCAGAGCTATACGTACGCGTACCCGCACAAGACCGCCTACCGGGAGCTCGCCCGCGAAGGTCGGCCGGCGCCCCGGCTCGCGGATCTGTGGGCCGGGGAGTCCCGGCAGGCGCTGTCGCTGTACCTGCACATCCCGTTCTGCGAGATCCGCTGCGGGTTCTGCAACCTGTTCACCCGCATCGGCGCGCCGGACGGTCTGACGGGCCGTTACCTGGACGCCGTACAGCGCCAGGCCGCCGCCGTCCGCGAGGCCCTGGGCGATGCGGAGACCCCGCGTTTCGTCAACGCGGCGTTCGGCGGCGGCACGCCGACCTACTTGGAGGCCGCCGAACTGGAACGGCTGTGCGACATCGCGGAGCGGGAGATGGGCGTGGACCTGCGGGCCGTCCCGCTGTCCGTGGAGGCGTCGCCGTCCACGGCCACGGCCGACCGGCTGGCCGTGCTGGTCGAGCGGGGCGCCACCCGCCTCAGCCTCGGCGTGCAGAGCTTCGTCGAGGAGGAGGCGCGGGCCGCCGTACGCCCACAGCACCGGTCCGACGTCGAGGCGGCGCTGACCCGCATCCGTGAGGCGGCCGTGCCCGTCCTCAACATCGACCTGATCTACGGCATCGACGGCCAGACCGCGGCCAGCTGGCGCTACTCCGTCGACGCGGCCCTGGCCTGGCGCCCCGAGGAGATCTATCTCTACCCCCTCTACATCCGCCCGCTCACCGGCCTGGGCCGCCACACCGACCCCCGGGCCGCCGACCGCGAGTGGGACGAGCAGCGCCTGCGCCGCTACCGGGAGGGCCGCGACCATCTCCTGACCCAGGGCTACGAGCAGGTCTCGATGCGTATGTTCCGGCGCTCGGACGCGCCGCCGCAGGGTCCGGACGACTACGCCTGCCAGACCGACGGCATGATCGGCCTGGGCTGCGGCGCCCGCTCGTACACCTCCACGCTGCACTACTCCTTCGACTACGCCGTCTCGATGCGGGAGATACGCGGCATCATCGACGACTACACCGCCACCGAGGACTTCTCCCGCGCGCTGCACGGGCGCCGGGTCGACGAGGACGAGGCACGGCGCCGGCATCTGCTGCAGTCGCTGCTCCAGGCCGAGGGCATGCCCGTCGCGGATTACCGGCTCCGGTTCGGGTCGGACCCCTGCGACGACTTCCCCGCCGAGCTGGACACCCTCGCCGCCCGCGGCTGGCTCGACGGCGACCGGGCCGGGCGGCTGCGTCTGTCCGCCGAGGGGCTGGCCCACTCGGACGCCATCGGCCCGGAGTTCTTCTCACGGGACGTGCGCGACGCCATGGCCGCCTACGAGACGAAGTGAGACGAGCCCGGTGGATCTGACGCTGCTGTACCGCGGGCCGCTCTCCTCCTGCGACTACGACTGTCCCTACTGCCCGTTCGCGAAGCGCCGGGACACCACGGCGCAGCTGCGCGCCGACCGCGCGGCACTGGAGCGGTTCACGGCATGGGCGCGCGCCCAGCGGGAGGACGGGCTGTCGGTGCTCTTCACGCCGTGGGGCGAGGGGCTGGTCCGCTCCTGGTACCGGCGCGCCCTCGTGGAGCTCTCGCACGAACCGCACGTACGCCGTGTCGCCATCCAGACCAACCTGAGCTGCCGCACCGACTGGCTGGCGGACGCGGACCGCGACACCGTCGCCCTGTGGTGCACCTACCACCCCGGGCAGACGCCGTACGAACGGTTCCTGGCCAAGACGTACGAGCTGTCCGCCCTCGGGGTCCGTTTCAGCGTCGGCATCGTCGGCGTACCGGACCATCTGGAACACGCGCGGCGGCTGCGCGCGGAGCTGCCGGAGCACGTCTATCTGTGGGTGAACGCGGCCGAGGGGCACACCTACACGGACGAGCAGGCCGCCGAGTGGACCTTCCTGGATCCGCTCTTCCCGTTCAGCCGGCACCCGCACCAGTCGGCGGGCCTGCCGTGCCGCACGGGCGATTCGGTCCTGTCGGTGGACGGTGAGGGCACGGTGCGCCGCTGTCATTTCGTCCGCGCGGAGCTGGGAAATCTGTACGACGGCTCCTACCGTGCCGCGCTCGGCCCGCGGGCCTGCCCCCTGGCGGTGTGCGACTGCCATATCGGCTACGTGCATCTGGAGACGCTGCCGCTGTACGACGTGTTCGCGGGCGGCGTCCTGGAGCGCGTTCCGCGGGCTCTCCCGGACCGGCCGCTGCTGCCGCTGGTCCCGTCCGAACTGGCGTCGACGACGGCTGCCGTGACAGGGTCGTCGGGATCGTGAACGTGCAGTTGGTGAAAGGGAAGTTCGTGGACACCCAGACCTGGGACGCACTGGCCGCATCGATGAAGAACGCGTACACCGCGGGCCTGGGCGAGGGGTCGGTGCCCCGCCCGGTCATCATGCCACTGGTCCGCGGTGAGCTGGTCGGTCTGATCTGGCTGCGTCCCGTCGAGCACGGCAAGGACGCGCTCACGGGTATCGCCCAGCTCTCGAACATCGCCGCGGCGGCCGGCGCCGACGAGGTCGTCCTCGCCTGGGAGACCCGTGACGTCGCCGCTCTCTCCGAGGCGCCGGCCGTCGGCCCTGCGCCCTGCCTGAACCTGGTGCACGCCACGAAGGACGGTCACACACTGCACCGGTTCCCGTACACCGAGCGGTCCCTCGCCCACCTCTCCGAGAGTCTGGCCGCCGTCGAACCGCAGTGGCTCCCCGCCCCCGACCCCCAGCCGGGCGGCGAACTGATCCCGCCGGTCCGGGCCGCGGTCGACTACTCCTTCGTCCCGCTCGAACTCGACCATCCCTCGCCTTTCGGGGTCACCGTCGTCCTGATGGAGGAAGACGGCTACAGCGTGCGCCTGACCGAGGCGTTCGCCCTCTGACCCCCGCCAGACACCCTCCACACCTGCTGTCACGGCCGTTGAGGCCGGGGTCACAGTTGCGGCGAGGGCAAGGTCACAGCCTCGGAGACTGCTCCGGATTCCGCTCTCTGCCCTAGCATCCGGACATGACAGTCCTGCCCAACGACGGGCTCTCGCTGGCCGCCGAGTTCCCTTCCGCCACCCATGATCAGTGGCAGCGCCTGGTGGAAGGCGTCCTACGCAAAGCGGGCAAGGAGGTCTCGGCCGAGACAGCCGAGGACGCGCTGTCCACCCCGCTGGAGTCCGGCCTCACCACCCGGCCCCTGTACACGGCGCGCGACGAGGCTCCCGACCCCGGTTTCCCCGGCTTCGCCCCCTTCGTCCGCGGTGGCCGGCCCGAGGGGAACACCGTCCAAGGCTGGGACGTGCGCCAGCGGCACACGACAGCCGTCGGCGACGCGGTACTCGCGGACCTGGAGAACGGCGTCACCTCGCTCTGGCTCGCCGTCGGCCCGCAGGCCATCCCGGTCGGCTCCCTGGCCCAGGCCCTCGACGGTGTCCTCCTCGACCTGGCCCCCGTCGTCCTCGACGCCGGACAGGAAGTGGAGCCCGCCGCACGGGAGTTGCTGCGGCTGTACGAGGAGCGGGGCGTCGCCAAGGAGGCGGCGCGCGGCAATCTCGGCGCCGACCCGCTGGGCCACGAGGCCCGTACGGGTGAGGAGTCGCCCTTCGCGCCGGTCGTCCCGCTCGCCCGGCTGTGCGCGGAGGAGTACCCGGGGCTGCGTGCGCTGACCGTGGACGCGCTCCCGTACCACGAGGCCGGCGGCTCGGCCGCGCAGGAGCTGGGCGCGTCACTGGCGACCGGTGTCGCCTACCTGCGGGAGCTGACCGAGGCCGGGCTGAGCGTCGAACAGGCCTGTGCACAGCTGGAGTTCCGGTACGCGGCCACCGCCGACCAGTTCCTGACGATCGCCAAGCTGCGCGCGGCCCGGCGGTTGTGGGCGCGGGTCGCCGAGGTGTGCGGGGCGCCGACAGCCGGGGCGCAGGTACAGCACGCCGTGACCTCGCCGGTGATGATGTCGCGCCGCGATCCGTGGGTGAACATGCTGCGCACGACGGTCGCCACGCTCGCCGCCGGAGTGGGCGGCGCCGACTCCGTCACGGTGCTCCCCTTCGACCACGCGCTGGGTCTGCCGGACGCGTTCGCGCGCCGGATCGCCCGCAACACGTCGACGATCCTGGTCGAGGAGTCGCATCTGGCGCGGGTCATCGACCCGGCGGGCGGCTCCTGGTACGTGGAGCGGCTCACCGACGAACTCGCCCACGCGGGCTGGGAGTTCTTCCAGTGGATCGAGGGCCTGGGCGGCCAGGCCGCCGCCCTTCGTTCCGGCCGGCTCGGTGCGGCCCTGGCCGACACCTGGGCGGCCCGTTCCGCCGAGCTGGCCAAGCGGCGCGAACCCATCACCGGCGTCAGCGAGTTCCCGAACCTCGCCGAGCGCCTCGTGGAGCGCGAGCCCGCGCCCGAGCCGCCGCCCGGAGGGCTCCCCCGGGTGCGGCGCGACGAGGCGTTCGAGACGCTCCGCGCCCGCTCCGACGCCCACCTCGCCGCCACCGGAACCCGGCCGCGCGTCTACCTGGCGACCATCGGACCGGCCGCCGCCCACACCGCGCGGACGTCCTTCGTCTCGAACCTCTTCCAGGCCGGCGGCATCGAGCCCGTCACGGAGGGCACCTTCGAGGAGAGCGGCGCCACCGAGGCCTGTCTCTGCTCCAGCGACGCGCTGTACGCGGAGCAGGCGGCGGCCGTCGCCGGAAACCTGAAGTCGGCGGGAGCGCGGCAGGTGTTCCTCGCCGGCCGTCCCGGGCAGTACGAGGACGTCGACGCGTACGTCTTCGCGGGCTGCGACGCCGTCGCCGTGCTCTCCGCCACCCTCGACCGTATGGGAGCGTCCTGATGGGAATCCCCGACTTCTCCGGAATCGAACTGGGGACCCCGCCCGCCGACACCGCCGCCGGCGCCGACGACTGGCGTACGGCCGTCAAGGCGGCGACCGGCTCGGACGAGGCCTTCTGGGAGACGCCGGAGGGCATCGCGGTCAAGCCGCTGTACACGGGCCGTGACCTGGAAGGCCTGGACTTCCTGGAGACATACCCGGGCGTGGCCCCGTATCTGCGCGGGCCGTACCCGACGATGTACGTCAACCAGCCCTGGACGATCCGCCAGTACGCGGGCTTCTCCACCGCCGAGGAGTCCAACGCCTTCTACCGCCGCAACCTCGCGGCCGGCCAGAAGGGCCTGTCGGTCGCCTTCGACCTGCCCACGCACCGGGGGTACGACAGCGACCACCCGCGCGTGACCGGTGACGTCGGTATGGCGGGCGTGGCCATCGACTCGATCTACGACATGCGGCAGCTCTTCGACGGCATCCCGCTGGACAAGATGACCGTCTCGATGACGATGAACGGCGCCGTGCTGCCGGTTCTCGCGCTCTACATCGTCGCCGCCGAGGAACAGGGCGTGCCGCCCGAGAAGCTGGCCGGGACCATCCAGAACGACATCCTCAAGGAGTTCATGGTCCGCAACACCTACATCTATCCGCCGAAGCCGTCGATGCGGATCATCTCCGACATCTTCGCGTACACCTCGCAGCGGATGCCCCGCTACAACTCCATCTCGATCTCCGGCTACCACATCCAGGAGGCGGGTGCGACGGCCGACCTGGAGCTGGCGTACACGCTCGCGGACGGTGTCGAGTACATCCGGGCGGGGCGGGAGGCGGGGATGGACGTGGATGCGTTCGCGCCGCGGCTCTCCTTCTTCTGGGCGATCGGCATGAACTTCTTCATGGAGATCGCCAAGATGCGGGCCGCGCGCCTGCTGTGGGCGCGGCTGGTCAAGCAGTTCGACCCGCAGAACGCCAAGTCCCTCTCCCTGCGCACCCATTCACAGACCTCCGGCTGGTCCCTGACTGCGCAGGACGTGTTCAACAACGTCACGCGTACGGCCGTGGAGGCGATGGCGGCCACCCAGGGCCACACCCAGTCGCTGCACACCAACGCCCTCGACGAGGCCCTCGCGCTGCCCACCGACTTCTCGGCGCGCATCGCCCGCAACACGCAGCTGCTGATCCAGCAGGAGTCGGGCACGACCCGGGTCATCGACCCGTGGGGCGGCAGCGCGTACGTGGAGAAGCTGACGTACGACCTCGCGCGCCGCGCCTGGCAGCACATCGAGGAGGTCGAGGCGGCGGGCGGTATGGCCAAGGCCATCGACGCGGGCATCCCCAAGCTGCGCATCGAGGAGGCCGCGGCGCGCACCCAGGCCCGCATCGACTCGGGGCGCCAGCCGGTGATCGGCGTCAACAAGTACCGCGTGGAGACCGACGAGCAGATCGACGTCCTCAAGGTCGACAACTCCTCCGTGCGCACCCAGCAGATCGAGAAGCTGCGGCGGCTGCGGGCGGAGCGCGACGAGCGGGCCTGCCAGGACTCGCTGGACGCGCTGACCCGGGCGGCCGGCGGTGAGGGCAACCTGCTGGAGCTGGCGGTGAACGCCGCCCGTGCGAAGGCGACGGTCGGGGAGATCTCGGACGCGCTGGAGAAGGTGTACGGGCGGCACGCGGGCCAGATCCGTACGATCGCCGGGGTGTACCGCAACGAAGCAGGCGAGTCCCCGTCCGTCGACCGCACCCGCACGCTGGTCGACGCCTTCGAGGAGGCCGAGGGGCGCCGGCCGCGCATCCTGGTCGCCAAGATGGGCCAGGACGGCCACGACCGCGGCCAGAAGGTGATCGCCACCGCGTTCGCCGACCTCGGCTTCGACGTCGACGTCGGCCCGCTGTTCCAGACACCGGGCGAGGTGGCCCGGCAGGCGGTGGAGGCGGACGTCCACATCGTCGGGGTGTCCTCGCTGGCCGCCGGGCACCTCACTCTCGTACCGGCGCTGCGCGAGGAACTGGCGGCCGAGGGGCGCGAGGACATCATGATCGTCGTCGGCGGAGTGATCCCGCCGCAGGACGTGCCGATCCTCCTGGAGATGGGCGCGGCGGCCGTGTTCCCGCCCGGGACGGTGATCCCGGACGCGGCGTACGACCTCGTGCAGCGGCTCTCGGCCGACCTCGGGCACGACCTGTGATCGATCTCGACGCGTACGTCAAGGGCGTGCTCGACGGGAAGCGGGCGATCGTCGCCCGGGCCATCACCCTCGTCGAGTCGACCCGGCCGGGGCACCGGGCGCTGGCACAGGAGTTGCTGACCGCGCTGCTCCCGCACAGCGGCCGGGCGCGGCGCATCGGCGTCAGTGGGGTGCCGGGGGTCGGGAAGTCGACGTTCATCGACGCGTTCGGCACGATGCTGACAGGGCTTGGGCACCGGGTGGCGGTGCTTGCCGTCGACCCTTCCTCCAGCCGTACCGGGGGCTCGATCCTGGGCGACAAGACCCGGATGGAACGCCTGGCCGTCGACCCTGCGGCGTTCATCCGCCCCTCCCCCACCGCGGGCACGCTGGGCGGGGTCGCCAAGGCGACGCGTGAGTCGATCGTGGTGATGGAGGCGGCGGGCTACGACGTGGTGCTGGTGGAGACGGTCGGCGTCGGCCAGTCCGAGACCGCCGTCGCGAACATGGTCGACTCGTTCCTGCTGCTGACGCTGGCCCGCACCGGCGACCAGTTGCAGGGCGTCAAGAAGGGCATCCTGGAGCTGGCGGACGTCCTGGCCGTCAACAAGGCGGACGGCCCGCACGAGCGCGAAGCCCAGTCCGCCGCCCGGGAGTTGGCGAGTGCCCTGCGGCTCATGCACGGCAGGGACGCGTCCTGGACACCGCCCGTCCTGACGTGCAGCGCCCGTGAGTCGACCGGTCTGGACGCCGTCTGGGACCGCCTCGAACAGCATCGCACCCTGCTCGACTCGACCGGCCGCCTCGCCGCCAAACGCCGCGACCAGCAGGTCGACTGGACGTGGACGATGGTCCGCGACGAACTGCTGGGCCGCCTGCACGCGGACCCGGGCGTACGGGCCCTCGCACCCGGCCTCGAACAGCAGGTCCGGGACGGCGAGTTGACGGCGACACTCGCCGCCGAACGCATCCTCGGGGTATTCGGCGGCGGCCAGGGTTCCACTGAGGCGAAGTAAGGCGGCGTGCAGCTTGTTCGGCCCCGTCCGCCAGGCGGGATGCGTCGCCCACGGCTACCCGCGCGAGTCCGGACCCGGCGTGCACGGCGTCCACTCCCCCGCGTGTGCCGAGCGCCGCCGCGGCGGCTGCCCTCCTGTGCAGGGGACTTGACACTGTCCCCGCCGAACGGCTGTGGGTCAATCCGACCGCGGCCTCAAGACCCGCGCCCGGCCCGAGACCCGCGTCTACCCGGAGAACCTGGTCACCGCCGCCCGCACGGTCCGCGGCGAGCTGTCCGTGTCCTGACCGAACACAACCCCGGGGACCGGGGCGCGGTGAGCGCCCCGGTCCCCGGCCGGCAGAGCACCACCGTCGGCCGAGACCGCCACCTGGAGCGCCAGGACGGCGACCAGCGCGAGCGACAGGCTTAGGACCCGGCGCAGTTCGTCAGACATCGCGCCTCCTCAGCGCGCCCGCCGCCACGAGCAGCGCCACGGTCGCGTACGTGGCGACCAGTGCCAGCGAGGGCCAGGCGCCCACGCTCCCGACTGCCTCGGGGGTCGCGTCGGAGGTCTGGGTGAGTTTCTGCAGAGCGGCGGTCGGGGTGGCGCCCGCGATCCACCGCTGGAGGTCGCCGAAGAGCGGGCCGAACAGGGACGGCAGCAGCAGGGTGCCCACCACGGCGGCCACCGCCCCCGCGGAATGGCGCACCAGCGTCCCGATCGCCAGGCCCAGCACACCGACGAGCGAGAAGAGCGCGGCGACACCGAACAGCGCGGGCAGCGGCTCCCCCTGGGCGTACGCGCCGTCCTCCAGGATCGCGTCGCCGACGACGTACGCCGTCGCGCAGGCGGCCAGCGACGTGACGTACAGCAGAGCCGCGAGGAGCACCGCCTTCGCCGCGAGCACCCGGCCCCGGCGCGGTACCGCGGCGAGGGTGGAGCCGATGGTGCCGCTGGAGTACTCGCCGCACACGGTCAGCGCGCCCAGCACTCCGGCGACGATCAGGGAGACGACAGTGAGGGAGAGGCTGCCGCCGAGGACGGTGTCGTCGGGCTGAAGGCTGCCGGTCAGGCCGACGAAGACGGCGCCGATGGCGGTCGCCAGGCCGGTCGTCGCCGCGGTCCACGTCGTGGAGCGCAGGCTGGTGAACTTCGTCCACTCGAAGGCCAGCGCCTGCCCGAAGCCCGGGGGCGGCGTGACGGTGGTCGTACGCGTGCTCATGGGACCAACTCCTCGGTGCGTGTGCCCCGGTACTCCACCGAGGTTCGCGTCATGCTGGTATAGACCTCCTCCAACGAGGAGAAGACCGGGGTCAGTTGGTGGACGGCGAGGCCGTGTTCGCGGGCCAGTTCGCCGATGACGGCCGGGGGCAGACCCGTCACCCGCCAGCCGCCGTCCGCCGCCGGGCGCACGCGCGCACCCTTCGCCTCCAGCAGTGCGCGCATCGGCCGGGCCTCGCCGTCGGCGGTACGCAGCAGCGTCGCGCCCTGCGAGTTGGTCTCGATGAAGTCCCGCATGTCGGTGTCGGCCAGCAGCCGGCCGCGGCCGATCACGATCAGGTGGTCGGCGGTGAGTTCCATCTCGCTCATCAGGTGGCTGGAGAGGAAGACGGTTCTGCCTTGTCCGGCAAGGGACTTGAGCAGGTCGCGCATCCAGCGGATGCCCTCGGTGTCCAGGCCGTTGACCGGCTCGTCGAGGATGAGGACGCCCGGGTCGCCGAGCAACGCGGCGGCGATACCGAGCCGTTGGCCCATGCCGAGCGACAGTCCCCTGGCCCGTTGGCCGGCGACCTCGGTGAGCCCGACCGTCTCCAGCACCTCGTCGACCCGGGCCCGCCCGAGCGCGTTGCTGCGGGCGAGCCCGAGCAGATGTCCCCGCACACTGCGCCCGCCGTGCACCGCCCTGGCGTCCAGGAGCGAGCCGACCTCGCGCAACGGTGCCGCGAGACGGTCGTAGCGCCGTCCGTTCACTGTGACCGTGCCCGCGGTCAGGGTGTCCAGGCCGAGGATCATGCGCATGGTGGTCGACTTCCCGGCGCCGTTCGGACCGAGGAAGCCGGTCACCAGGCCCGGGCGGACGGTGAAGGTCAGCCGGTCGACGGCGGTCTTCCCTCCGTAGGTCTTGGTGAGTTCCCGTGCTTCGATCATGCCGTCGACGCTACGGAGCGCGGACAGTCCGGGCATCCGCCGCCGGGAGTCGGCCCCTACTCCCCTCGGAGCAGACCCCCTGCGCACATCTCAGAGCGGCGTGGCGGCGTGCAGGATGAGGACCATGGTCACGGCGGAGTTCGCCGACGACATCGCCGACACCGCGGCACCCGCCGCCGCACCCCACGTCGCCAGGCCCACCGCGGTGAACACCGAGGGCCAGGTCCGTGCCGCGGGCGCCGGGCCGAGCAGGGCCGCCACCCGGCGCGGTACCGGCCCCGGCGCGGCAAAGCCGGCCAGCGTCGCCAGGGGCGTACCCCGGGAGACGAGGGCCGCCTTCCCGATGGCGCGCGCGACGGTCTGACGGCTGCCCACGTACCGTGCCGCGTCCTCGTCCGCCCACCGCTCCGCCGTGTACGCCACCGCCGTACGCAGGGGCCGCAGAAACGGGTTGGCGCGCGCGGCCAGCCGCACGGCGAGCAGGAAGCGGTGGTGCCGGGCGGTCAGATGGGCGCGCTCATGGGCGAACAGGGCGCGCCGTTCGGCAGGTTCGAGGCAGTCGAGCAGCGCGGTGGTGATGACGATCCGGTTCCGGCCCCGGCCCTGACCCCGTCGGCCGCCGGGCAGCGCGTACGCGTACGGCGCCTGGTCGGGCAGCACCGCCACCTCCGTACCGGGGAGCCCGGCCAGCGCCCGGTGTGCGCGGCGGTGGACCCGGCCGTGCCGCCACAGCGCCCGGCCGCAGGCCACCAGCACGGTGAGCAGCGCCGGTATGGCGAGCTTGCCGGCCACCTCGTCGTACGGCACGGCCTCGCGCACCTCGGGGTCCGACCAGCCGTCGGGCAGCGGGTTGCCGGGCAGTTGCGCCGTGCCGACCACCATCAGCAGGCCCAGACACACCGTGCTGCAGACCGCCATCACGCCCGCCACCGCGGCCAGCAGCCGGGTCGCGGTGCGCGGATGCAGATGCTGCTCGGCCAGCCGCGCGATCGGCCACGCCGTCAACGGCAGGACCAGCGGCAGAAAGACGAACACCCCCATGAGAACTCAGTCTTCCCTCTGCCCGTCGCCTCCGCCGCCCCCGTCGCCCCCGTCGCCCCCGTCGCCCCCGTGGGCCCTCTCCGGCCTGGGCCGGCCCAGCAGTTCGCGCAGCAGCCGCTCGTCGTCGGGGCCGAGGCCGGTGACGAAGCTCGCCAGCACCGCCTCCCGGTCGCTCTCGGCGTCCAGCACCCTGCGCATCCGGTGCGCGGCGAGACCCGCCTCGTCGGACGCGGACGTCCAGGAGAAGGACCGCCCCGCGCGTTCCCGGGTGACCGCGCCCTTGGCCAGCAGCCGGGTCAGGATCGTGATGACGGTCGTGTAGGCCAGGTCGCCGCCCAGCCGCTCCTGTACCCAGCCGGCCGTCGCCGGACCCTGCGCCTCACGCAGCGCCGACAGGACCAGCGCCTCCAACTCGCCCTGCCCCCGCCGCCGGGGACGCTGCCCGTGATCCATCACGCCCTGTCTCCCCTCCGCTGCCGTCCGTTGCCGTTCCGTTGCCCGAGCGAACATCGTATAGACGCCCCGAGCAGGTAAACGCCATCGTGAGGCACCTCGACGGACACTCACCCTTCCACATTTTCTACAGTGATGTAGATTTCAGGTCCGGGTCCGCGCCGCGGCCCTCAACCGCATCTGATTCAGAAGGAGTTCGCCGTGGGAGTTTCCCTGTCGAAGGGCGGCAACGTCTCGCTCAGCAAGGAGGCGCCGGGTCTGACCGCCGTCCTGGTCGGCCTGGGCTGGGACGTACGGACCACCACCGGCACCGACTACGACCTCGACGCCTCCGCCCTGCTCCTGGACGCCTCCGGCAAGGTCCTCTCGGACCAGCACTTCGTCTTCTACAACAACCTGAAGAGCCCGGACGGTTCCGTCGAGCACACCGGCGACAACCTCACCGGCGAGGGTGAGGGCGACGACGAGTCGGTCAAGGTGGACCTCGCCGCCGTACCCGCCGAGGTCGACCGGATCGTGTTCCCGGTCTCCATCCACGACGCCGACAGCCGGGGCCAGAGCTTCGGCCAGGTCCGGGGCGCCTTCATCCGCGTCGTCAACCAGGCCGGCGGTGCCGAGCTCGCCCGGTACGACCTCTCCGAGGACGCCGCCACCGAGACCGCGATGGTCTTCGGTGAGCTCTACCGCAACGGCGCCGAGTGGAAGTTCCGCGCGGTCGGCCAGGGCTACGCCTCCGGGCTGGCCGGGATCGCGTCCGACTTCGGCGTCGGCGTCTGAGACGGGTGGGCGCCACATGTTCGGACTGAGTGAACTCGCCGTCATCCTCGTCGTCGTCATCGCCGTTCTCGCCGCCAGGAAGCTTCCCGAGCTGACCCGCGCGGCGGGCAAGTCGGCGCGCATCCTCAAGGCGGAGGCCAGGGCGCTGAAGGAGGAGCCGGCACCGGCCGGGGAGCAGCCGGCGCCCCATGTCATCCGGGGCGAGACCGTCGTGTCCGGCACCACGACGCCCACCGGGGCTCCGGGGCCGCAGGCCTGACACGGACACCCTGCGGCGAGAGCGGCGCCCGGCCCGGCGTTGCTCTCGCCGCGTCCCGGGGGCGCAGTCGCGGTTCAACGCGGGTACCCCCAGGCGCGGGAGAGGCCGCGCAACGCCGCCGGGACACCCTCGGCGTCCGGCAGGGGCCGCGCCTTCTGGATCTCCAAGGAGCACGTCGGGTCTACGGCGGCGTGCTGACCAGCTGCCTCGGCGCGATCCTCGCCCGGATCAAAGTGATCGCCCAGTACAGCTAGAAGACCGCGGACGGCGACTACGAGCTCGCCGATCACAGCCACAAAATCGGCACCATCACGGCGTACTGTGAGCGGGTTGCTCGCAACAAGTGCCCCGATGCGGTGAACGAGACATGACGACTCCACTCACCGGAGGGCAGTCAGGAGTCCGCGCCGATGCAGCGGTGGGAGAACGAAGGGCTGGCCCGGCTGCAAACCGCCCTCGTCCGGGGCATGCTCCGGTTCACGGCGGCACCCCTGGGTGATGGCCCTGTCGTCCGGGGCGTGCTTCCCGTCCCGACGAAACGAGGCGTGGGGAGAGTGGCTGTCTGGGACGGCCACGACATCGGGACCTCGGTGGCCTACGACCTGCCTCTGGTGGACCACCACGGCGACAACATCCCCGCCTCCGCACTGGCAGCGGCTCTGCGGCAGGCCGTACGGCAGGCGTCCGACGATCCACGGACCGCCGCGGGCCACGACCGTGAGGGGCACGGCATCCCCGTCGTGGCGGCGGAGAACGTGGGGCGGCTCCTGGAGGACGGTCCGGAGTTCGACCTCACGGACGCTCTCCACGCGGCAGCCGCAGGAATCACCCCGTCCGGGGGTCACGAGCGCGCCGGGAAGCTGTGTCTGCTCGGCTTCCTCCTCCTCGACCGGCACAGCGCGCGTCTCTACGTGACCGGCGAGGGGCTGTCCGACACGGTCGGTCTCGACGTGTCACTTCGCGACGAAGAAGGAGCCGTGGCCGTGGGCATCACGGGCCTGGCCGCTGCCCTGCCCTCGCTCATCGCCGGCGACCAGTTGCAGTACAACCCCTCGGACGCCGTGGACCCCTATTGCTCGGAAGTATTCGACCTGACCCACTGGTAGCGCTCGGGCACGTCCG
Organism: Streptomyces sp. NPDC020898; assembly: GCF_044333925.1. Classification (NCBI taxonomy): domain Bacteria; kingdom Bacillati; phylum Actinomycetota; class Actinomycetes; order Kitasatosporales; family Streptomycetaceae; genus Streptomyces; species Streptomyces sp. NPDC020898. Next base: position 145,403 of record NZ_JBIRRV010000014.1, read on the forward strand.
GCCCTGGCTCACAGGAAGGACCGTGCGGGCAGGCGGTGGACACCGTGAGGGCGGCGCCGGGCTGTGGGTGTCATCCCGGGCGGCATGGTGAACCAGGCGCAGTCCGGGGCGCGGCGCTGCCGAGTGCCTGCCTTCGCCGGGGACGCTGATGGGCACGAATCCGAAGACATAGTCATTCAGGTCGTCGGAATGGCCCATCTGGACCGCGACATCAGCAGGCGTCATCGCGGTCGCCCCGATCGCCCCGTCCCTGGCAGGGGCCGATCGGCCCCTGCCAGGGACCTGCGGCCCCTGCACCACGAACTCGATCGACACCAGTCTGGAATCGGATCGTGCGATCCCGATCCAGGAGGTGGAGACCATGCCCCGCACCATCACCGTGGGCCTCGACGGCTCGCCCGAGAGCCGCGCCACCCCCCTGCGGGTCGTCCACGGCTGGAACCCGCCGTCCTATTACGCCTACGGCCTCTCCTCCGACCTCGAACTCCACACCGAGGTCCTGCGCCCGTGGCGGCAGAAGTTTCCCGCCGTCGAGGTCGTCGAGGAGTCCAGGTACGGAACAGCCGCCATCCACCTGGTCGACGACTCCCGCGAGGCCTCCCTGGTCGTCGTCGGCCGCCGAATCCCCCGCGGCCCGCTCGGCGCCCGCATCGGCCCGACCACGCACGCCGTACTGCACCACGCCACCGCCCCCGTCACCGTCGTCACACGCGGCTGACCTGCCCCGAGGAGGAGAGAAAGCATGAAGGCAGCAGTCGTACGAGCCTTCGGCGAGCCCCTGGTCATCGAGGAGCGCCCCGATCCCGAGCCCGGCCCCGGACAGGTCAGGGTCCAGGTCGAGGCCTCCGGGCTGTGCCACACCGACATCCACGCCGCCCGCGGAGACTGGCCGGTCAGGCCGAGCCCGCCGTTCGTCCCCGGCCACGAGGGCGTCGGCCTCGTCGAGGCCCTCGGCGACGGCGTCACGCACCTCGCACCGGGGCAGCGCGTCGCCGTGCCCTGGCTGGGCAGGACGTGCGGGCGGTGCGAGTACTGCCTGTCCGGCCGGGAGACGCTGTGCCAGCAGCAGATCAACACCGGATACGGGTGCGACGGCGGGTACGCGGAGAAGATGCTGGCCTGGGCCGACTTCGCCCAGCCGGTGCCCGACGGCATCAGCGCCCTGGAGGCCGCCCCGCTGACCTGCGCCGGCGTCACCACCTACAAGGCCCTCAAGGTCGCCGACGTCAAGCCGACCCAGCTCGTGGCCATCTCCGGAGTCGGAGGACTGGGCCACCTGGCGGTGCAGTACGCGAAGATCGCCGGGGCGCGGGTGGCGGCGATCGACGTCACGGACGAGAAGCTCGAACTCGCCGCGGAACTCGGCGCCGACCTCGTCATCGACGCCCGCAAGCAGGACCCGGGAGAGGTGCTCCAGCGCCACGGCGGTGCGCATGCCGCCATCGCGCTGGCGGTGAACGAGACGGCGTTCTCGGCGGCGTACGCCGGGCTGCGGCGCGGCGGGAAGCTCGTGCTGGTGGCCCTGCCGGCGCACGGCACGATCCAGGTCCCGATCTTCGACACCGTGCTGAACGGCACCTCGGTGATCGGCTCCATCGTGGGTACCCGGCAGGACCTGGCCGAGGTCTTCGAGCTTCACGCGGCAGGCCGCACCAGGGTCATCTACGAGACACGGCCGCTCGCGCGCGTCAACGAGTCCATCGACGAGGTGCTGCGCGGCGAGATCAAGGCGCGGATCGTCTTCGACATGGCTGCGGGAAGGTGAGGACGATGCAACTCCCCCTGGTCGTGGGCGTCGACGGTTCCGAGCCGAGTCTGCGTGCCGTGGACTGGGCGGCCGACGAGGCCGCCCTGCGCGGGGTGCCGCTGCGGCTGGTGTACGCCTCGCTGTGGGAACTCCCTATCGAGGGTCCCGCACTCGCCACGGGGCTTGGCAGGTCCTCGGAGCAGGTGCTGGCCGACACCATCGTCGAGGCCGCCGCGAAGCGCGCCCACCGCCGCGAGGTGGACGTGAAGATCTCCACCGAGGTACTGCCCGAAGAGCCGGTGCCCGCTCTGCTGCGCGAGGGCCGTACCGCTTCGGCGCTGGTCCTGGGCTCGCGCGGCCGTGGCGGCATCGCCGAGTTGCTGCTCGGCTCGGTCAGCCTCGCGGTCGCCGCCCGCGCCGCCTGCCCGGTGATCGTGCTGCGCGGCAGCCACGGCAACCGGGCGGACTCCGTGATGCGCGGGCCCGTCGTGCTGGGGGTCGGCGAGGAGCCGGAGAACGCGGCGGCCGTGCGCTTCGCCTTCCAGGAGGCGGCGCAGCGCCGGGTGCCCCTGGAGGCCGTACGCGCCTGGCGGTGCCCCGGGTACCAGACCACCGACCACCCTCTGATGGCCGGCGAACCCGCCCGGCTCCACGAGGAGCGGGCCGTTCAGACCCTGGACGCGGCGCTGCGGGATGCCCCGGAGGGTGTGGAACTGCACCGGCGTACCGCCGAAGGCCCCGCCCGCAAGGTGCTGCTCGACGCCTCGGCCGACGCCGGCCTGCTCGTCGTCGGCGCCCGGCCGCGCCACGGCCACTTCGGGCTCCAGCTCGGCCGGGTCGCCCACGCGGTCCTGCACCACTCCGCCTGCCCGGTGGCCGTCGTACCCCAACGGGCATGACCGGCTCAGAGCGCCACCGTGGGCGCGACGCGCGGGTTCACGTGCTCCGAGACGCGTGTGGACGTGGCGCCCCTCGAACACCACGACAAGCGGGCGCCCTCGGTTCGCGCCCCTTCCCGAAGCCTGACTCGCCTCGATGACTTGCGGAGTCACCATGCTCAAGGTCGAACACCGGAACAGCACCGTACTGACCGACGAGGAACTGCGCACCCTGGACGCCCACTGGCGGGCCGCCAACTACCTGGCCGTCGGCCAGATCTATCTGATGGCCAACCCGCTCCTCACCGAACCCCTCACCGCCGCCCACATCAAGCCGCGGCTGCTCGGCCACTGGGGCACCTCGCCGGGCCTCAACCTCGTGTACACGCACCTCAACCGGGTGATCAAGGCCCGCGGTCTCGACGCGCTGTGCGTATGGGGCCCCGGCCACGGAGGGCCGGCGGTGCTCGCGAACTCCTGGCTGGAGGGCAGCTACAGCGAGACCTACCCGGACGTCTCGCGGGACGCGGCGGGTATGGACCGGCTCTTCCGGCAGTTCTCGTTCCCCGGCGGAGTGCCCAGCCATGTCGCGCCGGAGACACCCGGCTCGATCCACGAGGGCGGCGAGCTGGGCTACTCGCTCGCGCACGCGTACGGGGCCGCCTTCGACAACCCTGATCTGCTGGTCGCCTGCGTCATCGGCGACGGCGAGGCGGAGACCGGGCCGCTCGCCGCGTCCTGGCACTCCAACAAGTTCCTCGACCCGGTGCACGACGGCGCCGTCCTGCCGATCCTGCACCTCAACGGCTACAAGATCGCGAACCCGACGGTGCTGTCCCGCCTTCCGGAGTCCGAACTCGACGAACTGCTGCGCGGCTACGGCCACGAGCCGATCCACGTCACCAGCGACGACCCGCACCAGGTCCACCGCGCCATGGCCGACGCCTTCGACCAGGCACTGGACCGCATCGCCCTGATGCAGAGCGCGGCCCGCGAGGACGGTGTGGCCGAGCGCGTGCACTGGCCCATGATCGTGCTGCGCACCCCGAAGGGCTGGACGGGACCCGCCGAGGTCGACGACGTCCCGGTCGAGGGCACCTGGCGCGCCCACCAGGTCCCGCTGTCCGCCGTACGCGAAAACCCGGACCATCTACGGCAGCTGGAGACCTGGCTGCGCTCGTACCGCCCCGAGGAGCTCTTCGACGCCGACGGGCGGCCCACCGCCGACGTCCTCGCCTGTGTCCCCGAGGGGACCCGCCGGCTGGGCGCCACCCCGCACGCCAACGGCGGCCTGCTCGTACGCGACCTGCCCATGCCGTCCCTGGACCGCTTCGCCGTTCCCGTCGACAAGCCGGGCGCCACCCTGCACGAGCCCACCCGGGTCCTCGGCGACCTCCTCGAACAGGTCATGCGGGACACGTCGCAGCGGCGCGACTTCCGCCTCGTCGGCCCCGACGAGACCGCCTCCAACCGGCTGGACGCCGTCTTCAACGCCAGCGGCAAGGCCTGGCAGGCCCAGATCCTCCAGGTGGACGAGCACCTGGACCGGCACGGCCGGGTGATGGAGATCCTCTCCGAACACCTCTGTCAGGGCTGGCTGGAGGGGTATCTCCTCACCGGCCGGCACGGACTGTTCTCGTGCTACGAGGCGTTCGTCCACATCGTCGACTCGATGGTCAACCAGCACATCAAGTGGCTGAAGACATCGAGGGAGTTGGCCTGGCGGGCTCCGATCGCCTCCCTCAACTACCTGCTCACCTCGCACGTCTGGCGTCAGGACCACAACGGCTTCTCGCACCAGGACCCCGGCTTCGTCGACCATGTCCTCAGCAAGAGCCCCGAGGTCGTACGGGTCTATCTGCCGCCGGACGCCAACACCCTGCTGTCCGTGGCGGATCACGCCCTGCGCAGCCGTGACTACGTCAACGTGATCGTCGCGGGCAAGCAGCCCTGTTTCGACTGGCTGTCCATGGACGAGGCCCGCGCCCACTGCGCCCGTGGTGCCGGGGTCTGGGACTGGGCGGGCAGCGAGAACGGCGGCGAGCCCGACGTGGTGCTGGCCTGCGCGGGAGACGTGCCGACGCTGGAGATCCTGGCCGCGTCCGGTCTGCTGCGGCGCCATCTGCCGGAAGTCGCCGTCCGCGTCGTCAACGTCGTCGACCTGGCCCGGCTGCTGCCGCGCGAGGAACACCCGCACGGAATGGGCGACTTCGAGTACGACGGCCTGTTCACGACCGACAAACCGGTGATCTTCGCCTACCACGGCTACCCCTGGCTGATCCACCGCCTCGCCTACCGCCGCACCGGCCACCACAACCTGCACGTCCGCGGCTACAAGGAGATGGGCACCACGACCACCCCGTTCGACATGGTCGTCCGCAACGACCTCGACCGCTACCGCCTCGTCATGGACGTCATCGACCGCGTCCCCGGCCTCGCCGTACGCGCCGCCGCCGTACGCCAGCAGATGGCCGACGCCCGCACCCGCCACCACGCCTGGATCCGCGAGCACGGCACCGACCTGCCCGAGGTCACCGACTGGACCTGGACGGCCTGAACACCCCCGCCCCGCGAAGGAGTTCAACGCCATGACCGTACGCGTCGGCATCAACGGCTTCGGCCGCGGGCCGACACGTCGGTCCAGCCCTCGACCGGGCGGAGGCGGGCGCCCAGGACGTCGAGGTGGTCGCCGTCAACGACATCGCCCCGCCCGCCACCCTCGCCCATCTGCTGGAGTACGACTCGCCGTTCGGCCGCATCGGACGCGAGGTCACCCACGACGACAGTTCGATCACCGTCGACGGCCATCGCATCGCCGTCACCGCCGAACGCGACCCGGCCGCCCTCCAGTGGGGCGACTGCGGCGCAGGCATCGTCATCGAGTCCACCGGGCACTTCCGTGATCGCGACCTGGCCGCACTGCACCTGAAGAGCGGCGCACACACGGTTCTGCTCTCCGCGCCCGGCAAGAACGCGGACGCCACCATCGTCATGGGCGTCAACGACGGCACGTACGACCGCCACAGTCACCGGATCGTGTCGGCGGCCTCCTGCACCACCAACTGCGTCGCTCCGATGGTCAGGGTGCTCCACGAGACCTTCGGCATCGACCGCGGAATGATGACCACCATCCACGGCTGCACCAACGACCAGTCCCTGCTGGACGGCCCGCACAAGGACCTGCGCCGGGCCCGCTCCGCGGCGCTGAGCATCATCCCGACCAGCACGGGAGCGGCCCGCGCCGTCGGCCTGGTGCTGCCGGAACTGGCGGGTGCGCTGGACGGCATCGCGGTCCGCGTGCCCGTCGAGGACGGCTCGCTCACGGACCTCGCGGTGGTGCTGCGGCGCAAGGCGACGGTGGACGAGGTCAACACGGCCTTCACCGAGGCCGCTCAGGGCCCGTTGAACGGCATCCTCCGCGTGTCGAAGGCGCCCATCGTCTCCCGCGACGTCATCGGCGACCCCGCGTCCTGCGTCTTCGACCCGGCGCTGACGCAGGCGAACGGCAATCTGGTCAAGGTCTTCGGCTGGTACGACAACGAGTGGGGCTGCACCAACCGGCTCCTGGACCTCACGGCGCTGGTGGCCGACGACTGAGGGCGCCGACCCGTACACCGGCGTCACCGTCACCCCGCCCGGGCCCACGCCCGCACCCGCGGTGTCCGCCGGGTGCCGGCCTGGGCCCGTCGCGCGTGCGGGACCGGGCTCCAGGGCCGATCGGCCCCCGAAGCACCCCCGGACAGCCCATGCGGTCACTGCCCGGTCCGCTGGATGCTCGAAGTGTCAGAAGGCTTTGGAGGAGACCCACGATGACGTATGACACGCTCAGCCGACCCACGGTCCATGCCCTGCTCTCGGACGGCACCACCGTGTGCATACGTCCTGTGCGGCCGGGCGATCACGAGCAGCTGCAGAGGCTCTACGAGGAGATGTCCGCGGAGAATCTGCGGCTGCGGTTCTTCGCGGCGAGCCGGCGTTCCGCAGCGATGGCCGCCGACCGGGCCTGTATGCCGCCGCGCCCCGGACACCGGGCGCTGATGGCCGAGTCGAAGGACCAGGTGATCGGCCTGGCCGAGTACGAGGCCGGTGACGACGCGGCCACGGCCGAGATCTCCGTCGCAGTGGCCGACGGACTGCACCACCGGGGCGTCGGCACCCTCCTGGTCGAGCATCTGGTCTCCGCCGCCCGTGCGGACGGCATCACCACGTTCACGGCCGACGCGCTCTCCGAGAACCACGAAGTGCTTCGGCTCTTCGCCGACCTGGGCCTGCGCACCGCACGCCGTTTCGAGGGTCCGGAGGTGCGCTGCGTCATCGAACTGGACGAGCCGGCCGAGGACGACGGCTATCTCTCCGCCGTCGAGGCCCGCGGCCGGGCCGCCGACGTGGCCAGCCTGGAGCCGCTGCTGCGACCGGACGCGATCGCGGTGGTCGGCGCCGGGCGCAGGCCCGGATCGGTGGGGCGGGCTCTCCTGCACCATCTGCACGAGGGCGGCTTCACCCGGCGGCTCTTCGCGGTGAACCCCCGTGCCACGTCGATCCTCGGCGTGCCGTCCCACCCCTCGGTCAGCGCGCTGCCCAAGGTCCCGGATCTCGCGGTCCTCGCGGTGCCCGCGGCAGCCCTCCCCGCCACCGCGGAGGAGTGCGGCAAGGCCGGGGTACGGGCACTGCTCGTCGTCTCGGCCGACCTCGACAGCCGGCAGGCGGAAGCCCTCATGGCCGCGTGCCGCACGTACGGCATGCGGCTCGTCGGCCCCAACTCCCTCGGCATCACCAACACCGACCCGGCACTCTCCCTCGACGCCACCTTCGCGGCGGACCATCCGCGCCCCGGCACGGCGGGCGTCGCCGTGCAGTCCGGCGGCGTCGGCATCGCCCTCCTCGACGGGCTGTCCCGGCTCGGCATCGGTGTCTCGTCCTTCGCCTCGCTCGGCGACAAGTACGACGTCAGCGGCAACGACATGCTCCAGTGGTGGGAGAGCGACGACCGCACCGACCTCGCCCTGCTGCACCTGGAGTCCTTCGGCAACCCGCGGGCGTTCTCCCGTACCGCCCGGCGCGTGACCCGCCGTATGCCCGTGCTGACGGTCGACGCCGGCCGTACCGACGCCGGGCGCCGCGCCGCCGCCTCGCACACCGCGGCCGCCGCGACCCCGACCATGACCCGGCAGGCGCTGTTCACCCAGGCGGGCATCACCGCCACCCGCTCGGTGGGCGAACTCCTCGAAGCCGCCGCCCTGTTGCACTCCCAGCCGCTCCCGACAGGCACCCGCGTGGCGATCGTCACCAATGCGGGCGGCGCGGGTGTCCTGGCCGCGGACGCCTGCGCGGAGGCGGGGCTGTCGCTTCCGCCGCTCACCCCCTCGGTGGTCGAGAGCCTGTCTGCCGTACTGCCCGACGGTGCCACCGTCGGCAACCCCGTCGACGTCACCGCCGCCGTCACGGAGGAGCAGCTCGGGGACTGCGTGGACCGGATCATGCGGCACCCGGGTATCGACGCCGTCCTGCTGGCCCTCGTCCCCACGGCCGTCGCGGCGGCGACCGGCGACGACCTCGTGCGGGCCCTCACCAGCGGCCCCGCACGCCGCGCCGTTCCGGTCGCCGTCGTACGCCTGGAGCAGGACCTGCCCGTCAGGCTGCTGCCGGCCACGGAGGGCGGCGCGATTCCCTCGTACGCCGAACCCGGTGCGGCAGCACGTGCGCTGGCCCACGCCGCTCGCCGCGCGGCCTGGTTGAGCCGGGCGGCGGGCACGACCCCGGAGCTCGCACAGGTCGACACGGCCCGGGCCCGCACGGTCGCCGAGACGTACCTCGCCGCCCACCCGGACGGCGGCTGGCTCGACCCGGGCACCTGCGCCGAACTCCTCACCTGCTATGGCATTCCCCAGCTCCCGTGGTCCTGGGCGCAGACGGAGGACGACGCCGTCATCGCGGCCGAACGGCTGCGCGGCCCCGACGGCCGGGTGGTCATGAAGGCCCACTGGCCCGGCCAGCTCCACAAGAGCGAACAGCACGCCGTGCACCTCGATCTCGAAGGAGAGGCCCAAGTCCGGGCCGCCTACCGGGACTTCGAGACACGGTTCGCCGGCCTGCTGACCGGCGTGGTCGTCCAGCCACTGGCCGAGCGCGGCACCGAACTGTTCGCGGGAGTCGTGCAGGACGAGGTCTTCGGCCCGCTCGTACTGTTCGGACTCGGCGGCACCGCGACCGAGGTCCTGGCCGACCACGCCGCCCGCCTCGCGCCGCTGACCGACCATGACGTCCACGACCTGATCACCGCACCGCGCTGCGCACCGCTCCTGTTCGGCGCGCACGGCAGCGGACCCGTCGACCTCCAGGGTCTGGAACAACTGCTGCTGCGCCTGTCCCGCATGGCGGGCGACCTGCCGCAGCTCGCCGAGGCCGACTTCAACCCCGTCCTCGCGACGCCCGGTTCGGTCACCGTGCTCGACGCACGAGTCCGCCTGCTGCCGCGCACGGCTCAGGACCCCTATCTGCGCCGACTGCGATGAGGAGGAACGGACTTTCAAGGAGGTGGCACGACTCCTCGCCGACCTGATGGTCCGGCAGGCCGAGACAGCCGCCCTCTACGGGCCGCTCTGAGCGGCACAACCAATGAGAGGAGGCGGACCGCCATGCCCAGCAGTGTGTTGGTCGCCTACGGAACAACGAACGGATCGACCGCGCGGATCGCCGAGGCCGTGGCCGGGGTCCTGCGCAAGGCCGGGCTGACGGTAGATGTGCTGCCCGCCCAGTCCGTGGCGAGCGTGGCGTCGTACGAGGCCGTGGTGGTCGGAGGCAGCGTGTACGCCGGTCGCTGGCAGAAGCACGCCCGCCGCTTCGTCCGCCACCACCGTCGGGCACTGGCCGGACGCCCGCTGTGGATGTTCAGCAGCGGCCCGCTCGACCCCTCGGCCTCGGAGCGGAGCATCCCGCCCGTCCCCGGAGTGAAGCGGGCCATGATCCGGCTCGACGCCAGGGAACACGTCACCTTCGGCGGCTGCCTCGATGAGGGAGCGAAGGGATTCATCGCCCAGAAGATCGTCTCCTCCGGCAAGGGCGGAGACTTCCGCGACTTCACGGAGATCGAGGCGTGGGCCACCCGGATCGGCAGTGAACTCGCGGGCGTGTCACAAGGGAGGTGAACCATGCGGGCCTCCTCCCGTCTCCGTCCGCCGTCCGGTCGGGACACCCCGTGACCGTGCACGGGACCGGCCCCTGCGGGCGCGGACGGACCAGCGTGGCCAGGGTGGTGGCCGGTAACGCCGTCGGACGGGCGTGTGGGAGCGGGTGTGGGAAGCCCGTTCTGGAGCCCTGTTTGACGGCAAGGCCGAGAGCCCCGGACAGTACGGTGAAGACAGGGGAACTGGTTCGAGCCGCCTTGTCTGCTGTGTCGGTCGGAGGAAGTCATGAGCGGAGACGGTCGCGGCGGTTTTGAGGAGCATGTGCCCAAGCTGCGGCTCGATGAACTGCTGGGCGAGCTGCAGGTGCGCATCGACGCCGTACGGGGCACGCGGGACCGCCTGCACAGCCTGCTGGAGGCCGTCCTCTCGGTCGGCCGGGAACTCGACCTGCCGCAGGTGCTCCGCAGCATCGTCGAGGCCGCGGTGGTGCTGGTGGACGCCGAGTACGGAGCGCTGGGCGTGATCGGCGGTGACCAGAAGCTGTCCGAGTTCCTGACCGTCGGCATCGGCGAGGAGGGGCGCTCGGAGATCGGGGCACTGCCCAGCGGGCACGGGCTCCTCGGAGAGCTGATCCGGCACCCGGTGCCGCTGCGGCTGCCGGAGTTGTCGGAGCACCCGGCGTCGTACGGCTTCCCGGCCAACCATCCGCCGATGCACTCCTTCCTCGGCGTGCCGATCCGGGTGCGCGACGAGGTGTTCGGAAACCTCTACCTCACCGAGAAGCGCAGCGCCAGGGAGTTCGACGTGGAGGACGAGTCCGTTCTGTCGACGCTGGCGGTGGCCGCCGGAGTGGCCATCGAGAACGCCCGGTTGTACGAGGAGACCAGGCTGCGCGAACGCTGGCAGCGGGCCAGCGGCGAGGTCACCAGTATGCTCCTGACCGGTGCGCCGAGCGCGGACGTGATGGAACTGATCGTCGACGAGGCCCGGAAGATCGTCTCCGCCGACATGGGGCTGATCGCGGAGCGCGTACCGGGCGAGGAGACACTGCGGCCGGCTCTGGCGGTCGGCCTGGGCCGGGAGGAACGCAGCGGTCTGGTGCTGTCCGCGCGGGACGGTTTCGTCGGAGCGGCACTCGGCGCGATGGAGCCGGTGGTCAGCGCCGACATCGAGCACGATGCGCGCACGGGCGAGGGCGAAGCCCAGTGGGCCGGGCTCGGACCCGTGGTCGCGGTGCCGCTCGGCGCCGGCGGGAAGGCGCGGGGCGTGCTGCTGCTGGGACGCGTGCCGGGCGGTACGCCGTTCGGCGACGTGGACACCGGGCCGCTGCTCGGGTTCGCCGACCAGGCGGCGCTGGCCCTGGAGCTGGCCGAACGGCGGCGGGACGCGGAACAGATCACCCTGCTCCAGGACCGGGACCGCATCGCCCGCGACCTCCATGACCTCGCCATCCAGCGGCTCTTCGCGGCCGGCATGACCCTGCAGAGCACCCAGCGCTTCATGGAGCACCCCGAGGGCATGGAGCGGCTTACACGGACGGTCGACGACCTCGACGACACCATCAAGATCATTCGGTCCACGATCTTCGGACTGCGCACCCACGGCGGGGGAGGGCGGGAGAGCGACGGCTTGCGCGGCCGGGTGTCCGAGGCGGTGAGGTCCTCGGCCACGTCATTCGGATTCCCGCCCGCGCTGCGCATCGAGGGGCTCGTCGAGACCGATGTCCCCGGCGACATCGCCGACCACGTGGTCGCGGTGCTCGGCGAGGCCCTCAGCAACGCGGCCCGGCACTCCGGAGCGCAGGCGGTGGACGTCCGGCTTCAGTGCGCCAGGGGCGAGTTGACGCTCACGGTGACGGACGACGGCTGCGGGGTGCCGGGCGACGTAGGGCGCAGCGGGCTGAAGAACATCGAGGAGCGGGCTGTCGTCCTCGGCGGAACGCTGGCGCTCGGCCCACGGCAGGACGGCGGTGGCACGCGGCTGGTGTGGCGGGTTCCCGTGCGTGCGGACGGCGACGCGGCCGGAGGCTGACCGTCGAAGGGCGCGGCCCGGCGGCAGGCCCGGGCAGCGAGACGGGGTGGGGCGGGCTCATCGCGGCGGGCGGCCGGTGGAGTCGGGCCGTTCGAGATGGCTGGCCAGGACCGCCGCCTGGACGCGGCGCTGGACGCCGAGTTTGGCCAGCAGCCGGGAGATGTGGTTCTTCACCGTCTTCTCGGACAGGTAGAGCTTCTTGCCGATCTCGCGGTTGGTGAGCCCGTCCCCGATGAGCGTGAGGATGTCCCGCTCGCGGGGTGACAGGCCGGCGAGCTCGGGTGCGAGTGCCGGTCCCTCGGTGGGGTCCGCGCGCAGGGAGCGCATCAGGCGGGCGGTCGTCGTGGGGTCCAGCATGGACTGGCCGGAGGCGACCGTGCGGACCGCCGAGACCAGGTCGGAGCCCCTGATCTGCTTGAGCACATAGCCCGCCGCCCCTGCCATGATCGCGTCGAGCAGGGCCTCCTCGTCGTCGAACGACGTCAGCATCAGACAGGCCAGCTCCGGCATCCGGCTGCGCAGCTCGCGGCAGACACTGATCCCGTCACCGTCCGGCAGGCGCACGTCGAGGACGGCCACGTCCGGGCGCAGCGCCGTCCCGCGCGCCAGCGCGTGCTCGGCGCTGTCCGCGTCGCCGACCACCGAGATGTCCGGCTCCGAGTCCAGCAGGTCGGTGAGACCGCGTCGTACGACCTCGTGGTCGTCCAGCAGGAAGACCCGGATCGGGTTCTGCTGGGTGAAGGTACGCGCCTCGGCCATGACGACCTCTCGTTCTCTGGTGGACCACAGACCACGGACCACATGCCGACCGTGATGACGATCGTCACCCTTGTGAAGCGGATGCACCAGGGCCGACCGGCCCAACCCGGCGACGGACCCCGGTTCGGCCGGCGGTCATCGCTCCGGGCGGCGAGCCGGGCCCGTGAGCTCGCACTCCACGTCCACCACACCCTCGACGGCCCTCACCAGGCGTGCGGCCACGGGCACCAGAGAGGTGTCCCTGACGCGCCCGGCGAGTGTGACGACCCCCTCCTTCACCTGCACACGCACAGCCGAGTACGAGGCGGGGAACAGGTACGGCACGACTTCCCTGCGGACCTCCTCGGCGACCTCCTCGTCGTCCCGCAGGAACACCTTCAGGAGATCACCGCGGCTGACAACGCCTTCCAGCCTGCCTGAGCCGTCGACGACGGGGAGCCGCTTGACCTTGGCGTGCGCCATGGTGCGGGCGGCCCGCGCGAGGGTCGCGTTCGCGTGGACGGTCAGGGCCGGCGACGTCATCAGCTCCTCGGCGGTCACGGCGCCGGCCTTGGCGATATCGGAGAAACGCCGCAACTGTGTGTCACGGTCGGGGTCGGCGTCGCGGAACTCCTCCTTGTACAGCAGGTCGGCCTCGGAGACGACGCCGACCACCCGGCCCTCGCCCTCACCTTCGCCCTCCAGAACGGGAAGGGCACTGACGTTCCACTGCTCCATCAGCTGCACGATCTCCTTGAAGTCGGCCCTGCGGCCGATGGAGGCGACGGTGCGGGTCATCACGTCGCTCACGATGTGCGGGGTGCCGTGCACGGTGACTCCTTGGTCGGTTCCGGCGATTCCATCGCGGCCGGGTCAGCGAGAGCTGCCGCTGCCGTAGGGCGCGTACACGTCCAGCAAGCGGGTCCTCGCCGACCGCAGCCGACGGGCGACGACGTCGCCCACCCACTGGGTCACTGCCATTCCCAGCACGGGATCGGCCCGGCACATGGCCCGTACGGCCTCGGCGTCGAACTCGTACGCGCGCACCGGGCTCGTCGTCTCGGCGCCCAGACACCAGGCGTGCGGTCCGAACAGCCAGGACCAGCCGACGAGTTCGTTGTGCCCGAGTGTCTCGATGACGGCTGCTCGACGGCCGGGGACGTGCATGTCGAGGGCGATCGTGCCGGTACGGATGATCCAGAACCGGTCGGCGCGCCCGCCCTCCTTGAAGAGATGGGTGCCCTGCGGGAACGACACCTCGCGGGCGAGGTGCATCAGCCGCTCGCGGTGATCGGCGGGCAACGCCCGCAGCATGGTGGATGTAGGGGAAGTGTTCATGGTCCTGCCTCTTCCTGGCGCGCGACCCTGCCGACTCCAATCTCTCCCCACCTCCCGTCCTCCGCCATGGGCCACCCGGCCCCCAGGCCGGGCCGCATGGCATCCGTCAGGGCGATCGGCACGGCCCGTGCCCGGCGGGGACAGCATCAGGGCCGAAGGGCCCCTCACAAGGGCCTGCCCGGCCTCTGCGCCGCTGCTCGTCCCGGTACCAGGCTCGATGGAAGAAGAGAAACCCACAGGCAGCAACACTGGAGGTACGGATCATGCTTCGACATGTCACCGCGGGGATCGACGGTTCTCCCGAAAGCCTGGCCGCCGCGCACTGGGCGGCCCGGGAAGCCACGCGCCGAGGCGCCGCGCTGTGCCTGGTGCACGCCTGGGAGTGGCATCCGCGTCCGGCCGCGTCCGTGCCCGCGGACATGTCCGAACGGGCCCGGGCCGAGGACCTGCCGGAACGGGTGGCCGACAGCATGCGCGCCGCGCACCCAGGTCTGCAGGTCATCGGCCAGGCGCTGGCGGACTCGCCGGTCTCTGCCCTTCTCAAGGCAGCCGAGCAGGCCGAGCTCCTGGTCCTCGGCTCCCGTGGACTCGGCGGGGTCACGGGGTTCCTGATGGGGTCGGTGTCGCAGCGGGTCGTCGCCAGGGCACCGCGTCCCGTGGTGTTGGTGAGGGCGGGCGGGAGCACCGCCGACGAGCACTTCTCGGCACCGGACGGCATCTCCCCGGACGAGATACCCGGGATCCCGTACCGCGATGTCGTCCTCGGTCTCGACACCGGCCGACCCTGCGACGAGCTGATCGAGTTCGCCTTCGACGCCGCTGAGCGCCGGGGCTCCTCGCTGCGCGTGGTCCACGCCTTCAGCCGTCCGCCGGACTTCGCCGTGACGGACAGGAACGTCCCGGTGAGCGGCCCGGGGCTGCGCGCGGAGCACCAGCACGCCGTGGTCGCCGCGCTGCGCCCCTGGTGCGAGAAGTTCCCCGAGGTCACCGTCACCGAGAGCGTCACCGAAGGACGCGCGGCCGACGAGCTGATCAGCGCCTCGGCCGGCGCGGCCCTCGTCGTGGTGGGACGCCGGATCCGCGAATCCCGTCTCGGCACCCACCTCGGCCCCGTCACACACGCGGCGCTGCATCACGCACCCTGCCCCGTCGCCGTCGTCCCGCACGCCTGAACAAGCCCGGAGGGCAAGGGGGCGAACCTCGCGGAGATGACCCGGCTGGGACTGCCCGTACCCCCTGGCTTGACCGTCACCACCCACGGAGCCCGGCCTGAAGACCGGCGTCTGCGGAGAACACGGCGGCGACCCGGACTCCATCCACTTCTTCCACGACACCGGACTCGACCACGTCTCCTGCTCGCCGTTCCGCGTCCCGGCCGTCCGCCTCGAAGCGGGCCGCGCCGCCCTCGCGAACCGGGCGGAAGGCACGTCGACAGCCGCTGAGACGCCATGCGCCGGCCGTCGGCCGTCGGCCGGACAGCACCGATCAAGGGGAGGGCAGACATGACCACCCGTCATGTGACAGTAGGCGTGGACGGTTCGTTCGTCGCCGTACGGGCGCTGGACCGGGCCTGCGAAGAGGCGGTGCTGCGCGGCGCCGTGCTGGACATCGTGTACGCGGTGCCCGACCTCGACGAGGCCGGTCCGGTACTGGCGTCCGCCGCCTCCCGGGTGCGTGACCGCCACCCCGGCCTACCGGTCACGGCCTGTGCCGTCGTGGGCGGACCGGTCCAGGCGCTGGTGCGTCACGGCCGGGGCGCCGAGCTCACCGTGGTCGGCACCCGCGGGCTCGGCAGCATGGCCGCACTGCTGTTCGGCTCGGTGAGTCTGCGGCTGGCCGGGCACACGCACGGACCTCTGCTCGTCGTACGAGGGGACCGCCGGCCCGCAGGTCGTGGCGAGGTGCTGCTCGGCCTGGAGAGCGACACCGATGCGGATGCCGCCGCGTTCGCCTTCGCGGAGGCGGCACGCCGCGGAGCCCGGCTGCGGGTCCTGAACGCCCGGCCCCGTCGACACCTGACGCCCGAACTCCCGTCCCTGGTGCCCGCGCGTCAGGTGGAGAACGACGGCACCCGGCAGGTTCGAACCGAACAGGCCGTGCCCCGCCTTGCGGTGGCCGGGCCAAGGCAGTGGTACCCCCATGCCGAGGGAGGGACCCGCACGGTCCGGACCGGCCCGGCGCCCGCGCTGCTGGAGGCGACCTGTGACGCCGCGGTCGTGGTCGTCAGCGCCCGCCGCGGACCCCACCGGCTCGGCCGGCAACTGGGCCCGGTCACCCACGCCTTGCTCAACCACTCCCATTGCCCGGTAGTGGTCGTCCCCACCGGGACGGTGTAAAGCCGATGGCGCGAAACCCTGAACGGGCTCCGGAGAAGGACCTTCGGGCCCTGCCGGGGACCAGTGGCCCCTCCTGACACCCGCTCCCGGCCCGGAGACTGAAGCGCGTCCCTGAAGGAGGTCTCGCCCCATGCTCCGCAACATCACCGTCGGCCTGGACGGCTCACCCGAGAGCCTCGCCGCGGCCGACTGGGCCGCCCGCGAAGCGCAGCTCCGCGACACGCCCCTGCGCCTCGTGCACGCCTGGCGGTGGCAGCCCCGCACACACACGTCACTGACGGGCACCCCCATACCGTCGCCCCTGAACGACCTGCGGCGCGACTGGGCCGAACGCCTGCCGGCCCGGCTCACCGAGCGCCACCCCGGCCTGCGCGTCAGCGCCGAGCAGAGCGCGGAGTGGCCCGTCGCGGCCCTGCTGGCTGCCTCCGGGGACGCCGATCTCCTGGTGCTGGGATCCCGGGGCCTGAGCGGAGTGACCGGGTTCCTGGCCGCCTCCGTCGCGCTCTGGGTCGTGGCCCGGACCGAGCGGCCGGTCGTCCTCGTCCGAGCCGGTGAAGGCGCCGAGAACGATCACATGACGGGCGATGTCGTGCTCGGGCTCGGGCTGGAGAACTCCGACGACTCCGTGATCGGGTTCGCGTTCCACGCGGCTTCCCGCCGTGCGGCGAACCTGCGCGTAGTCCACGGCTGGAAGCCACCGCCCTCCTCCTACGGCTACGGCGAGGCCTTCGACATCGAGCCCAACGCGGAACTGGGCACGCAGGTGCGGCGCAGGCTGGCCGACGCACTGCGGCCGTGGCGGTCGAAGTTCCCCGGCATCGAGGTGAACGAGCAGGCCCTGATCGGCACGGCGGGCTCCCACCTGGTGGACGCCTCCCGGAACGCCGCACTTGTCGTCATCGGCCGGCGCAACCGTCGTACACCGTTCGGGAATCACATCGGACCGGTGACACACGCGGTCCTGCACCATGTCGCCGCCCCGGTCGCGGTGGTCCCGCACGACTGACCACGCCCTCGATCCGCAGCACACGCACGGATCCCGGGCCGGGAGCCGGCAACGGGGTGGGGCACCGCTCCGCCGCGCGTTCGCGAGCCGAGGGTTCGAACCGGCGCTCTGGCCGTCCCGGCCGGCCCGCGCCATGAGCCTCGCCCATCGTGAAGTCGCGGGTCATGAGGCTGGCGTGGGTCGGGACCGGGATGCTCGTGCTGGTTGCGGGCAGGGGAATGGCCCGGAAGGGACGTTCGGCCCCTGTGACGGTACCTGTGGGCCCCTGTGGTCCGACTGGTCCGGGCAGGACATTGAACGCAGGACGACGACGGCACGCCGACAGATGTCGCGCTTACGCCAACCAGACCCCAGACAGGGATGGACATCATGGCAGTACACGAAACTCCCGGCCGGCACACGGGGTTCCACCTCCCGTCGCGGCACCGGGCCGGGACGGCCCGGAGGTCCGGCGAGACGACGACGGCCACGGCGACCCGCGCGCAGGTCTTCGCGGGGCTGCGGATCGTGACCGGGTTCGTCTTCCTGTGGGCCTTCCTCGACAAGACCTTCGGCTGGGGCTACGCCACCGCGTCCGGCAAGGGCTGGGCCGACGGCGGCTCGCCCACCAAGGGCTTCCTCAGCGGTGTCGCCGCCGGACCCATGCAGTCCACCTTCCACTCCTGGGCCGGAGCGGGCTGGGCGAACTGGCTGTTCATGCTCGGCCTGCTCGGCGTCGGCCTCGCCCTGGTCAGCGGCATCGCACTGCGGCTCGCCGCGGTCGCCGGCACCGCCCTGATGGCGTTCATGTGGATCGCCGAGTGGCCGCCCGCCAAGCACCTGGCCGACGGCTCGCCGAGCATGTCCAGCAACCCGCTCATCGATTACCACGTCCTGTACGCGGCCGTCCTGATCGCCCTCGCGGTCGCCTCGGCCGGCACCACCTGGGGACTCGGCAGGACCTGGGCCGGCCTTCCCGTAGTCCGCGACCACGCCTGGCTCCGCTGACCCCGGACCCACCCATGGCGGTGAGCAGCGGTACCGCGCGGTCGCACCCGCCGCCGGCCATGCATCCAAGGGCAACACACCTATTCCACAAGGAAGTTGGCAGCATGTCCCGCATCATCGCCGCAGGCCTGGACGGCTCGCGCGAAAGCCTGGCCGCAGTGGACTGGGCGGCCCGTGAGTCCCTGCTCCGTGATCTGCCCTGCCGCCTCGTACACGCCTGGGAAATGGAGTCGTACGCCTACCCCACCGCCTACGCGCCGCCGGCCGGGCCGGACCTGCGGCGCCACTGGGCGGAGCGCGTGCCGCGCGAGGCCGAGGAGGATCTGCGCCGCCGTTATCCCGGCCTGCGGGTCAGCGCCGACCAGGTCGACGGGCAGCCGGTCCCGGTGCTGCTGGCGGCCGACGCCGACGCCGAACTGCTGGTCCTCGGGTCGCGGGGGCTGAGCGGCATCGGCGGTTTTCTGGTCGGCTCGGTGGCGCTCTCGGTGGTGGCCCACGCCACCAACCCGGTGGTCCTGGTGCGGGCCGAGGAGCCGGACGCCTCCGGCCCTCGCCCTGCGGAGCCCCCGTACGGCGAGGTCGTGCTCGGCCTGGACCTGCGGCGGCCCGCCGACGCGCTGATCGAGTTCGCCTTCGATGCCGCCGCCCGTCGCGCGTCGGCCCTGCGTGTCGTTCAGGGCTGGACCCCGCCGGCCTACTACGGCCTGGACACCGGCTTCGGCTACACCTCCGGCGCCGTCACCCAGGGCCTGGGGGGCGAACTGGCCGCACAGGAGGCGGGCGGGCTGACCGACGCGCTGCGCCCGTGGCGGGAGAAGTTCCCCGGAGTCGAGGTGACCGAGAACTCCGTGATCGGCGGGGCCGCCCACCACCTGGTGGAGGCCGCTGCCGGCGCCGGCCTGCTGGTCATCGGCCGCCGCAACCGCGATTCGGCGATCGGCACGCACCTCGGCCCGGTCGCCCACGCGGTGATGCACCACGCCGCGGCCCCGGTCGCGGTCGTCCCGCACGACTGACCCTGACATGACGAACCCATCTTGAGGAGGGCTCCTCAGGAACTTCGGGAACTGAGGCCGGGGAGGAATTCGGTCTCGTCGATGAAGGCGCGGGCGACGTCCGACAGGCGGCGGTTGTGGGAGCGGGCGTAGGCCCGCAGGGTGGTGAAGGCCTGTTCCATGTCCGTGTGGCGGCGTTCGGCGAGTTTCCCCTTGGCCTGTTCGATCAGGACGCGGCTGCTGAGGGCTGTCTGCAACTGCTCGTTGAGGAGCGTGCTGCGCTCGCTGGTGCGCTGTTGCAGCAGGCTGATGGTGGCGACGTCGGCGAGGGCCTGGGCGAAGGGGGTGGCTGCGGGACTGATGGGCGCCGGGGTGGTGTGGAAGAGGTTGAGGGCGCCGACGACCTCGTCGCGCAGGCGCATGGGCAGCGCCTGGACGGCGGTGAAGCCGCTGCGCCGGGCTTGGGCGGTGAACAGGGGCCAGCGGGCGGCCTCGTCTCGCAGGTCGTGAACGGAGACCGCGATTCCGGTGTGGAAGCAGTCCAGGCAGGGGCCTTCGTGGTTCTGGAGCTGAAAGAGTTCCAGCAGGCGCACCCGTTCGTCGGAGGCGGCCATGACCCGCAGCACGCCGTCACGGTCGGCGAGCAGGACGCCCGCCGCGCTCGCGTCGAGCAGGTCGACGCAGCGGTCGGTGAGCAGGCGCAGGAAGTCCATGAGGTCGAAGTCGGCGACGAGACTGTCCGCCAGCTCGACGAACGTCCGGGCCATCAGCTGTTCCTTCATCATGCACACCTCTGTGTGTGGGGTGGGAGCATCAGGGCTCGTCGTCGAGAGGTCACGCATCCGGCGGTTGCATGTCGGACGGAGTCGTGCCCGGGGGGAGGCGGAGCCGATGGGCGACCACGTCGGCGGCGACCAGCGAGATCCGTGTCCCCCGGGCGTATGCGTGGGCGCGCAGCCGGACGAAGGCTTCCTCGAAGCCGACGCCGAGCTGGACCATGAGGATGCCGGTTGCCTGGTCGATCTCGGCGCGGTAGCCGCCCAGGTCGTCGAAGGGAGCGACGTCCGTCCGATCGGTGTCGGACGGGACACCCGTCTCAGTGATCCGGGCATCGAGCAGAAGCAACGCGGCGGTGTCGGCGAAGGCCATCGCGTCGGCCACCTCGTCCGCGTCCAGCTCGACCGAACTGCTGGAGTACAGATCGAGCACTCCGGGGCTGATGGTGCCGATCCGCAGAGGGAAGGCGAAGACCGCTCTTGCCCCGGCTTCCAGAGCCGCGTCGGCGAACACCGTCCAGTGTCGCTGGAGTTCACCGGCCAACAGATCGGGGCAGAGGACCGCCGAGCCCAGGACGTAGGCGTCCACGCACGGCCCCTCGCCCAGTGTGAGCTGGAGTTCTTCCAGCTGCTGACTGACGGAGTCGGTACCGCACAGCGGATGACTCGCCCGCCCCCGGGACATCGCGGACATCCCGGCCCCGCCGACCGGCAGCGCCGCAACCGCCGCCGTACACACGTCGAGGACGCCGACCCGGGCGCCGCGCAGGGCCGCCTGCTCTGCCACGAGAGCCTGGATCCGCGCCGACCGGCTACCGGGGATCACGGCGACCACCGGGTCCAGGGCTGGTGATCAAGCTCCTCCGGCCTCGCCGCCGTTCGCACCGCCAAGAGGAGAACCAGCGACTTCGATGCCTCAGCGGTCAGCATCGCGAACGCTGATCGCCAGGTGTCACGCTCGTGGTGTGTGGCCGATGGTCTGGGCGTATGCGCGATCGGATCGGCCCGGGCAGGGCCGTCACAGCACACCGCCCGGGAGAGCGGCCGGCGCCGGGGCGAGCCGGTGCGCGGCCTGGTGCACGGAAGAGGGTTGTGGGGAAGGTCGGCTCCCGGCGAAGGCGTCCGGGAGAGCGAGGAAGGGGGAGTCGGAGCCGGTGAGGGCGGCGAGGCGCTCCATCGCCGGGCTGGGGCGGTGCAGTTGCAGGGATCCTCCGACCGCGGTGGTGTGCGCCAGCGCGTGGAGGAAGGCGGTGGGGCCGTCGCGGTCGCAGAAGGTGACGGCGGCGGCATCGACGTCGACGGCGCGGATGCCGTCGTGGAGGCACCGCTCCGGTGACGTGTGCACCAGCGGCGCCGAACCCAGGTCGATCCGGCCGAGGGTGGCCGGCGCCCGGTTGTCGGCGTCGTGCCGGTGGACGTTCAGGACGGGTGGGACACTCATGGGCAGGGTGCCTCGGTTCACGAGACCGTGCCGGGCTCCCGGTACGGTCGTACTGTCGAGCAGGCAGGTGAGTGACCGATCCAGCAGCCGATGTTCCGGGGCGCAGGACCCAGCCGGTTCCCTCGGGGATGCGCTGGGCGACCGGACGAACGATCCGCTCTCCGCAGGCATGTGTGCCAAGCAGTGGTGGCCCGCCGGGGTCTGGGACGTCCGCACACAGCATAGTCCTGAGGCCGGCCCTCGGTTGGTCCGGGCGAGGGACACCACGATGTTCACACGGCGGTGATCAGGGCGGCTCCGATGCCGTGCCGGGGGCGCGGAGCACAGGTGAAACCCCGTCAGCCGGGCAGTCGTCCGCTGTACCGCCCGCACCGCCGCAGGAGCTTCACACGCCCCTGTGCTCAGCGAATACCGCACAACTCGCGGCCGGGCCAACCCTTATCGGCCTTCTCCCGGCCGGCTTGGTCCTCTCGATGTCAAGGACCGTCGGGCTCCGGAACTATCAAAGGACGTTGATGGAGAATCGCAGAGAAGAAAGAGAACAAAGAGAAGAAGAGGCACGGGCGCCGAAGCGCAAGGTGCTCGACCTGACGGCTGTGCAGGTGGTGGCGAGCGCACTCGCGACGGTGGTGGGCGCGGTGCTGGCGTCGCTGCTGGGGGTGACCGGGACGATCATCGGCGCCGCCGTGGTCAGTACCAGCGCGACCACCGGCGCAGCGGTCTTCTCGCATGCTTTCCGGCGGACGGGCGAGGGGATCCGCAGCCGGGTGCCGCCGGTGGGAGTGCCGAGGACGCCGGGCGAGGAGCGCGTGGAACACCGCGCCGACGCCCGGGCGGCGTTCGGGTTACCGGCCGACGCTTCGGTTGCCGACCATGTACGGCACTTCGCGCTCTCCGAAGGCCAGTCGGTCACCACTTATCGGGGTGGCTCCCTCCGGAATCGAGGTGGCTCCTTCCGGAAGTCCATCGGCTGGAAGAAGTACGCCCTGGCGACGGGCCTGGTGTTCGCCCTGGCGATGGTCACGGTGACCGTGGGGGAGCTCATCATGGGCAAGCCCGTGGCGGCGGTGGTCAGGAACGAGCAGGGCAGGGGAACCTCGGTGGGCGGTGGCTCGGCCGGTAGCCGTGTTCCCACGGACAACGTGACACCCACCCCGGCTGCGTCCAGTGGTTCGGCGCCGCAGACGGGCGGTTCAGCCTCGCCGGACGCGAGCGCGGCGCCGGACACCAGTTCTGGTCCCAGCCCGAGTCACAGTCCCGGCCTCAGCCCGAGTCCCAGTCGCAGTCCCGGCGCCAGCCCCAGCTCTTCGACGTCGTCCGGGCCGTCCGGCAGCGGTGCCGTGAGCAGTTCCGACGTCACTGGTCAATGAGCGGGGCTCTGCCGCTCGGCAGTCCACCGGATCCGGTTCAGTGAACTCGTCCTGATTGAGAGGGTGTTGGCAGCAAGTGCGGGTGCGGCCCGTCGGTGACGGGACGGGGTCCGCACTGATGCGCGAGATTGCGCCCTCAAGGAGCGCGAGAGGTGATCGACACTGGCGGGGCGTGCGGCCCGGGAGCTGGGAGCCTGGTGGCGCGGTGACCGTGCGGGACATCAGCATGGGTACCGGCCTCTGCTGGAACAGTAGGCAGGCCCGGGCAGCCATCGCCAGGGTGCGGACCGGTCCGAGCGCAGCACAGCCAGCGCACCGAGGCACCCACCAGCACGTCAACGCGTCCCGCCGCGCGCGCGTGCCCTCACCGGCCACCGCATCCAGCCCGGCCCACTGAGCCACGACCAGCTCGCCGCGGCCTTCAACCTCGCCGACACCCTCGCCGAGATCATCATCGGCCAGGCCGCCCGGCCCCCCGGGCCGAGCAGCCGGCTCCCGGACGAACTCGGCCTGGAATTCGCCGAAGTCCACCAGGCCACCGGCCTGCTCTCCGCCCAGCTCGGCATCACCTGCGCCCAAGCCCTGATACAGCTGCGCGGCTACGCCTACAGCCACGAACTTCCGCTGCTGGCCACCGCTCGCGACGTGCTCGCCTACCGGCTGCGCCTGGACGACCCCGACCACCATTGGCCGTAACCACCCAGAGCGGCCGACGAATCCAGCCGCCTTGATCCCGGTCCTCACCGAGTACCCGTAGCCGCGGGGCGCACCCCGAGGCCGTGGAAGCGGCTCACGCCGGTCACCCCGCGCGGGCTCTGATCCGACAGTACGGGCATCCCTTCGGCCACGACCGGCCCGTACTCGGCGTGCCCCAGGCCATCTCTGACCTGCCCCTTGACCAACGTCCGCTACCCGTCGGCGACCTGGTCCTGTAGCAGGTGCCCCGGGTGGGCCGCAGCCCTTCCGCGATACCGTCCGCGCCACCAGCCGGCGTTCTACTGTGGCGAACGCTGACCCTGCTCCCGTTGGCCACCGGCCCTCCCAAGAGGGGCACCGCTTTCAGGAAAGAAGCAGAGTCGCCATGAATTTGCCCG
The DNA here is from genome assembly GCF_044333925.1 of Streptomyces sp. NPDC020898. Classification (NCBI taxonomy): domain Bacteria; kingdom Bacillati; phylum Actinomycetota; class Actinomycetes; order Kitasatosporales; family Streptomycetaceae; genus Streptomyces; species Streptomyces sp. NPDC020898. Next base: position 169,264 of record NZ_JBIRRV010000014.1, read on the forward strand.
GTCCGTTCAGCGCTACCGCCTGCGTCCAGCATGTCCGACCGTACGGAGCCTGCACCCTGGTGGTGCTGGGCGGAGAGATCGACCTGTACACCGGCCCCGCCATCACCCACCGCCTCGACGCCCTGACCTCCACCCGGGACATCGAGCTGCTGGTCGACCTGCGTCCCGTGGAATTCATGGACGTGGCCGGCGTCCGCGTCCTCACCCGCGCCCGCACACGCAGCCGGAGCGGACGCCTGCAACTGATCTGCACCCGCCCCGCCCTCCTCCACCTGCTCCACCACCCCGTACTGCGCCTGGACTTCACCATCCTCAGCACCCTGCCCACGCCCCACGGCCTGCTCGTCCTCCCACACGAAGCGCATGCGCCCCGTGCACCGGCCCGGCGAGCCAGGGGCACGGGTCCGAGCGCCTGGCTCTGACGGGCGCCCCCGCCCGCCGATCGGCAGACCCTCACCCAAAGGGCAGGGTAGGTACCTGTGCCTCGAGCTGCCGCCCGGTCATCTCCACTGGGCAGGGCCCCTGAAGTCGCAAGCTGTCCACAACCGCTGGGCAGGACTACGCTGTTGGGTGAGGCCCCAATCCCCGGCAGTGATGTCGTTACTCCGCCCCGGGAGGCCCACCGTGATCGCCGTGTGGCCGCAGCGGTGCTGGTGTTCGCCGCCACCCGCTCCAGGCGTGATCGTGGCAGCGGCTGGGATTACCCCAACGATGGGGCACGCCGTGACCGGCAGGACTGCTGGGAACGCCTCTGTAACCGTCCGCACCAGGCGCGCTGGATGCGCGTGGATGCGCGAGGACCGACAGGACCGCATCTGACCCGAAGAGCAGCGCTGACACCCAGAGGTTCCGGGGACAGCTTCGGCACGACCGGACGCACCCAGCACGTCGAGAGGTACCGCCATGTCACACACCACCGTGCTCCCAGAGGGATATTGGGACCTGAAGGCCGAAGCCACCTGGAGCAACACACCGCCCGGACAGAAGGTTGCCGCGCTGCGCGCCGAGAACGACCAGCTACGGCGGGCGCTGGCCGGCCGCGCGGTCATCGACCAGGCCCGCGGAATCGTGATGGTCCTGACTCCCTGCCACCGTGGGCCGGCCAAGCACCTGCTGCTGGACGTCTCCCGCCGGTGCAACGTCACACTCCAGGTGACGGCCGCAGCCGTGGTCGCCGCCTGGGAAGGCAAGCCCCTCCCGCGACAGATGCAACAGGCAATGCTGCGCGCACTACAGCACCTTCACGCCGACAACCGGTCACACCCCTCAGGACGGTCAAACAAACCGACGGCCAAAACGCGAAGGCCGTGAGGTACGCAGGCGGCAGACGGCGGCACCGCCGAGTCCTGCTCGCGGGCTGAGGAAGTGCGCGTCGTGCCCTGGTCGCCACGACGAGGGACGAGGCGCTCCCGGAACAACTACGGCGGGAGCTGCGCCGGGCGTTGCGAGGCGCCTTCATGCGGCAGATCGGCGGTGACGGAGTGCGCGCCTGCAGGTACCGCGACTCCCCTCATCCCCGCAGAAGTTCCCCGAGCTCCGGGTCGGCGGCCTGCGGTCGCTGATGTGCCGGAGGACGACTGCGCGAGCGTCTTCCGGGCGCATGTCGCAGTCCCGTAAGGCGGTTGACCTTCGATCTGTCCGGCGTCACCTCCTGCGACACCCAGGGCCTCGGGCCGCTCGTCGCCACGGCACGCAGGGTCCACCTCTCCGCCGGCGACCTGCGCCTTGCCGCCCCGAGCCGTCGTCGAGGCTCTCAGCGACAGCGGGCCGATCCGGCGCCTCCGGGTCCTGCCCGATGCCGGCGCGGCCGTCGGAACCACGGCTGTCGAGGCTCTGCTACGTCGACTCGGCCCGGCCGGGTGAACTCCGCGGTACGTCGGTCCGGTCGGCCCGGGTGATGCCGGTGGCGGCCAGAATCCGCTCGCCCGAGACGGCGTTGTCGTCCTGTACCGCCATGGCCATCGCGGCGCGTGCCGACGAGGGGGCCGTCTCCGGAGGGATCACCAGGAACAGGAAATGGTCCTGGTCGCCCCGGGTGACGATCATCGTGCTGTCCCCGACGGCGGACCAGTCGATGCGGACTGGATGCCCCTCGACGACCAGACGGCCCGGTGCGCTGTCCCACGCGCTCGCGTCGAGGCCGACGCGGGCGATGGGGCCCAGCCGCGCAGTCAACGCGATGAGCAGTCCGGAGAGCTGGCTCTCAGGGTCGCGTGTCCTCGGCCACCACGCGCCGTCGAACGTCCCCGTGCGCTGGGGCGTCGTCTCCATCCGCAGGACCGCGGTGCCGGGGAGCACCGGCTCACTGCTGGTGTCTGCCAGAAGCCTGACGGGGTGGGTGGCGGGGAGCATGGCGACTCACTTCCCTCCTGTACGGGTCCGGCGCCGGGGCCGGAGCCTCCCGCGTCCCCCGTCACGGTGGTCGCGGCGATCGCCGGTGCCGCTCGTTCCGGCACGACCGCGAGCCTTCTGCGGGTCCGAGGGCGCCGGACCCCGGACAGCCGACCGGGAGCGGCCGTAGGGGAAAGCGGTGATGCGCTCGTCGTGCTGGTTGTTGAGCAGATGGATCAGGAGCACGCCCACAGCGACCATCGCCAGGAGCACGACCACGGTCACGAAGGTCTCCATGGCCCTCACACCCCCCGCGCCGGATCCGGCATGGCAGGAGCGGCTGCCGGGACGACGATTACCGGAGCGGTGACGGCCGGGATCCGTGGACGTGCGGTCGAAGCGCGGGCCTCGTGGCCTCCTTCGGCGTCCCAGACGGCTTGCACGGCCCGGTCGCTCTCCGACACGGTGCGCAGGTGCGCCGCCTCCGCCATCAGACGGCCGGTGGTGGAGGTGCGCAGTGGGTCGCTCGCGGGGGCCATCAGCCAGGCGGCCGAGACGGGAGTCGTCTGCGGATCGAGTACGGCAGTCAACGGGGGAAGTTCCGCCCCCGAAGAGAAGGGCCGGTGTCCGAGTGGCGGCGTGTACGAAACGGTCGCAGTCATGATGCGAACCCTGCTCCGGACCGGCCGGAACCGGCCCGGCGTCATCAATCGCCGAAAACGACACAGGCATAGAGGCCGGTGCGCGAAATACCCTCGGTAACACCAGGGTACTCCTCCGGCCGACCTACCGGACTCTGCCCAGCAATCGCGGTAACCCGGGACCGGTCACCTGAGTCGACCGGTCCGAGACGGCGAGCCGTTGCACGGACGCGATGCGTGCGAGTGCGGGAAGTGGACGGACCGCCGCCGAGCACTCGGATACCGATCGGCTGCCGCGGTCGACCGTCTGTGACAGTGGGTGACGCGCATACCCGGCGCCCGGGCGACGTCGGACACCCTCCTCTCAGGACACCGCCGACCGCTTCCCCGGCGGGGGCAGCTTCTGGAGCAGGTCCCAGAGCGGCCGTGAGCCTCCCGCCCACTTGCCCAGCGTTCCCCGGTCGACCAGATGCAGTTTCTGGGACTTCGCGAGCGGTGCACACCCCGCGGTGAAGCGTCCGTTCGTCACCAGAACCACCACGTCCCCGCCGTGCAGCTGCCGACCGGTGCCGTTGAGCACATGCAGATCCGGGGTGCCGACCGGTGATCCCGAAGCCCCCTCCTGCCGGTGCTTGCACTGGATCACCCAGCGTCTGCCGAGCGGATCGGTCGCTGTGACGTCCGCGCCGTTGTCCCCGGCCCCGCCCACCTGTACGGCATCGGCGCAGCCGTCACGGCGCATCAGGTCCCGTACCGCGAACTCGAAGTCCTCATGGTGGAGCCCGTCGAGCTGCAGAAGCCGGTACCGCAGCCCCCGCACGTGCACCCGCTCCCAGCGAGCACTCACCGCCCACTGCGTGAGCCAGAGACCGCCGGCCCCACCCACGACGGCGGCGAGCACGGCGAACAGCCACCAGTTGCCCAGCAGCCACTGACCCACGGCGACGCAGAGCCCGACACCCGCGGCAGCCGCTACGGCGAGCACCGACGGCCGGGGCCCTTGGGGCTTCGTCAGGGTCGGGGCACGCTTCGGAGACCTACGAGTCCGCCGCACCGGCGGCCGGCGGCTCACCACTGCCCCCCGCCGACAGCGCCCCGACCGCAGACGCGCAGAACCGGAGTCGTACGCCCGCCATCCACGGCAGAAGGGACCCGCCCGCTGCTGAAGCCTCGGATCACCAGGCCCGCCAACGACAGGATCGCCGGTTCGTGCCACGCTCCCGGAGCACGGTGACCGGCCCCCCGGACTTGTGTTCCGTCGTTCCTCACGTACGGATCGGTCCAAGGCACCGTGTCCTCCTCGGCGCTCCTGCGCGGCCGCCCCGACCGGGCAACAGGCATCGGTGCGAACATTCTTGACACTAGGTCAGATTTCGTCGCCCGCTGAGACCGGACGCCGTTTTCGGCCGCGTCGAACACGCGCACCCCGCCCGTCGCGTACCCCCAGGGCACACGTGTTCCCATCGGTGGCCCTGGCAGTGAGGAGCGAAGTGCGAGCGGGACCCAGGCGGTGATCGGATGACGTTCTGCCCCGGCTCTCGTCGGACGTCAGTCTCCGCGAGATGCTGTTGATGCAGGTGCGCTGATCGGGAGCGGCCGGAAACCCCGCCCGCAAGGAGCCACCCGAAGTCGGCCGAGAAGCGCGCGTGAGAGGGCGTTCCGGGCGCACCGACGATGCCCGGCGCCGGCCGGAGCTGTCACTCGTCTCCGGTGCGATGCCACGGCCGGAACCGTCGCAGTACGCGCCTCACCGTGCGCGCCGCGGTCCGCCCGGAACCCCTTCCCGGCGACGTGGACCGGCCGGAGGGCAGAGTCGCGATGCGATCGCTGTGGCTCGCGGTGAACAGCTGAATCGCGAGTGCGCCCAGAGCGATCATCGCCAGGAGCACGATGACGGTCGCGAAGGTCTCCATGCCTGTCACCTTCCTTTTCCTTCCGCCGGAATCGGCACGTGGCCGAGGCCGACCGTCGCGGGGCTGCGAGAGGCCGTAGGACGGGCGTCCTGCCCGCCTTCGGAATCCCAGAGCCGCTCCCGGGCCGAGTCCCAGTCGGCCTCGGCCGCGGTCCGGAAGAACTCCGCCTCCTGGATCAGGCCGCCCGCGGTGAGACTCCACGAGGGATCCGTGGCTGTGGTCATCAGCCGGGCGGCCGTGACGGCACTGGTCCCGGGCGGGATCACCAGAAGGTCCCAGCGGCCGACGGTGCAGGAGCACAGAAGCAACGTGTGCGGGTCCTGCTCGGCCCTGAACCAGCCGACCTTCACCACATGCCCGTGGACGGGGACCCCACGGGGGACGACCGGCCAGAACGTGGGGTTCACGGTGACATGCGTGATCCGCCCCCACAGCGGGTCGAGGACCGCGACGAGCGCCGGAAGTTCAGCCGCCAGATCGCGGGAGCGTGGCCACCACGCGCCGTCGATCAAGGCAGGGGCACTGCCGGTCGGCGCCAGCCGGAGCCGCAGAAGCGGCGAAGCGGAAGAGGGGATCCGGTCTTCGACCGCAGGCTTGTGGAACATGGTTGCGGTCATGACGCCGCCCCTGCCCCGGGCCGACCTGCACCGGCCCGGCGTTGTGGCTCGCCGAGAGCGACACGAGCGGGGAAAGCCCACGTACGAAGTGTTCTCGGTAATTCCAGAGTACTCCCGGCCAGGGCTGGGCCTCAGCGGAGAGGACGCCGCCGGGTGCGAACGGCGAACGGCGAAAAGCTAGTTCGCCCGCCGGTGAGCGACGGCACGGTCCAAGGGTGGTGTCCGAGTCGTGTGGTACGTCATGCCGTAGTACTGGAAGAGCGCTTCCTCCCGCCCGGCGAGAGTCGGCGGCCCGGTCCGTCGCCTGCTCCGGCGGCAGCTCCACGCGCTCCTCCACACCTGCGCACCAGCCGTTTCCGGCCGGTGCGGACGGCTATTCGGGCCGGTGGGTACGGGCGTTGTGAGCGAGGCCGTCCGGATGATCCGCCGTGCGTTCCCCGAGGGGAAGAACCATGAGCCGCAGGGCTGTCGGTTCGGGCGGGCGCCGGATCCGCCCCGCGTCCTGCCAGCCCCACGCCTCCAGGGCGGCACCCACCGGACGGTCGGAGTGCTCCACCAGGGTGACGCCGAGCGAGGCGTGGTGGTCGGTGAGCAGGCGCTCCTGGAGCCGGCGGGCCAGTCCCTGGGCGTGCCTGTGCGGATGGACGACCGTTTCGAGGATCGCGAACACATGCCCGGACGCGGTCAGTTGTTCCAGGTTCTGTGGCAGTGGGCCTTCGAACCCGTGCCACCAGGAGCCGTCGCGCGGCACGGGGATTCCGATGACACAGCCGGTCAGGGCCTGCGCCTCGGCGACCAGCATGTCGAAGCCCGGCAGTTTCACCTCGTCCGCCAGACGGTGCAGGAACTTCTGCCGGTCGTGGAACTCCTCACCCGCCTCGGCGGCGGAGGACTCCACGTACAGATCCGCCAGGTCCTCCCGCAGGCCCTCGGCCTGCCAGCGGTTCAGTCGGCGCAGCCGCACCATGTCCAGATCGAGACGCTCTGAGCCTTCGGGTTCGGATGGTTGCAGCGGGGTGCGCATGGGGCGCCTCGGTTCAGGAGACCGGCAGATGTGCGGGAGTGCCATCGTGGCCGATGGGCAGTGCGGCGCCGGGGTCCGGGACGTCTGTACGCCAGCATAGCCCCGGATCGGAGCCCCGCCGGGGCCTGTTGGGGGTACGGGGACACCGGGGTGCCGATGGGCGAACGGTGAACGCGTCGGCCGGAACCATCCGCGGACAGCTGCGGTCGGACGGCGGAAACCCTGTTTGAACGCGGGCTGTTGGGGAAGCGGTCCGGTGTGCTTCAGACCAGAGGCACGCCCGTGCGAGCAGCGTTCGCTGCTCTCCTGCGTGCCGCGGTCTGCCGGCTCCCACGGTGAGCGACGCCACCGACCAGGGAGAGACGTGCCCATGCCGGACGTACGCACGCACAGCCCACGAAGCACCCGCCCCCGCGACTACGGCGACACGCCGGACACCGCCGCGGCGTTCCGCCGTATCGCGGCCCTGCCGGACGGCCCGGAGAGGTCCGCGCTGCGGCAGGAGGTGGCGTGCGCCTGGATGCCGATGGCCGTACGGCTCGCCCGGCGTTTCCGCCATCGCGGTGAGACCTTCGAGGACCTCAAGCAGGTCGCCCAACTGGGCCTGGTCAAAGCGGTGTCCCGCTTCGACCCGAGTCTCGGCACCGCCTTCCCGAGCTTTGCCATACCGACGATCCTCGGCGAGGTGAAACGGCACTTCCGTGACGACCTCTGGGGCGTGCACGTGCCACGGCGCGTACAGGAGTTACGCAGCCTCGTTCGCTCCGCCGGCCACGGGCTCGGCTCTTCGCCGGGCGGCCGCGAACCCTCCGTCCCCGAGATCGCCGCGTACACCGGCCTGACCGAGGCGGAGGTACGGCTGGGCCAGGGTGCGCCGGCCAGCTTCACCGCCCTGTCCATGGACGCCGTGCCCGGCCGCTCCGTGCACAGCCACCCGCTGACCGACCCCCTCGGCGCCATGGAACCCGGCTTCGACCAGGTGGTCAACCGCGAGTCCCTGCGCCCTCTGCTGCGGGCACTGCCCGAACGTGAACGCCAGATCCTGTACATGAGGTTCTTCTGCGAGATGACGCAGGACCGCATCGGCCTGCAGCTCGGTGTCTCCCAGACGCACGTCTCCCGGCTGATCACCCGCACCTGTGCACGCCTGCGCCGCCAGGTGATGGCCGACGCCCACGGCACGTCCCGCCGATGACGCGGGACGGACCACCTCTACGTCAGGCCCGTTCCGCTCCTCCCGCATCTGCTCTACGCTGCACGCGGGGATGACGGCACCGCGACCGTGTCAGGTGCCGGTGAGTGTCCCCAACTCAGGCTCCCAGCCCCCGAGTCGAGACCGAGGTCTGGCCGGAGCCGCATCGCCGCAGTGAGCGGCTCCAGCCTCCGTCCTCCGGGCATTTCCAGACGGGGCGTTCTCACCGGTCCCGCCGCCGCGGAGGACAGCGCGCGAGGAAACGGTGGAGGGGGGCCTCCCGTCCTCGCGCCACGTACGGACGCCGCCGCAGTGCGGCGGCGTCCGTACGGACCGTGAATCGCGGCGCGGGGGCGGTGGTCGGTGGCGCGGAGTGGGTCAGGACCCCAGTCCGGGGAGCGGTTCGGAGTCGTCGATGAAGGCGCGGGCCACATCGGACAGCCGCCGGTTGTGGGAACGGGCGTAGCCGCGCAGGGCGGTGAAGGCCTGTTCCATGTCGACGCCCTGGCGTTCGGCGAGTTTGCCTTTGGCCTGTTCGATCAGTACGCGGCTGTTCAGTGCGGTCTGCAGCTGTTCGTTGAGGATCGTGCCGCGTCGAGCGGAGCGTTGTTGGAGAAGGCTGATGGTGGCGACGTCGGCCAGGGCCTGGGCGACGAGTGTGTCTGCCGGGTCGAAGGGGCCGGGGGAAGCGTGGAAGAGGTTCAGGGCGCCGACGACCTCGTCCCGCAGGCGCATGGGCAGCGCCTGAACGGCTGTGAAACCACTGCGCTGGACCGCTACCGAGAAGCGGGGCCAGCGCACGGTCTCCGCGCTCAGGTCGGGGACGATCACGGGTGTGCCGGTGCGACAGCACTCCAGGCAGGGGCCCTCGTCGTTCTGGAGCTGGAAGAGCTCCAGCAGGCGTACCTGCTCGTCGGAGGCGGCCATGACGCGCAGTCGGCCGTCGCGGTCGGCGAGCAGCACCCCGGCGGCGCTCGCGCCGAGCATGCCGACGCAGCGGTCGGTGAGCAGGCGCAGGAAGTCGATCAGGTCGAAGTCGGCCACCAGGTTGTCGGCCAGTTCGACGAAGGTCTTGGCCAGTAACTGCTGATTCATCGTGGGCACCCTCGCTTGAGATTGGTCCGGCCGGGAGGCGGCGGGAAGCACAGCACGTTCATCCGATGGCACCGGTGCGTCAGGTTTCCTCGTCGGTCGGTCCGGGTTCCGCGTCCGGCGAGAAGCGGAGCCGGTGGGCCACCACGTCGGCGGCCACGTCGGTGAGCCGGCGTCCCCTCGTGTAGGCATGGGCGCGCAGCCGTACGAGGGCCTCGTCGATGCCGACACCGAGCTGGACGGTGAGGATGCCGGTGGCCTGGTCGATCTCCGCCCGGTATCCGCCCAGGTCCTCGAAGCCTCGGTCTTCCCGTGCTCCGTCGACCGGCGCGTTCGTGTCGTCGATCCGCGCGTCGAGCAGGAGCAGCGTCGCGAGGTCGGCGAACGCCAGCGCGTCGGCCAGTTCCCCGGCGTCCAGCACGGTCGGCACGTCGGCGTACAGGTCCAGAACTCCGGGGCTGATCGCCCCGATCTGCAGGGGGAGCGCGAAGACGGCACGTGCCCCGGCGTCCAGGGCCGCATCCGCGAACACGACCCAGCGGTCGTGTATCCCACTGGCCAGCAGATCGGGGATCAGGACGGCCGAGCCGTGCCGGAAGGCATCCACGCAGGGTCCCTCGCCAAGGGTGAGCTGCAGCTCCTCCAGCTGTTCGCTGATGCTGTCGGTGCTGCACAGCGGATGACTGGCCTCGGTGCGGGACATCGCCGACAGCCCGGCCCCGCCGACCGGGAGCGCGGCCACGGCCGCGGTGCACACGTCCACCACACCGACCCGGGCACCGCGCAGGGCCGCCTGTTCGGCGACCAGCATCTGGATCCGGGCCGACCGGCTGTCGGACCTCATGCCGGCCACCGTGTCCAGGCATCGTGCGCAGGTCCCGCCGGCCTCGTCGCGGTTCGTACGCAGAGAGGAAGGGCCGACACCCGGAGCAGTTGTCCGGCCGCGGGCGAAATCCGGAAGCCGATCACTGCCACCGACGCCTGCTGGTCGGCCGGCAGCCGCTCCTGCGATCGGCGGGCCACCTGCGCATCCTGTGGGTGCGGGCGGACCGGGATATCGGTGATCGCGAAGTCACCGCCGGACGCGGTGAGTTGCTCGACGGCGCGCGGCAGTGCCCCGTCGAACCCGAGCCACCAGAAGCCGTCGCCGCGCACCGGGAAGCCGGAAGCGCATCCCACGAGGCCGCCCGTCTCAGCGATCACCATGGTGGACGACTCGCTGCCACCGGGCCTTCGCGGCTGTCCCCGCCCCGGCCTGGCCGTCACTGCGCATCACGCGAGAGCACAGAGGCAAGCGGAACAGTCTGGTTCCGCGGGGTTTGGGCGGTCGGGGCCGGGACACCCCCGAGAGGAGGTGACACATATCCGGACGCGACGTCGAGGAGCAGGAACCCGGAGCCGGTGAGGTCGAGTATCAGGCTCAGTGTCGGTGGCGGGTGGTGCAGTCGCAGGGTTCCGCCGGCCTCGGTGGTCCTCTGCGCGGCGTGGAGGAAGGCGTTGAGGCCGCTGCAGTCGCAGAAGGTGACAGGGGTGAGGTCGATGTCGATGGTGTGGATGCCGTCGCTCAGGCACCGCGCCAGTGCCGTGCGTACCAGAGAGGTCGATTCCAGGTCGATCTCACCGGCCAGGGTGATCAGTGCCCGTTTCCTTCGGTCATGGCGGTAGACGGTGAGCTGCGGTTGGGGCATGACGCCTCGGTTCAACAGACCATCCGGCAGCGGACGCGGTGACGCCGGGAACTCCGGCGCCCATGGCGTGCTGTCGGCAGGGGCGTATGTTCGGCGGAGGTGGAGCAACGGGCGGCCCGGCAGCCTGTGCGACAGGACAGTGGACCCACCCAGTTCCCTCTGGAGATGCGCCGAGTGACGGACGAAGAGCCCGCTCCCCTCAGCCATCTGCATCGAGCAACGACAAACCGCCGGGGTCTGGGACGTCCGTCCCACAGCATAGTCCTCAACCCGGTCCGACGGACGCTCCGAAGCCGTCCGCTTCTCGTACCCGGGCGACGCCTGGGCATGCTGTCGCGCGGGTATGTCCGGTGTCCTGCGCGGTACTTGGGCGGCCGGCGCGAACACGGTGACCGACGGCAGCCCGGTACGACGGTCCGCCGTCCGTGCACCATCTGAGGGGTGGTTCCGCCCGGCGGAGCCGAACAGTTCAACTCCGCAGGCCGCGCGGCCCGGACCCTACCGGCACGTGGTGGCTGTGCGGCAAAAACGTCACGCGTCGACGTTGATCGGCAAGGACCGCGAAAATCCTCAAAGGACCTGTATCCGGCGTCCGGTGACCCGCTCCGGGGTGATGCGCACCCACAGTTCGCGGTCACCGCCCGCCCACGGCGCGGAGCGGGCCGCGCCGGCGAGGTGCCGGGTGGCGGCAGGGTCGGTGACCCATTCGGCACGGCCGACGACGAGGACGCTCCAGCCCTCGCTCAGCGCCTCGTCGATGTGGTCCACCTCGAAGGCGGCCTCGGCTCCGGCGGCCAGGGCCGGTGTGGCGCCGTGCGCGGTACTGAAGGCGACCGCGCCGTCCACGACCGTGTAGTTGACCGGCACGATGGCCGGGCCGTCGGGCGTGGACACCGAGACGCGTCCGACGCCGTGTGTGGACAGCCGGGCCCAGCACTCCCCGGGATCCAGCTCCGTCAGCTCGGGATGGTAGGCCGCCTGCCCGATGCCGGGCGGCAAGTCCGCATCGCTGCCGCGCAGTTGGGCCACGGTGGTATCCAGCGCGCCGGCCAGCCTCATCAGCAGGCCCGTGTCCGGGGACGCGGTCGGCCGCTCCTCCACGTACCGCAGGTAATCCGGAGCCGTGCCCGCCCGCTCGGCCACCTGCTCCCTGGTGAGCCCCAGTTCCTCGCGCCGAGCTGCCACCCGACGTCCGATGTCTCCGGCGTTCCTCGTCGGTTCCGACACGGCCGATCACTTCCCTTCGCCTTGTCACTCGTCAGTCATGAGACGGGGACTCCGGTCACGGGCCCGGCCCTGTCCGGGCGCCCGACGGCCCGGGTGGACCGGCTCTCCGCACGGGCGGTGCCGAATCCGGTCAGCCCCGCGGCGAGAGCCGCTGCCAGACCGGGCCAGGACGGCGGCGAGGTCTCCAGGACGGCCCGCAGGAACGGCACGTACAGTGCCGCGGCTCCCAGCCCCACCGCGGCCAGCACCGCCCACGGCAGGAAGGGGTTCTCACGGGTGAGCAACCGCTCCCGCAGCCCCAGTACAACGCCGAGCTGGGCGGCCAGCAACGCGAGGAACAGCGTGGTCTGCCAGGGCTGCCCGGTGTGCCTGGCCCACAGCCCCGCGGCGAGGCTCGCGGCGGTGACCACCGTGCCGAGGCGCAGTATCCGCTGCCACAGCCCGCCGCCGAGCACATGCTGCCCGGGCGGGCGCGGCGGACGGCGCATGGCGTGCCGGGAAACCGGCTCGGCTCCCATGGCGACGCCCGTCAGACCGTGGGTGAGGAGGTTGATCCACAGGATCTGGCCGGCCCGCAGGGGCAGCGCGAGGCCGAACAGCGGGCCGAGCAGCATGACGAGGATCTCCGCGACGCCACCGGCCAGGGCGTAGAGCAGGAAGCGGCGGATGTTGTCGTAGACTCGGCGGCCCTCCTCCACCGCCGTGACCACGGTGGACAGTTCGTCGTCGGCGAGCACCAGGTCGGCGGCCTGCCGGGCGACTTCGGTTCCGCGGCGGCCCATGGCCACGCCGATGTCGGCCTGCCGCAGCGCCGGGCCGTCGTTGACGCCGTCGCCGGTCATGGCGGTGACGGCACCGCCGGCGCGCCAGGCCTGCACGATGTCCAGCTTCTGCTGGGGAGTGGTGCGGGCGAACACCCGGACCCGGGTGAGGTCCGGGACCTCCCCGGCGGCCAGCTGCCGGCCGGTGACCACCTCGTCGGAGACGCCGCTACCGGGGCCGAGGATGCCGACCCTGGTCGCGATGGCACGGGCGGTGGCCGGATGATCGCCGGTGATCAGTACCGGGGTGATGCCGGCCAGCCGGCAGGCCGTGACGGTCGCCTCGGCCGCCTCCTTGGGCGGGTCGCTGATGGCCACCAGGCCGAGCAGCCGCAGCCCGGTCTCGGCGTCCTCGTACCGGGCCGGGAGGTCCGCGCGCAGGGCCGATGCCACCGCCAGGACGCGGAAGCCCTCGGCAGCGAGCGCGGCGGCCTCCTTGCGGGCGCGTTCCAGCAGGTCGGGGCTCTCGTCCAGGGTCGCGCTGTCGAGCACCGCCTCCGGCGCGCCCTTGAGCCAGACCTCCACCTGGCCGGAGGGGGCGCGGTGCAGCGTGGTCATGCGCTTGCGGAGACTGTCGAACGGCACCTCGCCGACACGCGGGTGCGCGGGCAGCAGTTCGTCGCGGTCGCGGCCGGCCTTGACCGCGGCGGCGAGCAGCGCGGCCTCGGTGGGATCCCCGAGCGCGGTCCAGGCGTCAGTACCGTCAGCGCCCTTCGTACCACCGTTCCCGGGTGGCCGCAGCGAGGCGTCGTTGCACAGGGCCGCCGCCGTGAGCAGGTCCTGTACGGCTCGCAGCGCGGCGGGGTCGGGGGACTCGCCCGCGACCAGGACCTCACCGGCGGGCCCGTAGCCGGAACCGGTGAGCGTGGCCGTGCCCCGGGTGGTCCAGACCCGTTCCACGACCATCCGGCCCTCCGTGAGGGTGCCGGTCTTGTCGGTGGCCAGCATGGTGACCGAGCCGAGGGTCTCCACTGCGGACAGACGCCGTACCAGCGCGTGGCGGGCGGCCATCCGCCGGGCACCGAGCGCCAGGCCGAGGGTGACGACAGCGGGCAGCGACTCCGGTACGGCGGCCACGGCGAGGCTGATCGCGATGACCGCCATGGCCTGCGGCGACTGGCCGCGGGCCAGGCCGAGAACGAAGACGATCAGGCACAGGCCCACCGCCACCAGGGCCAGTACCCGGCCGAGGCCGGCCAGCCGGCGTTGCAGCGGGGTGGGCTCGGGGTGGGGGTGCAGCAGCGCGGCGATGCGGCCGAGAGCACTGTGCGGCCCGGTCGCGGTGACGGTCGCGACGGCCCGGCCCCGTACCACGACGGTGCCCGCCTGGAGCCGTGCGGCGTCCGGGTCGTCGGCCCGCGCGTCCTTGTCCACCGGCACCGACTCCCCGGTCAGCGCCGACTCGTCGACCAGCAGCGCGGACGACTCGGCCAGCGAGGCGTCGGCGGGGACGATGTCACCCTCGCCGAGCACCAGCGCGTCGCCCGGTACGACGGCCGCGGACGCCACCTCGCGCTCGGTGCCGCCGCGCAGCACCCGGGCTGTCGGGGCGGTCATGGCGGACAGCGCGGCGACGGCGTTGTCCGCGCGTACCTCCTGGGCCACCCCCACGGCGGTGTTCGCCACGATCACCAGGGCGATGACCACCGCGTCCGCGTGGTCCCCGGTCGCCACGGTGAGCGCCACCGCCGCCAGCAGGATCAGGATCATCGGATCGCGCAGTTGCGCGCCGACCCGTGAGCGCAGCGGTATCCGGCGCCCTGCGCCCAGCTCGTTGGGACCGCATTCCGCCAGCCGCCGGGCGGCCTGTTCCTCGGTGAGACCCACCGGGTGCGCGATGCAGGGTGCAGGCGCAGGCTGAGGTGTCATGGGTTGTCTCCGGGTTCGATGCGGTGGCCGCCGGCCGTGCGCGGTCTCGGGGACGTGCACCAGCATTCGCGGGGTAGCTGCTGTGCCGGTCCTGGCACGCGTCACCACTGTTGTCAGCCGTCACGGCGGTGGAACCGTTGGCCCTTCCTGCCCGGGGCCCGGGACATTGTCAGGCGTGCTTCCGCTCCACCGGGGAACCGGTGAGGGCCCACGCCCGCCACCACCTCACCTTCGTGCCCATGGCCGACCCCGCTTTCCGAACACGGCGGTACGCGTGACCCCGCAGCGACGGTCGCACACACACCGCACACCGGAGCAGAGCCCATCGGCCCGTACAAGGGGGCCGATGGGCCCCGTTCGGCTGTCGCCTGAGCCCGGCGAGTGCCGCTCCGACCGACGAACGTCCGCACTGCGGGCCCAGTTCGAACAGTCCGTCACGAGTTGGGGCGATCCACGCGACGTCCACAAGCGCAGCCGCCGGTTTGTACCCCGGTCGGCTCGGGAGTTGAGGACCAACGGCCCCTGCCGTGGGAGCCGGCCCCTGGCGATCCTTGCGGGGACGCCGTGGTCGGGCCACCACGCCACGAAACACGGGACGCGACCGTCCGACGGCACTTTTGAGGAGCCGAGAAGACCATGCCTACGATGCCCCGCCCTGCGAAGCCGGAGATCCCAACAGACAAGTCTTCAACAGACAAGTCGCCGACGGGCAACCGGGCGGGCAACTCTCAGGAAGCCATCGACTCGCCCCGGTCCCCCGGCCCCGCCACGAACGCCCAGGCCCAGGCGCCGCCGTCGGCCGGCCGGCGGTGGCTGATGCTGGCGCTTGCCACGGTCGGGTTCGCGGTGAACTTCTGGGCCTGGGCGCTGCTGAGCCCGCTCGGCCCGCGGTTCAAGGACAGCCTGCAACTGAGCGCGTTCCAGCAGGCGTTACTGGTCGCCGTGCCAGTGGTGGTGGGCTCGTTGGGCCGCATACCGGTGGGTGCGCTGACGGACCGGTTCGGCGGCCGGGTGATGTTCCCGCTGGTCTCCGCGGCCACCATCGTCCCCGTCCTGTACCTGGGGCTGGCCGGACACTCCTCTCTGAACCAACTGCTGGTGGGCGGGTTCTTTCTCGGTATCGGCGGCACCGCGTTCGCCGTGGGGGTGCCCTTCGTCAGCGCCTGGTTCCCGCCCGAGCGCCGAGGGCTCGCGATCGGTGTCTTCGGCGCCGGGATGGGCGGTACCGCCATCAGCGCCCTGACCACGGTGAACCTGGTGAAGACGCACAGTCTGGCCACCCCGTTCGTGGTGACCGCGATCGTGCTGGCCGGCTATGCGGCGCTGGCCGCGTTCCTGCTGCGCGACGCTCCGGGCAGGGCCGTGCCGGCCGGGACCATGACAGGCCGGCTCGCCGCCACCGTAAGGCTCGGTGTCACCTGGCAGGCATCGGCGCTGTATGCGGTCGCGTTCGGCGGCTATGTCGCCTTCTCCGTCTATCTGCCCACCTACCTCAAGTCCGGTTACGGCCTGGCGCAGGCCGACGCGGCCAACCGGATGGCCGGGTTCGTGCTGCTGGCGGTGGTGATGCGGCCGGTCGGCGGCTGGCTGTCCGACCGGCTGCGTCCCACCCGTGTGCTGGCCGTGGCGCTCGCCGTGGTCATGGTGAGTGCGGCCGTACAGTCCTTCGCCCCGGCGCTGGCCCCGCTGGGCACCATCGCGTTCCTGGCGATCGCCGCCGCGCTCGGTGCGGGCAGCGGTGCCACCTTCGCTCTCGTCGCCCTGCTCGCCCCGGCCGGCAAGGTCGGCGCCGTCACCGGCGTCGTCGGCGCGGCCGGCGGGCTGGGCGGCTTCGTCCCACCGCTGCTGATGGGTTCCCTCTACGGCGCCTACGGCAACTACGCGCTCGGGCTGGCCCTGCTCGCCCTGATCGCCGCCACCGCCCTGGCATTCACCGCCACCACCGTCCGCAAGGCCGTCACCCGCGGCGCCCATCGCACCCCGACGGCCATCGCCCCGGCCTGAGACGAGTCACCATGTGTGAGTACTGCGGCTGCCAGGCATTACCCCAGATCGCCGAACTGACCCGTGAACACGACCTGGTCGTCAATCTCATCGGGGACGTCCGTACCGCGCACCGCGACGCGGACGTCCCCCGGATGGCGTGGATCGCGCGCCGCGTCTCCGCCGTTCTCGTGCCGCACACGGCGGTGGAGGAGCAGGGTCTCTTCCCGCCGCTGGCGGAGGAGTTTCCCGATGGCATGGCGGCACTCCGGGCCGAACACCGGCACGTCGAGGCCGTCCTCGACGAGGCCGCGGCGGGCGTCCCGGCCGACCCCGTCTGGCCCCGGCGGCTCCTGGACGCCCTGGATCTGCTGCGCGACCACATCCTCAAGGAACAGGACGGCGTGTTCCCCGCCGCTCTGGCCGGGCTGAGCACCGAGGACTGGGAGGCCATGGACGCGGTCCGCTCCCGCGTCGGAACGATGAGCACGGATTTCGCCACAACGGGGTTCGCCACGACGGAGTTCGCCACGGAAGCCGGTGTCGATATCGATCAGCACACCGGATCACAGCAGGACGGGCCGCTGACGCCCGGGAAGGCGGCATCGTGAGCCCACGAACCCCACGAACCGACCCGCAGGCACGCAAACCGGCCGGCCTGGACGGTGAGTTGACGGACGCGCTGGTGGGGACCCGCCGGTTCTTCACCCGGGCCGAGGTCTCCGCCGACCACCGCACCCTGTACAAGATCGGTGGCCGCAAGGCCGACGACTTCTACCGGGACCGCTGGAGCCACGACAAGGTGGTGCGCTCCACCCACGGGGTGAACTGCACCGGCTCGTGTTCGTGGAAGGTGTACGTCAAGGACGGGATCATCACCTGGGAGTCCCAGCAGACCGACTACCCCACGGTCGGCCCGGACAGCCCCGAGTACGAGCCGCGCGGCTGCCCACGCGGCGCCGCGTTCTCCTGGTACACCTACTCGCCCACCCGCGTCCGCTACCCCTATGTGCGCGGAGTGCTCCTGGAGATGTACCGGGAGGCCAGGGCCCGGCTCGGTGACCCGGTGCTGGCGTGGGCGGACGTCGTCTCCGACCCGGAGCGCTCCCGGCGCTACAAGTCCGCGCGCGGCAAGGGCGGCCTGGTACGGGCGAGTTGGGACGAGGCGAGCGAGATGATCGCCGCTGCCCATGTACACACCATCAAGGAGTACGGTCCCGACCGGCTGGCCGGGTTCTCGCCGATACCGGCGATGTCGATGGTCTCCCACGCCGCGGGGGCCCGCTTCTACTCGCTGCTCGGCGGGGTGATGCTGTCGTTCTACGACTGGTACGCCGACCTGCCGGTCGCCTCGCCCCAGGTCTTCGGGGACCAGACCGACGTACCGGAGTCCGGGGACTGGTGGGACGCCGGCTATCTGATCATGTGGGGCTCGAACCTGCCGGTGACCCGTACACCGGACGCGCACTGGATGGCGGAGGCCCGCTACCGGGGCCAGAAGGTGATCGCGGTCGCTCCGGACTACGCCGACAACGTCAAGTTCGCCGACGAGTGGCTGCCCGCCGCGCCCGGCACCGACGGGGCGCTGGCCATGTCGATGGGACACGTGATCCTCAAGGAGTTCTTCGTCGACCGCCAGGTCGGCTACTTCACCGACTACGTCAAGCGGTACACCGACCTGCCCTTCCTCGTCACCCTCGAACAGCGCGGCACCGGACCGGACTTGACGTACGCACCAGGGAAGTTCCTCACCGCCGCCGACCTGGGCGGCACGGCGGCCGAGGCGGAGAACGCGGAGTTCAGGACCGTCCTCCTCGACGCCGCCACCGGCGAGCCCGTCGTCCCGAACGGTTCGCTCGGCCACCGCTACGGCGAGTCCGGCGCCGGGAAGTGGAACCTCGACCTCGGCGACACCGACCCGCTGCTGACAGCGGCGGCCGACGGTGAGAGCCAGGATGCCGTGACGGTGGAGCTGACCCGGTTCGACACCCCGGACGGGACCGCCGGACAGCTGCGGCGCGGTGTCCCCGTACGCCGGGTCGCCGGGCAGTTGGTGACCACGGTGTTCGACCTGCTGCTCGCCCAGTACGGCGTGGCCCGCGACGGACTGCCGGGGATCTGGCCGACCGGCTACGACGACCCAGACCAGCCCTACACCCCGGCCTGGCAGGCGGCCATCACCGGGGTGGCCGGTGAGACGGCGGCCCGCATCGCGCGCGAGTTCGCCACCAACGCGGAGGAGTCCAGGGGCCGTTCAATGATCATCATGGGGGCGGGGACCAACCACTGGTTCCACTCCGACACCATCTACCGCTCCTTCCTCACCCTGACGACGCTGACCGGCTGCCAGGGTGTCAACGGCGGCGGCTGGGCCCACTATGTGGGGCAGGAGAAGGTCCGCCCGATCACCGGGTACTCGGCGATCGCGACGGCCGCCGACTGGCACCGGCCCGCCCGGCAGATGATCCAGACCGCTTATTGGTACCTGCACACCGACCAGTTCCGCTACGACCCCTTCAGCGCCGACACCCTCGCCGCCGCGGGCGCGGGCGGCACGTTCGCGGGGAAGAGCACCGCGGATGTCATCGCAGCCTCGGCCCGGATGGGCTGGATGCCGTCCTACCCGACCTTCGACCGCAACCCGCTCACCCTCGCTACGGACGCCGAAGCCGCCGGGCAGCAGGTATCGGAGTACGTAGTCGACCAACTCAAGTCCGGGCGGCTGAAGTTCGCGGGCGAGGACCCGGACGCACCGGAGAACTTCCCCCGGGTGCTGACCATCTGGCGGGCGAACCTGCTCGGCTCCTCCGCGAAGGGCAACGAGTACTTCCTCAAGCACCTGCTCGGCACCGACTCCGCCGTACGCGCCACCGAGGCGCCGCCCGACGCCCGCCCGCGCGATGTGGTGTGGCGGGACGAGGCACCGGTGGGCAAGCTCGACCTGCTGCTCACCCTGGACTTCCGGATGACCAGCACCACCGTCTACTCCGACATCGTGCTGCCGGCGGCGACCTGGTACGAGAAGCACGACCTCAACACCACGGACATGCACCCGTTCGTGAACTCCTTCAACCCGGCCATCCCGCCGCCGTGGCAGACCCGCACCGACTGGGACGCCTTCAACACGATCGCGGCGGCGTTCAGCCGTCTCACCGAAGGGCGGCTCGGCACCGAAAAGGACGTGGTGGCAGCGCCGTTGCTGCACGACACCCCCGACGCGATGGCCACCCCGCACGGCCGTGTCCGGGACTGGAAGGCCGGCGAGTGCGAGCCGATACCCGGCCGGACCATGCCCAAGCTGGTGGTGATCGAGCGCGACTACCCGGCCGTCGCCGACCGGATGACCGCCCTCGGCCCGCTCCTGGACACCCTGGGCGCCACCGCCAAGGGCGTCACCTTCGACGTACGGCAGGAGCTGGAGTACCTGCGCCACAAGAACGGCACCGTACGCGGCGGTCCGGCCGACGGCCGCCCGTCGATCGCCAGGGACGTACACGTCTGCGAAGCGATCCTGGCCCTCTCCGGAACCACCAACGGGCACCTGGCCACCCAGGGCTTCCGCACCCTGGAGGCCCGTACCGGCGTCAAGCTGGCCGACCTGGCCGCGGAGGCCGAGGGCAAGCGGGTCACGTTCGCCGACACCCAGGCGGGGCCCGTCCCGGTCATCACGTCGCCGGAGTGGTCGGGGACGGAGTCCGGTGGGCGCCGCTACTCGCCGTTCACCATCAACGTCGAACGGCTCAAGCCCTGGCACACCCTGACGGGTCGTCAGCACTTCTTCATCGACCACGACTGGATCGCCGAACTCGGCGAGTGGATGCCCGTCTACCGGCCGCCGCTCAACATGCACGCCCTCTTCGACGAGCCCGAGGTGGGTGATCAGGGCGAACTCGGCATCACCGTGCGGTACTTGACCCCGCACAACAAGTGGTCCATCCACTCCGAGTACCAGGACAACCTGTTCATGCTCTCGCTCTCCCGGGGCGGCCCGACCGTCTGGATGAGCAAGGAGGACGCGGCGAAGATCGGCGTGCACGACAACGACTGGATCGAGGCGGTCAACCGCAACGGCGTCGTCGCCGCCCGCGCGGTCGTCTCCCACCGCATGCCGGAAGGCACCGTCTACATGCACCACGCCCAGGACCGGCTCATCGACGTCCCCCGCACCGAGACCAACGGGCGGCGCGGCGGCGTCCACAACTCGCTGACCCGCCTGCTGGTCAAACCCAGCCATCTCATCGGCGGCTACGCCCAGTTGACGTACGCCTTCAACTACCTAGGCCCGACCGGCAACCAGCGCGACGAGGTCACCGTCATCCGCCGCCGCACCGACCAGGAGGTGACGTACTGATGGCCCCGATCGCCGCGACGCCCCCGACCGCAGCGCCCGGTCGCCGGGTCATGGCCCAGATGGCGATGGTGATGAACCTCGACAAGTGCATCGGCTGCCACACCTGCTCGGTCACCTGCAAACAGGCGTGGACCAACCGTCCCGGCGTCGAGTACGTGTGGTTCAACAACGTCGAGACCCGCCCCGGCCAGGGGTATCCGCGCCGCTACGAGGACCAGGAGAAGTGGCGCGGCGGCTGGGACCTCAACAAGCGCGGCAACCTGAAACTGAAGGGCGGCGGCCGGTTCAAGAAGCTCATCAACATCTTCTCCAACCCCACGCTGCCCTCGCTCGACGACTACTACCAGCCCTGGACGTACGACTACGAGACGCTGACCAACGCGCCGCTCCAGGAACACACCCCGGTCGCCCGCCCCAAGTCCCTGATCACCGGCAAGGACATGAAGATCACCTGGTCGGCCAACTGGGACGACAACCTCGGTGGCTCGGCCGACCACGGCGACAAGGACGTCCTCCTCGCGGGCATCGCCGAGAAGGTCAAGTTCGAGTTCGAGCAGACCTTCATGTTCTATCTGCCGCGGATCTGCGAGCACTGCCTCAACCCGTCCTGTGTCGCCTCCTGCCCCTCCGGCGCGATCTACAAGCGCTCCGAGGACGGCATCGTCCTGGTCGACCAGGACCGCTGCCGGGGCTGGCGGATGTGCGTGTCCGGCTGTCCGTACAAGAAGATCTACTTCAACCACCGCACCGGCAAGGCCGAGAAGTGCACCTTCTGCTTCCCGCGCATCGAGGTCGGCCAGCCCACCGTCTGCGCCGAGACCTGCGTCGGCCGGCTCCGCTACATCGGCCTGGTCCTCTACGACCCCGACCAGGTCCTCGAAGCCGCCTCCACCCCCGACGACACCGACCTGTACGAGGCGCAACGGAAGGTCTTCCTCGACCCTGAGGACCTGCAGGTGGCCGCCGACGCGGAGCGGTCCGGCATCCCACGGGACTGGATCGAGGCCGCCCGGCGCTCCCCGGTGCACGCCCTGATCAACACGTACAAGGTCGCCCTGCCGCTGCACCCGGAGTACCGCACGCTGCCCATGGTCTGGTACATCCCGCCGCTGTCCCCGGTCGTGGACGTGGTCCGCGACACCGGCTACGACGCCGAGGACCGCGGCAACCTGTTCGCCGCGATCGACGCCCTGCGCATCCCCGTGGACTACCTCGCCCAGCTGTTCACCGCCGGCGACCCGGCCCCCGTCGACGCCGTGCTGCGACGACTGGCCGCCATGCGCAGCTATATGCGCGACATCAACCTCGGCCGCGAACCCGACGCGAGCATCCCCGCCGCGGTGGGGATGACCGAGGAGCAGATGTACGACATGTTCCGCCTCCTGGCGCTGGCCAAGTACGAGGACAGGTACGTCATCCCGCCCGCGCACGCCGAACAGGCCCACAGCCTGGAGGAGTTGGCCACCGAGTGCAGCCTCGACTTCGAGGACGGCCCCGGCATGGGCGGCTCCGGTCCGGGCAGTTCAGGGCCTTTCGGCGAGGCGTCCGGCGACGCTCCGGCCCCGATCGCCGTGGAGAACTTCCACCTGCAGCGCGACCGCCAGAGAGCCGACGCCATGGACACCCCGGCCGATTCCCCAGCCGCCCCCGGCGACAAGTCCACCCGGCTCAACCTCCTCAACTGGGACGGCAACGGCCGCCCCCAGGGCCTGTTCCCCCACTCCCCCGGAGCCGACGAGAGCGAGCCGCGCCCATGACCCGCGAAGGCACCGCCCGCCACCCCGCCGCCTGGCAGGTCCAGTCCCTGCTCCTCGGCTATCCCGACGAACGGCTCTTCGAACAGGTGCCGCTCGTACGAGCGGTGACCGAGACCCTGCCCGACCGGGTCGCCGCGCCGCTGCGCCGATTCCTCGGGCACCTCGACCGCACGCCCGCCACCGCCCTGGCGGCGGACTACGTCACCACCTTCGACCACCGCAAACGCAACTGCCTCTTCCTGACGTACTACGCCCACGGCGACACCCGCAATCGCGGCGCCGCACTCCTGCGCCTCAAGCAGACCTACGCCGCGGCCGGACTGCGGCTGACCGACGACGAACTGCCCGACCACCTCTGCGTCGTCCTGGAATTCGCCGCCACCGGCGACCCCGAAGCAGGCCGGCGCCTCCTCACCGAGCACCGGGCCGGCCTGGAACTGCTGCGCCTGGCACTGCGCGACGCACGATCCGCCTGGGCCGACGTCCTGGACTCCGTATCGGCGACCCTGCCCCCGCTGGCCGGCGACGAACGCGAAGCCGTCGCCAAGCTCGCCGCCCAGGGACCGCCCGAGGAACAGGTGGGCCTCGCGCCGTTCGCACCACCGGCCAGTAGAGAGTTCGGGAGCATGCCCGCCCCGGTCGGGGGAGGCCGGTCATGACCCCGGACGCGGACGCGCTCGACGTCGTGCTGTGGGTCGTCCTGCCGTACATCGCGCTGACCCTGTTCATCGCCGGCCATGTCTGGCGCTACCGCTACGACAAGTTCGGTTGGACCACCCGGTCCAGCCAGCTGTACGAGAGCCGGCTGCTGCGCATCGGCAGCCCGCTGTTCCACTTCGGAGTCCTGGCGGTGGTGCTCGGCCACATCGGCGGACTGGTGATCCCGAAGGGCTGGACCGAAGCCATCGGCGTCAGCGAGCACGCCTACCACCTCATGGCCACCGGTCTGGGGACCATCGCCGGTGCCGCCACCCTGGCCGGGCTCGCCATCCTCGTCTACCGCCGACGTACGGTCGGGTCGGTGTTCAGCGCCACCACCCGCAACGACAAGCTCATGTACGTCATGCTCACCCTGACCCTGGCGTTGGGGCTGTCCGCCACCGTGGTCAGCAACATCATCGGCGGAGGCTACGACTACCGCACCACCATCTCGCCCTGGTTCCGGTCGGTCTTCTACCTGCACCCCGACCCCGCGCTGATGGCCGGTGCGCCACTGCTGTTCCGCCTGCACGCGCTCAGCGCCCTGCTGCTGTTCGGCGTCTGGCCGTTCACCCGGCTGGTGCACATGCTCACCGCACCGCTCGGCTACCTCACCCGCCCCTACATCGTCTATCGCAGCCGGGACGCGCAGTTGGGCTCCCGCACACCCCGGCGCGGATGGGAACGCACCTGATGAACACCCACCACAACGGTCCTGCCCGGCCTCCCGAGGCACACCTGTCCGCCGGTGAGGTCACCAACCTGCCGGCCATGGGTGAGGAGTTGCTCGCCGATGCCAGGTCAGCGAACTCCGGAAGCTCCGGGCGAACGGCACGAACCGTCGTCACCCTCCCGGGACTCCGCGTCACCCTGATCGCGCTCGCGACCGGTTCCGAACTCGCCGAACACGAGGCGCCGGGCGCCGCCACCCTCACCTGTCTGACCGGCCGGGTGACACTCCGCGCCGCCGACCTCACATGGCCCCTCGGCCAGGGCGACATCGTCGCCATCCCCGACCGACGGCACAGCCTGACCGCCGAGACGGACGCGGCGGTACTCCTCACCGTCCGGCTGGCATGAACACCGGCGGAGAAGATCTCGTGCGCCTCGCGCCATCCTCTCCGCGTGCCTTGAAGTGGGGTAAAGCACAGGCCGCGCGCATCCCGTTCCCGCACCTGTCTGATCCGCCGGGCACCAGCCGCCGTGACGTGACGAACACCGGGTCCGGGACGAGCCGATGGGCCGACTGCGGCACAGGGGGCTCCGCCAGCCTCCGTACCCGCCGTCTCAACCCACGGGCCACTCGGCGCACTTCCGGACCGACCACAACCATGACCGTGCCGCCCTGACCCCCGGCGTGCGGAACCTCACCTTCCTGATGAGTACTTGACCATTCCATGACCGGACTCTGGTTCCCCCATGGGAAGGCGATGAGAATTTCCTTGAACCCGGTCCCGGCCCGGCCGTCGCATGGTTGATGATGATCGGGTCATGACCATGCTCCGTACGACGACGCACTCCGCGCCACTGCCCGTGCTCCGGGCAGCGGTGTTCGCCGTCGTCGGCACGGTGCTCGGGGTCGGCGCGCATCATCTGGTCGCCGGGGGCCCCGCTCCGTGGCGGCCGGGCATCGCGGCGGCGGGGCTGCTGTTCGCCGTGGGACTGGCCGGCACGCGGCGCCCGCGTTCGCTCGCCGCGGTGGTGGTGACATGCGCGGCGGCCCAGACCGGACTGCATCTGTGGCTGTCGGCAGCGCACTCACGCCATAGGACAGGCGTGGCCATGGACATGTCCCCGCACGCCCATCCCGCGACGACCACCCACGGGGTCTGGCAGGAGCGGCTGCACGACTCGGGGGCGATGCCGGTCCTCCATGCCGTGGCCGCCGTACTCGTCGCCGTGCTGCTGCACCGCGCGGACGCGGCCTGCTGGTCGCTGGCCCGCGGCCTGACGGGCGCCGTCGACGCGGTACGGACACGGCTCGCCACCGTACGGGCACTGCTCGCCGGCCGGCCGGCACCGGTCACCCACAGGGCGCGGGTGAGCCGCCCTCGGTGGACTGAGCTGCCGCCGCTCAAGGGGTCGCTCCTCGCGGACACGGTGGTACGGCGGGGTCCTCCGCCCGAGCGGCCCGCTCTCGCCAACTGACCCTGCCGGAACGGTCCGTCGCACGTCGGCCGTTCTGTGCCACCGCACGCCCGGAGACCCCGGAAAGCACCGGAGACACCCATGTTCACTTCCCCTGTCCAGCACGGCACCGCGCGGCGCCTGACCCTTACGGCCGCCGCTGCCGCCGCTGCCACCCTCGTCCTCCTCACCGCCGGGCCGGCCGCCGCCCACGTGGAGGTCGAGTCCGAGAAGGCCCAGGCCCTCGCCGAGAACGTCGAGCTCTCCTTCCACGCGGAGGCGGAGTCCGACACCGCCGGGATCGCCGAGGTCCGCGTGATCCTGCCCGAGGGCATCGCGCCCGGTGACGTGACGTACGGCGAGGGCCCCGCGGGCTGGAAGTTCGCGACCGACGCCGAGGGTTACACGGTCAAGGGCGCGGCCCTGAAGACCGGCACGAGCGCCGAGTACTCCATCGTCGTACGGCAGTTGCCCGACGCGAAGGAGCTCGCCTTCAAGTCGTTGCAGACGTACAGCGACGGCAGGATCGACCGTTGGATCGAGCTGGACGAGAGCGGTGAGCAGCCTGCCCCGGTGCTCAAGCTCAAGGCGGCCGCACCGGGCGCGAAGGCAGTCAGCCCGTCGCCGAGTGAGACGGCGTCCGAGTCCCCGTCTCCGTCCGCGACGCCGACGCCCACATCCGAGGCCACTGAGGCACCGGCCTCACCGGCGGCAGAGGCGACGAGCAAGGACGACGACGGGATGTCCGCGGGCGCCTGGATCGGGATCGGGGCGGCGGTGATCGTGGTGGCAGGCGGGGCTGTCTACCTCGTTCGACGCCGGGCCGCTGCCCAGCCGTAGCCGTTTTTTCCTCGCCCCCGCCGCCCCGACCCGTCCCATCCCTGGGGGCTGCCGCCCCCGGACCCCCGCTACGGCCCTGAACGGGCCTCGTCCTCAAACGCCGGACAGGCTGGTATGTCAGCCCCTCCGGCGTTTGAGCGGGGGTTCGGGGGTGCCTCAGTCGTGTGGGGCCTTGCCGCTGACGCGGTGGTCGGCGTGGCTGAGGGCCTCCATCACCAGGCGGCGCAGATGCCCGTCGCGCAGGCTGTAGTGGACGTACCGGCCCTCGCGCCGGGTGTCCACCAGCCCCGCGAGCCGGAGTTTCGCCAGGTGCTGGCTGACGGCCGTCCGCGACGCCTCGCACCGCTCGGTCAGTGAGCCGACGTCCGACTCGCCCTGCGCGAGCAGCCACAGCAGATGCAGCCGCGTCGCGTCGGAGAGCAGCGCGAACACCTCGGTCGCCTCCGCGAGACGCGCGCTGTCCGGGGCACGCAGATGCGCATCGGCCGCAGGTGGCAAGGTCTCGCGAGCAGGCATGCCCTCAGCGTAGAGGCCGGAGGCAGGCATCGACGGCGTCGGCGTACCGATTCCCGGATCAACATGTGCACAGGTGCGCACCTATAGCTACAGTGGAGGGCAGTCGCGCTCGCTTCCCCGACCGGCCAAGGGACCCCCGCATGCTCTCCGTACTGCGCAACCGCGCCTACCGCCGCCTCTTCACCGCCCAGGTCGTCGCCCTGATCGGCACCGGCCTGGCGACGGTCGCCCTCGGCCTGCTCGCCTACGACATCGCGGGCGCCGACGCCGGATCGGTGCTCGGCACCGCGCTCGCGGTCAAGATGGTGGCGTACGTGACGATCGCCCCGGCCGTCGGCGCGGTCGCCGACCGCCTGCCGCGCCGCGCGCTGATGGTGGCCTCTGACCTCACCCGGGCCGGGGTCGCGCTGCTGCTGCCGTTCGTGGACCAGGTCTGGCAGGTGTACGTCCTGATCTTCCTGCTCCAGGCCGCGTCGGCCGCGTTCACCCCCACCTTCCAGGCCGTGATACCGGACGTACTGCCCGCCGAACGCGACTACACCCGGGCCCTGTCACTGTCCCGGCTCGCCTACGACCTGGAGAGCCTGTTCAGCCCCGCCCTCGCCGCCGCGCTGCTCTCCCTCATCACCTACAACTGGCTGTTCCTGGGCACGGTGTTC
Organism: Streptomyces sp. NPDC020898; assembly: GCF_044333925.1. NCBI lineage: Bacteria > Bacillati > Actinomycetota > Actinomycetes > Kitasatosporales > Streptomycetaceae > Streptomyces > Streptomyces sp. NPDC020898. Next base: position 196,611 of record NZ_JBIRRV010000014.1, read on the forward strand.
GGATTCGTCGCCTCGGCCTCCCTGGTCGTCTCCGCCGCACTGCCCAAACCCGTCGCGCCCACCGCCCCACGAACAGGCGGCGTGTACGCCAGGGCGATCGCGGGCACCCGCCTCTTCCTCGGCGTCCCGCAGTTGCGCGCCCTGCTCGCCCTCGACCTGGCGGTGGCCGCCGCGGGCGCCATGGTCACCGTCAACACCGTGGTGTACGTCCGCGACCAGCTCGGCCGGAGCGCGGCCGACGTACCGCTGGCGCTCGGCGCCTACGGTGCGGGCTCGATGGTCGTGGCGCTGCTCCTGCCCAGGCTGCTCGACCGGATTCCCGACCGTACGGTGATGCTGCGCGGGGCGCTGCTGCTCACCGCGATCTTCGTCGCCCTGGGCACCATCACCGCGGCGGACAGCGGCAGTTGGCGCTGGCCCGCGCTGCTCGCGGTCTGGGCAGCGTTCGGGGCCGCCTGCTCCCTGGTGCTCACCCCGACCGGGCGGCTGATCCGGCGCGCGGCACCGGCCGAGCGGCGTACGGCTGCCTTCGCCGCCCAGTTCTCCCTCTCGCACGGCTGCTGGCTGCTCACGTACCCGCTGGCCGGCTGGCTCGGCGCGGCAGCCGGGCTCGGGTCCGCGGTCCTCGTCCTGGGCGCCGTCGCCTCGGCCGCCGGGCTGCTCGCCGTACGCCTGTGGCCGGTGCGGGAGTCCGCGCCCGTGGAGCACGAGCACGCGGGTCTCCCTGCCGGGCACCCGCACCTGCGCGACGCGATCCGGGTCCGGAGCGGCTGGCGGCACAGCCATCACCCGCTCCTCGACGGGCTGCACGGCCACCGCTGACAGTCCCGGGACCGTCAGACGCTGTTTCCACGCCGGGGGGAAGCAGGAGACGTGGTTGCCCGCGCACGCGGGACACGGGAGGCTTCCCCGGAACCGCGCACTCTGCGGGTGTTCGGCGCCGGGAGCCCGTCCTGGAGCCGACCACGGACAAGTGATGTGACTGCGGGCGGGCACACATCCCTACCGACCCGGTGGACCCGGGAGTTGGAGCATGGAATGGCAGACGGCCCGAAGAGCGAAGCCCTCGATGTCCCCGAAGCCGACCGGACGGATCCTCTCGTCCAGTTGTCCCTGGAACAGTTGCGGCGGCGCACCAGCATGAAGTGGCGTGCCCACCCCGAGGACGTGCTTCCGCTCTGGGTGGCGGAGATGGATGTGCCGATGGCTCCGCCCGTCGCCGAGGCCCTGCGCGCGGCGATCGACCTCGGTGACACCGGCTATCCGTACGGGAGCGGCTACGCCGAGGCCGTCGCCGCGTTCGCCGCCGAGCGGTGGAAGTGGGACGGGCTGCATGTCGAGCGCACGGCGATCGTGCCCGATGTGATGCTCGGCGTCGTCGAAGTGCTCCGGCTGGTGACCGGGCCCGGCGACGCGGTCGTCGTGTGCTCCCCGGTGTACCCGCCCTTCTACGCGTTCGTCGCCCACGACGCCCGCGAGATCGTCGAGGCACGACTCGGTGCCGACCTGCGGGTCGACCTGGCCGCTCTGGAGGACGCCTTCGTGCGGGCACGATGTCAGGGCCGCCGCGCCGCGTTCCTGATGAGCAACCCGCACAATCCGACCGGTGTCGTCCCCACCCGCCAGGAACTGGAAGCGGTCGCGGCCCTCGCCCGCAAGCACGGTGTGCGAGTGGTGTCCGACGAGATCCACGCCCCTCTGGTGCTGCCGGGGGCCGTCTTCACCCCCTTCCTCAGCGTTCCCGGCGCCGAGAACGCGTTCGCCCTGGTCTCCGCGTCCAAGGCGTGGAACCTCGCCGGACTGAAGGCCGCTCTGGCCGTCGCGGGAGCCGAAGCCGCCGACGAGCTTCGGCTCCTGCCGGAAGAAGTCAGCCACGGCCCCAGCCACCTCGGGGTCATCGCCCACACCGCGGCGTTCCGCGAGGGCGGGGCCTGGCTCGACGAACTGCTGCTCGGGCTCGACGCCAACCGGCGCCTGCTGGGGCAGTTGCTCGAAGAACACCTCCCCGAGGTCGGGTACCAGGAGCCCCAGGGCACCTACCTTGCCTGGCTGGACTGCAGGTGGCTGGGACTGCACATCGACCAGGACGTCGAGGGGCCCGGCGTGGTGAGCGATGTGGCCGGACCCGCGAAGATGTTCCTCGCCGAGGCCAGGGTCGCCCTCAGCTCAGGCCATGTCTTCGGCTCCGGAGGCGAGGGACACGTACGCCTCAACTTCGCGACGACACCGGCCGTTCTGCGCCAGGCGGTGACCAGAATGGGAAATTCGGTCCGCATTTCTCCGTAATGAGCCGCCGGACCCGAAGCGCCATGTCCCTTGAACCTGCGCCTACCAGTCGGTAATGATCAGAGCGCGGCCCGGCGACGTCGGCGGGCACGCGTGAACGGAGCAACGATGAAACGACTCGGCAGGCGCGGGTTCCTCACCTATCTGGTCGCCGCTCCCACCCTCGCGCTGGCAACGAACGTCGGTCTTGACGCCGCCGCGCCGAGCACCGCCCAAGCCGTGATACCCACGCTGCCCGCGCCGGCCGACCTGGTCGACCTCGGGGATGTGCTGATCCTCGCCGGCGCGCCCACCGCGAACATGCTGGTGCTGGAAATCGGCGAGGACGGGATCGTGGACTTCCGGCTGCCGAGAGTGGAGGTCGGCCAGGGCCTCACGACAGCGGTGGCGATGCTGGTGGCCGAGGAGCTGGACGTCCCGCTCGCCCGGGTACGTATCCGGCTGGACGATGCTCGGCCCGAGTTGCTCTTCAACCAGCTGACCGGCAGTTCCAACTCGATCCGTTCACTCTATGACCCCGTACGGCACACCGCGGCGGCGGCCCGTGCCCGCATGATCGCCGCCGCAGCACGGCAATGGGACGTGCGGACCAGCGAGTTGACGGTCCGTCAGGGAGTCGTGACGGCGCCGGACGGGCGTACCGCCTCCTACGGATCACTGTCGGCAGCGGCGGCCTCCCCCGCCCTGGGCGCGCTCACCGCCACCCCCAAGCCCGAGTCCGAGCACACGCTGGTCGGCACCCCCACCTCCCGTATCGACGCCCGGGCGATCATCACCGGCCGCCAGGAGTACACCCTCGACCTGGAAGTGCCCGGCGCCAAGCCCTGCATGCTGCGCCGACCGCCGACCATCAACGGCACGGTGAAATCGGTGAACAACGAGTCCGCCGTACGGGCCATGCCGGGCGTCCTCGACATCGTGACCGTCCCCACGGGTGTGGCGGTGGTCGCGGAGACCTTCGGACAGGCACTCGACGCCAAGGACGCCCTGGATGTCGACTGGGGTCCCGGAAGCGTCGACGCGCTCTCCGACGACGAGATCACCGCGAAACTGAAGGCGGCGACCGCCCCGCTGGTCGTTCCCGGGCTGCTGGTCAAGCGGGTGGATGCCGAGTTCGACTTCGCGTTCGCCGGCCATGCTCCGCTGGAGACCAACTCGGCGGTCGCGGACGTCCGTTCCGACCGGGCCGAGATCTGGTCGGGGCTGAAGTCCCCGATCGTGGCCCGGCAGACCATCGCGAAGGAGCTCGGGCTACCGCTGGACAAGGTCACCGTCCATGTGGTGCAGGCGGGCGGCTCCTTCGGGCGGCGGTTGTTCTTCGACGCCGCGCTGGAGGCCGCGCTCGTCTCGCAGAAGAGCGGGCGCCCGGTCCGGCTCCAGTGGTCGCGGATCGACGACATGCGGCACGGCCGTATGCGGCCCGCCACCCACCACAAGATCCGTGCCACCTACGCACTCGGACAGGTCCTCTCGTTCGAGCACCGGGTGGCTGCCGTGGAGACCGACTTCCGGCACGGTCTCGGCGAGATCCTGACGGCCACCGCGGCCAGTCTGCCCTCCGGGGTGGGCAACGCGGGCTTCGCCCAGACGCTCTTCCTGACCACGGTGAAGTCCCCGTACCACTTCGGCCTGACCACCCAGGTACTCACCGAGGTGCCGCTGAAGATGCACACCGGGTCCTGGCGCTCGGTGTACTCGGGCAACACCCGGGGCGCGGAGGAGATCGTCGTCGACGAACTGGCCGCCAGGCTGGGCAAGGACCCGGTGGCCTTCCGGCGCGAGTTCCTCAAGTCCGGCCGGCAGCGGGCCGTGCTCGACAAAGTGGCGGCGGAGGGCGGCTGGGGCCGCACCCTGCCGAAGGGCTGGGCGCAGGGCGTCGGCTTCCATGAGGAGTACAAGTCCTGCACGGCCTGCCTGGTCGAGATCGACGCCACCGACCCGAAGCGGCCACGGGTGACGAAGGCCGTCATCGCTGCCGACGTGGGGCGGCCGGTCAATCCGCTGGGGATCGAGGCCCAGTTGCTCGGGGGCCTGACGGACGCCATCTCGACCACCCTGCGGGCTGGGCTCCACATCGACAAGGGCCTTCCGCTGGAGGGCAGTTACTCGCAGTTCCACTACGCGCGGCAGAAGGACAGCCCCAAGGACGTGAAGATCTTCATCATGCCCGCGAACGGCGAGCCGGGCGGCGCGGGAGAACTGGGCGTCCCGGCGGCCGTCGGGGCGATCGCCAACGCCTACGCCCGGGCCACCGGCACGAAGCCGCGCGGTTTCCCCGTCAACTTCGACGTCGACTTCACTCCCTTTCCCCGCTGATCCTCTCCGAGCACCGGCAAAACAGCCGCCGAGCACCCTCAGCACGCCGACAGGAGAACGTACGTGCCCTCCCACACCTTCACCGTCAACGGGAAGTCCGTGACCGTCGACGCCCCTGACGACCTGCCCCTGCTGTGGGTGCTGCGCGATCTGCTGGGTGTGCGCGGCCCCAAGTACGGCTGCGGGATCGACGTCTGCAAGGCCTGCACCAGCCATCTCGACGGCGAGGCGGTCAATCCCTGCGTGGTCCCCGTGGCCGAGGCCGCGGGCAAGGAGGTCACCACCATCGAGGGTCTCGCGGACGGCGACCGGCTGCACCCTGTGCAGCAGGCCTGGCTGGAGCAGGACGTGGCCCAGTGCGGCTTCTGCCAGCCCGGCCAGATCATGGCGGCGGTGGCCCTGCTGAAGCGCACGAAGAACCCCACGGACGCCGATATCGACGCGATCGAGAACGTCTGCCGCTGCGGGACCTACTTCCGGATCCGCGAGGCGATCAAGAGCGCCGCCGCCAAACTGGGGTGACGGCGGGCCGCACGTCGCGAAGGTGGCCCCGGGGCGGCCCGGCGTCAGGCGTAGGCCAGACCGGGGAGATGTTCGGCGAGATGCATGGCGTGCAGACGTGCGAACTCCTCGTGCGTGCAGCGTCCGTAGGCGGGGTGGAGGGCGTGCGGTCCCGTGTGGCCGGTGAACAGGGCCACCGCGTCCGCGAGGCCGGACGCGGCCTCTGCCGACGGCAGGCTCGGGTCCAGCGGCGGAGCTCCGTCGATCTCGGCGCCGAGCGAGTGCTTCGTCGCTCCGCGGCGCAGGAAGAGGCGTTTGGCCAGGGCGCCGGCCGTGGCCCGGAACAGCGCGGGCTTGAGTGTCGGGTATCCCGTCACGGAATAGCGGACGGTCTGAGCACAGTGCTGCAGCGTCTGGGACAGGTTCCAGACACCGCCCGACGCCAGCAGGTCGGCTTCGGGACGGCCGAGGTCCGCGGGCAGCCGCTCGGTGAGCTCAGTAAGGGTGAGTGAGGCCATGCCACCAGCATATGTTGGTACGAAGAATCGACGTTTCGTAGCAACATGTGCCAGCGCCCGACAGAGGCGGACCGTAACGCCTCGTCAGCCCGGTGGCGCCAGCCACGGCTGCGGGTCGGCGTAGTAGCCGTCGTAGATCACCTCGAAGTGCAGGTGCGGGCCGGTGGACAAGCCGGTGGAGCCGACCCGGCCGATCGGGGTGCCGGCGGCCACGGTCTGGCCGGCGGTGACGCCGAGCGCGGAGAGATGGCTGTACGTCGTCTCCAGGCGCTTGCCCTCGATCGTGCCGTGGTCGATGACGATGCGGTTGCCGTACGCCCTGGTCATCGCCGCGAACACCACCTGGCCCTGGCGGGCGGCGAAGACCTCGGCTCCCTGGGGCGCGCCGAAGTCGACGCCGGTGTGGAGTTTGGTCACGCCGGTGAGCGGGTGCTGACGTGATCCGTAGGGGGAGGTGATGACGAGGGTGCTCACGGGGGCGCCAAGGATCGCCGACGCCGGTCCGCCGCCGGTCAGGGGTTCCTGGTCGAACGTCTCGTAGCGCGGGAGCAGTTCCTTCACCTCGGCGAGGTAGGTCCGGGCCCCGGCGGGCACGCGTCCGGCGTCGGTGACCTCCTCGATTCCGACGGCGTACGCGGCGAGGGTGAGGTCCACCAGGTCGCCGTTGACGGTGCCTTCGGTCCTGAGGTCGGTGATCTTCCGGGCGAGGGAGCAGTTCTGCCGGCCGAGCGCCATGATGGCGTCGGCCGGATCACGCGGCGAGGAGGTGCCGTTGCCGTCGTCGTCCTTGCCCCAGGTCCGCCACTGCGCGGCCGTGAATCCGGCGATGCCCTGCGCGCCCGTGAGTTCGCCGGTGTCGTCGCGCCAGCCGGTGAGCTGGTCGATCTGCGCGGCGAGCAGGGAGGGTTGGACGACGGTGCAGTCGGCGGCCTTGCGCAGCCACGGTCCGTAGGTCTCGTTGACGCCGCCCGCGCTGTCCTGCTGCGGATCCGCGTCCGAGGTCCAGTCCCCGGAGAAGCCGCCCGTCAGGGCGAGGAAACCGGCGACCGCGGAGAGCGTCACCAGGCCCGGCAGCACCATCAGGGTGAAGCAGCCCGGGCCGCGCCGGGCGGGGCGTGGTGCGGGCCGCTCCTGTTGCGGCGGGGCAGCGGGAGCGCCGGCCGTGTCGGGCGGTTCCGCGGTGGTGGGTGCCTCGTGCGTGGGTGTCCCGACGGCGTTGTCGTCGCTCACGCAACCGGCCGTCGGGGGAAGTTGCTGGTACTCACGTGCGTACGCTAACGCGGGGTCCGGCGGACGTCACCGGACGCGGAGGCAGACCGAGACGTCCTCAGGGGCAGACCTGGAGTGTCCGCACGGTCGGTGCCCCGCTCAGCAGCAACCGGTGTCGGAGCCGCCGATGCCGGTGCCGGTCTCCAGACGGCAGAAGCACGACGCTTCCACCGGGACGTCCGCCAGGGCGAGCGCGATCTTCAGCTGCTGGGCCACGATCTGCGCCTCCCCGTCCCTGCCCAGCCGGACGAGGCACTCGTGGAACCCGTGCAGGGCCCACACGTTGCCCGGATGCTGCTGGGCGCGCGGAAGGGTCTCGTCGAGACCGAGGTCGGCGCGGTAGACGGCTTCCGCCTCGGCGACGTGCCCCTGTTCGAGGAGGAGGGCGCCGTAGGCGTGCCGGGTGGGCTGCATCCATCCCCAGGGCTCGTCGTAGGGGAGGTTGTCGTCCAGTTCGATCGAGCGTTCCAGCGCCGCGAAGGCCGCCTTGTGGTTGCCCTTGCGGTACTCCAGTTCGCCGTCGAGCATCGCCGACGCGATGGCGAGGATGTCGGCGCAGGTGTTGTTGAACAGCATCCGGGTCTCCGACACCCGGCTGACCGCCGCACGGAACTGTTCGCGTTCGGCCTCGGCCTCGGGGATCCGGCCGGTGGCGGAGAGGGCGACGCCTCGGGCGTAACGGAGCATGGCCGTCGTCACGCAGTACAGCAACGGGTCGGCGGGGAGCGGCAGTTCGAGGATGTCCGACCAGCGGCCGAACCGGATCAGCGCATGGACCCGCATGGCGAGGAACCCCTCCAGCCAGTCGGCCATGGGCGGACTCTGCACCCGCAGCAGCTCTTCCGGGATCGACGCCTCGAGCTGCGCGGCGGTCTCCAGCGCTGTCCTGGACTGCCCGAGGAACATCGCGCCGTAGATCTTGAAGTGGTAGTTGTGCGACCGGTAGAGCGTGTAGAAGTTCATCGCGCCGGCCCGCTCACGGAACTTCTCGTCGGCGGTGATCGCCACGCTGTTGTCCGACACCACGCGCCGGTAGTCGCCGCAGAGCACGTCCAGATGCGTGGGCATGTGCTGGAGGTGGCCGGCGTCCGGGACGAGGCCGCGCAGCCGGTCCGCGACGGACAGGGCGGTCTCGGGGGCGGCGGACATCTCCATCAGGTGGATGTACAGGTGCAGGAGGCCCGGGTGCCGCGATCCGGCCTCGGTGGCGATCGCCCGTTCCAGGACGGCCTTCGCGGCGAGGGCGCGCGAGCCGTCGGCCGGTTCGCCGGTGCGGATGTCCCACAGCTGCCAGGGCGTGAGGTTCATCAGCGCGTCGGCGTACAGGGCGGCGACGTCGAGGTCGTCGGGGGCGAGTTCGTGGACGGCCCGCATGCTCTCGGCGTACGGCTCGTTCCACACGGAGCAGTCCTCGACGGCCTCCGCCTGCGGGTAACGGGCCCGCAGAGCACCGATCAGGGCCTGTTCGACGGGCGTGGCACCGGCCGCCTTCCGCCGGGCGAGTTCGACGGCGGCGTGGGTACGGGCGACGGTCTCCACGAGTTCCTCGCCGTCGAAGAACTCCCAGGGCTTGTTGTAGTTCGGGCCGAGGGCGTACGCGATGCCCCAGTGGGCCATGGCGCAGTCGGGATCCGCCGCCGCGGCGGCCTCGAAGCAGGAGACGGCCTCCTCGTGGTGGAAGCCGTACGTCCACACCAGGCCGCGGTCGAACCACGTCTGGGCCACGGGGGACGCCGTCGTCACGGTCCGGCCATGGGTACCAAGGTCGTAGTAGTCCGTGTTGTCGGTGTAGTCCATCTGTCTCTCTCCCGCTCCCGTTCGCCTCGCCCGCCGGACACCCATCCTTCCCGCTCCCGCCCCGACCGCGAAGGCGCCGGTCATAAGATCACCCCCATAGGCACGAACGATGTTGACGGCTCGTGCGCCGGGGATCTGGGGAGAGGAAGAGACGTGAGCGAGCAGGAGAGCCCGTCGGACGGACGGAGCCGGCTGAACACCGCGGTCGCCCACAACGCGCGGGTGTGGAACTACTGGATCGGTGGCAAGGACAACTACCTCGTCGACCAGGGGGTCGGCGACCACATCGACGCCATGTTCCCGCTGATCCGCAGCGTGGCGCGCGCGGACCGCGCCTTCCTCGGGCGCGCCGTGCGGTTCCTGGTCGCCGAGCGGGGGATGCGGCAGTTCCTGGACATCGGGACGGGCCTGCCGACCGTGGACAACACCCATGAGATCGCCCAGCGCATCGCGCCCGAGTCACGGATCGTGTACGTCGACAACGATCCGATCGTGCTCGCGCACGCCCGTACGCTGCTGACCGGCACCCGCGAGGGAGCCACCGACTACATCGACGCGGACGTCCACGACCCCGACAGCATCATCGACCGTGCCAGGGCGACCCTCGACTTCGGCCGGCCCGTCGCCGTCATGATGCTGGGCATTCTGAATTTCGTGCTCGACACGGACGAGGCGCAGGACATCGTGCGCCGGGTCATGGCGGCGGTGCCCTCCGGAAGCTGTCTGGTGCTGACCCATCCGACGACCGACTCCGACCTCGGCGGGGAGGGAAACATCGAGGCGATGAAGTTCTGGAACGAGAACGCCACCCCGCCGATCACCGCCCGCTCCCGCGCCGAGGTCGCCGCATTCTTCGACGGCCTGGACCTGCTCGATCCGGGGCTCGTCTCCTGTGCGCAGTGGCGTTCCGGCACCGACTCCGCCGACGTCCTTCCGCAATTCGGTGCCGTCGCCGTGAAGACCGTTTAACAAGGTTCGCTTCAGGCGCGCATTCATATTCTGTCGGCGATAATTGGTATATGGGTACGACAACGTCTGAACTACTGGCCGCGTCGAGCGATCTACTCAACGTAACGGCCGCATTTGTCGCGGGCCTGTTCATCTCCGGTGCACTGATCTGGGCCGTACGGTTCGGCATGCAGGTCCGGGACCGGGAATCCGCCCGGCCCCGGCCCGACGAACAACCCACCCTCCCGCTCTCCGGTCCGGTCCACGAGATCCGCGAGATGAGGGAGCCCGACGAGATGCCGCACGCGGCGGAGGAGCGGGAACGGCTCATGCCGTACGAGCTCCACCACTCGGCGAGCAAACGACGGCAGGATCAGCATCGAGGGCGCTGGGATCCCGGCTCCAGCGGCTCCTTCGGCAGTGGTGGCCTCGGTCACACCTGATCCGTCCGCGGCCCGGTACAGCGGCTCGCAGGCCTCTCGCCGCGGGCCGCTGAGGGCTGCGCCGGACACCGCTGCACTGGATGAGGCAACCATTCACTCGTTCGATTCGTATAACTCCTTGGAGGCGGGGCACGGTGGACGGGACAGTAATACCGGAGCTCCACCGTCCACTTGACCGACGTCGTCGCCGATCGAGGAGAAGCGATGCAGCTGTTCGTTCTGAACTACGCACGCCCGGCTGAACAGTTGGAGGTGAGCACTCCGTACAGCTATGACTGCGGACTGCAGTTGAACGTGCTCCCCAATGGGCGGATAGCCGCTCATGACCATGCCGTGATGCGCGAATTCGGAGCCACCACGTCAACGGCCGGTTCCAAGACACACTTCGACGACTGAACGCGGGCCCGACACGATGACGGTCCTGGTGCTGACCTGCGAACAGGATGTGACGGCGGATCTTGTGGTGGCCCGGCTGAACAGTGCCGGTGTTCCCGTGGTCCGGCTCGATCCCGCCGATCTGCCCGGTGAGGTCGCCCTGTCCGGCGAGTACGTCCACGGTGTCTTTCGCGGGCATCTGTCCGCCGGTGGCCGGCTGGTGAGCATGGGCGGGCTGCGGTCGGTCTGGGTGCGCAGGCCGGGGGTTCCCGGAGCGCGGGCCGCCGAGCCCTCCGGCTGGCTGGCCGAGGAGGCCTCGCAGGCCTTCTACGGCATGCTCCGGGGCACCGGCGCGCGCTGGATGAACCATCCCGACGCCGCCCGCCGGGCCCGCCACAAGCCCTGGCAGCTCCATCTCGCGCAGCGCAGCCGGCTCCCCGTACCGGCCACGCTGATCACCACTTTCCCGCAGGCCGCCCGTGACTTCGCGGAACGTTTTCCCGACCTCGTCGTCAAGCCCGTCTCCGGAGCCCATCCGCAGGAGCCGCCCCGGGTGGTGCCGACCAGCAGGGTGGCACCCGATGTCGACTTCGCCGCCGTCGCGTTCGGGCCCACCCTGCTGCAACGCCGGGTCGACAAGCGGGCCGACATCCGGTTGACGGCGGTCGGCGACCGGATCCTCGCCGCCCGCAAGGCCGTCGCGCCGGACGCGGATCCCGCCGACGTCGACGTCCGCTTCGCGCCCTCGGACGAGCCCTGGCGGCCGGCGGACGTGCCGCCCCGGATCGCCGAGGCCGTGCGGCTGTATCTGCGCGAGGCCGAACTCGCTTACGGAGCCTTCGACTTCGCCGAGGACGTCGACGGCATCTGGTGGTTCCTCGAATGCAACCAGTCGGGCCAGTTCGGCTTCGTCGAGATGGACACCGGGCAGCCGATCGCCCGGTCCGTCGCCGAGTGGCTGGCCGGGGATGGGCCGGAGGCGCCGTCGCACCCCGGCACCTCCGCCCACACGGTTCCCTGAACCCCCTACGGTGAATTCCATGGACATCAGCGTGGTCGCCGCAGCGCGTGAGGACGACAGTCCGGTCGATGAGCCGGTACGGGTCGGCGTGGTCGCCGACAGGCTCGGGTACCGCGAGGTGTGGGCCGGTGAGGGGCCGACGTGGGACGCGTTCGTCCTCGCCACGGCCATCGGGCTCGCGACCCGGCACGTCGCCCTCACGGCCGGTCCCGTGCCCGTCTCCGTACGCGATCCGCTGACGATCGCGAGGGGCGCGGCCTCCGTCGCCGCTGTCGTGGGGCGCCCCGTCGGAGTCGCGCTGGGGACCTCCAGCAAGCGGGTCGTCGAAGGCGTGCACGGGGTCTCCCGCACCCGGCCCGCGGCGGCGCTCGCGCACAGCGCGGAGGCGCTGGGCGGTCTCCTGCACGGGAAGCCGGGCGACGCGATCGTGCCCGGGAGCGTCTTCCGGCGGCGGCACCGGCCGCCCGGTGGTCCGCTCACCGTGGCGGCGTTCGGCGACCGGGCGATCGCGACCGCCGCCGCGCACGCCGACCGGATGCTTCTCGATGTGGTCTCCCCGGAGCAGGTGCGGGAGTTGCGCGGCAGGCTGGACGCGGCGGCGAGGCGAGTGGGGCGGGCCTCGCCGCCCCGGATCGCCGCCTGGCTGCCTGTCGCCGTCGACCCCGAGCCGGAGTCCCTCGACCAGGTCCTGCGGAGTCTCGTCGGATACCTGACCGTGCCGGGCTACAGCGACGTGTTCGCCGAGGCCGGCTTCGGGGCGGCGGTCGAACTGGCGCGTTCCGGCGCCCCCGTGGACACGCTGCTCACCGCATTGCCGCCCGAGGCCGCGGGCACGGTCGCCCTGGTGGGTGACATCGACGCCGTACGCACCCGGATCGACGCCTACGCCGCGGCCGGGCTGGACGAGATCGCCGCGGTACCGGCCACCGCCGGCGACCCGGGCGGCGAACGGACCCTGACGGCCCTGGCGGGCTGACGGCCGCCGGTAGCCGGAGCCCCTGCACTCAATTGTTAATGGGATCCATTTTCATGTAGCGTCCTGTCTCGCTTGCCAACCGAGGAGGATTCCCATGGCCGTTCCGAAGCGGAAGATGTCCCGCAGCAACACCCGTCACCGCCGCGCCCAGTGGAAGGCGACGACGACCCAGCTGGTGCAGGTCACCGTCGACGGCGTCGCGCACATGGTGCCGCAGCGGCTGGTCAAGGCGTACGAGCGTGGGCTGATCCAGCCCTGACCGGGCGCCTGACCGCCCCGGCCCTCAGTTGTTCCAGCTCTCGTCGTACGGGTCGCGCGGGGCCGGGACCGGCTTGAACCCGGTGATGTCGAAGAACGGGATGATGCCCTCGTTCACCGGGTCCCTGGTCCGCTTGTCGGTGTAGGTGCCGGTGAGTTCGAGCCAGGTGTCCGGTTGCAGCACCGGGGGGATCCGTCCGGTCAGACCGACCTTGACCGGCTGGGCGTCGGCGGCACAGCAGTTGAGGGCCATCCGGACGAGGTACGGGGTGCCCTTGCCGTCGAGGGCGACGAACCCGGTGATCGCGATCCGCCGGTCACCGAGGGAGCGTCCGCCGTCGTAGGCCGCGCGGCCCGCGTAGTCGACCAGGCTGAGGCGTACGGGGTCGCCGGCCGGCAGGGGCGCGTAGGCCAGCGGCTCCTGAAGGGACGTACCCGTGCGCAGGGCGCTGTAGGAGCCCAGGGCGGGCGGGGCGACCAGGATCAGCGCGAAGAGGGGCAGGACCAGCAGCCAGGCGACGCGCGGTTCACGGTGGGCGTGAACCTCCTTGCCGGAGCCGGTCTTCGCACGCTTCCGCTCGTACCAGACCGTCGCCAGCGCGGCCACGATCAGGACCACGCCGGCGCCGATGACCAGCGGTTGGAGCCCTGCCTTGACGTAGCGCAGGTAGAGGTCGGTGGAACCGGCGTGCACCATCGCGCCGCCGACCAGGAACAGGACGACCGCCTGTGCCTGCCGGTTCACAGGAGCACCGCCCCGACGAGGACCGACGACGCCACGGCCAGGACGAAGGTGGCGGGGGCGAAGCGGAGGGCGAAGCCGCGGCCGAAGGTCGCCGTCTGCATCGCGAACAGTTTCAGGTCGATCATCGGGCCGACCACGAGGAACGCCAGCCGGGCCGTGAGCGAGAACTGGGTCAGCGACGCGGCGACGAACGCGTCCGCCTCCGAGCAGATCGACAGCAGCACCGCGAGGACCGCGAGCGCGAGGACCGACACCACGGGGTTGTCCGCCGCGAGGCTCAGCCAGCGTTCCGGCACCACGGACTTCAGTGTGGCCGCGGCCATCGCGCCGACGACGAGGAAGCCGCCCGCGTGCATCACGTCGTGCCGTACGGAACTCCAGAACGCGGCGCCCTTGCCCAGGCCCTCGTCCGACGGGTGGGCCGGGGGTCGCATCCAGTCGGTACGGCCGAGCCGCTGCCAGAGCCAGCCCATCGCGCACGCCACGAGCAGGCTCGCCACGAACCGGGCGACGACCATCTCCGGCCTGCCGGGGAACGCGACGGCGGTCGCGGTCAGCACGATCGGGTTGATCGCCGGGGCGGAGAGCAGGAACGCCAGCGCCGCCGCCGGGGCGACACCCCGCCGCACCAGCGCACCGGCCACCGGCACCGACGCGCACTCGCAGCCCGGCAGTACCGCGCCGGCCATCCCGGCGACCGGCACCGCGAGGGCGGGACGGCTGGGCAGGGCGCGGGCGAAGAACGACGGCGGCACGAACACCGCGAGCACCGCCGACAGCAGCACGCCCAGGACGAGGAAGGGCAGCGCCTGCACGACGACGGCGACGAACACCGTCATCCAGCTCTGCATCACCGGCGCGGACACCGCCCGGCGGATCGGCCCCTGGGACGCGATCACCAGGATCAGCAGCATGGTCAGGACGAGCGGCGAGTTGAACTGCCAGCCCTGCTCGCCCTTCGCCTCGTCCCGCGGAACCTCCGTGTCGCGGTGGCCGGCCCCGGGCGAGGCCGATTTGGTGATGCTCACGGGCGAGGTACCTCCGGGCGTGGCCGTGCTGCGTACGTGCGTTCCTTACCACTTCAGTACGCCGGGACGGGCACTGTTGCTCATTTTGCGGGATCGGGGAACGGGCTAAGTTGGCGCGTATGCAGTCCTACACCATTGGTCAGGCCGCCCGTCTGCTGGGCGTGAGCCCCGACACCGCCCGGCGGTGGGCGGATGCCGGCCGTGTGAAGACCCACCGTGACGACGCCGGACGGCGGCTGATCGACGGACGGGATCTGGCCGCCTTCTCGATCGAGTTGGCGGACACCGGCACCGGTTCCACCGAGGAGGAGCCGTCGTACACCTCGGCCCGCAACGCATTTCCCGGCATCGTCACGGCGGTGAAACTGGGCGATGTCGCCGCTCAGGTCGAGATCCAGGCGGGGCCGCACCGGCTGGTGTCCCTCCTGACGCGGGAGGCCGTGGAGGAACTGGGCCTCGAAGTGGGTGTGGAGGCCACGGCCCGCGTGAAGTCGACGAGCGTGCACATCGACCGGACCTGACAGCCCGCCGGGATCCGGGTGTGTGGACCGGATGCGAACGGGCAGGCGCCCGGGTGAGCCGGTGGTATCCGCCCTCATCGAGCCCACGCCAAGGATGCCACCGGCCCGAAAATTAATCGGTGGCCACGTCTGCCGGGTCCTGGCTACGGTCGCGGCATGGTGGAGATCTCCGGCACGTGCACCGACCAGTTCGCCGCTGTCCGAACGGCGTTGACGGCATCCCTCGACGACCAGGACGTGGGCGCCTCGGTGGCGGTGTACGTCGACGGCGAACCGGTGGCCGACCTGTGGGGCGGCCACATCGACGAGGCCCGTACGGTGCCGTGGGAGCGCGACACACTCACCAACACCTGGTCCACGACCAAGACGATGACGGCCCTGTGCGCCCTGGTCCTCGCCGACCGGGGCGAACTCGACCCGGACGCGCCGGTCGCCCGCTACTGGCCCGAGTTCGCCGCGAACGGCAAGGACGACGTACGGGTACGCCATCTGCTGGGCCACACGGCGGGCCTGCCCACCTGGGACGAGCCGATGACGGTCGAGGACCTCTACGACCGGCCGGCCGCCACCGCCCTGCTCGCCGCGCAGGCCCCGGCCTGGAAGCCCGGTGCCGAGGGTGGCTATCACGCGGTCACCTACGGCCATCTGGTCGGCGAGGTGGTCCGCCGGATCACCGGCCGCTCCCTGGGCGTGTTCTTCGCCGAGGAGATCGCCGGGCCGCTGGGCGCCGACTTCCACATCGGACTGCCCGCCGAGCACGATCACCGGGTCGCGCCGGTGATCGCCCCGCCCGAGCGGGTGCCCGATCCGGATGCCGCTCTGCCGCGCGACGGCGTGGGCAACCCGCACATCCCGGCCGCCACCGCCAACACGGAGGCCTGGCGGCGAGCCGAGATCCCCGCCGCGAACGGGCACGGCAACGCCCGCTCGGTCGCCGCCGTCCAGTCGGTCCTGGCCTGCGGCGGCACCGTACGAGGCGTACGGCTGCTGTCGGAGGCGGGCTGCGAACGCGCCCTGGAGGAACAGTTCCTGGGGACGGACCGGGTCCTGGGCGTGCCCATGCGCTGGGGCCTGGGGTACGGCCTGAACGGCGGCCAGCTCCCCAACCCGCGCACGTGTTTCTGGGGCGGCTGGGGCGGTTCGATGGTCCTGGTCGACCTGGACGCGCGCATGTCCGTGGCGTACGTCATGAACCGCATGCTCGACCAGGGAGCCCTCGGTGACGATCGGGCGTTCATGATCCTGGCGGCGGCCTACGAGGGGCTGTCCGGGTAGGTGAGAGACTCGGCCGCGTGGAACAACCCCTCTCCTCCCCCACGTTCGACGAGCTCCTCGGCCGGGCGCGAGCGCTGGTCGGGGACAGCCGTCGGCGTGCCGTGCTCGGTATCGCCGGGAGTCCCGGCGCGGGCAAGACGACGCTGGCCGGGCGGCTCGTCCAGGCGCTGAACGGCGACGGCGCGCCCTGGGTCGCGCACGTGCCGATGGACGGGTTCCATCTGGCCGACGTCGAGTTGGAGCGGCTGGGCCGGCGGGACCGCAAGGGCGCTCCGGACACGTTCGACGCTGCGGGGTACGCGGCGCTGCTGCGGCGGTTGAGAGAGGACAGCGACGGAGACATCGTGTACGCGCCGGGGTTCGAGCGGGTCCTGGAGCAGCCGGTCGCGGGCGCGATTCCGGTGTTTCCGTCCGCGCGGCTCATCGTCACGGAGGGCAACTACCTGCTCCTGGCGGAGGGTTCGTGGACGCGGGTGCGGGCCCAGCTCGACGAGGTGTGGTTCTGCGAGCTGGACGAGGACGAGCGCGTCCGCCGGCTGGTCGCCCGGCACGAGGAGTTCGGCAAGGACCACGACACGGCCCTCGCGTGGGTGCTGGGCACCGACCAGCGCAACGCAGAACTGGCAGCGGCAACCCGTGACCGAGCAGACCTGGTCGTACAGACAGGCGGAACTGCACCCTCCTAGGGGCGCGGGGCTGTGTCTGATCTGCGGCTCCGCCGCGTGGGCGCGACAAGCCCCCACCGGCCCGCAGCCACATACTCATCAGCAGCCCGACACTGTCAGCTCCGGCTCACCGCGGACGTCGCCCGCGACCTCACCGATGACGGCCGTGAACGCCTCCGTGCGCACCCTCAGGCCTTCCGGCGTCGCCTCGAAGGCCGGAGCGAACCCGGCGCCGCTGTCACCGTCGCCGTACCGTACGGCGAAGACACTGAGCCCCGCCGGTGCGCCCGGGGCCGGGTCGGCCTCCAATGCCGTGGAACTCACCAGGTGGCGCCAGCCCTCGTCGGGGTTGCCGTAGCCGCGCGGGTCGGCCGCGAGGGCGAAGGCCGCCTGTTGCTGGGTCGCCTCGCTGCGGGCATCGAAGTGGTCGACGCCCTCCGTCGCCGGGTGCGTCAGACGCAGGGGGCCCGCGGAGGTCACTCCGCCGGCTTCCGCGGTCCGGCGGACCCGGTCGCCGTCGTCCGTGGCGTACGGCAGGCCGGCGAGCAGGTACGGGGTGCCGTCGAGGTGTTCGACGGCGACCGTGACCCACAGGGTCGTGCCGTCCGTGACGTACAGGGACCGGAGGTGGCGCAGGACGTGGTCGCGGCCGACGACGGGCTTGGTGACCAGCTTCGCCGTGAGAGCGGGGGTGCGCAGGTCGCGTACGCGGACCTCGCCCATCGGGCGGCAGAGCAGGAAGCCGTCGGTCACCGGGCCGAAGCCGTGCTGGCGGTTGACGGCGGCGGGGAGGTAGTACGTGCCGGCCGCCTCGACCAGTGACGGGGTCATCTTGTCGTCGAAGGCCACCGAGACCGTACCGGCGCGGAGTTGGTGGCGCAGCGGTTCGGTGGACGGGGTGCGGTGCCAGGGGGTGGTGTCCTGGATCTGCCAGACCAGCATCCACGCGAAGTGGCCGTCGATGCCGCCGTCCGGCTTGACCGCGTGGCGGGCCCAGCGGCTGTCGCCCCGGTAGCGGCCGAGGTCGGCGCCGATGCGGTGGCCGAAGTAGCGCAGGCCGAGGACCGATTCGAAGGCGGAGTGCTGTTCGCTGTAGCGGGGCCCGCCGTTGTCGTAGCCGCCGTTCGTCAGGCGGGCGTCGATGTAGCGGGCCAGCGCCTCGCCGTCCTGGGCGAACATCTCCTCGCCGCTGACCCGGTGGGCCTGGGCGAGGAAGGAGAGGGAGATCGGGCCGTAGTTGTTGTCGTAGGCGCCGCCGTGCTCGGGCGGCAGGGCCGCGCCCCGGTCTCGTACCCGGTGGGCGCGGATCTTGTCGGCGTACAACGAGATCGCGCGCGACCGCACCGACTCGCCCTCCCCCGGCGGGAGATGGGGCGCCAGCATCAGGCCACCGACGACGCAGCCGATGGCCTGGTTGCCGGCTTCCTGCGGGTTGAAGAAGGTCGCCTCGGTGAGCCAGCGCCAGTAGCCGTGCGCCAACTCGACCAGTTCCATGCGCTGTTCGTCGGCGACGAGTCCCTCGGCCGCGTCCAGAATGTTGACTGCTTGGAGCAGCGCCCACACCGTGCTCGGCCAGTCGCCGATGGGGTGGGCGCCGGACTCCAGTACGTAACGGGCGTACGGGAGACCGGAGTTGCGAACCGTCAGGTTCGGGTAGCCGGGGTTGTCCTCGGTGTAGACGCGCTCCCGGAGGTGGAAGGCGAGACTGCGGGCCACCGCCTCGGGCAGGAGCGGGTCCTTGCCGCGCTGCCAGGCGAGGGCCAGCAGCGAGGTGATCCCGAGAGACGTGTCGCCGATGTCGTCGGTGGCGGCGGGGTGTTCGAGGTTGCCGTCACGGGTGAGGCGAGTGAGCGCCTCACCCGTGACGGCGGTCAGGAGGGCGTCGTACGCCTCGGGGCTGTCGGGCAGATCGTGCAGAGGTCCGCGCTGGTGCGTGAGGTGCACGGGAGGGGACGTGTGGTGCACGGGGAGCTGCCCTTCATGCCTGGGGTGGCCATGGTGTGGTTCGTCGGAGTCGTCGAAGGCATCGGAGTCACACGGCGGGTGCGGGTCTGCGGGCGCGCAGCGCGACGGTCAGAGTGTTCGGGCCGTGTCCACCGATGTAGACGCGGTTGCCGGTCGTCGCATCGGTGCCGCCCACCACGGAGTAGCCCTGACCCGGGGCGTACCGCAGTACGTCGCTCCGGTCCGGCCCGGCGAGCGGTTCGCCTGCCTCGATGCCGGCCTCGACCCGGATCTCGTCGTCACCGACCCGGTAGGTCATCGGTTCGGTCGTCAGGCACCAGCGTCCGTCGCCGATCGGTACGGCGCCCGCTGGCACGCCGCCCGGCCGGAAGGTCAGTTCGAGGGCCCAGGGCACCCGTGGTCCGCTGATGTCGATCCGCAGGTCGGCGCCGTCCTCGCGCAGGTCCACGTCGATGCGGGTCGTGTGGGAGACCTCGTCCCGAGGCCGGTCCGGGAAGGCCATGGCGGCCGAGAAGCGTCCGTCGTCCACCAGCCGGTAGACGCCGTCGTCCCGCCTCTCGTCCTTCGGGAGTGGCTGATAGTAGGCGGCCGTGAGGGTTTCGGTGAGCCGGTACCGGTTGTCGGCGGGCTGTTCCATGTAGGCCGCGCGGAACGGACCCAGGTCGAAGAAGCCCCGTGAGAGACGGACCGCGTCGAGGACGGCGTCGCCGGCGAACAGGCGCAGGAAGGTGGGGTTGCAGGCGAGGCCCGAGCGGATGCGCCGGTGCTCGGGCACGTCGGAGCCGCCGTACACCACCGTGTGGGCGGTGGCCGAGGCGCGTACGGCGAGGCCTGCGGTGGTGAGGTACCGGTCGCGCGGAAGGGGCTCCTCGGCCGGGGCCGGCAGGGCGCGGCACAGATCCGGGGTGAGGAGGGTCTCGGCGAGCAGGTCGGGGTCGTCGATCCCGCCGGCGGCCGCCAGCCGCGCCACCCGGGCGAAGTCGCCCCGGCCGGTGCGGATCGCGAGCAGCCGGTAGTGCGGCAGGTAGGGCGCCAGCGGGAACGGGCAGTGCTGGTCCTGCCGTCGCGAGTGGACGGTCTCCACCGTGCCGTCCGGCCTGATCAGGTCCAGGGTGGTGGCGAGATTGCGTTCGACGGCGTACAGCAGGTCGGCGCGGCCGAGCACTTCGGCCAGCAGGAGCAGCGACGGGTTGGACACGTGGGCGGCGTAGTTGGCGCTGCGTTCCGAGTACAGGCCCTCCGCGTCGATGTCGACGCCCTCGGCGAGCCACTCGTCGACGCGGTCGAGCAGCCGGTCGTCCGGGAACGACCGGTGCAGCCGGGCCAGCGCCGCGCACAGCTCCCAGCGGTGGTTCGGGGTGTGCACCCCACCGGTCAGGAGACTGCCGGTGGCGGCGCCGGCGATCTCGGCGAGCGCGGCCGTGACGCCGCGCAGTTCCGGTCCCGCGCCGGCGGCGAGGACGTGCGCGTCGCACACGTCGTTCACGGTGAAGGCGGAGTCCGGCGGTGACTGCACGTTGTCGCCGCCGGCGAAGAGGCCGGTGGTGGTCTGCGTGGCTCGCAGGGCACGGAGGTGGGTCATCGCGGCGGCGACGGCCTGCCCGCTGCCGTGCAGTGCCGAGTCCGGGGAACGGTATGCCGCGACCAGGGTCTTCACCCGCCGCGCCAGACCACGGTGCGGCACACCGGCGGGTTCCCCGTCGGGGCGGGCCGCGAGCGGGGCGGCCTGCCGGTCGGCGGCGCGGGCCGCCGCGCGGACGAACTCGTGGTCGAGCGGGGTGGGCAAGGTCAGTCCTTCAGTCCGGCGTTGATGTCGGCGTTCATGACGTACTTCTGGAACACCAGGAAGACGACGATCAGCGGGACCATGGAGATGACCGATCCGCCGAGCAGCACCGACCAGTTGATGTTCTGCGCGCCGACGAGGCTCTGGATGCCGATCTGCACGGTGAACTTCTCGGGGTCGTTGAGCATCAGCAGCGGCCAGATGTAGTCGTTCCACCGCCACTGGAACGACAGGATGGCGAGCGTCAGCGCGATGGGCCGGGAGAGCGGCACCATGATCCGCAGGAAGATCGACAGCTCCTTGGCGCCGTCGATGCGGGCGGCCTCGATGAGCTCGTCGGGGACCGTCAGGAAGAACTGGCGGAACATGAAGCACCCGGTCGCGGTGAGCAGAGCCGGGAGGATGATGCCGGTGAGCGAGTTGTAGAAGCCGAGGTCGCGGACCACCAGGAACAGCGGGGCGAGCATGACCTCGGCCGGCAGCATCGTGGTGGCCAGGATGCAGAGGAAGAAGGCCTTGAGCCATTTGTTGTCGTACTTGGCCAGCGCGTACCCGGTGCAGCAGCTGACTCCCACCGTGAGGATCGTCGCGATCACACACACGAGGGTCGTGTTGATGAAGTACTGGGCGAAGTTGGCGCTTGCCCACGCCGCCTTGTAACCCGACACGGTGGGGTTCTCCGGGAACACCGTCAGCGGAAGGGAGAACAGGTCTCCCGCCGGCTTGAAGGAGCTGAGGACGAACCACAGCACCGGAATCCCGTAGAGGCCCGCCAGGACCCACAGCAGAGTCGTCGGGGCGATCGCGCGCCGAAGCCCGCCAGTTGCCGAGCCGCGGTTCCTCTTCTTGGAGACGGCCCGTACGGAGTCGGCGTCGACCTTGCGCGGCATGTCTGTGGTTGTCATCGGTTCTCCACCCGCCGGTTGACCATCATCTGGATGACCGCGACGCCCATCAGGATGAGCATGAGCACGAACGACGCGGCGCTCGCGTAGCCGATCTGGCCTGCTTTGAACCCCGTCTGGTAGATGTACTGGACAAGCAGGTTGTTCGACGTTCCGGGTCCGCCGCTGTTGAGGGAGGCGAACACCGCGTATTCCTTCATCGCGTGGATCGTGTTGAGCAGGATGACGATGAAGGAGGTGGGCGCGATGCTCGGCAGTGTGATGCTGATGAACTGGCGCCACGGACCGGCGCCGTCGAGCGAGGCCGCTTCGTAGTACGACGTCGGTACGTTCTTGATCGCCGCGATGAACAGCAGCATGGAGAAGCCCGTCCAGGCCCAGGACGCCGCCACCACGACCACGATCAGTGACAGGTCCGCGTTCGACTGCCACGGAACGGCGCTTCCGCCGACCTTCTCGATGAGGTAGTTGACCAGTCCGAAGTTCTCACCGAACAGCCATCGCCACAGGACACCCACGATGATGGGCGACAGAAGCCACGGGATGAAGAAGGAGAGGCGGGCGACCGACGCGCCCTTGGCGTGCTTGCTCACCAGCACGTTGGCGATGAGCAGCGACAGCACGAAGTTCAGCGGGACGAAGAGCACGGTGTACAGCAGCGTGCGGGTCATCGCGTCGTAGAAGGCCGAGTCCCCGAGCAGCTTCTGGTAGTTGTCCAGTCCGACGAACTGGAACGACCCGATGCCCGTGTAGTTCGTGAAGGAGTAAACGAGCCCGATCACCGCCGGCCAGACGAAGAACAGCGCGAAGAGCACGACATTGGCCGCGATCAGGACGAGCGGCGCGAGGGTGTACTTACTGCGGCTCCTGGGCGGGCTCACGGACACGTCCGAGGCTCGTTTTGTCATCTTCCTGACACTCCGTGCTGGTGGATGGGATTGCGGTGGGCTCACGCCATGAGCCCGGCATCACGCGGACGTCCAGGTCCGGGCGGCGGTGGCTCGTACCGCCGCCCGGACCTGGGGCGCCTACGACGCGCCGCCGACCTGCTGGTTGTAGCCGGCCACGATGTTCTCCAGGGCCTTGTCGGCCGACTGCTCACCGTTGATCGCCTTGCCGATCTCCGCCTTGGTCGGGTCGTCGGTGAGGCTCTTGCCCTTCAGCGCCCAGTTCGTCTGCGCGACGTTGAAGTAGCCGGAGATGGGAGCGTAGAGCGGGATCGACTCGTTGTAGAGCTTGAACGCCGCCTGCGCCGCCTCGGACTTGAAGGGGTACGTCGGGTTCAGACCGCTCTCGACCGGCAGGAACCCGGACGCCTCGCACAGCGCCTTGTAGTGCTCGGGCTCGTACAGCCAGGAGATGAACTTGTTCGCGGCGGTGGCCGCGTCGCTGTTGTTGTTGAAGCCCACGACCATGCCGCCGCTGTTGACGTCGCTGGCCTGCACCGGCTCGGCCGGTGTCGGGACGCTCGCCCACTCGAACTTCGTGACGCTCTCCGCGAAGGAGGCGACCTGCCACACACCGGACCAGTAGGCGACGACGTCACCGCTCTGGAACATGGCCGACGGGTCGGCGCCGCTGGTCCACACCGACTTCGGCATGGTCTTGTCGTCGTTCCATCCGACGAAGGTGTTCACGGCCTTCCTCGTCGCCTCGTCCGCCGAGAACTTGCCGGAGGAGTCCGCGTGCATGTACTGCCCGCCCATCTCGTACACCATGGCGCGGAGTCTGGACGGCGACTGGTCGAACGTCAGGGAGTACTTGGCCTTGGTCTTCTCCCGGACCTCGTCCGCCGCCTTGATGAAGTCGGTCCAGGTCCAGGTGTCCTGGGGCGAGGTCGGGACGGCGACGCCGGCCTTCGCGAACAGCGTCTTGTTGATGAACATGCCGGACGCGGTGACGTCCGAGGGGATGGACAGCACCTTCCCGGACGAGTCCTTGGCGACGAAGTTGGCGTTGATCTTGTTGGTCTTGTTGTTGGCGATGGAGCTGAGGTCGAGCAGCTTGTTCGACCAGATCGGGTCAATCTTCGGCACCGCCGCCACGTCGGGCAGGGAACTCGCCTGCGCGGCGTTGCGCAGCTTCGCGTCGTAGCCGTCGTAGGGGATGTTGACGAGCTTGACGTCGACGCCGGTCTCCTTCTTGTACTCCGCCACCGACTTCTTCCAGCCCGCGTCCTGCCCCGGAACCGTGGAGATCCAGAACGTCAGCGACTTGGAGGTGCCGCCCGAGTCGGATCCCCCTCCGCAGGCGGTGAGCAGCAGGGCAGCTGACGTGGCAACGGCAGCGAGGGGAGCCAGGCGGCGCATGCCGCCGAGGCCGGGTCGGCGAGAGCGCCGCACACCTACAGTGGTCATCTTCGATCCCTTTTTCGTCGTAGGGGACGGAGCACGGCGCCGACCGAAGCGGCACGGGTGCAGTTTGCAGGAAAAGTTGCTTTCTGGGGGTACGGCCTCGCCCGGCCGCATCGTCCACGCGGGGCGGGATCCCCGGCCGTTCTGGCCGTCACCGCACGGGCACGCCCTCGTGCGGTTGCCGTACGTCGAGTACGGGCGGGAGGCTCACCCCAAGTCGGCGTCCCGGCCGACTTAGAAAGCGCTTGTCCGGACATTGGCAGACCGAGTCCGAAACCGTCAATCCTTCATTCGCGCTGCCTGGGTCACGGTTTGGACTCCTCTGGCGACCGCGAGCCGCGCCGCGCCCACCACGGTGCCGAGATCACCGACCTGGCTGCTGACCACCTCGGTGGGCCAGCTCAGCCGCTCCAGCTCGGCCCGCACACCGGGCAGGAGCTGCGGAAACGCACCGGTGCTGCCGCCCAGGACGAGCAGCCCGGGATCCAGTACGGCGGTCACCGCGGCCGCCAGCCGGCCCACGTCCACCGCGTGCCGGTCGACGATCGCGCGGGCTGTGCCACCGCCCTGTCCGGCCAGCGAAAACAGCCGTTCGACGGTACGGGGGCACGAGCCGTCGGATTGCGGCCAGGCCTCGGCGGCCCGGCGCAGCAGGGAGCGGGCGCCGATGTACTCCTCCAGGGCCTCATGGCGGGGCTCCAGGTCGTCGTCCCAGGGGTAGGGCAGCCGGGCGAGCTCTCCGGCCGCCCCGTTGGCCCCGGCCAGCACATGGCCCCCCACGACGATGCCGAGACCGATACCGACACCGATCCGCAGATAGCCGAAGGTGTGCCGGCCGCGCGCCGCGCCCTCGTGCAGTTCGGCGAGCGCGGCGCAGTTGACGTTGTTCTCGAGGTGGACGGGCACCCCGGGCGGCAGCGCCACGGCCATCGCGTCGAAGACCGGTCCCGCCTTGGCCGTCGCCGGACGCACGGTGCCCTCCTCGGCGCGCGCCGTGACGTCACCGACGGCCACGACGATGGTGCGCAGCGGAGCGTCGGCGGGGAGCGCGCACAGCGCTTCGCGCACCACGTCGGCGGCCTCCTCGCGAGGGCCGGTGGCCTCGGCGAACAGGGTGCCGTCCAGGGCGCAGCCGCGCACCCGGGTCAGGGCGGGGCCGAGGTCGACGGCGAGTACGGAGCCGGCGGCGGGACCGAGACCGTATACGGCGGCGGAACGGCCCGTACCGCCGGAGGCGATGCCCGAGTGGGCGGCGAGCCTGGCGTTCTCCAGCTCCGCCACGGCGGAGGAGACGGTCGGCTTCGAGAGGCCCGCCAGGCTCGCGAGCTGCGGCCGGGTGGCCGTGCCCGCGCCGGCCAGCACGGCGAAGACCGCGCTCGCGCTCTCGGTCAGGCGTGGGGCCTTCGCCACATCGTGTTCCACAGTCTCCCCAAGGTCGAGGGCCGCGCTCCCCCGGTGACTCGCTGTCGTGGGATGCGGCGATAGGACGCCCTGGTATCGCTGTTTCCCGCTGCGTTCCGGCCCGGTCGGGCCACCGCCGCGGTCGAGTACGCGATACCTCTTGACACGCACTGTACTTCGTTAGTTAACTTCCTAACGAATGTCACGGTACTCGCCTGCCGTGTCCGCTCAGAGGCCCGTCCCGGGGCTTCCCTAGCTCTTCCGTACGTCATGTTTTCCCTGCTCCAGACACGGTTCGCCCACCGTCGCAGCCACAGCGCAACGACGAAAGAGGATCCGTGCAGGACTCTCCCTTCCCACGCCCGCTCGTCGTGGGCATCGACGTGGGCGGCACCAAGACACACCTGCGCGCCTGCTCCGGGGACGATCTGATCGCCGATCACGTCCGCCCCAGCAGCGGCTGGCGGCCGCACGACCCCGTGGCCGCCGCCGACTGGCTGGCCGCGCTGGTCGACGGTGCCCTGCCCGCGGGCGCGCGCCCGTCCGCCGTCGCCGTGGGCGGACACGCCTGCGAGACACCCCCTCAGTGCGACCGGATCCGCACCGCTCTGCATCGTCACTTCGACGCGCCCGCGTCGGTCGTCGGCGACGCCGAACTGCTGGTCCCGGCGGCGGGGCTGGACAAGGGTGTCGGGCTGGTGGCAGGCACCGGCTCGGTCGCTGTCGGCCGGCGGCCCGACGGCACTCTCGTCCAGGTCGGCGGCTGGGGCGCCGTACTCGGCGACGAAGGCGGTGCCGCGGGTCTCGTGCGCGAGGCGGCGCGGGCGGTCTGGGCCGCCCATGACCGGGGCGAGGCGCCCGACGCGCTGGCCGAGGGGCTCATGTCCGCCTTCGGGGTCGGTGAAGTACCCGCGCTGGGCGCGGCGCTGGAGAGCGCGACGGATGTCTCGGCCGAGTGGGGACGGCACGCTCCCGTGGTGTTCGAGGCCGCCGCGAGTGGTTCGCTCATCGCCGCAGAGGTGATCGCCGAAGGGGGCCGGTCACTGGCGTCACTCGTCGTGCGCCTCGCCGGTCGCGGGGTCCCCGTCGACGACGTGGTGGTCTCGGGCGGTACTGTGCTCGCTCAACCAGCCCTGCACGACGCTCTGTTGGCGTCACTTGCCATACTCGTCCCCGGTGCCCGGCTGCGGCCGTTGCGGGTGCCGCCGGTGGAAGGTGCCCTGGCACTGGCCCGTTCACTCGTATGACATGTCCCGGTCGCTGAGCAGACTCCGGCCGGACATGGCCCCGCCGTAGATCTTCAGCCGTACGATTCGCCCTCACCGCAGTCCCCATGGGGTCGGCGCGTCTCACGTACTCATCGAGCTCCTGTCGTTCGCACCACCTTCCCTCCTGGCCGCACGGCCGAAGAACCCAAGAGAGGCACGCGCATGCCTGCAGACGGACTCCACTCCACCGCGTTGAACCGGCGGAAGCTCCTCAAGACCTCGCTGGCCGCGTCGGCCGGTCTGGTCGCGGGTCCGACCGTGATCACCTGGGCGAGCGTCGGACAGGCGAGTGCCGCGACGGCCTCCTCGACGACCGGCGCGACGGCAGCCGCCGCGTTCGTCGACGACTACACGACCAACATCGTCGCGAACCAGACGCCCGAGACCAACGCGGTGATCCGGGCCCTCGGCGGCTTCGCCAAGGTGTGGAAGACCGGCGACGCCTGGAACACCGGCATCCCGCTGATGCCCGAGGTGCTGCGTGCCAACGTGCGCTACTGCGCCCGCGTCACCCAGGCGCGCACCGATGCGCAGGGACGGGAGGCGTTCGTCTACGACCGTCAGCACCAGAGCTACGCGATGATCGCCGCCCTGGGCCCGCTGGCCGACCTGTACAAGGCGGGCGCCAAGGCGGTCACGTCGATCACGGCGGCGCCGGACACGACGCCCGCGACCACGATCAGCGACTCCGTTCCGGCGGGCGCCCCGGCCGGATCGGCCCTCGGCGCGGGCTCGTACACCTCGGATCTCGGTCAGGTGGCGAAGCTGGTCGACACGGTGCGCGGCCCGTTCGCCTCCGGGAACCCCGCCAAGTTCGCCTTCCAGTACCCGCGTCCGTGGCGCCTCAACGAGAACAGCGAGGCCGTCCCCACCGGTGCGACCGACGCCCTCGGCTACCCGGTGTACGAGTCCGACGTCGTGGTCGTTCCGCAGCTGCTGCGGCAGCGCAGCACGAACCCGGCCGAGGACGGCGGCTTCCCCAGCGGCCACACCAACGCCTTCCACCTGGCGGCACTGGCGTTCGCGTACGCGGTCCCGGAGCGCTTCCAGGAGATCGTGACGCGCGCGTTCGAGCTGAGCCACACCCGGATCATGTCGGGCATGCACTCCCCCACGGACGTCCTGGGCGGCCGTGTCATGGCCACCGCCCTGGCCGCCGCCGCTCTCGCCGACCCGGCCAACGCCGGCCTCAAGGCCGCGGCGCGCGCCCAGGCCCTCGCCTACTTCCAGGCGCAGACCGGCACGACGGCGGACACCCTGTACGACTACGCGCACCCCGCCACCGGCGACGCGTACGCCGACCGGGACGCGAACCTCTGTGCGGTCACGCCGAAGCTGACGTACATCCTCAACCGCAAGGGCCGCGACCAGGCGCTGACCGTGCCCAAGGGCGCGGAGGTGCTCCTCGAGACGCGTCAGCCGTACCTCGACGCGGCGCAGCGGCGCGCGGTGCTGCGTACGACCGCGCTGCCGGCCGGGTACGTCGTGCTCGACGGCTTCGAGCAGTGGGGGCGGCTCAACCTGTTCGCCGCGGCGGACGGCTACGGCTCCTTCGAGTCCGACGTGACCGTCGCGCTCGACGCGGCGGCCGGCGGCTTCGGCGCTGCCGACGCCTGGCGCAACGACATCGACGGCCGGGGCGGACTGACCAAGAGCGGCACCGGCACGCTCACGCTGACCGGGCACAACAGCTACCGGGGCGGCACGGTCCTCAAGGAGGGCACGCTGGTCTCCTCCGCCGCCCACGCGCTGGGCCACGGCGATGTCCGGGTACTGGGCGGGACGCTGCGGGTGACCGAGCCGGTCCAGCTGCACGGCACCTACGCCCAGGAGTCGGGCGCGCTGGCGGTCACGCTGCGCGCGGGCCGCCGCAAGGAGGTCGTGACGGTGACGCGGCGGGTGGTCCTGGAGAAGGGCAGCGTCCTGTCGCTGACCCTCGACGCCGAGAACCCGCCGGCCGCGGGCAGCGTCGTCTCCGTCATCGAGGCTCCGGTGCTGCGTGGCCAGTTCGACCGTATCGAGCTGAACTCGGACAAGCTGCGCGCCGTGCCCGTCTACACGGCGGACGGTCTGGCGGTACGACTCCTGAAGCGGTAATGCACGCTGCGGGGCGGGAGCTGATGCGAGAGTAGGGCCATGGCCCGGCTCAGGATCGCTCCCGCCACCGCGCGGTCGGCGTCACCGCGGTGCGGCTGATGACACACGATCAGCACACGGTTCCCGCCCCCGGGGCTCCCCTCGTCACGAGGAGCCCGCTCGGTTCTGCGGCCCAGGGGGAGGTGCTCACCGGACGGGCACGGCTGTCCGCCCGCCTGAGACACCGCCGCCGCCTGCTGATCCCGCTCGCCGTGGCCGTCCTGCTCCTCCAGATGGCCGTGGCGATGATCACGACGGCGGTGGAGCAGACGCCCACCATCGACGAGCCCGTCTACGTCGGCACGGCAGCCGTCTACCTCCACGAGCACAGCCTGCGCCTGAACCCCGAGCACCCGCCGCTGGGCAAGCTGTTCATCGCCGCCGGGGTGGCCGCGGCCGGTCCGCACGTCGACCGGGCCTACGACGGCGACCAGAGCCGTGTGGGCCGCCGTCTGCTCTACGAGTCCGGCAACGACCCCTGGCGTCTGATGCTGTGGGCGCGGCTGCCGGTGATCGCGCTGACGCTGCTCTTCGGGCTGGTGGTGTTCTCCTTCGGCCGTGAACTCGCCGGTACGGTGGGCGGGTTGGGGGCGCTCGCCCTGTACGCGTTCTCGCCGGACATCGTCGCGCACGGCTCGCTGGCCACCCTCGACGTACCGGCGGCCGGGTTCGTGCTGACGTCGGTGTGGCTGCTGTGGCGGGCGAGTCGGCGGCCCCGCCTGTACCTCCCTCTCGCCGGAGTGGCCCTCGGGGCGGCCGTGGCCACGAAGATGAACACTCTCGCCGCAGTCCCGGTCCTGCTCCTGCTGGCCGGCCTGTCGGTGTGGCATGCCCGGCGCACGGCGGCTCCGGGAGCGCGCCTGCGGCCGCTCGCGCGGGCTGCCGTGGGCGCGGCCCTGGTGGCGGTGATCGCGGTGGCCGTCGTCTGGGCGTCGTACCTCGTCGTCGATCCCCGGCTGCGCTGGACGCCGTCCTCCGGCGAGGTACCGGTCGTGCACGGGCTGCGGGGGCTGGTGACCGGCCTGCTGCCCTTCCCGGAGGCCTACCGCGACGGGATGCGGGTGCAGTTCGGCTTGGAGAACGCGCACTGGGAGGGCTTCCTCTTCGGGCGGCACTACGAGGGTTCCCTCTGGTACTACCTGCCGGCCGCGCTCCTGGTGAAGACGCCACTCGGCACGCTGGCGCTCTGGACGGCGGGCACGGCCGCTTTTTTGACGATCCGTCACTTTCGGCCCGTCGCACCGTACTTGCTGCTTCCGACGGCCGTGCTGCTGGCCGCGGCCATGGGCGGGCAGCGGGACTTCGGGGTGCGGTACGCCATCTTCGTTCCGATGTTCGGCGCGGTGGCGGCAGTTGGGGTCCTCGCGCTGCGAAAGCGGTGGGTGCCGGTCACGGCGGCCGCGCTGCTCGCGTTCGTGGCGGTGAGTTCGCTGCGGACGTTCCCGTTCTATCTGCCGTACGCCAACGAGGCGTTCGGCTCGGCGGCGAGGGCGCACGAGCGGCTGCACGACTCCAATGTCGACTGGGGGCAGGACCTGGGCCGGCTCGCGGACCGGCTGCGGGACCGGTACTCGGGTCAGCGGGTCTGGCTGGTCTACAAGGGCAGCGGGGTGCCGTCGTACTACGGGATCCACGGGTCCGATCCGCGCAGCCGGCCCGAACGGAAGGTGCGCGGGCTGCTGGTGGTGTCGGACTCGTCGGTCGCCAAGGCGGAAGGGCGACTGGCGCGGCTGATCCGCAGCAGCCGCGAGGTCGACGAGGTCGGCCACTCGATCACGATCTTCCGCCGGTGAACGGTGGGCTATGTTGACTCGCTGTGGGAGACGAACGAGGCACATCGGTGCCATCGCCGCAGCAGGCTCGCGCCCAGGCGTCCGCGATCACCTCGGGGAAGACGGCCCCGGAGGTGGAAGCGGCGCCGACCTCCCGGCTGCGGGACCTGTTCGACGGGCCCCGGCTCTCCCCCGGGCAGCGGCGCATCGCGCAGTACCTGATCGAGCACATCACCGAGGCGGCGTTCCTGTCGATCACGGACCTCGCGGACCGGGTGGGGGTGAGCCAGCCGTCGGTGACGCGGTTCGCGGCGGCCGTCGGCTTCAGCGGCTACCCGGCACTGCGCGAGAGGCTCCAGGCCATCGCGCTCAGCACCCTCGCGAACGCGCCGGGCACGGCGGAGGAGAACCGGAGCAACGAGCTCCAGGCGGCGGTGGACGCGGAGATCGCGAACCTGGAGAACCTGCGGCGGGACTTCGCCGACCCGGACCGGGTGATCGAGGTCGGCCGGAGTCTGTCGCGCTCGACTCCGCTGACCGTGCTCGGCCTGCGCATCTCCGGATCGCTGGCCGAGTACTTCGCCTACGCCGCCCGCCGTATCCACCCCGACGTCCGGCTGGTGACCCGGGGCGGCAGCACCGCCTATGACGCGCTCCTCCAGTCGCGGGAGGCCGGCGGCACGTGGGTGCTGGCGTTCTCGATGCCCCGGCACGCGCAGGAGACGCTCACCGCGGTGCAGGTCGCCCGGCGGGCCGGGCTGCGGGTGGCCCTGGTCACCGATCTGGCGCTGGGTCCGCTGGCCGACGAGGCCGACGTCGCCTTCGCCACCGGGACGGGCTCACGGCTGGTGTTCGACTCGTACGCCGGGCCCGCCGTGCTGTCGGCGGCGCTGCTCCAGGCCATGACGGACGCCGATCCGGAGCGGACCCAGGGGCGCCTGGAGGAGTACGAGCAGAGCGCCGACCTGCATCAGTTCTTCCTGAGGGACTGAATATCCCGTTTTGTGCATGAATTTTTTCATACTTCTTGCAAACCGGACGGCATATATAAATACTTCTCACGGATCGCGACCCGGTGGGACTCCGGGACACGTTTCCACTGCCCTGCACACCCGCTGCCGCCGTCTCCTACCCGCGTCGGCGCCGTGGGCGTGCAGACGGGTATCGCCTGCGCGAACGCCCGTTGCGGCCCCGGCCATCCCCTAGGCCGGGGCCGCTGAATCCCGTCGCACCACCCTGTCGACGCCGCACTCCCGGAGCGATGACCATGCCTCTGATGTCCACGATCGCCACGCGGACCGGCCCCGACTGGCCGTGTCAGGTCAAAATCCCCGGCAGCTACGACTGGGAGCGCTCGGCCGTCAGATGGCTGCGCGAACTGGTGCCGACGCGCTACGCGGGCTATCCGACGCTGATCCGCCACCCCGTCCTGCTGGCCCGCCACGCGCAGATCCAGGTCCAGCACGAGATACGGGTGGCCCGCACCGCCCTCCAGACGGCCCGCGCCGACCTGCCCGGCCTCGGCCTGAGCGAGTCGGTCATCGAGCACACGATCAAGATGTACGCCGCCGAGGTGCTCCAGCTCCAGCACATCGCCCGCAGCATCCGCGCGGTCACCCAGGCCCTGGTCGACACCCACGCCGCCCGCTGAGCCGCGGGGCCTCCCAAGCGGTGTTCAGGACGCCGTACGGGACTCCAGGTCCTTGCGCGTGTCGTCGCCGTAGACGCCGTCCTCGTCGCCGCGGATGCCGTACCAGAGCTGGAAGCGTGCGACGGCCTCGGTGAGGGTGGTGTCGTAGCTGCCGGTCGTGGCGCCGTTGTCGTAGACGTTCGGGATACGCAGCAGCCGTTCCTGGAGTTCGGTCACCTCGGGGCCGCTGGCGCCTTCCCGGAGGGTGCCGGGGCCGTCCGGGTCGGCCGGAGCCTGCGTCGACGGAGCGGCGGTGGGGATGCCGGAAGGGGCCGGCCGGGCCTCCTCGCCCTGGGCGTCGCCCGGGAGCAGCAGGGCCGAGCCGAAGCCGACGAGCGCCGCCGCGCCCACGGCGACCACGACAGCGGCGCGTCGCAGGTTCGGGCCGAACCCGAAGCGCTTGGCGGGCCGTAGCGCCCGTGTACGCCTGGCGACGGGCGGCAGCTCCTGTGTCACATCCTCGGCGCCACGCGCCGGGCGGGGCAGGGGCACGGACTCGTAGCCCTCGTTGCCTGTGGCCAGCGCCTCGTCGTGCTCGCGCATCAGCTGTGCCAGCGCCTCGGTACGGCGGCGGCGCAGCACCCGCGTCGGCTCCAGGGTCCGGCGGCGCTCCGGCCGGCCCGTTTCGGGCGGTGTCGACACTCCGCTCCCCTTCCCTGCGCATTCCTCGCGTACGGCGATGCCGTCAGCTCCTTGGAGTGATACGCGGTCGGGGGCCGCCGGGTTCAGCGCGACGGGCGGACGTTGCGGGAAGCACGGCGCCTGTCGCCGCTGTCGCTTCGGCCGCTCCGCTCGACGAAGTGGCCGAGGTGGTCCGGGGCGGGGCGCAGCAGGCCGTCGCGGACGGCGAGGGCGGTGGCCTCGGCGCGGGAGGCGGCGCCGGTCTTGCGGAGCAGATGCTCGATGTGGCTGTGCACGGTCCGGGGGGACAGGAACAGGGCCTGGGCGATGGCCTGGTTGGTCTGCCCGGTGGCTGCCCGCGTGAGCACTTCCAGCTCGCGCGGGCTGAGCCCGTACGGCAGTTCGGTCGGGGTCTCGTGGACCAGTACCGCCACCGCCGGGCCGGTCAGGCCGGGGCATGTCGTGTGCCGGTGCAGGGAGATGCGGTGCCACGTACCGTCGAGCGGCCACAGCAGCCGCAGCCGGTGGCCGCCCGTCTCGGCGAAGGCGCGCAGCAGCGGCCGGAACTCCTCGTCCGTCGCCGCCCGTGCGTGTTCCCGCCCCGGCAGGCCGATGCTCCCGCTCTCGGCGACGAGGCTCGCCGCACCCTCGGGCGGCAGTCCGTGCAGGTCACCGGTGCGTGCCGTCGGGTCGGCGAGCGCGCCGAACGCGGGCAGGACGGAGGCGAGGAGGTGACGGGCCTCGGTGTCGTAGGCGTCCGGGTTCTGGGTGGAGAGGTTGATCAGGCCGACGAGGCGTCCGTCGTGCCGGAGCGCTCCGGTGATGGCGTCGCGCAGGCCGGCCGGGCGGACCCGCTCGGCATAGAACCAGCCGTTGCGGAAGCGCTGCCCGGGGTCGGCGGCGTCCTCGGAGATGGAGGGCGGCACGTCCTGGCTGACGACGTTGCGGTACCAGGGGGTGCCGATGAACTCGGCGGCCAGCGCCTGCGAGTTGGCGGCGGTGTAGCCGATGCCCGCGACCTGGACGTGCTCACCGGTCAGCGGGTCGATGGAGAGCAGGGTCGCCACGTCGAGGGGCAGGGCGCGGCCGAGTTCGTCCAGGGCCTGGGCGCAGGCCGACACCGTGTCGCGTTCACGCGTGAGCATGCCGATGCGGGTGGCCGCCGCGATCTGGTGGTGACTGAGCATGCGCGCCTCCGGGACTGCCCGGGAGTGAACCAGGAGTGAAGTCGTTTGGGCCCTAACGCTAGGGGTACGGCCCCTGTCCGGCAAGGCGTTCAGCACGACGTGACCGGATCGGTCCCGGCCCGGACGGTGGTCGGGACGCGGTCCGGACGCGGTCGGTATTTGTACGGATGGTGCCGCGACGCCCCGGGGTCTTTCCTGTTGGGCACAGCCGGTCCTCCCGACCGGCAGCGCCGCAAGCCCCCTCGCAGCCCGCCCTCCTCCGGCGGGCACATCCCCTGGGAGAGCACCGCCATGATCACATCCCGGTACGCCGACTCCGCGGCCTCGCGCAGACAGTTCCTCGCCTGGTCCGGCGCGACCGTCGCCCTCGCCGCCGCCGGCTGTTCGGCGCCCGGCAGCAACACGGCGTCGTCGGGTCAGAAAGCGGCTGACCGGTCCAGTGAGCCCCTGACGAAGATCGGCCTGGACTATCCGTTCACCCAGATACCGCTCTACGCCACGCTGGTGAAGCTGTCCACGGCCGCCGCGAAGAAGCACGGGGTCTCCCTGCTGACGACCAGCGACGGCAGCAGCGCCGACACTCAGGCGACCAACCTCACCACCTGGGTCGCCCGGAAGACTCCGGCGATCGTGTCGTTCCCGATGGTGTTCGAGGCCGCCGAGCCGATCGCCAAGGCGGCCTTGGACGCGGGCCTGATCTGGGTGACGTACGGCGGCACACTCGAGAACCAGAGCGCCGACATCCGGTTCAGTTTCCGCGAGGGCGGCACGCTGCTCGGCGAGGCGGCGGCCAGGTGGGCGCTGGAGAACCTCGGTGGCAAGGGCAAGGTCGCCTTCCTCACCGACAACACGATCGAACTGGGCCGCGAACGCACCAAGGGCATGGTCGACGCCTTCACCAAACTGGCGCCGGGCGTCGACGTGGTCGCCCAGGAGCAGGCCATCGACCCGGACACGGGCCTGACCAGGACCAAGGCCATCCTGGCCAAGCACCCCGACCTCAACCTGGTCCTCGGGGTCACGGACTCGGCCGCGTACGGCGGATACAAGGCGCTGGAGCAGACGGGGCGTGCGAAGGACGACGCGAAGACGTTCGTCGGCGGGCAGGACGGGGCGGCACCCTCGCTCCTCGCGATCAAGGCAGGCACGTTCTACCGTGCCTCCGCCGCCCTCGCCCCGCAGGACATCGCGAACGCCATCGTGGACGTGCCGCTCGCGGTCGCCGCGGGCAAGGCCAACCCGGGCGTGGAGGTTCCGATCGCGCTCGTCGGGCCCCGCGACACGGCGAAGATCGACGCGCTGCTCGCCCAGAACGGCTAGGGGCGGACGTCATGACGGAGGCGAGTCTCCGGATCCGCGGACTGACGAAGTCCTTCGGCGGAGTCCGGGCACTGGACGGCGTGGACCTGACCGTGCCGATGGGACAGGTCCACGCCTTGCTCGGCCACAACGGCGCCGGCAAGTCGACGCTCATCAAGTGCCTGGGCGGGGCGTACCCACCGGACGCGGGCACGATCGAGGTCGGCGGCCGGGCGTACGAGCGGCTGAGCCCGCGCGAGTCGATCGCGGCGGGCGTGGCGATCATCTTCCAGACGCTGAGCGTGGTCGACGCGCTCACCGTCTCGGAGAACATCTTCCTCGGCCAGGAGTGGACCCGGTACGGCCGGATCGACCGCCGCGCCCAGGAAGAGGTCTCCGCCGGACTCCTCGAACGGGTGGCGGCGACCTGCTCACCACGCGACCGCGTGGGTGAACTCCCCATGGGGCAACGCCAGTTGGTGGAGATCGCCAAGGCGCTCGGTCGCAGCGCGTCGGTCCTGGTCCTCGACGAGCCCACCGCCGCCCTGTCCACCACCGAGAGCGACGCCCTGGCCGAACGGGTCGAGGACCTGCGCGCCCAGGGGCTGGCCATCGTGTACGTCACCCATCTGCTGGGCGAGGTGGAACGCCTCGCGGACGCGGTCACCGTCCTGCGGGACGGACGCGTCGCCCATCACGCGGTGGGCGCCGGGCAGAGCCGGCGGGAACTGGTCGCCGCGATCGCGGGCCGACCGGCAGAGGCCGGGGACAACTCCAGGGACCGTCGCGCAGGCGCCGGCCCCACCGGGGATCGGGGTGCTGACACCCCGCCGAGCGGCGCACGCTTCCCCGGCCCCGAGCGCTCCGACTCCCACCACTCCGGGGTTCCCGACAGCCAGGTCCCTGATCACGCGGGTCCCGGGGGCATGCTCCCGCCGAGCGGCGCACGCTTCCCCGGCCCCGAGCGCTCCGACTCCCACCACGGCGGAGGTCCCGGCAGCCAGGTCCCTGATCACGCGGGTCCCGCGGGCATGCTCCCGACCGGCGGGGAGCGGGTTCCGGCCGGTACTTCAGCACCCGGGGCCGGCGAGCCCCGCACCGACACCACACCCCGCGTCACGTTCTCCCCCGTCACTTCGGTGGCGCGGGGTGTGGGCTCACCGGCCGACGGTCTGGTCCTCGACGGGCTACGCGGACCCGGGTTCGGGCCCGTCACGCTCACCGTCCGCGACGGCGAACGCGTCGCGCTCCACGGGCTCATCGGCTCCGGCCGTACGCGCATCCTGGAGACCCTGTACGGCAGGCGCCGCGCGTCCGGCGGCACCGTGCGCGTCGGTGACCGTACCGTCGCCGCCGCCCGGCCCGGCGACGCGCTGGACGCCGGGATCGCCCTCGTACCGGCCGACCGGCGCAGACAGGGGCTGTTCCCGACGCTGAGCGCCCGGGACAACGCGCTGCTTCCCGCGGTGCGCCCCCTCTCCCGGTACGGCGTACGGGCACTCGGCGCCGAGCAGCGGGTGTTCGACGCGCTGGCCGCCGCGGTGGGCCTGCGTCCGGCGCGGTCCCGGCTGCCGGCGGCCGCGTTCTCCGGCGGCAACCAGCAGAAGCTGGTCCTCGGCCGGTGGATCAACGACACCCGGGACCTCCGTGTGCTGCTCCTCGACGAGCCGACCCAGGGCGTCGACGTGGGCGCCCGGCAGGAGATCTACCGGGTCGTGCGCTCGCTCGGCACCGACCGGGGCACGGCCGTGCTGTTCGCGTCCAGCGACCCGGAGGAGATCGTCGCGCTCGCCGACCGCTGCCTGATCGTCGCCGGGGGCCGGGTCGTCGGTGAGCTGTCCGGCGCCGAACTCACCGAGGAGGCGCTGCTGTCAGCCGTGCACGACGCCTCCGACAACGCACCCGCAGCCACATCCGCACCGGCACTTGAGCAGTCCGTCCCCGCCGAAGGAGCAGTATGACCACCGCCGACTCCGTCCTCGTGCGCCCGCGCGCCCTCGCCGCGGGCGGTCTCGGTACCGTGCGGCGGCATCCACTGATCGTCGTCCTGGCCGTCATGGTGCTGGTGTTCCAGGTGTCGACGGGGAGTTTCCTCGACGCGGCCAACCTGCGCGGGATCGCCACCGACGCGGCCACCGTCGCCATCGTCGCCGTGCCCCTCGCGCTGCTGGTGATCAGCGGGTATCTCGATCTGTCCGTCGGCTCGACCCTCGCCCTGGGCGGGCTGGTCGCCGGATGGCTGGCCGGGCAGGGGCAGTCGCCGGTCGTCGCCGTGCTGGGCGGGCTGGCCGCCGGGGCGGCGGTCGGTGCGGTGAACGGGGTGCTGTGCTGCTACTTCGGGCTGTCGGCGTTCATCGTGACGCTGGGCATGCTGACCGCCGTACGCGGCCTCGCGCAGCAGCTCTTCCCGTTGCCGCTCAGCGGGTTCGGCTCCGGGTTCGCCTGGCTGGGCGGGTCGCGGATCGCCGGCGTCGCGGCGCCGGTCGTCATCGCCGCGGTGGTGCTGGTCGCGGGCGCGCTGTTCCTGGCGCTCACGCCGGCCGGGCGGCATGTCTTCGCGATCGGTGTGAACCGGGAGGCCGCGTATCTGTCGGGTATCAGCATCCGGCGTACGCCCTTCGCGCTCTTCGTCGTCACCGGGGTGGCCGCCGCGCTCGCCGGGGCCATCAAGGCGTCCGTGCTGGACAGTGCGGTCGGCGGGACCTCGGGGGCCGGGTTCGAACTGACGGTGCTGACCGCCGTGCTGCTGGGCGGGGTCGCGCTCACCGGCGGTTCCGGGTCCGTCCTCGGGGTGCTGCTGGGGGTGCTGTTCCTCGGCAGCCTGCAGAACGGGCTGACGCTGCTCGACGTACCCACCTTCTGGCAGCAGATGGCGCAGGGGACCGCGCTGGTGGCGGGCGCCGCGCTCGCGCACTTCGCGCCCCGGCCAGGCCGGTGAACCCTTCGCTCTTCCCTTCCAGGTGTGAACACCGTTGACCACTATTAATGCCGTGAACTCTGCGAAAGAGGTTTCCGCGTGAGCGACAGCGCTCCCACCCTGATCCTGACCGGCGGTCAGGTCCTCACCGTCGACGGCGACTTCACTGTCGCGGAAGGTGTCGCCGTGCGCGGCCGGGACATCCTCGCCGTCGGGTCGGACACCGAGGTGCGGGCCCTGGCCGGGCCGGACACCCGGGTCGTCGAGCTGAACGGCCGCACGGTCCTGCCCGGCATCAACGACTCGCATCTGCACGGGGCCGCGTACGGGATGACGAAGCCGCCCTTCGCCGTCGACGTCGGCCATCCGGGCGTGCGGTCGATCGCCGACATCGCCGGTGTCGTGGAGCGGGCCGTGCGGGAAGCGTCGGCCGGTGAGTGGGTGGTCGGGCTGGGCTGGAACCCGGGGTATCTGGCGGAGTGTCTCGCCGATCCGCGGCGCTTTCCGGACCGCCGGGACCTGGACGCGGTCGCGCCGGACCACCCGGTCTGTCTCACCGACTTCTCCTCGCACATGGTGTGGGTCAACAGTGCGGCGCTGCGTGCGTGCGGAATCGACGCCGGCAGTGTGGCGCCGGCCGGCGGGGTCATCGACCTCGGGCCCGACGGGCAGCCCACCGGCATCCTGCGCGAGGCCGCCCAGGGGCTCGTGCAGGCCGGGCTCCCCTCCCCCACCGTCGCCGAGCGGCGCCGGGCCATCCAGGGGGTGGTCGGCGAGATGCACTCGCGCGGGATCACCAGTTACACGGAGCCCGGTCTCGGGCCGGGCGGTGCCGGCACCTTCTTCGGCGGGCTGAGCACCGACAACTGGACGGCGTACGCCGAACTGGCCGCGAGCGGTGAACTGGGCGCCCGGATCAGCGTGTTGCTGCTCCCCGCGCCGATGGGCGGTTCCGCCGACGACGTACGCAAGGGGCTGGCCGAGCTGAGCCGCCCCGAGTCGGCCGACCCCCGGCTCCTGAACGCGATCGGCGTCAAGATCTTCGCCGACGGGGTGCCGCCGAACCGTACGGCCTGGATGAACGACCCGTATCCCGAGGGCGGTCACGGCGCCCTGTGTGTGCACGGGGCCACTCCCGCGCTCCAGGTGGACGAGCTGCGCGAGATGATCCGGGTCGCGCACGAGGCCGGTTTCCAGCTCGGCGTGCATGTCACCGGCGACCGGGCGATCGACACCGTCGTCGACGCGTTCCTCGACGCCGATGCCGCCGCGCCGCGCGCCGACGCCCGGCACTACGTCATCCACGGCGACTTCATCGGCCCGGACAGCCTGGCGAAACTGGCGGCGCACGGGTACGGGGTCAACATGAACCCCGCCATCAAGTGGACGATCTCCGACCTGATGGACGAGCTCGTGGGACCCGTGCGGTCGGCGTACCAGTGGCCGGTGCGGTCCGCGGTCGAGGCCGGGGTGCGAGTGTGCGCCAGCTCCGACGCGCCGATCACCGAGCCCGACTGGCGCCAGGGCGTGGCCGCGATGCTGCTGCGCGAGTCGAAGGCCAGCGGCCGCCCCAGCGGCCCCGAGCAGTGCGTGACCCTCGCGGAGGCGCTGCGCGCCTACACGGCCACCCCGGCCTGGCAGGACTTCGCCGACGACTGGAAGGGCACGATCGAGCCGGGCAAGGTCGCGGACCTGTGTGTCCTGGACAGGCCGCTGCTCGGCATCGACCCGCACGACATCACCGGGGTCGAGGTGGACCTCACCGTTTTCGACGGGCGCGTGGTCTTCGAACGCTGAGGATCCTGGGGAATCCTGAAGAAGCTGGGGATGTCAGGTGCCCGGCGCGGTGTCGAGGAACCGGGCCAGGGACGCCTTCAGCGCGGCGACGAACTGATGCCGGGTCTCCTCACCGAGAGCGTCCAGGGACAGGTACGGGTTGAGATCCTCCAGTTCGACCAGGAGGAGTTCGCCGTCCGGGGCGCGGCAGGCGTCCACCCGCTGGATGCCGTGGCCGAGACCGTTCCAGTCGATGAAGTCCTGGGCGAAGCGGAGGTCGGCCGGGGTGGGCCGGTACGGCTCCAGCTGCCAGCGCCGGTCGGTGTGCGGGGCGTACAGGGCGTACTGGAACTCGTGGTCGACGAAGCAGAACGAGACCTCGTACGTGAAGTCGATGCGCGGCTGGACAAGGACGGTCCCGTCCGCCAGGCCGCGCAGGCGGTCCTCGGGGACGATCTCCAGGCCCATGGAGTCCGCGCCCAGCTTGGGCTTGACCACGTAGGCGTCGGCCTTCGGCAGGCGGTGCAGGTCCTCCGGGCGGTCGACCGTGGGGATGACCGGGTGTCCCGCGGCGGACAGGTCGACGAGGTACTGCTTGCCCGCCATGTCGGCCTTGCCCGTGAGCGGGTTGTAGACGCGGGTCCCGGTGGCGGCCGCGCGTACGCGGAAGTCGTCGTACGCGGCCTGGTACTCGAGGACCGGCCCGCTGTTGCGGACCACTACGGCGTCGAAGGTGTGCATCAGCGCTGCCGCGTCCAGCGGGTGGCACAGGGCGAGGTCGAAGTCCTCACGCAGGCGAGAGGTCAGGTAGATGTCCTCGTCGCAGTAGCGGCGACCGCGCGCCGGGTAGGACAGGTCGGTGACGTACAGGAGCTGTGGGCGGGCGGACGGCATGAACTCTCCCTGGAGGACTGTCAAGCAGGTGGCGAAGAAGCTGCCGGCGAGCACGGCGCGGGCGGCCGTGGCGCCGAGGACCACATTGTGCCGCCACAGCTGAGAGCCGGCGCACGACGGTGTCGCCGTCGACGTTCAGGTCCACCTTCGTGCCCTCCCCCGGCCTTGTCCGTTCTGTCGTCGCCCCGGCTCAGACACGCTCCCGGGCGGCGGTCACCAGCGCGTCGAAGAGTCCCTGCTGTGCCGGGTCCTCGTGTGCGGTGTCCTCGGGGTGCCACTGGACGGACGTGAACCAGTTCCGGGTTTGCGGGAGTTCGAGCGCCTCGATTGTGCCGTCCACCGCCGTGGCGACCACTTCCAGGCCGGCGCCCGGGCGGTCGACGCGCTGGTGGTGGTAGCAGGAGGCCTCCGCCTTCTCTGTGCCGACGACCTGTGCCAGCAAGGAACCCTGACGGAGCGTCACCGGATGTACCACGTGCCGGTGTTCGCGTGCCGGGCCGCCCATGTCCTGGTCGAGCGTGCCACCCAGGGCGACGTTGACGACCTGGAGGCCGCGGCAGATCGCAAGTAGCGGAATGTCCAAGTCGAGTGCGCTGCGGGCGACTTGGAGGTCGAAGGCGTCCTGGAGGTCGTCGACGTCGTACACCGTGTCGTGGGTGTCGGCGGCTCCGTAGCGGTGCGGGGCGAGGTCGCCGCCGCCGGGGAGCAGGACACCGTCGAAGCGGGCGAGGCGGGCCGTGACCTCGGTTTCGGTGCAGTCCGTGGGATGGATGCTCGCCGGTTCACCGCCGGCCCGCCAGACCGCCTCGATCAGCGCGCGGGCGTTGACCTCGGCGGCGTAGCGCAGTGCGGACGTGGAGGCGGCGAAGCGGGCCGGGATCGCGATCAGTGGTCGCACGCGCGTCGTCACAGCTGGATCCAGGTGGTCTTGAGCTCGGTGTACTTCTCGATCGCGTGCGCGGACTTGTCGCGCCCGTTGCCGGACTGCTTCATGCCGCCGAAGGGGACGGTCAGGTCGCCCTCCTCGTAGCAGTTGACCCAGACGGTTCCGGCTTTGAGGGCGCGGGAGACCTGGTGGGCGGTGGTCAGGTTCGAGGTCCACAGGCCGGCGGCGAGGCCGTACTCGGTGGCGTTGGCCAGGCGTACCGCCTCGTCCACGTCGTCGAAGGTGAGGACGGACAGGACCGGGCCGAAGATCTCCTCGCGGGCCAGGCGGCTGCCGGGGCCGACCCGGTCGAAGACGGTCGGTTCCAGGTAGGTGCCGCCCGTGCTCTCCAGGACCCGGGCACCGCCGGTACGCAGCCTGGCGCCCTCCTCCGCCGCCGTCCCGATGTGGTCGAGTACGCGGCCCAGGTGGGCCTCCCCGACCAGCGCGCCCATCTCCGTGGCGGGGTCGAGGGGGTCGCCGACCCGGAGTTCGCGCGCCCGGCGGACGATCGTCTCGGTGACCTGCTCGGCGATCGAGGAGTGGACCAGGAGCCGGGAGGGGGCGGTACACATCTCGCCCTGGTTGAAGAAGATGCCCCAGGCGGCGGTGGCGGCGGCCTTCTCCAGGTCGGGGGCGTCGGGAAGGATGATGTTGGGCGACTTGCCGCCCAGCTCCAGCCAGACGCGCTTGAGGTTGGAGTCGGCGGAGTAGCGAAGGAAGTGGCGGCCGACGGCCGTGGAGCCGGTGAACGCCAGTACGTCGACGTCGGGGTGGAGGCCGAGCGCCCGACCGGCCCCCGGTCCGTCTCCGGCGACGACGTTGAGGACGCCCGGCGGCAGCCCTGCCTCGGTGCCGAGCCGGCCGAGCAGCAAGGCGGACAGCGGGGAGTTCTCCGAGGGCTTGAGCACGACCGTGCAACCGGCGGCGAGCGCCGGGGCGACCTTCCAACTCGCCAGCGTCAACGGGAAGTTCCACGGCACCACCGCGCCGACGACGCCCGCCGGTTCGCGGGTCACGAGGGCGAGCGCGTCGGGGGCGGTGTGCGGGGACTCGTCGGTGAGTTTGTCCGCCAACTGCCCGTACCAGCGGAACGTGTTGATGGCGGCGCGCAGTTCGATGTCGTGCGCGTCCGTGATCGGCTTGCCCATCTCCAGGGTCACCGTCAGGGCGAGCAACTCGCGCTGTTCTTCGAGGAGTTCGGCCAGCCGCAGCAGCACCCGGCCGCGTTCGGCGGGCGCCAGGCGCGGCCACGGTCCGGTGTCGAAGGCCCGGCGGGCGGCGGCCACGGCGGCGTCCACCTCGGCGGGCCCGCCGTCGGCGACCTCGGCCAGCACCTCACCGTCGCGCGGCGAGACGACGGCGAAAACGGCACCGCCACCGGGCTCGTCCCGGCCGTCGATGTGGTGCGCACCGGACACCACCGGCGCCTTGGCTCGGCGGAGCCACTCGTCGTGGGTGACAGGCGACATGGCAGGCCTCCAGAACAGATGGATGTGCGGGGACGGTTCGGAGCAGCGGATGGAAAGCGCTGCCGTGCCTCCGGAGCGACGGGGGCCGCTCCGGAGGCAGGCGGGCGGCCGGGTCAGGCGTCGGCAGCCGGTACGCGCGGGCGGGTCAGCCGGGCTGCGAGGAGCCCGAGGGCCATGACGGCCGGGACGGTCAGCTGCAGCCACAGGGCGGTGTCGCTGTCGCCGCCGATGAGGGTGGTGAAGTTGTCGAGGATCAGCCAGACGGCGCCCGCGACGGCGACCGTGGCCAGGCCCGGGGCGATCATCGTGTTCCACAGGCGGGTGTCCAGGCGCTCGCGGCGGAAGAAGACGATCACGGATACCGAGGTCAGCAGGTACAGGAGCATCATCCCGAGGACGGCGACACCGCTGAACCAGGAGAAGAGCGTCAGCACGGGGTCCTTGCCGGCGAGGGCGAACGGCACCACCAGGGCCACCGCGACGGCCGTCTGCACGCAGCCCGCCACCCAGGGCGAACGGCGGCTGTTGAGCGTACAGAGGCGGCCGGGGAGCAGCCCGTCGCGGCCCAGGGAGAACAGGTAGCGGTTGGCCGAGTTGTGGAAGGTGAGGAGGCCGGCGAAGAGGGAGGTGGCCAGGAGGACCGGCAGGACGTCGTTGACCCAGTCGCCGAACTCGGCGGCGATCGGGGCGAAGACGAACGCCGTCGAGTCGCCGCTCTCCAGCGCCTTGCCCGCCGCCGCGACGGCGTTCGAGGCGCCGTGTGCGGAGACCAGCATCCAGGAGGTCAGGGCGAAGAAACCGACGACCACGACGATGGCGAGGTAGGTGGCCCGCGGGACGGTCTTCTTCGGCTCGCGCGCCTCCTCGCCGTAGATCGCGGT
Organism: Streptomyces sp. NPDC020898; assembly: GCF_044333925.1. Classification (NCBI taxonomy): domain Bacteria; kingdom Bacillati; phylum Actinomycetota; class Actinomycetes; order Kitasatosporales; family Streptomycetaceae; genus Streptomyces; species Streptomyces sp. NPDC020898. The sequence continues at coordinate 240,802 of NZ_JBIRRV010000014.1, forward strand.
GGCCTCGAAGCCGAACATGGACGCCAGGGCGAACATCACGGCGATGCCGGGCGCGCCCTGTGTCACGGCGCTCACGGAGAACGTGTCCGAGATGCCGAGCCCTTCGGGTCCGCCGCCCTTGAAGAGCATGACCAGGCTGAAGACGAGCAGGATGCTGAACTCGGCCAGGACGAAGACCGCGAGCAGTTTGGCGCCCATGTCGATGCCGGTGACGCCGAGCAGCTGCACGAGAGCCATGGTGGCCAGCGACCACACCCACCACGGCAGGTCGAGACCCGTGTGCGTGCCGACCAGGCCGTTGACGATGGCGCCGTACAGCCCGTACATGGCGGCCTGGATGGCGCAGTACGCGAAGAGCGCCACGCCCGCGCTGCCGGCCCCGGCGGTCCGTCCGAGACCTTTGCCGATGTACGTGTAGAAGGCGCCCGCGTCGACGACGTGCCGGCCCATGGTGACGAAGCCGACGGCGAAGAGCAGGGTCACCACACCGACCAGGACGTAGGCGCCGGCGGTGCCGGGACCGTTGCCGATCGCGACGGAGATGGGGACCGACCCGGCGATGCCGGTGAGCGGCGCCTGGGCGGACAGGACGAGGAAGAGGATGCCCAGCACGCCGAGGGCGTTGGGCTTGAGCTTGCCTGCGGTGGATGCGTCCCGCGCGGTCTGCTCTGGGGAGACCGTCTGACTGTCCACTCGGATCACCTGCCAGGGGAAGAGGGGAAATCGTTTCAGGCCAAACGAGTTGCCTCATGGTGGGGTGGAACTATCCGTTTGGCAAGGGGTCGGGCACGCTGATTCCGCTACCGACGGTTTTCCTTACACGGTCGTAATCAGCGGCCGGTCGTCAGCCGTCGTACGCCTCGTACGGAGAGTGCGCGCCCGGGCAGGACGGGCTCAGGCCTCGCCGTTCCGGTCGGCGGCCAGGAGCCGCAGGACGTTGCGCAGTTCGTCGAGGGCGTCCTCGATGATCTCGCGCTCGCCGAACACCAGTTGGTGCAGGACCAGGCCTTCCAGCGTGGCGAAGACCATGCGGGACAGGCCCTCGTCGACCGGCCCGGGCAGCATCTGGGAGAGTTCGCGCCGGGTCGCCTCGAAGTACTCGTTGTCGTACAGGGCACGCAGGTGCGGGAGCAGCTCGGGCCTGCGGCGGGACTCCAGCAGCAGTTCGTACTGGAAGGCCTGGAGGTCGGGGCCGCTCTCCACCATCTCCGTCAGCCCGGCCGAGAAGTCGGCGGCCCTGCCCGTACCGGGTTCGAGGTCGCTGCTGGTCAGGGAGGAGCGGATGGCGTGGGTGAGGGCCTCCTCGATCAGCGTGTCGCGCGAGCCGAAGTGGTGTACGACGAGCCCGTGGGTGACCCCCGCCTCCTCCGCGACCGCCCGGTACGTGAGCTTGCGGAGCCCGCCGCGGGCCACCACCCGGACGGCGGCGTTCAGCAGGGCCTCGCGGCCGGCTCCGTAGGTCACGCGCTTGCGGGGGCGGCGCGGGGCGGCGGGCTCGGTCATGCCCGCGACCTTACCCGCGGCCGTGATCCTGCCCGTGGCCATGGTCAACGCCGCGGCGCCCGGATGCCGCGGAACTCCCAGTCGCCGCCCAGCGCGGTGGACAGCACCTCCTCGGACTCGGTGGGCTGAGCACCGACGTCGGCGCGGATCGGGGTCGGGCCGGTGACGATGTGGTTCGTCAGCCGTCCGAGCCCCTCGACCTCGACCTCGACGATGTCGCCGGGCTGGACGGGCCGGGAGCCCGCGGGCGTACCGGAGAGCAGTACGTCACCCGGGTAGAGGGTGATGGTGCGGGCGATGTCGGCGACGAGGTAGTGCATGTCCCACTCCATCTCGTCCGTCGAACCGTCCTGCACCACCTCGCCGTTGACGTACGTCCGCAGGTGCTTTCCGTGGAAGTCCCAGTCGGTGACGAGCCCCGGCCCGAGCGGGCACAGCGTGTCGGAGCCCTTCACCCGGAGCATCGACCCGGCGTCGGTGTCGCGGAAGTCGTGCAGGCCGTAGTCGTTGGCGACGGTGTAACCGGCGATGTACTCCCCCGCCTCGGCCTGCGAGATGTTCCGCGCGGTCTTCCCGATGACAATGGCGACCTCGCCCTCGTAGTTGAGCCACTTGCAGCCCTCGGGGCGGACGATCGCCCCCTTGTGGGAGTTGAGGGAGGAGGTCGGCTTGTGGAAGTAGGTCGGCGTGGGGGTGAGCCGGATCTGGAACTCGTCCACCCGGCTACGGTGGTTGAGATGAACGGCGACGACCTTCGACGGCACGACCGGCGGCAGATGCTGCGCCTCCTCCACCTTGACCCGGCGGCCGTCTCCGGCGACGAGTTCGTCACCCTCGACGGTGACCTGGACGGCGGCGCCGTCGAGCAGGATGCGACGGTATTCGGGCATGTCAGGACTCCTGTACGGGGGTTCGGGGGGCGGTCCAGCCGGCAGCGGGGCGGTCGAACCAGAGGTGGACCTGGCCGGTACCGACGGAGTTCTCGTACGCGCCATACTGGCGGGCGGGTGCGGTGCAGGCCTGTTCACCGAGGGCGCCGGCGAGCATCAGGTAGTGGAAGAACTTCGCCTCGGGCTTGTGCTGCCAGAACTCCGGCATGGTGTCGAGGACCTTGTCGTGGCGCCCTTCCTTGAACCAGGCGATGCGCTCCTCGTCGGCGGCGCGGGCCTCCGGCGTGAAGATGTGCGCCGGGTCGCTGGCCTCGTGGTCGCGGATCTGGCGCAGCGGCCAGAACGTGTGCGAGAGGGCGCCGGAGGCGATGACGAGGACCCGGCGCCCCGGAGTGGCGGCGATACCGTCGGCGAGGGCCCTCCCCAGCCGCAGATGGTCCTCCATGTCACCGGTCTGGCAGACCCCGATGGTCACCCACCGCTTGTCGGGCAGCCCCTCGCCAAGGAACTTCCACAGGTTGATCGTCGCGTAGTAGACGGGCAGGTACTCGTCGTCGATCGGGGTGATCCAGGTGCCGTGTTTGTCGGCGAACTGGGCGATGTTGTGGGCGAGTTCGGGGTCGCCGGGATAGTCGTACGGCATCCTGCACATGCCGCGCGGCAGCTCCTCGGAGGTGAAGAGGCCGGCCCGGCGCTGCTGGCCGCTGACGACGAACTCGACGGTGGTCGCCCAGTGCGAGTCGAGGACGACGACGGTGTCGTAGTCGTCGGCGGCATCGCGCTCGAACACATCCTTCCTGAGCTGACGCAGTCCGGTGACGAGGGTGATCTCCTTGCCCTCGTTCAGCTCCAGCCGGTCAGCCTCAGGTAGCACGATGGTGGGCACATGGGCGAGCAGGCCCGCCCCGACGATCTCACCCATGGTTGATCCATCCGTTCGGCGCGGTGACGGTGTTCTTGACGTCGCAGTAGAAGTCGAAGCTCCAGGTACCGCCCTCGCGGCCGACCCCGGAGAGCCGGGAGCCGCCGAAGGGTGCCTGGAGGTCGCGTACGAAGAAGCAGTTGACCCAGACCGTGCCCGCGACGAGCCGCGCGGTGACGCGTTCGGCGCGGTCGGGGTCGCCGGTGACGAGGGTCGCGGCGAGGCCGAAGCGAGTGTCGTTGGCGAGGCGGACGGCTTCGTCCTCGCCGGCGAAGGTCTGGAGGGTGAGGACCGGCCCGAAGACCTCCTCCTGGACGATCTCCGAGTCCTGGGCGACCTCGGTGAGCAGGGTCGGCGCGTAGTACTGGCCGTCCCCGTCCGCGCGGTGCCCGCCGATGAGAGCCCGCGCACCTGCTTCGACGGCCCGCTGCACGAACCCGTCGATCTTCTCCAGCTGACGGGGGTGGATGTTGGGGCCCAGGTCGGTGGCTTCGTCGCGCGGGTCGCCCTGCGTCAACCGCGTTGCCTTGTCGATGAATCGCCGGGTGAACTCGTCGACGACCGACTCCTCGACGAGGATGCGGGTCGCCGCCAGACAGACCTGGCCGGCGTTGTCGTACTGCTCCACCGCGAGGTCGACGGCCAGCTCCAGGTCGGCGTCCGCGAACACCAACAGCGGGGATTTTCCGCCGAGTTCGAGACTGAGCGGGGTGAGGTTCGCGGCGGCGGAGGCGGCGATGTGCCTGGCGGTCGGCACGGACCCGGTGAAGCTGATCCGGCGTACGTCCGGGTGCGAGGTGAGCGCGTCGCCGATCTCGGACCCGTATCCCTGGACGACGTTGAGGACACCGGCCGGCAGTCCCGCCTCGGCCGCGATGTCGGCCAACAGGGACGCGGTGAGCGGGGACCACTCGGCGGGCTTGAGGATCACGGTGTTACCGGCGGCGAGCGCCGGGGCGACCTTCCAAGTGGCCAGCATCAAGGGCGCGTTCCACGGGGTGATCAGAACGCTCGGGCCTGCCGGGTCCCACGAGACGTGGTTCGTGTGTCCGCGCGTCTCGAAGTCCTCGTGGTCCAGCTTCAGCAACCAGTCCGCGAAGAAACGGAAGTTGTGCGCCACCCGGGGCATCACACCCCTGCGGTGCGAGCGGAGGAGGGCGCCGTTGTCGTTGGTCTCGACGATCGCCAGTTCTTCGATCCGCTTCTCCACGCCGTCGGCGATGGCATGGAGGACACGGGCACGTTCGTCACGCGAGGTCGCGGCCCAGACAGGGAAGGCCGCCTTCGCGGCGGCGACAGCAGCGGAGGCCTCGACGGGCCCGCCACGAGCGATCTCCCCGAGGGTACGGCCATCGATGGGCGAGGTGTCGGTAAAGGTGGCGGCGGATGCGACGCGTTTCCCGCCGATCCAGTGCCGGGTGTCGACGGAAACTCCGGCGACGATGAGTCTTTCGGACATGAAAGGGCTCCAATTAAAGGAAGTTGGGCTGAACCGACCTGCTTCTAGGGGCGCGGGGCTGTGACATTTGCGGCTCCGCCGCGTGGGCGCGACCAGCCACACACAGCCCGCACAAACCCACCGACATCAAGAGGCACCCACCCCCGAAGTCCCCGACTCCAACAACCGCCCGCCATCCCAAACGACGCCAACCTGCCGGTAATACGCAGCAATAGGCTCACGAATCTCCAGCCGAGCCAGCTCCTCCGTAGGCGCGTCAAACAACTCCAACGACGCCTCACCAACCCACGCCTGCCCACCCTCGAACGACGCCGCCCCCGACTCGATCAACTCGTCCAGAGCCAACCCCTTACCGCTCTCGATGGACGGCAGCCAGCGATGATGGGCCATGGGATGCCCGTTCACGAACCCGTTGGTCGCCGAAGGCTCCCGCAAAGTCACCACCGCCTGAGCCAACCGCCGGTCCGCCGCAGCAAGCGTCGCGCCGAACCTCGCCCCCGCCTCAACCCGCGGAGCGGGCCCGTAAGGATGCGGACGCGTCTGATGGATCGACCCGAGCTTCTTCGGATACCCCTGGTGCAGCCCACGGGCGATCGCGAAGTCCTTGTCGACCCAGATGTAGACGCACCGCGAGTACGTCTCGCCCCGGTACTTGCACCGGACGACCGCGAACGCCTCCTTGTACTGCCCCCGCACGGGATCCAGCAGCTCGTCCCCAGCCGCCGAGCACGACTGCCAGTCGGCCCAGATCATGGCGACGGCGCCCGGCTCCTCGTCGGCCAACTCCAGTGGCTCGGGGAGCAGTTCACGCACCCGCGAGGGATCCGTGCGGTACTCGATCGTCAGCAGGTCGCCCGAGTAGCGCCAGGGCGGCGACGGGATGAGCGACGAGGCGCCGCTCGCCGTCTTGGGGTGGAAGAACCCACGGGGACCGGTCACTTGGAGGCTCCTTGCACAGGGAGAACGGGCTGCTTGAGCAGTTCGGCGCGATAGCGGGCGGCCTTGGTCGCCGTGGCGGGCCCGCCGAGGGCGACGACCCCGACGAGCCGGCCGTCGGCGTGGTATCCGACGAGGACGTCACCCGCCGGGTCGCCGTCGAGGACACGTACGTCGTCGATACCGAGCACGGGCGCCCCGAAGGACTGGAGCCGGAAGTCGTGCTGGTCGCTCCAGAAGGTGGGCAGCGGCGCGAAGGGCGCCAACTCCCCTCCTTCGCCCGCGAGATGGGCGACGAGAGACCTGGCAGCGTGCTTGGCCGTATCCGTCGGGATCGACCAGTGCTCGACGCGGCGGGGTACGCCGTCGTAGCGGGCGTTCGGGAAGCGGGCCACGTCGCCGACCGCGACGACCTCCGGGCGCCCGCCCACTCGCAGCCACTCGTCGGTGAGCACACCGTCGCCGAGATCGACCCCGTTGCCGTCCAGCCACTCGACGTTGGCGACGGACCCGACCGACTCCACGACGACGTCGGCGGGCAGGACCGTTCCGTCGCCGAGGACGACGCCGGTGACCCGGTCGTCGCCCTCGAATCCGGCGACCCCGGTTCCCAGTGCGAAGCGCACCCCGCGTTCCTCGTGCCGGGTGAGCAGCGCGCGGGCGAGGAGTTCACCGAGGGGGCCCACCATGGGCAGGGGCAGCGGATCGACGACGGTCACCTCGGTGACGCCGAGCCCGACGGCCGTGGCGGCGACCTCGCAGCCGATGAATCCGGCGCCGACCACGACGACCCTGACACCGGGCCGGGTCAGCTCGTCGCGTAGACCCTGGGCGTCGGCGAGGGTGCGTACGGTGTGCCGGCCGGCCTGCGGGCCGGCGCAGCGCAGCCTCCGGGGGCGCATTCCGGTGGCGACGACCAGACCGTCGTACGACAGGGTCGAACCGTCGTCGAGGTCGACGGTTCGCTCCGTGAGGCGGGCCGTGATCGCCTTCGTACCGAGGCACCACTCCACGTCGGCCGTCGACGCCTTCGGGGTGAAGGCCAGGGACGCGAATGAAGCCTTGCCCGCGAGTACGCCCTTGGACAGCGGAGGGCGGTTGTAGGGCATGTGGGGCTCGTCGCCGACAACCGTGACGGCCCCGGTCCAGCCTGCCGCGCGCAGCTGCTCGGCGGCGCGGAGCCCGGCCATCGAGGCGCCCACAACGACCACGCGCCCCACGGGCGCACCCGGAGAGTCGGTCGCGCCGGTCACGTCAGTCCTCGATCCGGATGGCCTGGAGCGGGCAGACGTCCGCGGCCTCCTCGGCCTCGTCGCGCAGCGCGTCGTCGGGGTCGGAGACGTACAGCAGGTGACCGCCGTCGTCCATCGAGAAGACGTCGGGCGCCGCGAAGACGCACTGGCCGTGGTCCTGGCACTTGTTCATGTCGACGACGACCTTCATGGGCCGGTCCTCCTGGTGGTGAGGGCGTCGGAGCGGGGAGTGGGAGGGAGGTGGAGGGGCCCGGCCGCTGCCGGACGGGCCCCGGCCAAAGGGGTGCGGAGACCCGGTAAGAGGCTCGACCCCTGACTCGTTTGGCTTCAAACAAGATAGGAAGCAGCTGGAGTCTGGTCAATAGCTATCCGGATGGATAAATTCTTTCCCGACCCTCTTGCGGTACAGGCCACCCCTCCATACCGTTTGGCCTCAAACAACGAGCCCGGGCCGTCCGCCCGCACCGCGCACCCCGGCCGTGCTCCCCACGCCACCCGCCTCCCGGACCCCCGTTCCGGAGGTGCCCGACGTCCGCCCGAGGAGACAACGGTGAGCGCAATCGACATTCCAGAGGTCCGCCGGCACATCGAGCGGCTCGCCGCCGAGGGGATCGACGTGGTCCGGGTGGTCTATCCCGACCTCATCGGCACCGACCGCGCCCGTGACGTCCTGCTCGACGAACTGCCCCGCGCCTGTGAGCACGGCCTCGCCTTCTGCCGGGCCGTCTACCACACCAGCCCCCAAGGAGACGTGGTCCCGGTCAGCGGCGGCCTGGACGCGGGCCTGCCCGACATCTCCGTACGGCCGGATCTGTCCACCCTGGTCGCCCTGCCCTGGGAGCCCGGCGTCGCCGTCTGCCTCGGGGACGTCGTCGACCCGGCGACCGGTTCACCTGCGCCGGAGTCGCCCCGCGATCTGCTCCGCGCCGTCCTCGCCCGGTGCGCCGAGCACGGGCTGCGGCCTGTCGTCGGGCCCGAGCTGGAGTACTTCCTGTGCGATCCCGCGCCGGGGGACGCGAGCGGCTGGCAGCGGTACAACCGGGACGCGGGTGTCGTCTACACGGCCGGACTGCGCGCCGACCCCGACAACCATCTCCTGCGCACCCTGCGCCACGTACGCGATCTGAACATCGGCGTGCTCAGCGGAAACCACGAGTTCGACGGCGGGCAGTTCGAGATCAACCTGCTGCACTCGGAGGCGATGTCGGCGGCCGACCGGGCCTTCCGTTTCAAGGCCGCGATCAAGGAACTGGCCCGCAAGGAAGGGCGGCTCGCCACCTTCATGGCGAAGCCCTTCAACGACGCGGGCGGCTCGGGCTTCCACCTCCATATCTCCTGCGACGACGCCGAGGGCCGCAACACCTTCGACGACCCGGCCGGCCCGTACGGACTGTCCGCCACGGCACGGCACGCGGCGGCGGGTCTCCTCGCCCACGCACCCGCCCTCGCCGCGCTGCTCAACCCGACCGTGAACTCGTACAAACGCTTCGGGCCCGACACCCTCGCCCCCTGGCTGATCGACTGGGGGCTCGACAACCGCAGCGCCATGGTCCGGGTACCCCCGGAGCGCGGGTCCGGGGCCCGGCTCGAACTGCGCCTCGGTGACGCCGGCGCCAACCCCTATCTCGCGATCGCCGGCGCCGCGGCCGCCGCGCTGCTCGGCGTGCTGGCCGGGGAGGAGCCGTCGGCGCCACTGGAGGGCTACGGCTACGACACCGAACGGTCCGCCGTACTGCCGATGAGCCTGCCCGCCGCCCTGGACGCGCTGGAGGCGGACACCGCCCTGACCGAGCTGCTCGGCAAGGACTTCGTCGCCTCCTTCCTCGCCTACAAGCGCAACGAGGTCGAACGCTTCCAACGGCACGTCACCGACTGGGAGTTCACCGAGTACGCGTACCACCTCTGATCGCCGTTGCCTGCCCCCTCCCCCGGAGCCCTTCATGAACGAGACCCTCAAGTCCACCCCGGCCCAAGAACCGCTCCCCCTCGACGCCGTCGACCTCGCCGACCTCGACAACTTCACCGACGGGGTGACGCCCTGGCGGATGTTCCACACCCTGCGCCACGAGGACCCGGTGCACTGGCAGCCCGAGGAGGCGCCCAACTCCGGTTTCTGGGCGGTGACCCGGCACGCGGACATCGCGCGCGTCGACCGTGACGCGGAGACCTTCACCTCGACGAAGTTCGTCAACCTCGAAGAGCTCGACGAGGACCAGATCAAGAAACGCGCCTCCGTCCTGGAGCTGGACGGAGTGCGCCACCGCGCGCTGCGCAGCCTGATCCAACGCCAGTTCGGCGCGAGCGTCATCAACAGCTACACCGACTTCCTGCGCGGGCTCACCGCACGGACCCTGGACACCGCGCTCGCCAAGGGGACGTTCGACTTCGTCAAGGAGGTCTCCGCCGACTTCCCCATCAACGTCCTGGCCCGGCTCCTCGACGTCCCGCCCGAGGACAACCAGCAGCTCATCGACTGGGGCAACCGGATCATCGGCAACACCGACCCCGACTACGCCGACGTGCTGCTGCACAGCGCGGAGAGCGAGCAGTACCGCGATCTGCCCTTCCGCTCCCCCGCCTCGCTCGAAGTCTTCGAGTACGGGCGGGAGTTGGCCCGCAAGCGGCGCGGCGGGGAGGGCACCGACCTCGTCTCCAAGCTCATCAACACCACCCCGCGCGACGGAGTGCCGTTGTCCGCGCAGGACTTCGACAACTACTTCCTGCTGCTGGTGGTCGCCGGCAACGAGACGACCCGGCACACCATCACCCACTCGATGCTGGCCCTCCTCCAGCACCCCGAGCAGCTCGCCCGCCTCCAGGCCGACCCCTCCCTGATCCCGGGCGCGGTCGAGGAGTTCCTGCGCTGGGCGTCCCCCGTCTACCACTTCCGGCGCACCGCGACCCGTGAGGTGGAGCTGGGCGGCAAGCTGGTCAGGGAGGGCGACAAGGTCGTCATGTGGTACGCCTCCGGCAACCGTGACGAGGCGGTCTTCGGCAATCCGTACGACTTCGACGTCACGCGCACGGACAACGACCACCTCACCTTCGGCAAGGGCAGTCCGCACCTGTGCCTGGGCAATCTGCTGGCCCGCACCGAGATCCGGATCATGTTCGAGGAGCTGATCCCACGCCTCGCGGACATCCGGCTGGTGGGGGACGCTCCCCGGGTGCGCTCGAACTTCGTCAACGGGATCAAGAAGTTGCCGGTCGAGGTCACCCTCGCGTGATGCGCGGGCGTCCATCCGAGGGCACTCAGTTCCCCATACGCAGCGCACTGAGTGCCATCACTCCCGCTCGGATGCTAGTTTCCGGTCCATGACCAAACCGCCCATGCGGGACGCCCTGGTCGCGGCGGCCTTCCAGCTGTTCCTGGAGCGGGGCTACGAGCAGACCACCGTGGACGACATCGTGGCGCTGGCCGGGGTCGGGCGCCGGTCGTTCTTCCGCTACTTCCCCTCCAAGGAGGACGTGGTCTTCCCCGACCACGAGCGGTGCCTGGCCGACATGACGGCCTACCTCGCCGACAGCCCCGAGGACGCGGAACCCGTGGGGCGGGTGAGCGCCGCCGCCCGCATGGTGCTGCTCATGTACGCCGAGAACCCCGCTTTCTCCGTACAGCGCTACCGGCTCACCAAGAAGGTCCCCGGGCTGCGCGCGTCCGAGCTGTCGGTGGTCTGGCGGTACGAGCGTGCCCTGGCCGCGTATCTGCGCGGCCGTTTCGCCGGCCGGCCCGACGGGACGCTCCAGGCCGACGTGATCGCGGCGTCCGTCGTCGCCGCACACAACAACGCGCTGCGCTCCTGGCTGCGCTCGGACGGACAGGGCGACGCGACCACAGCCGTGGACCACGCCCTGGACTACGTGAAGGCCGCGTTCGGCACCCCGCCCACGCCCACGCCTCCGCCTCCGTCTCCGTCCCCGTCCCCGTCCCCGTCCCCAGCCTCCGACCTGGACGAGTCCGATGACGTGGTTGTCGTCGTCTCGCGGCGCGGGGCACCGATGTGGCGGGTCGTGCAGGAGATCGAGTCGACGCTCTCGCATCTTCGCGAGAATTGAGGGTACGCAGTGCCTTTACGCGTGACACTGAGTGCCATACCCTGAAGCCGTGCACGGTGGCACGGCGAACCGCGCACTTCGGATTCAGGCGGAGCGCAGGGAGATGACACGGTGTACCACTCACTTGGCGCCACTCGTCCGGTGGCCGTCGGCTCCACGGGCCTGCTCGACGCCCCGGCCGACACGAACACCCTCGTCTTCCAGCGCTGCGGCTGGTGCGCCACCGCGATGTACCACCGGCTGTTGTGTCCGGTCTGCGCGGGCAGCGACCTGCGCACGGAGCGCAGCGAGGGCACGGGCACCGTCCGGCACGCCACGGTGGTCAACCGGAACACGCCGGCCGCGCGCAATGTGTCGCTGGTCGAGATGGCCGAGGGCTTCGTCGTACGCGGCCGGGTGATGGGCCCCGCCGCCGGCATCCACAGCGGGGACCGGGTCCGACTGTCCACGGCGAAGGACCCGGTGCGCGGCGAGCCGGTTTTCCAGCTGCTGGACGAGCCGTACCGCGCCTGGATCTGACGGTACGTCAGTAACCAGCGCCCCCGCTGCCGGTACGCCGACTCCTCGCACCGCCAACTGCCGTAGCTCTCACTTCCATTGACTCTCCTCCACAGGCAACCCACAGGTCCTTGATCCCGTCCTCCGAGACGAGAGGGGCCACCGGGAAGCCCGGGGCTCCTGAGCGAGTCCAGGAGGAGAAGACCATTGCTACGTGCCCGGCGAATATGGGTCACCGCGGCTGCCCTGGTCGCGGTGGTGGGAGCATCGCCAGGCTGGGCGCAGGCGCAGCAGCCGACCCGGTCGGAGGTGGCGGCCGACCAACAGCTGCCCCCGGACTGGACGTTCACCGGTGACGGTGCGAAGCGGCAGCTCGTCTGGCGCTCCGGCGGCAGACCGGTACCGATGGGGGACGCGCGCGTCGAGTTCTACGCGGGCGACCAGTTGCTCGGCCGGCCCACGGCCGCGAAGGACGGCCGGACGTTCCGGCTTCCGTTGGAAGAGGCCCTGAACGGCGGCGGCACCAAGAAATTCGAGGATCTCCAAGTGCGCGCCGGTGGGCGCCGGTTGGACGCGGCGGGACTGGTGTCGGCGCCGGACGAGCAGCGCGCGGCGGTCGCTCCGCCCGCCCTGGCTCCGGCGGGCTCCGTCGATCCCGGCAAGCCGGGCTCGTACCGTACGGTCTCGGGCGAGTACGCGCTGGACTCCGTGAAGCTGCCCGGGTTCGCCGTGCCGATCGAGATGAAGGCCGTGGTGGTCGCGCCGACCGGGGCCACCGGTCACCGGCCGCTCGCGCTGTTCCTGCACGGGCGCCACTCGACCTGTTACACGCCGGACGGCGAGGTGAGCGGCGACTGGCCCTGTCAGGCGGGCGCGAAGCAGATACCGAGCTACCGGGGTTATCTGCGCGACCAGAAACTCCTGGCGTCGCAGGGCTATGTGACGGTGTCGATCTCCGCCAACGGCATCAACGCGCAGGACCGGTGGGCCGAGGACGCCGGGGCGCAGGCCCGCTCCTCCCTCGTACGGCAGCATCTGGCCCGCTGGGCAGGCTGGGCGGCGAACCGGCCCTCGGCGCCGGCGATCGTGCGGACCGCGCCGGCCGCCGACCTCTCGCGGGTGCTGCTGGTCGGTCACTCGCGGGGCGGTGAGGGTGTGAACCGGGCCGCGATGGACAGCCTGTACCGTCCGCCGGCCGACCAGGACGGGTACGGCGGCCCGGTGCGCTGGAACATCCGGGGTACGGTCCTCATCGGCCCGACGATCTTCGGACAGAACCCGGTCGCCGACGTGCCGTCGGTGACGATTCTGCCGGGCTGCGACGGCGATGTGTCCGATCTCCAGGGCGAGTTGGCGATCGACGGCACCCGGGGGATCAGCCGCGGCGCCGCTCTGCACAGCGCGGTGTACATGATCGGCGCCAACCACAACTACTTCAACACCGAGTGGACGCCGGGGCAGGCGCAGGCACCGGCGAACGACGACTTCTGGTCGGACGAGGAGGAGCCGGACGCGGTGTGCAACATGGGCACCAGGACCCGGCTGACCGCCGACCAGCAGCACAGGGCGGGCGCCTCCTACATCGCGGCGGCGGCCCGGCTGTTCGTCGCCGGTGACGACCGGGTGCGTCCGCTGCTGGACGGCTCGGGCCGTCGGATACCGTCCGCCGACCCGGCGCGAGTCCTCACGCACGCGGTGGGCGCGAACCGTTCCGCCGGCATCCTGCCGGACGGTGCGGTGACCGTGCAGGGCGCCGGCGGGCGACTGTGCTCGGCGGTCGACGACCGTGCCGCGCTCAGGTGCCTGGCCGAGGACACCCCCGGCGGCTCCCCGCACTTCGCGAGCTGGGAGACGGAGCGGGAGGTGGGCCGCCGGGCGGTCGCCATGAAGTGGTCGCAGCCGGGTACGCCGGTGCGGGTGCTTCCCGAACGGCCGGTGTCCCTGGGCGGCGCCAAGGGCCTCGCCCTGCGCGTGATGGTGCCGCCCAACACCACCGGAACCCAGCTGGACGTGTCCGTCACCGACACCTCCGGCCGGCGCGCCACCCTCGGCAGGGTCCGCGTGGACGGGCTGCCGGGGACCGAGCGCACCGCCTCGTACTGGGCGCGGGAGGTCCGCGTACCGCTGGCAGCCGCCGGCCGGGCCGGGCTCGACCTGCACAAGGTGCGGAGCGTGGAGCTGACTCCGCGCAGCAACGCGGGGCAGGCCTGGCTGATCGACACCTGGGGCTGGCGCCCGGGCACCCCCGCGGTGCGGCCGGCCGTGCTGCCGCGCGTCGACCTCGGACGGCTGAGCGTCATGGAGGGCGACTCGGGCACCCGGACCTACCGGGTGCCGGTCCGGATCTCCGGACAGGGCGGCGGCACGGTCCGGCTGTACGTCCAGAACCCCGAGACGTACGCGACGACGAGCCGCCTGGTGACGGTACGGCCCGGTGGGCAGAGCGTCGACGTGCCGGTCACGGTGAAGGGCGACACTCTGTACGACTACGACATGACGCACAACGTGTTCGTGAAGGCCGTGCGCGGTGCGGTCGTCGGTGCGCACAGCGGCGGGGTGACCGCCGAGAACGACGATCCCCGGCCCACGCTCACCATCACCCCGGTCGCGGACCGGGTCACCGAGGGGCAGCGGCTGACCTGGCGCGCGACCCTGTCGGCGCCCTCCGGCGCCGAGATGTACTGGGGCATCGAAGCGCTGCCGGTCGCAGGTGGCGCCGAACTGTCCACCACGGACGTCGATCCGACGTGGCTGGCGGACACCTCCGGTCAGGAACCGCTGCCGGAACGGCTGTTGTCCAAGACCGACCTCTATCTGTACGTGGCGATCCCGCCGGGCGAGTTGACCGCCGAGATCAGCGTGCCGACGATCGCTGACACGGTGGCGGAGCCGGAGGAGTCGGTGCGGCTGCGGATGACGGACTACGACGACGAGACGGGCGATCCGGTGTTCGGGCCCGAGTTCTCGGGAACGGTGTCGGACGCTTCGTAGGGGTGAGCCGTTCGCAGGCCGGGCATCCCGTTCGGGGGCCCGGCCTGCGAACGCGTTTTGTCCTCATGGCCGGGGGAACTCGGTCGCCACACCGTGAGAGTCGGGCACCAGCGAAGAACGGTGCGGCTCGGCCTCGCGGTCTGGTGATTCCGAGGCAGAGAGAAGTTGAAGGGCCGTGACTGCGCACACCATTGCGAAGAAGGCATCGCAACCCCGCGAGACCGGCGAGGCAGAAGACCGCCACGCCCCCGACGAGGGAATACGCACCTGCCTCTCCCCCGTCGAGACCTGCGGCTCCGCGGCGCCGACGCACACGGGTACGGAGTGGAACATCGTCCGGGGCGAGGACTGACCGGACAGGGGACGGGCCGGAAGACCTGCCGGGAACGGCGTCTTCCGGCCCCTCGGCGTTCGGGGCCGTCCGCCGGCCTACGTGAGGGTGATGCGGATCCCGACCGTGCCCGACTTCCCGCGCCGCAGCCGGCTGCCGAGCAGGGTGACGCGGCCCAGCACGCCGTACTTGCGGGCGAGGAGCCCGCGGTAGACGTCGGTCGCGGGCTGGTCGAGGATCTCGGCGGTGGCGGGGACCTGGTCGCCGGTCGGTTTTCCGCGGGCGTCGCAGGGGCCGACGAGGACGTCGGCCCGGTTGCGGATCCGTTTCACCTTCCAGGCGTCCGCGGCCGACCAGGCGCCGAGCGCGTTCCCGTCCCGTACCACCCAGACGGGGGTGGCGACGGGCGTGCCGTTCTTGCGGTAGCTGGTGATCAGCAGGTAGCTGCCCGCACCGAGCCGGTCCAGCGTGGTCTCGTCCATGGACGGGAGTCTAGGCAGCGGGGAGGGCGCCGGCGACGGCCCCTCCCCGCTGTCCGCCGTCACCAGCGCGGCAGCCGCCGCTCGTACTCCGGCCGGATCCGCCGCATGTACCCGGTGTCGTCCCGGTCGCGCACCCCACAGGCGAGGTAGCGGCGGTGGGCCCGGTCGAGGGCGTCGGGGTCGAGCTCGACGCCCAGGCCGGGGCCGGTCGGCACCTTCACCGCACCGTCACGGACCTCGATGACGCCGGGGACGATCACGTCGTCGGCCGAGTTCCACGGGTAGTGCGTGTCGCAGGAGTGCGCGAGGTTGGGGATCGCCGCGCCGACGTGGGTCATCGCGGCCAGGCTGATGCCCAGGTGCGAGTTGGAGTGCATGGACAACTCGATGCCGAACGCCTCGCACACGGCGGCGAGTTCACGGGTCCGGCGCAGTCCGCCCCAGTAGTGGTGGTCGGTGAGGAGGACCTGGATCGCGTTCTGTTCGACGGCGGGCCGCAGATGTTCCCAGGCGATCACGCACATGTTGGTCGCGAGCGGCATCGGCGCGTCCTTCGCGACCTCGGCCATGCCGGGGATGGTGGCGGTCGGGTCCTCCAAGTACTCGATGACGCCGTCGAGTTCACGGGCGACGTACTTCGAGGTCTCCACCGTCCAGGCCGTGTTGGGATCCAGGCGCAGGGGCTGTCCGGGGAAGGCCTCGGCGAGGGCCCGCATCGCGGCGATCTCCTCGTCGGGCGGGAAGACCCCGCCCTTGAGCTTGAACGAGGTGAATCCGTACCGCTGTTGCATCCGCCGGGCCTGTTCGACGATCCCGGCCGGGTCGAGGGCCGCGCCCCATTCGTCGCCGATGGCTTCGCGGCCGTCGAGGGCGGGGTGCTGCGCCCACTTGTAGAAGAGGTACGCGGCGAAGGGCACGGCGTCCCTGACCTTGCCGCCGAGCAGGTCGCTGACCGGGCGGCCGAGCAGCTTGCCCTGGGCGTCGAGACAGGCCACCTCGACGGCCGAGGTGGCCCAGCCGCGATCGTGGGAGCGGGGCACGGTCGGCGCCAGGACGGCGTCGATCGCCGCCGCGATGGCTGTCGTGTCGAAGACGTCCATGCCGACGACGGCCTTCGCGGCCTCCTGGAGCCGTGCGAGGCGGGCGGTGCCGCCGGGCGACTCGCCGAGGCCCACCGTGCCGTCCTCCAGGACGAGTTGGAGGATGCAGCGCAGGGCGACCGGTTCGTGCACCCCGTCGGCGTTGAGCAGCGGCGGGTCGCCGAACGCGATGGGGGTGACGAGGAGTTCGCGGATACGGGTGCCGGTGACGCTGATGGTCGTACTCCTGCTGTCGCTCATGCGCGGACCGCCTCCAGACCGTGGTCGATGAGTTTCGCCAGCCGGGCCACGTGCTCCGGCGTCGGGTCGAGCAGCGGGGCCCGTACGCCGCCGACGTCCAGGCCCCGGAGGGTCACCCCGGCCTTGACGAGGGACACCGCGTATCCCGGTACCTCGTCGCGGAGTTCGACGAGCGGGCCGTAGAACTCGTCGAGGAGCTTCGTGGTCAGGGCCTCGTTCCCCTCGCTCAGTGCCCGGTGGAACGCGGTGGCGATCTCCGGGGCGAAGGCGAACACGGCGGACGAGTACAGGTCGACGCCGACGCCCTGGTAGGCGGCGGCCGTCATCTCGGCGGTCGGCAGGCCGTTGAAGAAGGCGAAGTCCTCGCCGCCGGGCAGCGCCCGTACCGTGCGCACGATGCGGTGCATGCGCTCGATGTCGCCGGTGCCGTCCTTGAGGCCGACGACTCCGGGCAGGGCGGCGATCTCGGCGGCCGTCGCCTCGGTGAGGCGGGCGGTGCCGCGCTGGTAGAAGATCACCGGCAGCCGGGCGGCCGACGTCACCTCACGCGCGTAGCGCACGAGCCCCTGCTGCGGTGCGGTCACCAGGTACGGCGGCAGCAGCAGGATGCCGTCGGCGCCGGCCTCCCGGATACGGGTGGCCTGGTCGATGGCGACGGGCACCGGACCGCCCGCGGCGGCCAGGACGGGGACGCGCCCGGCGGTCGTGGCGACCGCGATCCTGGTCGCCTGTTCGATCTCGGCCGGTGTCAGCGCGTGGAACTCGCCGGTACCGCAGGCGACGAACACCCCGCCGGCGCCGGCCGCGACGCCGGCCTCGATGTGCTGGGCGAGGAGTTCCCCGTCCAGCGACCCGTCCGCCGCGAAGGGCGTGACCGGGAAGAACAGCACTCCTTGGAACTTCATGTCTCTCTCAAAGGTGTGGGGGGTCGGTGTCAGCCCTTGGTGGCACCGGCGGCGATGCCGGTGACCAGCGAGCGCTGGAGGAGCAGATAGACGATCAGGCTGGGCAGGAGGGCGATGACCGCGCCCGCCAGCACCACCCCGGAACCGACCTCGGGGTCGGTGCGCAGGATGGACAGGGCGACGGTCACCGTGTAGTCGGTGGGGTCCTTGGCGGCGATCAGCGGCAGCAGGTACTGGTCCCAGATCATGATGAAGCCGAGGACACCGGCCACTCCGAGCGCGGGCTTGCACAGGGGCAGGACTATCTGCCACAGCATCCGCAGCTCGCCGACGCCGTCGAGGCGGGCGGCCTCCTCGATCTCGTCGGGGATGTCCTTCATGAACTCGGTGAGCATCATCACCGAGAAGCCCCAGGCGCCCAGCGGCAGGATGACGCCCCAGACGGTGCCCTTGAGGTCGAGGTGGACCACCGGGACGTCGCCGAGGACCAGCGACAGCGGGATCGCGATGACCTCCTCGGGGAGCATCATCGTCAGCATGAACAGGGTGAGGACGATGGCCTGGCCGCGGAAGCGGTGCCGGGCCAGCGCGTACGCGGCGAGCGTGCACACCACGAGCTGGAGCAGCAGCCCGCCGCCCGCTATGACGAGCGAGTTGGAGAAGTAGTCCCAGATGCCGCGCTCGCCGGCCACCGTGAAGTTCAGCAGGGTGCTGTCGTGCGGCAGGAAGGACAGCGAGGAGCCGCTGGCGTTCTTGGTGAAGGCTCCGGAGAGGATCGCGAGGAAGGGCGCGGCAAAGATGAGCAGGGCGATCGCGCAGAGCAGGATTCTCAGGGTCCAGGCGGAGCCCGGTTTGTCGTTCCAGCCGAGGGCGGTGTCGAAGCGGGCCGGCGTGGTGCGCTGTGCCTTGCCGGACCGCCTCGCCTTCGGCTTCGGGGCCGTTGTCCGGACGGGGTCGATGGCTGGGGCGCTCATCGCACGTCTCCCCTCTTGCGGAAGTAGTTGACGGTGACCGTGAGCAGCAGCGTGACGCAGAGCAGGACGACGGAGGCCGCGGAGGCGCCGCCGATGTCGTTGCGGGTGAAGCCGAGGGTGTAGGCGCGGGTCATCCAGACATCGGTGGACCCGGCCGGGCCGCCGCCGGTGAGGACGTAGACCTCGGTGAAGACACGCAGGCCGCGGATCGCGGCGAGGATCAGGACGATGCTGAGGGCGGGGCGGATCGCGGGGAGGGTGACGTGGCGCAGGCGCTGCCAGAGGGAGACGCCGTCCATCGCGGCGGCCTCGTACAGCGAGCGGTCCACGCCCGCGAGGCCGGCCATGATGATGACCATGTTGTAGGGGGCCCAGATCCAGATGCCCATGACCATCGTCGACCACAGCGCGAGGTCCGGGTTGTCGAGGAACTGGACGGGGCCGAACCCGAGGAGGTTCAGGCCGCTGTTGATCAGGCCGTCGGAGGTCGGGTAGTACATCAGCCGCCACAGCTCGCCGACGACCGCGGTGGCGGTGACGGCGGGCAGGAAGACGGCGGTGCGCACAATCTTCAGCGAGCGGGCCTGGCCCTCCAGGAGCAGGGCGAGGACGAATCCGAGGACGATGGCGCCGAGGGACTGGCCGAGGCCCAGGAGCAGGGTGTGTCCGATGGCGTCCTGGAAGCGGTGGTCGGTCAGGACGCGGGTGTAGTTGTCGAGGCCGGTCCACTGGTCGCCGAGGAAGGGCCGGACGTCGAAGAAGCTGAGCCAGACGCCCTTGGCCATCGGCCAGAACTTGAAGACGAGGGCGAGAAGCAGACCCGGCGCGAGGAACAGCCAGGGGATGAGGGCCTTCTTATTGAAGACCTTGCGCGCTGTGACGACTCTGCGCGCCGCGGGGGTGGTCACGGTAGCGGTCATTTCAGCAGGTCCTGGTCCTTGAGGTCACCGGCGAGCGTGTCGTTGAGCTCCCCCAGCTGGGAGCGGACGTCTCCGCCGCAGTAGGTGAAGATCGCGTTGAGGCTGTCGGCGATGTCCTGCTTGATGGGGGCGAAGTCGGGTGCGTTCGGGAACTGCTGCGAGGTGTCCTCGTACGCCTTCTGCACCACGCTCCAACGGGCGTCGTCGCGGACGGTGGCGGCGTCCAGCGTGGAGTTCACGGGGATGCGGACGACGGGCTGGTTCTCGCCGGTCATGGCCAGCTTCTGGCCCTCGGGGGAGATGAGGAACGCGGCGAGCGCCTGTTCCTGCTCGGTCTTGCCGGTCTTGGCGCCGAAGTAGACGTTCTCGCCGTCGGCCAGTACGTCACCGCCGGCCGGGCCCGCGGGAGCCGGAACGACCTCGTACTTGTCCTTGCCGAGGGTCCCGTCGAAGGTGGCCATGTTGTACGGGCCGGTGAGGTACATCCCGGCGTTGCCGTCCTGGAAGTTGGTGGCGGTGGAGGTGATGGCGGTCAGCGCGCCGGGCTGGGTGACAGCGTTGTCACCGCAGAAGAGGTTGTCCTTCATCCAGGTCACGGTGTTCACGGCGGCGGCCGAGTCCATGGCCGGTTTGTAGAACCCCTTGCCGTCCGGTTCGACGATCTTCGCGCCGCCCTGCCAGAGGAAGCTGGCGCCCCACCAGGCGGCGTAGCCGTTCTGGGCGCTGCCGGGGACGACCATGCCGTAGGTGTCGGCCTTGCCGTCGCCGTCCGGGTCGCGGGTGGCGAAGGCCTTGGCGACGCTCAGCATCTCCTCCCAGGTGGTGGGCACCGCGAGGCCGAGCGTCCGCAGCCAGTCCTTCCTGATCATCAGGGTCTGGGCCTGGCGGGAGTAGGGGATGCCGTAGTGCTTGCCGTCGATACCCACCGTCGAGGACCATGACTTGGCGGTGATCTGGCCGTGGCCCGCGATCGAGGCGGGGTCGATGACCTTCAGCAGCCCCTGGCTCTGGTAACTGCCCATCAGCGCCGTGTCGTTGATCATGACGTCCGGCAGGTCCTTGGTCGACGCACGGCTCTGCAGCTGCTGGTCGAAGTTGACGACCGGCTGATAGTCGACCTTGATCCCGGTCTTTTTGGTGAAGGCGGCGAAGACGCGCTCATAGGTGGCGGCGGGGTCCGGGTTGCTCCGGGTCCACACCTCGAGCGTGTTCGGGTCGCCACCCGAACTGTCGGAACCGGCCCCGCAGGCGGCCGCTCCGAATGCGAGCCCCGAGGCGGTGAGCACGGCGGCCAGGCGGCGACTTCGTCGGCGATCGCCCATGGAAGTTCTCCGTTCATATCCGTGAACATCTTTCACGAATCTAAATGATCGCTGTAAGCTACGAATGATTTCAGCCGCATGTCAAGACATGGGTCGGAGTTTTCACGGACGTCACACCGCTCATGGCGCCCCGATAACCAGGTGCCCTCACGGACCCTGGTGGGGGATGCTGATCGGTGTGACCCGGCAGCCCACGGAAGTCGAGATCGCCTGCGACGAGTCGGGCTCGGACGGCGAGAACCTGACCGGCGGGAACACCGATGTCTTCGCGCACGGCAGTGTGGATGTGCCCGTGGCGTCCGCGGCGGCGGCGATCCAGGAGATACGCGACCGGATCCGGTCACCCGCCGAGGAGTACAAGGCCAACCATCTGCTCCGGGAGAAGCACCGAGCGGTCCTCGAATGGCTGCTCGCCCCCGCGGGCCCTCTGCACGGGCACGCGTACGTCCATCTCACGGAGAAGACCTTCTTCATGGTCGAGCGGGTCGTGGACCTGCTCCTCGGCGATCCGGCCGGCGCCGGTCCCCTCTTCCGCGCGGGCGCGGACGCTTTCGGGGCCGAGCGATGGAAGGAGTTCCTGGCGGCGGCCAACGCCCTGCTGCGGGTACGCGGTGACGCCGGCGCCGATCCTCGGGCGCCCGTCGACGCCTTCTTCCGCGCGGTGGACACCCTGGCCCGGGAGACACCGGGCCCTCTGGGCCAGGACGCGGCAGACGTGCTGAAGCTGCTCGGCGGTGCCCGCTCCCGGGCCGAGGAGCACCGGGCCCGGCTGCTCGCCGCCCCCGCCCTGATCCCCGTACTCAATCCGCTGCTGCCCGCGATCGTGCGGACGGCCGCCTACTGGCGTGCGGGCGGGCAGGCCGTCGTGCTGGTGCACGACCGGCAGAACATGCTGACGGAGGAGCGCATCGAGTGGCTCAAGGAGACCGCGCGGATCGGCGGGCTGCGCCTCGTCGTCGCTCGGGACGACGCGCGGATCCAGCTGGCCGACTTCCTCGCCGGCATCGCCCGCAGCATCGCCTCCCACGAGCTGAACGGGCGCGGCGACGCGACACTGACGGCGCTGCTGCGTCCGTATGTGGACACGGGGTCCGTGTGGGGCGACGAACGGAGCCGGGGCCGGCTCTTCGCAACTGCCCCCGATTAGGCCCTGTCCAGGCCTTCGCCCACATCAACAACCTTGCCTGGACTGCCGTGTACTGCGGACCGGGCCGCACGTCCTGACACGATCCGCCCCCTTGGCAAGAGGACCGCACAGGATCTTGAACCCGGTGAACATGAACACCGCTCGCCACGTATGGAAGTCAGGGCCACTCAACGACCGGAGGGCCCCGCGGTGTTGAGACCGCGCGTTCAGGGTTCGGGAGCCATTGATGAGGCACGCACGACGACGGATCGTCCGGCGAGCGACACGGCTGGCGGCCGTCGGCGGAATCATCCTCGGCGGATTAATGGTCACCCAGGCCGTGGCGACCGAGCCACCGCAAGCCGCCGACCTGCCTCTCAGTTCGGCCCGGGCGGCCGGCACCACCGGTTCCGGTCTCGTCACCGAGCTCGGCACCGACCGTACGGCGGGCAGCTGGATCGCGGACGACGGAAAACCGGTCGTCGCGGTCACCGACGAGAAGGCGGCGGCGGAGGTCAAGAAGGCGGGCGCCCGGGCCAAGGTCGTGGACTACAGCATGAACGACCTCAAGTCCGCGACCCAGACGCTGCGTTCGGCACCACGCGTGGCGGGCACGGCCTGGTCGGTCGACTACACCAAGAACGAGGTGGTCGTCCAGGCCGACACCACCGTGTCGGCCGCCGACTGGGCCAAACTCGCCGCGGTCGCCGAGGACATCGGCGGCTCCGTCCGCATGGAGCGCACCCAGGGCACCTTCACCACCCGGATCAACGCGGCGCAGCCGATCCTGTCGACCGGCGGGCGCTGCTCGGCGGGCTTCAACGTGACCAACGGGACGGCCGACTTCATCCTCACCGCCGGTCACTGCGGGCCCAACGGTTCGATCTGGTTCGCGGACACCTCAGGCTCACAGGAGATCGGCAAAACGATCAGCGGCAGTTTCCCCATCAACGACTACTCGCTGGTGCAGTACAACGGCGGTTCGGCCGGTGACGGCGCCGATGTCGTCGCCATCGGCAACGGCCGGGGCGTGCGCATCACGGGCTCGGCCGATCCGACCGTGGGCCAGAAGGTGTTCCGCAGCGGCAGCACCACCGGGCTGCGCGACGGCGAGGTGACCGGGCTCAACGCCACGGTCAACTACCCGGAGGGCACGGTGTCGGGCCTGATCGAGACCACCGTGTGCGCCGAGTCGGGAGACAGCGGTGGCCCGTTGTTCTCCGAGGGCATCGCGCTCGGGATCACCTCGGGCGGCAACGGCGACTGCCAGAGCGGCGGTACGACGTTCTTCCAGCCGGTGACCAAGGCGCTGACCGCGCTCAACGTCCGGTTGATCGGCCCGGCGAACGCCGCGGGTCAGGGGGCGGGGGCCGCCCCGGAACCGTCCGCGACGGCCACGCAGAACGCCATCGACCCGGGGGACGCCCAGCCCGGCTCGGTGGCGCCGGTGGCGGGCGGCTCGGTCGGGGAGGCACTGCTGGACCGGCTCGCGGACCCGAAGAACGTGGGGCCGGGGCTGCTGATCGTCGGCGGCAGCCTGATCGCCCTGGTCGCCACCCGCTGGTTCCGGGTGGAACAGGACCGCAGGGACTACCGCCGTTCGTACTCGGCGACCTGGAGCTGAGGGGGACACACGAAAGGCCGGGGCTGACGCGCTGTGCGCGGCCCCGGCCCTGCTGCGGAGATGTCGAAAGTGGTTACGCCTCGTGCCCGGGGTGCGGGGAGACCGCGGCCCATTCGGCGACGAGCTGCTGATAGGTCAGCCGCTGCTCGGTGCTGAGAATCCCGCCCGACCGGAGCCACAGGGCCCGGATCTCTTCGTTGACGTCGGCTGCCGATCGATCAGGGGCGGATTGAAGAGTGGTGGACATGGTGTGAAGCATATGCCGCCAAGAGTGAAAGCCGAATCGATTATTTCGAACTAAACGGACATCAGGGACCGTGTTGCTGATCACGTCCAGCCATCGGCATCCCTCGTTTCCGGCCCCGGAGTTCATCGGTCGACGGCCCCCAGCACCAGTACCTGAATGGCGAGTACGGCGGCCCCGCGCGCCCAGTCGTGGAAGTCGGAAACCTTGGTCTCCAGGTTGACCGGATCGGCGAGCGGATGCCGGTTGGCGAGGATGGTCTCCTCGACCGCGGCGCCGGCCACCTCGACGAGCCCGACGCCCTCCCCGGCCAGCAGGATCTTCTCGGGCATCGCGAAGTTGGCGATCTGGGCGATCAGCGTGCCGAGAGCGCGGGCCGCCTCGTCGATGACGCGGGCGGCCATGGGGTCACCGGCGGCGGCCCGGGCGAGAATCTCGTCGTAGGTCAGGTCGTGGCCGGTGGCGGCGCGGATCTGGTAGCGGATGCTGGGGACGGCGAGCAGGGATATGGCGCTGCCACGCTCCCCTTCGGGGGTGAGCGGGCCGTTCGGGTTGACGATCCAGCGGCGCCCTATGCCCCGGTCGTGCTCGGCGGACGGTACGCGACGGCCGCCGCTGACCAGGCCGTAGCCGATGCCCGCGCCGATGGTGAGGACCGCGAAGCGGTCCAGGCCGCGGCCCGCGCCGAACCAGCTCTCGGCCTCGACGAGGGCGGCCACGTCGTTCTCGACGACCACCCGCAACCCCGTACGTTCCTCGACGAGTGCGGCGAGAGGGACGTCCTGCCACCCGAGGAAGACGGAGTCGACGACCATCGAGCGCTTCTCGACGTGTCCGCCGACGCCGATCCCGATGCCGGCCACGGCGGGGTGGGCGGCGGTGAGTTCGGCGGTCATCTCGCCGACCAGGTCGGCCACTTCGGCCGGATCGTGTGTGGTGAGGGGCCGGTCGAGACGGGCGACGACCTCACTGCGCAGGGTGGTGACGACGCTGTAGACCATGTCCTCGGTGATCTTGAAGCCGAGGAAGGCGCGGGACTCGGCGACGACGTCGAGCGGCTGCGAGGGGCGCCCCTGCCGCACCTCGGCCGGGGCGCCGGCGTCGGGCACCTCGACGAGCAGCCCCGAGGCGAGCAGCGGTTTGGTCAGCCGGGTGAGGCTGCCGGCGGAGAGGTCGAGCCGCCGGGCGAGTTCGGCACGGGACAGCGGGCCGTGGACGAGCACCTCGATCGCCACCGAGCGCTCGCCGGGACTCAGTGGCGGCCAGCCGTCGGCCAGTGCGGTCGTCATGACGATCAGACCCCTCACCATTTCTTTTGCCCTGAAACTAACGTGACCACCATACGCCGGGATTCCCTGCCGGAAAAAGATGGTTACCCACCTCTTGACGAATGGATTCTTTTGGCTCAAAAGTAAGTCCCCTGAGGACGAGCCGCTGACGAGCAGACGAGGGAGTCTCTCCATGACCGTCGCCTCCACCAGCCCACCCCTGCGTCGACCACGCGGCGACGGCGCACTCGCGGCGCTCTTCGTCGCCCCGGCGATGCTGGGCTTCCTGGTGTTCCTGCTCTGGCCGACGCTGCGGGGCGTCTACCTGAGCTTCACCCGCTTCAACCTGCTGACCCCGGCCGAGTGGGTGGGGCTCGACAACTACGTCCGGATGGTCAACGACCCCATCTTCTGGGACTCGTTGACGGTCACCGTCGAATACGTCCTCATCAACATCGGGGTGCAGACGACGGCGGCACTCGCCATCGCCGTACTGCTCCAGCGGCTGACCCAGTCCGCCGTACTCCGCGGGATCGTGCTCACGCCCTATCTGATGTCGAACGTCGTCGCGGGCATCGTCTGGCTCTGGATGCTCGACACCCAGCTCGGCATCGGCAACGAGATCATCGCGGCCCTCGGCTTCGACCGGATCCCGTTCCTCGCCGACGAGACCTGGGCGATCCCGACGATCGCGCTGATCAACGTCTGGCGGCATGTCGGCTACACCGCGCTGCTGCTCTTCGCCGGTCTCCAGGCCATCCCGAACGACATGTACGAGGCGGCCAAGGTGGACGGTGCGAGCGAGGGGCGGATGTTCTGGCGCATCACGATGCCGCTGCTGCGTCCGGTCCTCGCGGTGGTCCTGATCATGACGGTGATCGGCTCGTTCCAGGTGTTCGACACCGTCGCGGTGACGACGGCGGGCGGTCCGGCGAACGCCACCAACGTCCTTCAGTTCTACATCTACGGCTCCGCCTTCGGCCGCTTCCAGTTCGGCTACGCCTCGGCGATGTCCGTGGCCCTGCTGGTCGTGCTGAGCGCGATCACCTTCCTCCAGTACCGGCTCACCCGGGCCGGCCACACGGATCTCGGCTGACCGGAAGGAGCACGCCATGACAACTCTGACAACACCGGCGCCGACGCCCACCCCGACGCCCACCGCGACGGCCGTCCGGCCCCTGCGGCGCGGGCCCTCCCTCGGGCGGATCGCCGCCTGGGCGGTGATGGCCGCGATCGTGCTGGTCACTCTGCTGCCGTTCTACTGGATCCTGCGCACCGCGCTGTCCACCAACGCGGGCCTCGCCGCCGACCCGGCGAACCCGCTGCCGGTGCACCCGACCACCGGCGGTTTCGAGCGGGCGCTCGGGCTCCAGTCCACCGAGGAGGCGATCGCCCAGGGCGGCGCGGGCGGCGGTCTGGACTTCTGGCGCTACCTCCTCAACTCGGTGGTCGTGTCGACCCTGATCACCGGCTGCCAGATCTTCTTCTCGGCGATGGCCGCGTACGCCTTCGCCCGGCTGCGCTGGCGCGGCCGGGACACGGTCTTCGGGCTCTTCCTGGCGGGTCTGATGGTCCCGGCCATCTTCACTCTGCTGCCGAACTTCGTGCTGATCAAGCAACTCGGCCTGGTGGACAACCTGTTGGGGATCGCGCTGCCGACGATGTTCATGACGCCGTTCGCGGTGTTCTTCCTGCGCCAGTTCTTCATGAACATCCCGCGCGAGGTCGAGGAGGCGGCGCTGCTCGACGGCGCCGGCAAGATCCGCGTCTTCTTCCGGGTGCTGCTGCCGATGGCGTCCACACCGGTGCTCACCCTCGCGATCCTGACGTACATCACCGCCTGGAACGACTACTTCTGGCCTCTGATGGTGTCGTACAGCGACAGTTCGCGGGTGCTCACGGTGGCTCTGGCGATCTTCCGCGCGCAGACCCCGCAGACCGGCGTCGACTGGTCGGGGCTGATGGCGGCCACGCTGATCGCCGCGCTGCCGATGATCGTGCTGTTCGCGTGCTTCGCCCGCCGCATCGTCAGTTCCGTCAGCTTCACGGGCATCAAGTGACCGCGTCAACGGAGTCAACTGAGGGGACGGACATGCGCATTCGTACGATCGTGGCGCTGGGCGGAGCCCTGGCGCTGACCCTCGCGACCGGCTGCGCGCAGGGCGGGGCGGCCGGCTCGTCGGCGGACACCGTGAACTACTGGCTGTGGGACGCCAACCAGCAACCCGCCTACCAGGCCTGCGCGAAGGACTTCGAGAAGGAGAACCCCGGGCTGACGGTGAAGATCACCCAGCTGGGCTGGGACGACTACTGGACCAAGCTCACCGCGAGCTTCATCGCGGGCACCCAGCCGGACGTGTTCACCGACCACATCGTCAAGTTCGGCCAGTTCGCCGACCTGAAGGTCCTCGAACCGCTCGACGACCTCGGCATCGACGGCTCCGCCTACCAGCCCGGGCTCGCCGCCAACTGGACCGGCCAGGACGGCCACCGCTACGGCGCCCCGAAGGACTGGGACACCGTCGCCCTCTTCTACAACGAGAAGCTGGCGCGGGCGGCCGGTCTCACAGCCGCGCAACTGAACGGCCTCTCCTGGAACCCCAAGGACGGCGGCACCTTCGAGAAGGCGATCGCACACCTCACCATCGACAAGAACGGCAAACGGGGCGACGAGGCCGGCTTCGACAAGGACAACGTCAAGGTGTACGGCCTCGCCACCAACGGCGGCGGTGACGGTGACGGCCAGACCCAGTGGAGCAACTTCGCCGCCTCGGCGGGCTGGACGTACACGAACGAGAAGCGCTGGGGCACCGAGTACCGGTACGACAGCGATACCTTTCAGTCCGTGATCAAGTGGTACTTCGGCCTGGCGAAGAAGGGCTACATGGTCCCCTTCACCGACTACAACTCCCAGTCCAACCAGGCCAACACGCAGATCTCCTCCGGCAAGGCCGCGGCGGCGTTCGACGGAGCCTGGATGATCTCGTCGTACGCCGGCTTCAAGGGCATGGACATCGCCACCGCCGTCACTCCGGCCGGGCCGACGGGCAAGCGGGCGACGATGCTGAACGGCCTCGCCGACTCGATCACCAAGGGCGCCCACAACAAGGCGGGCGCCAAGAAGTGGGTCACGTACCTCGCCTCGGACAAGTGCCAGCGGACCGTGGGCAGTTACGGGATCGTCTTCCCGGCCACACCCGACGGCACGGAGGCCGCGGTGGCCGCGTACGAGAAGAAGGGCATCGACGTCTCGGCGTTCACCAGGCCGGTCGCCGACGAGAAGGCCGGCGGGAAGGAGTTCGCCACCTTCTCCTACCCGATCACCAACTACGCGGCGGACGTGTACGCCCTCATGCACCCGGCCATGCAGGACATCTTCAGCAACGGCGGGTCCGTGACCGGCCTCGACCGGACCAACAGCCAGATCAATCTGATTCTCGACCAGTAACGACACCGGTCGAGCGACCACAGAAGGGCACGCAATCCATGACGTTCTCCCTCGGCATCGTCGGCGCCGGGCAGTTCTCCGGCCAGTTCGCCAAGCTGTTCCTCGCCCATCCGGGCGTCGGCGAGGTGTACGTGACCGACCTCCTGCCGGAGCGCGCGGAGCAACTGGCCGCGGCAGAAGGCCTGTCGGGCACCTTCCCCTCGTACGAGGCGATGCTGGAGTCGCCGGCGGTCGACGCGGTCGCGATCTTCACCCAGCGCTGGACGCACGGCCCCCTGGTCCTCCAGGGGCTGGGCGCCGGCAAGCACGTGTACTCGGCGGTGCCGATGGCGGTCAGCGCGGAGGAGATCGGCGCGATCATCGACGCCGTACGGGCCACCGGACTCACCTACATGATGGGTGAAACGAGTCAGTACAACCCGGCGACCGTCCACGCCCGCAACCAGATCGCCGAGGGCGCCTTCGGCCGGCTCTTCTACGCCGAGGGCGACTACGTCCACGACATGGACCTCGGCTTCTACGAGGCCTACCAGTACAGCGGCGGCGACAACTGGAAGGCGACCGCCAGCTATCCCCCGCTGCTCTACCCGACGCACTCGGTGGGCGGGGTGCTCGGCGCCTGGCAGACGCACGCGGTGAGCGTGTCGGCGATCGGGGTGCGGGACGAGCGCGGCGACGGCGTGTTCGACAAGGAGGTCAGCCAGTTCGGCAACGACTACTCCAACGCGACCGCGCTGTTCGAGGTCGCGGGCGGCGGTTCGTTCCGGACGAACGAGTTCCGCCGGGTCGGCTATCCCTCCCAGATCCGGGAGTCGCGGTTCCGGTTCTTCGGTACGGACGCGAGTATGGAGCAGCTCGCCACGGTCGCTTTCTGGCAGGACAAGAAGGGGGTCACGGACATCAGCGAGCTGCTGGAACCCAAGCCCACCATGGCTCCTGACGATCCGTCACTCCAGCACATCGCCCCCGACCTGCGGGCCGCGTTCACGTCCGGCTCTGCGCCGGTGCACGACCGCTCGCGCCTGCCGAAGGAGTTCGAGCACCTGCACAACGGTCACGAGGGAAGCCACCACTTCCTGGTGGACGACTTCGTGACGGCGGTGAACACGCGGACCCTGCCGACGGTGAACGCATGGGTGGCCGCCCGCTACACCCTGCCGGGCATCGTGGCGCACGACTCCGCGCTCCAGGGCGGGGCGAGGCTGGCGATCCCGGACTTCGGTGACCCGGACACGGACACGGCCCGAACAGCGAGCTGACGGCCTCCCTGGCTCACCAGAGGGGAGTCCGCGTCCCGTTCCGCCACCTCGGCGGGGCGGGACGCGGGCGTTTCGTCAGGTGCCCGGCTTGCGCCCGTACACGAAGACGTCGTCGCCCTTCTTCAGGAGCGACCAGTACTTCTTGGCGTCCTTCGTGGTCATGTTGACGCAGCCGTGCGAGCCCGGCGGGTTCCACATGCTGACACCGACCGAGTGGAAGGCCTGACCGCCGTCGAAGAACTGGCTGTATGGCATCGGGACGTCGTATATCGACGAGATGTGGTCGATGTCCCGCCAGTAGACCGACTTCAGCCCGGTGCGCGTCTCGTAGCCGTTGCGGCCGGTACGCACCGGCACCGGGCCGTAGACGAGACGGCTGCCGTCCTGGACCCAGCTCAGCTGGAGCGTGAGGTCGACGCACGCGATGCGGCCCTTGTTGACCGGGCACTTGCCGGCCTTGTTGGGCTTGTTCCCGACGGCCCGCTGCTTCAGCATCAGGTCCATCACGCCCCAGGTGACGGGACCCGCGTAGCCCACGTTGGGGGTGATGCCGTGCTTGTTCTGGAAGGCCCGGATGGCCTTGCAGTCAGCGGGGGACTGCACACCGTCGACCGGCCGCCCGAGGAACTTCTCCACCTTCTTCTGGTACGGGCCTGTCTGCGTCGTACAGCTCGCCGCCTGCGCCGGTGCGGTGCCGAGCGCGAGCGTCAGCGGCGCCACGAGCCCCGCGATCCCGAGCGCGACGGCTCCTCGTCTGCGTACGTCCCCCATGACAGAACCTCTCTCCCCTGCATGCTGCGTACGGGGCGCCCCCGCACGTTCTCTGCCAGCTAGACCGGCGTTCCGGGGGTTCGGTTGTAGAACAGCCCGGGCCGGGACGAAACGGTGACATTCGCTGGTGCGTCCTCCGTCGTTCACGACCGTGTGACCTGGCGGAATCCAGTGTTGACCGCAGTGAGGCCGCCGTCGACGCGCAGGGTGGTGCCGGTGATCCAGGACGCGTCGCGCGAGGCGAGGAAGGCGACGGCCGACGCGATGTCCTCCGGTTCGCCGACCCGCCCCAGGGGGTACAGCTCGCGCAGCGCCTCCAGTTCCGCGTCGCGCCCCGCCCAGGCCGTGGTCCGTACGGTGCCCGGCTCGACCAGGTTGACGCGGACCCCGCGGGCGGCGGCGTGCCCGGCGAGGGTGCGGGTGAGGGACGCCAGCCCCGCCTTGGCCGCGCTGTAGGCGTGGTTGCCGAAGGCCTGGACGCCGTTCACGGAACCGATGCTGACGACGGCACCGCGCCCGG
The DNA here is from genome assembly GCF_044333925.1 of Streptomyces sp. NPDC020898. Taxonomy (NCBI): domain Bacteria; kingdom Bacillati; phylum Actinomycetota; class Actinomycetes; order Kitasatosporales; family Streptomycetaceae; genus Streptomyces; species Streptomyces sp. NPDC020898. The sequence goes on from NZ_JBIRRV010000014.1 coordinate 271,844, forward strand.
AGGCCACCAGGTGCGGAAGCGCCGCGCGGCAGCAGCGGTAGGCGCCGGTCAGGGTGAGGTCGAGGTCGTGGGCCCACTTCTCGTCGGGCTCGTCCTCGAACAGGGGAGCGTCGGGTGTACAGCCGTAGGCGTTGTTGACGAGGACGTCCAGCGAGCCGAAGGAGGCGACGGCGTGTGCGACGGCGGCCTCGACCGAGGCGCGGTCCGCCACGTCGCACCCGAACCCCTCGCCCGCCAGGCCCCGTTCGCGCAACGCCGCCGCCGTACGCTCGGCCCCGCCGGAGTCGACGTCGGTCACCAGCACCCGCGCACCCTCCTCGGCCAGCCGCCGCGCGACGGCCGCGCCGATGCCGCGGGCAGCGCCCGTGACAAGAACCCCGTACCCCTCGAAGCGCCCTGTCTGTGTCGTCATGGGGTCGACGGTAGTGTCCCGGAGATCAACTGGACGGATACCGTGCGGACATGTCCGCGTTCTTTCAGCAACTCCCGGCCCTCATCGGTGTCGTCATCGGCGCCCTCGGCTCGTATCTGGCGGTTGTGCGGGTCGACCGGGTCCGCTTCCGCCGTGAGCGGGAGGCCCGTTGGGAGGAGCGGCGGCTCTCGGTGTACTCCGACTACGCGAGGACCCTCAAGGGATCCGTCACCCTCACCTACCGGGTCGCCTCCCATCTGGGGAACGACCCCCATCCGCACCCGCTGTCGCCCGAGGAGGCGGAGCCCCTGCTCGCCGAGGCGACCGTCGCGCGGGATCCGTCCGGGGAGGCGCTGATTCTCCTCGGCAGCCCGGAAGTGGTGGACAAGGCCCGGGAGTGGGTCGTCGCGGTGATGGAGATGGAACGGTTCCTGCGCGCGGGAACGCGCGACCCCCAGACCTGGCAGACGCTGCTGGAACGCCAGCGCGCCCGACGCGACGGCTACTACACGGCCGTACGGGACGACCTGGCGCTCCCGCCCGGGCATGCGGGGCGCTGGCCGCTCCCGCCGCCCGACCGGTCCGAACCGGCTCAGCGATAGCCCGTCACGTCCGCCGGCTTGCCCGCGTCCTGGACCTCGACCAGATAACGCCAGGCGTCCGGGCGGCTGCCGTCGAGGTCGGTGAAGCCGTAGGACTGGGCGAGCCCGCCGCTGGAAAGGGACTCGCCGTTCCAGCGCGCCACGTCGGGGTCGGCCGCCAGGGCCGCCACCGCGCGGCCCACGAAGCGCGGGGTCTCCGAGATGCCGAAGTGCGGGATGCGTTCGAGGGCGTCGCGCCAGTTCTCCTCGCCGACGCCGAAGTGTTCGAGCATGATCTCGGAGCGCATCCAGCCCGGGGTCAGTGCCACGGCGGTGGCGCCGCGCGGGCCGAGTTCGTGGCTGAGCGCGAAGGCCATGCGCAGGACGGACGACTTGGCGAGGTCGTAGAAGAAGGACACGCGGTAGGTGTCGCGGTTGTACTCGGCGGTGCCGTCGGTGACCTCGACCACCAGGCCGCCGGGGTTGCGCAGCAGCAGCGGCAGCGCGTGATGGCTGGTGATCGCGTGTGTCTCGACGGCGAGCCGGAGCAGTCTGAGCCCCTTGTCGAGGTCGTGCTCCCAGACCGGCTTCTCCCAGTCGAACAGGTTCTCGCCGCCCCAGATGTCGTTCACGAGAATGTCGAGGCGGCCCTGTTCACCGGCGATCCGGTCCACGAGGGCGCGCACCTCGGACGGCACGAGATGGTCGGTCGGCACGGCGATGCCCCGGCCGCCGGCCTCGGTGACCAGGTCGGCGGTGTCCTCGATGGTCTCCGGCCGGTCGTACTCGGAGCGTTTTTTCCGGGTGCTGCGTCCGGTCACGTAGACGGTGGCCCCGGCGGCTCCGAGTTCCACCGCGATGCCCCTCCCGGCCCCGCGGGTCGCCCCGGCGACCAGCGCGACCTTGCCTTCCTGCTCCCCGTCCTGTTTCCCGGCGGGCGGGTTCTCCGTCGTACTCGGCATGTGCGACCTCCTCCGTGCGTGACAACAAATGTGACCGCCCGGGCCCTCAGGACCGGCGTCACTTCAGGGTGTCGCGAATACCGGACATCTGCTGTCAGGTTTTCCGCAGGGGAAGCGCGAGCCGCTTCCATCGCGCGAACGCGCCCGTCAGACCCCGTCCGCCCGAGAGCGTCCTTCAGCGCCCGTCGCGCACCGCGTGCACGACATGCCGCAGCGCGGGCAGATGTTCCGCCAGCGGCTCAAGGCCCACGTCCTGGCGGCGTTCGTCGACCGTCTCGGGGTGACGGATCGGGTACGGGCAGAGCGTGTTCGCGTTGATACGGGTGCCGTAGAACTGCGGCTGGCCCAGTTCGACCGCGCAGTGGTCGGCGATGTAGGCGTGGTGCACGGCCGGGCAGCCGCCGTCCGCCACGGCTTCCGCGATCAGGTCGCGGCAGGTGAGCTGGAAACCGAGGTCGGCGGTGTGCAGCAGGATCATCAGGGCCGCCGTCGAGGCGGGCTCGCCGACCTGCCCGGCCTCGGGCCAGCCGCGACGGGCCACGACCGACCTCAGGGCGTCGGCGTTGGCGCCCCGGCACCGCGTCACGAAATGCCGGTTGAGCGCCGTGGGCACCTCGCGTGCCTGCCGGGTCAGCCGCTGGTCCTCCTCGGCCCGGCCCACCAGTTCGGCGGCCAGGGCGGCCTGGTGCGGCTCTGCCGCCGGGCCTCGTGCGGTCCCCATGGGCGGTGCACTCCTCATAGCGTTCTCCTGCCCCCGATGGCCTTCATGCCGTCTCTCCGGTGACCAGGGAGAACCACACCTTCTTGCCCGGGATGCCCGGGTCCGGCGGCGCTGTGCCCCAGTCGTCCGCGAGCGCGGCGACGATGTTCAGTCCCCGCCCGGACTCGGCCGCCGCGGTGGACGTACGCGGCCGGGGCAACAGGGGCGAGGGGTCCGAGAGGGTGACGCGCAGTTCGTGCTCGTCGTGTTCGAGCACGATGGCGATCGAGTCGCCCGGCCCGACGCCCGTGTGCCGGACGGCGTTGGCGAACAGCTCGTCCGTCGCGAGGACGGCGTCGTCGAGCAGGTGCGACAGCTGCCAGAGGGTGAGGTGCGCGGCCACCGTGCGCCGTACCCGGGCCGCGCACGAAGCGCGCGCGGGGACCGCGACCTGGAACAGGCGGGGCCTGCTGAGGGAGATCAAGGGAGCCTCACCATGTAGTCCACGTATGCATGCGTGCCAGGCGATCCAGGCGTTCCGGCCGGTCCGGGTAATCGGTCCGGCACGGAGGTTCGGTGACGGCGGGGTGAGCCTTGCGGGGATGTCTCGGGTGCCGTCATCGGTGCTCCTTCCGGTACGCCGGTGCTGTTGTCGCAGACAACAGCACCGGGGGCCTGCCGGGCCAGGGAGTGCGGGGGTTGTCCGGTTGCATATGCGTAGTGGCGGGGGCGGTAGGTTCCCGTTCATGGTGTACGTGAACGAAGGCCGGGCCGCCGGCCTGCGGTGCGGCTTCGCAGGCCGGGCCGGGGTACGGGGCAAGAGGGTGCTCGTCACCGGGGGCACCCGCGGGCTCGGCGAGCGGATCGTGCGGCTGCTGCTCGCGGAGGGCGCGCGGGTGGCGACCTGTGCGCGCACGGAGGCCGGGCTGACGGCCCTCGCGGCCTCCCTCGACGAGGAGGCGCGCGGCCGGTTGTTCACCGAGGTACTGGACGTGGTGGAGCCCGATCGGCTGGAGGACTTCGTCACCGCTGCGGGGAAACGTTTCGGCGGCGGTCTCGACGGTGTCGCCGCCTGTGTCGGCGGTTCCCGGGGCGGTCGTCTGGAAGGGTCCCGGGCGCAGGACTGGACGGACACCTGGGAGCTGAACGCCGGTCACACGGCCCGGCTCGTCCGGGCCGCGCTGCCCGCGCTGCGGGCGGCCGGCGGCGGCTCGGTCGTCGTGATCGCGTCGATCTCCGGGTGGAAACCGGGGCCGTACGCGCAGTACGGCGCGGCCAAGAGCGCCCAGATCCATCTGGCGGCCTCCCTGGCCCGCGAACTCGGCCCCGACCGCATCCGCGTCAACGCCGTCTCCCCGGGCTCGATGCTGATCCCCGGCCGCCGCTGGGACCGGATGCGCACGGAGGAACCGGAGGCCTACGCGGCCTTCACCGCCGCCGAGCTGCCCGGCGGCGAACCCGTCACCCCCGAGGAGGTCGCGGACGTGGTCGCCTTCCTGCTCTCCGACGCGTCGAGCGGCGTCTCGGGCGCCCATCTCCCGGTGGACCGGGCCCAGAACGCGCCGACACCGGACGGTTACTGACGTACGGCCGAAGCAGCGGAACCCCTACGCCACCGCCCCCAGTACCGGCCGGGACCTGTGCTCGAACTCCTGCACCATCGGCTCCCCGCGGTGCGGGGCGAGCCGGCCGCGGAAGTCCCGCAGGGCCTGTATCGAGCGTTCACTGTGTACGCCGCTCAGCGCGTCGAGCGCCTCCGTCGCCGTGCCGATCGCCTCGTCGAGGCGGTGCTGCTGGAGCTGGGCCGTCGCCAGCACCGAGCGGCTGATGGCCTGGCGCCGGCGACGGTCCGCGTGGGCGCGTACGGATTCCACGGCGGTGTTCTCCGCCTGTGCCGCCCAGCCCAGATCCCGGAAGCACAGGGCCGATTCCGCCTCCAGGTAGTGGTGGTCCAGGAACCGCACCCAGGGTGACTCCTGGGCACTCCCACGGCTCGCGGCCAGCTGCTGCTCGGCCTCGCGCAGCGCCTCGGAGGTCTCGCGGGCGCGGCCCAGCGCGGCGTGGCCCCGGGCGGACATGGCGTACAGCCGCATCAGGCCGAGCGGGCTGCCCGAACCCTTTGCCGTGGCGAGGCCGGCCCGGGCCAGACACACGCCCTCGTCGGGGCGGCCGAGGCTGGTCGCCAGATGGGACAGCCCGGCCAGGATCTGTCCGCCGAGCACCCGGTCGCGCCCCTCGGCGCAGAGCCGCAGCCCCTGGATCATGTAGCGCTGCGCCAGCCCGTACTCCCCCGCGTCGTACGAGCTCCAGCCGGCCATCGCCGCGAGGCGGGCCGCGGCGGCGAACAGCTCCCGCAGCGGGGCCGGGGCGACGCCGCGCTGCTGGAGCATGGGGATGATCTCGGTGGACAGGTAGTGCACGATGCTGGTGCGGACCCCGCCGCCCCCGTAGTGGTTGTCCATCTCGTCGAACATGCCGATCATCGCGTGGACCTGTTCCACCGGCCCCCCGGCGTCAACCGCGAACCCAGGACGGACACCTCCCGGGTCGCCACCCCCCTCGCCGCTCCCGGTGTTCTCCAACAGCCAGAGCAGCCACTCGCGCTGAGGGTTCGTCAGGGCGCCCGGGACGAAGGGGACCGCGCCGAGGAGCGTGCGCCGGGAGATGTCGGTGCAGCCGAGTTCCGCCAGGGTGTGCAAGGTCTCCGCCACGTCGTCGCCGTACACAAGTGCCCTGCCCACGACGGGGCGTTGCTGGTCGGGGAGGAAGCCGAGGTCCGCCGGGGACAGCGGGCGGGCGAGCCGCTCGCAGAGGACGGCGGCGATCAGCTCGGGTGTGGCGCCCCGGGGCTGCTGGCCCTGGAGCCAGCGGGTGACCGACGCCTTGTCGTAGTTGGTGTCCACGCCCTGGCGGCGGCCCAGGTCATTGACGCGGTGCGCGAGCGAGGCGTACGAGCAGCCGGCGTCCTTGAGCGCGGTTGCCAGCGCCTTGTTGCTTCCGCCCGTGCCCTTGCCCGGGCTTCTCGGTTGTCCGTTCGTCACGGCGGCCATCCAGGTCTCGCATCACGTCGGGTGGGGCTTCGTACCTGTCCGGTCTGCCGGGACGTCAACTTCCCGGAGGACGGACGAGGTTCGGTGGCGGTGCCGCACAGTGTGCGGCACGTCACTCGATCACTATGGTGACGGACAGGCACAGCTCGCAACCTTCGTTCTGATAATTTCAGAATGAAGCGCAAAGCCCTGTCGGTGTCAACCGAAGACGTGGCACACTGCCCGCTGTGACGGCGGTCCCTGGAGGTACCACGTGAGCGAGAACCGCTCAGGCGGAAGTGCCCCCACCGTCCTGCGGATGGTCCTCGGAAAGCGTCTGAGGCATCTGCGGGAGCGGGCAGGGGTGTCCTTCGAGGACGCGGCACGGGCGATCGAGGTCACACCGTTGACGGTCCGCCGGATGGAGAAGGCCGAGGTCGGCCTCCGCATCCCCTACGTGAGGGAGCTGCTGCGCACCTACGGGGTCCTGGCCGAGGAGATCGACGGTTTCCTCAACCTGGCCAGGGAGGCCAACCAGCCGGGCTGGTGGTACACGTACCGCGACGTACTGCCGGACTGGTTCAGCGCCTATGTGAGCCTGGAGAGCGAAGCCACCGTCATCCGGCTCTACGAACCCCACTACGTCCCCGGCCTGTTGCAGACCCGCGACTACGCCGCCGCGCTGCTGCGCGTCGGCTTTCCCAACAAGAGCCACGAGGACATCCAGCGCATGGTCGACCTGCGGCTGAAGCGCCAGGATCTCCTCGACAAGCCCGAGGCGCCCGCCGTCTGGGCCGTACTGGACGAGACCGTGCTGCACCGGCCCGTGGGCGGGGCCGAGGTGATGCGGGCTCAGATCGAGCGTCTCATCGAGGTGTTGGAGTATCCGAAGGTCCGGATCCAGGTCATGCGCTTCAAGGCAGGTCCGCACCCGGGAGCCTTCGGTCCCTTTCACTACTTCCGATTCGGCTTCTCCGAACTGCCCGACGTCGTCTACACGGAGAGCCTCGCCGGCGCGCAGTACTTCGACCAGCCCGCCGACGTCGTGACGTACCTGGAGGTACTGGACCGGATGTCCGTACAGGCGGAGCCGGTCGCTCGGACCAGGGAGACCCTGGCAGCACTGCGTAAGGAGTTGTGAACCATGGCAACCGACGGAACCGTCCACAGCGGCATGGCCGCGTCCGAACTCGGCTCCGAGGGCTGGCACAAGCCCTGGAGCGGTACCAACGGCGGAAGCTGCGTCGAGGCCAAGCGGCTGCCCGACGGCAGCGTCGCGTTCCGGCAGTCCAAGGACCCGGACGGGCCCGCGCTGGTCTACTCCCGGGACGAGATGGTGTCGTTCCTGGAGGGCGCGAAGTCCGGCCAGGCCGACTTCCTGATCGCCTGACCCTCCGCCCGACCCACCCGAATCACCAGACCCACGCGCCGTCGCGACCGGCGGGCGTCCGGCGCGCCACCACACCCGCACAACCGGACAACCCGCACGCGCACTCCCGCCGTGCGGGGGTCCCGTACACACTGAGGGAGTTGACGCACACCCGCACGCAGCACTCTGAAGGGAGCGGCATGCGCACGCCGCCTCGCGTCCCGGGCCGAGCCATACCGACCGGGCGTGCCGGCACTCCCCTGCCGGGCCGCTCCCGAGGAGCGGGGACGCCCCCGCGATGAGCCTGCCGCAAAGCGTCGCGGAGACCGTCGCCCCGTACCCGACCCTGGTCGTCGAGGGCCACGAGGGCGTCCGCCGCACCCGTCTTCTCACCGAACTGGCCCGCTCCGGCTTCCCGTTGCGGCGGACGCCGGGCGGTCTGCACCACCTGGATCCGACCCGGCCGTACCGCGATCTGCTGTCCGCGCCGGGCCGGTTCGTCATCGACGGCGGCATCATCGGGGAACTCGTCTACGGGCCACTGCGCCACGGACGCTCCCGGGTGACCTGGATCCAGGCACTCGACTTCGCCGAGGCGGTCGCCGAACGCGACGGCGCCATGCTCCACCTCACCGGAGGTGAACACGGCGACGACGGTTCGGAGTCCTCGGCCGCCGCCCTCGCGTACGGCCGGGTGTTCCGGACACTCGCCCAGCACGTTCCCGTCGTCACCGTCGACGTCACCGAGTTGTCCGCCGAACCGGGTCGCCGCATCCGTGCACCCGCGCCTCGGCAGTCCCAACTCCGTTACCCGACACGGCAGTTGACGGTAGGTTAGCGAAGTCCGCGCGAGGCAAGTCAGGAGAACCCCGATGGCAGACGACCAGCCCACCCCAGACCAGGAAGCACTGTCCAAGATCGACACCACGGTGCCGCACTCCGCCCGCATCTGGAACTACTGGATGGGCGGCAAGGACAACTACGAGGTCGACCGCGAGGCGGGCGACGCGTACCGCGAGATCGCCCCCAACATCGAGACGATGGCCCGGGCCTCGCGCACCTATCTCATCCGCACGGTCACCTTCGTGGCCCGCGAGCGCGGCATCCGCCAGTTCCTCGACATCGGCACCGGGCTGCCGACGTACGACAACACGCACCAGGTGGCCCAGAAGGTGGCCCCCGAGTCGCGCATCGTCTACGTCGACAACGACCCGCTCGTCCTGCGGCACGCCCAGGCCCTACTCACCAGCACCCCCGAGGGCACCACGGACTACGTCGACGCGGATCTGCACGAGCCCGAGACGATCATCGAGGCCGCGAGCAAGATCCTGGACTTCCGCAAGCCGGTGGCGCTGATGCTGATGGGCATCCTCGGCCATGTCCAGGACTGGGAGAAGGCCAAGTCGATCACCCACCGCCTCCAGGCCGCTCTGCCCCCGGGCAGCTACTTCGTGCACTACGACAGCACGGACACCGACGAGGAGCTGAAACGCGCCCAGGACGGATACGACGACACGGGCGCCGTCCCCTACGTCCTGCGCAGCCCCGACAAGCTCTCCGCGCTCTACGAGGGCCTGGACCTGCTGGAGCCGGGCATCGTCTCCTGCCCCCTGTGGCGCCCGGAGCCCGGCACCTCGCCCGAGCCCACGGACGTGTACGGCGGGGTCGCCCACAAGCCGTAGCCCACTTTCGGTGTACCGAGCGGTCGTGTTTAATGTCAGCCTGTCGATCGACAGGATTCCTGGCAATAGCCCGACCGATCGGAACCGCGTGTCCCTCCTCGCCAGGCCTGCGGTGGCCTCCTTCATCGCCAAGACGGTGCAACGTCTCCTCAAGCTGGCGGACCGGCGCTCCGGCGAGCGGGGTCCCGCCGCCTCGGCCCACGCCCGCCTCCCCGAATTCCCGCGCGACACCCGCGAGTTGATGGTCCCGACGTCTATCGCCCCGGCCCGGATCGTGGTGTACCGGCCCGCGAACGGGGACCCGGCCCCGCCGGTCCACGTCAACTTCCACGGCGGCGGCTACATCATGCCGGTGACGGAGACCGACGACGCCTTCTGCCGGGCCGTCGCCGCGCAGGCGGGGGTGGTGGTCGTCAACGTCGACTATGTGGTCGCCCCTCAGCACCCGTTCCCCGCCCCGCCCCGGCAGGCGTTCGAGGTCGTCCGGTGGATCGCCGCGCACGGCGACGAGCACGGCTGGGACGGCGCCCGGCTCACCGTGGGCGGGCAGAGCGCCGGCGGTGGTCTCGCGGCGGCCGTGGCCCGCCAGGCCCTGGAGGAGGGTGGCCCTTCGATCGCGTTGCAGGTCCTGCTCTACCCGCCGCTCGACCTCTCGATCGCCGCGAAGGACAAGCCCGCCGCGATCGCCAAGCCGATGCTGCGCCCGTGGATGGGTGAGGTGTTCGACAGTGCGTACGTACCGGATGTGGCCGAGCGCGCCGACCGGCTCGTCTCCCCCGCGGGCGCGAAGGACACCGCCGACCTCAAGGGCATCGCTCCGGCCCTGATCGTCACGGCCGCGTACGACCGTCTCCGGGCGGAGGGCGCACGCTACGCCGAGCGGCTGCGGCAGGTGGGATCACTGGTCGAGCACCATGACATGGCCGGGGTCGACCACGGCTACGACATCAAGGACGACGAGAAGGCCCGGGAGAGCTACGCCTTCATCGCCGGCCACGTACGGCAGGCCACGACGGCCTGAGCGCATTGCCTCCGGCTCGTCCGGCGTCGAAAAGTCGAGGCCGATGCCGCCCAGGCCATGTTTCCCACCCACCCGCCCGTCTCGGCACGATTGCCAGGCGCCCTTGAACCTCTCGGCCGGCCCGCATCCCCAGCCCGTCCGGCGTTTGAGGACGAGGCCCGTTCAGGGCCGACAGCGGGGGTCTGGGGGCGGCAGCCCTCAGGGATGGGACGGGGTAGGGGCGGCGGGGGCGAAACCCTCACGCAGGAGGCGGCGCGTAGGCCTTCGTCGTGTTCTCGACCGCCGCCGCGACCTCGTCCGCCGGCGCACCGGAGGCGGCGTGGGCGACACCCCACGCCTCGCTGCTCCGGGTCGCGAACTCCCGCCCCTCCGGCGAGGTCGGCCACGCCTCCCCGTCCAACGTGCCACCGCCCAGGTACACGTCCAGGCCCAGCAGGGCCCCGTCCCAGCCGACGCCGACCGCGCCCGGCCCGAACTCTCCCCAGAAACCGGGGTCGACAACGGCCGCGTGTTCGAGTTCGAGGACGGTCGCGCCGTCCTCCCCCGGGGACAGCCGTACGGTGACCTCGCCGACGTCCTTCTCGGTGGCGTTCTCGCCGTAGACCCAGGTCACCTTGAGCAGCCGGGGCGGCTCGCAGCCCACGATCTCGCCGCCGGCGTTGCCCTTCAGCTGGTAGGTGCCGCCGAGCTTGAGGTCACCGGTGACGGGCAGGAACCAGCGCGCGATGCGCTCCGGGTCGGTACAGGCGTCCCAGACGTCCTCGATGTCCGCGTCGTAACTCCGGCGCAGGACAACGACCTTGCCCTCACCCGCGGGGATGTTCCTGGTGCCGAGCTCACGGTGAACGGCGTTGATCCTGCCGACGATGTCCATATCCATGCCACTGAGCCTTTTCCATCCTCAGTCTGAGCTGGCCAGTTGGAGGGTGAGGACAGCTTGGACGAGGCTCGTGATCCGGGTCGTCGAGCATCGGAGCTTG
>NZ_JBIRRV010000015.1:0-256299 GCF_044333925.1 Streptomyces sp. NPDC020898
GGTTACATTCCGAACCCGGAAGCTAAGCCTCACAGCGCCGATGGTACTGCAGGGGGGACCCTGTGGGAGAGTAGGACACCGCCGAACAAATATTGAAAGGGTTGGATCCTGAACTTCGGTTCGGGGTCCAACCCTTTTTTGTTTTGTGTCACTTGACGTTCACGTCGCGCGACCAACATCCAGGGCATGGGAACTGCTGCAATGCTCAGGGCCGCCGGCGTCGGAGTCGGTGACGAGGTCGTCGTGCCTGCCTTCGGGAACGTGGAAGTCGCCGAGGCCGTGGTCCTGACCGGTGGGCTGCCGGTGTTCGCCGATATAGATCCGGTGACGTACTGCCTTGACGCGTCCGCTGTAGAGGCGGCCACAACTCCGCGGACAGCGGCCGTCGTTGTCGTCCACCGTTTTGGGCGGCCGGCCGACATGGGGCGGTTGCTCGGGGTCGGGCAGAGGCACGGGCTTCTGGTGTTGCAGCACGGGGAGTCCGAGGCGCCGTACGACGAGATCGCTCAGCGGCGGCAGCGCGCGGCGTTTCTCGACCTCAAGTTGAGGGGTGTGCGGACGCCCGACGACGGGGACGGGCACACCTATCAGCAGTACGTCGTGCGGGTGCCCGGCAACGGGCGGCCCGATCGGGATGCCTTCGCTCGGGCCTTGCGGGCCAGGGGAGTTGACTGCCGGGTGCCGGTCAAGGCGCCGGTGCATCGCATGCCCGCGTTCCGGCGTTGCGTCTCGCTGCCCGAGACCGAGCTGGCTGCTTTTGAGACGCTGGCGCTGCCGGTGGACGCCTCATTGACCAAGCGGGACATGCAGCGGATCGTGTCCGCGTGCAACGCGCTCGGCGGGCTGTTGCAGCCGGCGTTCTGATCGTTCGGGCGTTGAGCGGGCGTAGTTGGGAGCATGGGTCTGTTCGGGGTATGATCTATTTCGTTGCCGCGAGGGAGACCTCGAAAGGTAGCTGGCCCCCCTAGCTCAGTCGGTAGAGCGTCTCCATGGTAAGGAGAAGGTCAACGGTTCGATTCCGTTGGGGGGCTCCACACAGAAGGCCCCGCCCAGTTGGGCGGGGCCTTCTGCATGCCTGTCGTCAGCCCGTCAGTCCTTCAGCAGGCCCGGTACGCGCATCGCCAGGATCGCCATGTCGTCGGACGGGGCGTCGGAGGCGAACCGTTCGACCGCGCGCATGATGCGGGCGGCCACCGCGCCGGCCGTCAGGCCCGTGCACGTCTTCAGGACGTCCGTGAGGCCGTCGTCGCCCAGCATGCGGGTTCCCTCGCGGCGTTCCGTGACGCCGTCCGTGACGCAGAGGAGGACGTCGCCGGGGTCGAGAGTGATCGTCTGCTCGTACAGCTCCAGGTCCTCCAGGACGCCCAGGAGGGGCTGGGGTTCGGCTGCCGGTTCCACCGTGCCGTCCTGGCGGAGGCGGAGCGGGAGGGGGTGGCCGGCGCAGACCACCTTCAGTACGGCGCTGCCGTCCTCCTGCGGCCACAACTCCCCGTACAGGAGGGTGAGGAAGCGGCTGCGGGCGCCCTCGTCGAGGATCGCCGAGTTGAGGCGCTCCAGGACCGCCGGGCCGCCGAAGCCCTCCCTGGCCAGCAGGCGGAGGGCGTGGCGGGCCAGGCCCGTCACGGCCGCCGCCTCCGGGCCCGTACCGCAGACGTCGCCGATGGCGAAGCCGTAGGCGCCGTCCCGGATGGGGAAGAGGTCGTAGAAGTCGCCGCCGACCTCGTTGCCCTCGCCGGCCGCGCGGTAGATGACCTCGACCTCCACGCCTTCGATATCGGGCAACTCCGGGGGCAGGAGGCTGCGTTGGAGGGACTGGCTGATTGCTGTGCGTTCGGAGTAGAGGCGGGCGTTGTCCAGGGCCAGGGCGGCTCGGCGGCTCAGGTCCTCGGCCAGTTCCAGGATTTCCTGGCGGAAGTGTTCGTCCGTCGGCTTGCCGAGGGTCAGCATGCCGATCACGCGGTTGCGGGCGACCAGGGGGAGGACGACCGTCTCGCCGCCGACCGCCGCCGCCGTGGCGAGAGTGGTACCGATGCCCGAGCTGACCGTGGCGGGCTCACCGAGGCCCAGGCTGCGCATGGAGGTACGCAGAGCAGCCTGGTGGGCCGCATCCGCGGGGGCCGACCAGACGCGAGCGCCGGGTGCGGGTACCGGGTCCGGCGGGGCGATCTTCGACAGGAGGGCCTTGAGGCCGTCGATGCGGTCCTCGTCCTCGTGCAGGACGTACGAGAGGTAGGGATCCGAGGCCTGGTCGGCGATCGTGTAGACCGCGCACCAGGTGGCCAGGGTCGGGACCGTCATCTGGGCCATCAGGGCCAGGGTTTGATCGCGGTCGAGCGTTCCCGCGAGGAGATCGGAAGCCTCCACCAGGAAGCTCAGTGAGCCTCGGCGCAGGCGTTCCAGTTCGCCGAGGCGGGCCGACTCCACCGCCAAGGCGATGCGGTCGGCGGCGAATTGGAGACGTAGGGCCTCTTCGTTCGTGTAGCGGCCCGGGGACTCGGCCGCGACGCCCAGGGCGCCGGTGAGGCGGCCCTCCACCTTCAGGGGGACGGTGACGACCGAGCGCATGCCCGTGCCGCTCAGGAGGGGGACGGCGCCGGGGACGGCCGAGAGGTCGTCGTGGACGGCCGGCATACGGGCCGAGCCGTAGCGGCCGGGGCCCGCCTCGACGGGGACGCGGGCGAAGCGCTGGCGGGCGGAGGGGAGGCCCGTGGAGGCCCGTACTTCCAACTCCGTCTCGTCGTCCGTGGCCAGGAGCAGGAAGGCGGCGTCGGCGTCGAGCATGTCGCGCGCGCGCTCCACCGTGCGCTGGAGCAGGCCGTCGAGGTCGTCCGGGGCCGGGGAGCCGATGAACACCTCGAAGGGGTCCGTGTTCTGGCCCTCCGAGGACGATGTCGTGTCGGTCGAGCTGCCGCGCAACGGGGTCTGAAGGACCGCCCGTTCGTGGTCGCGGACAAGGAGGCAGACCGTCGAGGGCTCGCCGCCCGTGTCGCGGACGCGGAGGTGAGAGGCGTACACCGGGCTGACGCGGCCGTTGGCGCCCCTTATGCCGTAGCTGCCTTCCCAGCGCGAGAGTTGGAGTGCCTCGACGATGCCGGTGCTCGTGCCGGGGGTGTGCGGCCAGGCGGCGAGGTCGGTGAGGGGTTTGCCGATGACCGACTCGGGCGCGTAGCCGAAGAGTTCCTCGGCGTCCTCGTTCCAGGCCGAGATGGATCCGGAGCGGTCGATCTGGATGACCGCGACCCGGACGCGGCCGTCGGCCAGCGGGAGAAGGGCGGCGGGGAGGGCCGGGCCCGCGGAGCGGGTGCCCACCGCGCGGTGGGGGAGGTCCAGTTGGAACCAGACCTGTTTCTTGGTGGGCGTGTACTCGACGCCCCAGCGGCCGGCCAGCGCCGCGCACAGCTGGAGGCCGCGGCCTCCCTCCCGGTCGGGGCTGCCCATGCTGGCGAGCGAGCCCTGAAGGGGGATCTCGCGTTCCGGGTAGAGGTCGGCCACCTCGATACGTACGCCGTCGTCACTGCGTAGGCACAGGACGTCCGCGGAGGTGCCGGCGTGGATGACGGCGTTGGTCACCAGTTCGCTCGTGAGGACCACGGCGTCGTCGACGATGTCCGCGAAGCCCCAGCCCTGGAGGGTGTCGCGGACGAAGGACCGGGCGGTCGCGACCGATCGTCCGACGGGGTCGAAGGTGGCGGCCGCGCGCGCGGTGATCACAGAACTCCTCGTCCGGTTGTCGGCGTGCAACGTGCCGGGGCCGACCCGCTCCTGCCGGGGCAGAGGCTGGTTCCCCGTCGGCCGGGGATCCTGGGGTGCTTCCCCGGGATGCAGTCCGGTGGTCATGGTGCGGTGCCCCTCCGATGCCTGCCCGCTCGTGGTCGTGCCACCGCCCAGGCCGGACGGACCGGTGTGGCTGGACAGCCGCATGCAAGGTTACTTACCTTCGCGGTCCATGCGGATGCAGGTCTGCAGTGTTTACGTCCCCAGAGTGTGCGGACGGTGTGCGAAGCTGCCGAACTGTTATGGCCTGGTTCAGACAGGGTGAAACACTGGGCAGGCTCCAGGAGAAGGTCTACGCACGGCTGGCAGTATCCGGGTACGCCCGAGTGATAGCAGAGCACGCAGAGCACGAACGGTCGACCCCTGCGGGAGGGACACAGTGGAGTCTGGCGCAGCGACGCGGGGCACTAAGACGCGCGCGAAAGGCGGACAGTCCCTGAGTAACCGGCGTAAACCACGCAACGGAACGATCGAGGTGGACGCGGCTTCCCTTGACCGGCTGCTGTCGGCTCTGGAGTCGATGCGTGACGGAAACTTCCGGAAACGGCTCACGGTGTCCGGCGGCGACGGCGTCATGTCGGAGGTCGCGGCGGTTTTCAACGAGGTGGCCGACCGTAATCTCCACTTGACGGGTGAATTGTCGCGCGTGCGGCGCATGGTGGGGCGCGAGGGGAAGCTGACCGAGCGGCTTGAGGCGGGTGCCAGTGAGGGCTCGTGGGCTGCGGCGATCGACGCGTCGAACGCGCTCGTCGACGATCTCGTACGTCCTGTCTCCGAGGTCGGCCGGGTGCTCAGCGCGGTCGCGGAGGGCGATCTGTCGCCCCGGATGGAGCTGCGGACGCAGGCCGCCGACGGCAACGGACATCCGCTGCGCGGGGAGTTCCTCAAGGTCGGGCGCACGGTCAACAACCTGGTCGACCAGCTGTCGACGTTCACCGACGAGGTCACGCGTGTGGCCAGCGAGGTCGGTACGGAGGGCAAGCTGGGCGGTCAGGCCCAGGTGCGTGGGATGTCCGGTTCGTGGCGGGATCTCACGGACTCGGTCAACACCATGGCGTACCGGCTGACGGCGCAGGTGCGGGACATCGCGCTGGTGACGACGGCGGTCGCGAAGGGTGACTTGTCCCGGAAGGTCACGGTTCACGTGGCCGGCGAGATGCTGGAGCTGAAGAACACCGTCAACACGATGGTCGATCAGCTGTCGTCCTTCTCCTCCGAGGTGACGCGAGTCGCGCGTGAGGTGGGGACAGAGGGTGAACTCGGCGGGCAGGCGCAGGTGCCTGGTGTGGCGGGTGTGTGGAAGGACCTCACCGATTCGGTGAATCTTATGGCCGGCAACCTGACGGCCCAGGTGCGCGGGATCGCGCAGGTGACGACGGCGGTCGCCAACGGTGATCTGTCACAGAAGGTGACGGTTTCGGCGCGCGGCGAGGTCGCGCAGCTCGCCGAGACGATCAACCAGATGACCGAGACGCTCCGGACGTTCGCGGACGAGGTCACCCGGGTCGCCAACGAGGTCGGTGGCGAGGGGCGGCTCGGCGGGCAGGCGAACGTGCCGGGTGCGGCGGGTACGTGGAAGGACCTGACGGACTCCGTCAACACGGTCTTCCGGAATCTCACCACCCAGGTGCGGGACATCGCCGCCGTGACGACCGCTGTGGCCAGCGGTGATCTGTCGCAGAAAGTCAGCGTCGAGGTCGCCGGCGAGATGCTGGAGCTGAAGAACACCGTCAACGGGATGGTCGACCAGCTGTCCGCGTTCGGTGCCGAGGTCACGCGTGTGGCGCGGGAGATCGGTGTCGAGGGTGAGCTGGGCGGCCAGGCGGAGGTGCCGGGTGCGGCGGGTACGTGGAAGGACCTGACGGACTCCGTCAACACGGCGTTCCGGAATCTCACCGGACAGGTGAGGAACATCGCCCAGGTCACGACCGCGGTGGCCAACGGTGACCTGTCCCAGAAGGTCACTGTCGACGTCTCCGGCGAGATGCTCCAGCTGAAGAACACCGTGAACACGATGGTGGATCAGCTGTCTAGTTTCGCCGATCAGGTGACGCGGATGGCCCGTGACGTGGGTACGGAGGGCCGCCTCGGCGGTCAGGCGCGGGTGGACGGCGTTTCCGGTACGTGGAAGGAACTCACCGACTCCGTCAACTTCATGGGTGGCAACCTCACCTCGCAGGTGCGGCAGATCGCCCAGGTGACGACGGCGGTGGCCCGGGGTGACCTGTCCCAGAAGATCGATGTCGACGCTCGCGGCGAGATCCTTGAGCTGAAGAACACGATCAACACCATGGTTGATCAACTCTCGGCCTTCGCCGACCAGGTGACCCGGGTCGCCCGTGACGTGGGTACGGAGGGCAGGCTCGGCGGCCAGGCGCAGGTGCCCGGCGTCGCCGGTGTGTGGCGCGACCTCACCGATTCCGTGAACGGCATGGCCTCCAACCTGACCGGCCAGGTGCGCAACATCGCGCAGGTCGCGACGGCGGTGGCCCGCGGTGACCTCTCCCAGAAGATCACCGTGGATGCGCGCGGTGAGATCCTCGAGCTGAAGAACACGCTGAACACGATGGTTGATCAACTGTCGTCGTTCGCCGAAGAGGTCACGCGCGTGGCCCGCGAGGTGGGTACGGAGGGCATCCTCGGCGGGCAGGCCGAGGTGCAGGGTGTCTCCGGCACCTGGAAGGACCTCACCCAGTCCGTGAACTTCATGGCGAACAACCTGACGATCCAGGTGCGCAACATCGCCGAGGTCACGACGGCTGTCGCCAAGGGCGATCTGTCGAAGAAGATCACTGTTGACGCGAAGGGCGAGATCCTTGAACTCGTCACGACGGTCAACACCATGGTTGATCAACTGTCGTCGTTCGCCGAGCAGGTGACCCGGGTGGCCCGCGAGGTGGGCACCGAGGGCATCCTGGGCGGCCAGGCGCACGCGTCGGGCGTCACGGGTATCTGGAAGGACCTCACCGACAACGTCAACCTGATGGCCAACAACCTGACCGTGCAGGTGCGGAACATCTCCCAGGTCGCCGCCGCCGTCGCCAACGGTGACCTGACCCGGACGGTGACGATCGAGGCGCGCGGCGAGGTCGCGCAGCTCGCCGACACCTTCAACACCATGGTCAAGACGCTGAGTTCGTTCGCGGACCAGGTCACCAAGGTGGCCCGTGAAGTGGGTACGGACGGCATCCTGGGCGGTCAGGCGCGGGTGCAGGGTGTGGCCGGTACGTGGAAGGACCTCACCGAGTCGGTGAACGGGATGGCCTCCAACCTGACCGGTCAGGTGCGCAACATCGCGATGGTCACGACGGCCATCGCCAAGGGTGACTTGACGAAGAAGATCGACATTGACGCTCGCGGTGAGATCCTCGAGCTCAAGACGACGATCAACACGATGGTCGATCAGCTGTCGTCCTTCGCCGAGGAGGTCACCCGAGTCGCCCGCGAGGTGGGTACCGAAGGCCAGCTGGGCGGTCAGGCACGCGTGCGCGATGTCGACGGCACCTGGCGCGACCTCACCGAGTCGGTGAACGAGATGGCCGGGAACCTGACCCGGCAGGTCCGCGCCATCGCGCGCGTGGCGACCGCGGTGACCCGCGGTGACCTCAACCTGAAGATCGACGTGGACGCCTCCGGCGAGATCCAGGAACTTCAGGACTACATCAACAAGATGATCGCCAACCTGCGCGACACCACGATCGCCAACAAGGAACAGGACTGGCTCAAGGGCAACCTCGCCCGTATCTCCGCCCTGATGCAGGGCCGTCGGGACCTGGACGACGTGGCCTCGCTGATCATGAGCGAGCTGACGCCGGTGGTCACCGCCCAACACGGCGCGTTCTTCCTGGCGATGCAGACGGTCGACGGCAAGGACCCGGCGAGCGCCCCGGAGAACGCGTACGAACTACGCATGCTCGGGTCGTACGGCTACTCCATGGGCTCCATGCCGACCTCGTTCCGGCCCGGTGAGGCGCTGGTCGGGACGGCCGCCCAGGAGAAGCGCACGATCCTGGTGGAGAACGCGCCGAGCGGCTATCTCAAGATCTCCTCGGGGCTCGGTGAGGCGCCGCCCGCGCAGGTGATCGTGCTGCCGCTGCAGTTCGAGGGCAAGGTGCTCGGGGTCATCGAACTGGCGTCGTTCACGCAGTTCACGCAGATCCAGAAGGACTTCCTCAACCAGATCGCCGAGATGATCGCGACCAGCGTCAACACCATCTCCGTCAACACCAAGACGGAGGTGCTGCTGAAGCAGTCGCAGGAGTTGACCGAGCAGTTGAGGGAGCGCTCGGCCGAGCTGGAGAACCGGCAGAAGGCCCTCCAGTCGTCCAACGCGGAGCTGGAGGAGAAGGCGGAGCTGCTGGCCCAGCAGAACCGCGACATCGAGGTCAAGAACACGGAGATCGAGGAGGCGAGGCAGGTCCTGGAGGAGCGCGCCGAGCAACTCGCCGTGTCGATGCGCTACAAGAGCGAGTTCCTCGCCAACATGTCGCACGAGCTGCGTACGCCGCTCAACTCGCTGCTGATCCTGGCCAAGCTGCTCGCAGACAACGCGGACACCAACCTCACCCCGAAGCAGGTCGAGTTCGCGGAGACGATCCACGGGGCGGGCTCCGACCTGCTCCAGCTGATCAACGACATCCTCGACCTGTCGAAGGTCGAGGCGGGCAAGATGGACGTCTCCCCGACGCGCATCGCTCTCGTACAGCTCGTCGACTACGTGGAGGCCACCTTCCGTCCGCTGACCGCGGAGAAGCGTCTCGACTTCTCCGTACGGGTCTCGCCGGACCTGCCCGCGACGCTGCACACCGACGAGCAGCGGCTGCTCCAGGTGCTGCGCAACCTGCTGTCCAACGCGGTGAAGTTCACCGACTCGGGAGCGGTCGAGCTGGTCATCCGGCCGGCGGGCGCGGAGGTCCCGGTGGCCATCCGGGAGCAGTTGCTGGAGGCGGGCTCCCTGCGGGACGCGGACGCCGACATGATCGCGTTCTCGGTGACCGACACCGGTATCGGTATCGCGGCCAGCAAGATGCGGGTGATCTTCGAGGCGTTCAAGCAGGCGGACGGCACGACCAGCCGCAAGTACGGCGGTACGGGTCTGGGGCTGTCCATCTCGCGGGAGATCGCGCGGCTGCTGGGCGGCGAGATCCACGCGCAGAGCGAGCCGGGCCGAGGCTCGACGTTCACGCTGTATTTGCCGCTGCACCCGAGTGAACTGCCCCCGCAGGGCTACGCGCAGCTCGCGCCGTCCCTGGAGGTCGGTGAACTGCTCGCCTCAGAGGCCGAGTTGGCCGGTGTGGACGTCGAGACGCCGGCCGAGGTGAAGTCGTACCACGAGACGCAGAACGGGCCCGCAGCGCTCTTCAGGCGGCGCCGCAGGGCCGTGTCGGTGGCCGAACTGAACGCCTCCTCCCGGGCGAACGGCCATTGGGCGGCGACCGGGGAGCCGGAGCCGGCACAGCAGCCGCGCCGGGGTATCCGGTTCGACGGCGAGAAGGTGCTGATCGTCGACGACGACATCCGCAACGTGTTCGCGCTGACGAGCGTCCTGGAGCAGCACGGGCTGTCGGTGCTGTACGCCGAGAACGGCCGGGAGGGCATCGAAGTCCTGGAACAGCACGACGATGTGACAGTCGTACTGATGGACATCATGATGCCCGAGATGGATGGGTACGCGACGACCACGGCGATCCGCAGGATGCCGCAGTTCGCCGGACTCCCGATCATCGCGTTGACCGCCAAGGCGATGAAGGGCGACCGGGAGAAAGCGATCGAGTCGGGCGCCTCGGACTACGTGACCAAGCCCGTCGACCCTGATCACCTGCTGTCGGTGATGGAGCAGTGGATGCGAGAAGAGTGATGGTTGAGCTGGGTGTTTCCGTCGAGAGGACGGGAACCTTCGGTGTGCGCACGGAGTTGCTGACTCAGGGTGGCCGAAGCCGTGTAGAAGTACGGGATTCGGGGAACCTTCTGGTCTCCCGCTGCGTTTCTGCTACGTGCACAGTGACATCGCGGTGACAGGGTGTGGCGACAGGCAGGGTGCGGCTACCATGACCGGCACGAGGACGGGCGGCGCAAGGGAGTCGTCCCCTGGGGCGGCGCTCGGTGGCGCTGCCCCAAGTCCTGAGGACAGGGGAGGCCCCAAGCCGGGGCGAGGAGGGCGGGCCATGGTGCAGAAGGCCAAGATCCTCCTGGTCGATGACCGGCCGGAGAATCTGCTGGCGCTGGAGGCGATCCTCTCTGCGTTGGACCAGACACTGGTGCGGGCATCGTCCGGGGAGGAAGCGCTCAAGGCACTTCTGACGGACGACTTCGCGGTCATTCTGCTGGACGTCCAGATGCCGGGTATGGACGGCTTCGAAACGGCCGCGCACATCAAGCGGCGGGAGCGGACCCGGGACATCCCGATCATCTTCCTCACCGCGATCAACCACGGTCCGCACCACACCTTCCGGGGATACGCGGCGGGTGCGGTGGACTACATCTCCAAGCCGTTCGACCCGTGGGTGCTGCGCGCGAAGGTCTCGGTGTTCGTCGAGCTGTACATGAAGAACTGCCAACTCCGCGAGCAGGCGGCCCTGTTGCGGCTCCAGTTGGAGGGCGGTGGCGGCAAGGCGGCGGTCGGTGCGCACAAGGAGCCGGCGGGCCTGCTCGCCGAACTCTCCGCTCGGCTCGCGGCCGTCGAGGAGCAGGCCGAGGCGCTGTCCAAACAGCTGGACGACGAGTCGGCGGACGCCGCGGCGGTGGCCACGGCGGCGCACCTCGAACGCAAACTCACCGGCCTGCGCCGGGCTCTGGACGCGCTCGAACCGGGCACCGGGAGCGCACCTCCGCTGCCGTCGCAGAACTGAGCCGTACTGACGCGTGCACGGGTGTCGCTTCGGTCGCACAACCCACCCGCGCATCGACCGTAGTTGCGCGTGAGCGCGCGTCAGTTCCGTGCTCACGCAAGGGCGACACGAACGGGTGAAGCAGTAGGCACACGTGTCCGCTGTCGTCTCCACCGGTAACCTCACACCCATGGCCTCACGTCCTTCCGCAGCCAAGAAGCCGCCCGCGAAGAAGGCAGCCGTGCCCGCGAAGGCTCCGGCGAGGAAGGCCGCGGCGAAAAAAGCCCCCGCGAAGAAGGCGCCCGCCAAGAAGGCCGCGGCGAAGAAGGCCCCGCCGGCTCCGGCGCCCAGCCCCACGGGGGGCATCTACCGTCTCGTACGGGCCCTGTGGCTCGGCATCGCGCACGCCGTCGGTGCCGTGTTCCGCGGCATAGGGCAGGGCGCGAAGAACCTCGACCCGGCACACCGGAAGGACGGCGTGGCACTGCTGCTGCTCGCCCTCGCGCTGATCGTCGCCGCGGGCACCTGGTCCAACCTGCGCGGCCCCGTCGGCGACCTCGTCGAGATGCTGGTCACCGGTGCGTTCGGCCGCCTTGACCTGCTCGTGCCGATACTGCTGGCGGTCATCGCCGTACGGTTCATCCGGCACCCCGAGAAGCCCGACGCCAACGGCCGGATCGTGATCGGGCTGTCCGCGCTCGTCATCGGTGTGCTCGGACAGGTCCACATCGCGTGCGGCGCCCCCGCGCGCAGCGACGGAATGCAGGCCATAAGGGACGCCGGCGGGCTCATCGGCTGGGGAGCGGCGACGCCGCTGACGTACACGATGGGCGAGGTTCTCGCCGTACCGCTGCTGGTGCTGCTCACCGTCTTCGGGCTGCTCGTGGTGACCGCGACGCCCGTCAACGCGATTCCGCAGCGGCTGCGGCAGCTCGGGATCCGGCTCGGCATCCTCCGTGACCCGGAGGAGGAGGACGGCTTCGCCGAGGACGACGAGCGGTACGACGACCAGTGGCGCGAGTCGCTGCCAGCGCGCTCCCGTAAGCGCGGGTCCGCCCCCGAGGCGTACGACCCGGACAGCGCGGAGCACGAGGCGCTCTCCAAGCGCCGGAGCCGCCCCAGGCGCTCCGCGGTACGGCAGCCCGACCCCGGGCGGCCCATGGACGCCGTGGACGTCGCAGCGGCCGCCGCTGCCGCGCTCGACGGGGCCGTTCTGCACGGGATGCCGCCCTCGCCGATCGTCGCCGACCTCACCCAGGGGGTGAGTACGGGCGGCGACCGCGAGGAGACGACGCCGACGCGCACTCCGGTCCCGGGGGCACGCCCCAAGCAGGAGAAGCTCAAGGCGGACCCGGTCAAGGCCGGGGTCCCGGACCTCACGAAGGCGCCCCCGGAGCAGATGCGCGACCTGCCGCCGCGCGCCGAACAGCTCCAGCTCTCCGGGGACATCACGTACGCGCTCCCGTCCCTCGACCTCCTGGAGCGCGGCGGCCCAGGCAAGACCCGCAGCGCGGCGAACGACGCGGTGGTCGCCTCCCTCTCGAACGTCTTCATGGAGTTCAAGGTCGACGCCGCGGTCACCGGCTTCACCCGCGGTCCCACGGTCACGCGGTACGAGGTCGAACTGGGCCCCGCGGTGAAGGTCGAGCGGATCACCGCCCTCACCAAGAACATCGCGTACGCCGTCGCCAGCCCCGACGTGCGGATCATCAGCCCGATCCCCGGCAAGTCGGCGGTCGGCATCGAGATCCCCAACACCGACCGCGAGATGGTCAATCTGGGGGACGTGCTCCGGCTGGCCGACGCGGCCGAGGACGATCACCCGATGCTGGTCGCGCTCGGCAAGGACGTCGAGGGCGGCTATGTGATGGCCAACCTCGCGAAGATGCCGCACCTGCTCGTCGCAGGTGCGACCGGCTCCGGTAAATCGTCCTGCATCAACTGCCTGATCACGTCGGTGATGGTCCGGGCGACACCTGAGGACGTCCGCATGGTCCTCGTCGACCCCAAGCGCGTCGAGCTGACCGCGTACGAGGGCATCCCGCACCTGATCACGCCGATCATCACCAACCCGAAGCGGGCCGCGGAGGCGCTCCAGTGGGTCGTACGGGAGATGGATCTGCGGTACGACGATCTGGCCGCGTTCGGATTCCGGCACATCGACGACTTCAACGAGGCCATCAGGAACGGCAAGGTCAAGCTGCCCGAGGGCAGTGAGCGCGAGCTCCAGCCGTATCCGTACCTGCTGGTGATCGTCGACGAGCTGGCCGACCTGATGATGGTGGCCCCCAGGGACGTCGAGGATGCCATCGTGCGCATCACGCAGCTCGCGCGCGCGGCCGGCATCCACCTGGTCCTCGCCACGCAGCGGCCGTCCGTTGATGTGGTGACCGGGTTGATCAAGGCGAACGTGCCGTCAAGGCTCGCCTTCGCCACCTCCTCTCTGGCCGACTCTCGGGTCATCCTGGACCAGCCCGGCGCCGAGAAGCTGATCGGCAAGGGCGACGGGCTGTTCCTGCCGATGGGCGCCAACAAGCCCACCCGTATGCAGGGCGCCTTCGTGACCGAGGACGAGGTCGCCGTGATCGTCCAGCACTGCAAGGACCAGATGGCGCCGGTCTTCAGGGACGACGTCACCGTGGGCACCAAGCAGAAGAGGGAGATCGACGAAGAGATCGGTGACGATCTCGAACTGCTGTGCGCGGCGGCCGAACTCGTCGTCAGCAGTCAGTTCGGGTCGACGTCGATGCTCCAGCGGAAGCTGAGGGTGGGGTTCGCCAAGGCGGGGCGGCTGATGGACCTCATGGAGACGCGGGGGATCGTCGGGCCGAGCGAGGGGTCCAAGGCGCGTGACGTTCTTGTGAAGGCGGACGGACTGGACGAGATGCTCGCGGTGATTCGTGGGCAGACTGAGGCGTAGGGAGCCGCCCGGTGCACGGGTGCCCATGTGTGTGGCACCCGGGTGGTCGAAAGTGACTCACTCGTAAGGGATCATTGAGCAACCGTTTCCCTTCGGCGTACGTCAAGTTGAGGGAGGCGACAGATCCTTGCCTCATCATGACCTCACCATCGGCGTGTCCTGGCCATTCCGATGGCGTACAAAGTCCCTCCGCCCGGTTGCCCCACCCTTTCTGAACCCCCCTAAACTGAACCTCCAGCACAGGTGGCTACACGCTCGAAAGGCGCCCCCGTGTCCATCGGCAACTCTCCACAAGACGAGCGTCCGTTCGAAGAAGACCGCGACGATCGCGAGGAAGCAGCCCGCCCTTCGATCGGTCGCGCCCTCCAGCAGGCGCGTATCGCGGCCGGGCTGACCGTCGACGACGTCAGTTCCGCCACCCGGGTCCGGAACGCCATCGTGCACGCGATCGAAGACGACGACTTCGCCGCCTGCGGCGGAGACGTCTACGCGCGCGGGCACATCCGGACCCTCGCCCGTGCCGTCCACCTCGATCCCGAGCCGCTTCTCGCGCAGTTCGCCGCCGCCAACGGCGGGCGTCCGGCGCCGACCCCGGCCGCGCCCATGTTCGAGGCGGAACGCATCCGTCCCGAGCGGCGCGGGCCGAACTGGACCGCGGCAATGGTCGCCGCCATCGTCGCCGTGATCGGCTTCGTCGGCTTCACCCTCGTAAAGGGCGGCGACGAGGGCACGCAGGCGTCCGAGGGCACCGCGCCCACGGCCAGCCAGCCGCCCTCGCCCACACCCAAGAAGGACAAGCCCACCGACCCGAAGCCCGACCCGTCGGACAGCGCGATCGCGGCGGCGCCGCGTGACAAGGTGACGGTCCAGGTGAGCGCCACGGACGGGCGCAGCTGGATCTCCGCCAAGGACCACAACGGCCGCCTGCTCTTCGACGGTCTGCTCAAGCAGGGCCAGTCCCAGACCTTCCAGGACAACGAGGAGGTCAACCTCGTCCTGGGCGACGCGGGCGCGATCCAGCTGTACGTGAACGGCAAGAAGATCGAGGACGAGTTCCAGCCCGGATCCGTCGAACGGCTCACGTACACGAAGGGCGACCCCGAGGTCGGCTGAGCGGTACCGCGCTTTTGGGATTCACAGGGACGGGGTTGGCCGATCACGGCCAACCCCGTCGACGTGGGGTGTCAGTGGGACGAAGTAGTCTTGAGCCCATGCCTGAACGCCGTACCGTCGCACTCGTCACCCTTGGCTGCGCCCGTAACGAGGTGGACTCGGAGGAGCTCGCAGGCCGCTTGGAGGCGGACGGCTGGCAACTCGTGAAGGACGCCGAGGACGCGGACGTCGCTGTCGTCAACACCTGTGGCTTCGTCGAGGCCGCCAAGAAGGACTCCGTCGACGCCCTCCTGGAGGCCAACGACCTCAAGGGGCACGGCAGAACCCAGGCCGTCGTGGCGGTGGGCTGCATGGCCGAGCGGTACGGCAAGGAACTCGCCGAGGCGCTGCCCGAGGCCGACGGCGTGCTCGGCTTCGACGACTACGCCGACATCTCCGACCGCCTGCGGACCATCCTCAACGGCGGCATCCACGCCTCGCACACCCCGCGCGACCGGCGCAAGCTGCTGCCGATCAGCCCGGCGGAACGGCAGAGCGCGGGCGGTGGGGTCGCTCTTCCGGGCCACGGGGCTGCCACCGAACCCGACGCCGCCCCGGTGGAACCTGCCGAGGCCCCCGCCGATCTCCCCGAGGGCGTCGCCCCGGTCTCCGGCCCCCGTGCGCCGCTGCGCCGGCGGCTCGACGGTGCGCCCGTCGCCTCGGTGAAGCTCGCCTCCGGCTGCGACCGGCGCTGCACCTTCTGCGCCATCCCGTCCTTCCGTGGCTCCTTCATCTCGCGCCGCCCGAGCGACGTGCTCAACGAGACCAGGTGGCTCGCCGAGCAGGGCGTCAAGGAGGTCATGCTGGTCTCCGAGAACAACACCTCGTACGGCAAGGACCTGGGCGACATCCGTCTGCTGGAGTCGCTGCTGCCCGAGCTCGCGGACGTCGACGGCATCGAGCGCGTGCGCGTGAGCTACCTCCAGCCCGCCGAGATGCGCCCGGGGCTCATCGACGTACTGACCTCGACCCCGAAGGTCGCCCCCTACTTCGACCTCTCCTTCCAGCACTCCGCGCCCGACGTGCTGCGTGCGATGCGGCGCTTCGGGGACACCGACCGGTTCCTGGAACTGCTCGACACCATCCGGAGCAAGGCCCCGCAGGCCGGCGTGCGGTCCAACTTCATCGTGGGCTTCCCCGGTGAGACCGAGGCCGACCTGGCGGAGCTGGAGCGGTTCCTGAACAACGCGCGCCTGGACGCCATCGGTGTCTTCGGGTACTCCGACGAGGACGGCACGGAAGCGGCGACGTACGAGAACAAGCTGGACGAGGACGTTGTCGCGGCCCGGCTCGCCCGCGTCTCCCGGCTGGCCGAGGAGCTGGTCTCGCAGCGCGCGGAGGAGCGTGTCGGCGAGACCGTGCACGTGCTGGTCGAGTCGGTCGGCGGCGAGGACGGCGCGTACGGCCGCGGCGCCCACCAGGCGCCGGAGACCGACGGGCAGGTGCTGTTCACCAACTTCGAGGACTTCGCGGGCCTCACGGGCGGCGAAGGTCTGAGCGTCGGTCGTATGGTCGAGGCGAAGGTGGTCGGCACGGAAGGTGTCGACCTCGTGGCCGAGCTGCTCCCCGGCTCGCTCGGCTCCCTTGCGTGTACGGAGTCAGAGGAGGCGGCCAGATGACCGGAGTCCCGGCATCCGCGGCGGGCGGCTCCTCCGGCGCGCGGAACACCAAGAGCGTGCCGGGTGCGGTGGGTGTGCCGGGCGTGATGGGTGCCACCGCGGCCTCCTCGGTTTCGCCTGGCCCCTCTGGGGCTTCCGTCGGCTCCGGGGCTTCAGTGTCTCCTGTCAGCGCCGGGATTTCCGGTGATGAGGGGGGTGCGAAGGCGGTTCGCGGCGGGAAGCTGGGGGCTGCGGCCGTCAATCAGGCCAGCCTCTGGAACATCGCGAACATTCTTACGATGATCCGGTTGTTGCTGGTGCCGGGCTTCGTGGCTCTGATGCTGGCCGAGGGCGGGTACGACCCGGCGTGGCGCTCGTTCGCCTGGGCGGCCTTCGCCGTCGCCATGATCACCGACATCTTCGACGGCCATCTGGCACGTACGTACGACCTCGTCACCGACTTCGGGAAGATCGCCGACCCCATCGCCGACAAGGCGATCATGGGAGCGGCGCTGATCTGTCTCTCCTCGCTCGGTGACCTGCCGTGGTGGGTGACCGGTGTGATCCTCGGGCGTGAACTCGGGATCACGCTGCTGCGCTTCGTCGTGATCCGCTATGGCGTGATCCCCGCGAGCCGCGGCGGCAAGGTGAAGACGCTGACGCAGGGCGTGGCAGTCGGGATGTACGTCCTGGCGCTGACGGGCCCGCTGGCGACGCTGAGGTTCTGGGTGATGGCCGCGGCGGTCGTTCTGACCGTGGTGACCGGGCTCGACTATGTAAGACAGGCCATTGTGCTGCGCAGGCAGGGAATCGCCGAGCGCGCGGCCGCGTCGGTGGAGGCGGAACGGTGAGTTCCGCAGCCGCCGACGTGGTGAGACTACTGACAGTGAGGGGCGAGACGCTTGCTGTCGCGGAGTCCCTCACCGGCGGTCTGGTTGCGGCGGAGATCACATCGATGCCCGGAGCCTCCAGGATGTTCCGTGGTGCGGTGACGGCGTACGCGACCGAACTGAAGCATCAGGTGCTCGGTGTCGACGCCACCCTGCTGGCTACCCGGGGAGCGGTGGATCCGCAGGTCGCGGCCCAGATGGCGGCCGGAGTCCGCAGGGTTCTCGGCGCAGACTGGGGCATCGCGACGACCGGTGTCGCCGGCCCCGAACCGCAGGACGGGCAGCCCGTCGGGACGGTTTTCGTGGCCGTCCAGGGACCTTGCGAAACGGATTCCGGTGCCGAAGGTGGCGGAAAAGTGGCGGCGCTGCGGTTGAACGGCCCCCGGGCGGAAATTCGTATGGAGAGTGTACGGAGCGTGCTCGCACTCCTCCTGGAGGGGATTGCGGGCGAACAGACCGGGAACGAGCGGGCACAGGATACGGAACAGAACGGGGGGACCTGATGTTTGCAGCCCTGAGTGAACACGACATCGCTCCCCGCACGGCCGCAGCGCAAGGCGGTACGGTGGGGCGTGAAGGATGCGGTTACACGGTCCGAGGAGGGAGCCACCGATGATTCTGCTCCGTCGCCTGCTGGGTGACGTGCTGCGTCGGCAGCGCCAGCGCCAGGGCCGTACTCTGCGCGAAGTCTCCTCGTCCGCCCGAGTCTCACTCGGCTATCTCTCCGAGGTGGAGCGGGGGCAGAAAGAGGCTTCCTCCGAGCTGCTCTCCGCGATCTGCGACGCGTTGGACGTACGGATGTCCGAACTCATGCGAGAAGTGAGCGACGATCTCGCCCTCGCCGAGCTGGCCCAGTCTGCTGCGGCCAACGAGCCTGTACCCACACCAGTGCGTCCCATGCTTGGTTCCGTATCGGTGGCCGGTGTGCCACCGGAACGGGTGACCATCAAGGCGCCCGCCGAAGCGGTGGACGTCGTCGCCGCCTGAGGTTCACGACTGTGAGCGTGTGAGAGCCCCGGCCGGGGCTTCTCCGGGGAGATCCGGAGAAGAGCGGTCGGGGCTTTCGCGCTGTGCGCCCGCTTATTGGTCCGGCTACGGGGTCGGGGTCGGTCAGGGGTCCGTTTGCCGGTGTGTCTCGTGGCGGTCATGGTGGGGAGGAGGCGGGCGCGTGTGGGTTTCCTGGGTGGCTGTCCCTGGGTGAACGGTGCGCCCCTGTGCCTGTGATGCGCCCTGTTTACGGGTGAGCGTGGCGTTCTAGCGTGGGGCTGGAGGTGGGCCATGGTGGTGCGGATAGTTCGCTGGGGGGTGCTGCTGGGGCTCGGGGCAGTGTGGTGGTGGGCCGTTCTGCGGCTTGCGCTGGCGCCCGGTGCGGGGGTGCTGGAGGGGGCGGTCGCGGCGGGGGGGTGGGGACTGAGCCTGTTGCCGGTGCACTGTGTACCGAAGGCCCGTGCGCTGCGGGTCGCGGGGGCCGCGGGCGCGGTGCGGGGGCGGGCCGGTGGGGCCGGCGGTCCTACCAGGGCATGGCCACGCCGCCGTTCGGGCGGAGGATCTGGCCCGTAGTGAACGCCGACGCGTCGGACGCCAGGTGCAGCACCGCGTGAGCCACCTCCTCCGGTTCGCCGACCCGGCCCAGCGGAGCCATCCGGGACATCAGCGCCTCGGTGCGCGTCTGCGCCTCGCCGTCGTGGCGGTCGGTCATCGGCGTACGGATCCAGCCCGGGGCGACGGCGTTGACGCGGATGCCGTGGCGCCCGATCTCGGCGGCCAGCGTCTTCGTCAGCTGGACGACCGCCGCCTTCGCCACGCCGTAGCAGAGCAGCCCGGGGCTGCCGGTGTCGACGGCGCCCGAGGCCATGGTGACGATGCTGCCCCTGGTGTTCCGGGAGATCATCAGACGGGCCGCCTCCTGACAGGCGTAGAGCACGCCCTTGAAGTTGACGCTCAGCACCCGGTCGAGATCCTCGTCCCGGGTCTCCAGTACCGGGCTGCTGTGCATGATCCCGGCGACGGCCGCCATGACGTCCAGTCGCTCGCAGGCAGCGATGGCCTGCCGGACCTGGGCCCGGTCGGTGACGTCGAGGTGGTGGGTACGGGCCGCGCCGCCCATCCCCTTGATCAGCGTCGCCGTCTCGTGCAGCCCCTGCGCGTCCCGGTCCGCGCAGTGCACGACGGCGCCCGCTTCGGCGAGCAGTACGGCGGATGCGCGTCCGATGCCACTGGCGGCCCCGGTGACGAATGCGGTGCGTCCGGTGAGGTCGTACGCCTGTACGGGCATGCTGGGACGGTACGAGGGTTTCTGACGGGTCGTCAATTGGTGTACGGGGATGACTTCCGCCGGGCTCTGGTGGCGACCGGTGCCGGGGCGGGGCCCCGTTGGCAGGTCGGGCACCAGTAGGTGGGGCGTTCGCGGGAGCCGTCGCCCTGGTCGGCGATGCGGATCGGGGTCTGGCAGCGCAGACAGGGGCGGGGTGCACGGCCGTACGCGAACAGGTCCTGGCCGCGTCGGCCCGTCGTACTGCGGACCGGGCGGTCGCGGTTGGCTTCGAGGAGTTTCTTCGCGAGCGCGGGCAGCTGCGCGGTGCGGTCGGCGGGCAGGTCACCGAGGGGGAGCCATGGGGTGGCGCCCAGGAGGAAGCACAGCTCGCTCTTGTACACGTTGCCGATGCCGGCGAGATTGCGCTGGTCGAGCAGGGCTTCGCCGAGGGGGCGGGCGGGGTCCGCGAGGAGGTTGGCGAGGGCTTGGCCGGGGTCCCAGTCCGGGCCCAGGAGGTCGGGGCCGAGATGGCCGACAGCCCGGTGTTCGTCGGCGGTGCGGAGGAGTTCGAGCACGGGGAGGCGGTATCCGACGGCGGTGCGGTCCGGGGTGCCGAGGATCGCCCGGATCTGGTGCGACGGGCCGCCGCTCCAGCGCCGGCCGTTCTCGTACACCCTCCAGGAGCCGTCCATCCGCAGATGCGAGTGGAGGGTCAGGCCGCCCTCGATCCGGGTGAGGAGGTGCTTGCCGCGCGGTGTGACCTCCAGGACGGTGCGGCCGGTGAGGTCGGCCGTGGCGTACTTGGGCACGCGGAGGTCGGAACGCGTCAGCACCTTCCCCGCGAGCGCGTCGTGCAGCCGCCTCGCGGCCTGCCAGACCGTGTCACCTTCGGGCATGGGTCCAGGGTGACATGCCGGTGGGCGGCGGGGAGTGGGGAAGCGGGTGTCGCGGGCCGGGGTGACGGCTGTACGGGGTCACGCTCGTAGGCGCAGTCCGCGAGGGGTCGCGATGAATCCTGCTTCTTCCAGGAGGGTGCCGAAGGGGGAGGTCAGGGCCGAGGCGCCGTTGACCCTCTCCACGGTGACCGTACCGAGGGAACCTGCGCGGGCTGCCGCGGCGAGGGACTCGGCCGCCGTGCGCAGACGGGGGTCTTCGCTGGCCTTGCCGTCGGGTTCGGAGGGCCAGGCCAGCAGTGTCTTGCCGCCGCGTTCCATGTAGAGCGTCAGCTCTCCGTCGACCAGGACCACGAGCGAACCGGCCTTGCGGCCTGGTTTGTGACCGGCGCCGGTCGGTGGCTCGGGCCAGGGGAGCGCGGCGCCGTACGCGTTCGCCGGATCGGCGGCGGCGAGGACGATGGCACGGGTGGCGCCGGAGGAGGAAGCGGAGGAGGCGCGGGACAGGGCGCTCCCGGCGAAACCGTGGGTGGAGGTAGAGGTGGAGCTGCGGGTGTTCGGGGCGGTGGAGGCGTGGGGGGAATCGGCGACGAGGTCGAAGTCGACGTCGAAGTCCTCGACGTAGCCGTGGTCCGAGGGGGAGACGACGGCGGGTGCGGGGGACGTGTGGGTATCGCCCGGCGGGCGGAAGTCCTCGAAGGTGCCGGTGCCGAAAGCCGGAGTGGGGCGGGAGTCGCCGCGTTCGCGGGCGTTCGCTGTCGCCCGTAGGCGGTCCACCGCGCCGTCCATGGCGAACTGGGCGGCGCCCAGTCCTTCCACCACGTAGCCGCGACGGGCCTGACCGCTGTCCTCGAAGACGGAGAGGATGCGGTACACCGCCGAGAAGCCGCCCTCGACACCCTCCGCGGCGACGGCTCCCCGGGTCACCACCCCGTGCCGGTCGAGGAGGGTGCGGGCCAGGGCATGGGCGCGGACGGTGGGGTCGGGTTCGTGCTCGGGCAGGCAGGACCAGCGGCCGGCCACTGTCGGCGGGCCGCTGCGCGAGGCGGGGCGTGCGGCGGCCGTCAGTGAGCCGTACCGGCCGCGCGGCACGGTGCGTTTCGCCCGGTGCGCTGTCGAGCCTGCTGTTCGGCCCGAGCCGAGGAGGGAGCGCATCGGGGCGAGTGTGTCGTTCGTGAGGCGGCCCGTCCAGGCCAGGTCCCAGATGGCGTCGGCCAGTTGGGGATCCGTGGCCTCCGGGTGGGTGGTGGCGCGGATCTGGTCGGCGATCTGGCGGAAGAAGAGTCCGTAGCCCCCGGCGAGGGTGTCGAGGACGGACTGGTGGAGCGCGGTGAGTTCCTGGAGGTGGGGCGGGGGCAGGAGCAGCGGGGCCGCGTCCGCGAGGTACAGGGACACCCAGCCGTCCTTGCCGGGGAGGGCGCCCGCCCCGGCCCAGACGACCTCTCCGGCGGCGGTGAGCTCGTCGAGCATCGCGGGGGCGTAGTTCGCCACCCGGGACGGCAGGACCAGCTTCTCCAGGGCGGACGCCGGCACGGAGGCGCCCTGCAACTGCTCGACCGCGCGCACGAGTCCGTCGATGCCACGCAGCCCGTGGCCCTTGCCGACGTGCTGCCACTGCGGCAGGAACTGCGCGAGCGCCGCGGGCGGCACCGGCTCCAACTCGTGCCGCAGCGCGGCCAGGGAGCGGCGTCGGAGGCGGCGCAGGACCGCCGCGTCGCACCACTCCTGGCCGATGCCCGCCGGGTGGAACTCTCCTTGTACGACGCGGCTGTTCGCCGCCAGACGGTGCAGTGCGCCCTCGGTGACCGCCACGCCCAGGCCGAAACGGGCTGCCGCGGTGGCCGAGGTGAAGGGGCCGTGGGTGCGGGCGTGGCGGGCGAGGAGGTCGCCGAGCGGGTCCTTGACCGGCTCGGTGAAGGCCTCCGGGACACCGACCGGCAGTGCGGTACCGAGCGCGTCCCGCAGACGACCCGCGTCCTCGATCGCCGCCCAGTGGTCCGTGCCGCCGATGCGGACCCGGATCGCGCGGCGGGCGGCGGCCAGCTCCTGGGCCCACTGGGGATCGGCGCCGCGTTCGGCCAGTTCGGCGTCGGTGAGCGGGCCGAGCAGGCGCAGCAGGTCCGCGACGCTTTCAGCGTCCTTCGCGCGTCGGTCCTCGGTGAGCCACTGGAGTTCCCGCTCCAGCTCGGTCAGTACCTCGGCGTCCAGAAGTTCGCGCAGTTCCGCCTGGCCCAGTAGCTCGGCCAGCAGCCGTGAGTCCAGCGACAGGGCGGCGGCGCGCCGCTCGGCCAGCGGTGAGTCGCCCTCGTACAGGAACTGTGCGACGTAACCGAAGAGGAGAGAGCGGGCGAACGGGGAGGGCTCGGGGGTGGTGACCTCGACCAGGCGCACCTTGCGGGACTCGATGTCGCCCATCAGTTCCGCGAGCCCGGGAACGTCGAAGACGTCCTGGAGGCACTCGCGGACCGCTTCGAGGACGATGGGGAACGAACCGAACTCGCTCGCCACCTGGAGCAGTTGGGCGGCCCGCTGACGCTGCTGCCACAGGGGGGTGCGCTTGCCGGGGCTGCGGCGCGGGAGCAGCAGGGCGCGCGCGGCGCACTCGCGGAACCGGGCCGCGAACAGGGCCGAGCCGCCCACCTGGTCGGTGACGATCTGGTTGACCTCGCCCTTGTCGAAGGCCACGTCAGCTGCGCCCACTGGGGCCTGCTCGGCGTCGTATTCGGTACCGGACTTCAGGGGCTCCTGGTCGAGCAGGTCCAGGCTCATCAGGTCGGCGTCCGGGAGACGCAGCACGATGCCGTCGTCGGCGTGCATGACCTGGGCGTCCATGCCGTACCGATCGGAGAGGCGGGCACCGAGGGCGAGTGCCCACGGGGCGTGGACCTGGGCGCCGAAGGGGGAGTGCACGACGACCCGCCAGTCGCCGAGTTCGTCGCGGAACCGCTCCACGACGATGGTCCGGTCGTCCGGGATGTGGCCGCAGGCCTCGCGCTGTTCGGCCAGGTAGGAAAGGACGTTGCCCGCGGCCCAGGTGTCGAGTCCGGCGGCGAGGAGGCGGAGGCGGGCGTCCTCCTCGGACAGCGAGCCGACCTCGCGCAGGAACGCGCCCACAGCGCGGCCCAGTTCGAGCGGGCGGCCCAGCTGGTCGCCCTTCCAGAAGGGGAGGCGGCCGGGGACCCCGGGAGCGGGGGACACCAGGACGCGGTCGCGGGTGATGTCCTCGATGCGCCAGGAGCTCGTACCGAGGGTGAAGACGTCGCCCACGCGGGATTCGTACACCATCTCCTCGTCCAGCTCACCGACCCGGCCGCCGCCCTTCTTGGGATCGGCGCCGGCGAGGAAGACCCCGAAGAGTCCGCGGTCGGGAATCGTGCCCCCGGAGGTGACGGCGAGGCGCTGCGCGCCGGGGCGGCCGGTCACGGTGCCGGCGACGCGGTCCCACACCACGCGCGGGCGCAACTCCGCGAACGCGTCGGACGGATAGCGGCCGGCGAGCATGTCCAGGACCGCGGTGAACGCCGACTCCGGGAGGGAGGCGAAGGGCGCCGCGCGGCGGACCGTGGTGAGCAGGTCGTCGACCTGCCAGGTGTCCAGTGCCACCATCGCGACGAGCTGCTGGGCGAGAACGTCCAGAGGGTTGGCGGGGACCCTCAGGGCCTCGATGGAGCCGGTGCGCATGCGCTCGGTGACCACGGCCGCCTGGACGAGGTCTCCCCGGTACTTGGGGAAGACGACGCCGGTGGAGACCGCGCCCACCTGGTGTCCGGCGCGGCCGACGCGCTGGAGCCCCGAGGCCACCGACGGGGGTGACTCGACCTGGACGACGAGGTCCACGGCGCCCATGTCGATGCCCAGTTCGAGACTGGAGGTGGCGACCACGGCAGGCAGGCGGCCTGCCTTGAGGTCCTCCTCGACCAGAGCGCGCTGTTCCTTGGAGACCGAACCGTGGTGAGCCCGGGCGATGACCGGAGGCGCGCCCTGGGCCGCCCCCGAGCCGCCCATCAGCTCGGCGGGCGCGTGGTGTTCGGCGAGGGGCTCGCCGGTGGCGCGCTCGTACGCGATCTCGTTGAGCCGGTTGCACAGGCGCTCCGCGAGGCGGCGGGAGTTGGCGAACACGATCGTCGAGCGGTGCGACTGGACGAGATCGGCGATCCGCTCCTCCACATGCGGCCAGATGGACGGCCGCTCGGCCCCCTCGTTCGCGTCGGCGACCGGGGAGCCGCCCAGTTCGCCCAGGTCCTCCACCGGGACGACGACCGAGAGGTCGAACACCTTGTCCGACTTGGGCTGGACGATCTCCGCCTTGCGGCGGGGGGAGAGATAGCGCGCGACCTCGTCGACCGGGCGGACGGTCGCGGAGAGGCCGATACGGCGGGCGGGCCTCGGCAGCAGCTCGTCCAGCCGCTCCAGGGAGAGTGCGAGATGCGCGCCGCGCTTGGTGCCGGCGACCGCGTGCACCTCGTCCAGGATCACCGTCTCCACGCCCGTCAGCGCGTCGCGCGTGGCTGACGTGAGCATCAGGAACAGCGACTCCGGGGTGGTGATCAGGATGTCCGGCGGGCGGGTGGCCAGCGCACGGCGCTCGGCGGGCGGGGTGTCGCCGGAGCGGATGCCGACCTTGACCTCGGGTTCGGGCAGGCCCAGGCGGACGGATTCCTGGCGGATGCCCGTGAGCGGGCTGCGCAGATTCCGCTCCACGTCGACCGCGAGGGCCTTGAGCGGTGATACGTACAGCACGCGGCAGCGTTTGTGGGGGTCGGCCGGCGGGGGTGTCGAGGCGAGCTGGTCGAGTGCGGCGAGGAACGCGGCCAGGGTTTTGCCGGAGCCGGTCGGGGCGACCACCAGCACGTCCGAACCCTTGCCGATGGCCTGCCACGCGCCGGCCTGGGCCGCAGTGGGCGCGGAGAAGGCCCCCGTGAACCAGTTGCGGGTCGCGGGGGAGAAGCCGTCGAGGGCTCGGTGTGTGGAGCTGACCATGCGTCCATCCTGCACCTCGGCACTGACAATTGCGCTGACCTGCGCGTTTGCCTCCGGCGGTGGGGCGAAGGCGGTGTGGTGCGGTGTGGTTGTGTTTCGGCTTCCCCGCCGGTGATTGCGCATTCGGTCGAGTGGTGGGTCGGGGCCGCGCCGGGGGGTGTCCGTCCTCGGTCGGGCGCGGAATCGGGTTCTTACCGACTTGCCGGTGTTGACGCGCCAGCCGCTGCGGGCGGACACCCCCCGACACGTCCCCTTTCCGCCGTACGCGACTGCGGGTGCGTGGGGGCGCGCCTCGGCAGGCTGGTCGCCTTCGCGGAGAATGGGGGTATGGGAGGTTCGGAAGAGCGGGCTCGGCATTGGCGGTATGCGGAGTTGCCCGGGGTTGATCTTCTGCGCGCCCGGTACATCCACAAGGCCTTTGTCCGGCACACCCATGAGAACTTCGTCATTGCCGCCATCACGGAAGGGGTCGAGGTCTTTCATCATCGAGGGGCCGATCAGTACGCGGGGCCGGGGGCGCTCGCGCTGGTCAATCCCGATACGCCGCACACCGGGCGGGCGGGGGTTCCCGACGGGTGGCGGTACGGGGCTGTCTACCCGGCGCCCGAGGTGGTGGCCGAGATCGCCGCGGAGACCACGGTGATTCGGGGGAACCCGGGTTTTGTCGCGCCCGTGTTCGACGATTCGTACTCGGTTGCTCTGGTCCATGAGGTGCTGCGTGCGGCAGAGGAAGGCAACGCGTTGGCCGCCGACACGCTGCTGAGGGTGGCGGTGACCCGGTTGCTCCGGCTCAACGGCGGGACCCTTCAGGAACGGGTGGTGCGTACGGCGGGCGGGCGGATCGCGGCACGCGCGCGTGCTGTGCTGGAGGAGACGATGGCTGAGCCGCCGACGCTGGAGAGGCTCGCCAAGGACCTGGGCACCAGCCCCTTCGCGCTGCTGCGGGCGTTCCGCGACACGTACGGTCTACCCCCGCACGCCTGGCTGACGGACGCGCGCGTGCGTCGGGCGCGGCGGCTGCTGGACGCGGGTACCGCGCCCGCTGCGGCGGCCGTCGCCGTCGGCTTCACCGACCAGCCGCATCTCAACCGGCACTTCACCCGGATCGTGGGCGTGCCCCCAGGGGCGTACCAGCGCGAGCGCAAGAACGTACAAGACCCGTCGGGGCACCTGCTCCTACCGTCGGACGGGTGGCAGAACAGACAGCTCTCGCAGACATATGTGCCGACGACGGAGGCAAACCGGACGCCGCCGTCGTACGAGACGCCCTCGGAGTCGGGGTCGCCGTCGGATTGTCCGGATTCGCCTTCGGGGTGACCTCGGTGGGCAGTGGACTCACGCTGCTGCAGACCTGTGCGCTCAGCCTCCTGGTGTTCACCGGGGCCTCCCAGTTCGCGCTCGTGGGCGCGCTCGCGGCCGGGGGCAATCCGCTCGCCGCGGCAGCGGGTGCCTTCTTCCTGGGGGTGCGCAACGCCTTCTACGGGCTGCGCCTGTCGCAGTTGCTGGCACTCCCGCGCGCGGTGCGGCCGTTCGCCGCCCAATGGGTCATCGACGAGACCACGGTGGTCGCCCTGGCACAGCCCACGAGGCGCAGTGCCCGGATCGGATTCGCCGTCACCGGGCTCACTCTGTACGTGCTGTGGAACCTCACGACGCTGCTCGGCGGGCTCGGGGCCGAGGCCATCGGGGACACCGACGCGTGGGGCCTGGACGCCGCCGGGCCGGCTGTCTTCCTGGCACTGCTCGCGCCGATGCTGAAGACCGGCGTGGAGCGCGCGGTCGCGGGTCTCGCCGTGATGCTGGGGCTCGGGCTGCTGCCCGTACTGCCGTCCGGTGTGCCGGTTCTGGTGGCCGCGCTCGCCGCGCCCGCCGTTCTGTACGTACAGGGCCGCCGTGGGGCGAAGGACGGGAAGGGGGTGGACCGTTGAACGTCTGGATCGCGATCGGCGTGACCGCCCTGGGCTGTTACGTCGTCAAGCTCGCCGGGCTGCTCGTGCCCGCAGGTGTCCTGGAACGTCCGCTCGTCAGGAAGCTGGCAGCGCTGCTGCCCGTCGCCCTCCTCGCCGCTCTCACGGCCCAGCAGGCCTTCGCCGACGGGCGGGTGCTCGTCCTGGACGCGAAGGCCGCAGGGCTCGCCGCAGCCGCCGTGGCGCTGGTGCTGCGTGCTCCCTTCCTGCTCGTCGTCGCGGCGGCCGTGGTGGTGACGGCGGGGGTCCGGGCGATGACCGGCTGAGTGCCGTGCCCGCGCTCCTGGAGTCAGCCGACGGGGCGGCCGTACGCCTTCAGGGTGCGCAGAGCCTCGACCGTCACCATGGGGCGTGCCTCCAGGGCGGTTCCCGGTGCCCAGGCGCGCCGGCGGACGGGCCAGCCACCGTCCTCCCGCTGCTCGCTCGCGAGGAAGTCCAGGGAGCGTGTCATCTCCTCCTCGGTGAACCACGCGCGCGCGAGTGAACCGGGCGTCCTCGCGTAGTCGTACGGGAAGTGATGCTCACCGGGGGCGTAACCGGCTGCTACCGGGTGGGCGTCGAGGCGCTCCGGGTCGAGTGCCACGAGCCGGTGCTCGCGCACCAGGCGCCCCAGCCGGTCGGCCGCCGCCTGCGCGCGCGAGCGGTCCGGAACCGAGTCCAGGAAGGCCACGGCGGCCTCGGCCTCGTAAGGATGGGACTTCTCCAGGGAGTCGACCGCCTGCCAGCAGAAGTCCGTGGCCCGGAACAGCCAGGCGTGCCACACCTCGTTGCGGTGCAGCAGGCCCACCACCGGGCCGGTGGCGAGGAGGGAGCCATGGGGTGCCGGGAGAGAGTCGGACACCATCGGCATGAACGGTGCCGCCGGATAGCCGTGCCGGCTGGGACGGATCACCGGAAGCGCGCCGTCCGGTGCGGAGACGGAGGTCAGATAGCGGCACACGCGCTCCACCCGCTGCCCGCCGCAGCGCCCGATGGCCTCCAGGACGCGCAGCGCGTGCCCGGTGTGCAGGGGCTGGCTGACCGGGCCGCGCAGATCGGGTTCCAGCGCGTGGCCGTATCCGCCGTCCTCGTTGCGATAGGCGTCCAGCGCGGTCTCGACCGCGTCGGCGCCTCCGTCGAGGAAGTGGTAGGCGAAGCGGCGCTGCTCCAGCACGCGCGCGGTGAGCCACACGAAGTGCTCGGCACGGAAGAGCGGGGAACGCGCCGGGGGCGTCGGGGGGAGTGGGGATGCTCCTGTTTCGGCCATGCGTCAGACGGTAGGGCGGAAAGCGGTCCCGGAAAGCGGTCCCGGCGCGGGCCCACTCTCAGGGGCGGGATACTGAAGTCATGCGGTTGACGGTCTTCTGGCAGCGGATGGCGGATCACTTCGGTACGGAGTACGCCGACACCTTCGCGCGCGATCACGTGATGACGGAACTCGGCGGACGAACCGTGCACGAGGCCCTGGACACGGGCTGGGAGGCCAAGGACGTGTGGCGCGTGGTGTGTACGGCCATGAACGTTCCATCGGAAAACCGGTGAAATCACGCTGAAGCGACGTCGGTCGGCCGCGAAGATCGAAGGGCGGCGACTGATTGCCGGTGGCGTGGGCGAGACTTGCTCCGTGGCATCCACAGACGAGACCGGGCAGCTCGGACAGCAGGCATCACCCTTCGGCACGACGCCGCCCACACCCCCGGCCGGGTACACCGCCGGGCAGGGCGCGCGCATGCCGCGCTGGCTGCCGCGCGCGATGATGCTGGCGCTCGCCCTCGTCGGCCTGTTCCAGCTGGGCAGTTGGGCCTTCCACCAGCTCACGGGCCTGTTGATCAACATCCTCATCGCGTTCTTCGCCGCGCTCGCGATCGAACCCGCGGTGAGCCGCATGGCGTCGCGCGGTATGCGCCGGGGTCTGGCCACCTTCCTGGTGTTCATCGGCCTGGTCATCGCGATCGCCGGATTCATCACCCTGCTCGGCTCCATGCTCGCGGGTCAGATCATCAAGATCGTTGAGGATTTCCCGGCCTATCTCGACTCCGTGATCAGCTGGATCAACGCGCACTTCAACACCGACCTGAAGCGGGTGGACGTCCAGGAGGGCCTGCTCCGCTCCGACTGGCTGCGCAGTTATGTCCAGAACAGCGCCACCGGTGTCCTGGACGTCTCCGCCCAGGTGCTGGGCGGCCTCTTCCAGCTGCTGATGGTCACACTGTTCGCGTTCTACTTCGCCGCTGACGGGCCGAGACTGCGCCGCACCCTGTGCTCCGTACTGCCGCCCGCCCGGCAGGCCGAGGTACTGCGCGCGTGGGAGATCGCCGTCGACAAGACCGGCGGCTACTTGTACTCGCGCGGCCTGATGGCGCTCATCTCCGGGGTCGCCCACTACATCCTGCTGGAATTCCTGGACGTGCCCTACGCGCCCGTGCTCGCCGTCTGGGTGGGTCTGGTCTCGCAGTTCCTCCCCACCATCGGCACCTATCTCGCGGGCGCCCTGCCGATGCTGATCGCCTTCACCGTCGATCCCTGGTACGCGCTGTGGGTGCTGGTCTTCGTCGTGGTCTACCAGCAGTTCGAGAACTACGTGCTGCAGCCCAAGCTGACCGCCAAGACCGTCGACATCCACCCTGCGGTCGCCTTCGGCTCGGTCGTCGCCGGCACCGCGCTCCTCGGTGCTGTCGGCGCGCTGATCGCCATCCCGGCGGTCGCCACGCTCCAGGCGTTCCTGGGGGCGTACGTGAAGCGGTACGACGTCACGGACGACCCCCGTGTCCACGGACACCGTGGACGAGGGCGGGGCGCGGGGGTCGTCACGCGCGTACGGAGCCTGTGGGGGCGTGGGTCGGCTGTCGACTCCAGGGGGACGCCGGAACCGGGGTCTGGGTCTGGGTCTGGGTC
Source organism: Streptomyces sp. NPDC020898 (assembly GCF_044333925.1). Taxonomy (NCBI): domain Bacteria; kingdom Bacillati; phylum Actinomycetota; class Actinomycetes; order Kitasatosporales; family Streptomycetaceae; genus Streptomyces; species Streptomyces sp. NPDC020898. The sequence goes on from NZ_JBIRRV010000015.1 coordinate 30,130, forward strand.
TGGGTCTGGGGAAGGCTCTACGCCCGCTTGAGTGGCTGCCGGTCCGGGGCGTGGGAGTCGGACGCCGCGTCAGGCGTCGCCCGCGGGCGGAGCGGCTGGGTGTGCGGCCGTGTGGGGGCGCCGAGCCCGGCCTCCGGGCCGTTGCCGGACCGCGAACGTAGTCTCGGAGGAGCCGCGTGGTGCGCTTGACACGAAAATCGAACATCCATTCTCATGGAGGCTCCGGCGAGGCTCTTGACGGGGATTTCGTCAGGGTTTTCATGGAGATGTACCCGAGTTATCCACAGGGTGGACGGACGTCGGAGCGCATTGTCAGTGGCAGGCGTTAGCGTCTTTGACGTGAAGCGATCGACTCAAGCAAATCGGGTGGAACCCATGGCAGGAACCGACCGCGACAAGGCGTTGGACGCCGCGCTCGCACAAATTGAACGGCAGTTCGGCAAGGGCGCGGTGATGCGCCTGGGCGAACGGCCGAATGAGCCCATCGAGGTCATCCCCACCGGGTCGACCGCACTCGACGTCGCCCTCGGTGTCGGCGGCCTGCCGCGCGGCCGAGTAGTGGAGGTGTACGGCCCGGAGTCCTCCGGCAAGACGACGCTTACCCTGCACGCGGTGGCGAACGCGCAGAAGGCCGGCGGCCAGGTCGCGTTCATCGACGCGGAGCACGCCCTCGACCCCGAGTACGCGAAGAAGCTCGGCGTCGACATCGACAACCTGATCCTGTCCCAGCCGGACAACGGCGAGCAGGCCCTGGAGATCGTGGACATGCTGGTCCGCTCCGGTGCCCTCGACCTCATCGTCATCGACTCCGTCGCCGCGCTCGTCCCGCGTGCGGAGATCGAGGGCGAGATGGGTGACTCGCACGTGGGTCTGCAGGCCCGCCTGATGAGCCAGGCGCTCCGCAAGATCACCGGTGCGCTGAGCCAGTCCCAGACCACCGCGATCTTCATCAACCAGCTCCGCGAGAAGATCGGCGTGATGTTCGGCTCCCCGGAGACCACGACCGGTGGCCGGGCGCTCAAGTTCTACGCCTCGGTGCGGCTCGACATCCGGCGCATCGAGACGCTGAAGGACGGCACCGACGCGGTCGGCAACCGCACCCGCGTCAAGGTCGTCAAGAACAAGGTCGCGCCGCCCTTCAAGCAGGCCGAGTTCGACATCCTCTACGGGCAGGGCATCAGCCGCGAGGGCGGCCTGATCGACATGGGCGTGGAGAACGGCTTCGTCCGCAAGGCCGGCGCCTGGTACACGTACGAGGGTGACCAGCTCGGCCAGGGCAAGGAGAACGCGCGCAACTTCCTCAAGGACAACCCCGATCTCGCCAACGAGATCGAGAAGAAGATCCTGGAGAAGCTGGGGGTCGGTGTGAAGCCGGAGAAGCCCACTGCGGAGCCGGGTGCGGACGCGGCGGTCACGGTCGTCTCGGACGAGGCCGCGAAGACGGTGCCCGCTCCGGCGGCCAAGGCCACCAAGCCCAAGGCCACGGCGGCCAAGAGCTAGCCCGTGACACGACGAACCGACTGGGCCGAGTACGCCTACCCCGGTGCCTCGGAAGGCCGGGGCGGTGGGAGTCACAGGGGCCCCACCGAGGGCGGTGACGGCGCCCTTGGGGATGACGGGTCGAACGGGGGTGGCCGCGGGACTCATGAGAGCGACGGGTTGTACGAGGGTGACGGAGGCCTCGGGGCCGGATCTCGTCGCGGTGACGGTTCGCCGGGAGGCAGACGGCGCCGCGGTGACGGTGCCCTGAGCGGCGAGAGCGGTCCGTATGGCGAGGGCGGCTCACGCGGTGGGCGTGGTCGCCGTCGGCAGCGTGGCTTTGGCGAGCCGGGCGGCGACCCACAGGACGGAGGTTCCGTTTCCTCGTCGAGGGCCGAGAAGGCGGAGTCGCCGGCGGACCCGGCTGAGCGGGCGCGGGCGATCTGCCTGCGCCTGCTCACCGGGACCCCGCGTACGCGAAAACAGCTCGCGGACGCCCTGCGCAAGCGGGAGATCCCGGACGACGTCGCGGAGAAGGTGCTGTCGCGGTTCGAGGAGGTCGGACTGATCAACGACAGCGCGTTCGCGGACGCCTGGGTCGAGTCCCGCCACCACGGCCGGGGACTGGCCCGGCGGGCGCTCGTGCAGGAGCTGCGCACCAAGGGCGTGGACTCGACGCTCATCGACGAGGCTGTCGGGCAGCTCGACTCCGAGCAGGAGGAGACGACCGCGCGTGAACTCGTCGCCCGCAAGCTGCGTGCGACACGCGGCCTCGACCGCGACAAGCGGCTGCGGCGCCTGGCGGGCATGCTCGCCCGCAAGGGCTACCCCCAGGGCATGGCCCTGCGGGTGGTCCGGCAGGCACTGGAGGAGGAGGGCGAGGACACCGAGTTCCTCGCGGACGACGGGTTCTGAACCCGGTTGTACCGGAGGTTTGGCCGTCCCGAGAGGCTGTTGTCCGCTCGGGAGGTCTGCGTCCCCGGCCCTGGACACGGTAGACGCGCGGGGGCGCCGACCGCGTTCAGGGCCCGGCGGACAGCAGAAGGACTTCGGGGCGGGGGTGGGGACAACCCCCCCCCGTTGAAAACGCCGGATCACCGCAGTGCACAGGTATGTGTGCACAGACGACTGTGTACGCATGGCACAGGAACCCGGCGCCCCGCAGGCACAAGCGCTCTCGGAGCCCATGGAGAGGGAACACCGACCGACCGCCGTAGAGCCGTCGGAAGCGGCCCCCTTTCCCAGCGAGCTATCCGACCTCGCCACGCTGAAGGCGCTTGCCCAGCCCCGGCGCCAGAGCGTGCTGCAGCACCTCACCGTGCACGGTCCCGCCACCTCCGCCACGCTTGCCCGGGCACTAGGCCTGAACACCGGTTCCACCAGCTACCACCTGCGCGAACTCGCCCGGTACGGCTTCGTGGAAGAGGTTCGGGAGACCGCCGGGCACGGTCGTGAACGCTGGTGGCGGGCTGTCCCCGGTGACCGTCGCTTTCCGCCGCGCAGCCGTCAGAGTCCCGAAATGCGGCACGTGATGGACGAGTTGAACCACCACGCCTACGCCGCCGACCTGGAGCTCTTCGAGCAGGTGCAGCGTGCCGCGGGCGAGCTCTCCACCGACCTCTGGGCGGACGCCTTCCCGTACTCGCGCGGCACCATCCGGCTGACGCTGCCCGAACTCCGGTCGTTCTTCGAAACGGGTCTGCGCGGCCTGTACGTCTCGTGGCCCTCCACGCGCGCGTAAAGGGGACTCGACTACGTGGTCCAGCAACTCGTCCGTGCCGGCAGGCTGTTCGATCACATCGATCGAGGGCTCACTGCCAGTCCTGAGGGCGCTCGACGTGCTCCAGGCGCAGAACCTGTCCCGTACGGCTGTAGCGGCGGATCTGCGGCAGGGGCGGGTAGTAGGCGTGGACGGAGATCGCGTGCCGGTCGCGGGACTCGTTGAGCACCTCGTGCACATGGTGGCGGCCGAAGCCCCGGCCCTGGCCGGAAGGCAGTCGCCGTTCCCGGTCGACGCCCTCGGTGAGTTCGAGGGTCTTCCAGCCGTCGGTGGGCAGCCGGGCGGCGAGCGAGTTCTCCTTGAGCTCACCGGCCGCGGTGAGGAAGGCGCCGACCGAGTCGGCATGGTCGTGCCAGCCGGTCCCGGTGCCGGGCGGCCTGCCGATCAGCCAGGCCTCGCTGCCGCCGGGACCCTCAAGACGCACCCAGGTGCGGCCCTCGGGGTCGAGCGGCAGGGAGGCGATCAGTTCGGTGTCGGCGGCAGTACGTCGTACGAAGTCGAGCAGATCCGCCTGCGTGGGGGTCTTGGGAGTCCCGGAGACCTGAGGGGACGCGGATACGGAGGGTGACACGGACACGGGTACCGTCCTGGTGAGCGTTTCGCGGGGAGCGCGCGATGGCCCATGTGAGCGACGCGCGCAGGAAGCAGGGATGCGAATTCAGCAGGACGGACGACACACGCAGCCCGCATAGCGGACGAGGTCCATATGAACCCTCCGCCACAGGCGCACATCGGTGTCGGCATCGGTCACGCTCCGGAGTACAGCATGACGGTGTGGAGCGGTCAACTCGCTGTCACCATGTGGACGCGCGGTGCCGAGAGCGGTGGACAGCAAGGGCGGACGGGGGAGGCGTCAGCGGGTTCCCGCGGCGGCCTCGGCGTTCGCCGTCGTGTTCGAATCACCGGCCTTGTCGCTCTCGCCCGCCGTGCCCGCTCTGTCGTTCTCCCTCTCCTGCGCGGGCCCGCCCAGGGTCGCCTCGGCCGCCGAGTACAGGTCGGCCGGGCGTACCCCGCTCAGCGCCGTGACCAGGTGCCCGTCCGGGCGGACCAGAAGTACGGTGTGGGCGGCGGCGCCCGGATAGCTCTCGGCGACCAGCAGCTCGGCCGGATTCGGCAGCGCGGCCACCGCGGCCGCCAGCCGGGGCATGATCCCGGCGCTCACCCAGTGCTTGCGTTCCCACACACCCGTACCCGGCGCGATGAGGACCACCAGCAGCGCACCGCGGCCGAGCCGCTCCCGCAGGCGCACGAAGGAGCCGTCCTCCGCGGTGACCTGTACGTCTGTCACCTGCGAGCCGGGTGGGGTGTCCACCGCGACCTCCGCCTCGATGTGCTGGGGCGCGAGCGGCGAATGGGCGTACGCCCCCGGCGCGCCCAGGATGCCGCGCCCCAAGTGACCGTCCGTGAGGAGACCGTCGTGTCCGCGGGCCGACCCGGGGACGTACGACCGCAGCCCTCCGCCGCCGCGCAGCAGCGGCAGCGCCTGGTCGGCGGCGCGCAGCCGGGCGGAGACGGCCGCGCGCCGCTCGGTCTGGTAGCTGTCCAGCAGCGCCTCGTGCGGCCCGTGGTGCCAGGCCAGGGACAGCTTCCAGGCGAGGTTGTCGGCGTCCCGCAGCCCCTCGTCCAGACCCTGTGTACCGAGTGCGCCGAGCAGGTGCGCGGCGTCCCCGGCGAGGAAGACCCGGCCGGCCCGCCAGCGCCGGGCGAGCCGGTGGTGGACGATGTGGACGCCCGTGTCGAGCAGTTCGTACGGCGGTGTGGGGCCGCCGCTCCAGCCCGCGAGGGTCTCCCGGACGCGGGTCACGAGGAGCTCGGGAGTGACCAGGTCCTTGCCGGGCGGCAGCAGCCAGTCCAGGCGCCACACGCCGTCGGGGAGGGGGCGGGCGGTGATCTCCCCGGCCGAGGGCCCGGATGTCCGCCACGGCGGCATCCGGTGCAACAACGCCTCACCGGGCCACGGAAGTTCCGTACGCAGCGCCGCTACGGCGTGTCGTTCCACCGCCGTACGGCCGGGGAAGCGGATGTCCTGGAGTTTGCGCACGGTGGAGCGCGGACCGTCGCAGCCGACGAGGTAGCTGCCCCGCCACCAGGTGCCGCCGGGGCCGCGGGTGTGTGCCGTGATGCCTGAGGGCTCCTGCTCGACGGAGTCGAGGCGGCTGTTGAGCGCGACCTTGACGAGCCGCTCGCGCGCGATGGCCGCCCGCAGGGCGCCGGTCAGTACGTGCTGGGCGACGTGCAAGGGGATGTCGGATTCCGCGACGGGCTCCGGTCCGAGCCCCAAGGGGGATCCCTCGGCCGGCCCGTCGTCTTCTCCGGCGCCGAAAGAGATCTGACGCATCACCTGCTTGCGTCGCATCGACCGCCATCCGGCCCAGTGGAAACCGGCCTCGGAGATCGGCACGCCGGTCAGCCGCTCCAGCAGCGCGGCGGTGTCCTCGCGCAGCACGACCGTGCGCGCGGGGCGCTGGTCGTCCTTGCCCGGCCCCTCGTCGAGGACGACCGAAGGGACCTCCTGGCGGGCCAGCGCAAGCGCGAGCGTGAGCCCGACCGGCCCCGCCCCGACGATGATCACCGGGTCCATGGCGCGGCGCCCCCTGCCCAGAGCGACGTCTTCATCGACGCAAGTGAACAGGAAGTTGGAGCAGGGTGCACGATCACAGAACGTATGCAACAGACTCCGCGCCACCCGGTCAAGCTGGACGCACCACAGGTGTCTGCCGTGACCCACTCGACGTTTCCGCTGGTACGGAATGTGCAGGGGCGTCGGGGCATGCGACGGAGGCAGCGGCGAACGCGCCACTGCCTCCGTGTTTGTCATGCCACTGTCTCCGGGCAGGCCATACGAGTTGACCGCCCGTCAGATGGAGCCGCCCGCACCGGTCCCCGCCGCACCCGCGATCGCGGCGTCCTCCGGCTTGAGTACGACTCCGGTGGACTTCTTGCCTTGGCGCAGCCTCTTCTCCAGCCAGCTCGCGAAGCTGGTGAGGATGAAGTTGAGCACGATGTAGATGATCGCCACCACGATGAAGCTGGGGATGACGTTGCCGTAGACGGCCGCGAGTGTGGTGCGCGTGTTGAGCAGCTCGGTGAACCCGATCATCACGCCGCCCAGCGCGGTGTCCTTCACGATGACCACGAGCTGGCTGACGATGGCCGGCAGCATCGCGGTGACGGCCTGCGGCAGCAACACGTTGGTCATCGTCTGGCCCTTGCGCATCCCGACCGCCATCGCGGCCTCGGACTGCCCCTTCGGCAGGGACAGAATGCCGGCCCGGACGATCTCGGCGAGGACGGACGCGTTGTAGAGCACGAGGCCGGTGACGACCGCGTACAGGGGCCGCTGTTCAGTGCCGACGCCCGTGTAGCGGGCGTAGAACTCGTTGGCGAACAGCATCAGCAGCAGCACCGGGATGGACCGGAAGAACTCGACCACCGCACCGGCCGGAATCCTCACCCAACGGTGGTCGGAGAGGCGGGCGATGCCGAAGAAGGCGCCCAGAGGAAGGGCGATCAGCATGGCGAGAGCCGCCGCCTTCAGCGTGTCGGCCAGTCCCGGCAGCAGATACGTCGTCCAGGCCTGCGACTCGGTGAACGGCTTCCACAAGGCCCATTCCAGCTGGTTCTTGTCGTCCATGGTCTGCCAGATCCACCACAGGAGCAGGATCAGGAGGATGGAGAAAGCCACCGAGAAGAGGACGTTGCGCCGCTTGGCGCGGGGCCCCGGGGCGTCGTAGAGGACGGAGTTCATCGCTTCACCGCCAGTCGCTTGCTCAACCAGCCCAGGATGAGGCCGGTCGGGAGGGTCAGTACCACGAACCCGAATGCGAAGACGGCGCCGATGAGCAGCGTCTGGGCCTCGTTCTCGATCATTTCCTTCATCAGGAAGGCGGCCTCGGCCACGCCGATCGCGGCGGCCACGGTGGTGTTCTTGGTCAACGCGATCAATACGTTGGCCAGCGGGCCGATGACCGAGCGGAAGGCCTGCGGCAGGATGATCAGCGACAGGGTCTGGCTGAAGCTCAGCCCGATGGCGCGTGCAGCCTCGGCCTGGCCGAGCGGCACGGTGTTGATGCCCGAACGGATCGCCTCGCAGACGAACGCCGCGGTGTAGGCGACGAGGCCGAGCACCGCCAACCGGAAGCCCTGGACCCCGAAGTCGGAGGCACCCATCGTCATGCCGAAGATGTCGGCGAGACCGAGCGAGGTGAAGAGGATGATGACGGTCAGGGGGATGTTCCGGACGATGTTGACGTAGGCGGTGCCGAACCCGCGCATGAGCGGGACCGGGCTGACCCGCATCGCGGCCAGGAGGGTGCCCCAGACCAGGGAGCCGACGCCGGAGAGGGCGGTGAGCTTCACCGTCATCCAGAAGGCGCCCCAAATGCTCGGGTCGTCATAGTCTGAAAGAAAGTCGAACACGATCTCCCGCGCTTCCGGGTGGGTGGCGTACGTGGACAGCGCGGCGTGCCGTCGCCTTGATCGCAATCGGCGACGGCACGCCGGTGAACCCTCGCGTTACTTGACGATGTTGCCGATCTTCGGCGCGGGCTCGTTCTTGTAGCCGGCCGGACCGAGGTTGTCGTCGACCGCCTTCTGCCAGGACTTGTCGCTGACCATCTTCTCCAGGGCGGCGTTGATCTTGTTCACCGTCTCGGTGTCGCCCTTCTTCACACCGATGCCGTAGTTCTCGTTGCTGAGCTTGAGGCCGGTGAGCTTGAACTTGCCCTTGTACTGCTCCTGCGCGGCGAAGCCGGCGAGGATCGAGTCGTCCGTGGTCAGCGCGTCCACGGAGCCGGCCTGCAGGCCGGAGATGCACTCCGAGTACCCGCTCAGCTCCTTCAGGTTGGCCTTCGGGGCGAAGTCGTCGTGGACGTTCTGCGCCGAGGTGGAGCCAACCACCGAGCACAGGTTCTTGTCGTTGAGGTCCGTGGCCTCGGTGATGTCCGAGTCCGACTTGACCAGCAGGTCCTGGTGGGCCAGCAGGTACGGGCCGGCGAAGTCGACCTTCTTGGCGCGCTCGTCGTTGATCGAGTAGGTGGCCGCGATGAACTTCACGTCGCCGCGGGCGAGCGCGTTCTCACGGTCGGCGCTCTTGGTCTCGACGAACTCGATCTGGTCGGGCTCGTAGCCGAGCTCCTTGGCCACATATGTGGCCACGTCCACGTCGAAGCCGGAGAAGGACCCGTCGGGCTCCTTCAGGCCGAGCCCGGGCTGGTCGTACTTGATGCCGACCTTGATCTTGTCGCCGCCACCGGAACCCGAGCCGGTGTCGCCGCTGTCGCCGTCGTCGCCTCCACACGCGGTCGCCGTCAGGGCGAGGACGAGTGCGGTGGCCGCCGCGGCGGAGACCTTGCGGAGCTTCATGGTGAACATCCTTTGCGTGGTGAGGAGAACGCCGTCGTTGCGGGTGACACAGGCCGTAACTGGTTCGGGCGCGTCGTCGGTGCGGATTCGTCAGTGGTGCAGGATCTTGGACAGGAAGTCCTTCGCGCGGTCGCTGCGCGGGTTGCTGAAGAACTGGTCCGGCACAGCCTCTTCGACGATGCGGCCGTCCGCCATGAACACCACTCGGTTCGCGGCCGAACGGGCGAACCCCATCTCGTGGGTGACGACGATCATGGTCATTCCGTCACGCGCGAGCTGCTGCATGACCTCCAGGACCTCGTTGATCATCTCCGGGTCGAGAGCCGACGTCGGCTCGTCGAAGAGCATGACCTTGGGGTCCATCGCCAGCGCGCGGGCGATGGCGACGCGCTGCTGCTGGCCGCCGGACAGCTGCGCGGGGTACTTGTCCGCCTGTGTGGCCACGCCGACCCGGTCGAGCAGGGCGCGGGCCTTCTCCTCGGCCACCTTCTTGTCGGCCTTGCGGACCTTGATCTGGCCGAGCATCACGTTCTCGAGCACGGTCTTGTGCGCGAAAAGGTTGAAGGACTGGAACACCATGCCGACATCGGCCCGCAGCCGGGCCAGCGCCTTGCCCTCCTGGGGCAGCGGCTTGCCGTCGATCGAGATGTCTCCCGAGTCGATGGTCTCCAGGCGGTTGATGGCGCGGCACAGGGTGGACTTACCGGACCCGGAGGGTCCGATGACCACGACCACCTCGCCGCGGGTGATGGTCAGGTCGATGTCCTGGAGAACATGCAACGCGCCAAAGTGCTTGTTGACGCTCTTCAGGACGACCAGATCGCCGGTCGCGGGCACGCTGTCCTTGGCCACCGATACTTCGGTCATCGCTTACTGGCTCCGTCCACCTCGGTTTCGGAGGACAGTAGTGACCCCGCGAGACCAGCGTCATTACATCTGAGGGGAAATTGAGCATAACGATCTGATGTCAGGTCAACACACCCTGTAGCGCCCCCCGAAAGAGGCGTACCGGCTGGATAACGGAACCGGTCCGCAGCCGGAACCATGCACGCGCGTGCGTATGTCCCCATGGTGTACTCCGCTGGTGCACGCCATGTGGTGTACAAGTCGAATCCGAACGACCGATGAACCGAAGGGGGCCGCGATGAGACTGCTCCTCGTCGAGGACGACAACCATGTCGCCGCCGCGCTGTCCGCGGTCCTGGCGCGGCACGGTTTCGACGTCACGCACGCCCGCAGCGGCGAGGAGGCCCTCCAGGCCCTCGTCCCGGAAGGCAACGGCTTCGCCGTGGTACTGCTCGACCTGGGCCTGCCCGACCAGGACGGGTACGAGGTCTGCGGGAAGATCCGCAAGCGCACCAGTACCCCCGTGATCATGGTCACCGCGCGCTCCGACGTCCGCTCCCGCATCCACGGCCTCAACCTCGGCGCCGACGACTACGTGGTGAAGCCGTACGACACCGGGGAACTGCTGGCCCGCATCCACGCCGTCAGCCGGCGCAAAGTCCACGAGGACGCCGCCGAGGCCGGTGAGAACGCGCTGCTCCTGGGGTCCCTGCGGCTCGAACTGTCCACCCGGCAGGTCATCGTGGACGGTTCGGTCGTCCAGCTGACCCGCAAGGAGTTCGACTTGCTGGCGCTGCTCGCGCAGCGCCCCGGAGTGGTGTTCCGCCGTGAACAGATCATCAGCGAGGTCTGGCGCACCAGCTGGGAGGGGACCGGTCGCACCCTGGAGGTGCACGTCGCGTCCCTGCGCGCCAAGTTGCGCATGCCGGCGCTGATCGAGACCGTGCGCGGCGTGGGCTACCGGCTCGTCGCCCCGGCCCAGTAGCGGGGACGGGTGCGCACACGTCTTCTCCCGCTGCTCATCGTCCTGATGGCGGCCGTCCTGCTCGCGCTCGGCATCCCGCTCGCCATCAGTGTGGCCGCGGCCCAGCAGCAGACCGTGGTGGTCGACCGGATCGACGACACCGCGCGCTTCGCGGCGCTCGCCCAGTTCGTCACCGACCGGCCCACCGGGTCCCGCGTCAAGGACCTGGCCACCGACGAGCGCGGCGAGACCCTCCAGCGGGAACTCGAGAGCTACTACGACGTCTACGGCATTCGTGCCGGTGTCTTCTACCGCAACGATGCCCCCATGGCCCATGCTCCGGCCACCTGGTACCTGCCGGAAACGGGCGAGGTGCGTGACGCGTTCGCCGAGGCGCTCCTTTCACGCCGCAGCCATGATCCGAAGCAGGTCTGGCCCTGGCAGCGGCACCGGCTCGTCGTGGCGTCGCCGGTCATCCGGGACGGCGACGTCGTGGCCGTCGTGGTCACCGACTCGCCCACCGGGCAGATGCGTTCGCGGACACTGCACGGCTGGGTCATCATCGGCGCGGGTGAGTTCGCCGCGATGCTGCTCGCCGTCGGTGCGGCCCTGCGCCTGACCGGCTGGGTGCTCAGGCCCGTACGCGTCCTCGACGCCACCACCCACCACATCGCGACCGGCAGCCTGAAGTCCCGGGTCGCGGTGGCCGGCGGGCCGCCGGAACTCAGACGACTGGCCCGGTCGTTCAACGAAATGGCGGACAACGTCGAAGAAGTACTGGAGCAGCAGCGCGCCTTCGTCGCGGACGCCTCGCACCAGCTGCGCAACCCGCTCTCGGCGTTGCTGCTGCGCATCGAACTGCTCGCACTCGAACTGCCGGAGGGAAACGAGGAGATCGCCTCGGTCCAGACCGAGGGCAGGCGGCTGGCCGAGGTCCTGGACGACCTCCTCGACCTGGCGCTGGCCGAGCACGCCGAGGCGGACCTCGCACTCACCGACATCGGCGCGCTGACGGCCGAGCGCGTCGCGGCCTGGTCCCCGCTCGCCGAGGCCAAGGGCGTACGTCTGATCGGCGACTGCCCGGCCACGACCGCGTGGGCCGATCCGGTCACCCTGTCCAGCGCCCTGGACGCGGTGATCGACAACGCCGTCAAGTTCACGCCCGAGGACGCGCGCGTGGAGGTGTCGGTCGCGTCGAACGGCGAGACCTCGACGGTCGTGGTCACCGACGGCGGCCCGGGCCTCACCGACGAGGAACTCGCCCGTATCGGCGACCGTTTCTGGCGCAGCGGCCGCCACCAGAACGTCAAGGGCTCGGGCCTCGGCCTGTCCATCTCCCGGACTCTGCTGGCAGCGGGCGGCGGCACGATCTCGTACGACCATCACGAACCGCACGGCCTGAAGGTGACAGTACGGGTGCCGAGGTCGGGCCCGGCGTCCTGAGCGATCCGCTCTACGGCTTGACCGAGCGGTAGTAGCGCCGGGCGCCCTCGTGCAGGGCCAGCGGGTCGGTGTAGATGGCGGTCCGCAGGTCCACGAGCTGCGCCGAGTGGACGTCGGCGCCGATGCGGTCCCGGCTTTTGATCACCGACCGGGTCAGCCACTCGGTGAGCCTCGGGTCCTCGCCCTCGCGTGTGATGAGCAGGTTGGACACCGCGATCGTCGCCACGGTCGAGCCGTCCTGGACGGCCGGGTAGGCCGACTCGGGCATGTTGGTGGCCCGGTAGTAGCGGGAGGCTCCGCCCTGTTCGTGCAGCTTGGCGACCAGGTCCGCGTCGAGCGGGACGAAGCGGAAGGAGAAGGTCTTCGCCAGCTGCACCAGACCGTTCGTGGGCAGCCCGCCCGACCAGAAGAAGGCGTCGATCTGGTCGTGCTGAAGCCGCCCGGGCCCGGTGTCGATGCCTTCGGCGAAGGGCTTGATGTCCTTGGCCGGGTCGAGACCGGCGGCGGTCAGCACCCTTGTCGCTATCAGGCGTACACCGGAGTTCTCCAGCCCGATGGCCACCCGCTTGCCCCGCAGGTCCTGAACGGTCGAGATCTTGGAGTCGCGCGGTACGACAAGCTGCACGTAGTCGTCGTAGAGGCGCGCGACCCCGCGCAGCGTGTCGGCCCCCGGCCGGTTCCTCAATATGTACGTCTCCACCGCGTCGGCCGCCGCGATGGTGAAGTCGGCGTCGCCCGTGGCCACCCGTTCGACGTTCTCCTGCGATCCCTGGCTGGGTATCATCCGTACGTCCAGGTCCGGCATGTCCTTCGCGAAGGCCGTGCTGAGCCCCGAGCCGTACTGCTGGTAGACGCCGGAAGGCGAACCGGTGCTGAAGGTGATCGTGCCGGACGGAGGGTCCTCGTCCAGCGGCAGCAGCCACCACAGCAGCAGCCCGAAGACCACGAAAGCGGCGGCCGACCCCATGAGGGCCTGTCGCCTGCGGATCCGGGGGAGCACCGTGAACATGCGCGAGATCCTGCCAGTACAGCCCCCGTGCTGGCCAGGAAAAGGGGGAGGTGGGGGAGGCGGCCTCTACCGTACGACGATCGGACCGGTCCCCCGGAGAGCCGCCACGACATCGTTAGAGTCGGCGCATGCGCCCCGGTACCTCTTCTTCCTCCACTCCCGTCTCACCCGCCGGTCTCGTCCGCGAATTCCACCTCGCCTTCGGACTGGACGCCCGCGCCACGCCCGCCGAGGTCTCCCCGAAGCTCGCGGCGCACCGGGGTGAGCTGCTCGCGGAGGAGGCCGCGGAGGTCGCCGAGGTCGCTGTCACGGGCCCGCTGGACCGGCTGGCGCACGAACTCGCCGACGTCGTGTACGTCGCGTACGGCACGGCTCTGGTCCACGGGATCGATCTCGACGCGGTGATCGCCGAGATCCACCGCGCCAACATGACGAAGCTGGGCCCCGACGGCCTGGTCACCCGTAGGGCCGACGGCAAGGTGCTCAAGGGCGACCACTACCGGGCCCCCGACGTCGGAGCCGTTCTGCGCGGCCAGGGCTGGAACGCGGGCGAGCAGTAACCCGTACGGCCCCACGTCGCGCACCGCCTACCCTTGTCGCATGAGCAGCAGTGACCGGAGCCAGGCAGTGGACGTCAAGACATACGAAGTGCGCACCTACGGGTGTCAGATGAACGTCCACGATTCCGAGCGATTGTCCGGGCTGCTCGAAAACGCCGGTTATGTGCGCGCGCCCAAGGATGCGGACGGTGACGCGGACGTCGTCGTCTTCAACACCTGCGCGGTGCGGGAGAACGCCGACAACAAGCTGTACGGCAACCTCGGCCGGCTCGCCCCGATGAAGACGAAGCGCCCCGGGATGCAGATCGCCGTGGGCGGCTGCCTCGCGCAGAAGGACCGCGACACCATCGTGAAGCGGGCCCCCTGGGTGGACGTCGTCTTCGGTACGCACAACATCGGCAAGCTGCCCGTCCTGCTCGAACGCGCCCGCGTGCAGGAAGAGGCCCAGGTCGAGATCGCCGAGTCGCTGGAGGCGTTCCCGTCGACCCTGCCGACCCGGCGCGAGAGTGCGTACGCGGCCTGGGTGTCGATCTCCGTCGGCTGCAACAACACGTGCACCTTCTGCATCGTCCCGGCCCTGCGCGGCAAGGAGAAGGACCGCCGCACCGGCGACATCCTCGCCGAGATCGAGGCGCTGGTCGCCGAGGGCGTCTCCGAGATCACGCTGCTCGGCCAGAACGTCAACGCGTACGGCTCCGACATCGGCGACCGCGAGGCCTTCAGCAAGCTGCTGCGGGCCTGCGGGAAGATCGACGGCCTGGAGCGTGTCCGGTTCACCTCCCCGCACCCGCGCGACTTCACCGACGACGTCATCGCCGCCATGGCCGAGACGCCGAACGTGATGCCGCAGCTCCACATGCCCATGCAGTCCGGCTCGGACACGATCCTGAAGGCGATGCGCCGCTCGTACCGCCAGGAGCGCTACCTGGGGATCATCGAGAAGGTGCGGGCCGCCATTCCGCACGCGGCGATCACCTCCGACATCATCGTGGGCTTCCCCGGGGAGACCGAGGAGGACTTCGAACAGACGCTGCACGCGGTGCGCGAGGCACGGTTCGCGCAGGCGTTCACCTTCCAGTACTCCAAGCGGCCCGGCACCCCGGCCGCCACCATGGAGAACCAGATCCCCAAGGAGGTCGTCCAGGAGCGTTACCTGCGTCTCGCCGCCCTCCAGGAGGAGATCTCCTGGGACGAGAACAAGAAGCAGATCGGCCGCACCCTGGAGCTGATGGTCGCCGAGGGCGAGGGCCGCAAGGACGGCGCCACCCACCGCCTCTCCGGCCGCGCCCCCGACAACCGCCTGGTCCACTTCACCAAGCCGGACACCGAGGTGCGCCCGGGCGACGTGGTCACGGTCGAGATCACCTACGCCGCCCCGCACCACCTCCTCGCCGAGGGCGCCGTCCTGAACGTGCGTCCCACGCGCGCGGGTGACGCCTGGGCGAAGCGCAACACCGCGGAGGCCGCGAAGCCGGCGGGCGTGCTGCTCGGCCTGCCGAAGATCGGGGTGCCGGCTCCGCTGCCGGTGGCCACGGGGAGCGGCTGCGGCAGCGACTGACGTCCTGCCACAATGCGGTTGGAGTGGAAGGGAGCATCACATGTTGCCGTACAGAGTCGCGTTCACCGAAGAGGCCGCCCATGTGCGCGACAGCCTGACCGCCGACCGGCGGGACGTGCTGGAGCGTGGCCTGGCCATACTGGTGACCGACCCGCGGCACAAGCTCTCCCACTCCGTCCGCGGTGACGAGACAACACGTGAGATCGCCCTCTCGCGCAACCTCTTCATCGAGTACGTGATCAGTGACGGCAAGCTGGTCGTGCTGCTCCTGACGGTCATCGACCTGACGGACGTGCTCATCGAGGACTGACGCGCCGTCGTCCTGCGGGGTTACCCTGCCGATCATGCTTGTCGCCGCCGCTGTCTGCCCCTGTCCGCCCCTCCTCGTGCCCGAGGTGGCCGCGGGCGCCGCCCCCGAGCTGGACGCCGCGCGCGCGGCGTGCACGGACGCGCTGGGCGTGCTCGCGGCCTCCCGCCCCGACCGGCTGCTGGTCGTCGGGCCCGCAGGGCCGAGCGGGCGCGGACCGCACCCGGCGGGCACACGGGGCTCGTTCCGCGGCTTCGGGGTGGATCTCGACGTACGCCTGGGTGCCGGCGACGCCGGCCCGGCAGCGGAGGACGGGGAGCTTCCGCCGGCGCTCGCCGTGGCCGCGTGGCTGCTGGAACGGACCGGCTGGTCCGACACGCCCGTGGAAGGCCTCGGCGTGGGGGAACCGCTGGCCGCCGAGCGGTGCATCGATGTCGGAAGGGACATCGGCGGGCGAGCGGAAAGGGTGGCACTGCTGGTGATGGGCGACGCCAGCGCGTGCCGCACGCTCAAGGCGCCGGGGTACCTGGACGAGCGGGCCCTGGGCTTCGACGAGGAGGTCACACGTGCGCTGCGGACGGCGGACGTGGCGGCGCTCAAGGCGCTGGACGCGGAACTGGCGTACGAGTTGAAGGTCTCGGGCCGGGCCCCCTGGCAGGTCCTCGCGGGCGCGGCCGAGAACACCGACCTCGCGGGGACACTGCTGTACGAGGACGCGCCGTACGGCGTCGGGTACGTGGTCGCGGCCTGGTCGTGATCACGGCGGACGCCCGGGAGCGTGTGCTCCACGGCCGTCCGCCGATGTGTCGTGGTGTTGTGTTGTACGTGCCGGTCAGGAAGCCGGTGGAGGCGCGTCCGGCGGTGGCGTGAACGTGTCGTCCCGGGTGCCGTCGTCCTTGTGTGCGATGCGGTCGACGGCGCCCTTCGCCTTGTCGGTGCCCGTATGGATCTTGTCGCTGTACTTGCCCTTGGTCTTCTCGTCGACCACTTTCGCGGCCTTGTCGAGACCCCGTTCGATCTTGTCCCCGTGCTGCTGCGCGAGGCCCGAGACCTTGTCCTTGGCCGGGGTGAGCTTTGCCTTCAGATTGTCCAGCAGACCCATGGTTCACCTTCCCTCGCGGGCAGTTACTTGCGGGCGCCCTCACCGGCCTCGCTGTCGGCGGCCTCCTCGGCGGACTGCTGCTTGGGGATCTCGACGCCCTCGGTGGCGGGTACGGCCGCGGCTTCCGGCTTCTCCGCCGTGGTCTCGCTCTCGGCACCGCTGCCGGCCTCTGGCGACCCCTTCGCCGCTTCCGACTCCTCCGCCGGGGACTCGTCCGTCACCGTGACGGCCTGCTCCTCGCCGGTTGACGCCTCTTTCGTGGTCTTCGACCTTCCGAGAAGCCGTGCAAATACGCCCATATCCACTCCATACGTTACTCGTGCGGGCGAAATCCCGCGTCGCCCGGTGCGTCCGTTTGCGTCGCCCCCGTCACCGCCTCCCGAATCCGGCGGCGCGAACCTCGCAACTGGCAACGACCCCGGACGCGCGCCGTCACGTAACTCGTTCGAGGAGGGGTCCCGGGTTTGCGAGACTGGGGCAGTGAGCAGCGCACCCCCCACCCCCCGAGTCATCGCCGTCGTCGGCCCCACAGCAGCCGGAAAGTCCGATCTGGGCGTCTTCCTGGCCCAGCGTCTCGGCGGGGAGGTCGTCAACGCCGACTCGATGCAGCTCTATCGAGGGATGGACATCGGAACCGCCAAGCTGACGCCCGAGGAACGCGGCGGCATCCCGCACCATCTCCTGGACATCTGGGACGTGACGGTGGCGGCCAGCGTCGCCGAGTACCAGCGCCTCGCGCGCGAGCGGATCGACGCACTGCTCGCGGACGGACGCTGGCCGGTCCTGGTCGGCGGCTCCGGCCTGTACGTCCGCGGAGCCGTCGACAATCTGGAGTTCCCCGGCACCGACCCCGAGGTCAGGGCCCGCCTCGAGGAGGAGCTCACCCTGCGCGGCTCCGGTGCCCTGCACGCCCGTCTGGCCGCCGCCGACCCGGAGGCCGCGCTCGCGATCCTGCCCAGCAACGGCCGCCGTATCGTCCGGGCCCTGGAGGTCATCGAGATCACCGGTAAGCCCTTCACCGCCAACCTGCCCGGCCACGACTCCGTGTACGACACCGTCCAGATCGGCGTCGACGTGTCCCGCCCCGAGCTGGACGAGCGCATCGCCCGCCGGGTCGACCGGATGTGGGCGGCGGGGCTCGTGGACGAGGTGCGCGCGCTGGAGGCGCACGGCCTGCGCGAGGGGCTCACGGCGTCGCGCGCGCTGGGCTACCAGCAGGTGCTCGCGGCGCTCGCCGGGGAGTGCGCCGAGGACCACGCCCGGACCGAGACCGTCCGCGCCACCAAGCGCTTCGCGCGCCGTCAGGATTCGTGGTTCAGGCGCGATCCCCGGGTGCACTGGTTGAGTGGGGCTGCGGCGGATCTCACAGAACTTCCGCACCTCGCACTGGCGTTGGTCGAACGACCGGTCACAGCCTGATCACGTCATGGCATCGGGACGCTCCGGCCGTCATCCAGGCCTCCGGCGCCGTGCCATCATCGAGCTTCGATCGACCAAGTGGAGTCCGAGTTGGGAGGGCGCGTGGCGATGGAGGCCGGCCCTCGCGACACCGCACAAGGCGCGGGACATGTCACCAGTGAGAGTGGCGAAACGGAACAGGACGAAGCCCGTCTGAGCCCGGACGGACCTGACGACACTCAAGGCGGGGTGACCGCCGACGGACCCGAACCGGACGAGATGTTCCTCGGGCCCGAGGTCGAGGTCGAGCTCCGACCGCAGCGCCGCCTGCGTATCTGGCAGCTCGCCCCGATCGTGGTCCTGGCCGCGCTCGGTTCCCTGATGTTCGCCTTCCCGCTGGCCTTCGACTTCGGCGACAGCGGAGCCGTGATCGCCATGCTGGGGCTGCTCATCTGCTCCTGCGCCGCGGGCTGGGGCATGATGGCCGCGCGCCGGGTCGGCTACACGGCACCGGGGCTCGGTGACAGCTCCCGGCGGGACTGGCGGGTTGTCCTGGCGTACGTCGTGGTGGTCGCCGTCGTCATCGTGCTCGCCGTGTGGAGAGTGGCCCGGCTGCGTTAGGCCGGTGCCGTCCCGCCGTACGGGCCGGGTGTGCCCGTACGATCGAGAACATGAGCACGCGGATCGCCTTCCTCAAGGGGCACGGGACCGAGAACGACTTCGTGATCGTCCCCGACCCCGAGAACGTCATCGACCTTTCCCCGGCCGCCGTCGCCGCCCTGTGCGACCGGCGTGCGGGCATCGGGGGCGACGGGGTGCTGCACGTCGTGCGGTCCGCCGCGCATCCCGAGGCCAAGGGCATGGCGGCCGCGGCGGAGTGGTTCATGGACTACCGCAACGGCGACGGCTCGATCGCCGAGATGTGCGGCAACGGGGTGCGGGTCTTCGCGCGCTATCTCCAGCGCGCCGGACACGTGGCCGAAGGGGACATCACCGTCGCCACACGCGGGGGCGTCAAGAACGTGCACATCGCCAAGGAAGGTGACGTCACGGTAGGCATGGGCAAGGCCCTCCTCCCCGAAGGGGAGGTCACCGTGCGCGTGGGTGAGCGCAGTTGGCCCGCGCGGAACGTGAACATGGGCAACCCGCACGCGGTCGCCTTCGTCGACGATCTCGCACACGCGGGGAACCTCCTCGACCCGCCGCCCTTCAGCCCCGCCTCCGTCTATCCGGACGGGGTCAACGTCGAGTTCGTGATCGACCGGGGCCCGCGGCACGTCGCGCTGCGCGTGCACGAGCGCGGGTCCGGTGAGACCCGATCGTGCGGCACGGGCGCGTGTGCCGTCGCCGTGGCCACCGCCCGGCGCGACGGCGCCGACCCGGCCGTGACAGGGACCCCGGTGACGTACACCGTCGACGTGCCCGGTGGGCGCCTGGTGATCACCGAGCGGGCCGACGGCGAGATCGAGATGACGGGGCCCGCCGTGATCGTCGCCGAGGGCGAGATCGACGGGGAGTGGCTGGAAACCGCGGCGAGCTGACACGGTCGTCGGCCGGATATCGCAGCCCGCGTGAGCCGTGGGCTGTTAATTCGTAGCCCATCGGTCCCGGCGTCACTCGAATTCAGAGTTGGTCGCCGGTCGGGTGGCTCGAAAGTGTAAACCTCCGAACCATCGCTCGAATGGGTGATCCGTTTCACGCTCGACGAGAGGTGGTCAGTCGCGCGTGATGGGCTCGGTAGCATCAAGCACCGGCCCGGACGGGGGAACAACGCCATCCCCTGAGCCGCCGTCCGCCATGGGGCATCCCGTCCGCCGGTCCAGGTAGCCGGAGGTGCCCATGAGTGCGGAGGCCACGAATCCCGCGAGCCCAGGTGCTGTGACGTCCTCACCCAAGCTCTCGGTCCCACTGGAGCAAGGGGGGAGCCAGGCCCCCCGTTGGCGGTCCCGCCCCCGGATCGACCTGCGCCGGCTGGGCAGGGCCGCGTTCCTCGGCTCCGCGACCCGCGACCGGCTGCCCGACGCCATCGGCCATGTCGCCGAGGCGCATCGCGCCCACCATCCTGACGCCGACCTGGAACCGCTGCGCCGGGCCTATGTCCTGGCCGAGTCCTCGCACCGCGGCCAGATGCGCAAGAGCGGCGAGCCGTACATCACGCACCCGCTCGCGGTGACCCTGATCCTCGCCGAACTCGGCGCGGAGACCACGACCTTGACGGCGTCTCTGCTCCACGACACGGTCGAGGACACGGATGTGACGCTGGATCAGGTCGGCGAGGAGTTCGGCGCCGAGGTCCGCTACCTCGTCGACGGCGTGACCAAACTGGAGAAGGTCGACTACGGCGCCGCCGCCGAGCCCGAGACCTTCCGCAAGATGCTGGTCGCCACCGGGAACGACGTCCGCGTGATGTCGATCAAGCTCGCCGACCGGCTGCACAACATGCGCACCCTGGGCGTGATGCGCCCGGAGAAGCAGGAGCGCATCGCCAAGGTGACCCGGGACGTGCTCATCCCGCTCGCCGAACGGCTCGGCGTCCAGGCGCTCAAGACCGAGCTGGAAGACCTCGTCTTCGCGATCCTGCACCGCGAGGAGTACGAGCACACCCGGCAGCTGATCGTCGACAACGCCTCCCGCGCGGACGACCCGCTCGCCGAGATCGCCGACGAGGTACGCGCGGTACTGCGTGATTCAGGCATCCAGGCCGAAGTCCTCATCCGGCCACGGCACTTCGTGTCCCTGCACCGCGCGGCCCGCAAACGCGGCCGGCTGCGCGGCTCCGACTTCGGGCGGGTCCTGGTGCTCGTCAACGAGGACGCCGACTGCTACGGCGTCCTGGGCGAGCTGCACACATGCATGACGCCCGTCGTCTCCGAGTTCAAGGACTTCATCGCGGTCCCCAAGTTCAACCTGTACCAGTCGCTGCACACCGCGGTCGCCCGTGCGGACGGCCAGGTCGCCGAAGTCCTCATCCGTACCCACCAGATGCACAAGGCCGCCGAGGCCGGTGTCATCGCGCTCGGCAATCCCTACGCTCCTCCTTCGGAGGAGCAGACCGACAGCGACGGCGAACGGATCGACCCCACCCGGCCCGGCTGGCTCTCCCGCCTGCTCGACTGGCAGGAGGCCGCACCCGACCCCGACACCTTCTGGTCGACTCTGCGCGAGGACCTCGCCCAGGACCGTGAGATCACCGTGTTCCGGGCCGACGGGGGCTCGTTGGGGCTTCCCGAGGGCGCGAGCTGTGTGGACGCGGCGTACGCGCAGTACGGCGAGGACGCGCACGCCTGCATCGGCGCCCGGGTCAACGGCCGGCTGGCGACGCTGAGCACCGTTCTGCGGGACGGCGACACGGTCCAGCTCCTCATGGGGCAGGACCCGGCCTCCGAGCCCTCCAGGGAGTGGCTGGAGCACGCGCACACGCCCGTCGCCAGGATCGCCATCCAGCGCTGGCTGGCCGCGCATCCGACGCACAGTGATCCGGCGGCCGTGCAGGAGTCCTCCGGCGAGCCCTCGGAGGCCGAGGAGGCCACCGCCGGTGCCGCCCGCGCGGCCGTCGACGCACGCTCCGCCCAGGACGACTCCGCCGCCTCCCCGGCCGCCGCGACCGCCGTCGTCGACCAGCCCGGCGCGACCGTACGTCTCGCCGGTTGCTGTACGCCCGTACCGCCCGACGAGGTCACCGGCTTCGCCGTGCGCGGGGGAGTGGTGACCGTCCACCGGGTGGAGTGCGCCGGGGTGGCGCACATGAAGAGCACGGGGCGCGCCGAGGTCGGCGTGCACTGGGGGGACACCACCGAGGCCCGGGTCACCCTGGTCGCCGAATCGTTCGGACGCCCCCATCTGCTGGCCGACCTCACCGAAGCCATCGCCCTGGAGGGCGTCGCGATCGTCTCGGCGACCGTCGAACCCCCCAGTCAGCAGCGCGTACGCCACACGTACACGCTCCAACTCCCGGACGCTGCGCACCTTCCCGCCCTCATGCGGGCCATGCGCAATGTGCCGGGCGTGTACGACGTCAGCCGGGCGCAGCATCACGTGGCCGTTTCCTGACCAACCCGTTCGGGTGGGGTAGGCGCGAGTCGCCGCAGTGGAGCGGGCGGGCGCTGGTAGCGGTGGTGCATGCTGCTCAACCCCCGCACCCGGTTCAAGTCGGCGCTGCTCGCCTCCGCCGTCTCCGTCTGCCTCGTCGCCGCGAGTGCCCCCGCGGCCCCCTTGGGCGTCGGCGACCGCCTCTTCCCGCACCTGGGCAACCCCGGCTACGACGTGGCGTCGTACGACCTCGCCTTCAGCTATCCCGGTAGCAACAGCAAGCCGCTGTCCGCCGTCACGACCATCGACGCCTGGACGACGACGGCACTGGAGCACGTCAACCTCGACTTCTCCCACGGGAAGGTCGGCTCGGTCGAGGTCGACGGTGAGCCGGCGTCGTTCACCAGCGCCGGCGAAGACCTGGTGGTGACGCCCCGGGCGCCGCTGCCCGCCGGGAGCTGGATGCGGATCACCGTGCGGCACACCAGCGACCCCGTGTCCGCGGCCGGCCGGGACGGCGGCTGGGTGCGGACCAAGGACGGGCTCGCGATGGCGAACCAGGCCGACGCCGCGCACCTGGTGTTCCCGTGCAACGACCACCCCTCAGACAAGGCCGTGTTCACGATCAGGGTCACCGCCCCGAACGGCTACACGGCGGTGGCCAACGGTCTGCCCGCGGGTGTCGACCGGGTCGGCAGGGCCACGACCTGGACGTACCGCACCCAGCACCCCATGGCCACCGAACTGGCCCAGGTGTCGATCGGCCGCTCCACGGTGGTCCACCGCACCGGGCCGCACGGACTGCCCGTACGGGATGTCGTGCCCACCAAGGACCGCGCGCTGTTGGAGCGGTGGCTGAAGAAGACGCCCGGGCAGATCGAGTGGATGGAGAGCAAGGTCGGCCGCTATCCGTTCGAGACGTACGGGGTCCTCATGGCCGAGGCGTCGACCGGCTTCGAACTGGAGACACAGACACTCTCTCTCTTCGAGAGAGACCTGTTCACCGAGCCCGCGTACCCCGAGTGGTACGTCGACTCGATCATGGTGCACGAACTGGCCCACCAGTGGTTCGGCGACAGCGTCAGCCCGCGCACCTGGTCCGACCTGTGGCTCAACGAAGGACACGCCACCTGGTACGAGGCGCTGTACGCGGAGGAGAAGGCGGGCAGGCCTCTGGTGAACAGGATGAAGGCCGCGTACGGCGCCTCCGACCGCTGGCGGGCCGCCGGCGGGCCACCCGGTGCGCCCAAGGCACCCAAGGACGGGCAGAAGATCGGCATCTTCCGCCCGAACGTCTACGACGGTGCCGCTCTCGCCCTGTACGCCCTGCGCCAGGAGATCGGCCGCCCGGCGTTCGAGCGGGTGGAGGCGGCATGGGTGGGACTCCACAAGGACGGCGTCGCGGGCACCGCCGACTTCGAGCGCCTCGCGTCCGACATCGGCGGGCGGGATCTGAGCGCGTTCTTCCAGGCATGGCTGTACGCGGAGAAGACGCCGCCGATGCCCGGGCACCCGGACTGGAAGTCCGTCGCGCCCACGACATAGCGCCGCGAAATAACACCGTGACGAGACGGGGCGTGCCGTGCGACCATCTTCAGGTCGGCGGCGCTGCCCCCGGCCTCACGGGACGGGTTCCGGGAATCTCCCGGGGCGCTCGTGCGTTGTACTCAGTGACGGGCCTGTTCCGTCGCCGCACACCGAATCCGCATCGACGTAAGGACCCAATGACCTCCTCTTCTTCCCCTTCCCAGGACACTGAGCGCCTCGCGCACACCTACCCCGAAGGTCTTCGGGCCGATGCCCTGATGGAAGAGGACGTCGCCTGGAGCCACGACATCGACGGAGACCGGGACGGCGACCAGTTCGACCGCTCCGAGCGCGCCGCCCTGCGCCGCGTGGCGGGCCTCTCCACCGAGCTCGAGGACGTCACCGAGGTCGAGTACCGCCAGCTCCGTCTGGAGCGGGTCGTGCTCGTCGGCGTCTGGACCACGGGGACCATCCGGGACGCGGACAACTCGCTCGCCGAGCTCGCAGCCCTCGCGGAGACCGCGGGCGCGCTCGTCCTCGACGGCGTCGTCCAGCGCCGGGACAAGCCCGACGCGGCCACCTACATCGGCTCCGGCAAGGCCAACGAACTGCGGGACATCGTCCTCGAAACGGGCGCGGACACGGTCATCTGCGACGGTGAGCTGAGCCCCGGCCAGCTGATCCACCTCGAGGACGTCGTCAAGGTCAAGGTCATCGACCGTACGGCCCTGATCCTCGACATCTTCGCCCAGCACGCCAAGTCCCGAGAGGGCAAGGCGCAGGTCGCGCTCGCGCAGATGCAGTACATGCTGCCGAGGCTGCGAGGCTGGGGTCAGTCGCTGTCCCGTCAGATGGGCGGCGGCAAGGGCGGTGGCCTCGCCACCCGTGGTCCCGGTGAGACCAAGATCGAGACGGACCGGCGCCGGATTCGCGAGAAGATGGCGAAGATGCGCCGGGAGATCGGCGAGATGAAGACCGGCCGCGAGATCAAGCGTCAGGAGCGCCGCCGCAACAAGGTGCCCTCGGTCGCCATCGCCGGTTACACCAACGCCGGCAAGTCCTCGCTGCTCAACCGTCTCACGGGTGCGGGCGTGCTCGTCGAGAACTCCCTGTTCGCGACCCTCGACCCGACCGTGCGCCGGGCCGAGACCCCCAGCGGGCGCCTCTACACGCTGGCCGACACCGTCGGTTTCGTCCGGCACCTGCCCCACCACCTCGTCGAGGCGTTCCGCTCCACGATGGAGGAGGTCGGTGACTCCGACCTGATCCTGCACGTGGTCGACGGTTCGCACCCGGCGCCGGAGGAGCAGCTGGCCGCCGTGCGCGAGGTGATCAGGGACGTCGGCGCCACCGGCGTACCCGAGATCGTCGTGATCAACAAGGCGGACGCGGCCGACCCGCTGACGCTCCAGCGGCTGATGCGGATGGAGACGCGTTCGATCGCGATCTCGGCCCGCACCGGTCAGGGCATCGCCGAACTGCTCGCGCTGATCGACAACGAGCTGCCCCGGCCCTCGGTCGAGATCGAGGCGCTCGTGCCGTACACCCACGGCGGGCTGATCGCCCGTGCCCACACCGAGGGCGAGGTGATCTCCGAGGAGCACACCGCGGAGGGCACGCTGCTCAAGGCGCGGGTGCATGAGGAACTGGCGGCGGATCTGTCGCCGTATGTTCCGGCGGCAGCGGCGCTTTAGGCTCCGCCGGCGGGTGCGTTTTCGTCTGCGGGGCCGTTGTGGCTGGTCGCGCAGTTCCCCGCGCCCCTTGAGCAGGCCCCCATGCCTTCGGCATGGGGGCCTGTCGCGTCACTGGTCGGCGAACTTCGCGCTTACCTCGTCGTACACGCCCTGTGCCACCTTGCCCAGCCTCGGGCCCGCCAGCCAGCCCGAACTCACCGGGCCGATCGAGGTGTTGGAGACCAGGGCCGGATTGCCGTCCGAGCCCGTGGCGACCCAGCCGCCGCCGGAGGAACCGCCGGTCATGGTGCACCCGATCCGGTACATCGTCGGATCCGCCCTGACGATCGACAGCCGGCCCGGCCGGTCCTGGCACTGGTACATCGTCTCGCCGTCGAACGGCGCGGCCGCCGGATAGCCGGTCGCCGTGATGCTCTCCACCTGCGACACGGCAGGCGCGTCGAAGTCCACCGGGAGGGCCGAACCGACCGTCTCCTCCAGCGACTTGCCGCTACCGCCCTTCTCCGGCGTCACATGAATGACCGCGAAGTCGTACGGTGCTCCGTCGCCGCCCGTCGAACCCCCCTGCTCGATCCACTGGTCCGAGGTCTGCGCCCAGTCACCCCACCAGGCGCCGTACGGAGCGACCTGCGCGCGAGGAGCGTTCTCCAACTCGGCGCCGGACATACCCGCGTCGTTGTACGACGGCACGAAGGCGATGTTGCGGTACCAGCCGCCCTTCTTGCCAGCGTGCACACAGTGGCCCGCCGTCCAGACGAGGTTCGACTTCCCGGGATGTGCGGGGTCCTTCACCACGGTCGCCGAGCAGACCATCGTGCCCTCGGGGGCGTCGAAGAAGACCTTGCCCGCCTCGGGTGCGTTGGCGTGGTAGCCGGGCGGCACGGCCTCCGCGTCCACCGAGGCCGGCGTCGGGTCGGTGACACCCTGATCACCCGCGAGGTCGTTCTCGTCGACACTCTTCTCCGGGTCGTCGGCGTCCCGCATCCGGTCCGTGTCCCACAGGCCCTCGATGATCGGGTTGACGTAGTCCTCGGCCTCGCGCAGCCAGTCGTCCTTGTCCCAGTTCTTCCAGGCGCCGTTCTTCCACTGGTCGATGTCGATCCCGTGCTCTTTGAGCTTGTCCTTGAGACCGTCCGGGATCGTGATCTTTCCGGTGCCGTCGTCGGCCGCCGAGGCGGACTCCTGTCCGCTCGCGTCGGCGCTGCCGGAGTCCGAGCCGGAGCCGCAAGAGGTGGCGGTGAGCGCGAGCGCCATGGCGAGGCCGACGGCGGCCGGTACGGGGGAGATGCCGCGGCGCGCGCCCCTTTCACGGCGGGTGATGAAGGGCGGACGTATGGGTCGCATGGTGTGACTCCCCCTGGCGTGGTCGAACCGTGAGTGAACTGACGTGATGTGCCGCGGTCCCGTGGCGTCCCCGCGCGGTGCGCCGGGGTGCCTGTGAGCGAGAGCGCGGTGTCGTGGAGTGCTGTCGCCGGACGGCATCACACACTATGCGGTCGCCGTGGGGGACACCCGGTGGAACGGCAACGGTTTCGCTACGGGCCGTCTGATCTGGTCATTGTCCGGCCGACTGCCCATGTGACGTCCTCTCACGCCTGATTCCGCTGGGGCTGTTGGCCATCAGAGGCGTCAACTGCGAACCCGTGACTCCGGGGGCTTCGGCCCGCAACAGCTCGGCCACGGCAAGGATCTTGAAGACAACCCGTGACTCCGGTGGGTGGCCGGAGGTTGGTAACGGGAGGGGTGTCTTGGTGAGTTGACGGTCGGCGGGGCGGGCGGAGCAGTGGGGAGTCGGGGCATTGGGGCTGCGGGAGTCCGTGGAAGTGGACGCCGATGCGGGAGTGTGCGCGGGTGCACGCGGGGCGCACGAGGGAATTCTGCGGCGCCAGTCGGCGCGTGAATCGGCGGCACGCACCTATGCGCGCGCCCTGCCGATCGTCCCCGTACGGGCGCGAGGGCTGACGATCGAGGGCGCCGACGGCCGCCGCTACCTCGACTGCCTCTCGGGCGCGGGGACACTGGCCCTGGGGCACAACCACCCCGTTGTCCTTGAGGCGATCCGCGGGGTTCTCGACTCGGGTGCGCCGCTGCACGTCCTCGACCTGGCGACCCCCGTCAAGGACGCCTTCACCACCGAACTGTTCCGCACCCTGCCGCCCGGACTCGCGGACCACGCGCGCGTGCAGTTCTGCGGACCGGCCGGGACGGACGCGGTGGAGGCCGCGTTCAAGCTCGTGCGCGCCGCGACCGGCCGCACCGGCATGCTCGCCTTCACGGGCGCCTACCACGGCATGACCGCCGGTTCGCTCGACGCCTCCGGTCACGCGTCCGACGTACGGGTCGCGCGGCTGCCCTATCCCCAGGACTACCGTTGCCCCTTCGGCATGGGCGGTGACCTGGGCGCCGAACTCGCCGCCCGCTGGACCGAGTCCGTCCTCGACGACACCAAGTCGGGGGTGCCCCTGCCGGCCGGGATGATCCTCGAACCCGTCCAGGGCGAAGGCGGAGTGATTCCCGCGCCGGACGCCTGGATGCGGCGCATGCGACGGATCACCGAGTCCCGCTCGATCCCCCTGATCGCCGACGAGATCCAGACGGGAGTCGGCCGCACCGGCATGTTCTGGGCGGTGGAACACAGTGGGGTCACGCCCGACGTGATGGTGCTGTCCAAGGCCATCGGCGGCAGTCTGCCGCTCGCCGTCGTGGTCTACCGCGAGGACCTCGATGTCTGGGAACCCGGCGCCCACGCGGGCACGTTCCGCGGCAACCAGCTCGCCATGGCGGCCGGCACAGCCACTCTGGCGTATGTCCGCGAACACGGCCTCGCCGGACGGGCGGCCACCCTGGGCGCCCGCATGCTCTCCCAACTCCAGGGGCTGGCAGCGGAGTTCCCGATCATCGGCGACGTGCGCGGCCGGGGACTGATGATCGGCGTCGAACTGGTGGAGCCGGGAGCGGAGCGGAACTCCGCCGACGGTGACCTCCGTACCGGGGCGACCGGTGGCCACGCCGACAGCGACAGCCGTACGAGAGTAGTTCGGAGCTCCGCTCGCCGAGGCACCGAGCCGGAGGGGTTCCCGGGCCGGACCGGCGGCGGGCCGCGTCCCGCAGCGCCCGAACTGGCCGCCGCCGTACAGCGGGAGTGTCTGCGCCGGGGCCTGATCGTCGAGCTCGGCGGACGCCGGGCGAGCGTCGTCCGCCTGCTTCCACCGCTGACCATCAGCGACGAACAAGCCACCGCGGTACTCGACCGACTGGCCGACGCCGTGGCAACGGTGGCTCGCGCCCACACCGACCACGGCCGCCCGCCCACCCACTCCGAGGGAGCGGGCTAGCCACCGAGGCCCCCTCCGCAAGCACCGGCGGCAGCGGCCCGACGCCCGCCCGTACCACCCCGGTTCGCCCCACGCGCACCCGAACAACCTCACGAGGAACCGTCTTGAACAGCACCCCCGTACCCGAAGGCCGTTCCCACCCCACCCCCGCACGAGGTTCGGGCGGCACACAGACCCCGGACGGGCCCGGGCGGGAAACGGTGCCCCGGCAGAAGGCAGCGGCCAGGGACGCCGAGTGGTTGCGCGATGCCACGGCCGACCTCCTGGAACACCTGGATCCCCACACGGCAGCCCAGGCAGCGGCCACCGAGAACCTGCTGCGCTGCTGGGTACGGGAGAACAACCTCACCGCCCCCGCCGACGGCACCCTCCGCATCCCCCTCCCCACCAGCGGCACCGCCCTGCTGGCCCCGGTCCACTACTGGTCCCCGACCGGCTGGCACCGCTTCGGCCTGCCCCACCTGGCCGACGCCCCCGCAGGAGCACCGGCCGCCGACGCGGTCACGGTCGCGACACTGCTCGCGAGGGAGGCGTACGACGGCCCAAAGCCGGACAGGGCCGACACCGACGGCACCTCGGCCGAAGCCGAGGTCCAGGGCGCGCGGCCGCCCGCCTCCACCGTCCTGCCCCCCGACGCCGTCGACCTGGTCGCACGTGTCGCCGACTCCGTCCGCCGTACCGCCACCTTCATCAGCGACCGTCGCGCACAGCCGGCCGACGGGCCGGACCTCTTTCTCGCCGCCGAGCAGGCGCTGCTGCTCGGCCACCCGCTGCACCCGACCCCGAAGAGCCGTGAAGGGCTTGCCGAGGCCGAAGCCCGGCTCTACTCACCGGAGTTGCGCGGCTCTTTCCCGCTGCACTGGATCGCGGTGGCTCCCTCCGTACTCGCCACCGACTCCGCCTGGACCGAGCGAGGCCGTCCTGTCCGCGCCGAACAGCTCACCGAGCAGCTCGTCGGCGCCGCACTGCCGCTGCCGCTGCCCGACGGGTACGCGGCCCTCCCGGCGCACCCCTGGCAGATCCGTGAGGTGCGGCACCGCTCGCGCATCGCAGCCCTGTTCGACGCCGGCCTGCTCCGCGACCTCTGCACCCACGGCTCCCCCTGGCACCCCACCTCCTCCGTACGCACCGTTCACCGTTCGGGCGCCCCCGCGATGCTCAAGCTCTCGCTGGGGCTGCGCATCACCAACTCCCGGCGCGAGAACCTCCGTAAGGAACTCCACCGGGGTGTCGAGGTGCACCGGCTGCTGCGCGGTGGCCTGGCCAAGCAGTGGCAGGTCACGCACCCGGGCTTCGACATCGTCCGCGACCCGGCCTGGCTCGCCGTCGACGACCCCGACGGCCGTCCCGTCCCCGGCCTCGACGTGGTGATCCGGCACAACCCGTTCCACCCGGCGGACGACGTCGCCTGTGTCGCCGGCCTTGTCTCGCCCCGACTCCGCACCCACCTGGGTGGCGACGCCGACCGACAGTCCGAGGGGCCGATCCCGGGGTCCCGGCTGGCCGAGGTCGTCACACGTCTCGCCGGACGAACCGGCCGCCCTCGCGGAGCCGTCGCCGCCGAGTGGTTCCTGCGCTACCTGGAACACGTCGTACGGCCCGTGCTCTGGCTGGACAGCGAGGCCGGCATCGCCCTGGAGGCCCACCAGCAGAACACCCTGCTCCTGCTGGACGGGGACGGCTGGCCCCGGGGAGGGCGCTACCGCGACAACCAGGGCTACTACTTCCGCGAGTCCCGGCGCACCGAACTCGACGCCCGGCTGCCCGGCATCGGTGAGCGGAGCGACACGTTCGTCTCCGACGAGGTCACCGACGAACGCTTCGCCTACTACCTCGGCATCAACAACGTACTCGGCCTCATCGGCGCCTTCGGCTCGCAGCGCCTCGCCGACGAACAGCTGCTGCTGGCCGCTTTCCGGCGCTTCCTCGGAGACATCGCCTCCGGTCCCGCCCGACTGCGTACGTCCCTGCCCGGCCGTCTGCTGGACTCACCCGTCCTGCGCTGCAAGGCCAATCTGCTCACCCGGCTGCACGGTCTCGACGAACTCGTCGGCCCGGTCGACACCCAGTCCGTCTACGTCACCATCGCCAACCCCCTTTCACGCTGAGGAACGTGACTCACCCCATCTCCTGAGAGGAGCGTCCCGTGCCTCCCACGGACGCGCGCACCGCCGCCCGCACCGACGTCCGAACCGTTCCGGTCTCCGACCACGGCGCCGGCCTCCGAACGGGTTCCGACAGCGAGGACACGCTGGAGCTGCGCCTGCCCGACGAGTTCCTGGCGCTGTGCGAAGCCGACGATCTCCTCGACCGCATCGGGGACTGGGGGCCGACCCGTACGCCCGCGGGCTCGTTCCATCTCGTCCCCGCGGAGGTCGAGCGCGATCTCCCGTTGATCGGCCGCTGGATGAACGACCCGACCGTCGCCACCTTCTGGGAGCTCGCCGGTACCCCGTGTGTGACCGAGGCCCATCTGCGGTCCCAGCTCGGCGGTGACGGACGCAGCGTGCCCTGTCTGGGCGTGCTGGAGGGCACCCCGATGAGCTACTGGGAGATCTACCGCGCCGACCTCGATCCCCTGGCCCGGCACTATCCCGCTCGTCCTCACGACACCGGACTGCACCTTCTGTTCGGCGGTGTCGCCGACCGCGGCCGAGGGCTGGGCAGCATCCTGCTCAGAGCAGTCGCCGATCTCGTACTCGACCGTCGCCCTTCCTGCGCGCGCGTGGTCGCCGAACCCGACCTGCGCAACACGCCTTCGGTATCGGCCTTTCTGAGCGCAGGCTTCCGGTTCTCCGCGGAGGTCGACCTGCCCGCCAAGCGGGCCGCCCTCATGGTCCGGGACCGGGTCCTGCGCGATGCTCTGTAGACCTCCCTCGCCCCTTCCGTCCCCACCGTGCGCTCCCGCCTTGATCACCCGATTGTCAGTGCCGCCCCGTAGGGTGGTCGCGCTATGACGAAGCCCTCACTCCCTGAACTCCTGCATGCTGCCGTCACCGCCGTCGGCGGTACGGAGCGCCCCGGCCAGGTGACCATGGCCGAAGCCGTCGCGGAGGCGATCGACGACGGTTCCCATCTGCTGATCCAGGCAGGCACCGGCACCGGCAAATCCCTCGGCTACCTCGTTCCCGCGCTCGCGCACGGGGAGCGTGTCGTGGTCGCGACCGCCACTCTGGCGCTGCAGCGCCAGCTCGTGGAGCGGGACCTGCCGCGCACGGTCGACGCGCTGCACCCCGTGCTGCGCCGCCGACCCGAGTTCGCCATGCTCAAGGGAAGATCGAACTACCTGTGCCTGCATCGCCTCCGCGAGGGCATGCCGCAGGACGAGGACGAGGGGCTGTTCGACCAGTTCGAGGCGGCGGCGCCCACCAGCAAGCTGGGCCAGGACCTGGTGCGCCTGCGCGACTGGTCGGACGAGACCGAGACCGGCGACCGCGACGGCCTCACGCCCGGTGTCTCCGACCGGGCCTGGGCACAGGTCTCCGTCTCCTCCCGCGAGTGCCTGGGCGCCTCGAAGTGCGCGTACGGAGCCGAGTGCTTCGCCGAGATGGCTCGCGAGCGGGCCAAGCTCGCGGAGGTCGTCGTCACGAACCACGCGCTGCTCGCGATCGACGCCATCGAGGGCGCGCCGGTCCTCCCGTCGCACGAGGTGCTGATCGTCGACGAGGCGCACGAACTGGTCTCGCGGGTCACCGGAGTGGCCACCGGCGAGCTCACTCCCGGCCAGGTCAACCGTGCCGTGCGCCGGGCGGCGAAGCTCGTCAACGAGAAGGCCGCCGACCAACTCCAGACCGCGGCCGAGGGCTTCGAGCGGGTGATGGAGCTGGCCCTGCCGGGCCGACTGGAGGAGGTCCCGGAAGACCTCGGCTACGCGCTGATGGCACTGAGGGACGCCGCCCGCACGGTGATCTCCGGGATCGGCGCGACCCGCGACAAGTCGGTCCAGGACGAGGACGCGGTGCGCAAACAGGCGCTGGCCTCGGTGGAGAGCGTGCACGACGTCGCGGAGCGGATCTCGAACGGCTCCGAGTGGGACGTCGTCTGGTACGAGCGGCACGACCGCTTCGGAGCCTCCCTGCGCGTCGCCCCCATGTCGGTGTCGGGCCTCCTCAGGGAGAAGCTCTTCACGGACCGCTCCGTCGTTCTGACGTCCGCGACGCTCAAGCTGGGCGGCGACTTCAACGGCGTCGGGGCCTCCCTGGGCCTCGCCCCGGAGGGCACTGCGGGAGACGACCTCCCGCACTGGAAGGGCGTCGACGTCGGCTCGCCCTTCGACTACCCCAAGCAGGGCATCCTGTACGTCGCCAAGCATCTGGCGCGGCCCGCGCGCGACGGCGACCGCGGGGACATGCTCGACGAGCTCACGGAGCTGATCCAGGCAGCGGGCGGGCGCACGCTCGGCCTGTTCTCCTCGATGCGGGCGGCCCAGCTCGCGGCCGAGGAACTGCGTTCCCGCATCCCCGAGTTCCCGATCCTCCTCCAGGGCGAGGAGACGCTCGGCGAGCTGATCAAGAACTTCGCGGCCGACCCGAAGACCTGTCTGTTCGGCACCCTGTCGCTCTGGCAGGGCGTCGATGTCCCGGGCGCCAGCTGCCAGCTGGTCGTGATGGACAAGATCCCGTTCCCGCGCCCGGACGACCCCCTGATGAGCGCCCGCCAGAAGGCCGTCGAGGACGCCGGGGGCAACGGCTTCATGGCCGTCGCCGCCACCCATGCGGCGCTGCTCATGGCCCAGGGCGCCGGCCGTCTGGTACGGGCGACGGGGGACCGCGGGGTGGTCGCCATCCTGGACCAGCGGTTGGCCACGGCCCGGTACGGGAGCTATCTGAAGGCTTCGCTGCCGGACTTCTGGTACACCACGGACCGCAATGTGGTCCGGCGATCGCTGGCCGCGATCGACGCCGTGGCGAAGCAGACGGAGGAAGCCGAGCCGACCGGGGAAACCGAGCAGGCGGAGGAAGCGTAGACACCGAAGTGCCGGCCGCCGAGTTCATTCGGCGGCCGGCACATTCGTGCGCCTGAACACGGCACAGCGCAGGGCCCCGGAACCGGCGCAGGGGTTCCGGGGCCCGGTCAGGGGCGGGTCGTCAGGCCCGCCACCCGCACGTCTCACACGCGGCGGAGCACCGCCACCACCTTGCCGAGGATCGTCGCCTCGTCACCGGGGATCGGCTGGTACGCGGAGTTGTGCGGGAGGAGCCAGACATGGCCGTCCTCGCGCTTGAAGCGCTTGACCGTGGCCTCGCCGTCCAGCATCGCGGCCACGATGTCGCCGTTCTCGGCGACCGGCTGGCGGCGGACCGTCACCCAGTCGCCGTCGACGATCGCGGCCTCGGTCATCGAGTCACCGACGACCTTCAGGACGAAGAGCTCTCCGTCCCCCACCAGTTGGCGGGGGAGCGGGAACACGTCCTCGACCGATTCCTCGGCGAGGATGGGACCGCCGGCGGCGATACGTCCCACAAGGGGGACGTACGACGCGGCGGGCTTGCCCGCGGTGTCCGTGGGCTGCACGGAAGCCCCTTGGTCGGAACCGCGTACTTCATAGGCGCGCGGGCGGTGCGGATCGCGCCGCAGGAATCCCTTGCGCTCCAGGGCCATGAGCTGGTGTGCGACCGATGAGGTACTGGAGAGGCCGACTGCCTGCCCGATCTCGCGCATCGACGGCGGGTAACCGCGTCGTTGCACGGAGTCCCTGATGACCTCGATCACGCGCCGTTGCCGGTCGGTGAGTCCCGAGCTGTCCGCTCGGATTCCTGGAGGTCGCCCAGGGAGGGACCGCTTGTGTCCCTCGGGATTCGTGGCTTCGTTCATCGCATGCACCGGCTCGAGTCGGCCCTGGGAGCGGTCCTGGGCGGTGATGGTGGCACTGTCTGCGGTGGTGGTCACGTCGGCCCCTCTCGATGGTCTCCCGTGCAGTGCAACGGTAGTTGCTTTCGAAAGGTTGCGCCAAACACACGTTCGAGTGAAATATTGCAGATAGTCTGCCGCGATCAAATATCTAGGTGTATGGCTAGCGCCACGCCGGGCGGGCAAAAGGGCTCATTGTTGTACCTTCGCCGCCGGTGTGGCGGCCTCGTGGGCCGGTGCCCAAGTCTGCCATCCGGAACCCCGTCAACCGGGAACCGGCGCCCGTCGCGCGCTGTTCTCACCGTATCTCCGCATGTTCCCCAGCGGTACGGTCCCGCGGCACATGCCAATACCGGTGCGACACGCGCGTACGCGGTGGATGACGGGCCAATCCCCACATCTAGTGGTTGGATTGCAGTAGTAGCCCAGAAGTTGTGGTCCCCCGGGTCTTCGGCCCCTCGGGCATCGCCTATGCTGGGGGCTGCTTCGAGGGGCCCGAGGGTCCTTTCGAGGCCATGGAGTCTGCTGTGAGGGAGGGTTGGAGAACATGCACTGCCCCTTCTGCAGGCATCCCGACAGCCGTGTCGTCGACAGTCGTACGACCGACGACGGCACGTCGATCCGCAGGCGCCGCCAGTGCCCTGACTGCTCCCGTCGGTTCACGACCGTCGAGACGTGCTCGCTCATGGTGGTCAAGCGGTCCGGAGTCACCGAGCCCTTCAGTCGTACGAAGGTCATCAATGGTGTGCGCAAGGCATGTCAGGGACGGCCTGTCACCGAGGACGCGCTCGCCCAACTCGGCCAGCGGGTCGAGGAAGCGGTGCGGGCCACCGGAAGCGCCGAGCTGACCACCCACGACGTGGGGCTGGCCATACTCGGTCCGCTGCAGGAACTCGACCTCGTCGCCTATCTGCGATTCGCGTCCGTCTACCGGGCGTTCGACTCGCTGGACGACTTCGAGGCCGCCATCGCGGAGCTGAGGGAAGCGCCGCGCCGCCCCGTCGTGGACGACGAAGACCCGGATGCGGGGCGCCGGCAAGACGATCGCGGGTCCGGAGGGACTGCTCAGGTCCCCGTGCCCGCCAACGCCGCCGACTGACCGGCGGGCCGGACCCGGACGGTGCGTTCGGACCCGGCCGGGTGACGGCGATCCA
The DNA here is from genome assembly GCF_044333925.1 of Streptomyces sp. NPDC020898. Taxonomy (NCBI): domain Bacteria; kingdom Bacillati; phylum Actinomycetota; class Actinomycetes; order Kitasatosporales; family Streptomycetaceae; genus Streptomyces; species Streptomyces sp. NPDC020898. The sequence goes on from NZ_JBIRRV010000015.1 coordinate 65,529, forward strand.
AAGACCTGTTGCGGGCGGCGCCGAGAGGGCCTCCGCAGCGCAAGAAACACACCGTGTCATGGGAACAACGTGACACCTCTGGGCGTTTTGCCCGATACAGGGAGGCGGCATGACAGAGACGGCGAGCGGTCCGGCACGGAGTTCCCGCGCCAAGGGCAGCACCAAGGCGAGCAAGGGGCTGCGCGTCGAGCGCATCCACACCACCCCCGGCGTGCATCCGTACGACGAGGTCGAGTGGGCGAGCCGTGACGTCGTCATGACCAACTGGCGCGACGGCTCGATCAACTTCGAGCAGCGTGGCGTCGAGTTCCCCGACTTCTGGTCGGTGAACGCGGTCAACATCGTCACCAGTAAGTACTTCCGCGGTGCTGTCGGCACCCCGCAGCGCGAGGTGAGCCTCAGGCAGCTCATCGACCGCATCGTGAAGACGTACACAAAGGCCGGTGAGGACTACAAGTACTTCGCCTCCCCGGCCGATGCCGAGATCTTCGAGCACGAGCTGGCGTACGCCCTCCTGCACCAGATCTTCAGCTTCAACAGCCCCGTCTGGTTCAACGTCGGGACCCCGCAGCCCCAGCAGGTCTCGGCCTGCTTCATCCTGTCCGTCGACGACTCCATGGAGTCGATCCTCGACTGGTACAAGGAAGAGGGCATGATCTTCAAGGGCGGCTCCGGCGCCGGCCTGAACCTCTCCCGGATCCGCTCCTCCAAGGAGCTGCTCTCCTCCGGCGGCAACGCCTCCGGCCCGGTCTCCTTCATGCGCGGCGCCGACGCGTCGGCAGGGACGATCAAGTCGGGCGGCGCCACTCGCCGCGCGGCCAAGATGGTCATCCTCGACGTCGACCACCCCGACATCGAGGACTTCATCGAGACCAAGGTGAAGGAAGAGGAGAAGATCCGCGCCCTGCGCGACGCGGGCTTCGACATGGACCTGGGCGGCGACGACATCACGTCCGTCCAGTACCAGAACGCCAACAACTCGGTCCGCGTGAACGACACGTTCATGAAGGCGGTCGAGGCGGGCGGCAAGTTCGGGCTCACCTCCCGGATGACCGGTGAGGTCATCGAGGAGATCGACGCCAAGGAGCTCTTCCGCAAGATGGCCGTCGCGGCCTGGGCCTGCGCCGACCCGGGCATTCAGTACGACGACACGATCAACCGCTGGCACACGTGCCCGGAGTCCGGCCGGATCAACGGCTCGAACCCGTGCAGCGAGTACATGCACCTGGACAACACGTCCTGCAACCTCGCCTCGCTGAACCTGATGAAGTTCCTGAAGGACGACGGCAAGGGCCGCCAGTCCTTCGAGATCGACCGCTTCGCGAAGGTCGTCGAGCTCGTCATCACCGCGATGGACATCTCCATCTGCTTCGCCGACTTCCCGACCCAGAAGATCGGCGAGAACACGCGCGCGTTCCGCCAGCTCGGCATCGGCTACGCCAACCTCGGCGCCCTGCTGATGGCGACCGGCCACGCGTACGACTCCGAGGGCGGCCGTGCCCTGGCCGGCTCCATCACCTCCCTGATGACCGGCACGTCGTACCGCCGCTCCGCCGAACTCGCCGCGGTCGTCGGCCCGTACGACGGCTACGCCCGCAACGCGCAGCCGCACCTGCGGGTCATGAAGCAGCACGCCGACGAGAACGACAAGGCCGTCCGTATGGACGACCTGGACACGCCGATCTGGGCCGCCGCCACGGAGGCCTGGCAGGACGTCGTCCGCATCGGCGAGAAGAACGGTTTCCGTAACGCCCAGGCGTCCGTCATCGCCCCGACCGGCACCATCGGTCTCGCGATGTCCTGCGACACCACCGGTCTTGAGCCCGACCTCGCGCTGGTCAAGTTCAAGAAGCTCGTCGGCGGCGGCTCGATGCAGATCGTCAACGGCACGGTCCCGCAGGCCCTGCGCCGCCTGGGCTACCAGGAGGAGCAGATCGAGGCGATCGTCGCCCACATCGCCGAGCACGGCCATGTGATCGACGCCCCGAGCCTCAAGCACGAGCACTACGAGGTGTTCGACTGCGCCATGGGCGAGCGGACCATCTCCGCGATGGGTCACGTCCGCATGATGGCCGCGATCCAGCCGTGGATCTCCGGCGCCCTGTCCAAGACGGTCAACATGCCGGAGACGGCGACCGTCGAGGAGGTCGAGGAGATCTACTTCGAGGCCTGGAAGATGGGCGTCAAGGCGCTCGCGATCTACCGCGACAACTGCAAGGTCGGCCAGCCGCTCTCCGTCAAGAAGAAGGAGACCGAGAAGGCCGAGGTGACCGCGAAGACCGAGGCGACGATCCGTGAGGCCGTCGAGAAGGTCGTCGAGTACCGCCCGGTCCGCAAGCGCCTTCCCAAGGGGCGCCCCGGCATCACCACGTCCTTCACGGTCGGTGGCGCCGAGGGCTACATGACGGCCAACTCCTACCCGGACGACGGTCTCGGCGAGGTCTTCCTGAAGATGTCCAAGCAGGGCTCGACCCTCGCGGGCATGATGGACGCCTTCTCGATCGCCATCTCGGTGGGCCTGCAGTACGGCGTGCCGCTGGAGACGTACGTCTCGAAGTTCACGAACATGCGCTTCGAGCCGGCCGGTATGACGGACGACCCCGATGTCCGCATGGCCCAGTCGATCGTCGACTACATCTTCCGCCGCCTGGCGCTGGACTTCCTTCCCTTCGAGACGCGTTCCGCCCTCGGCATCCACTCCGCCGACGAGCGTCAGCGTCACCTGGAGACGGGTTCCTACGAGCCGAGCGACGACGACGTCGACATCGAAGGGCTGGCCCAGTCGGCCCCCCGCGCACAGGAACTGAAGGCCGTGGCGGCCCCGAAGCCCGTCATCGCGGAGGCACCGGAGCCGGCTCTGCAGCAGGTCCACACCAGTGCCGAACTGGTGGAGATGCAGCTGGGCATCCAGGCGGACGCCCCGCTGTGCTTCTCCTGCGGTACGAAGATGCAGCGGGCGGGGTCCTGCTACATCTGCGAGGGATGCGGGTCGACCAGCGGCTGCAGCTGATGTCGGCCGTCGGCTAGGCAATTGACCAGCAGATCAGGGCGGTGGAGCCGGTTTCATGGCTCCACCGCCTTCTGCGTGGTGGGTGCGCCGCCGTAATCTCCGTCCATGGATGACACGTTGCGGCGTCACGACGGTGATATCGGTGAGCTCGCGGGGGCGGCCCGGGCCGCAGCTCTCGATGCGCTGGTTGTGGATCTCCGTTCCCCCGATCCCGTCGTACGTGACGAGGGCGCGTATGCCACGGCCGTCCGCTGGATACCCGGCCTCGACGCGACGGAGCGGCGGTGGCTCGGGGATCGTACGGCCGGGCTGTTCGACGATCCCGGCATTCAGGCGCGTGCGTTCGCTCCCCTCGTGCTCGCTCGGATCGTCGATGCGGGGGACTGGCGGCAGGAATGGTGGGAGGCCTTTGCCGGGTGGTATCCCGGCGAGACCGATCTGCGCGGGTACGACACCACGCTCGGCTGGGTGCATGCCGCCGCGCACGGTGCCGATCTGTTGGCGGCTCTCGGGCGACGCCCGCAGCAGGATGCCCTGCCCTTGTTCGAACTGGCCGTCGCGCGGCTGCTGGCCGGCACCGAGCATGTCTTCGACGCTCAGGAGGACGACCGGATCGCTCGTGCGCTGGCTCAGATTCTGTGCAGGCCCGGTCTGGGCGTCGCCGAGTCGGTGGGATGGCTGGACACTGTCTCTGCCGCGTTTCGCACGGGGGAGCCGGGGCCGGTTCCCCCATGGGCCTCCAACACCATGCGCACGCTGCGCATGCTCTACCTGCTGGCCGACCGCGGACTGCTGACGCCGGGAGGGGACGGCCGCCCGAGTACGGTCACCCAACGGGAGGCCGTACTCGATGCCTTGGCCGCCACCCTAGCGATCGTCACCCCTTACCTGCCCTCCCCTTCGGGGAGGGATCAGGTCTGACGGGTGCGGCCCATCGTCCTGGTGAACGTCGCGGGGTCTTCTTCGAAGCCCTGGACACCGGAGTGGAAGTCCCACGACCCGGACTCGTCGCGGACGAACTCGGCGACCGTGGCCGCCGTCGACCCCAGAACCCCGCCGAAGTCGTCCTCGGCCAGGACGGTGTAGCCCTCGCGAATGCGCAGGCCGGGCCCCTGGACGCTGACGAACGTCCGGTGCGTGGAGCGCTGCTGGATGATGACGCCGACCACCACGCGCGCGTACTGGGCGGCCAGGCGCTCGAACTCGAGTGTCATGACCTCGTCCCAGCCGAAGCCCTTGCCGTCCTTGCTGTCCCGGTTGAGCGTGATCGTGCCGTCCGGCGAGCGGCTGTCGAAGTGCACCACGTAGGCGGGATCGCCGTACGGATCGCTCGCCGGGTAGGTCGCCGCGACGATGTCGAGATCGGTGGGCGGCTGTCCTGCGGGACTGGGATCCCACTTCAGCGCGACTTCGGCCTTACGGATCCCCTTGTTGAGGGCTTTCACCAGACTTCCCCTTCCCCGTTTCCCGTGTTCTGTCGCCTCAACTGCGGGTCCATCGCAGCTGGTTGTCCATCGTGTCACGTGCGCGGGGGCGCTCGCGCGGTTGTACTCCGCCCGAGCGTGACCGGCGCCACGCTCCGTGGCCTTACGATGGCGCGGTGCTGGTCAAGTGGATTCGCTGCACCGTGGTGGACCGCCGCGGTTTCGAACGGGGGCAGCGAAAATGGGCGGGACTTCTGGGGGAGCCGGGATTCCGGGGGCAGGGCGGGGGCTGGAGCCGGGGGCGTCCCGGCGTGGCGCACGTCTTCTCCTTCTGGGAGAGCCGTGCCTTCTACGACTCCTTCATGGCTCGTTCCCATGACCGGCTCGCCACCGCCCAGTCGGGCACCTTCAAGGATCAGCAGGTCAAGCTCTTCGACCACCGCTTCGATGTGAAGACCGGCTTCGAACCGCGCTTCACGGAGTCCGACCTGGTACGCGTGGCGCACTGCCGTGTCCATGAGGAACGCGCCGAGCACTTCGCACTGATGCAGGAGAAGGTCTGGAACCCGGCGATGGCGGGTTCGCCCGGCATGGTGCGGGGCCTGTTCGGCGAGGCGCCGGGGCACGAGTTCCTGATCCTGTCGATGTGGCAGTCGGCCGCCGAGCACGGCAAGTACCGGGCCGAGCGCGTGGAGCGGCTGGCGCTGCGGGCTCAGCTGGAGGCGGATGTCGCGGCTCTCGCCGGTGACATCGTCGAACTGGAACCCGGCTGGATAGTCTGAGACGCGGACTCTGTGTGCTCCAGCGAGCACGACATGTGTGACATACGCCGTATAGAGACCGTGCGATTGCCCGGTCGGCGCCGACTCGATCTAGGGTTTTGGCATGGTAAGACCACGGCGCATCGTCCTTGTCCGGCACGGCGAGTCAATGGGCAATGCCGATGACACCGTCTACGAACGCGAGCCGGACCATGCCCTGGCCCTCACCGAACGCGGCTGGCGACAGGCCGAGGAGACGGGCAAACGGCTGCGCGAGGTGTTCGGGCAGGAGCAGGTCAGTGTGTACGTCTCCCCGTACCGCCGTACGCACGAGACCCTGCGGGCGTTCGGCCTGAACTCCGACCTCATACGCGTACGCGAGGAGCCCCGGCTGCGCGAGCAGGACTGGGGGAACTGGCAGGACCGGGACGACGTACGGCTCCAGAAGGCGTACCGGGACGCGTACGGGCACTTCTTCTACCGCTTCGCCCAGGGGGAGTCCGGCGCCGACGTGTACGACCGGGTCGGCGGCTTCCTGGAGAGCCTCTACCGCAGCTTCGAGGCCCCCGACCATCCGCCCAACGTGCTCCTGGTGACCCACGGGCTGGCCATGCGCCTGTTCTGTATGCGCTGGTTCCACTGGACGGTCGCGGAGTTCGAGTCGCTGTCCAATCCGGGGAACGCGGAGATGCGGATGCTCGTTCTCGGGAGTGACGGCAGGTACACCCTTGACCGGCCGTTCGAGCACTGGTGTGATCCGGAATCGTACGGAGTCACCGGCTAGAGTGGCAGGGCCATGACCGCTGATTCCTCTCCCCGTGAGCGCCTGGAGCGCGCCCTGTCCAGCCTGCGCGGACTCGCGGTGGGCGACGCGCTGGGGTCGCAGTTCTTCGTGCCCGTGAATCACCCGCTGCTCAAGCACCGTGAGCTGCCGCCCGGCCCCTGGCAGTGGACGGACGACACGGAGATGGCGTGCTCCGTGGTGGCCGTGCTGGCCGCCCATCGCCGCATCGACCAGGACGCACTGGCCCACTCCTTCGCGGACCATCACGACTTCGACCGTGGATACGGCCCCGCCGTGAACCGGCTCCTGCGGCTGGTCCGGGAGGGCGGCGACTGGCGCGAGCTGGCATCGGCCCTCTTCAACGGGCAGGGATCCTGGGGCAACGGCGCGGCCATGCGCATCGCCCCCCTGGGTGCCTGGTACGCGGACGACCCGGAGCAGGCGACCCACCAGGCGGAGATCTCCGCCTACCCCACTCACCAGCACCGCGAGGCCGTGGTCGGTGCCATGGCTGTCGCCGCGGCCGCCGCCCTGGCCGCCGCTCCGGGTGGCCCGCCGAGCCCCGGTGCACTCCTCGACGGCGTCATCGCGCTCGTCCCGAGAAGCGCCGTCACGGCGGGGCTGCGGCGGGCCCGGGACATGCTCGACTACGCCGACGCGGGCACGGTCGCGGCCGTACTGGGCTGTGGCCGGCGTACGTCGGCGCTCGACACCGTGCCGTTCGCGCTCTGGTCCGCCGCGCGCGCCCTGGGTGACTACGAAGAGGCCTTCTGGGCGACAGCCCAGGCGGGCGGCGACGTGGACACGAACTGCGCCATCGTGGGCGGGGTACTCGCGGCGGGGAAGGCGGGGGCGCCGCCGCCGACGTGGCTGGAACGGACGGAACCGTTGCCGGGGTGGGTGCCGGCGGGGTCGTAGCCCTGCTGTGGGTGTGGATATCGCTGGTGTGGGTGACGCGGCTCGGCCGGTGGTGGAGGCCGGTGCGGCGTTGCCTTGCCGCACCGGCGTAAGAGCACCGGACGTCGTCCGCGCATGGCCTCCCGGAGCGGCGTACGGCACTCCGGGAGGCCATGCAGGGTGGAGCGACCGATGACCCCGCCGGCAGTGCCTGCGGCCCCCCTGGCGAGGGATCAGCCGCCCGCCGGGCCCGCGGTGCTCGCTGTGCCCGCCAGGGCCTCCAGGTCGCTCTTGCGGACGCGGATCACGAACCAGGCGGTGACGAGGGCCAGTACGGCCATCGCGGCGGCCGGGATGAAGGCCGTGGAGATGCCGTGGGCCAGTACCTCGTGGCTCCAGGGAGCGGGCAGCTGGTTGGTCCTGGCGAACTCCGCCTTCTGTTCCGGCGATGCCTCGGCGAGGAACTTGGGTACCTGTTTTGTCGCCTCGTCGCGACTGGCCGAGCCGAACACCGTCGTCAGGATGGAGAGGCCGAGCGAACCACCCACCTGCTGCGTGACGTTGAGCAGCCCGGACGCCGCGCCCGCCTCGTGCGCGGCGACCCCGGAGACCGCGGTCAGGGTCAGCGTCACGAAGTTCAGGCCCATACCGAAGCCGAACACCACCATCGGGCCGAGCACCCCGCCGACGTACGAGCTGTCCGGGGTGATGAAGGCCTGCCAGACGAGGCCGAACGTGGCCAGCGCCGAGCCGACGACCATGAACGGTTTGGGGCCGAGGACCGGCAGGAAGCGCTGCGAGAGGCCCGCGCCGATGGCGATCGCGAAGGTCACCGGCAGGAAGGCGAGGCCCGCCTCGATCGGCGTGTACTGCAGGACGTTCTGTACGAACAGGACGATGAAGAAGAACATGCCGAACATCGCCGCGGCCAGGCTCAGCATGATCACGTACGTGCCCGAGCGGTTGCGGTCGACGAACATCCTCAGCGGAGTGATCGGCTCCTTGGCGCGCATCTCCACGAAGCCGAAGGCGGCCAGCAGGACCACCGCCGCGCCGAAGGACCCGAGGGTCAGGCTGTCCCGCCAGCCCTCCTCCGCCGCGCGGATGAAGCCGTAGACGAGGGACGCCATGCCCAGTGTCGAGGTCAGCGCGCCCGCGATGTCGAAGCGGCCGGGGTGGCGTTCGGACTCGCCGATGTATATCGGCGTGAGCACGGCGATCAGGAGACCGATCGGTACGTTGACGAAGAGGACCCAGCGCCAGTCGAGCCACTCCGTGAGCATGCCGCCGGCGAGCAGACCGACGGCGCCGCCGCCGGCTGAGACGGCGGCGAAGACCCCGAACGCCCGGTTCCGCTCCGGGCCTTCGGCGAACGTGGTGGTGATGAGGGCCAGTGAGGTGGGCGAGGCGATCGCGCCGCCCACGCCCTGGAGGGCCCGTGCGGCCAGCAACTGCCATGGTTCCTGGGCGAGTCCGCCCAGCAAAGAGGCGGCGATGAACAGCAGGATGCCGGTCAGGAAGACCCGGCGGCGGCCGAGGATGTCACCGGCCCGGCCGCCGAGCAGGAGCAGACCGCCGAAGGTGAGCGTGTAGGCGCTGACCACCCAGGTGAGGTCGGTGGTGCTGAACTTGAGGGCGTCTTGAATGTGCGGGAGAGCGATGTTCACAATCGTCGCGTCGAGTACCACCATGAGTTGGCAGGCCGCGATGACGGTGAGCGCTATGCCGGGATGCCCCTCCCGGCGGGCCGCACCTGGTTTCTGGTCCTTCGTCAGAGAAGAGGTAGTCACTATGGGTCCCCCATAAGAGCGCTAGTGAACGCTCGCGTTCACTGTCGCGTCAAACGGTAGTGAGTACCCGACAGTGAACGCAAGCGTTCACTGAAGTCGCCGCCGCGGCGCGTATCGATTGCCTGGGTAGTCTCGGTGATCACCTCACCGGAGATCCCGCCGCCCGGAGATCCGTGACAATGCCGACAATCTTCATGATCCTCGTACCCCCCGCTCCTCCCCGCTCGCTGGAGACACTCAGATGGTTACTTCGCGCTGGACGGCCGCCCCCGCCCAGACGGCCTCCCCCCGCCGGCGCGGCGCCGTGCTCGAACGCGCGATCCTCGATGCCACGCTGGAGCAGCTCAGCACGGTCGGGTGGAACGGCCTCACGATGGAAGGTGTCGCCGCCGGTGCCCAGACCGGCAAGGCCGCGGTCTACCGGCGCTGGCCGTCCAAGGAGGACCTCGTCGCGGACGCGCTCCAGTCCGGGCTGCCCCGCCTGGAGCGGGCGCCCGACCTCGGCAGTGTGCGGGACGACCTCCTCGAACTGTGCCGTCAGGTGCGCGAGGCGATGTTCTCGCGCCCTGGATTCGCGCTGCGTTCGGTGATTCACGAATGCGACAACCCGCAGGCGGAACGCTTTCAGGCCGTGATCTTCGGAGGGGTTGTCGAGCCGACGATAAGGCTTCTCCGCGAGATCATCGACCGCGGAATCGAGCGGGGCGAGACGCGGCCCGACGCCGCCAACAGCTATGTCTTCGACGCCATTCCGGCGATGATGATGTACCGCTCGAAGGTGTGCGCGAGCGAATGGAACGAGCGGGACATCGAGGAGATGATCGACCAGTTGATGGTTCCGCTGCTCCGGGCGAGCAGCGTCTGAAGTCCGTTCGGAGCACTGTCCGAAACACTGTCCGAGGCCTGTCCCGAAGGCTGCCGGGGTGTCCCTTGCGGTGACCCTTGAGCTGCTCAGGGAAACCGGGGTGTCGCGTGGGGTTCCGGGCGGCGTACGCTAAGGGCGCCATGCCGTACGAAGCACCCACCCACACCGTTGAGCGCTCCTTGCGCGCCACGACCGGAGCGAAGGTCATTGCCGGCGTCGACGAGGTGGGGCGCGGCGCGTGGGCCGGCCCCGTCACCGTCTGCGCGGCGGTCACCGGACTCCGCCGACCCCCCGAGGGACTCACCGACTCCAAGCTCATCGCGGTCAAGCGGCGTACCCAACTCGCGGACGTACTGCGGGAATGGGTCACGTCGTACGCGTTGGGGCATGCCTCTCCGGAGGAGATCGACGACCTGGGGATGACGGCTGCGCTGCGGCTCGCCGCGGAGCGTGCTCTGGAGGCCTTGCCGGTCCGCCCCGACGCGGTCATCCTCGACGGGAAGCACGACTACCTGGGGTCGCCGTGGCAGGTCCGCACGGTGATCAAGGGTGACCAGTCGTGCGTGGCGGTCGCGGCGGCGTCCGTGATCGCCAAGGTTCAGCGCGACAAAATGATGGCCGAACTGGGTATCGACCATGCAGACTTCGGTTTTGCGGCCAATGCCGGGTATCCGTCACCGGTGCACAAGGCCGCGCTGGAGGAGCGGGGCCCCACCCCGTACCACCGGCTGTCGTGGGCGTATCTTGATGCGCTGCCCCAGTGGCGGCATCTCAAGAAGGCCCGCAGCTGGGCGAATGGGACCGTTCCGGAGATCGAGGGCCAACTCGGCTTCGACTTCTGACGATTCTGTTCGCACTCATGTGCCACCCGCTGGCGCGAGTCGCACCGGCGTTTGATAAATATCAGGTCATGCCTCTCATTCCCGAGGAGCCTCAGATTCACGAGAGTGCCCAGGGTCCCCGCGCGACTCCGGCCAACAGCCGAACCGCGCCGACCCCTCGTCCCGTACCCGGCCCGCGCCCCGCGGCTCCGCCGCGTCCCGGCCGTCCGGGTCCCTTCCGGCCCACGGCGCCGGCCCAGCGTGCACCGCATGACGCACCCGCGGCCGTGGCTGCGACCGCGTCCGCGGTCAAGCCGGGGGCGCCGGTGGTTCCGGCCGCCCCTGCCCCTTCCAACCCTCCTGCCCCTGCCTCCGCGGCTTCGGCGTCCCCGCAGATCCAGCTGGTTCCGGCCTCGGCCGAGGGCGCGCTGGACGCTGCCGAGGAAGCCGTCGACCTGCTCCTGGAGTCGGGTCGCGCCCCCGGCGAGGTGCTGGTGATCACCACCGGCGAACCGCACCCGTGGGCCGTACACGAGCTGTCCTTCGGCGAGGCCCCGTACTGGGCGCAGCACGACGCGGGCGACGACGTCTTCTATGCCGATGCCGCCGCTGTGAACCGTGCCGCTTCCCGTCCCGTGGTCGTGGTCGCCGTCAACGACGGTTCCGACGCCACGGCCGCCACGACCCTTCCCCTGGCTCTCGGCCGGGCCGGTGCCCTGCTGATCGTCTGCGGTGACCCGCAGCAGATCAACTCGGTGCTGGGCGCGGGGGTCTGAGCCGGTTCCGGTTCGCCCGGGGGTGGCCGGTCCAGCGGCACCGGACCGGCTGACCGAGGGCCGCTGAAGCGGTATCCGCACGGAGGGGGATTCGCCGTTCCCTGACGCGGACGCGCCGGGACCTCGTGGCCTCCGTCGCGGAGCTTCCCGACGCTTGGAGCGGACTGCCCCTTCGGCGTGCGCCGACAGGGCTCGGCGTCGTACGGGCGACGGGGGCACGCGTGCGCGTCGGTGCGGTCGTGTGCCCCGGTACGACGTGATTGCCGTCGTACGTCGTACCGGCGGACGTCGTTGTCCGCGGTGGCGTTCTGTACGACGTGGCCGTAGCCCGGGTCCGGCACGTGCAGCCGTACGAGGCGGACGTACCGCCGAAACGGCAATGGCGCGGGGCGTGTTCGCCGGGCGCCGGTTTCAGCGGGCTGCGGCGCGGCGCAGGATGTCCGAGGCGGCGCCTCCGGTGCGGGGCATCGGCAGCGGTGGCGGTGCCTCGGACGTGGCGAAGGGCTCCGGTGGTGAATCCGCGTTCGGGCGGCGCCCTCCGCGGCCCTCGCCCAGGACCTGCCAGCCGTCATGCGTCAGCGTGATGTATGCGCCGCAGCGCAGGCCGTGCAGAGTGCAGGCGTCGCGCAGGCCCCACATCCACGCACCGTCCTCCTCCGTCCAACGCGCGTCGCCGTCACGGCAGTAGAGCAGGACGGCCGTGCGCACCGGTGTACGGCGGCGCAGGTCGTGCGGAATGACCCGGCGCAGTTGCGCGAGCAGCGCGTTGCGGAACATCCAGCCGTCGGCCGGCGCCGAACGGCGGATGAACGAGGCGCTCGCCCGAAGTCGCTCGTCCGAATCGAGGACGGCCACGATGGCGGTCGCAGGCTCGGGACGGTGCCGGGCGTGCAGTCCGCTGACGACCTCGCGGGGATTGCGCAGCAGGGGTATCCCGGCTGCGGCCCACTCCGCGGGTTCGAGCATGCGGGCCACTGAGTTGGTGGAAGCGGCAGACAGGTCGGCAGACGTCGACATGGATGCCGCGGGGGACGGAGCGAATCCGAAGGTCACGGTCCTCCCTTCGGCTACGAGCCCACACTGCGGGCGAGAGATCGGACTTGGGGGAGCGCACACCGCAGCGAAGCCCTGCCGGACCACGGACATGCCGTGCGGGGAGCGGACTCCAATTCTTGCTGTCGAACTGGGTTGCGGCAACGAGCAAATGGGGCCACCGGCCGGTTTCTGACGATCTGTGGATTATATCCCTGCCCGGTGGGTCATTTGTAGAGGCCTGGGGTCGTCGGGAAGGCCCTGTTGGTCCGGTTGACCGGCTTGGTTCACCTGGTCGTCATCAGCCCTGCACGGCCAGGACCAGTGGCAACACCCCTTGTGCACCTGCCCGTCGGAGCATCCGGGCCGCCACCGCGAGCGTCCAGCCGGTCTCCGTGAAGTCGTCGACCAGGAGGACCGGCCCCTGCGTCCCGGCGAGGGCGGAAGCCAGCGCGGGCGGCACGATCAGCGCTCCGTCCAGTGCCTTCAGCCGCTGGGCGCTGTTGCTGCGGGACACGGGCGGGGCGTCACCGGCGTACTCCAGGCTGCCCAGCAGCGGCAGCCGGCCGATCTCCGCGATCCGGGCTCCCAGGGACGTGATCAGCTGCGGACGGGCCCGTGAGGCGATGGTGACGACGCCGACCGGGCGCGACTGCGGCGCAGCGGCCCCCGCGGCCCAGCCGTCGGGCCCCTTCGCCCAGTCGACCAGCACGCCGACGACGGCCTTGGCCACATCGTCCGGCACCGGCCCGTCCGAGGCCTGCGGCGAGAGCATCGGCCGCAGCCGGTTGCCCCAGCCGATGTCCGACAACCGGCCCAACGCGCGCCCCGCGGAGGCCTGTTCACCGGCCGGAATACGTCCCTTCAGATCGACTCCGATCGCCGGCAGCCCGGTCGGCCACATGCGGCGGGGCTCGACCTCGACACCGGCCCGGCCCAGGTCCGCGCGCGCGGCGTCGACGGCCGTCGAGGAGGCGTCGGCTGTGAACCGGGCCCCCGCGCAGTTGTCGCAGCGGCCACAGGGCTTGGCGCCCTCGTCGTCCAACTGGCGCTGGAGGAACTCCATTCGGCAGTCCGTCGTCGACGCGTACGCGCGCATCGCCTGCTGCTCGGACCTCCGCTGGCGCGCCACCCACTCGTACCGCTCCGTCTCGTACGTCCAGGGCCGGCCCGTGGCGATCCAGCCGCCCTTGACGCGGTTGACGGCCCCGTCGACGTCGAGGACCTTGAGCATGCTCTCCAGACGGGAGCGGCGCAGCTCCACCAGAGGCTCCAGAGCGGGCAGCGACAACGGCCGCTCCGCGCGCGCGAGGACGTCGAGAGTGCGGCGCACCAGCTCCTCCGGCGGGAAGGCGAGGGAGGCGAAGTACTCCCAGATCGCCTCGTCCTCCTTCCCCGGGAGCAGCAGCACCTCCGCGTGCTCGACGCCACGTCCGGCGCGACCGACCTGCTGGTAGTAGGCGATCGGGGAGGAGGGCGAACCGAGGTGCACGACGAAGCCGAGGTCCGGTTTGTCGAAGCCCATGCCGAGCGCGGACGTCGCCACCAGGGCCTTCACCCTGTTGGCGAGCAGGTCGTCCTCGGCCTGCTGCCGGTCGGCGTTCTCCGTCTTCCCCGTGTACGAGGCGACCGTGCGTCCGCGCTGCCGGAGAAAGGCCGTGACCTCCTCGGCGGCGGCCACCGTGAGCGTGTAGATGATCCCGGAGCCCGGCAGGTCGGCGAGGTGGTCGGCGAGCCATGCCATCCGGTGCGCCGCGTCCGGCAGCCGCAGCACACTCAGGCTCAGGCTCTCCCGGTCCAGCGCGCCGCGCAGCACCAGGGCGTCCGAGGAGCCCCCGGTGCCCAGCTGTTCGGCCACGTCGGCGGTCACGCGCGCGTTCGCCGTGGCGGTGGTGGCCAGGACGGGCACTCCCGGGGCGAGATCCGTGAGCATCGTGCGCAGTCGGCGGTAGTCGGGGCGGAAATCGTGGCCCCAGTCGGAGATGCAGTGCGCCTCGTCCACCACCAGCAGGCCCGTCGCGGCAGAGAGCTCGGGCAGCACCTGGTCGCGGAAGTCCGGGTTGTTGAGCCGCTCGGGGCTGACCAGCAGGACGTCGACCTCGCCCGCCGCGATCTCGCCCTGAATCGTGTCCCACTCCTCGGTGTTCGAGGAGTTGATCGTCCGTGCGTGGATGCCCGCCCGGGCCGCGGCCTCGACCTGGTTGCGCATCAGCGCGAGCAGCGGCGAGACGATCACGGTGGGCCCGCTGCCCCCCGCTCGCAGCAGTGAGGTCGCCACGAAGTACACCGCGGACTTGCCCCACCCCGTGCGCTGCACAACCAGGGCCCGGCGCTTGTCGGCGACCAGCGCCTCGATCGCCCGCCACTGGTCCTCGCGCAGCCGGGCCGCGCCGGTGGCGTCCCCGACGAGACGGGCGAGGACGGTGTCGGCCGCCGCCCGGAGATCCGCGTTGTTCGTGTGCTCCATGCACCCCATACAACAGGACGCCGCTGACACTCGGGACGCGAGACGGCCCATCACGGCCACCCGGCGGGCGCGCACGACCGCCTGGGTGTGCGGATGCGCGGAAGTGGCGGGTGAGCCCGGCGTCGCCTTTGACGTGTCCCTGGTCGAGGTTATCCACAGGCCAAAGCGGAATGCGAAAATCCGCGAGATCGTCGCCGCATGACGAATCACAGCGAAACGCATCAGGTCACCCTGCGTACCCCGGCCGAACTGGCCGACGCCCTGCCGTATCTGCTCGGCTACCGCCCCGAGGACAGCATCGTCCTCGTCGCACTGCACGACAAGGACGGGCGTGGTCGGTTCGGTGGCCGAGCCCGACTCGGAATTCCCGCGAACCCGGACGACTGGCCCGCCGTGGCGCAGCAGTTGACGCACGGACTGGTGACCGGAAGCGAGCGCAGAGGTGCGCGGCCCGAGAGCATGGTCGTGTATCTCTGCCAGGAGCCGACGAACGGCGAGTCGGGGCATCAGGTGAGGGAACATCTGCGACCGCTCGCCCAGTTGCTGCGTACCGAGTGCGGCCGTCTCGACGTACCGGTGGTCGAGGCGCTGTGCATCGCCGACAGCCGCTTCTGGTCGTACTGCTGCGCGACACCCGAGTGCTGTCCGGACGACGGGGTGCCGATGGGCCTGCCAGGAACCTCGGTGCTGGCCGCCGCCGCGACCTACGCCGGTCTGCAGGTGCGGGGCACGCTGCGCGAGTTGCGGGCCAGGTTCCACCCCTGGGAGACCGCGGTGGCGTGGGAACAGGAGCGTGCGCTCGACACCGCGAGTGCCCGCCTGGTCCCGCGGATCCTCGACCACGAGAGCCGCGCGGACGTGGCCGAGGAGACCCTGCGACAGGCACTGCGGGTCAGGCGCCGATTCGCCGACGCACCCGTGGTGTCCGGCACGCTCTCGGCGGACCTCCGCGACGACGCACTCCTCGAACACGACGAGGCCGCCACGCTGATCCTGGGCCTCCAGGACCGTGCGACCCGTGATCGTGCGGCCGAGTGGATGGAGGGCGACGAGGCGGCGCCGGCCCTGCGCCTCTGGCGGGCTCTCGCCCGCCGCTGTGTCGGCCCGTACGGCGAGCACGCCGCAGCGCCCCTGACTCTCGCCGGCTGGGTCGCCTGGTCGACCGGTGATGATCTGGAGGCCAGGGAAGCCCTGGCCATGGCCCTCGGCGCGGACCCCGGTTACCTGTTCGCCCGTCTGCTGCACCAGGCCTGCAACGAAGGCTTGGACCCGGAGTCCATCCGCCGCTGCCTGCGCGCGGAACGCGGCGGCCGGACAGGCGTGACCGCCGGGCAGCCCCGAACGGCGCCGGACACCGAGAGGGCCGAGGACAGCGACGCGGGCGAGGACATGGGCACCAGCTGGGGAGAGCACATGGACGGGGTCGACGCCGTTGAGGAGAGCGAGTTGGCGAGCGGCATCGATGGCGCGGCAGCGATCGTCGGCGACGGCCCGATCGATGGCCCCGGAGCCACGACGGCGGGCGGCGAGGTCGCGGGTCCCCCGTCCTGCTCGACGTCGACCAGCGGTGCCGCACGGGCACTGGAGTCGGCCACGAGGCGCCGACGCCGGGTGAACCCCACAGGTGACGCCGAGACCCGCCCTCGTGCCAGGAGGGCCGGCGGAACCCGTCCTCAGCCTTCGGCCAAGCCCGCCGTACGTCGTCGAAGCACGGGCACGGGAGAGGCCGCCCCTCGCAGCCACGGGACGAAAGGGAACGATGCGTGAGCGGTGGTGGGCAGCCCCTGGACGCCCGGGCAGCAACCGGATGCCAGACGGACAGGTCGGCAATGGCGGGAAGGCAGACGGGCGCCCGATCGGCGACAGGACAGGCGACCGAGGGCTGAGCAGCGGCGGGACAGCTGACGCACGTCCCGGCAACGGCGTGACAGGCGGCGGACCGATCGGCAACGGCAGAACCCCCGACCGGCGATTGAGCAACGGCAGGGCCTCCCACGTACAAGTGACCGGCGCCAAAACAGCTCAAGGACGACTCACCCTCCCCACGGCAGCGAACCGTCGGTGCAGCCGTCCTGGCACCGGCCGACGGCACACCCCGGCCCACCGCCATTCGGTCGGCTTGTCCCGCCGTAGGCGTGACCCGGGGAAGCCTTGGTCCGTTCACCTGAGTGGCGGAACCCTTGGACGGGCCGAGCCGCCGCATCGCCCCTGCCCCGCCGAAGTCACCTACCAGGCGCCGAGCGCGCTCTCGGCGCCCAGAGCGCAGAAGAAGCCGCCCATGCATCCGCCGACCCCGCCCCCGGCCGCCGACGACGACCGTCGTGCCGCAAGCACCCCCGCGCCGCCCTCGCGGGGAGGCACCGGAGCCCCCGTGGGCGCAGGGAACCCGCGTGGCCCGGAGCCACGTTTCCCGGGCTCCGGGCGCCCTTCTGCCCCCACGGCGAGGGGCGCGCCTCCACCGTTCGGTACTCGGCCCCCGCTCTCCCCACCCCCGGCCGCCCGCAGGCCCGCTCACCTGCCCCCGACCCACACCGCCCTGATCTGCGTCGCCCTCCCTGGGCTCGCGATCTCCACGGACCAGGGGCAACTCACCGGCCATGGACTGGAGGGCTTCTACCGCGCGGGCAGGCGCGTGCTCGCCCGGTGCCAGGTCCGCGTGGCCGGACGCGAACCGCTCGCGGTACAGGCCCGGATGACCGCCGCCGACAGTGCCCGCTTCGTGGGGACCCTGCGTGCCTCACCGGACGGTGGCCCGGATCCGGACGTCGTCGTCGTGCGTGACCGTCACGCGGACGGCACGGAACGGATCACCCTGCGCAGCGCGGCGCTACGCCCGTTGCGCCTGCCGGTGGAGGTATCGCTCGGAACGGACCTGGCGGATCTGGGTGCGATCGCCGCCGGAACCGTAGGGCCCGAACTGCCCGCCACCGTCCACGCCTTCGGCCTGCGCTGGTCCTGCGCCACCGGCGGCGCGGCGGTCACGGCCGATCCGCCACCCTCCGACGCGCTGGCATCCGCGGGCCTGCTGCGCTGGGAGATCGAACTGCCGCCGGGCGGTTCCACGACCCTGGAGCTGCGCATCAGGCCGGACGGCGCGGGGCCCGTCCGAGCCGTGGGTCACGTGGCGACGAGCCCCCTCGCCCCAGCACGGGCCGTCGGTGACGATCCCCGTGTCCAGGCGCTCCTACGGACCAGCATCGAGGACCTCCAGGCCCTCCTCCTGCGCGACCCCGCGCATCCTTCCGACACCCACCTCGCGGCAGGGGCCCCGTGGCGCTGCGGCATGGCCCCGGCCGAGGCCCTTGCCGCCGCCCGGATGACACTCCCTCTCGGTACCGGGCTCGCCGCGGGCACACTGCGCACCCTCGCCCGCACCCAGTTCCTGGGGCCGGGCCCGAGGGCCGGCATGCTCCCCGGACCGCGCCGGGACGCGGGTGCGCACCTGCCGCCGGGCTGTACGGGTACAGAGGCCACACTGCTCTTCCCCGTGCTCCTCGCGGAGGCTCGTCGCTGGGGGCTCCCCGACCAGGAGACCGAGGAACTGCTCCCGACGGCCGAGCGCTGTCTGACCTGGCTGCGCGCCACCGTGGGCGACGGCACCTACCTGCCCGACCCGCACCCCGGCGGGCCCCTACGCTGCGAGACGCAGGCGCACGCACACCGCGCCGCCCTCCTCGGCGCCGATCTGCTCGACGCGTACGGCAGACCGGGCGGCCCCGGGCTGCGGCAGTGGGCCAAGGAGTTGCGGACCGCGTTCCGGGACGATTTCTGGGTCGACGACCGGGGCGGCGGCAGACCGGCGGCCGCCCGTACCCCGGACGGGCGCATCGTGCCGCACTTCGGCGCGATCGCCGCCCATCTCCTCGACACCGGTCTGCTGGGCGCGGGCGAGCCGGCCCCCGGACTGCTCGACAAGGTGCAGACCGAACAACTCGCCCGGCTGTTCGGCAGCCCCGCGATGGACTCGGGCTGGGGACTGCGCGGCCTCGGCAGTAAGGAGGAGGGATACAACCCGTTCGGCCACCGGAGCGGCGCCGTGCGGGTCCAGGAGACCGCCGTGGCCGTCGTGGGCCTGGCCGTTGCCGGGTACGAGAGGGAGGCGAGTTCGCTGCTGCGGGGCCTCCTGGCAGCGGCCGAGGCCTTCGAGTACCGGCTGCCGGAGATGTATGCGGGAGAGCAGCGCACGGAAGGAGGCGCCCCGCTGCCCCACCCCGCGGCCTGCCGCCCGTCGGCCGTCGCCGCCGCCTCCGGGGTGCTGCTGCTCACCACCCTGGCCGGCATCCGACCGGACGCTCCGGCGGGCACAGTCACGCTCCGCCCCGTACGCAGCGTGCCGCTGGGAGAGATCGGTCTGACGGGATTACGGGTCGCGGGTGCCCCCTTCTCCGTGCGGGTCGGCCGACTGGGCATCGCCATGGTCGAGGAGGCCGCCACCGGACTGCAATTGGGGGCGTGACCTCGTACGACATGCCCGGGAGGATGACCGGAAGCGGCCCTGTGGGACCCGTGCCCGACTGCCGTGGATCAGCCATGGGTGCGGCCGGAGAAGGGAGTGTTTATCGTCAGGCAGACGACTATGATCGCGACATGCCCTACGACCCGTCAGCCTTCCCGCCCTTCGCCGTCACCGTGGACCTGGTCGTGCTGACCGTGCGTCGCCACGCCCTGTGCGCGCTGGCGGTACGCAGGGGTGAGCCGCCCTTTCAAGGGCGCTGGGCACTCCCCGGCGGCTTCGTACGGGCCGACGAGGATCTGGCGCAGGCCGCGGCGCGTGAGCTGGCCGAGGAGACCGGCCTGCGCGCCCACGACCCGGACGCGCCCGCTCAGGACAACGGCGCCCATCTGGAACAGCTCGGGACCTATGGCGACCCCAAGCGCGACCCCCGGATGCGCGTGGTCAGCGTCGCCCATCTCGCGCTCGCCCCCGACCTGCCGGCTCCCCGGGCCGGCGGTGACGCCAACAGCGCACGCTGGGCACCCGTCGAGGAGCTGCTGCAGCAGGGCGGCTACGGCCGTGACGGCGAACAGGCGGCGCCACTCGCCTTCGACCACGCCCAGATCCTCTCGGACGGGGTGGAACGCGCCCGCTCCAAGATCGAGTACTCCTCGCTGGCCACCGCGTTCTGCCCGACCGAGTTCACGGTCGGCGAGCTCCGTCGCGTGTACGAGGCGGTGTGGGGCGTGGCCCTCGACCCGCGCAACTTCCACCGCAAGGTCACGGGCACCCCGGGCTTCCTGGTCCCCACCGGAGGTACCACCACCCGGCAGGGCGGCCGCCCTGCCCAGCTCTTCCGCGCCGGAGGCGCCACGCTGCTCAACCCTCCGATGCTGCGCCCCGAGGTCTGACCCGGAACGCCGTGGGCGGATGCCTGTCGGCAAGTGGGCCCTGCTGAACCCGGTGAAACAGACATAACGCGCTATCTTGCTACGGGTGATCCAGGCCTTCGGACTGACCAGCAACCCCCGCAAGGAGCTTTCGCCCGCCGTCGACGACGTCTCCTTCGAAGCGCGCGCGGGCTGCGTCACCACGCTCCTCGGTACCCCCGGCGCCGGCAAGACAGCGGTGCTCAGGCTGATGCTCGAACTCCAACAGGGCCGCGGAGTCGCCTACTTCAGAGGCCGCCCGCTGCACCGCATCGCTCATCCGTCACGCGAGGTCGGCGTTCTCCTGGGCGATGTGCCGGGCCACCCCGCGCGCACGGTCCGAGGCCAACTCCGCATGCTGTGCGCGGCGGCGGGCGTGCCGGTCCGCCGCGCCGACGAAGTCCTTGAGGTCGTCGGCCTCGTCAGCCTGCGCGAAGAACGGCTGGGCACGCTGTCACGGGGCATGGACCGTCGGCTCGGCCTGGCCTGCGCCCTGCTGGCCGACCCGCACACCCTCGTGCTCGACGCCCTCACCGACGGCCTGTCCGCAGGCGAAAGCCGTTGGCTGCACGGCATGCTGCGCGCCCACGCGACCCAGGGTGGCACGGTCCTGTTCACCACCACCGACCCCAAGGAGGCGGCCCGTACCGCCGACCGGATCATCACCCTGGACCAGGGGCGACTGGTCGCCGACCAGGACGCCGCGGACTTCTCCCGCACCCGGCTGCGCCCCCGCGTCGCCGTCCACAGCCCGCACGCCACCCGTCTCGCGGCCCTGCTGACCAAGGAAGCCCGGACAGCGCAGCGCTCGGTCGAGGTCGTACGGGAGTCCGGCAACCGCCTCTCCGTGTACGGCAGTACCTGTGCGGACATCGGCGAGACCGCGTTCCGGCACGCCATCCTCGTACACCAACTCGCCGACGAGGTGGGTGACATGGGCCCCGGAGCCGGCGCACCGAACAGCCCTGCCGAGCTGAGCCCCTGTATGTCAACCACAGCGTCAATCGATGCCACCCCGCCGACTGGTCCCACCGAGTCGAAGACGATCCTCAGCTTCGTGCCGACAGCCACGTCCGCCGCCGAGCCGGCAGCCGACCCCACCCAGGCAGCGGCCGCGCCCGCACGCCCCCCGGGTGCGCACCCGCGCTCCTCCGATGCCCTCGCCTCCGGCAACCTGCCCCCGCTTCCGCCCCCCATCTCCGTCCGCCCCGCTCCGAGTCCCCTGCGCCCTCTCCGCTACGAGCTGCGCCGGGCCGGCGGTGTCGGCACCGGGTTTCTGACCGGGGCCGCCGTGCTCGTCTCGTCCGCCCTCATCGCCGTACTGCTGGCCCGCATCGGCCACACCCCGCAGCATCGTCTGCTGGCCGCCTGGCCACAGGAACTGCCCCTCCCGCCCGCGGCACTCGGCGCCGGGCTGCTCGGGGCCATCGCCTTCGGCGACGAGTTCCGCCACCCCGCCCTGGCAGCGGACCGTGGCACCGTGCCCCGCCGACTCGGTTTGCTCGCCGCCAAGCTCCTCGTCGCCGCGGCCACCGGACTGCTGCTGGCCTTCCTCACGGTGGGCTGCGACGCCGAAGTGCTCTACCTCGTCTACGGACGGGAGCTGGCGCAGGTTCCCGCCGACTGGCTCGCGCTGACCGCACGGTGGATCGGCCTCGTGATCGGCTGTGCGTGGGCCGGGGTGCTGGCCGCAGGCGTCTTCCGGTCCACCACGGCCGGGCTCGCGGTGGTCGTCGCCGTACCGGTCCTCGTGGTGCCCCTCGTGCAGAAGTTCCTGGAGGGCTCGTCCGTGCGGAGCGCGGCCGGTTTCTCCGTGCGCCTGCGAGAGCTGTTCCTGGCGCAGTGGCCGTTCGGGGGTGAGCGGTATCTGTCCGGCGTGGCGCGGATGGTCGCCCAACCCGTCGGTGGCGCGCTGACGTTGTCGCTGGCTGCTCTGCTCTGTGCGTATGTACTCACGACCCTGCGAAGCAGGGTCCGATGACAACCGTCCGCAGCCTTCAGGTCCCGCCGTGCGCACAACTTCCCGAAGAACGCCCATTTCTTTCCGATAAGGCGTCAATTGCGACGGGGTGAGCGATCACCCTTTCGTGTGCTTTTCACCAAAGACCTCAAGGGAGTTGGAGACGGAGCCGACAAAGGATCCGTGAGTACCCTTGCGCACACCATGATGACCGCCGCCCGCTCCGCAGACTCCGGTCTCGCCGGCCCGGGCGAACTCGACCGCTACCCCTACGCCGAGGCTCCCGGTGCCGGCCGCGTCGGAGTCCCCTCCTGGGACGCCACGGACCAGGAACTGGGCCGCGTGGGCCGTCGTTCCGCGGGCAGCCGAGGTCGCGGGCTGCACGGTCAACTCGTCCAGCAGCTGGGCCAGATGATCGTCTCCGGCGACCTGGGCGCGGACCGCCCCCTCGTGCCCGAGGAGATCGGCCAGCGCTTCGAGGTCTCCCGCACCGTCGTCCGCGAGTCGCTCCGCGTCCTGGAGGCGAAGGGGCTGGTGAGCGCCAGGCCGAACGTGGGCACGCGCGTGCGTCCCGTCAGCGACTGGAACCTCCTCGACCCGGACATCATCGAGTGGCGGGCCTTCGGGCCGCAGCGCGACGATCAGCGCCGGGAGCTCAGTGAGCTGCGCTGGACGATCGAGCCGCTCGCCGCTCGCCTCGCCGCCGGGCACGGGCGAGAGGATGTCCAGCAGCGGCTCGTCGACATGGTCGAGATCATGGGCCATGCCATGAGCCAGGGCGACGCGCTGACGTTCTCGCGCGCCGACAACGAGTTCCACTCGCTGCTCATCCAGCTCGCAGGCAACCGCATGCTGGAGCACCTCTCCGGGATTGTGTCGTCCGCTCTCCACGTGTCCGGCTCCCCGGTCACCGGCTGTGACCGGCCCACCGAGGCGTCCTTGACGCACCACGCCAGGATCGTCGACGCGCTCGCTGCGGGCGACGGCGCGGGGGCGGAGGCGGCCATGCGGCAGCTCCTCATCGTGCACCCCGAGGTGGAGCGCGTGGTCCCCGCCCCGCGCGAGCACTGACCACGCGCAGAGGGCGGGGCGATCGGAGGCTGTGTCGCCCTCCGGAGACATCGCTCGGCCTGCGATCCATCACTGCCGGGCCCCGTCGGATCCCGAGAGGGCTCGGCGGGGCCCGGCAGTGCGCCGGGGTGACTGCGTGGCAGCGCGAAGAAGTGGTGGACCGCGCGGGGCGGCGGACCGTCCTGAAGCGTCCATCGCGGCAGTGGACCCGTCTGCCGATGTGGCCGCTGACCGGTCGCGACGGCCCGGGCAGGATCATGACTGACCACCTTTAGCCGCACCTGACCGCTTTTGAGAGCTTACGGGGTGTGACTCGGGCCACGCAGATTGGGCGTAACGCTTGCGGGAGCAGCGCGATGACCTAAGAGGTGACAGCCGCGGAGGGAATACGGACGCCGTTCAAGGCGCTGTGCATCTTCCCGGCCCCGCCCGCGCCGTCGGCCCATCCCCAGTCGGCGGTCGTCGGTTCCTGTCCTCAGTGGACGGGGCCGGAAGCCGTTTTCCAACGTTCCGAGAGGTTGTTCGTGTCGGCCAGCACATCCCGTACGCTCCCGCCGGAGATCGCCGAGTCCGTCTCTGTCATGGCGCTCATCGAGCGGGGAAAGGCTGAGGGGCAGATCGCCGGCGATGACGTGCGTCGGGCCTTCGAAGCTGACCAGATTCCGGCCACTCAGTGGAAGAACGTACTGCGCAGCCTCAACCAGATCCTCGAGGAAGAGGGTGTGACGCTGATGGTCAGTGCCGCGGAGCCCAAGCGCACCCGAAAGAGCGTCGCAGCAAAGAGCCCGGCCAAGCGCACCGCCACCAAGACGGTCGCGGCCAAGACGGTGACCACGAAGAAGGCCACCGCCACCGCCACCCCGGCGGCGTCCGTCGCAGACGCTTCCGCCGAGGGCGACGCACCCACGAGGGCCGCCGCCAAGAAGGCGACCGCCAAGAAGACTGTCGCGAAGAAGACAGTCGCCAAGAAGACGACAGCCGCTGCCAAGAAGACCAGCGCCAAGAAGGACGACGCTGAGCTTCTCGACGACGAGGCGACCGAGGAGACCGCCGGCGCGGCCAAGGCCGGCGACGAGGAGGAGGAAGGGGCCGAGAACAAGGGCTTCGTCCTCTCCGACGACGACGAGGACGACGCGCCGGCCCAGCAGGTCGCCGTGGCCGGTGCCACCGCGGACCCGGTCAAGGACTACCTCAAGCAGATCGGCAAGGTCCCGCTCCTCAACGCCGAGCAGGAGGTCGAGCTCGCCAAGCGCATCGAGGCGGGCCTCTTCGCCGAGGACAAGCTGGCCAACGCCGACAAGCTCGCCCCGAAGCTCAAGCGCGAGCTGGAGATCATCGCCGAGGACGGGCGCCGCGCCAAGAACCACCTCCTGGAGGCCAACCTCCGTCTGGTGGTCTCCCTGGCCAAGCGTTACACCGGCCGCGGAATGCTGTTCCTGGACCTGATCCAGGAGGGCAACCTCGGTCTGATCCGCGCGGTGGAAAAGTTTGACTACACCAAGGGCTACAAGTTCTCGACGTACGCCACCTGGTGGATCCGTCAGGCGATCACCCGAGCCATGGCCGACCAGGCGCGCACCATCCGTATCCCGGTGCACATGGTCGAGGTCATCAACAAGCTCGCGCGCGTGCAGCGCCAGATGCTCCAGGACCTGGGCCGCGAGCCCACCCCGGAGGAGCTGGCCAAGGAACTCGACATGACCCCGGAGAAGGTCATCGAGGTCCAGAAGTACGGCCGCGAGCCGATCTCCCTCCACACCCCTCTGGGTGAGGACGGCGACAGCGAGTTCGGTGACCTCATCGAGGACTCCGAGGCGGTCGTCCCGGCCGACGCGGTCAGCTTCACGCTTCTCCAGGAGCAACTGCACTCGGTCCTCGACACCCTGTCCGAGCGCGAGGCGGGCGTCGTCTCGATGCGCTTCGGTCTCACCGACGGTCAGCCGAAGACCCTCGACGAGATCGGCAAGGTGTACGGCGTCACGCGCGAGCGCATTCGCCAGATCGAGTCCAAGACCATGTCGAAGCTGCGGCACCCGTCACGTTCCCAGGTGCTGCGCGACTACCTCGACTAGGTCGCGGTCGTACGGCACGGAAGGCCCGGTCTCCCTCAGGGGAAGCCGGGCCTTCGTGCTGCCCGGGTGTGAGTCGTCGGACCGGCGCGCGGGGTGTGCGGTCCGGCGCGTGCGGGGCGAGGTGCTCCAGCCGGCGGTGTCCCTCTTTCGTGGCGCGCGCGTGCGGGACCGAGCCCGTTGGATCACTCTGGGTTTCTCGTGATCATCCCAGAGTGAGGAGCGCGCATGCGTCACCCCTTTGTCCGGGCCCTGTCCCGGACGCTGACCCTGCCGCTGGCCCTTGTGGCCGCGGCGGCCGTGATACCGCTGGCGTCCGCCGTCCCTGTGGCCGCCGACGGGGTCGTTGTCGGTGGGTTCCCGGTCGATGTGTCCGAGGGGCCGTGGACGGTGGCGCTGTCCAGCCGTGACCGGTTCGGGGGTACGCGGGCCGGGCAGTTCTGCGGCGGTGTGGCCGTCGCCCCGACCACCGTACTGACCGCGGCCCACTGCCTGGGCGAGGACGTCCTGGGCGCGCCGCCCCACCGCGTACAGGACCTGAAGGTCATCGCCGGGCGGACGGATCTGACGTCGGCCCAGGGCAAGGAGATCGCCGTACGGGAGACCTGGGTGAATCCGGGCTACGACAAGATCAGCAACGCCGGGGACTTCGCCGTGCTCACCCTCGGGGAGGTCCTCCCGCAGGGTTCGGTCATCGGGATGGCGGCCGCCGGTGACCCGGCGTACCAGCCCGGTACGAGCGCCACGGTCTATGGCTGGGGCGACATCACGGGTGGTGGCGACTACGCGCGCAGTCTGCGCGCAGCACGTGTGCGTGTGCTGACCGACGCGCTCTGTGAGCGGGCGTATCCGGGCAGCGCCGACGGGACGTACCGGGCGGACAGCATGCTGTGCGCCGGGGAGGCCGGGGGCGGTCCGGACGCCTGCCAGGGGGACAGTGGGGGGCCACTGGTCGCCCAGGGTCGGCTGGTCGGGCTCGTGTCCTGGGGGAGTGGGTGCGGACGGCCCGGCAGTCCGGGCGTCTATACGCGGATCTCGAACGTCGTGCGGACGATGGGGTGGGATACCGCCTCACGGCCCGGGAGCGGTGCCTGAGGGCCCTGCGGGGGCTGTCTGAGGGGTCTGGGTAGGTAATCCCCCTACCGGCGCCTGACGGCGCGTGAGGAGATTGTGCGAAGTGGTCGGTCACTCCTGGGTACAGGAGTGACCGACCACTTCGACCGGCCTGTGCCGGGGCTGGCTCGTCGTCGACGCGAAGTGTCAGCGTTCTTCTTCGTTGGAGCTGGCCGGAACGGTCGTCAGCCGCTCCGTCTCGTCCTGTATCTCAGCGGCGATCTTCTTGAGTTCCGGCTCGAACTTGCGACCGTGGTGGGCGCAGAAGAGCAGTTCTCCGCCGCTCGCCAAGACAACGCGAAGGTATGCCTGGGCGCCGCAGCGGTCGCAGCGATCAGCGGCCGTCAGCGGGCTCGCGGGGGTCAGAACAGTAGTCACGTCGCCTCTTCTCTAGCTCGACGAGCTGTCGTACCAGGGTCAACATCCAACCAGGCCGAAAACGTTCCCGCTCGTGCCTCTTCCTCGAAAAAATCTTTTCGAGACGGCTGTCTGCTGCCGGTTGGCGGCGAATGTGCCGTATTGCGTGTCTTCGTGTCTGTACGGGTTCGCGCTGTCTGTCGTCTGTCGGTGGTCAGGTCCTCCCGGCTGGGTTGCCGGTTGTTCATGAGGACGTGCCCGGAGCCTAAATGGTTCATGCCTGGAAGGGAACGTGATATGTACTTCACTCCATCGAGGGATCGAACAAGCATGCGACCCTGGATTAGTGTGAGTTTGGACGAGGGTGGCGTTACATCGGCTCTACCAGGCCTCGGTACCCTCTGAGCGGCGACCGAAGCCGGGCCCTTACCCACCAGGGCCGCAATTGAAATTCAGCGAGGAGCGAACCGCGTGACCGCCGAAACGTCCGTGCCGTCCACAGCTCTGCTGGCAGGAGCAGACCGGGACGGTTCCAACTACACCGCGCGGCACCTACTCGTCCTCGAGGGGCTCGAGGCCGTGCGTAAGCGCCCGGGCATGTACATCGGGTCGACCGACAGTCGTGGCCTGATGCACTGCCTCTGGGAGATCATCGACAACTCCGTCGACGAGGCCCTTGGGGGCCACTGCGACCACATCGACGTCATCCTGCACGACGACGGCTCCGTCGAGGTGCGGGACAACGGGCGCGGCATCCCCGTGGACATCGAGCCCAAGACCGGCCTCTCGGGTGTCGAGGTCGTCATGACCAAGCTGCACGCCGGCGGAAAGTTCGGTGGCGGCTCGTACGCCGCGTCCGGCGGCCTGCACGGCGTGGGCGCGTCCGTGGTGAACGCGCTCTCGGCGCGCCTGGACGTCGAGGTCGACCGCGTGGGGAACACCCATGCGATCAGCTTCCGGCGCGGCGTGCCCGGTTCCTTCGCCGCCGTCGGCCCGGACGCCACGTTCGAGACGGGAGGCCTGCGCAAGACCAAGCGGATCCCCAAGACCCGCACCGGCACGCGCGTGCGTTACTGGGCCGACCGGCAGATCTTCCTGAAGGACGCCAAGCTCTCCCTGGAGCACCTCCACCAGCGAGCCCGTCAGACCGCCTTCCTGGTGCCCGGCCTCACCATCGTGGTCCGTGACGAGCTCGGGCTCGGCGAGGGCGGCAGCAAGGGCGAGGAGTCCTTCCGTTTCGACGGCGGCATCAGTGAGTTCTGCGAGTACCTGGCCAGTGACAAGCCGGTCTGCGACGTCCTCCGCTTCTCCGGGCAGGGCACCTTCAAGGAGACGGTCCCGGTCCTGGACGACCATGGCCAGATGACGCCCACCGAGGTCACCCGCGAGCTGGGCGTCGACGTGGCACTGCGCTGGGGCACGGGCTACGACGTGACGCTGAAGTCGTTCGTGAACATCATCGCCACCCCCAAGGGCGGCACCCATGTCGCGGGCTTCGAGCAGGCTGTCGCGAAGACGATGAACGAGGTGCTGCGCACCAAGAAACTGCTGCGTGTGGCCGAGGACGACATCGTCAAGGACGACGCCCTGGAGGGCCTCACCGCGGTCGTCACCGTACGTCTCGCGGAGCCGCAGTTCGAGGGGCAGACCAAGGAGGTGCTCGGTACCTCGGCGGCCCGCCGCATCGTGACGAACGTGGTGTCCAAGGAGCTCAAGGACTTCCTCACCTCCACCAAGCGGGACGCCGCCGCGCAGGCCCGTGTCGTCATGGAGAAGGCTGTCTCCG
This sequence comes from Streptomyces sp. NPDC020898, assembly GCF_044333925.1. Taxonomy (NCBI): domain Bacteria; kingdom Bacillati; phylum Actinomycetota; class Actinomycetes; order Kitasatosporales; family Streptomycetaceae; genus Streptomyces; species Streptomyces sp. NPDC020898. Next base: position 93,876 of record NZ_JBIRRV010000015.1, read on the forward strand.
CCGCTCGAACACGCATCGCGGCCCGCCAGCACAAGGACGCGCAGCGACGGAAGACGGCTCTGGAGTCCTCCTCGCTGCCCGCCAAGCTCGCCGACTGCCGCAGTGACGATGTCGGGCGCAGCGAACTGTTCATCGTGGAGGGGGACTCCGCGCTCGGTACGGCCAAGCTCGCCCGGAACTCGGAGTTCCAGGCTCTGCTGCCGATCCGGGGCAAGATCCTCAACGTTCAGAAGTCGTCCGTGACGGACATGCTGAAGAACGCCGAGTGCGGCGCGATCATCCAGGTCATAGGGGCGGGCTCCGGTCGTACGTTCGACATCGACGCGGCCCGCTACGGCAAGATCATCATGATGACCGACGCCGACGTCGACGGCTCCCACATCCGCACCCTGCTGCTGACGCTGTTCCACCGCTACATGCGGCCCATGGTCGAGTCGGGCCGGGTGTTCGCCGCGGTGCCGCCGCTGCACCGCATCGAGCTCATCCAGCCGAAGAAGGGCCAGGACAAGTACGTCTACACGTACTCGGACCGTGAGCTCCGCGAGAAGCTTCTGGAGTTCCAGAGCAAGGGCGTCCGCTACAAGGACTCGATCCAGCGCTACAAGGGCCTTGGTGAAATGGACGCCGACCAGCTGGCCGAGACCACGATGGACCCCCGTCATCGCACCCTGCGCCGTATCAACCTGTCCGACCTGGATTCCGCCGAACAGGTCTTCGATCTCCTGATGGGCAACGACGTCGCCCCTCGCAAGGAGTTCATCTCCAGCTCGGCGGCAACGCTGGACAGGTCCCGAATCGACGCGTAGCCGCTGCGCCGGGACTGGGCGGCGCGGGTGGGGTGGTGCTCACGACGTGGCGGACGACGAGTCGCTGTACCGCGCGCTGGGGGCAGGTGCGCGGGGCTGTCGCCGAGCATCCAGCGGCGGCTCCTGGAACGGCTGGCGGAGCCGGAACCGGAGCCTGCCGCGCCCGCACGCCAGTTGCACGTCTCCGCGGCGACGGTGAAGACCCACATCAACAACCTCTTCGCCAGGACGGCCATCAAGGACCATGCGCAGGCGGTGCGTTACGCCTACAGGAGGGGGTTGGTGCTGCCTCCCACGCGTGGAGTCACCTGATGGGGTGAAGACCGTGGAGAAGAAGAGTCGGGGATCTTCCCGTTCTGTCCATCCTTGGGCATGCAGTCAAGCACCGGTCGTCCCCGCAGACGCGGAGGCGGTCCTGAGAGTTCGGCCGAGAGCCACGAAGGTCGCGAAGCTGTCCCCACCCACGCGGGGGTGAGCGGGGACACACGGTTCGACGACCCCTGGTACGACGCACTCGCCTCCGGCTGGGGTGAGTTGGACGGCACGGGTGCGCCCGCGCCCGTCGTGCCGCCCGCACGCCGGGCGCAGGGGAGTCGGGGCGGCGGCGCGGCCGACGTCTATCTGGAGGTGCAGCGCAGCGCGGCCTTCCAGGAGGTGCGCGGCCGGTACCGGAGGTTCGTGATCCCCGGTGTCGCCATCTTCTTCTCCTGGTACGTGGGCTACGTGGTGACCGCGACCATGGCGCCCGGATTCATGGCCCGGCCCGTGGTGGGTGCGGTGAACGTGGCGATGGTGGCGGGGCTCGGACAGTTCCTCACGACGTTCCTGTTCACCTGGGCGTACGCACGGCACGCACGGCTGCGCAGGGACCGGGCCGCGCTCGATCTGCGCTGGGACACCCAGGAACTGACGCGTGGCCTCCGAGGCGGTGGATCATGACAGGCGACCATCAGATGCTGGCGCTGGTGCTGTTCAGCGCGTTCGTCGCCGTCACGCTGGCCATCACCACCTGGGTGAGCCGGCACCGACAGGGTTCGGCTGAGGAGTTCTACGCGGGCGGCCGGCTCTTCTCTCCGATGGAGAATGGTTTTGCCATCGCGGGCGACTACATGTCGGCCGCCTCGTTCCTCGGCATCTCCGGACTCATCGCGCTCTTCGGCTATGACGGGCTGCTGTACTCGGTCGGCTTCCTGGTGGCCTGGCTCGTCGTGCTGTTCCTGGTCGCCGAACTGGTGCGCAACTGTGGGCGGTTCACGCTGGCCGATGTCGTCGCGTCGCGGATGCGGGAGCGGCCGGTGCGGATCGCGGCGGGAACTTCCTCGGTCACCGTGTCCGTTCTGTATTTGGTGGCGCAAATGGTCGGGGCGGGCAGTCTGGTCGCGCTGCTGCTGGGCGGGACGAGCGAGGCGGCGCAGTCCTGGACGGTGATCGCGGTCGGCGCGCTCATGGTGATCTATGTGTCGTTGGGAGGGATGAGGGCCACTACCTGGATTCAGATCGTCAAGGCCGTCCTGCTGATGGGCGGGGCGATCGCGCTGACCGTGCTGGTGCTGGTGCGTTTCCACGGCGACTTCGATCAGCTGCTGCGCACGGCGGCCGAGCGCAGTGGTCACGGTGACGCGTTTCTCGCGCCCGGGCTGAGGTACGGCGGTGACTGGACCTCGCGCTTCGACTTCATCAGCCTGGGGCTCGCACTCGTACTGGGTACGGCCGGGCTGCCGCACATCCTCTCCCGTTTCTACACCGTGCCGACCGCTCGGGCCGCCCGCCGTTCGGTCGTCTGGTCGATCGGGCTCATCGGCGGCTTCTATCTGATGACGATCGTCCTCGGCTTCGGTGCAGCAGCGATCGTCGGACCGGAGGCGGTCCGCGGGTCGAACGCGGCCGGGAACACAGCGGTCCCGCTGCTGGCGCTCGATCTGGGCGGTGGCGCGGGCTCCACAGGCGGAACGGTTCTGTTCGCGATCGTCGCCGCCATCGCCTTCGCAACGATCCTCGCGGTCGTCGCCGGCATCACGCTCGCGTCCTCGGCATCCGTGGCCCACGATCTGTACGCGTCGCTGCGTCGCCCGCGTGCCAAGCCGCGCAGTGAGGTTGCCGTGGCACGCACGGCCGCGGTCGGAATCGGCGTGGTCGCGATCGCCCTCGGCCTGTTGGCACGTGACCTCAACGTCGCCTTCCTGGTGGGCCTCGCCTTTGCTGTGGCGGCGTCCGCGAACCTGCCGGTGCTGCTCTACTCACTGTTCTGGGGCGGCTTCACGACCCGGGGCGCGGTGTGGTCCGTGTACGGGGGGCTGATTCCGTCGGTGATCCTCGTGCTGCTCTCGCCCGTGGTGTCGGGCAGCCCCGAATCACTGTTCCCGGGCATGGACTTCCAGTACTTCCCGCTCCAGAACCCCGGGCTCGTCTCGATCCCGCTGGGATTCCTCGCCGGCTGGGTCGGCACGGTCACCTCGTCCGAGGACCCGGACGAGGCCAAGTACGCGGAGACCGAGGTCCGATCGCTCACGGGGGCGGGGGCCGTGTAGGGCCTGTCTGTCCGACGGCGAAAGTGAGGCGGGGGGCTCGCTCAGGGGGCTACCCATGCGTAGCGGTGTTCGGGGCGGCCTGTGTCGCCGTACTTGAGGGTGAGCCGGAGGCGGCCTGCCTGTTCCAGGTGGCGGAGGTAGCGCTGGGCGGTGGAGCGGCTCAGGCCTGTTTCGGCGGCCACCTCGTGTGCCGAGAGCGGATGGCCGGCGCGGTGGAGCACGCCGCAGATGAGGTCCGTGGTCGGTTCCGAGTGGCCGCTCGGAAGGTCGGGGGAGGAGGGGGCGGGCGGGGTGTGCAGGGCGCCGAAGATCCGGTCGACCTGCTCCTGGCCGGTGTGATTCCGGTCGCCGACATGGTCGACAGTGCGGCGCAGGGCGGCGTACGACTCAAGGCGGGTGCGCAGCGCGGTGAAGGTGAACGGCTTGACGAGGTAGTGGACCGCGCCCAGCCGCATCGCGGTCTGCACGGTCACCACGTCGCTTGCACCCGTGATCATGATGACGTCGGTGCAGTGGCCCTGTTCACGCATGCGGTGGACGAGTTCGAGGCCCGTCTGGTCGGGCAGGTAATGGTCGAGCAGGACCAGGTCGATGGTGCCGCTCTGCACGGCGGACAGAGCCTGGGCGGCGTTGTGCGCACGGGCGGCGACTCTGAAGCCGGCGACCTTTCCTACGTACTTGGCGTTGATCTCTGCGACACGGAAGTCGTCGTCCACTACCAGGACGTCAATCATCGGGCCTCTCCCTCAAGGCCGACGAGCGTTAAGCCCGTGTGTTGAACCGGTGGTTCGGCTCCGCTGTTGCAGCGCGCGCAGAACGAGCACAACAGACTCTTGCAAGTGGGGGAACAACTTGCGCCCAGAAGACCGATGTTGTGGCATGCGCCACATCCACGGTCCCCCGGCAAGGGCGCAGACATGGTCCCCTCCCATGAGTCGGCCACCGGCCAGGCCATCGAACTACGGGGCGCGGGCAAAATCTTCAGAACCCCGTCGGGCGGCCAGCATACGGCCGGGCCGGGGGCTGGATCTCAAACGCCCGCACCGACTTGAGCAGGGCCTTCGGCACGGAGTTCGTGGCGAAGGCAGCCCGCCAGCCGACGCGGACCGCCGGTTGGGTCCGCCCGCTTCTCAGGTGCGGGTCGCCCATACGTAACGGTGTTCGGGGCGGCCCGCGTCACCGTACTTGAGGGTCAGCCTGGCCCGTCCCGTGCGCTCCAGGAGCTTCAGATAGCGCTGGGCGGTCTGACGGCTCACCCCCGTCCGTTCGGCGACCTCCTGGGCCGACAGGGGGCCTTCGGCGTTGACCAGGGCGCGGCGTACGAGCTCCGCGGTGGTCGGGGAGTGCCCCTTGGGCAGCTCCGGTTCGGGCCCTGAGGACAGGGCGCCGAAGATCCGGTCCACCTCGGCCTGTTCGGCCTCGCCGCCGCTGTCGAGGGTGCGTCGGAGCTCCGCGTAGGCCTCCAGTTTGGAGCGCAGGCCCGCGAAGGCGAACGGTTTCACCAGGTACTGCAGCGCCCCCTGCCGCATCGCCGCCTGCACGGTGGAGACGTCCCGGGCCGCCGTCACCATGATCACGTCGGTCTCGTGACCGCGCCGGCGCATCTCCTGGACGACCGAGAGGCCCGTGCCGTCGGGCAGGTAGTGGTCCATGAGGACGAGGTCGAGATGCGGCAGCGCCTCCAGCTGCAGCAGTGCCTCGGCCGCGCTGTGCGCCTCTCCCGCGACGTGGAAGCCGGGCACCTTCTCCACGTAGGCGGCGTTGACGCGCGCCACCCGGATGTCGTCGTCCACGACCAGGACCTCGATCATCCCGACTCCTCCTCGGCGGGGGCGGCAGTCCCGGTGACGGCTGCCTCCAGGGACGGTTCCGTGAACGGCACGCGCGCGTGCTCCGGTTCCGGGACGGGACGGCGCCGCGGATCCGGCGCCAGGTCCGGCTCCGCGAGAGCTTCCGGCAGTACGACCATGAACTCCGCACCGCCGCCCTCGGCCTCGGTCACGCGCGCGCTGCCACCTTGCCGCTCCGCGAGCCGGTGTACCAGGGACAGCCCGATACCGCGCTTGCCGTGCGCCGGGAGCTTCTTCGTGGACCACCCTTCCGTGAAGACCAACTCGCGCTGTTCCGGCGGGATTCCGGGCCCCGTGTCCCGCACCCTGAGGACCGCGGTGCGGCCCTCCGCGTGCAACTCGACCTCCACGCGCGCGTGCGGCGTGCCGGCGACGGCGTCCAGCGCGTTGTCGACGAGGTTGCCGACAACGGTGACCAGTCCCCTGGGGTCGATCAGCCGGTCCGGGAGCAGCGTCCGGTCCGAGACCCACAGGGCGACACCGCGCTCCGCCGCCACGGTCGCCTTGCCCACGAGCAGAGCGGCGAGCAGCGGATCGCGGATCTTCTCGGCGACCTGTTCCGCGGTGGCCCGCTGATCGCCGACCACCTCGCCGACGAACTCCATGGCGTCGTCGTACATCTCCAGTTCGAGCAGCCCCAAGAGGGTGTGCATGCGGTTGGCGTGCTCGTGGTCCTGGGCGCGCAGGGCGTCGAGCAGACCGTGCGTGGAGTCGAGTTCGCGGCCGAGCTGCTCCAGCTCGGTGCGGTCGCGCAGGGTGGCCACGGCGCCCCCGTCGTCGGTGGGCATGCGGTTGGCGACCAGGACACGCTGGCCGCGCACGGTGAGCAGATCGGTTCCGGTTACGCGGCCGGCCAGGACGTCGGTCGTCCGTCCGTCGCCGAGTGCCTCGTCCAGGGAACGGCCGACGGCCTCCTCACCGATGCCCAGCAGGCGCTGTGCCTCGTCGTTGAGGAGCCGGATACGGCCCGCCCGGTCCAGGGCGACGACACCCTCCCGGATGCCGTGCAGCACGGCCTCGCGCTCCGCGAGCAGCGCCGCGATGTCCGAGAAGGCCAGGTCCCGGGTCTGCCGCTGCACCCTCCGGGAGATCAGCCAGGCGGCCAGGGTGCCGACGGCCATGGCTCCGCCGGCGTATGCGAACAGCCCCGGGATCGCGTGGATCAGCCGGGCCCGCACGCTGTCGTACTCGATACCGACCGAGACCGCCCCGACGATCTTGCCGCCGGTGTCGCGCAGCGGTACCTTGCCGCGGGCCGAGCGGCCCAGGGTGCCGCTGTCGATCTCCATGACGTCCTGGCCCGCCAGGGCCTGGTGGGGATCGGTGGAGACGATCCGACCGATCTCCTTCGGATCGGTGTGTGACCAGCGCACACCCCGCATGTCCATCACCACGACGTACTCGGCCCCGCTGGCCTTCCGGATCCGCTCCGTCTCGATCTGCACCGGACCGTCGACCGACGGCCGGCTCTCCTGCAGATCCTCGGCGATCTGCGGCTGCGCCGCGGTGGTCTGTGCGATGGCCAGCGCCCGGCGCATCGCCTGGTCGTCCAGCTGATCACTGAGCGGCGCGAGGAACAGCCCGGTCGCGAGCACCGCGACGCCCGCGGCGATCGCCACCTGCATCAGCAGCACCTGCGAGAACATCCGCCGCGGCAGGCCGAGGCGCAGGCGGCGTACGGGGGGAGTGGGGCTCATACCCATGACGGTACGGGGACGAGCGGGCCCTGCCGTAGTGGGGTGTGACGTGGATCCCTTGATCAATGGGTGTACGGGGTGCTCGACAGGTGGATTCGGGCTGTACGGGGTGCCGGGCGCCGGCCATCGGGCGACCCCTCTGTACGGAGTACAGGTCAGGGGCTTTCCGCCGCCGCGAAGTCAACACGTCGGAGTCGTGTACTCCCACTCGCGCAGCGCCACCACGTCCATCCGCGCGGGCGAACCCAGCGCCGATCCGCAGCTCTCCGGGCGGGGCGGCAGACAGGCGCCCTGGGTCACCGTGACGCTCCACCGGCGCCCGTCCGTGTGGGCGACGGTGACCTCCCATTGCGGTGCCGAGCCGTCCGTCCGGACGACGCTCAGCGCGTCTGTCGCGTACTCGCCAGCTGCCGAGCGGACGGCCAGTTCCGCGGCCTGTGCAGGCCGCTCCCAGGCGGAACAGCCGCGGCAGCCCTCCACGACGACACGGCCTTCGCGCACGCTCTGGAGGATCTCCTTGACGTGCGGGGCCTGGGCGCGGCCGTACGCGTATCCGTACGGCAGGACCAGCAGCGTCGGTGAGAAGCGGTGGCCGCCGAGGTGCGTGACCTCCCAGGCGCCCTCGACCCCGGAAGCGGCGAGTTCGGCGGCGAGCGGGCGGCCGAGCAGCGCGCAGCAGCGGTCGCGTTTGCCGTTGGTGCAGACGAGCGCGAGGGGATCGCCGGTGTGGGGCCGCCCGTGGAGCGCGGTGTCGAAGGTGTGCGGGGCGCCCCTGCCGAGCGCGGCGAAGTCGAGGTTGAGCAACTGTTCGGGGGCGCGGGTCGTGGCGCTGTGCAGCCAGACGTTTCCGGGGGTGGTGTGGGCCGCGTAGACCTGCCGTACCGCGGGCGTTCCGAAGTCCGCGTGGCGGCCGGGGCGGCGGATCAGCGCGATCCGTACGCCGGTGCCCTCCGCGGCCTTCTCCAGGGCGCGGCCGAGTGCGGGGTCCAGGTGGCTCATGGTGAGCGCCTGGGCACCCCACGGGCCGGACTGCTCCAGCAGCAGCCACGTTCTCGCAGTCGCCGCGGTTCCCGCGATGGGCTCGTCGAGGTCCCGGGAGACGGTCGCGCACCTACTCACAGAGGTGAGCCTAACCTGACTTGCGGCGGTACGACTTCCGACCGCGCGGAACGAGTGGTTCCGGCTTGCCGGGCTACTCGGGGAGAGGCTGCGGCGGGGGCTCGCCCACGTACGTTCCGGACGGGCGCATCCGTAGCGGGCGCTCGCCGTACTCCTCCAGGGCGTGGGCGATCCAGCCCGCGGTACGGGCGACGGCGAAGATCGTCTCGCCTGCCGACGCCCCCATGCCGCAGGCGACGGTGAACACGGCCAGGGCCAGGTCCACGTTGGCGTGCAGTGGTGTGTGACGGGCGGCGGTGGTCACGACGTCGCGGGCAGCGGCGAGGGCGGGCGCGGCCTGGGGCATCTCCTCAAGGAGTGCGAAGAGAGCACGCGCGCGTGGATCCTCGCCGGGGTAGACCCGGTGGCCGAGCCCGGGGACGCGGCGGCCCGCGCGCAGCTCGTCCGCGACCACGGGTGCCGCGTCGCCCTCGTCGAGCACGTCGCTGAGCATCCTGTGCGCCAGGCCGCTGGCAGCGCCGTGCAGGGGGCCTTCGAGGACGCCGAGGCCGGCGGAGACGGCGGCGTAGGGGTGCGTGCGGGCGGACGCGGCGACGCGTACGGCGAGGGTCGAGGCGGCCAGGTCGTGGTCGACGAGGAGGCCGAGTGCCGTGTCCAGGGCGCGCAGTGACGCCTCGTCGGCGATCCGGGTGCTGAGCCGGGCCCAGAGGCGGTGGGCCAGCGGGCCCTCGTCGCGGTGACTGGACGAGCGTGTCGGCAGGGCGGCGACGAGGGTGGGGATGAGGGTGCGCGCCGTGCCCAGGACGGCGTCCTCGGAGAGGTCGAAGCGGAGTGGATCGGCCGCCGCGGCGGCGACCGCGGCGACGCGGAGCCGGTCGATCGGCCCGCCGTGCTCCGGCAGCGCGTTGACGCAGCGGCGGGCGGCGGCGACGGAGGCCTTGGGCGCGGTGAAGGTGGCCCCGGGGCGCAGGGTGCCGGTCCACAGAAACTCGGCCACCTCCTCGTAGGAGTGCCGCGTGGCCAGCTCGGTGGCGTCGACGCCCCGGAAGTAGTACCGGTCCTTGTCGATCAGAGTGAGTCGGGTCCGCACGGACAGCTCACCACCGGAACCCGAACTCCCACCGTATTCCCGCTTGTTGCGGCGGGCGAGTGCCTCCACCTCCTTGGCGTCGAAGGTGCTGCCTCGGCCACCGGGATCGCGCCGGCTGCTGAGCTGACCGCGGCTCACGTACGCGTACACGGTCTCGGGCTTCACGCCGAGCAGCTCGGCGGTCTCCTTGGTGCTCAGTCGTCGGCCGGTGTGGTCGGGGCCGGGTTCTTGATCGCGCATGGTGGTCACCGTATCCGCATGGACTGCATATTGATTCAATCAATATTGACACGATTTAAGTCAATCATGGACAGTCAAATCAAGTTCAGGGAGGACACATGCCGATCGACCGGGCCGCTGCAGCCGCAACCACCGTTGTCGACGTACCGCGAGGACTCGCGGGCGTCGTCGTCACCGACACCCGAATTGGTGACGTCAGGGGACGCGAGGGCTTTTACCACTACCGCCAGTACTCCGCCGTCGAACTCGCGCAGACCCGCGGGTTCGAGGACGTCTGGCATCTCCTGGTCCACGGAGACCTGCCGGACGCGGGCCGTCTCGCCCTCTTCACCGCCGAGACCGCGGCGCTGCGGCGGCTGCCCGAGGAGGTACGGGTGGCGCTGCCCGCGATCGCGGCGGCGAGCGGCCGGTCCGGACCGCTGGCCGGGATGCGTACGGCGCTGTCGCTGCTCGGAGCGGCGAAGGGCTTCCGTCCGGTGTACGACATCGACGCGGAGCAGCGGCGTGGGGACGCGCTGGTCGCCTCGGCGGCCGTACCGACCGTGCTGACGGCGCTGTATCGGCTCGGCCGGGGGCTCGACCCGGTGGAGCCGCGGGACGATCTCCCGTATGCGGCCAACTACCTGTACATGCTGACGGGGTCGGAGCCGGACCCGCTGCGCGCCAGGGCGATCGAGCAGTACTTGATCTCAACCATTGATCACGGATTCAATGCATCAACATTCACGGCCCGAGTCATCGCGTCGACTGGGGCGGACGTGGCGGCCGGCTTGGTGGGAGCGGTGGGCGCCCTGTCGGGTCCCCTTCACGGCGGCGCCCCGAGCCGAGCGCTGGACACCCTGGACGCGATCGGTACGGCGGACCGTATCGACACCTGGATCCGTGAGCGCGTTCTCGCAGGCGACCGCATCATGGGCTTCGGTCACCCGGTCTACCGCACCGAGGATCCCCGCTCCCGCATGCTCCGGGGCATCGCCGAGCAGTTCGGCGGCCCACTGGTCGACCTGGCGGTCGAGGTCGAGCGACGAGTGGAGGCGATCCTGGCCGAACTGAAGCCGGGCCGCGAGCTGCACACGAACGTCGAGTTCTACGCGGGGGTGGTCATGGAGCTGTGCGGTCTGCCGCGCGAGATGTTCACGCCGACGTTCGCGGCGGCGCGGGTGGTGGGCTGGAGCGCCAACATCCTGGAGCAGGCGGAGGATTCGAAGATCATTCGTCCGGTGGCCCGATATATGGGGCCCGGGGCGCCGGCGGCGGTGCCGACGATGGTCTGACACACGTGTGGCCTGGTGCCGTTCTGGCGCCAGGCCTCATCGGGGTCGATCGAACAGGGACGGGGTGCCGGGCTGCTCGTCGTCTAGTGCCCTGATCGCTCGACGGTGAAGTGAGGCAGGGCGAGTGACGGACGCGTCTCGGGTGAACGCGTGCTCGTGCGGTGATATCAGGCGTCGGGGATGTCCGCCTTGGCGCGGATCAAGGTCTCCCGGCTCACGACGACGATGCGTTCGTAGTCGGCACGAGCGGCGTCTGCGGGCAGTTCGCCGTCCAGCGCCTCGGTGGCCTCGGTGCCGATGACGGCGAAGTTGCCGTCACTTAGTTCGAACACGTCCGGGCAGGTGGCTCCTGAGTTACTGCCTCGGGCGCTCGGGGGCACACCGATGCGGCGCACGATCTTCAAGGAATTCGGTCCTTACGAAACAAAAGGTCTGGGCATAGTGGTGGGCAGCAGGCTACTGGTGCTCATGGGGCTTGCGTGGCGGCATGGTCGAAGAGTCCCTCAGTCGTGGTCCTTGTCTCTGAAGGGTTGACTGGCTCAGGGCTGTCCCCTAAATGATCTTTAACGTGGTCGTGGTGCGGTCGGCTGCCGCCGGAACCTGCCGTCTGTCCGGCGAGGTTGAGGTGGTGCGGGCGGGTGATGTCGAGGATGGCGTGGTGGACCCCGTCCCACTTGAGGCGGCAATCGTGGAGGATCTTCCAGGTCTTCATGCGGCCGAAGACGTGCTCGACGCGGGCGCGGACTTGTTTGCGTAAGCGGTTGTCCTGCCGGGCAAGGGCTCGCCGACCACGACGACCAGGCGAGTGTCCGCGTCGATGACGACTTGGTGGTTGGTGGAGTAACGGTAGTTCTTCGAAAATACCGAAGAGCGGGGCGAGCTGGCGCAACGTCAGGATCGTTCGCCGGTACGTGGGTTCCCATAGCACCCGGTCCTCCGGCGCCCCCACGGGCGGCCCCGCCGCACGGGATCCGTACCCCCACGGCGTAGCGAGGTCACCAACTTCCCGAAACCGCGCGGCCTTGGCGCGGTGAACGGGGTTATCCAGGAGGGCTCCGACGCCGTGATCACACCAGCCCCCGGAAGATCATCTCCTGGCAAGGTCAGCAAGGGGCGGACATCAGTCGACCAGAAGCTCGTCAAGGCGCTGAACGGACCTCCGGGTGCTCATCTCGTCAGCTATTGCCACCAGTCGAGCGTGGTACTGGCGAGTGATGGGCAGGGCGTCCTCATAGATCCACGAGCACATGGTGTCGAACGCCAATGCCTCCTCACCGTGCGAGAGCAGATGGCGCACATCTGTGATGACAGCCTCCGACGTGAGAGGCGAGTCCTCGAGGAGTGCAGTCACCCGCGCTCGATACGACAGACTCACGAACTGCCCCCGGACCAGTACTGAGCGGATCTATGACCCAAACACCCTTTCGTCGGCGCAGGCAGCCGTCAGTCGGTCGGCGGGACGCCCACCACCCACCACTCGTCCGTGTCCGCATCGTCCAGATCCATGACGAGGCTGTCGACCATCTGCCCGATCCGGGCCTCGTCGGAGGATTCGTTCAAGGATGCGCGCTGGGCCTTGGACGCATCCCAGTATTCGCGGAACAGCGGGCTTTGGAAGAACTCCCGCAGATGCCTGTACAACTCCTCACGATCCAGAATCCCTGCCCGGTAGAGGTGATAGAGGTGGACATACCAGGCGTTGGCGTAGAAGAACTGGCGACGCTTCTCCACCGGGATGCTCTTGTCATAGGTATCGATCACCGCGGCGAGGGACGGATCGTCGATCGCCCTGGCCAGCAACTCCCACTGCATGCGCTGCTGGTGCGCCAGAGCCGTACGCCGGATCGCCAACTCCTCGAGCTCCAGGCGCCGCTCATGCAAACGTGCCTCCTCCAGGCGCCGCTGTCGTGCTGCCAGCGTCACCGAGGCGGCGGCGAGCAGGAGGGTGAGCGCGGTGGAGCCCAGCCTCCCCACGGAGTGCTTCCCTGTAGCCATGTCAACCCCCGAATCAGGCGGCCGTCCGCCGGTCGTCGGAGTGCGGGTCGACGGTGGGGGACCAGCGAGCGATGGGCGGCGCTTGCCGCCTCCAGAGTGCCGAGCGGCGCTGATCGGCGGGGGAGGCGGAGAGGAGGCGCACGGAAGGAAGCGAGGGTCGCACACTCCGGCGCCATGCCCAACGTGTGCCCCGCAGAAGCTGCTAACAATCGTTTACTCAGCGGCGATTCTTCCGGCTCGTATCCTGGGGCAGCATTCATTCTTCGTACGTGCGCGCGGCCGTGAGCCGGTGTGCGCGTCGGCGTGAGAGAGGTCGCAGAGTTGAGTCAGCCGAGTCCGAGTCCCACCCCTCGGCAGATCCCTGTCATCGTCCTCGCCGGCTTTCTCGGCTCGGGCAAGACCACCCTCCTCAACCATCTCCTCCACCGCAGCGGTGGCAGCCGTATCGGCGCCGTCGTCAACGACTTCGGGGCCATCGAGATCGACGCCATGGCCGTCGCGGGGGCGCTGGGGGACTCCACCGTCTCGCTGGGGAACGGGTGCCTGTGCTGCGCTGTTGATGCGAGCGAACTTGATGTCTATCTTGATCGACTCGCTCAACCCTCGACCGGGATCGACGTCATCGTCATCGAGGCCAGTGGGCTCGCCGAGCCGCAGGAACTCATGCGGATGGTGCTCGCCAGTGAGAATCCCCGGGTTGTGTACGGAGGGCTCGTCGAGGTTGTCGACGCCGTCGAGTTCGACGACACGCGGGTCAAGCATCCTGAGGTCGACCGGCATCTGGCCCTCGCCGATCTCGTCGTCGTCAACAAGGTCGGCCGGGTCGCCGACGGCGGTGAGCGGGTTCTGGGGATCGTCCGCGGGCTGGTCGACCGTGCCGCTGTCGTCGCCGCCGACTACGGGCGCGTCGACCCCGAGTTCCTCTTCGACTGCCGGCCGACCCAGGAGCGTATCGGGCAGCTGTCCTTCGACGACCTGCACGATCACGGGGAGGGCGACCGCTCCGGGCATCTGCACGCCGCCTACGACAGTCTCTCCTTCACTTCTTCGACGCCTCTCCATCCGCGCAGGCTGATGGAGTTCCTCGACAGCCGGCCCGAAGGGCTCTACCGCATCAAGGGGTACGTCGACTTCGGCCCGCACGACCGGGGCAACCGGTACGCCGTGCATGCCGTCGGGCGGTTCCTGCGGTTCTGTCCCGAGCCCTGGGCCGACGGCGAGGACCGGCTCAGCCGACTCGTCCTGATCGGGTCCGGCATCGATCTGCCCGCCCTCGGCAAGGCGCTGGAGGCCTGCACGGACGACGCCCCACACGCCGATGAGCACAGCATGTGGGGCGTCCTGAGATACGTACCGGAACGGAATCCGGACGGCTCCGAAGGGGTGAACTGACCTACGCCGGGCCCGTCACCACGCCCACCGTCTTCGGCAGGGACACGCCCGAGCCGTCGCGGCGCGGGTCCATCTCCGGGAGTTCCGCCGGTGTGCCGTTCTTCTGGGACGCACGCGCCGGTACCGGGCCCGCCCAGGCCAGGGACAGACAGTCCTCGCCCTTCAGGAACCGCTGACAGCGGACACCGCCGGTGGCGCGGCCCTTGCGCGGATACTGGTCGAACGGGGTCAGCTTCGCCGTCGTCTGCACGGAGTCGTCCAGCGTGCCCCGCGAGCCCGCGACCGTGAAGACGACCGCGTCCACCGCCGGGTCCACCGCCGTGAACGAGATCACCTTGGCGCCGTCCACGAGCTTGATGCCGGCCATACCGCCGGCCGGGCGGCCCTGGGGACGGACATGGGCGGCCTGGAAGCGCAGCAGCTGGGCATCGTCCGTGATGAAGACCAGGTCCTCCTCGCCGGTGCGCAGCTCGACGGCGCCGACGATCCGGTCGCCGTCCTTGAGCGTGATGACCTCCAGCTCCTCCTTGTTGGAGGGATAGTCGGGGACCACCCGTTTGACGACGCCCTGTTCCGTGCCGAGCGCGAGGCCCGGGGACGACTCGTCGAGCGTCGTCAGGCAGACCACCGTCTCGCCGTCCTCCAGAGAGAGGAACTCCGACAGCGGGGCGCCGCCCGAGAGGTTGGGCGCCGCCATCGTGTCGGGGAGCTGGGGGAGGTCGATGACGTTGATACGCAGCAGACGGCCGGACGATGTCACCGCGCCCACCTCGCCGCGCGCAGTCGCCGGGACCGCCGAGACGATCAGATCGTGCTTCGCGCGCCTGGCGTCCTCGTCCTCCGGGAACGGCTCGCCGTTCGCCGTACGCGCCAGCAGGCCCGTCGAGGACAGCAGGACCCGGCACGGGTCGTCGGCCACCTGGAGCGGGACCGCGCCGACGGGTGCGGCGCCGGCCGACTCCAGCAGGACCGTACGCCGCTCGGTGCCGAACTTTTTGGCCACCGCGGCCAGTTCGGTCGAGACCAGCTTGCGGAGCTCCGCGTCCGACTCCAGGATCCGGGTCAGCTCCGCGATCTCCGCGGCCAGCCGGTCCTTCTCGGACTCCAGCTCGATGCGGTCGAACCGGGTCAGCCGGCGCAGCGGGGTGTCCAGGATGTACTGCGTCTGGATCTCCGAGAGGGAGAAACGCTCCATCAGGCGTTCCTTCGCCTGCGCGGAGTTGTCGCTGGAGCGGATCAGCCGGATGACCTCGTCGATGTCCACCAGCGCGGTGAGCAGGCCCTCGACCAGGTGCAACCGGTCGCGGCGCTTGCTGCGGCGGAACTCCGAGCGCCGGCGTACGACGTTGAAGCGGTGGTCGAGATAGACCTCAAGGAGTTCCTTGAGGCCCAGGGTGAGGGGCTGGCCGTCCACCAGTGCCACGTTGTTGATGCCGAAGGACTCCTCCATCGGCGTCAGCTTGTAGAGCTGTTCCAGGACGGCCTCCGGTACGAAGCCGTTCTTGATCTCGATGACGAGG
The DNA here is from genome assembly GCF_044333925.1 of Streptomyces sp. NPDC020898. Lineage (NCBI taxonomy): Bacteria > Bacillati > Actinomycetota > Actinomycetes > Kitasatosporales > Streptomycetaceae > Streptomyces > Streptomyces sp. NPDC020898. The sequence goes on from NZ_JBIRRV010000015.1 coordinate 109,387, forward strand.
CGCAGGCCGTGGCTGCGGTCGGTGAGGTCCTTGACGTCGGCGATGCCCTGGAGCTTCTTCGCGCCGACCAGGTCCTTGATCTTGGCGATCACCTTCTCCGGGCCGACGGTGAAGGGCAGTTCGGTGACGACCAGGCCCATGCGGCGCGCCGTCACGTTCTCCACCGACACCGTGGCGCGGATCTTGAACGTGCCGCGGCCGGACTCGTACGCGTCCCTGATCCCGGCGAGGCCCACGATCCGGCCGCCGGTGGGCAGGTCGGGACCGGGGATGTGCCGCATGAGGGTGTCGAGGTCCGCGTTCGGGAAGCGGATCAGGTGCCGGGCGGCCGAGATGACCTCGCCGAGGTTGTGCGGCGGCATGTTCGTGGCCATACCCACGGCGATGCCCGACGCGCCGTTCACCAGCAGGTTCGGGAAGGCGGCGGGCAGCGCCACCGGTTCCTGTTCCTGACCGTCGTAGTTGGGGGCGAAGTCGACCGTGTCCTCGTCGATGGACTCCGTCATCAGGGACGCCGCGTCGGCCATCCGGCTCTCGGTGTACCGCATGGCGGCCGGCGGGTCGTCGTTGCCGAGGGAACCGAAGTTGCCGTGACCGTCGACCAGCGGCACGCGCATGGAGAACGGCTGGGCCAGACGCACCAGTGCGTCGTAGATCGACGAGTCGCCGTGCGGGTGCAGCTTACCCATGACCTCGCCGACGACGCGGGCGCACTTCACATAGCCGCGGTCGGGGCGCAGGCCCATCTCGTTCATCTGGTAGACGATGCGCCGGTGTACGGGTTTGAGGCCGTCGCGGGCGTCGGGCAGGGCTCGGGAGTAGATGACCGAGTACGCGTACTCGAGGAAGGAGCCCTGCATCTCGTCGACGACGTCGATGTCGAGGATCCGCTCCTCGAAGTCATCGGGCGGCGGGGTCTTCGTGCTGCGGCGGGCCATCGCTGCCGGCTCCTTCTGTTTCCTGGTCGTTCGCCTGCGGGGCGTCTGCCCTGAGGCTCACTCTTGCCGAGACGTGAACGGGATCTGACGCGGACCATTGTGGACTGCCGCACTGACAACGTGGACCAAGGCCCGTCCCTGCGGCGGTGTTGGGCTGTGGACGACGGTGCTGAAACGTACCGCCTGCGGGCCGGGGAATCTCGCTGTCGGCGTACGACCTCCGGGAACTTCGCCAGCACTCCACACGCTTGCATACAGTGGCAGGACCGGCAGGAATTCAGCGGTTGCAACAACCGCACCCGCGATCGAAGGGACGTACATGCCCATGGGTCACACGGCCACAGCCGAGGCAGGCTCCGGCGGCCTGACAGCGACCGAGCACCGCCTCGCCAACGGGCTGCGCGTGGTGCTCTCCGAGGACCACCTCACCCCGGTCGCGGCGGTGTGCCTCTGGTACGACGTCGGGTCGCGCCACGAGGTCAAGGGCCGTACCGGCCTGGCTCACCTCTTCGAGCACCTGATGTTCCAGGGCTCGGGCCAGGTGAAGGGCAACGGCCACTTCGAACTGGTCCAGGGCGCGGGCGGCTCGCTCAACGGCACCACCAGCTTCGAACGCACCAACTACTTCGAGACCATGCCCACCCACCAGCTGGAGCTCGCCCTCTGGCTGGAGGCCGACCGCATGGGCTCGCTGCTCGCGGCCCTCGACGACGAGTCCATGGAGAACCAGCGGGACGTCGTCAAGAACGAGCGCAGGCAGCGTTACGACAACGTCCCCTACGGGACGGCGTTCGAGAAGCTGACCGCCCTCGCCTACCCGGAGGGCCACCCGTACCACCACACGCCGATCGGCTCGATGGCGGACCTGGACGCTGCGACCCTGGAGGACGCGCGAGCGTTCTTCCGTACGTACTACGCGCCCAACAACGCGGTCCTGTCGGTCGTCGGTGACATCGACCCCGAGGAGACGCTCGCCTGGGTCGAGAAGTACTTCGGATCGATCGCCGGGCACGACGGCAAGCCCGCGCCGCGCTCCGGCGCCCTCCCCGACGTCATCGGCGAGGAACTGCGCGAGGTCGTCGTGGAAGAGGTCCCCGCGCGCGCGTTGATGGCTGCCTACCGGCTTCCCGAGGACGGCACGCGTGCGTGCGACGCGGCAGACCTGGCGCTCACCGTCCTCGGCGGCGGCGAGTCCTCCCGCCTCTACAACCGGCTCGTACGGCGGGACCGTACGGCGGTGGCGGCCGGGTTCGGCCTGCTGCGGCTGGCCGGAGCGCCCTCCCTGGGGTGGCTGGACGTGAAGACCTCCGGCGACGTCGAGGTGCCGGTCATCGAGGCGGCCGTCGACGAGGAGCTCGCCCGGTTCGCCGCGGAGGGCCCCACGGACGAGGAAATGGAGCGCGCCCAGGCCCAGTTGGAGCGCGAGTGGCTGGACCGGCTCGGCACGGTCGCGGGCCGCGCCGACGAACTGTGCCGTTTCGCGGTGCTGTTCGGCGACCCGCAGCTCGCCCTGACCGCCGTACAACGCGTGCTCGACATCACGGCTGAGGAGGTCCAGCAGGCCGCCAAGGCCCGGCTGCGCCCCGACAACCGCGCGGTGCTCGTCTACGAGCCCCTGACCGCCGACACCGACGAGAACACTGCCACCGACACCGACGAGGAGGCTGGCAAGTGACCGGGCTCGCCACGATGGAGTTCCACCCCCAGCCGCAGGCGGGCGAAGCCAGGCCCTGGGCCTTCCCGGCGCCCGAGCGCGGCACGCTCGGCAACGGCCTGACCGTCCTGCGCTGCCACCGCCCCGGCCAGCAGGTCGTGGCCGTCGAGGTGCTCGTCGACGCCCCCCTGGAGGCCGAGCCGGCCGGTATCGACGGGGTGGCCACGATCATGGCCCGGGCCTTCTCCGAAGGCACCGACAAGCACTCCGCGGAGGAGTTCGCCGCCGAACTGGAGCGCTGCGGCGCCACCCTCGACGCGCACGCCGACCACCCCGGCGTGCGCCTCAGCCTCGAAGTCCCCGTGTCCCGGCTCCCCAAGGCGCTCGGTCTGCTGGCCGACGCCCTCAGGGCTCCCGCGTTCGCGGACAGCGAGGTCGAGCGACTGGTGCGCAACCGGCTCGACGAGATCCCGCACGAGATGGCCAACCCCTCCCGCCGTTCCGCCAAGGAGCTCTACAAGGAGCTGTTCCCGGCGGCCGCGCGCATGTCACGCCCGCGCCAGGGCACCGAGGAGACGGTCGCGAAGATCGACTCCGTGGCCGTACGCGCCTTCTACGACAGGCACGTCCGCCCCGCCACGGCCACCGCCGTGGTCGTCGGTGACCTCACCGGTATCGACCTGGACGCGCTGCTCGGGGAGACCCTGGGGGCCTGGACCGGCTCGACGGCCGAACCGCGGCCCGTGCCGCCGGTGACCGCCGACGACACCGGCCGGGTCGTCATCGTGGACCGCCCGGGCGCCGTGCAGACCCAGCTGCTCATCGGCCGCGTCGGCGCCGACCGGCACGACCGTGTCTGGGCCGCCCAGGTCCTCGGCACGTACTGCCTCGGCGGCACCCTCACCTCCCGCCTGGACCGCGTCCTGCGCGAGGAAAAGGGCTACACCTACGGTGTACGGGCGTTCGGCCAGGTACTGCGCTCGGCTCCGGACGGGTCGGGCGCCTCGATGCTCGCCATCAGCGGCTCTTTCGACACCCCGAACACCGGCCCTGCCCTGGACGACCTCTGGAAGGTGCTGCGCACGCTCGCCGCCGAGGGACTCACCGACGCGGAGCGCGATGTCGCGGTGCAGAACCTGGTGGGGGTGGCCCCGCTCAAGTACGAGACCGCGGCGGCCGTCGCGAGCACCCTGGCCGACCAGGTCGAGCAGCACCTGCCCGACGACTACCAGGCGACGCTGTACCGGCAGCTCGCCGCGACCGGCACCGTGGAGGCCACCGCGGCGGCCGTGAACGCCTTCCCGGTGGACCGGCTGGTGACGGTCCTCGTCGGGGACGCGGCGACGATCGAGGAGCCCGTCCGGGCCCTCGGTATCGGCGAAGTGAGCGTCGTATCCGCCGAGTAGCGGTACCGGCGTAAACGACAGGGGCCCGGTGACGGAAGCGTCACGGGGCCCCTCTTTGTCCATATTGATGAGCAAGTTGCCCGTATTGATGGAGAGGTTGATGGTCTGCACTGTGGCATGCGCGACAAAACCCGTGATCCGTTTGTCGATTGAAAGAGGTCCCGCTTAGCGTCTGTCCGTCTGTCCGTAAGGCACTGCGCCGCAGCCGCGGCACCGGGCAGTCATCGCCGAGTCCCCGTACGGCGCGAGCCAGGGGAGCCGGGGACCCACCTTGTGAAGTCCCTGGGGTGAATCGGACGCCCGCGCGTGCAGCGAGGGGGTCCGTAGGAGACCTTCCTGCTCCGAACCCGTCAGCTAACCCGGTAGGCGAGAAGGAAGGAAAGGACCAGCCACTACATGGCGTTCACCCGCGCCACCGGGAAGCACCGTCGTCCCAGCCGCCCCAGCCTTGTCTCCCGTACGACCGCCCGCGCGGCCGGCGTCGCGGCTCTCGCCACCACAGGCGTCGTCGGCAGCCTCGCCGCCCCGGCGCTCGCTGCGGAGTCCGCCGTCGAGCAGACCGGCCTCACCCCGGTGATCTCCATCGGTGACTCGCTGGCCGACGAGATCGACGCCCAGGCCGCCGCCCAGGAGCAGGCCGCCGAGAAGGCCGCCGCGGAGAAGCGGGCCGTGGCCGCCGCGAAGAAGGAGGCGGAGGAGCGGGTCAAGGAGGCACGTGAGGCTGAGGCCCGCGCCGCCCGCGAGGCCGAGCGCAAGCGCCTCAACACCTATGTCTCCCCGATCTCCGGCTCGTACATCTCCACGGGCTACAAGACGGGCGGCGCCGTCTGGTCCTCGGGCAGCCACACCGGCGTCGACTTCCACGCGGCGTCCGGTACTACCGTCCACGCGGTGGGCTCCGGCACCGTCGTCGAGGCCGGCTGGGGTGGGGCCTACGGCAACAACATCGTGATCAAGATGAACGACGGTACATACACCCAGTACGGTCACCTGTCGTCCGTCAACGTCTCCGTCGGCCAGGCGGTCACCCCGGGCCAGCAGATAGGCCTCTCCGGGGCCACCGGCAACGTCACCGGTGCGCATCTCCACTTCGAGGCCCGCACCACCGCGGAGTACGGCTCGGACATCAACCCCGTCGCCTACCTCCGCTCGCACGGCGTGAACGTCTGACGACCGCTCGCACCGCTTGTCGTGGCCCCGGCTCCCTGAGCCGGGGCTTTCGGCGTTTCGGAGGGCCGTGTGTCCAAAAAATATCCATGGATTCCGGCCTGCCATCGGAAATTCCGGTTCTCTGCAATAGAGTCACTGAACACACGTCAATCATCGACGTTTCACGGGGATTAAAGCGGAGGTCGGACATGCGTATTCCGGCGCACTCGGTATGCACGGCGATCCGGGACGACATCGTCGCCGGTGTCTACGAGCGCGGCAGCCGGCTCACCGAGGAACTGCTCGCGCGCCGGTACGGCGTCTCGCGCGTCCCCGTCCGCGAGGCCCTGCGCACGCTGGAGGCCGAGGGCTTCGTGGTGACCCGGCGGCACGCGGGCGCGTGCGTCGCGGAACCCACCGAGCAGGAGGCCTCCGACCTGCTGGAGATGCGCATGCTCCTGGAGCCGCTGGGCGCCGCCCGAGCGGCCCAGCGACGCACCGAGGCCCACCTGAAAGTGCTGCGCGGCCTGGTCAGGCTGGGGCAGGAGCGGGCCAGAAGGGGCAACAGTGAGGATCTGCGCTCCCTGGGGGGCTGGTTCCACGAGACGCTCGCCCAATCGTCCGGCAGTCACGCCCTGACCTCGACGCTCACCCAGCTGCGGCACAAGATCGCCTGGATGTACGCGGTGGAGGCACCGGCCAGCCCTGTCGAGTCCTGGGCGGAGCACGGGGCGATCGTGGACGCGGTGGCGCGCGGCGACAGTGAGCGGGCCCGGGCGGTCACGGCGCTGCACACCGAGCGGGCGACCGCCGTGCACCGACTGCGCTTTCCGGGCAGCGGAGACCGTGCCGATCGTGTGAGGACTTCGCAACATCCCGTAAACATGACGGGCCTGCGGCATTAACACTGGCGCCGTATACAAAGAGGGTGGAATTCGCGGGGGATTAATTTTGCTGCCCGTAAACGGGAAATGCGAAGGGCTCGCTCGGAATTCCGGGCGAGCCCTTCGTGTGTGCGGATGGTGTCTTTGAAGCGAGGGCCGTCGCCGGCCCCGATAATTCCTCAGACCGTCTCGGGAAGTTCCTCGAGTCCCTCGGCCACCAGCTTCGCCAGACGGTCGAGCGCGATGTCGGCGCCCTCCGCCTCGGAGGCGAGGACGATCTCCTCGCCACCCTGGGCGCCCAGCCCGAGGACCGCCAGCATGGAGGCCGCGTTGACGGGGTTGCCGTCGGCCTTGGCGATCGTCATGGGGACGCCGGCGGCCGTGGCCGCACGGACGAAGATGGAGGCGGGGCGGGCGTGGAGGCCCTCCGCCCAGCCGACGTTGACGCGGCGCTCAGCCATGTGATGCTGCCCTTCAGTGTCTCAGGGTTGTCTAGACCATTGTTCCATAGCGTGAAGCGTGCCGGGAAGCAGGTGAGAACCTGTCCCGGAACCGCGTTCGAACCCCGGCCTGGGCCCGACTTCGGTCCCCCACAGACTGCCTCGCGACGTTGTCGTATGCGAGCCGTACTCTGGGGCGCATGCAGAACTCGTCGGACCGGCACGAGTACCCCGCCCACTGGGAGGCGGACGTCGTGCTGCGTGACGGCGGCACCGCCCGTATCCGGCCCATCACGGCGGACGACGCCGACCGGCTGGTCAGTTTCTACGAGCAGGTGTCGGACGAGTCGAAGTACTACCGCTTCTTCGCGCCCTATCCGCGCCTGTCCGCAAAGGACGTCCACCGCTTCACCCACCACGACTTCGTGGACCGGGTGGGGCTCGCGGCCACGGTCGGCGGCGAGTTCATCGCCACCGTACGCTATGACCGCATTGATGCCGACGGCCTGCCCGCCTCCGGTCCGGCCGACGAGGCCGAGGTCGCTTTCCTGGTGCAGGACGCTCACCAGGGCCGGGGCGTCGCCTCCGCCCTCCTCGAACACATCGGGGCCGTCGCCCGCGAGCGTGACATCCGCCGCTTCGCCGCCGAGGTGCTCCCCGCCAACAGCAAGATGATCAAGGTGTTCACGGACGCCGGGTACACCCAGAAGCGCAGCTTCGAGGACGGCGTCGTCCGCCTGGAGTTCGACCTGGAGCCCACCGACCGCTCACTTGCCGTCCAGCGCGCGCGGGAACAGCGGGCCGAGGCGCGCTCCGTACGCAGGCTGCTCGTCCCGGGCTCCGTCGCCGTCATCGGAGTCGGCCGCGCCCCCGGCGGCGTCGGCCGCAGCGTCCTCGACCACATCAGGGACGCCGGTTTCACCGGTGACCTGCACGCGGTGAACAGCGCGTTCCCGGCGGAACAGAAGGACGTCGACGGAGTACCGGCCCACCGATCGGTGCGTGACATCGCGGGCCCCGTCGATCTCGCCGTCGTCGCCGTCCCGGCCGCGTCCGTTCCCGAAGTGGTCACCGAGTGCGGTGAACACGGCGTCCAGGGGCTCGTCGTGGTTTCCGCCGGATACGCGGAGAGCGGCCCCGAGGGACGGGAACGGCAACGCGAACTCGTGCGGCACGCGCGCACGTACGGGATGCGCATCATCGGCCCCAACGCCTTCGGCGTCATCAACACGGCGAAGGACGTCCGGCTGAACGCGTCGCTGGCGCCCGAGATGCCGCGGCCCGGACGGATCGGGCTGTTCGCGCAGTCGGGGGCCATCGGTATCGCCCTGCTGTCCCGGCTGGACCGGCGCGGGGGAGGCGTCACCGGGGTCACCGGTGTGTCGACCTTCGTCTCCTCCGGCAACCGGGCCGACGTGTCCGGCAACGACGTACTTCAGTACTGGTACGACGACCCGGACACCGATGTCGTCCTCATGTACCTCGAATCCATCGGCAACCCGCGCAAGTTCACCCGCCTCGCCCGACGCACGGCGGCGGCGAAGCCGCTCGTGGTCGTGCAGGGAGCGCGGCACGGCGGCGCCGCTCCACAGGGGCATGCCGTACGGGCCACGCGGTTGCCGCACGCGACGGTGTCCGCGCTGCTGCGGCAGGCCGGGGTGATCCGGGTGGACACGATCACCGAACTGGTCGACGCCGGGCTGCTGCTGGCCCGGCAGCCACTGCCCGCCGGGCCCCGGGTGGCGATCCTGGGGAACTCGGAGTCGCTGGGACTGCTGACGTACGACGCGTGCCTCTCCGAAGGGCTGCGGCCGTTGCCGCCGCTGGACCTGACCACCGGGGCGTCACCCGAGGACTTCCACCGGGCGTTGTCCCAGGCGTTGGCGGACGAGACGTGCGATGCGGTGGTCGTCACCGCGATCCCCACGGTGGGGGAGGGTACCCCCCGGGACGCCGCGTTGGCCGATGCCCTGAGGTCGGCCGCGGCGGAGGTTCCCGGGAAACCGGTGCTGGTGGTGCATGTGGAGCTCGGGGGACTGGCAGAGGCACTCTCGGCCGCCGCGAGCACCGCCCCACAGGCAGGTTCGACGGCACCGGGCGCTGTCGGCGGCGCCCACCCGCCCCGCAGGGCGGAACGCCTGCCCGCGGTGGTGGGGGAACGCCCGTCCACCGGGGTCGGTCCTCCCGAAGAGGCGCGCCTCATCCCCGCCTACCCCGCCGCCGAGCGCGCTGTCCGTGCCCTCGCCGAAGCCGTGAAGTACGCGCAGTGGCGCCGGGAGGCCGCCGAGCCCGGCAAGGTGCCCGAGCATGAGGACATCGACGAGAAGGGGGCCGCCGAACTGATCGGCGGACTCCTCGCGCGCGGACAGGGGCTCACCCTGGGCACGGACGAGACGTGCGAACTGCTCGGGATGTACGGCATCCCGGTGCGCGGGGTGCTGCCCGCCCCGGACCCCGACGGCGCCGTGGCCGCCGCGCGGACCATCGGCTACCCCGTCGCTCTCAAGGCCACCGCCCCGCACCTGCGACACCGGGCCGACCTGGGCGGCGTACGCCTGGATCTCGCGGACGAGGAGCAACTGCGGCGGGCGTACGCCGAATTGACCGGCCTCTTCGGGACGCCGGAGGAGGTACGGCCCGTGGTGCAGGGGATGGCACCGCGGGGTGTCGACACCGTCGTACGGGCGGTCATCGACCCGGCGGCCGGAGCGGTGCTCTCCTTCGGGCTCGCCGGGCCCGCCTCGCAGCTCCTCGGGGACACGGCGCACCGCCTGATACCGGTCACGGACCGCGACGCGACCTCACTGATCCGCTCGATCCGGACGGCGCCGCTCCTGTTCGGCTGGCGCGGCTCGGCGCCGGTCGACACCGCGGCGCTGGAGGAACTGCTGCTGAGGGTGTCGCGGCTCGTCGACGATCACCCCGAGGTCATCGCCGTGTCCCTGGAGCCGGTGGTCGTCGCGCAGAGCGGCCTGAGCGTGCTCGGGGCGTCGGTGCGACTGGCGCCGCCGCCCGCCCGTGGCGACCTGGGTCCCAGGACACTTCCTGTGTACTGAGCGGTGCCTCGCAGTCAGTGGGCCCCCGTAGGATGGGCACATGGCCAAGACCAGTACGACGACCCAGGGGCTGCGAGCGGCGATCGAGCGCAGCGGCTACTACCCGGCCCTCGTGGCCGAGGCGGTGGAGGCCGCGATCGGCGGCGACTCCATCCGGTCGTACCTGGTCCACCAGGAGACGACATTCGACGCCAACGAGGTGCGCCGGCACGTGACCGTGCTCGTCCTCACGGGCAACCGTTTCATCGTCAGCCACACCGACGAGCAGGCCGAGGACACCGCCTCCCCGACGCCGTACGCCACCACGTCCACGGAATCCGTGAAGCTGGGCCGGATCTCGTCCGTCGTCCTCAGCAGGGTCGTCGCCAACCCGGAGTCGTACACGCCGGGCACGCTGCCCCGTGAGATCGTCCTGACCATCGGCTGGGGCGCCGTCGCCCGTATCGACCTGGAGCCGGCCGCCTGCGGTGACCCCAACTGCGAGGCGGACCACGGCTACACAGGCAGCTCGACGGCGGACGACCTGAGCCTGCGCGTCAGCGAGGCCGGGGACGGCCCGGAGACGGTGCGCCAGGCCCTCGTCTTCGCGCAGGCACTCTCCGAGGCGACCGCGGACGTCGCCCGCTGATGTCCCAGACCACCGCCTGGGACCACCCGGAACCGCTCGCCGTCTCCTCCGCCCCCGTCCCGCACTACGGCACGGGCTCGCTCGCCGACCTGCTGCCCACGCTGGCCGCCGGCATGGACGTACCGGGAATGTCCGCGGCGATCCCGGAACTGGCTCCCGCCGACCGGAACTGCGTGTTCCTGATCGACGGACTGGGCTGGGAGCAGTTGCTGGCCCACCCGGACGAGGCCCCCTTCATGAGCTCGCTCATCAGCAGCTCGCGCGGTGACACGGGCCGCCCGATCACCACCGGCTACCCGGCGACCACCGCGACCTCCCTCGCCTCCGTCGGCACCGGGCTGCCGCCGGGCGAGCACGGTCTGCCCGGCTATACCGTGCGCAACCCCGCCACCGGCGAGCTGATGAACCAGCTGCGCTGGCAGCCGTGGACGGACCCGCGCGCGTGGCAGCCGTACCCCACGGTGTTCCAGCTGGCGGACAAGGCCGGCGTACATACGGCCCAGGTCTCCTCGCCGACCTTCGAGAACACCCCGCTGACGAAGATCGCACTCAGCGGCGGAACGTTCCGGGGGAAGCTCTCCGGTGAGGACCGGATGGACCTCGCCGCCGAGCAACTTGCCGCCGGTGACCGCTCGTTGGTCTACACGTACTACGCCGAGGTGGACGGCAAGGGCCACCGCTTCGGCGTCGACTCGGACGCCTGGCGCGGTCAGCTCATGTACGTCGACCGGCTCGTCCAGCGGCTGGCGGAGCAGCTCCCGCTGCGCGCGGCCCTGTACGTCACCGCCGACCACGGCATGATCGACATCCCGTTCGACGAGCAGCACCGCATCGACTTCGACGAGGACTGGGAACTGCGCGCAGGCGTCGCCCTGCTGGGCGGCGAGGGCAGGGCGCGGCACGTGTACGCGGTGCCGGGCGCACAGGCCGACGTACTGACCTGCTGGCGCGAGGTGCTCGGCGAGCAGTTCTGGGTGGCCTCGCGCGACGAGGCGATCGCGGCGGGCTGGTTCGGACCGACGGTCGACGAACGCGTGTACGGCCGGATCGGCGACGTGGTCGCGGCGGCACGGGACGACGTCCTGATCGTCGCCTCCGAGCGGGAGCCGAGGGAGTCGGCGATGGTCGGCAACCACGGTTCGATGACCCCTGCGGAACAGCTGGTCCCGCTCTTGCAAGTACGCTCCTGACGCCTGTCCCTGCCCAGCCCCCTCCCGGGTCTCTTGCCGAAAGGTGCTCAACCTCCCATGCCCGAGCTGGTGTTCTTCTCCGGAACGATGGACTGCGGGAAGTCGACGCTGGCGCTCCAGATCGGGCACAACCGGTCGGCGCGGGGGTTGCAGGGCGTGATCTTCACGCGCGACGACCGCGCGGGGGAGGGCAAGCTCTCCTCGCGGTTGGGTCTGGTGACGGAGGCGGTCGAGGCGACCGTGGGCATGGATCTGCACGCCTATCTGGTGGACCAGATGTCCAGGGGCGGCAAGGTCGACTACGTGATCGTGGACGAGGCGCAGTTCCTCGCGCCGCAGCAGATCGACCAGTTGGCGCGGGTGGTGGATGATCTGGGCCTGGACGTCTTCGCGTTCGGCATCACCACCGACTTCCGCACGAAGCTCTTCCCGGGCTCCCAGCGGCTGATCGAGCTGGCGGACCGGATCGAGACCCTCCAGGTCGAGGCGATGTGCTGGTGCGGGGCTCGGGCCACGCACAATGCGCGCACCGTGGACGGTGTGATGGTGGTCGAGGGTGAGCAGGTCGTCGTCGGCGATGTGAACCGGTCGGCCGGGGAGATCGGCTACGAGGTGCTGTGCCGGCGCCATCACCGGCGCCGTATGACGAGCGCCTCCGCGCACGCTTCCGTCATCTCTCCGGACGTCCTGCCGGTCACGTCGTCCTGATCGTTCTGCCGCGGCTTTCTCTCTGGCGCTCGCAGTACGATGAAGGTCACAATAACGTATCGGACATTTCGCGCTTCAACCTTCACCTGAAGCACACAAGTTGGTTAGGTTGACCTCCGCACACCTTCCCCAATCGGCTGCCCGGACCGGACAGTTGACTCGGGAGACGTACCACGGAAGGAGCTCGTCCCGCATGGCGCCGGAACGAACCCCGCGAGACGACGGGCCGAGCCGTGAGGAGGTCCGGCAGCGGATCAACAGCCTCTACGACCAGGCCGAGTCCGCCACCGGGACCTTCAACGCCACCCGCGCGATGAAGGCCGGGATGCGCAGACGCGCCAACCCGGCGCCCGACAGCGGGCGGCGGCGCTCCGATCCTGCCCTCGACGAGGTCGCGCGACCGTGGTTCGACGTGGCGCGTGCCCGGCTGGGCCCGACCATGCCGGCGATGCTGCCGCCCGACAGGAGACCGGCCCCGGCCCCCTCGCCCGAGACGCGGCCCGCTCGCCCCGTGAACCCTCCCGCCGAGCTGACCGCCCGTCCCGTCGCGGAGTTGACCGCCGGACCCGTGCCCGCGCTGCCCGCCGGAGCGCTGCCCGAACTGCCGCCCGCGCCGGTCGCCGCACTGCCCGCCGGACCCGCGCCCGCGCTGACGGCCGTGCCCGCACCACGGCAGGAAGCGCCGGCGGGCCCGAACACGCTGTCGGCCGAGCCCAGTTGGTTCCCGTCGCCCTCCCTGGGCACGGCTCCCCTGTTGGCGACCGGCCCGCTGCCCGCCGAGGACGCCTGGCGCCTCCCCGACGAACAGCCGAGCCTGCAGCCCGCCGAGGAGTGGCGGCTGCCGCAGTCGGCCGTCCAGGGCGCGGACGAGCCCTTCCCCATGGGGACGCCCCTGGGTGCGGACGCATCCCTCGGCGCAGGCACACCCATCTACGCGGACGTGCCCCTCTACGCGGGCACGCTCCTCGACGGGGACTACGCCCTCATCACAGAACTCCCCCTCGTCGCCGAACCGTTCCCGGCCACTGAGCAGTTTCCCGCCACAGACCCGTTCCCAGCCGCTGAGCCGTTCCCCGTCACAGACCCGTTCTTCGTCACGGAGACGTCCTACGGCACGGGAACCTATTTCGCCCCCGAACCGCCGTTCCAGGGTGCCGGAACCGGTGCCGTCGTCGTCCCCGGCATCGCGTTCCGCGCGGAGTCCGGTGCGAAGGCCGAGAAGGCGGTCGCCTTCGCCCGCGCGCAGATCGGCAGGCCGTGCGTCTGGGGCGCGGCGGGACCGGGTTCCTACGACAACTCCGGTCTCGTCCAGGCCGCCTGGAAGGCCGCAGGGGTCGCGCTCCCGCGCGCCGTGCACGAGCAGGCGAGCGCCGGTGTGGCGATCGACCTTGCCGATATCCGGCCCGGTGACCTGGTCTTCTTCCACGGTGAGGCGGGCCATGTCGGGCACGTGGGTGTGTTCGTCGGCGACGGAATGATGATGCACGCCCCGAACCCGGGGGCGACGGTACGCGAGGACTCGATCCTCGCCGCCGGCCGGTCGGCGATCCACAGCGTCCTGCGGCCCGCGTAAGGGCCCTTCCCCGGCGCCGTCAGCGCGCCGCGTGGATCAGCGAGAACATCGCCCCCTCCGGGTCCGTCACGGTCGCCACGCGGCCGTGCGCGCTGTCGTGCGGCGGCTGGACGACATGGCCGCCCAGGTCCACCAGCCGGGTGGTCGCCGCGTTCGTGTCGGAGACCTCGAAATACGTCATCCAGTGCGGACCCCGGTCCCGGGGCAGGGAGTTGCCCACGCCGTGGATGCCGGCGACCGGGTGACCCTCGACGTGCAGGGTGACGTAGTCGAAGTCGGCCGACACCACGGGCTCTTCCTCGTAGCCGAAGACGGTCTTGTAGAACTTGGCGACGCTCGACGAGTCGCGGGTCACCAGCTCGTTCCAGACAGGGGTGCCTGGGACGCCGGTGATGCCCGTGCCCAGATGGGCGGCGGCCTGCCAGATGCCGAAGACGGCTCCCATGGGGTCGGAGGCGATCGCCAGCCGGCCTGCCTCGGCCGCGTCCAGGGGGCCCACCCCCACGGTTCCGCCCGAGTGCCGGACCATCTCCGCCGTGAGGTCCACGTCGTCCGAGGCGAGGTACGGCGTCCAGGCGATGGGAAGGTGGCGGTCCGGCGGCAACTGGCCGATTCCGGCCACCTCCTGGCCGTCCAGCAGGGCGCGTACGTACCAGCCGAGCTGCTGGGGGCCCGGCTCGAACTCCCAGCCGAACAACTCCTCGTAGAATTCCTGGGTCGCGGCCATCCCGTGCACCATCAGACTCACCCAGCAGGGTGTTCCGGCCGCGCGGCGGGCATGTGGCTCGCTGTTCCGGCCGGCCGACTCCCGTGCCTCGGTCATCGTCACTCTCTCCTCGACCCCTCGCGGTGGCCGTGTCACTTCCGCTGTCCGCCCGTGTCGGCGGACCTGCCGCATGCCGACGTACGGCGTACTCCGTACGTCGGTCGTGCCGAGCCGCGGCTTCGCGCGCACGCGCCCCGTGCCGATGCTCGCACCCCCCGCGGTACCGCGCGCCCCGACCGCGCGGCCCTCGGCCGCTCTGGTCGTGAGGGTGCCCGATCCGTCGCTTCCCACCCGTTTCCGTGTGATTGCCGCAGAGTGTCCATCGGTTGTACAGCATGTGCCCGATCCCGTACGCCTGGTGACCGGGCCTGTCCGGCGGGAGAGTAACCCGACCTGGCCGCCGCGGCCACCCCGTGCGCAAGGATGGTGGCCATGAACGTCATCATCTCCGCACCCGAACTCGTGAGCGATCTGGCCGGTTCCAGCCCGCCGGTCGTGCTCGACATCCGCTGGCAGTTGAGCATGCCGACCGCGGGCGGGACGGCGCCCTTCGACGGGCGCGCCGAGTACGCGGCCGGGCACATCCCCGGCGCGGTCTTCGTCGACCTGGACCGGGAGCTCGCCTCCGCATCGGGGCCGGGCGGTCGCCATCCGCTCCCCGACCTGGCGGTGTTCGGCGCCGCCATGCGCCGCGCGGGCGTCTCGTCCACCACCCCGGTCGTCGTATACGACGGCGGACAGGGCTGGGCCGCGGCCCGCGCATGGTGGCTGCTGCGCTGGACGGGTCACCCGGACGTGCGGGTCCTCGACGGCGGGTTGCCGTCCTGGGAGGGGGCGCTCGACACGGACGTACCCGCGCCTGCCGAGGGCGACTTCACGCCGGTGCCGGGAGCGACGGGGCTGCTCGACGCGGACGACGCCGCCGCGCTGGCCCGTTCCGGACTGCTGCTCGACGCGCGCGCGGGGGAGCGTTACCGGGGCGAGGTCGAGCCCATCGACCGGGTCGGCGGACACATCCCGGGCGCGGTCTCGGCGCCCACGAACGAGAACGTCGCGGCGGACGGGCGCTTCCTGCCCGCGGACGAGCTGACCGCCCGTTTCAAGACGCTGGGCGCGACGGACTCCACCGCGGTGGGCGTGTACTGCGGATCGGGCGTCTCGGGCGCCCACGAGGTCCTGGCCCTGGCGGTCGCGGGCATCCCGGCCGCGCTGTACGTCGGCTCCTGGTCCCAGTGGTCGGCGGACCCGACGCGGCCCGTGGCAGTGGGCGCCGACCCTCAGTAGTCCAGTAAGACCAGAGGGCCGGGAACCCGTCGGGTCGTACGGCCGAACGGAGACGCGATCGACTGTGGGGGCCACCCCGGCGGGTGTGGCCCCCACAGTCGTACAAGCAGCCGTACGAGTGACTAGTCCTGCTTCTTCCGGCGGGTGCCGAACACGATCTCGTCCCAGCTCGGTACCGCCGCTCTCCGTCCCGGACGGACACCGTCCGCCTCTGCCTGGCGGTCGGTGGCGCCGACCAGGCGGTCGCGGTGGGCGGTGACCGAACGGGGCATGAGCACGTCCGCGTACGCGGAACCGGCCGAGGCCGCGGGAGCCGGGGGCTCCTCCACCTCGGTTTCGGCTGCCGGTTCCTCCGGGGTTTCCGTGGTGGAGGGTCGTTCCGGCACGACCATGTCGCCGCGGAAGCTCGGTACCGCCTCCAGGAGGCTGGTCAGTGAATCGCGCTCGTTCGCGCTCTCCTCGACGGACTCCGGCGACGGTACCGGCGGGACCGGACGGTCCAGCGGGCGGTCGCGCGGCAGCCGGGCGATGCGCGGTACGAACGGGAAGCTGGGTTCGGGCGCCGCGAGGTCGTCCGACTCGCCGATCAGCGAGCGGGCTTCCTCGTCGACGGCCTGGACGAGCCGCCGGGGCGGGTCGTACGTCCAGCTCGCCGAGTGCGGTTCGCCGGCGACCAGGTAGACCAACAGGACTTCCCAGGTGCCGTCGTCGCGGCGCCAGGAGTCCCACTGGACGGTCTCCTTGTCGGCGCCACGGATCGTCAGCCGCTCCTGCACGGCCTCGCCGAGCTGTGGACCGGCGTTCTCACCGGGCCGGCGGACCGGAGTCTTCCGGGCCCGCTCGGCCATGAAGGCTCGCTCGGCCAGCACGGGGCCCTCGAAGCGACGCACGCGATCGACCGGAATCCCGGCGAGCTGCGCCACTTCTTCCGCGGACGCACCGGCACGTATGCGTGCCTGGATGTCGCGGGGGCGGAGATGACTCTCCACCTCGATCTCGATCTGGCCGAGGCGGGGACGGTCGCCGCGTACAGCGGCGCGCAGACGCTCATCGATCGGAAGCGTGTACTCCGTGCTGTCCGCAGCCTTCAGCACCAGCCGTGTGCCGTCGTTAGAGACGGCCACGACACGCAGTTCGGGCATGGGGACCTCCCGGGTGGTGCCTGCCGACGTCACGTGCGTCGCTGCTTCCGCTAGTCGAGTGTGGCCTGCCCGGGTGCAGCCTGCCACAACCTTGCCGAGTTGCCCGGCGTGTCGGGCGTGGGCCCGAGATCGCCGTTATGCCACGGTTATCTATTCGCAACGCTAAGTGACAAACTCCGTCACCCTGTGCAACGAGCTCCCTCTTGACGATCCTGGATGGCCCCGGACGCCCAGGCGGGAGACCGGACCCAGGGCTCGCAACAGTACTCCATTTGGGCCACGTGCGTGGATTGGCACGCCACCCAATTCCTGCCGGAGAGTGCGAGTTGGCCGTTCCCCCACCGGTTCCGTGACCTCGGACGCAGCACAGTTCACGTAAACATCAGAACCGGAACCAATTGCTTCGCTACGGCCCCAGAACCCGCCGCAAGTAGTCGTTCTGGAACAGGCGTTCAGGGTCGAGGCGGTCCCGCAGGGCGGTGAACTCCCCGAAGCGGGGATAGACGCCGGCGAAGTACTCCGCGTTCCGCGTGTGCACCTTGCCCCAGTGCGGGCGTCCCTCGTGCGCCGTGAAGATGCGCTCGGCGGCGGTGAAGTACGCCTGGTAGGGCGTCCCCCGGAACATGTGGACGGCGACGTAGGCGCTGTCGCGGCCCGAGGCCGTGGAGAGCGCGATGTCGTCCGCGGGGGCCGTACGCACCTCCACGGGGAAGCTGATCCGCATGTCCGACCGGTCGACCATCGCCTTGAGTTCGCGCAGCGTCTCCACCAGGGCCTCGCGCGGAACGGCGTACTCCATCTCCACGAAGCGCACCCGGCGCGGAGAGGTGAAGACCTTGTACGGGATGTCGGTGTAGGTCCGCGCGGACAGGGCCTTGCTGGAGACCTGGGCGATCGCCGGGATCGTGGCGGGCACCGCACGGCCGACCAACTGGGCCACCTGGAAGACGCCGTTGGAGAGGAACTCGTCCTCGATCCAGCCGCTGACCTGGCTGACCGGCTTCTCGGGACCCGCGCTGCGGTTGTTGCGCTTGGTGTTGGTGTTGCCGGTGTGCGGGAACCAGTAGAACTCGAAGTGCTCGTTCTCGGCCCAGAGTTCGTCGAAGGCGCTGGTGACCTTGTCGAAGGTCATCGGCTCCTCGCGGGCGGTGAGCAGGAAGAGGGGCTCCACGGAGAACGTGATCGCGGTGATGATCCCCAGGGCGCCGATACCGACCCGCGCCGCCGCGAAGACCTCCGGATTCTCCTTCTCGGAGCAGCTGAGCACCGAGCCGTCCGCCGTCACCAGCTCAAGTCCCTTGATCTGGGCGGCTATGGAGCCCGACTCGCGGCCGGTGCCGTGCGTGCCGGTGCTGGTGGCGCCCGAGACCGTCTGCTCCATGATGTCGCCCATGTTCGTGAGCGACAGGCCCTCGCGGGCGAGAGCCAGGTTGAGTCTCTTGAGCGGGGTGCCCGCCTCGACCGTGACCGTTAGGTTCGCGCGGTCAATATTGCGGATGCCGGTCAACAGTTGAGGGCGGATCAACACCCCGTCGGTGGCGGCGGCCGCCGTGAAGGAGTGGCCGGTGCCGATTGCCTTCACCTTCAGGCCGTCCGCGGCTGCCTTCCTCACCGCCGCGGACAGTTCCTCCACGGAAGCGGGCGTGACCTCCCGGGCGGGCCGGGCGGTGACGTTGCCCGCCCAGTTACGCCACGTGCCGCTCTTCCCGCTCGCTGTGCTGCTCAACGGTGCCTCCCCGACGCGGATCCGGCCTGCTCAGCCGGCGGTACCCGAGGAAACCGACCGCGACCGCGACGGCCCCGGACGCCACCGGAACCCCGTACCCGGCGCTCGCACCGGCGGCGTCGATCACCCAGCCGGACACGGAGGAACCGAGCGCGACGCCGACCGCGAGCCCGGTGCTCACCCAGGTCATGCCCTCGGTCAGTTGCGCGCGTGGTACGTGCTGCTCGATGAGGGACATCGTCGTGATCATCGTGGGAGCGATGGACAGACCAGCAACGAACAGCGCCACGGCCAGGAACGGCAAGTTTCCGACCAGTAGGAGGGGGATCATACTCACGGCCATCGCACATATGCCCAGCAGCCACCGGCGTTCCGGCGCTCCCGGAAGGTGCATCAGCCCGAACACGGCTCCCGCCGCGCAGGAGCCCGCCGCGTAGAGCGCCAACACGACACTCGCGGCGCCCTGATGACCCCGTTCCTCGGCGAAGGCGACGGTGACCACGTCGACCGCCCCGAAGATCGCCCCGGTCGCCGCGAACGTGATCACCAGGACCTGCAGACCGGGGGAGCGCAGCGCCGAGCCGCCCGCCTGCTGCGCCCGAGGATGCGGCTTGGGCTCGGTGTCGCGCTGGGCCGTCAGCCAGAAGACGCCGGCCGCCAGGAAGCAGGCGGCGAGCAGCGGTCCCGCCTCCGGGAACCACGCCGTGGACAGCCCGATGGAGATGATCGGCCCGAAGATGAAGCAGACCTCGTCCACCACCGACTCGAAGGAGTACGCGGTGTGCAGGTGCGGGGTGTCCCGGTACAGGGCCGCCCAGCGGGCCCGGGTCATCGCGCCGACACTCGGCACGCAGCCGATGCCGGCGCTGCACACGAACAGCACCCAGTCCGGCCACTCGAAGTGCGCGGCGAGCAGCAGCCCGGCCGAGGCGATCAGCGCGCAGAGCGTCGCGGGACGCAGCACGCGGCGCTGCCCGTACTGATCGACCAGACGCGACACCTGGGGGCCCGCCACCGCGGCGGCCAGCGCGAGGGTCGCCGAGAGGGCGCCCGCGAGTCCGTACCGCCCGGTGAGCTGGGAGATCATCGTGACGACGCCGATGCCCATCATCGACAGCGGCATCCGGCCGAGGAACCCCGCGGCGGTGAAGCGCCTGGAGCCGGGGGCGGCGAACAGGGCGCTGTAGGGGCTGGGCACGGGGAGTCTCCGGTCGATCCGGTAAGGCGTGAAGGAAGCCGATACAACTTACGGGTTAGGTGACCCTAACGCACCCCCGGGGACGGGTCGGGATCCCGGCTGTCAGAAGGGGGTGGCAGGATCGGAACCATGCGAGACGCGCTCGACGCCACCCCCTACGACGCCCTGCTCCTGCTCTCCTTCGGTGGCCCCGAGGGCCCGGACGACGTGGTTCCGTTCCTGGAGAACGTGACGCGCGGGCGGGGCATCCCCAAGGAACGCCTCAAGGAAGTCGGACAGCACTACTTCCTGTTCGGCGGGGTCAGCCCGATCAACGACCAGAACCGCGCCCTCCTGGACGCCCTGCGCAAGGACTTCGCCGGTCACGGCCTGGACCTGCCGGTCTACTGGGGCAACCGCAACTGGGCCCCCTATCTGACCGACACCCTGCGCGAGATGGTCCAGGACGGCAGGCGCCGCATCCTCGTCCTGGCCACCAGCGCGTACGCCTCGTACTCGGGCTGCCGCCAGTACCGCGAGAACCTCGCGGACTCCCTGGCCGCCCTGGAGGCCGAGGGCCTCGACCTGCCCCGGGTCGACAAGCTGCGGCACTACTTCAACCACCCGGGCTTCCTGGAACCCATGATCGAGGGCGTGCTCACCTCCCTCGCGGCCCTCCCCGAGGACGTCAGGGGCGGCGCTCACCTCGCCTTCTCGACCCACTCCATCCCGACCGCCGCGGCCGACATCTCCGGGCCCGTCGAGGACCACGGGGACGGCGGGGCGTACGTGAAGCAGCACCTGGACACCGCGCAGCTGATCGCCGACGCCGTGCGCGAGCGCACCGGGGTCGACCATCCCTGGCAGCTCGTCTACCAGTCGCGCTCCGGTGCCCCCCACATCCCGTGGCTGGAGCCCGACATCTGCGACCACCTGGAGGAGCTGCACGGCGCCGGTGTCCCGGCCGTCGTGATCGCGCCCATCGGGTTCGTGTCGGACCACATGGAAGTCCTCTACGACCTCGACACGGAGGCCAAGGTCAAGGCCGAGGAACTGGGCCTGCCCATGCGCCGCTCCGCGACCGTGGGCGCCGACCCGCGCTTCGCCGCCGCGATCCGCGAACTCGTCCTGGAACGCGCCGCCACCGAGAGCGGGCAGGACATCACGCCCTGCGCCCTGGGCGCGCTCGGCGCGAGCCGGAACCTCTGCCCCGTGGGCTGCTGCCCCGCCCGTGCCCCCAGGCCCGCCGCCGCGGGCGCCGACAGCCCGTACGCGTGAGGAACCCCGTGACCGACCCCCTGCTGCCCGAACTGCTCCGGCTCGCCCAGGAGGCCGCCCGCCGCGCGGGAGAGCTGCTGCGGGACGGGCGACCCGCCGATCTCGCGGTCGCCGCCACCAAGTCCAGCCCCATCGACGTCGTCACGGAGATGGACATCGCGGCGGAGAAGCTGATCACCGACGTGATCTCCGACCACCGCCCGGACGACGGTTTCCTCGGCGAGGAGGGTGCCTCCAGCGAGGGCACCAGCGGCATCCGCTGGGTCATCGACCCGCTCGACGGCACGGTCAACTACCTGTACGGGCTGCCCACCTGGTCCGTCTCCATCGCGGCCGAGCGGGACGGCGAGCGGATCGTCGGGGTGGTCGCGGCGCCGATGCGCGGCGAGACGTACCACGCGGTGCTCGGCGGGGGAGCCTGGGCCGCCGGCGCGTGGGCGGGCGAGCGACGGCTCGCCGTCCGCCCGGCCCCACCGCTGGACCAGGCCCTGGTCTCCACGGGCTTCAACTACGTCGCCGAGGTCAAGGCCCAGCAGGCGGAGGTGGCCCGGCAGCTGATCCCGCTGCTGCGGGACATCCGGCGCGGCGGCTCGGCGGCGGTCGACCTGTGCGACGTGGCGTCGGGCCGTCTTGACGGCTACTACGAGCGGGGTCTCAACGCCTGGGACGTCGCGGCGGGCGACCTGATCGCCCGGGAGGCGGGCGCGCTGACCGGTGGACGCCCCGGAGAGCGCCCGTCACGTGATCTCACGGTCGCGGGCACTCCCGGAGTCTTCGAACCCCTCCAGCGCCTCCTGGAGGACTTCGGCGCCTGGCACGACTGACGCGGATGTGGCCCGGCAGCCGGAAACAACAGAACCCCGGCGCTGGATTCGCCGGGGTCCCGCTGTTGGGCGACGTAGTGCGTACGCACTACGTCAGACGCTCGTCGCGCCGACCTCCACACCGTGTTCGGCGGCGAGGCGGCGCAGGTCGTCGAGCTCGGCCTGTTCCACCTCGACGAGGAAGTCGTCGCCCTCGTCGCGAGCCCGCGTCAGGTCGGTCTCGGTCGCCCTTATGCGCTGCAGAAGTCCTGCGGTGAATGCGTCCATGCTGCGCCCCCTCGTCCTGGGTCGTGGGTCGATGGCACGGGGGTGTGCCGTTCGGAAGGGGCGATCACGTCTCCAACTGGGTGCCCAGCGCTGCCCTGCCGGGCGGCGACGGTGCCGGACACCCACGCCCACTCTGCGGAAGCGGTTCGTTGTGCCACTAGGTGTCATGGCACACGCAGAGCGTGATCGCGGGGTGTAAAGCCGTCCTCCCCCCGCTCCCTTCGGCGGAAACCTCGCCCCGCCAAGAATTCTTCCCGCCGCCGTCGGCAGCAGCGGCGCCGGTCGGCCGGGACGAGGTCAAGCAGTGATCATCGCGGGCCCTCTTACAACCGGTTTACGGGTGAAAGCGGCAGGATGGAGGCCTGACCCCACGAAAAGATTCCGCCAACGTGCCTTCCCGGCCCGCAGGCGACCCCGAGGAAGGACAAACGACGTGCGCGTACTCGTCGTCGAGGACGAGCAACTGCTCGCCGATGCGGTGGCCACCGGACTCCGCCGGGAGGCCATGGCCGTCGACGTCGTGTACGACGGTGCGGCTGCCCTGGAACGCATCGGCGTCAACGACTACGACGTGGTCGTCCTGGACCGGGACCTCCCGCTGGTGCACGGCGACGACGTCTGCCGCAAGATCGTCGAACTCGGCATGCCCACGCGCGTGCTGATGCTCACGGCTTCCGGAGACGTCAGTGACCGGGTCGAGGGACTGGAGATCGGCGCCGACGACTACCTCCCCAAGCCCTTCGCGTTCAGCGAACTGACGGCACGCGTGCGTGCCCTCGGTCGGCGTACGAGCCTGCCGCTGCCGCCCGTCCTGGAGCGCGCCGGCATCAAGCTCGACCCGAACCGCCGCGAGGTCTTCCGCGAGGGCAAGGAAGTCCAGCTCGCTCCCAAGGAGTTCGCCGTCCTGGAAGTGCTGCTGCGCAGCGAGGGCGCAGTCGTCTCCGCCGAGCAGCTCCTGGAGAAGGCCTGGGACGAGAACACGGACCCGTTCACCAACGTCGTGCGCGTGACCGTGATGACGCTGCGCCGCAAGCTCGGCGAGCCGCCCGTGATCGTCACCGTGCCGGGTTCCGGTTACCGGATCTGATATCCCATGACCACGACACCCGCCCCTCCGCAGGCGCCTCCGAAGCCCACCTGGGACCCGAGGAAGCCGCAGCTGCCGCTGCCCTGGCTGCGTCCGACCATCCGCATACGCCTGACGCTGCTCTACGGCGGCATGTTCCTGATCGCCGGCATCCTGCTGCTGTCGATCATCTATCTGCTGGCCGCGCAGGCAATCCGTGAGGGTAGCGGCAGCCAGTCCTTCCGGATCAGCAGCAGCAGCGACATCAAGATCACCAGTGACACGTGCCCGGTGCTGAACGTCGCGACCACCGACGAGGAGCGCACCGCCGCCCTCAAGGCGTGCAGCGACACCCTGCGCCAGCACGCCCTTGACGGCCTGCTCAGCCGCTCCCTGCTCACCCTGCTGGGCCTCGCCGTGATCGCCTTCGCCTTCGGCTACGCCATGGCCGGCCGGGTCCTGACCCCGCTCGGCAGGATCACCCGTACCGCCCGTGCGGTGGCCGGCTCGGACCTGTCCCGCCGGATCGAGCTCGACGGCCCCGACGACGAGCTGAAGGAACTGGCGGACACCCTCGACGACATGCTGGAGCGTCTCCAGCGGGCCTTCACCGCCCAGCAGAGGTTCGTCGGCAACGCCTCGCACGAGCTGAGAACGCCGCTGGCGATCAATCGCACGCTTCTGGAAGTGCACCTGTCGGATCCGGCGGCGCCGCCGGAACTCCAGCAGCTCGGCAAGACGCTGCTGGCCACCAACGAGCGCAGCGAGCAACTCGTCGAGGGCCTGCTGCTGCTCGCCCGCAGCGACAACCAGATCGTCGAGCGCAAGCCGGTGGACCTCGCCGAGGTCGCCGAGCAGGCCGTCGACCAGACGCATGCCGAGGCCGAGGCCAAGGGCGTCGAGTTCCGAGGGAAGCGTGATCCCGCGGTCGTCCAGGGCAACGGCGTACTGCTGGAGCGGATCGCACTGAACCTCGTACAGAACGCGGTGCGGTACAACGTTCCGGAGGACGGCTGGGTCGAGGTGACCACGGCGGTCCAGCACGGGCAGGCGGTGCTGGTCGTCTCGAACACAGGTCCTGTCGTCCCGGCGTACGAGATCGACAACCTCTTCGAGCCCTTCAGGCGGCTGCGTACGGAACGTACAGGCAGCGACAAGGGTGTGGGCCTCGGGCTGTCGATCGCGCGCTCTGTGGCGCGTGCTCACGGCGGCCACATCTCTGCCCAGCCGCGTGAAGGGGGTGGGCTCGTGATGCGAGTCGCCTTGCCGATCTGAGATCATGTCGCCGACACGCGAGGATGTTCGCTTTGCGCGGAATTTCCGGGGCACCTTCCCGGCTACCTCATGTGTGATCGATCACAAGGGCGAATTTCCGGCCATCTACTCTCCGTGATCATGTAAGTCGCCATAAGGCCCGGAAAATCCGGGTTTTCAGGGGTCTTGATCACGGGAAGTACAGGGTGGGGCGCCTTTGAAGTGCGGCATTCGGACCGTGTACGGTCCCGATCGCCATCCATGCGGATCTCTCTTGAGAGAGCCGGTTGGGTGTCGATTGAGTAACAGACCTTGATGTGAGGCAAAATCTCCGCCTCAGGTCGGGCACAAGTCCGGCCTCTCACGCGTTACCTGCGCTGAGACACCGCAGACACCCAGAGGGGGAGAGCGCGACATGGCAACGGATTACGACACCCCACGCAAGACCGACGACGACGTCGACTCGGACAGCCTTGAAGAACTGAAGGCCAGGAGGAACGACAAGTCGACTTCCGCAGTGGACGTCGACGAGTTCGAGGCCGCCGAAGGCCTCGAACTGCCCGGAGCGGACCTCTCGAACGAGGAGTTGGCCGTCCGGGTGCTGCCCAAGCAGCAGGACGAGTTCACCTGCATGACCTGCTTCCTGGTGCATCACCGCAGCCAGCTGGCCCGCGAGAAGAACGGTCAGCCGATCTGCCGCGACTGCGACTGAGGGCGGGTCGGCCGTGACTGGCTCGACCCCTCCTTGGAAGCGCCGCTTCCCCGCGCGGGGAGCGGACCAGGGGCCGTTTGACGGCCCTCACGGTAAGCGTGACGACGAGCGGGGCTCATCCGGTACAGGATCGGCCTCGCTCGAACCGGCCGACAGGCCGGCCGACCACGGGGACGACCTCCCGGTGCCGGCCGAGCCTTCCGTCCCCGTCATCGGGCGGACGGCCACGATCCGGGAGAAGGCGAGGGAAGGCCTCCGCAAGGGCGGCAGCCGGGCCCGGGCGGGTCTGGCGTATCTCACCGACCGGATCATCGACAACGCCCCGCGTATCCCCGTACGCGACCTCGCGACCCTCCGCCGGCAGTTCCCGGGCCTGGGGCCCGAGCAACTCGCGGACAAGCTCGTCGCGGGCGCGGCGAGCGCGACGGCGACCGTCGGGGCGGGCATCGGGGCGGCGGCGATGATGCCGGTGCCACCGGCCATGCCGACCGAGCTGGCCGCCGAGATCACCGGTGTGGCCGCGATCGAGCTGAAAATGATCGCCGAGCTGCACGAGGTCTACGGCGTACGGCCGCCGGGCAATCTGAAGCAGCGCAGCACCGCCTACCTGAACTCGTGGTCGGGTGAGCGCGGGATCGACGTGACGAAGCCGTCGACGATCAACTCGGCCCTCGGGGGCCAGATGAAGCGCGAGCTGCGCCAGCAGATCATGAAGCGGATGGTCCGGGACCTGCCCAACCTGATGCCGTTCATGGTCGGCGCGGCGGTCGGAGCGGTCATGAACCGACGCGACACCAGGAAACTCGCGGACCGCATCCGCAAGGACCTGCGCAGGTTCCAGATCCCGTGGGACCAGCTCCCGGAACTGCCCCCGCTGGAGAAACCCACGGACGCGCTGGACGTCGGGGACAGCCCGAAGGAACTCTGGACGAAAGAGCCCTGAGGGGCCGCGGCCGGACGTGGGTACAGGCGCGGCGGGCAGGTCTTTGCCCGCCGCCGTAGAAGAATTTGCCGTCGCGCGCCGTGCCGCCGATGAGCGGCTTCAGCTCGCCTCGCGCGCCGCCGCCCGCGCCGATTCCAGTGCCGCCACCAGTTGTTCGGGCTCCCGCGTCGACAGATACAGGTACGGCGTGGGGTCCTCGGGGTCCGTGACCTGGACGCGCAGGGCCGTCGGGATGTAGGAGCGGAGCAGCATGAAGGCGCGGGTGTCGGCCTTGTACGTGCGCCAGGCGCGGGCCTCCTCCGCGTCCAGGATCTCCGCCTCGCCCAGGGCCGCCACCGGGATCTTCGCCTCGCCGGCGATCAACGCGTCGCCCACGATCCGGATCCGGACCGAACCGTAGGAACTCGCCGCCACCGCGGCCGCCGCGGTGCCGCCCACCAGGCCACCGAGCAGGGGCAGCGTGCCGAACGGGAGCAGGATCAGGGCAAAGGAGACGCCCACCAGGAAGGAGATCAGCCACCAGGAGCGAGGGGCCGTGAGGCGTTCTTCGTAGGGGGAGGCGGAAAGCTGCATGGAGCCAAGCTTGGCACGGTGTCCGTCGACGGCCGACTCGCGGGTAAGGTCTGCGGCTGTGAGTGGTACTTCCGCAGCTCTGAAGCCCCCCGCCGACGCCGTGGCGCCCGTGCGGCACCCGGACGCACCCGCGCCCGGGGAGCTCCTCGGCGCCCACTACGAACAGTGTTTCGGATGTGGTGGTGAGCAGGCCCACGGGCTGCACCTCGCCGCGAGGGCCGGAGACGGCGTGACGATCACCGCCGAATTCACCGTGCAGGCCGCCCACCAGGGCGCCCCCGGCCTCGCCCACGGCGGGGTGCTCGCCAGCGCGCTGGACGAGACGCTCGGCTCGCTGAACTGGCTGCTGCGCACCATCGCGGTGACCGGAAAGCTGGAGACCGAGTTCGTCCGGCCCGTGCCCGTCGGCACCCTGCTGTACCTGGAGGCCGAGGTCACGGCGGTGGCCGGGCGGAAGATCTACTCGACCGCCACCGGACGCATCGGCGGCCCCGAGGGGCCCGTCGCGGTGCGCGCCGACGCCCTGTTCATCGAGGTCAAGGTCGAGCACTTCATCGACAACGGCCGCCAGGCGGAGATCCAGGTCGCCATGAGCGACCCGGACCAGGTCCGCCGCGCCCGCGCATTCGAGGTGAACCCGTGAGCCCCGCACCCGTGGGCCGTGAGCCCCTGGACGTTCTCATCCGGCGCGTCGATCCGGACGTACCGCTTCCGGCGTATGCGCAGCCGGGCGACGCCGGAGCCGATCTGCGGACCACGGAAGGGTGTGAACTGGCACCCGGGGAACGGGCTGTTCTGCCCACCGGGGTGTCTGTCGCACTCCCGGAGGGGTACGCGGCCTTCGTGCACCCTCGTTCGGGGCTCGCCGCCCGCTGCGGTGTAGCCCTCGTGAATGCCCCGGGGACGGTTGATGCCGGGTACCGTGGGGAGATCAAGGTGATCGTGGTGAATCTCGACCCGCACGAACCCGTGCGGTTCGAACGCTTCGACAGGATTGCCCAACTGGTCGTCCAGCAGGTCGAGAAGGTCCGCTTCCGGGAGGTCGCGGAACTTCCCGGCTCGGCGCGGGCCGAGGGGGGCTTCGGGTCCACCGGCGGTCATGCCGCGGTGGGCGGTGCGAGCGGTCACGGCGGTCAGGCCGCAGTGGGCGGCACAACGGGTGGGAATCGATACGCTTCGGTCGTATCCGACCGGGAAGGACAGTGACGTGTTCGGACGTCGCAAGAAGAAGGGTGCCGCCGAGGACGCGGCCGGCGAGGCCGAGCAGGTCGTCGACAGCGTCGACACTGAGGCGGACGAAGAAGGAGCGGGTTCTCGCGCGCGCGTGCGGCTGGAGCCCGAACCGCGCCCGGACGGCCCCTGGGACGACACCGAGGTGCGCGAGCCCGGCGAGGGCCGGGTGGACCTGGGCGGAATCTTCGTGCCCGGGGTCGAGGGCATGGAGCTGCGGGTCGAGGTCGCGGGTGACGCGATCGTCGCGGCGACCGTGGTCCTGCGCGACAGCGCCGTGCAGCTCCAGGCCTTCGCCGCGCCCAAGCGCGAGGGCATCTGGGGCGAGGTGCGCGAGGAGATCGCCAGCGGCATCACCCAGCAGGGTGGCATCGTCGACGAGGTCGAGGGGCCGCTGGGCTGGGAGCTGCGGGCGCAGGTTCCGGTGCAACTGCCGGACGGCACGGGCGGTTTCCAGGTCGTGCGGTTCGTCGGTGTGGACGGTCCGCGGTGGTTCCTGCGGGGCGTCATCTCCGGGCAGGGGGCCGTGCAGCCGCAGGCCGCCGGTCTGCTGGAGCAGATCTTCAGGGACACCGTCGTCGTCCGTGGTGAGGGGCCGATGGCGCCTCGCGACCCGATCGTCCTGAAGCTGCCGAACGACGCGCAGATGGTGCCCGAGGGTGTCCAGCAGGAGGAGCAGGCCGGCTCCCGCTTCGGCGGCGGCATGGGCCAGCTCCAGCGCGGACCGGAGATCACCGAGGTTCGCTAGTCGCATTCACGTTCCACGGCACGGGCCGTACTCCTCTCCGAGGGGTGCGGCCCGTTCTCCGTCCGCCGGTGCGTCAGGGTTGCGTCAAGGACGTACTTCGGCCTGCTTCCCGTCCTTTTTGTCGACATTGCTGGACGTAAGGTCGACGCTGCGTACACAGCAGTCACGGGAAGACAATGAGGCCATGGGTCGCGGCAAGCTTCGGATATACCTCGGTGCGGCACCGGGCGTCGGCAAGACGTACGCGATGCTGTCCGAGGCGCACCGCCGTGTCGAGCGGGGCACGGACTGCGTGGTCGCCTTCGTGGAGCACCACAGCCGGCAGCGTACGGAGGTGATGCTGCACGGGCTGGAGCAGATTCCGCGCCGGGATCTGGCGTACCGCGGATCCGTGTTCACCGAGATGGACGTGGACGCCGTGCTCGCCCGGCGGCCTCAGGTCGCCCTGGTGGACGAACTGCCGCACACCAACATTCCCGGCTCGCGCAACACCAAGCGGTGGCAGGACGTGGAGGAGCTGCTGGCCGCAGGTATTGACGTGATATCGACCGTCAACATTCAACATCTTGAGTCGTTGGGTGATGTGGTTGAGTCGATCACTGGTGTACGTCAACAGGAGACCGTTCCCGACGAAGTGGTCCGGCGCGCGGATCAGATCGAGCTGGTCGACATGTCCCCGCAGGCGCTGCGACGGCGGATGGCCCACGGGAACATCTACAAGGCGGACAAGGTCGACGCGGCTCTGTCCAACTACTTCCGGCCGGGGAACCTGACCGCTCTGCGGGAGCTGGCGCTGCTGTGGGTGGCGGACCGGGTCGACGAGTACCTGACCGAGTACCGCAGTGAGCACCAGGTCTCCAGGATCTGGGGTTCCCGCGAGCGGATCGTGGTCGGACTGACCGGCGGGCCCGAGGGCCGTACGTTGATCCGGCGGGCCGCGCGGCTCGCGGAGAAGGGGGCCGGCGGCGAGGTCATGGCCGTCTACATCGCCCGCAGCGACGGGCTGACCAACGCCTCGCCGAAGGAACTGGCCCTCCAGCGGACCCTGGTCGAGGACCTGGGCGGAACGTTTCACCATGTGGTCGGGGACGACATCCCGGTGGCGCTGCTGGACTTCGCGCGGGGCGTGAACGCCACGCAGATCGTGCTGGGTGTCTCCCGGCGCAAGACCTGGCAGTACGTCTTCGGGCCCGGGGTCGGCGCGACCGTGGCCCGGGACTCGGGGCCCGACCTCGACGTCCACCTGATCACCCACGACGAGGCCGGCAAGGGGCGCGGGCTGCCCGTGGCCCGGGGAGCCCGGCTGGGGCGGGCGCGGATCATCTGGGGCTGGCTGGTCGGTGTGGGCGGTCCGGTGCTCCTCGCGCTGCTGCTGAACACCGTCGACCTCGGCCTCGCCAACGACATGCTGCTGTTCCTGGCGCTCACGGTGGCGGCGGCCCTGCTCGGCGGCCTCTACCCGGCGCTCGCCTCGGCGGCCTTCGGTTCGCTGCTGCTGAACTACTACTACACGCCCCCGCTGCACCGGCTGACCATCGCCGACCCCAAGAACTTCGTCGCCATCGTGATCTTCGTGGGGGTCGCCGTGTCGGTGGCCTCCGTGGTGGATCTCGCCGCCCGGCGCACGCATCAGGCGGCCCGGCTGCGGGCCGAGTCGGAGATCCTCTCCTTCCTCGCGGGGAGCGTCCTGCGCGGCGAGACCAGCCTGGAGGCGCTGTTGGAGCGGGTCCGGGAGACCTTCGGGATGGAGTCCGTGGCGCTGCTGGAGCGGGCCGGCGACGTCGATCCGTGGACCTGCGCGGGCAGCGTGGGCACGCGGCAGGCCGTGGAGCGGCCGGAGGACGCGGACGTGGACATGCCGGTCGGCGACAACCTGGCGCTCGCGCTGTCCGGACGGGTGCTGCCCGCCTCCGACCGGCGGGTGCTGGCCGCGTTCGCCGCCCAGGCGGCCGTGGTCCTGGACCGCCGGCGCCTCCAGTCCCAGGCCGACCAGGCCCGTACGCTCGCCGAGGGGAACCGGATCCGTACGGCGCTGCTCGCCGCCGTCAGCCATGACCTCCGTACGCCGCTGGCCGGGATCAAGGCGGCGGTCTCGTCGCTGCGGTCGGACGACGTGGCGTGGTCCGAGGAGGATCAGGCCGAACTGCTGGCCGGCATCGAGGACGGCGCAGACCGGCTCGACCACCTCGTGGGCAACCTGCTGGACATGTCCCGGCTCCAGACCGGCACCGTCACGCCGCTGATCAGGGAGATCGACCTCGACGAGGTGGTGCCGATGGCACTGGGGGGCGTACCCGAGGACAGTGTCGAGCTGGACATTCCCGAGACGCTGCCGATGGTCGCGGTCGACCCCGGGCTGCTGGAGCGGTCGGTGGCCAACCTGGTCGAGAACGCCGTCAAGTACAGCCCGGCCGGGGAGACGGTGCTGGTCGCCGCCAGTGCCATCGCCGACCGGGTGGAGGTGCGGGTGGTCGACCGGGGGCCCGGCGTGCCGGACGAGGCGAAGGACCGCATCTTCGAGCCCTTCCAGCGGTACGGTGACGCCCCGCGCGGCGCCGGGGTGGGGCTGGGACTGGCGGTGGCCCGGGGCTTCGCCGAGGCGATGGGCGGCACCCTCCAGGCCGAGGACACACCCGGGGGCGGGCTGAGCATGGTGCTCACGGTGCGGGCGGCGGGGGCGCAGGCGGGAGCCGGTTCCCTGGGGCTCGGCGGAGTGGCGCGGGCAGCGGTACCGGCAGATTCAGATCCAGAAAGGCAGGCCTCATGACTCGGGTGCTGGTGGTCGACGACGAGCCGCAGATCGTGCGCGCCCTCGTGATCAACCTCAAGGCACGCAAGTACGAGGTCGACTCGGCCCCCGACGGCGCCACCGCCCTCGAACTCGCCGCCGCCCGCCATCCCGACGTGATCGTGCTCGACCTGGGACTGCCCGACATGGACGGCGTCGAGGTGATCAAGGGGCTCCGGGGATGGACGCGGGTGCCCATCCTGGTGCTGTCGGCCCGTCACTCGTCCGACGAGAAGGTCGAGGCGCTCGACGCGGGCGCCGACGACTACGTCACCAAGCCCTTCGGCATGGACGAACTGCTGGCCCGGCTGCGCGCCGCCGTCCGCCGGGCCGAGCCCACCGGGGGCGACGAGGACGACGTCATGGTGGAGACCGACGAGTTCACCGTCGACCTCGCCGCGAAGAAGGTCCACCGCGGGGGGCGCGATGTGCGGCTGACTCCCACGGAGTGGCATCTCCTGGAGGTGCTCGTGCGCAACACGGGCCGGCTGGTCAGCCAGAAGCAGCTGCTCCAGGAGGTGTGGGGGCCGTCCTACGGGACGGAGACCAACTATCTGCGCGTGTACATGGCGCAGCTGCGGCGGAAGCTGGAGACGGACCCGTCGCATCCGAGGCACTTCATCACGGAACCCGGTATGGGGTATCGGTTCGAGCGGTAGGGCCTGCCCCGGCAGGCACCTCAGGGAGGCATTCGTTCCCGGGGGTACATCGGTGTCGGTGGGCGCCGGTACGCTTCAGGTATGAGTGCTGTTCCTCGTTCCGAGAAGCCGGTGGGCCGGTTCCGGCGCATGCTCGACCGGCTCTCCTCGTCGCAGGAGGACCTGGAGTCCGAGGAGCTGCGCGAAGACACCGCGACCGCGGGCTGTACGCGTATCGGTGACTGCCACGACCGACAGATAGTGACGGTTACTGGTACCTTGCGCACGGTCACGCTACGGCCGAGGGCGGGGGTTCCGGCCCTGGAGGCCGAGCTCTTCGACGGCTCGGCCCCGCTGGACGTGGTGTGGCTCGGCAGACGCTCCATCGTCGGGATAGAGCCGGGGCGCAAACTGATCGCTTCGGGGCGGATCTCGATGAGCCGGGGCCGCCGTGTGCTGTTCAATCCGAAATACGAACTGAGACCCCTCGGACGGGAGTAGCCGGTGACGTCGCTCGACAAGCCGACCGAAGACGCCCAGCACGATTCCAGGGCGGTGACCGAGGCCGCGCTCTTCGAGGCGTTCGGCGGTCTGCGGGGCATGATCGAGACGGTCCTTCCGGGGCTGCTCTTCGTCACGATCTACACGATCAACAAGAACCTGCACGCGTCGGCCATCGCCGCGCTCGCTGTTTCGCTGTTGCTGGTCGTGGTGCGCCTCGTCACCAAGGACACCGTCAAGCATGCCTTCAGTGGTGTCTTCGGTGTCGCCTTCGGTGTCGTCTTCGCGATGATGACCGGCAATGCCAAGGATTTCTATCTGCCCGGCATGCTCTACACGCTCGGTCTGGCGCTGGCGTACATCATCACGACGCTGGCCGGTGTTCCGCTGCTCGGGCTGATCCTCGGGCCGGTCTTCAAGGAGAACCTCTCCTGGCGTACCCGTAACCCGGGGCGCAAGAAGGCTTATGCGAAGGCCAGTTGGGCCTGGGGGCTGATTCTGCTCGCCAAGTGCGCGATTCTCTTCCCGCTGTACTGGTGGGCGGACACCGCGCAGCTCGGGTGGGTGCTGGTGGCGTTGAAGATTCCGCCGTTCCTGTTGGCCGTGTGGCTCACGTGGGTGTTCCTGGCGAAGGCGCCGGCGCCGATCGATGTGTTCGCGGAGATGGAGGCGGAGGAGCGGGCGGCGGAGGAGCAGCGGAAGGCTGCGGCTTCTTCTTCCGAGTAGCTTCTCGGCAGGTAGGGCGTGGGGCGGCTGTGGGGTTTTTCGCCCCCGCCGCCCCTACCCGTCCCATCCCTGGGGGCTGCGCCCCCAGACCCCCTCACGGCCCTGAACGGGCCTCGTCCTCAAACGCCGGACGGGCTGAAAATTATCAGCTTGGGGCTTCCTCCTTGCGTACTGACAGGAGGTCCTCCAGTTGTTCCTCCCTGGCCTGGGCGGCTACGAACAGGAGTTCGTCGCCTGCCTCCAGGGAGTCCTCGCGGGTCGGGGTGAGGACCCGGGTGCCGCGGATGATCGTCACCAGGGATGTGTCCTCCGGCCACTCCACGTCGCCGACCTGGGTGCCGGCCAGGGCCGACTCCGGGGGGAGGGTCAGTTCGACGAGGTTGGCGTCGCCGTGGCTGAAGCGGAGCAGGCGTACCAGGTCGCCGACGCTCACCGCCTCCTCGACCAGGGCGGACATCAGGCGAGGCGTGGAGACCGCCACGTCCACGCCCCAGGCCTCGGTGAACAGCCACTCGTTCTTGGGGTTGTTGACGCGGGCGACGACGCGCGGAACGCCGTACTCCGTCTTCGCCAGCAACGACACGACCAGGTTGACCTTGTCGTCACCCGTCGCGGCGATCACCACGTTGCAGCGTTGCAACGCGGCCTCGTCCAGGGACGTGATCTCGCAGGCGTCGGCCAGCAGCCACTCCGCCTGGGGGACTCGCTCGACCGAGATGGCCGTGGGGGCCTTGTCGATCAGCAGGATCTCGTGGCCGTTCTCCAGCAGCTCGCCCGCGATCGAGCGGCCCACTGCGCCGGCACCGGCAATGGCGACCCTCATCAGTGACCGGCCTCCTCTTCAGGGCCCTCGGCGAAGGACGCCTCGACCTTCTCGATGTGGTCCGTACGCATCATGACGTGCACCAGGTCGCCCTCCTGCAGGACCGTCTGCGAGGTGGGCAGGACCGCCTCGCCCAGGCGGGTGAGGAACGCGACGCGCACGCCGGTCTCGTCCTGCATCTTGCTGATCTTGTGGCCGACCCAGGCCGACGACGCGTGCACCTCGGCGAGCTGGACGCCGCCGGTGGGATCGCGCCACAGCGGCTCCGCACCGGACGGCAGCAGCCTGCGCAGCATCTGGTCGGCCGTCCAGCGGACGGTGGCGACGGTCGGGATGCCCAGGCGCTGGTAGACCTCGGCGCGGCGGGGGTCGTAGATGCGGGCGGCGACGTTCTCGATGCCGAACATCTCGCGGGCCACCCGGGCGGCGATGATGTTCGAGTTGTCACCGCTGGAGACGGCGGCGAAGGCGCCTGCCTCCTCGATGCCCGCCTCACGCAGGGTGTCCTGGTCGAAGCCGACGCCGGTGACACGACGGCCGCCGAACCCGGAGCCCAGTCGTCGGAAGGCGGTGGGGTCCTGGTCGATCACGGCGACCGTGTGCCCCTGTTGCTCCAGGGTCTGGGCGAGAGCGGAACCCACTCTGCCGCAGCCCATGATGACGATGTGCACGACCGTCCTTCCGGTCCGATGTCAGGACTCGCCGACGTCAACACTCGCTTGTCAGGAGCCGTTGGCGTTGCCTGCCGGCCCTGATGTGCTGACTTGGCTTGAACAGGGTCTCAGACCCCCGCCCAAGCTACACACGCACGGTGGGCGGAGGGCACCCCCGCGTGCACCCCGGTCCGCCTACCTGCGGCTGATGCTGCGGACGCTGGCCAGGGTCAGGAGAGCGAGGACGACGAGTGCGGCGGCGGCGCCGATCAGCTCCGCGGCGAGTTGCGGCATGGGTGCTCCCGGGAAGGAATCGAACGGGCTAAAGGGTGCATAAAGTGCATGGTGGCTTCGTCATATAGGCATAAGGACGCTGCTCTGGGGGCGTCTGCCTGTCTCGGATGCCGGGATTTCACTCCGCGGACCGCCGGGATTTCACCCGGATGTGCCCAGAACAAGTCGGGGAGCTTACGATCCTGTCCGTGTCCAAACTGACCGACGTGCCCAAACGGATCCTGATCGGGCGCGCACTGCGCAGTGATCGGCTCGGCGAGACGCTGCTGCCGAAGCGCATTGCTCTCCCCGTCTTCGCCTCCGACCCGCTTTCCTCCGTGGCCTACGCTCCCGGGGAAGTGCTGCTGGTCCTGTCGATCGCGGGCGTGTCGGCGTACCACTTCAGCCCGTGGATCGCGGTCGCTGTCGTCGTACTGATGTTCACGGTGGTCGCCTCCTACCGGCAGAACGTGCACGCGTACCCGAGCGGCGGCGGCGACTACGAGGTGGCGAACACCAACCTCGGCCCCAAAGCCGGCCTCACGGTCGCCAGCGCGCTGCTCGTCGACTACGTGCTCACCGTCGCCGTGTCGATCTCCTCCGGCATCGAGAACCTCGGCTCCGCCGTCCCCTTCGTCGTCGAGCACAAGGTGCTCTGCGCGATCGGTGTCATCGTGCTGCTCACGCTGATGAACCTGCGGGGCGTCAAGGAGTCCGGGAAGCTCTTCGCGATTCCGACGTACGTGTTCGTCGCGGGCGTCTTCATCATGATCGCGTGGGGCGCGTACCGCGGCCTGGTGCTCGACGACAACATGCGCGCGCCGACGGCCGGCTACGAGATCAAGGCCGAACACCAGGGGCTCGCCGGGTTCGCCCTCGTGTTCCTGCTGCTGCGGGCCTTCTCCTCCGGCTGTGCCGCGCTCACCGGCGTCGAGGCCATCTCCAACGGTGTGCCGGCCTTCCGCAAGCCCAAGTCCAAGAACGCGGCGTCCACGCTCGCGGCGATGGGCATCCTCGCGGTCACCATGTTCTGCGGGATCATCGCGTTGGCCATGGCCACCAAGGTGCGGATGGCCGAGAACCCCGCGCACGACCTGCTGGACAAGGGGGTCGCGGTCGGCTCCGACTATGTCCAGAACCCGGTGATCTCGCAGGTCGCCGAGGCCGTGTTCGGCGGCGGCAGCTTCTTCTTCATCCTGCTCGCCACCGCCACCGCGCTCGTGCTCTTCCTGGCCGCCAACACCGCGTACAACGGCTTCCCGCTGCTCGGCTCGATCCTCGCGCAGGACCGCTACCTTCCGCGCCAGCTGCACACCCGCGGCGACCGGCTGGCCTTCTCCAACGGCATCGTGCTGCTCGCCGGTGCGGCCATCCTGCTGGTGTGGATCTACGGGGCGGACTCGACCCGCCTCATCCAGCTCTACATCGTCGGCGTGTTCGTGTCCTTCACGCTCAGCCAGACCGGCATGGTCCGGCACTGGAACCGCCACCTCGCCACCGAGAAGGACCAGGCGAAGCGCCGGCAGATGATGCGCTCCCGGGCCATCAACACCTTCGGCGCCTTCTTCACGGGCCTGGTGCTGGTCGTCGTACTCGGTACGAAGTTCACGCACGGGGCCTGGGTGGCGCTGCTCGGCATGGTGATCTTCTACGCGGTGATGACCGCGATCCGTAGGCACTACGACCGGGTCGCCGAGGAGCTCGTGGCGCCGGAGGGGCCGAGCGACGACAGCGTACGGCCGTCCCGGGTGCACTCCGTCGTCCTGATCTCGAAGATCCACCGGCCGACGCTGCGTGCGCTCGCGTACGCGAAACTGATGCGCTCCGACACGTTGGAGGCGCTCAGCGTCAACGTCGACGCTGCGGAGACCAAGGCGCTGCGTGAGGAGTGGGAGCGGCGCGGGATCACCGTGCCGCTGAAGGTGCTCGACTCGCCGTACCGGGAGATCACGCGGCCGGTGATCGAGTACGTGAAGGGGCTGCGCCGGGAGTCGCCGCGCGACGCCGTGTCCGTGATCATCCCGGAGTACGTGGTCGGCCACTGGTACGAGCAACTGCTCCACAACCAGAGCGCGCTGCGGCTCAAGGGGCGCCTGCTGTTCACCCCGGGCGTCATGGTGACGTCGGTGCCGTACCAGCTCCAGTCGTCCGAGGCGGCCAAGAAGCGCGCCCGCAAACGGCAGGACTGGAACGCGCCCGGCTCGGTCCGGCGCGGTCCGGCCGAGGAGCGCCCGAAGGAGCAGAGCACCAAGAGCTGAGCCGGAGGGCCGGGTTCGGCCACGGGCTTGTGGTGAGCGGTCGGGCGGCACCCACGTAGACTGGTGGGCTGTTGTCCGGCCGTTCCCTTTCATCCCCCCTGGAGTCACCCCGCCATGCAGGCAGAACCGAAGAAATCGCTGGCGGGGCAGGAGTACGAGGTCGAGGTCGGTCCTGTCGCCCATGGCGGCCACTGCGTCGCCCGTACGGACGACGGGCAGGTGCTCTTCGTACGGCACACGTTGCCCGGTGAGCGGGTCATCGCCCGGGTGACGGACGGTGAGGAAGGGGCGCGGTTCCTGCGCGCGGACGCGGTGGAGGTGCTGACGGCGTCCAAGGACCGGGTCGAGGCACCCTGTCCGTACGCCGGCCCCGGCCGCTGCGGTGGCTGTGACTGGCAGCACGCCAAGCCGGGCGCACAGCGCCGCCTCAAGGGCGAGGTCATCACCGAACAGCTGAAGAGGCTCGCCGGGCTGACCCCCGAGGAGGCCGGCTGGGACGGCACGGTGATGCCCGCCGAGGGCGACAAACTGCCGCCCGGCGAGGTGCCTCAGT
This sequence comes from Streptomyces sp. NPDC020898, assembly GCF_044333925.1. Lineage (NCBI taxonomy): Bacteria > Bacillati > Actinomycetota > Actinomycetes > Kitasatosporales > Streptomycetaceae > Streptomyces > Streptomyces sp. NPDC020898. The sequence continues at coordinate 147,216 of NZ_JBIRRV010000015.1, forward strand.
GGCGTACGAGGGTCCAGTACGCGGTCGACCCGGACGGCAACGCCGGGCTGCGGCGCCACCGTTCGCACGAGGTCGAGCCGATCGAGCACTGCATGATCGCGGCGCCGGGCATCAGCGAGCTGGGCATCGAGGAGCGTGACTGGGCCGGTATGGAGTCCGTCGACGCGATCGCCGCGACGGGATCCCAGGACCGCATGGTCATCCTGGAACCGAAGCCGGGCGCCCGCCTCCCCCTGGTCGAACTCGACAAGCCCGTCTCGGTCATGCGCGTCGAGGAGCACGACGGCGGCATCCACCGCGTCCACGGCCGCGCGTTCGTCCGTGAGCGCGCCGACGGCCGTACGTACCGGGTCGGCAGCGGCGGCTTCTGGCAGGTCCACCCCATGGCGGCGGACACGCTGATGAAGGCGGTCATGCAGGGCCTGCTCCCGCGCAAGGGCGACATGGCCCTCGACCTCTACTGCGGCGTCGGCCTCTTCGCGGGTGCCCTCGCCGACCGCATCGGCGACAAGGGCGCGGTGCTCGGCATCGAGTCGGGCAAGCGCGCCGTCGAGGACGCCCGGCACAACCTCGCCGCCTTCGACCGCGTCCGCATCGAACAGGGCAAGGTCGAGGCGGTGCTGCCGAAGACAGGTATCACCGAGGTCGACCTGATCGTCCTGGACCCGCCCCGGGCGGGTGCCGGCCGGAAGACGGTCGAGCAGCTGGTGAAGCTCGGGGCGCGGAAGATCGCCTACGTGGCGTGCGACCCGGCGGCGCTGGCACGGGACCTGGGGTACTTCCGGGACGGGGGGTATCGGGTGCGGTCACTGCGGGCTTTTGATCTGTTTCCGATGACGCATCATGTGGAGTGCGTGGCGATTCTTGAGCCCGTTAAGAAGGGCGCCTGACCTGTCCGGACCCGGTGGGCGTGTGACCGGCCGATCGGTGCCCGCGGTGCTGCCCCCGGCGCTGCGTGGGTGGCTCGGGCTGATCGCGGCCTTCGGCGTGCTGGTGGTCGTCGTGCTCGGCGTCCTGTACGCCGGCCACAGCGAGCCCGGCACAGTGGACAGGTGGGTCGTCCGGCCGACGGCGGACAGTGTGCGGCCGCCGTGGCGGAACGTCGCTCTGGCCACGGACTTTCTGGGGGAGCCCGTCGGAGCGGCGCTGCTGGTCGTCGCCGCTGTGACGGGCTGCCTGCTGCTTCGGTGGCCTCGCGCGGCGGTGCTCGTCGTCGCCGGTGCCGGCCTGACCGTGGCGACGACGACGCTGCTCAAGCCCCTGGTGGGCCGCACCATCCACGGCGACGACAACCTGTCCTACCCGAGCGGGCACACCGCCTTCCTCACCGCGTTCGCCCTCATGGTGGCGCTGCTCGCGGCCGGCCGGCTCGGCCTCGGCAGGACGGCCGGCACGCTACTCGTGTTCGCCGCGGGGCTGGTCGGCGGCGGCGCCATGGGCTGGGCGCAGGTCGCCCTTGGCGCGCACTACCCGACCGACGTCCTCGGCGGCTGGTGCACCGCGCTGGCGGTGACACCGGCGACCGCGTGGCTGGTCGACCGCGCGGCCGACGCCGGTCGGCCGACCCGTCGCTGACGTCAGGCCAAACGGCGGAACACAGGCTTCACCGGTCGTCCGGCCAGCCAGGGGGTGGGGTCGGCGGCGTCCAGTGCCTTCCGGTACACCGCACATGCCTCGGCGACCACGTCGACGGTGCGGTCGATGTCGGCGTCGTCGAGCGCGCTGCTCACCACGAACGACGGGGCCAGCACCCCGCCTGCGAGGAGCCGGCGCAGGAACAGGGTGCGGTACTCCTGCGACGGCTGCCCGTTCTCGTCGAGCGTGGCGAAGACCAGGTTGCTGGCCCGCCCCCGGACGACGATGTGGTCGCCGACGCCCATGCCGGCGGCGGCGGCGCGGACACCGGCTGCCAACCGCTCGCCGAGTGCGTGCAGCCGCGCCGTGACGCCCTCCTCGACGTAGGTGGTCTGCACGGCCATCGCGGCTGCCAGGGAGTGTGTTTCCGCGCCGTGCGTGGTGGACAGCAGGAATACGCGGTCGCCGGAGTGACGCAGCCCGCCCCGCTCCATCAGGTCGCGGCGCCCGGCCAGCGCGGAGACGGCGAACCCGTTGCCCAGCGCCTTGCCGAACGTGGAGAGGTCGGGGACGACGCCGTACAGGCCCTGGGCGCCCGCCTCGGACCAGCGGAGGCCGGTGATCATCTCGTCGAAGATCAGCACACAGCCGTGCCGGTCGGCCAGCTCGCGCAGGCCGGCGAGGTATCCGGACGGCGGTTCGGTGTGGCCGGCGGGTTCGAGGATCAGGCAGGCGACCTCGTCCGGGTACCGGGTGAGCAGCTCCTCCGTGGCGGCCAGGTCTCCGTACGGGAAGGACACGGTGAGCTCGGTGGTCGCCGCCGGAATGCCCGCGGACATCGGCGTCGTACCGATGAACCAGTCGTCGGTGGAGAAGAAGGGGTGGTCGCCGCAGATGGCCACCCGCGGGCGTCCGGTGACGGCGCGGGCGAGGCGTACGGCGGCGGTGGTGACGTCGGAGCCGTTCTTCGCGAACTTCACCATTTCGGCGGTCGGCACCGTGGCCAGGAAGCGTTCCGCGGCGTCCAGTTCGACGATGGACGGCCGGACGAAGTTGCTGCCGCGGTCGAGTTCCCGGCGCACCGCCTCGGTCACGCGTGGGTGGGCGTGGCCGAGGCTGACCGAGCGCAGGCCGGAGCCGTACTCGATGTAGCGGTTGCCGTCGATGTCCCACACGTGGGCACCGCGGCCGTGGCTGATGACCGGGGCCAGGTTCTCGGGGTACTGGTCGTCGCCCTTGGCGTAGGTGTGCGCGCCCCCCGGGATCAGGGCGTGCAGCCGCTCGTTCGCTGTCCGCGACCGGGGAAGGCTGAACTCTTCGGTGTCCACGGTGACTTCAGCTCTCCTTCTGCTTCAGGACCTCGGCGAGGCTCGGCGCCTCCCGGTCCCGCTGGGACATCGATGTGGCCGGCAGCGGCCAGGGAATGGCGAGCTCCGGGTCGTCGAAGGCGATCGTCACGTCCTCGGCCGGATCGTGCGGGCGGTCGATCCGGTACGAGGTGTCGGCGGTCTCGGTCAGGGCCTGGAAGCCGTGCGCGCACCCCGCCGGGATGTACAGGGTTGCCTGGGTCTCGCCGGACAGCTCGAAGAAGGCGCTGTTGCGGTAGGTAGGCGAGTCCGTCCGCAGGTCCACGACGACGTCGAAGACCATCCCGTACGAGCACCGCACCAGCTTGGCCTCGCCGGCGCCGGAGCGCAGGTGCAGGCCGCGCAGCACGCCCCGGACCGAGCGGGACAGGCTGTCCTGGACGAAGGCGTCCGGGTCGAGGCCCACCGAGCGGACCACGTCGGCGTCGAAGGTGCGGCAGAAGAAGCCGCGCTCGTCGGCGTACGGCGTCGGCTCGAAGAGGTACGCGCCGGCGATCTCCGGGACTTCGGTCGCTTTCATGGAGTCTCCTGCCGGGCGTGGGCGTGGGCATGCGCGTGGGCGTGGTCGGTCGCCGGGAACAAGGCCGAGGTCAAGGCGGCGAACTGGTGCCCGAGTTGCCGGGTGGCGACCAGGTTCCGCTCGGTGAGGGTTCGCCGCAGCTCCGCCGATCGCTTTTCCAGCGCCCGGAACTGCTCCAGCAGCCGGTCGGCGTCGACCTCGCGGGCCGGGTGGCAGTACGCGGCGAGGCCCATCCGGTCCATGAGCGCGTCGCTCTTCGCCGCATAGCTGAGGGCGAGCGTCGGCGTGCCGACTTTCAGGGCGCAGACCAGGTTGTGGTACCGGGTCGCCACCACGGTGTCGGCGGCCGCCGTCTCCTTCATCAGGTCGGCCAGCGAGGCCGCCTCCGCGGCGGTGACCAGCGGCGAGTCCACCGCGTCGAGGATCGCGGCGACCACCGGGGCGTCGCACTCGTCACCGGTGAGCAGCCGTACCGGCCTGCCGTCCTCGACCAGCGCGCGGACGAAACGGGTCGTCCCGTCGAGGTAGCGCCGGTGGATCTCCTCGGCCCGGGCACGGTCGTCGTCGCCGCCGTGGAAGTCCATGACGCCGACGCAGACCGGGCCCAGCGGGTCCGAGGATGCGCCGGCCGGTGGCGCCGGCAGGGCGAACGCGAGGTCCGGGTAGACCTCGTCGCGCGCGGTGTCCACGCCCATTGCCCGCATCGCGTCGCGGGACAAGGTGTCCCGGTACGAGCGGTAGGCGGCCAGCCGCGCCGACCAGCGCACCAGGGTCCGGGTCGGCCGGTTGCCGATCGCGGCGGCGCCGACGCCGACCAGCGCGACCCGGGTGCCGAACAGCCGGCCGGACGCGCAGAGCAGGAACAGCGAGTACGGGAAGCCCCACGGCCGCAGCGGCAGCGTGGCCTCCAGGACGCCCATGCCCGGCACGATCACCACGTCGTGCCGGCGCACCCAGGCAGCGGTGCGGAAGGCGTCCACGAGTTTGCCCAGGCCCTTCCCCACGATCGCGCCCGCTCGGGACGCGGTGCGGTACTCGCCGCGGTACCAGTGCAGCCGCGTCGCGGGGATCCCGTACCGGGCCGTGACGACCTCGGGTCCGCCGCACAGCGCGTCCACGACTGCCTTCGGGTGCTCGGCGCGGAGGTACCCGAGCACTGCTTCGAGCGAGCCGTCGTTGCCGAGGTTGCCGGAGCCGAGCAGGCCGAACACCCCGACGCGCACCGGGGTTTCGTCCGCGGACGTCATGCCTGCCTCCCCTCACGGCCGGCGACGAGGGCGTCGACGGAGACGGTGAGTCCGCCCGGGCCGACCGGGGCACGGTCCTCCACCCGCTCGCCGGCGCCCGGCCGGACGCGGCTGGTCATCCACGCGGCCAGGTGGCGGTAGCAGGCGCGCCGGTCGGCCGGGGAGAGCGGCGCCCGCCGGATCGCCGAGGCGAAGCCCCACACGTACTCGGCGAGCAGTCGGGGCGTCGGGTGCAGCGGGCCTGCCCGGCGCGGGTCCAGGTTGACGCAGCGGGAGCGCTTGGACGGGTTCGCCCGCTCGGCGCGGGTGGGGTGGTCGCGGCGGAAGTACAGCAGCTCCGGGACCTGGTGGAAGGGCCCGTGCAGGGTGATCTCGGCGACGAACGTGCGGTCCGCGTGGTGGTAGCTGTCGTGCGGCTTCACCCGGCGCAGCACGTCGGCCCGCATCACTCCGTAGAAGTCGTCGCCCCCGGGCTCGAACAGCAGGCTGCGAAAGCGCTCCGGTGCGTGCGGTGAGTCGGTGGCGAGCCCGTACTCGTACGGGACCTTCACCTTGCCGTCGCCGTCGATGACCGCCTGGCCGCTGTGCGCGAGGATCACGTCCGGCCGCTCGTCCAGCGCCTGGACGCAGCGCAGCAGCAGGTCCCGGGCGTACAGGTCGTCGTGCGAGGCCCACTTGAACAGCTCGCCGCGGCACTCGGTGAACACGTGGTTGTGGTTCGGCGCGGCGCCGATGTTCCGGGGCAGCCGGAGGTACCGGATGCGCGAGTCCTTCGCGGCGTACCGGCGGCAGATGTCCTGGGTCCCGTCGGTCGAGGCGTTGTCGGAGATGACCAGCTCGAAGTCCTCGTAGGTCTGGCCGAGCAGGGCGTCGAGCGACTCGGCCAGGTACTCCTCGCCGTTGAACACGGGCAGGCCGATGCTCAGCCTGGGTTGCGCGGTCATGAGGTCCTCACTTCGGGAATGGGTTTGTGGTGGCGCTCGCGCAGGGCGGACCGCAGCTGCAGCCACCAGACGGCCGAGCTGCAGACGGTCGCGGCGGCGACGCCCCAGGCCGAGCCGACCGTGCCGGCCACGGCCGCCCCGCCGAGTCCGCCGCCGACATAGAAGGAGGAGGCGAACAGCTGGCTGCGCAGGCTGCGCCGGGCCGCGCCCAGTGCGCGCAGCCCGGCCGCCGCGCCGGTGCCGAGGCCGGCGCCCGCGACGCCGAGGGTGGCCGGCACGATGAGCTCCGAGGCCGAGCTCCAGACGCCGCCGAGCACGAACTCGCCGAGCCGGTCCGGCACCAGCAGCAGCGCCGCACCCCAGAGCAGCGCGGCGACGGCCTGCCCGGCGCCGAGCAGGAGACAGAACGTGGCCAGTCGGTGCGGGGCCCGCCGCAGCACCCGTGCCGCCTCCGCGACGGTGACCAGCGAGAGACCCATCAGTACGGCGAGGAACGGGCCGAGCAGCAGCTCCGCGCCCCGGACCGCACCCACCGCGCCGACCCCGACGATCACGCCGAGCCCGTACGCCCGCAGCTGGCTCGCGCCGCTGACGCCGACGTTCTCGACCAGGTACCGGTAGCTGAGATCGCGCTGCTCGTGCAGCCACTGGCGAGCCGCGGTCATCCGCGGCCGGATCCCGGACTGGAAGCAGCCGTACACCGCGGCCACCGCGGCGGACGCGCCCCAGGCGAGCACGAAGGCGGCCACGCTGCCCGCGTGGGCAGCCACCACCATGGCCGGGACGAGCGCGACGCCCCACACGAGGTCGTTGACGAACGCCTTCCGCCCGTTGCCGGCGGCGAAGAACGAGTAACGCCAGGCGTCCTGCAGCAGCAGCCCCGGCAGCATGACGCCGAGGCAGGCGAACGCGGACCCCACGCTGCCGCCGAGAGCAAGGCCGATCGCCAGACACACCGCGCCGATGGCACCGCCGACGCCGAGCGCGGTACCCGACGACCGGGCCACCGCCCCGCGCCAGGAAGCGTCCGGCACGCCGCTGAAGCGCACCACGAGCGGGTCGGTGGCCAGGCCGCGGGAGACGCTGAGCACCACGCCGTAGGTCACCCACGCCAGGCCGAACACGCCGAACGCGGTCACGCCCAGCGAGCGGGCCACGTAGATCCCCACCGCGAAGTTGGTCATGCTGGAGGCCGCCTGGTCGGCCAGCCCCCAGGACAACCGGCCGACGACGGCCCGCCGGGCGGACCCGGCCGGTGACGCCGTCGTCCGCGGATTCGCCCCCTCGGTGGCCATCGGCTTCACGCCTTGATCAGCCCGGCGCCGTGCAGGGCGTCGGCCGCGGCGGCGACGGCGTCGAACGGCAGCCCGGCCCGCTCGGCGATGTCCAGCAGACCGTGCTCGCCGTCGGAGAGACTGAGCACCCAGAGCATGGCCATCTCGGCCTGCTTGGTGTCGCTGCGGCCGCCGAGCGCGTCGTACAACCCCCGTCGGCCCAGCTGTGGTTCGCCGTACGGGCTGAGGTTGACGTACCGCCGGTTGCGGTCGAGGACGTCGAACGCCTCGCGGCAGACGGCGAGCGTGTCCTCCATCGCGTCCGGGGAGACGAAGTCCGGGTTGTCCGCCGAGGTGTGGTACTCGGGGTAACCGGCGTACGGGGTACGGCTGAGCGAGCCCACGCCGAGATCGAACCCGGGCGAGCAGTACTGCCGCTCGTCGTAGCCGTACGGAGTGAACTCGTTGACGCGGTGCGGGCGTTCGGAGGCGGCCAGCACGTGCCGCATCACCCGGTCGATCTCCGCGTCGCCGCGCCTGCTCTGCTTGTACGTCAGTTGGCCCGAGTCGCCCGCGCAGGCCAGCACGAGCCCGTGCTTGACCCGTTCGACCCGCTCCGCGTTGCGGGCCAGCCAGGTGATCGCCCCGATGGTGCCGGGCGCGTAGATGAACCGGTAGGTGTAGTACGGCGTCTGCTCGGCCAGCGCGCGGGCCAGGAACGTGGCCACCGCGATGCCGGCCAGGTTGTCGTTGGCCAGCGACGGGTGGCAGACGTGGCAGGAGACGATCACCTCGTCGGGGACCTGCCCGGGGACCACGTGCTCGGCGTAGGTGAGGTGGCCGTCGGCGAGTGTGGAGTCGACGCGCACCTCGTAGTCGCCGTCCGGCAGCGCGTCCAGGGTCTCCTGGGCCAGGCAGAATCCCCAGTCCGGCTTGTAATAGCTGGTGCGGTACGGCACCCAGGACGGGTGGTCCGGCAGGGTGTGCAGGTGTTCGCGCAGCTCGGCCAGCGGCATGGTCGCCGACACCGGCACGCTGTAGCCGAGCACGTGCAGGCTGGACTCGGCGAAGTCGACGACCCGTTTTCCGGTGGCGTCGGCGACGTACGCGTCCCGGATGTTCCACTCCTGCGGCACCGTCCAGTCGAGCACCTGCGTCCCGGTCGGCACCTCGTGCAGCTGCAGTGGGACGTACTCGCCGACGATCTCCAGGGTGGCGCGCACACCGTCGCCGGTGATGCTCCGGCACAGCGGGTAGAGCCGCTCCACCAGTGTGTGCATCTCCTCGCCGGCCGCGGTCATCCGCGCCGCCGCAGGGTGTCGTCGACGGTGCCGGCCTCGGACGCCGCGCGCAGCACGGCGAGGCGGGTGAAACGCTGCTCGAAGTCCTCCTTGGTGAGTCCGAACTTGCGGTAGGCGTCGGCGAGTTCGAGGGCGCCCTGCAGAACCGTCCACTCGCAGTCGAAGCCGGGGATCGCGGCGCGGAACCGGGCGAAGTCCACCCGGTACGACCGCGGATCGGCACCGTTCTCCCCGGTGATCCTCACCTTGGCCCCGGACACCGCCTCGGCGACCTGCTCGGCGATCTCGGCGACCGTGACGTTGTTGACCTCGCTGCCGATGTTGAACGCCCGGTCGTGCACCGCTTCGCGCGGCGCGGTCAGCGCGGCCGTGAAGGCCCTGGCGATGTCGGCGGCGTGCACCAGCGGGCGCCAGGGGGTGCCGTCGGAGAGCACGAGCACCTCACCGGACAGGAGTGCGTGGCCCACCAGGTTGTTCAGCACGATGTCGGCGCGCAGCCGGGGTGAGTAGCCGAAGGCGGTGGCGTTGCGCATGTACACCGGGGTGAAGTCGCCGTCGGACAGTGCGTGCAGGTCGTCCTCCACCCGCACCTTCGACTCCGCGTACGGCGTCACCGGGCGCAGCGGGGCGTCCTCGGTCACCAGGCCGTCTCCGCCGGCGGCACCGTAGACCGAGCAGGTCGACGCGTACAGGAAGCGCCGCACTCCGGCGTCGCGGGCCAGCCGGGCCAGCCGTACGGAGGCGTGGTGGTTGATGTCGTAGGTGAGGTCCGGCGCCAGCGATCCCAGCGGGTCGTTGGAGAGCGCGGCCAGGTGGATCACGGCGTCCACCCCGGCCACGTGTTCGGCCGTGACGTCGCGCAGGTCCACCCGGTGCCCCGGCGGGTCCGCGGGGGGCTCGCCCAGCACGCAGTCGGCGAACAGGCCGGCGTCGAGGCCGACGACCTCGTGCCCGGCGGCCGTGAGGACCGGGGCCATCACGGTGCCCAGGTAGCCCTGATGTCCGGTCAGCAGTACGCGCAAGGTTCATTCCCCCAGGTCGAGAGTGAGTTTGGTGACGGCGAACGCCTCGGCGTAGCGCGCGTGGCATTCGATGCCGCGGATCCGGGCGAGACCGAGGAAGGCCTCCCGGTCGTACCAGGGCCGGTGCCGCTGCGAGGGGTAGTGCTCCTGCAGCAGCCGCACCTTCTGTTCGGCGATCTCCGGCGACAGCGGCTGGTACGTGGTCGGACGGCCGAGATCGCCGTCCCACTTGACGATCTCGTAGCCAAGTACGAGGTGGTCGCGGAACGCGGTGGGTATCAGCTTCGCCAGGCCGCGGTGATCCTGGTGGGCGTCATCGGTGCGCGGGGCGAGGATCAGATCCGGGTCGGTCCGCCCGCGCAGTTCCTCGACCGCCGCCTTGGCCTCCTCCCAGTGCACGGGCAGGCGGCCGTCCGGCAGCTTGTGCACGGTCAGCCGCAGGTCGGCGCCCGGGCAGAAGGCGGTGAGCGCGGCCTGCTCCTCCTGCTCCCGCTCGCTGCCACCGCCGGAGAGCACCAGCGCGTCGACGCGGATGCCCGGCCGCGAGAGGCACATCGCGAGCAGCGTGCCGCCGGCGCCGATGGCGATGTCGTCGCAGTGCGCGCCCACCGCGACGACGCGGTCCAGGCGCCCGGCCCCGAGCCGGATCACGCGCCCACCCCCGCGCCGTCCCGCTCCCACACGGCCCACGGGCGGTCGCCCCGGGTGTACGCGTCGTCGAGCGCGGCCCGTTCCTTCACGGTGTCGGTCGGCTTCCAGAAGCCGCGGTGCTGATGCGCCACCAACCGCCCCTGCTTGGCCAGTTGGGCGCATCCGTCGGCGACCAGGTCCCCGTTCTCCGGTATGTGGTCGAAGACCTCCTGACGGAGCACGAAGTAGCCGCCGTTCTCCCACAGCGGCATGTCGCTCACCGCGGTAATGCCCCCCACCATGCCGTCCTCGCCCAACTCCACACAGTGGAACGACGATTGCGGCGGCACCACCATCATCGACGCACCGGCGTCGCGCAGGGCGAACTTCTCGATCATCTCCGGCAGCGGGGCGTCGGTGAGCACGTCCGCGTAGTTGGCGAGGAACATCTCGTCGCCGTCCAGGTGGTGCCGCACCCGGCGCAGCCGCTCGCCGATCGGCGACTCGATGCCGGTCTGCGCGAACGTGATGGTCCAGTCGGCGATGTCGGTGGACAGCAACTCGGTGCGCCCGCCCCGCAGTACGAAGTCGTTGGACACCGTCTCCTCGTAGTTGAGGAAGAAGTCCTTGATGTGGTGGGCCCCGTATCCGAGGCACAGGATGAACTCGGTGTGCCCGTAGTGCGCGTAGTAGCGCATGACATGCCAGATCAGCGGTCGCGGGCCGACCATCGCCATCGGCTTGGGCACGTCGTCGGAGGTTCCGTTGCGCATCCGCATCCCGTAACCGCCGCAGAACAGAACGACCTTCATGCTGTGCCCTTTCGAGACGCGTTCTCGACAATGCTCAGTTCCGGGATGGGAAAGACCAGCCGGCCGCCCCAGTCGTGCACGAAGGACAGCTGCTCGACCAGCTCGGCCCGCAGGTTCCACGGGAGGACGAGGACGTAGTCCGGCTTGTCGACGGCTATCTGCTCGGGCGGCAGGATCGGGATGCGGGTGCCCGGGGTGAACCTGCCGTGCTTGTAGGGGTTGCGGTCGACCGTGTAGGCGAGCAGGTCGGGCCGGATGCCGCAGTGGTTGAGCAGGGTGTTGCCCTTGCCCGGGGCGCCGTAGCCGACGACCGTCTCGCCGCGCTCGGCCGCCTCGATGAGGAACCGCAGCAGGTCCCGGCGCACCTTGGCCACCTGAGCGGAGAACTCGGTGTACCCGGACAGTTCCTGCAGCCCGGCGGCCTTCTCCCGGGCCAGCACGTCGGCCACCCGCTGCGTCGGCTCGCCGGCCGCCTCGGCAGGCCGGGCCCACAGCCGGATGGAGCCGCCGTGCGTGGGCAGCAACTCGACGTCCACGAGGGCGAGTCCGCCGCTCGCGAGCGCCCGGATCGCGGACGCGACCGTGTAGTACTGGAAGTGCTCGTGGTAGATCGTGTCGTACTGGTTCTCCTCGATCAGGGTCAGCAGGTGCTGCACCTCGATGGAGACCCAGCCGTCGTCGGCGACGAGGGCGCGCAGCCCCTGCGTGAACCCGACGACGTCGGGGATGTGCGCGTACACGTTGTTGGCCACGACCAGGTTCGCCGGGCCGTGCTCGGCGCGGACGGCCGAGCCGGTGTCCGGGCTCAGGAACTCGGTGAGCGTGGGCACACCCGCGTCCCGCGCCGCGGCGCCGACGTTCACCGACGGTTCGACGCCGAGGCAGCGGATCCCCCGGTCCACCACGTGCTTCAGCAGGTACCCGTCGTTGCTCGCGACCTCGACCACGAAGGCGTCGGGGCCGAGCCCCACCCGCTGTACGGCGTCGGCGACGAACGTACGCGCGTGCTCCACCCAGGAGGTCGAGTACGAGGAGAAGTACGCGTACTCCTTGAACGTCTCCTCCGGCGTGATCAGCGGCGGGATCTGTGCCAGCCAGCAGTCGGTGCAGACCCGCAGATGCAGCGGGTACGCCGGTTCCGGCTGGTCCAGTTGGTCCGCCGCGAGGAAGCTCTCGCACGGCGGGGTCGCTCCGAGATCGACGACGCTCTCCAGCGCCCCCGAGCCGCAGAGTCGGCATCGTGTCATTTACTGCCCCCCATTGATTCCGTCCCCACCGGCGGCGGGCTGTCCCCGCCGCCGGACCGCCCCGCGATCGCGGTGCGGTACCCCTCCATCAGGCGATCGAGGCCGACGGCCGGGCTGAAGCCCTGCTCGTAACGGCGCCGGGCCGCCCGGCCCATCTCCCGGTTGCCGGCCGGCTCGGCCGTGATCCGGCGTATGCACGACGCGAGCGAGGCGGGCTCGCCCGGCCGGTGGAGGAGGCCGGTCACGCCGTCCTCCACGAGTTCGACGAAGGCGCCGTGACCGGCGGCGACGGTCGGCACCCCGGCCGCCATCGCCTCGACGACCACCAGGCCGAACGCCTCCAGCCATGTCGAGGGAGCCACCACGGCGACCGACCGCGCGATGGCCTGACGGCACTGAGCCGGGTCGTACAGGCCGACGTAGCGCACGTCGTCCCGGCCCGCCGCCCAGGCGGTCACCTCTGGCTCCAGTGGCCCCGTGCCGGCGATCACGAGCGGCGCGCCCACACCACCGCTCGCCGCGATCTCGTCCCACGCGGCCATGAGCAGCCGTACGCCCTTGGCCTCCGCGAGCCGGCCGAGATAGAGCAGGTGCTCGCCGTCGCCCGCTCGGCGGACGTCCGGCTCCGGCACGAAGTTGTGCTTCACGGACAGCCGCTCGGCCGGCATGCCGGACCGCACCAGGACGTCGCGCTGCGCCGCGGAGATGCAGAAGAACCGCTCCACGCCGGACCACCACCGCCGCCGGTTGACCGACAGGCTGACCGCGAGCGGCACCGTCGCGAGGCGGGAGTTCCGGTAGCAGCCGTGCCGGACGGCGGGCAGCGGCGTGGACCCGACGCACTCGGTGCACGGCCGGCCGTCCCGTTGCAGCGTGCCGGGCGGGCAGACCTGGGTGTAGTTGTGCAGCGTGGCGACGGCGGGCACTCCGGCGTCGGCGCAGGCGGCCAGCACCGCGGGCGACAGGAGCGGGAAGACGTTGTGGACGTGCACCACGTCCGGTCGCCCGGCGCGAAGCCGGGCGGCGAGCTCCGTGCGGACAGCCGGGTTCCACGGTACGAGGAGCGCCACCGCGGCCTTGCCCGGCAGGGACCGGGCGGCGATGTCGTCGCTGCGCCGCTCGAACACCTCGACCCGGTGGCCGGCGGCGCGCAGCAGCTCCACCTCCTGGTCGACGACCTTGTTCTCCCCGCTCGGCTGCGCCGAGGCGTAGCGGTTGTGCACCACGAGGACGTGCATGCTCAGATCACCTCCGATCTACGGGCCCAGCGCGGGACGGGCCGGCGAGGGGCTTCGGGTGCCGATGGGGGAGTGGCCGCGGCCGGTGTCGCCAGCAGCGAGGCGGCCAGGGCCAGATGCAGCAGATACGGCGAGGCGTCGCCCAGCCCCGCCTCGGTGTACGACGCGATCGCGCAGTAGCTGATCAGGAAGAGCGCGCAGGCCCTCTGCAGCGACGGCGGCCGCAGCAACGCGACGCCGGCGAGGACGACGAAGATCGCCACCACCAGGGTGACGCCGGTCAGACCCTGCTCCTGGTAGACGGCCAGCCAGCTGTTGTCGATCGGCAGTCCCCCGAACGACTTGTCGCCCAGGCCCGCGCCGAACAGCTGTTCCGAAGTCGTCCTGGGCGCTGCCAGCAGGGCGTCCCAGACCTTGGCCCGACCGGTGAGGCTGGTGAAGTTCTCCTGGCTCTGTCCGCGCAGGAACCAGGCCTGGACCATCGAGCCGAACCCCACCGCGGCCACCGCGGCGCACACCACCGTCCAGGTGAAGAACCGGCGGGCGGCGGCGCTGGTCAGGATGAGCGAGCCGATCGCCAGGGTCAGCCCGATCAACAGGCCGAGGGTGGCCGTGCGGGTATGGGTCAACGCGAGCAGGACGAGTGACGGCACGATGACCACGGCCGCGCCGGCCCGGTCGGTCCTGCGGCCCAGCAGGAGCAGCACGGTGAGCCCGATGATCACCGCGGCGTACTGTCCGATCTGTGGCGGGGTGAGCGGCCACAACGCGCCGACCAGGCGCCCGCCGTAGAGCTCGGGCATGGCCGCGCCCGGCGAGATCACCAGGCCGGCGGCCACCGACCCGAGCACCGCGAAGTACATCCGGATGTGGTGCCGGACGAACGTCAGGCCGCCGTCCCACCAGCGGCTGAGCAGCCACAGCGTGCCGATGAACAGAGCCAGCCGGGTGCAGCGGAACAGCGCGCCGAGCCCGGACTCCAGTTGCAGGCTGGAGATGAGGCTCGGCACCAGCAGCAGGGTGAGCAGCAGCACGAAGGAGCTGGCTCGGATGCGCAGCCGCAGATTGACCGCGAGCGCCAGGGTGAACGCGGCGACCAGCGCGCCCATGGTGACCAGTTGGATGAGGGAGCGGGGCAGCGGGACGATGGTCTTCGCCCCTGCGGAGCCGAGCGTGTTGAGGATCAGCAGTCCCCAGACGATCCCGACGATCCTCGGTGTGCCGGCGGGGTGCGGTTCGGCCCCGGCCTGCGTGCCCGCCATGTCCGCTCCGCCCGGCAGCCCACCGCGCCGCAGGTCCACGCCCATCTCAACCACCGGCCCGTGTGCGGAAGGTGCTGCCCGCGTCCTGCTGGTACGGCGTGCCCTGCCACTCCCCGAAGGTGAGTACCCGGCTCGGGTCGTGGGCGACGAACTTCCACGGTCCGAGGTAGACGTTGTCGTGCCAGCGGTTGCCCTGCTTGCCGGTGATCGCCTCGGACACCCGCTCGGCCTTGTACGGCGACCAGTCCGGATAGGTGCCGTAGTTGGCGAGGACCGCCATACGGTCGCACTTCGAGGTGCACTTGACGACGGACTTGTCCAGCACGAAGCGGTTGTCGTGGATGTCCACCCGCTGGGTCTTCCACCGGCAGTCGTCGTAGAGCGGTGGCTCGGCGATCGCCGGCTGCGCGCAGCGGTCGGTGTCCGGCACCAGCATGGTGCAGTCACCGGACGAGGTGTTGGCCGGGCTGTTGCAGAACCGGTCGGCGTTCTCCCACAGGGTGATCCCGGACCAGTTGTTCTCCAGCACGTTCTGGTAGATCTCGATCTTGTCGGTGCGGGCTTTGATCCGTGGTTCGCCGCCGGACTCGGAGAGGTAGACGGTCGCGAACGGGAAGTCGTCACCGCGTTCGGCCTGTCTGCGGCCCTCGACCCAGTTGTTCCGCCGGATCGTGTTCTTCCGGATGACCGCGTTGTAGCTGGTCTCGTAGATCAGCGCGGCACCGTCGTTGGCCTCCAGCACGTTGTCCTCGATGCGGAAGTCGTTGTTGTTGGTGTCCGCCCACAACCCTGTTCCGCGGTTGTCGTGCACCCAGTTGTCACGTACGTCGGCGCCGTCGACGGCCCAGAACTTGATGCCGCCGGTGCAGCCGCAGCCCTCCCGTCGCCGCTCCCAGTCGCCGGTGTTGTTGCCCACGATCTCGTTGCCCTCGACGACCAGGCCGCGAATGGTGCCGCCGGCCTTGTACGCGTTCATGCCGTACTGACCGTTCTCGCGCAGGCAGTTGGCGCGGACCTGCTGGCGGGCACCGGCCATCAGCCCGGCACCGGAGTTGTACTGGATCGTCGCGTGCTCGATCACCCACCCGTCGGCCGAGTCATGGTTGACCACGCCCTCGTCGGGCGGCGCCACGAAACGCTGCACCGTCAGGAAGCGGATGGTGACGTCGCGGGCACCGCCGCCGAACGCGTACTGGTTCTTCTTCCGGCCGTCGAGCACCGCGCCCGGCGCACCGAGGTAGCGGTTCCCCGCCTTGGGGATGACCTGGGCGTAGCGGTCCGGCTCCAGCCGGTGGGTGCCCGGTCGAAGCCAGAACGTGGTGTTCGGCGGGTTGCTTCTGGTCTTCGCGGCCAGGTCACCGACCACCGCGGGGTCGACCGTCACCGCGTCCGCCGGCGCCGTCGCCGGGCCGGCCGCGGGCTTGGCGCACACCCGGGCCACGGACGTGGAGGCTGCGGTGGACGGCGCACGGGTCGGCTCCGCCGGGGCGCCCGGCGTGCTCTCGCAGCCGGTCGCCGCCAGCAGAAGCAGCGCCAGCGGTGCCGCCGCCGGCGACCGGTTCCGCCACTTGAACCTCACACGTCCTCCTTAGTCGCGGAACCTGAGCACGGTGGTGAACTCCGCCGCGCCGTCGGCGAAGCCGGTGCCGACCAGCGTGGTGGCGGGTTCCTTGCGCCCGAAACCGGCGGAGTACCAGCCCAGCGGCGGGTTGGTCTCGCCGCGATGTGCCCGCCAGTCCAGCTGCCCGGGCAGGTCGAGCACCGCGGAGCGCTCCTCGCCGTCCCGGGTCCAGGTGAGCAGGGCCCGGTTCCCCACCAGGTCCGCGGTGATCGCCGGGCCGAGGTGGAACGCCAGATCCGCGACCCGGCGCGGGCCCTGTGGGCCGCGGACCTGGTCCACCACCCTCACCTCTCGGCTCGCGGCCGTCAGCTCCACCCGGCGGCGGTGCACCGCGCCGTCGGTGCGCTGGTATCCGTCGTGCTCGGCACACCAGCGGGCCGTCCCCCCGTCGGAGGTGCCGGAGGTGTCCGCGAGCAGTACGCGGCTGCGGGCCTGCCGGGTCCACAGGAACGGGCCGCCGGAGACGGACTGGTCGTCGCCGTCCAGTCGCAGGGTGTTGTGGCCGAGGGTCGAGCGGAAGTACTGCCGCCACTCGGGCTGCCCGTGGTAGCAGAACGTCCCCGGGTCGGCGAGCACGTCGACCCCGTCGTGCCGGACCTCCACGGACAGCGCGTCCGCGTGGGCATGCGCGGCGATGGACAGGAAGCCGTGCGGACCACCGTCGCAGCGGCACCAGATCTCCCCCGGACCGCGCAGGATGGTCATGCCCGCGTCGGCGAAGTGGCCCGGGCGGCTTGCCGGTCGGGCCACGGCCGGTGCGGTGCCGTCTTTCGCGTACGGCCGGATGAGCGCCGCCAGCAGCGGGGTCCGTACGTCCGTGCCGGTCACCGTCGGCCACCAGGCGAGCCGGCCGAACACGGCGTCCCCGGTGGCCAGCAGCGAGGCCCAGCGGTCGGTGCCGGCGCCGTCCACGACCAGACCGTGCCCGTCGTCCGCGTCCCCCTGGCGCGGCGGCCGTAACCGGCCGTCCACGACGGCCGCGAGCGCGTCGGTCATCCGCAGCAGCACCAGCCGGATCGACGCGGGGACCGGCACGTCCGCGGCATCCGCCTCGGCCACCGCGGCCAGGCCCAGCTCCAGCACGAGGCCGTGGTACTCGGTGGCCAGCTCGCGGTTGAGACCGGAACCGAACGTGTTGCTGCGCAGGTGTCGCTCCAGCGACCGCAGCGCGCCGGCCCGCCAGCGCGCCGAGGAGGGGAACCACCCGAACGCGCAGGCCGCCGCGAACTGCCCGGCGGCCTCGGCGATGACGTGGTTGTTCGCCGACGAACCCCGGCTGGGGAACGCGGCCAGCCAGCGCTGGTGGTGCCAGATCTGCTTCAGCGCCACCGGGTTGGCCTCGAAGAGCCCGGCCACGCCCGGCCAGCCGTCGAGCAGCCGGCGGATCCACACCCAGGACAGCAGCCGGATGCCCAGCTCGATGCCGCTGATCCAGTGCACACCGCGCAGCGGCGGGTTGGCCGCCCACCACGACCGCAGATGCTCGGCCACGCGCTCGGCGTACCGCTCGTTCCCGGTGACCGCGTAGGCGGCGGCGAGCACGGTGAGGTACTGATGCCGGGACGGCTCCCAGATCTGCTTGATGTCCCCGACCGCGTCCTCGTTCCGGTACGGCACGTCGAAGGCGTAGCCCCACGGAGCCCGGCGCCCGGTCTTCGGGTCGGACCACCAGTCCGGGTCGGTCAGGTCGTCGCGGACCACCCCGAAGAACTCGGCGTGCCCGTACATCAGCCGCTCCGCCTCGGCGATGAGACGTTTGGCGGCGTCCGGAGGTATCGCGTCGATCGTCCCGGCGGGCAGTACCGCGGTGAACCGGGCGCCGGTCACGCTCGGGCAGTTGGGCCGCGCCGAGCGCCACCGCCGCCTGCGCACCGTGTCGCCCACCCGGCCGCCGACCTCCCGCGGTCCCATCCGGGACAGCCGCCGCAGGTACCAGCCCGCGCTCCCCGAACTCACCGTCATCGCGCCCCCGCCAGCGTCACCGGCGCGCCGGCCGCCAGGCCGGCCTGTACGGCGAGGGTGGCCGCCGTGGTGGCGACCAGCGACTCCAGCGGCACCGGCATCGGGCCGCCGGTCCGCACGGCCTTGATGAACGCGGCCAGTTCGGCGTTCTGGCCCTTGTCCCGTGCCTTGGGCAGCCGCGAACTGACCCACCGCTTGCGGCCGGCCCCTCCGTCCGCGAACACCGAGGCCCGGACGAAGTCGTCGAGCCGCAGCACCTTGCCGTCCGCGATCAGGTCCAGGGTCTCCTTGGGGAAACCGGCCGCGCCGGTGGTGACGTAGCTGATGGTGGCGGTGGACCCGTCCGGGTAGCGCAGCACGACCTGCAGGTCCTCGTTGCCGGAGGTGGCGACCGCGTACACCGATACCGGGTCGGCATCGAGGAGCCAGCTCGCCGTGTCGACGAAGTGTCCGCCCTCGCCGGCGAACCGCGAGCCCTCGGTGCCCTGGCGGAGGTACCAACTGCCGTGCTGCAGCCGGCCCGCGTTGACCAGGTAGCGCAGGCTCGCCGGACCGGTCCGGGTGCCGAACCGCTGCCTGGCCTCCTGCAGCAGCGGCGCGAACCGGCGGTTGAAGCCCACCTGCAGCCGGTCGTTGCCGGACTCCTCCACCGCCGCGAGCACGCCGGTCAGCTCGTCCTCGGTGAGGGCCAGGGGCTTCTCCACGAACACCGTCTTGCCGGCGAGCAGCGCCTTTCGGGTCAGTTCGGCGTGCGAGCTGTGCCGGGTGACGACGAACACCGCGTCGATGGACTTGTCGCCGAGCACGGCGTCGAGATCGGTGGTCGCCTCGGCGAAGCCGAACTTCCGCTGCGCGTTGGCCGCGGACAGCGCCGTCGTGGTGACGACGGTCGACAACTCGACGCCCTCGCGCTGTGCCAGGTGCGGCAGCAGCATCGACGTCGCGTAGTTTCCCGCGCCGACGAACGCGAGCCGCACCGGCGCCTTGGCGGCCCGGGCCGGCGCGGACGCTGTGCCGCCGCGTCGCTTCACCGCGGGCACGACAGCCGCCGGGGCCTCCGCTTCCTCCGCTTCCGCCGTGTGTTCAACGGGGCCGGGGTACTCGAACAGCACCGCCACGGCCTTCAACTCGCCGTCCTTCAGGCGCTGGTACGTCTCGACGGCGTCCTCGAAGTCGGCGATGTGGGAGACCAGGGGCCCGACGTCGACACGGCCCCGGGCAAGGAGATCGAGGAAGCACGCCAGGTTGCGGCGCTCGGTCCAGCGCACGTAGCCGATCGGGTAGTCCCGGCCCTCCAGTTCGTACGACGGGTCGTAGCGCCCGGGGCCGTAACTGCGGGAGAACCGGACGTCGAGTTCCTTCTCGTAGTACGCGTTCCACGGCAGGTCCAGACGGCACTTGCCGATGTCGACGACCCGGCCGCGGTCCCGGCAGAGCCGGGCGGCCAGTTCGACGGGCTGGTTGCTGGCGCCGCCGGCGGCCAGGTACACCTGGTCCACGCCGTGACCGCCGGTGAGCTCGGCGACGGCGGCTTCCACGGCGGTGGACTCGGGATCGCCGCAGGCCGCGGCGCCCAGGCGCTCGGCCAGCGCGCAGCGCGCCGGGTCGGGGTCGACCCCGACGACGCGGACCCCCGAGGCGGTGAGGAGCTGCGCCACCAACTGCCCGATCAGCCCGAGGCCGATGACCAGGGCCACCTCGCCGAGCTGCGGCTCGCCCTGGCGGACGCCCTGCATCGCGATCGACCCGACGGTGCCGAAGGCCGCGTGCCGTGGCGCGAGGCCGTCCGGCACCGGGGCGTACAGGTTCTTCGGCACCCAGTTCAGCTCGGCGTGCAGCGCGTGCTCGTTGCCGGCGCAGGCCACGAGGTCGCCGACCTTCACGTCGTCGATGCCGGCGCCGACCTGCTCGACCACCCCGCACAGCGAGTAGCCCAGCGGCGTGTAGGAGTCCAGCTTGCCCATCACCTTGCGGTAGGTGGCGGGCACTCCGTTGGTGGCCACGCTCTGCATGACCTTGGCCACCTGGTCCGGCCGCGAGCGGGCCTTGCCCACCATCGACATGCCGGCCTCGGACACCTTCATGAGCTCGGTCCCGGTGGATATCAGCGAGTACGCGCTGCGGACCAGCACACCGCCCGGCTTGCACCCCGGCACCGGCACGTCGAGCAGCGCCAGCTCGCCGCTCTTGTAGTTCTGTACGACCTGCTTCACCCGGGCTCCTCTTGTTTCCTACGTCGTCAAACTGCCTGGCTCTGGCCGGAGCCAGAGGTCGCGCCGCGATACCAGTACTCGAGGGTCAGCACATGCCACAGATGCTTGGAGAAGTCCCGCTGCCCGGCGGCGTCCTCGGCGACCATCCGCGCCAGCGCGTCGCGGCGCAGGAACCCGGAGTTGACGAGCACGCCGTCGTTGACCACCTCGCGCACCAGCGGCGCCAGATCCCGGCTCATCCAGGCGCGCAGCGGGGCACTGAACAGGCCCTTGGGCCGGTGGACGATCTCCCGGGGCAGGACCGAGGAGGCCGCCTCCTTGAGAACGGCCTTGCCCTGCCGTCCGACGATCTTGCGATCGCCGGGCACGGCGAACGCCGCCCTGACCACCTCGACGTCCACGTACGGCACCCGCACCTCGGTCGACGCGGCCATGCTGGAGCGGTCCGTGTAGGCGAGGTTCAGGCCCGGCAGGAACATCCGGGCGTCGGCCAGGCACATGCGATTGACGAAGTCGGCAGGGTCATCGAGGGCATTGTCCTCATAGACGTCCGCATGCTCGGTCAGTACGTCGTCGACCGTCCCGGCCAGGTCCGGATCGATCAGGGCGAGCAGCTCGTCCTGGTCGTACATGGTGTAGCTGCGCCGGAACGCGGTCTCCTCCGGCAGATCGGCGAAGGAGAGGAACCGCTTCGCGAAGCGCACCGACCGGTACCCCCGGCGGGCCGTGGCGACCGGCAGCCGGTCCACGACCCTGGACACGCCGCGCCGCAGGGGCCGCGGGACACGCTGGTAGCGCAGCGCGAGCAGGTTGGCCAGGTGCTTGCGGTAACCGGCGAACAGCTCGTCGGCACCCATCCCCGACAGCATCACCTTGACCCCGGCCTCCCGGGCGGCCTCGCAGATCAGGAACGTGTTGATCGCGGCGGGGTCGCCGATCGGCTCGTCCAGGTGGTACGTCATCTGCGGGAGCAGGTCGAGCACGTTCGGGGCTATCTCGATCTCGTGCAGGTCGACGCCGAACTGTTCGGCCACCTGCCGGGCATAGCGCAGGTCGTCCGGCATCGCCTCGAACCTGGCGTCCTCGGCGCGGAACCCGATCGTGTAGGCGGAGATCCCGGGCCGGTCGCGGGCCGCCAGCGCGGTCAGATAGCTGGAGTCGAGACCGCCGGAGAGGAAGGTCGCCACGGGTACGTCGGACAGCAGATGGCGGCGGGTCGACTCCTCGACGATGGCGGCCAGGTCCGGCAGCTCACCGCTGCGGGACCGCTCCCGGCCCTCGGCGGCGACGTCCCTCAGGTTCCAGTAACTGCCGCGCTCCACCCGGCCGTCGGGCCGGCACCGGAGCCAGCTCCCCGGCGGCAGCTTCTCCGCTTCGCGGAACGCGCACCGGGAGTCCGGCACCCAGTAGTACAGCAGCGAGGCCACCAGCGCCGCATGGTCCACCTCCAGCGACCCGCCGGTGGCGGCCGCCAGCGCCTTGAGCTCGGAGGCGAACACCAGCCCCGCGCCGCGCCGGAGCAGGAACAGCGGCTTGATGCCCAACTGGTCGCGGGCCAGCACCAGTTCACCGGTTCGCTCGTCGAAGATCCCGAACGCGAACATACCGCGCAGCCGGGGCAGGCAGTCCGTGCCCCAGCGCCGCCAGGCCTCAAGGAGCACCTCGGTGTCGGAGGTACCGCGGAAGCGCACCCCGGCGGCCGTCAACTCGGCGCGCAGCTCGGGCGCGTTGTACAGCTCGCCGTTGTACGTGAGGGCGAGGCCGTCCGAGACCATCGGCTGGGCGCCGGTCTCGGACAGGTCGACGATGGCCAGCCGGCGGTGCCCGAGCTGCACTTCGCCGTCACCGACGGGATGGCCGTACCGGCCCGCCCCGTCCGGACCGCGGTGAGCGAGGGTATCGGTGAGCCGGTCGGTCACGGCCTTCCCGTCCGGCCATCGGTACGTGCCTGCGATGCCACACATGTCCTACCTCGCCTCCTGGTCGTTGTCCGTGCGCCGTGCGGCCCGCGCCGGCAGCCGCTCCGGCAGGCCCGTCCCGTTCTGCCTGGCCGGTACCTCGTTCCGGCCGCGCAGCGCGGTGTGCAGTCCGTTCCACAGCGTGCCGTCGGTCCGGTCACGCGGATCGGGGTCGATCAGCACCACACCGATCACCGGAATCCGCTGGTCCGCGAGCTGTCGCGCCACGGTGTGCAGCCATGCGGCGCTGCCGTGCCCGGCACGCACGACCAGCACGGTCTGCGTGCCGAGGTACCGGAGGTCGGTCCACGCGGTGCCGGGCGCGACCGAGCCGACGCCGATCCGGCGCTCCTGACCCGACACGGCCGCGGCACGCTCGCCGCTGACCACGGTGGGGTCTCCTGGCTTCTGACGGCGCTTGGCGAGCTGCGGGCCGGGCAGACCATCGACGATCACCGCTGGTCCCTCCGACGCCAGTGCCCCGGCGAGGTTCAGGGCGATCGCGCTCGTGCCGCGCGCGCAGCCCAGTTCCAGCAGCGACACCGGTTCCGTGGAACCGCGCACGGTGCGGGCCAGGTGCGCGGTGAGCCGTTCGCGTGCCACCCGGGTCCGTCGGCGCTGCCACAACCTGCCCGACCGGCGGGGCAGCTCGGCGATGACCGAGACACCCAGGTTCGCTGCGATGTCCCGGCGCAGCACGGGGCGGTCCGCCACCACCGTGCCGACCGCGGCCAGCGCGAGGCCGAGGACGAGCCCGAGGACGAGCCCGATCGCGGAGTTGGTGGCAGCGGCCTTGGGCAGGGAATGCCGCACCGCGCGGGGGGCGTCCACGATCTGCGTGCCGGTGATGATCTTGGGCGTGCCGGTGCGGGCCTCCGCCGCGCGCTGGTCGAAGTCGGCGATGCGCGAGTCGAGTTCGGCCCGGCGGGCGAAGAGCGACTCGATGCTCGCCGACGCTCTCGGGTCGCTCTCCGGCGAGCGGGCCCCGATCTCCTGGTTGACCTGGGCGAGCTCGACCCGCATGCGGTCACGCTGGTCGAGCAGGGCCTTGGCCTCGGCCATCGCGGTTTCCCGCATCCGGCTCACATGGTCAGCGACGAACGCCTCGGCCAGTGCCTTGGCCCGGGCCACCGCTTCCGCGTCGGTGTCACCTGTCACATCGATCTGCAGCAGATTGTTGGTCAGGCCGGTGCCCCGGTAGTCCTCCATGAAGTCCTCGGGTTTTTCCGGGGACTTGAGGGCCTGCAGGGCCTTGGCGGCGATCCGTGTGGTCCCCAGCAGCGCGACGTCGGTGCGGATCAGCGTTCCGGTGTCGTTCGGCTGGTCCTCCTTGTGCGCGACCAGCACCTTGGTCACCGCGGTCGGCCGCGGCGGCAGCAGGACCGCCAGCGCCACGCCGGCCAGCAGCCCCACGAGCGCCATGGAGAGCCAGAGGCGGCGGCGCCTGCGCACCGACACCACCAGCGCCTGCAGGTCGAAGAGGGGAGTGGCCGGCGACGACTCCGAAGTCGTACTCGTCGTCACACCGAACCTCCCGTCGCGTGGTCGCGAACCGCGAGTGCCGGGGTGGCGTCGTCCGGCGGATCGTCGGCAGACCGTGTGGGACGGGCCCGGACCGGGCCGGCGACGACGATGCCGACGACCTCGTGCCCGCCGTCCGCACACGCCTCGGCGAGGCCGGCGAGCTCCTCCTTGGTCCAGCTGCCCGCGCTGAGGACGACCAGGGCACCGGACTCGGTGCCGCGGTCCGGCACCATCGGCCGGTCCACCGAAACCTCCACCACCCGCAGCAGCGGATCGCCCTTGGCCTCGGCGACGAGCTGCTCGGCGGCCAGGCGGGCGATCTCGTCGCCGTCCGGCACGACGGCCAGCAACCGCCGGGGGACCGGCAGTCGGTCCCGGAGGCGAGCGCACACCCGCCGGTAGCGGATCCGCCTGCCGTCCTCGTCGCCGGACCTCTGCGGGGTCGGGATGTCCCACCGGGTGTCGACACCGAGGAGCCGGCGGAGCGTGGCCCGTGGGCCAGGGTGTTCCGGCCGGTGCGCGCGCCGTTCATCAGGCACGTCGACGGTGCCGAGGAGCGCCGAACCCAGCGCCGCGGCGATCTCCGGTTCGCTGCGCAGCCGGCGGTTCATCCGGGCGGCGGTGAGATGGCCGATGACCGCGAGCAGGAAGAACAGCAGTGCCCCGGCGACGATGAGCTGCACCCTCGTCGGCGGCGTCTCGCCGGTCGGCCGGGCCGCCGGACCCATGACGACCATGCCGGCCATGTTGGCTGCCGGGTCGGCCTGGTCCAGCTTCGTCATGGCCGCCTCCAGCGAGGTGCGCAGCTTCTCGAGCGTGGTGCGGGTCTGCACGCTCTCCACGCTCTGCCCCGGATCGGCCGCCTCGGCCAGTTCGGTGATACGGCGGTTGGTCTCCTCCACCTGCTGCCGCAGCGCCTCGGGCTCTGTGACCGCCGCGGAGTCGGTGCCGCCGCCTGCGATCCGCACGGCGAATCCGAGGAACTGCCGGGCCATCTGGTCGGCGAGCTGCTGCGCCCGCTCCGGCGTGTCGGCCGTACCCGAGATCCTGACGATGTTCCCGTCGGCGGCCTTGGCACTCACCTGATCCCGCAGCTCGGCGCCGCTGACGCCCGGCCAGGCGAGCTTGGCGGCCGCGCGGTCGACCACCGTCGAACTGGTCGCGATGTCCACCTGGGTCAGCAGCGCGCGCTCTTCCCACTGCCCCGGCAGCAGAACCGATGCCGACGTCGTGTACCGCGGCGGGAACACCACCGAGACGCCGTAGCCGACGAGCGCGCCCACCACGGCGAGGACGGCGAGAAGCCGCCGGCGCCGTCGGAAGATCCGCCCGATCGTGACCAGACGTATTGTGTCGTCGCTCAACGGCGCTGCCTCCTGCGTGCCCGGAGCGGCTCGCCCGGCGACACCGGAGTGCGGTCACGGCAGGCGGCGGCGTAGGCAGCGAGCAGCGACGCCTGCGAGTTCCGCCAGGAAAGCTGCCCGCTGATCCGCTCCTGGCCGATGCTGCCCATCCGGGCCCGCTTCTCCGGATCGTCGAGGAGCAGCGCGATGAGCTTGGCGAATTCGGCCTCGTCGTTGGCGGGCGCGTACACAGCGGCGTCACCGGCGGAGACCCGCGCCTCCCTCAGGTCGAACGAGACGAGCGGCCGGCCCATCGCCATGTACTCCAGGACCTTGTTCATGGTCGACACGTCGTTGAGCGGATTGCGCGGATCGGGGGAGAGGCACACGTCCGCGGTGGACAGGTAGCGCACCAGGTCGGCGTCCGGAATACGCCCGGTGAACTGCACCTGCTCGGAGAGACCGAGCTTCCGGGACAGCTCCACCATCGCGTCGAAGGCGTCGCCGGAGCCGACGAACACCGCGTGCCAGTCGGTCCGCCCGAACTCGTCGCGCAGCTTCGCGAGGGCGCGCAAGGCGTAGTCGACGCCGTCCTGCGGGCCCATGACGCCGAGGTAGCACAGCAGATGAGGCTTGCCGCGCTTCAACTCCGGTTCGGGCGGCACCGGTTGGAACCGGTCGGTCTGCGGTGCGCTGCGCACCACGAAGACGTCCTGAGGCCGCTTCCCGCCACGGCTCACCGCGACGTCCCGGTAGCTCTCGTTCGTCGCGAGCACGATGTCCGCGGCCCGGTAGGTCCGCCGTTCCAGCGCGCACACGGCGCGGTAGAGCAGGTCCTTGCCGCGGTCGAACCGGGAGAGGTACAGCTCGGGTACCAGGTCGTGCTGGTCGAAGACGAACCGCGCCCCGCGCCGCTTCAGCCACAGGGCAGGCAGGAACAGCAGGTCGGGCGGGTTGCAGGCGTGGACCACGTCGACCGGGCCGACCTTGCGGGCCAGCCGGACCGTGTGCCACAACGCCGTTCCGTACTCCCGCAGATAGCCGGCCGGCCCTCCGGTGGCCGCGCGCAACGGGTAGCGGTGGATCCGCACCCCGTCGATCTCCGCCTCCGGCTCCGTGTCCCGTTTCTCGCCCTGGGGACAGATGACGTGGACTTCCCAGCCCGCGTCGCGCAGCGTCGTGCACTCCTGCCACACCCGCCGGTCGAACGGCACCGACAGGTTCTCCACCAGGATCAGCGCGCGCCGGGTCGACCCGGCGCCGCCGGATATGTCTTCGAACGATCTGTCACCAAGCAAGGCCCACGTACCCCGGTTCGGTCCGGCGCGTCTCGGCGTCCGGCAGATGGATGAGGTCGACGATCAACGGTCCTTCGCCATGGGGCAGCGCCGCCAGCACGGCCGGATCCCTGGTCCCGACCAGGACCACCTCGGCGTGCTCGAGCACCTCGTCGACGGAGTCCGCGAGCAGCTGCGCGAGGTGCGGCAGCCGGCTTTCGATGTACTCGCGGTTCGCGCCGATCAGCCGGGAGAGGCTCACGTTGGCGTCGTGGATCCGCAGGTCGTAGCCCTTGCCGAAGAGTCTCTCCGCCAGCTCGACGAGCGGGCTCTCGCGCAGGTCGTCGGTGCCGGGTTTGAAGGACAGCCCGAACATTCCCACCCGGCGCTTGCCGGTGCGCTCGACCAGCTCCACCGCGCGCTGCAGATGGTCGGAGTTGGAGGGCAGCACGTGGGAGAGGATGGGTATCGAGACGTCGGCCCGCTGCG
This sequence comes from Streptomyces sp. NPDC020898, assembly GCF_044333925.1. NCBI lineage: Bacteria > Bacillati > Actinomycetota > Actinomycetes > Kitasatosporales > Streptomycetaceae > Streptomyces > Streptomyces sp. NPDC020898. The sequence continues at coordinate 174,042 of NZ_JBIRRV010000015.1, forward strand.
CCGCGTGGACCAGGCTGCGCAGGTCCTTGGGCAGGCAGGAGCCACCGAAGGCGAAGCCGGGCCGCAGGTAGGCGGGGCTGATGTTCAGCTTGCGGTCGGCCAGGAACACGTCGATCACCTGGTGCGAGTCCACCCCGAGCGCCTGGCACACCGCGCCCAGCTCGTTCGCGAAGCCGATCTTGAGGCCGTGGAACGCGTTGTCCGCGTACTTGATCGCCTCGGCCGTCGGGATCGGCACCCGGAAGACCTCGCCGGGCAAGCCGTCGTACAGCGCCGCCACCGCGTCGCCGCTTGCCGGGTCGATCTCGCCGATGACGGTCTTGGGCGGGTCGAAGAAGTCCCGCACGCTCGTGCCCTCGCGCAGGAACTCCGGGTTGACCGCGACCCCCAGATCCACGCCGGCCGTGCCGCCGACGTACTTCTCCAGGATCGGTACCAGCAGGTTCAGGCAGGTGCCGGGGAGCATGGTGCTGCGGAACACGACGGTGTGCCGGCCCCCCTGCTCGGCCAAGGCGGCGCCGATCTCCTCGGTGACCCGCTCCAAGTACGTGGTGCACAGGCTGCCGTTGGGCTCCGACGGTGTGCCCACGCAGACCAGTGACACCTCGCTGCCCATGATCGCCTCGCGGACGTCGTCGGTGGCGCGTAACGCCCCGGTCCGCACGACCTCGGCGATGAGCTCGCCGATCCGCTCCTCGACCACCGGGGCCCTGCCGTCGTTGACCAGGTCGACCTTGACCTGGTTCACGTCCACCCCGATGACCTCGTGCCCCATGCTGGCCAGGCACGCGGCCGACACGCAGCCCACGTAGCCGAGCCCGAAAACGCTGACCCTCATGACTCGTCCCTCCCCCCAGGCAGGCCCTTGCGGCCTGCGGTCCGCGCGCCGACCGGACAACGGTCCCCGCGCATCAGTACGCCCCCTGCCCGTAGAGCACCGCACGCAGCGTCTTCCACAAGATCACCGCGTCCAGGGCCAGCGACCAGTCCTCCACATACCGCAGGTCCAGCCGCACCGCCTCCTCCCACGACAGGTCGCTGCGTCCGCTGATCTGCCACAGGCCGGTGAGTCCGGGCTTGACCAGCAGCCGCCGCCGGATGTCCGGGCCGTACGCGGCGGACTCCTCCGGTAGCGGAGGCCGCGGACCGACGAGCGACATCGATCCGGTGAGCACATTGAAAAGCTGCGGAAGCTCGTCGATCGAGTACCGGCGCAGCACCGCTCCCACCCGGGTCACCCGCGGATCCCGGCGGAGCTTGAACAACAGCCCCGCACCCTCGTTGCGGTCGGAAAGCCTGGTACGTGCCCCATGCGCTCCGGCGACCATGGTGCGGAACTTGAAAATGGTGAACTCGAGGCCGTCCTTGCCGACCCTGCGCTGGCGGTAGAGCGCCCCACCACGACTGTCCGCCATCACGAGCAGCGCGACGAACACCATCAGCGGCGCGAACAGCAACAGCAGGATCGCCGCGCCCATCCGGTCGACGACCCCTTTGATCGCCCGGCGGCCCCCGGTGAAAGTCGGCATGCTGACCCGCAGCAGCGGGATGCCGAGCACCGCGTCGACGTGCAGCCGCGGGCCGGCCACCTCCATCAGCACGGGGGCCACGACCATCTCGGCATCGCTGCCTTCGAGGTTCCAGGCCAGGCGCTGCAGCCGGTCCGGTGACCAGTGCGGGTCCGATGCGACCGCGACGACACGGTAGCCGTCGCGGCGGACGTGACTGGCTACGTCCGTCAGCCGGCCGATGACCGGCACTCCGTCCAGATGGTCACCGTCGAGCCCGAGGCCGTCCGGCGTGCACACCGCCTCCACCCGCCAGCCGAGGTGCGGGAGTTTGCGGGTTCGGGTGATCAGGTCGCGTGCGGTGGCCGGGCTCCCGGCAACGAGCACCGGTCTCAGGCACTGTCCCTCCTTCCGCTGTTTGTGCAGCCAGAGGCGGAGCAGATACCGCGCGGTCATGGTGACGAGCGCGATCGCGGGGATCGCGACGAAGATCCAGAGTTTGATGTTGCGCGAGGTGAGGGCGATCCCGCCGAGCGCCAGTACGACGGTCGCCGTGAACAGTGAGCGTCCGAGCCGGCGGAATTCCTCGGCACCCTGGCCGAGCACGGCCGGAGCCCACGCCCGGCTCACCGCAAGCGCTCCCAGCACCAGCAGTTCAGTGCCGAATGCGAGAATTCCCCATTTCTCGTGCCAGTTGGCCGCGTCCCGGGCCCCGAAGAAGTTCCCGATCGACGCCACCACCAAGGCGGTGGCCACCGTATCGCTGGTCATCACGGTACGGCGGTAGCGCTGTTCCCAGTCGTGCACGGGCTGTCTGACAGCCCCGTCCGCCAGACGCTCGCGCGCCGACGGAAAAGGGCCGACTAATCCCCCCTGCGGCACAGAACCCCCCAGGTCCCCAATGGTTCAACGTGTTCGCCCAACACGGTCCCTCCCCCTCGGGAGGCCCCCGCCTCCCGCACAGTTCCTCCCTGCGGGAGGCCCCCGCCCCCCGCCCCGCGCTGTGTTCCTCCACGCAGGCGGCTCTTGCCCTGCGCATGACATATCGGCTCTTTCGGAGGTACGTGAACAACCCGCCCTGACGGCAGCCGACTCACATGTCCTGACGGACTCTCCAGGTGTGTGAGAGTCCGTCGAACCCGGGGTGCTCCCCGCACCCAAGGCCCCTAGCGGCCTCCTGATCGTCCCCATATCCGGCCCTGGGGACGTGACCGCTGGCTGTCTGTAATGTCGGACCTTTTGATCATTATTTGTCGCCATGTGTCCGAACACCTGAAGCAACGTCAATCTAGACCATGGCGGCCGGGTTGTAGAGGGGATGTGTGTAATTTGCGGTGAAGCATTGAGGCTGGATCCACCAGTTGGTGACCGCCGGCGGGGGCGTCGACTCCGCGCCTCAAGGCCTGGGTGTGTGCCGCGATGTCGGTTCAGGTGCAGATGGGGGGCACGGGCAGGAACAGCCGGTGCCCCAGGTGCGGGGGACGAGCATGATCAAAATTATGGCGCGCATATGACGCTCATCTACTCGTGGACCTGGCTGAAAGACCCGAAAGCAGGCCTGAACTGAAGGTTCGTCCCGGGGGATCAGTTGCCGGCGGCTTTGCGGTGGGAGGCGGCTTGTCGAGGCCGGGGGCTCGGCCGCTCGCCGAACCGGCCGCGCCCGCCGCCGCCGGCGACTACTACTCCGGCGGCAGGGTCGTCAGCAACAGGCTGTCGTGTGGGTGCCGGTGGCCGCCGTGATGGCCGGTGTGGTGGTGGCGCCCTCCTGGTCCAGGGCGATGCGGCCGCGCAGCATGTTCTCGATGACTTTCATGAGGCGCTGGGTCCCTGCGGTGCCCATGACGAACGGGTTCTTGGGGCTGCCTGGCTCGTTGCGCAGTTCTTCCATGCGTTCGAGGCCGTAGTCGGCGAACGCATGGTTGCTCAGCTCGACGTCGACTCCGGCGCGCCTCATCCGCGAGGCGAAGGCGAGGGCGGAGGAGAGGTAGAGCTCCTTGTTCGCCGTGGCCGCGGGCGGGTTGGTGCCGCCCCAGAGCATGGCGGTGTGCCGGCGGCCCTGCCGGCGGACGGGGAATGTCGGAGAGACGGTGCCGGGTGTGTGGCCCGGCGTGTGGTGGAGGGTGACAGTCGTGTCGCCCAGGGTGAGTCTCTGGCCGTCGGCGATGTCGAGGTCGCGGGTGGGGGCGTTGGCCGGGGAGGTGGTGGCGAGGAGGTCCCAGTCGGCCGGTGCCATCATGACGCGGGCGCCGTACTGGTCGGCCAGGTACTGGGCGCCCCCGAAGTGGTCGAGGTGGCCATGGGTGACGACGACGTACCTGATCGTCGAAGGGTCGGCTCCCAGGTCGCGCAGGCCCGGGACGATGAACTGCGCTGCTTCCTCGGGTGTGTTGAGGGCGTCGACGAGGATGATTCCGCGGGACGTGAGGATCGCGGTGGCGGACACCCAGCCGACGCTCAGCACCGCGACGTTGTCGAAGATCCGCAGAGGTGCGGGAGCCGGGGGCCGAGGCGGGACGTTACCGGCGGTGAGCGCGCGGACGAAGCCCTTGAGGACGGGGTTGTCACCGGCCAGTTCGGCGGCCCGGTCGAAGTACTCCTGAGCGGTCCTGCTGGTGGTCGGCAAGGCCGCCGTGGCACCCGCCGGGAGCAAGGCCGCCGCGCCGGCGGTGAGCGCCGTGGCGGCGCCGAGTTGCCAGAGGCGGCGGCGCGTGAGGATGTCGTCAGGGTGGCTCTCGGACGGCGCTTGGCGGGGTGCGTCGGCTTGTGGCTCGATCACGCGGGGGACTCCTCAGTGGGGGGACCGACATGAGGGACGGGCAGTTCTGCCGTCCGGAGGAATGGGCATCCCCACCCGCCGAGGTGCGGGTGGGGATGCCCAAGAAGTCGTGACGGGACCCGGTCCCGTCGGGGACGGGACCGGTACAGGGCGGTCAGTTGGGGGTCACGCGCCCGGGTGCAGACCGGGCCAGCCGGGTGTCGGGTCGCCCTTGACCTCGCCGAAGTAGAGGGCGAAGGTCTGCTTCAGCCGTTCGACCTGGGCCCGGTCCTCCATGAAGCGCGGGAACCCGTCCAGGTTGGCGTTCGGGTACTCCCAGATCGGCTTCAGGCCGGTGGGGGGCGCGATGTCCGTGCGTACCGACCAGCCGTTGGAGGTCTGACGCTCGGTGGACAGCTGCCAGTTGAGGTAGAGCTTGGCCGCCGTGGGGTTGGCCGCCTGCTTCAGGATCGCGATCCGCTGTCCCCACGCCATGAACGGGTGCCCGTCGGTCATCATCCAGCGGGTCGGGGTGGTGGCGAGCGGGTTGCCGCCCGCGCCGACGCCGATGATCTTCTCCTTGCTGGCGACGGCGGCGCCGGGGGAGAAGGAGCCGCGGGCGAACTGCGGCTGCTGCGCGGCGAGGCGGGCCATCCAGTCCCAGCCGTAGGTCTCGGCGTAGAGGGCGTAGAGGTAGAGCACCGCGTCGTCGTCGTGCGGGTAGGAGGAGGCGATGGCGCCCTTCCAGCGCGGGTCGACCAGGTCCAGCGGCGTCTGGGGCGCGTCGGCGCCGGCCGCGGCCACGTCGTACAGGTAGCTGAAGGCGATGACCATGCCGGCGACCCAGGCACCGTCCGCGTCCCTGAACCTCTTGTGGAGCTTGCTGAAGCCGGCGGGCTTGTAGTGCAGCAGCCGTCCCTGGCGCTTCCAGCGGGTGAAGTCGTGCAGCGTCTGCAACTGCACCAGGTCGGGGACCAGGGTGTCGGTCTCGAACTGGTTGTCCACACGGACGTCGTGGTACTTGCTGTAGTCCACGATGAGGTTGAGGTCGATCAGCGGGAACCGCTGGCGGAAGGCGGTCCGGGCGCCCGCGCCACTGCCCGAGTTGGCGAGGTCGCCGCCCGCGTAGATCACGAGCTTGCCGCCTTCGGCGACGGCGTCCTGGTACAGCTCGTCGAGGGTCCTGGTCTCCTCGGCGCCGGCGCCGCGCGCGGCTGCGGCTGCTGCCGGGGCGGGGGCGGCCGTGGCCTGGGACGCGGTGGCGGCGAGTGTGCCGAGGCCGAGTGCGGCGCCCGCTCCGGTGGTGAGGAGGCGTCGTCGGCTGGGAAGGGCAGTCACTGGGGTAACCCTTTCTGCGTGAGGGCAGGGAGGTTCCCGGCGTACGGGCGGGGGACCGCCTCGGCCGGGACGGGGGAAGCGGGAACGGCGAAGGCGGTGTTCTCGTACGGAGTGCTCATCGGGTTGGGGGTGAGCACGGTGAATTCGAGGGGGCTCATCAGGGCTCTTCGCTGTTCGGTCGAGAAGGGGGCGCGCTGACGCGAGCCGTTCATCTGACAAGACGGTATCTGATGCGTCAGGCATTCTCGCCATGGGCGTACACGGTGTGATGCGAGTCGCATGGGTCTGCTGTTGCGGTCGCCGTCGGCGCAACGGGTGGGCTGAGGCGGCGGGTTCACGCCTCGGCCGTGCGTGTCACGTGTCACCTGTCGGTCTGCTGCCGGACAGAGGTGAGTGCCGTGACCGGGGTCGGGGCCCTGTCGCCAAGGGCGCCTGACCGTCCAGGAGTTGGCCGTCCAGGAGTTGGCCGTCCGGCCGGTCCCCGCGAGGTACCGGCCGGACAGGTCCCCTTCGTCAGTGGCCGGCCGGCCCGTTCAGGAACACGGCGAGTGTCCGGGTCAGGGTGTTGTGGGCCGGGGCGGCGAAGAGCGGGTCGAGGTGGTTCATGCCGTTGTCGGTCTCGTAAGTGGCGTACGGGATCCGGGAGTCGGCGACGACCGTGCGCGCCGCCTCCTCGATCGTGCCCTTGGCGTAGCTCGTGCCGAAGGCGTACAGGGGTATGTCGAGCCGGTCGGCGTGGTGCAGGCGCAGGTCCAGGGAGCGGGCGAGCGTGGAGTCGGTGTAGGCGTCGGTGACGTCGAGGTCGATGGAGAGGCGGGTCGGCCAGTACCACTCCCACACCGCCGGCACCGGTCCGGCGTACGCCGCGGCGACCCGGGCGATCGGGGTGATGCCGCTGTCGACCCAGCCGCGTACGTCCCCGCTGTCGGCGAGGTGTCCGGAGTGGACGGTGATGGTGTTCGGCCAGCCGAAGCCCGCGTCCACCAGGACGCCCAGCAGACCCGCGTTGGTGACGGTGTACGGCAGGCGCAGGGAGTCGGGCAGGCGGGGCTGGAGGACCGAGGGGCCGTCGGGGTCGTGGAGTGCGTAGTGGCCGGCGAGCTGGTACCAGATCTGGGTGCTCTCCGGGCGGCTGCCCAGGCCCACGGCGCTCAGGGTGAGGTCGAAGACCGCCCCGGCGTCGATGGCCGCCAGCCGTTCCCGTACCTGTTCCGGCGAGTCGGCGATCGGGTCGCCCGTCCCGTCGAACGCCCCGCGCACCCCGCCGTCGATGACCACCAGCCCGGCGAGGTCCCGGTATCCGGGGCAGCCGTCGAAGTCCCAGGCCGCGTACGCCATCGCGGTCGTCGCGCCCCACGAGTGCCCGCCGAGCACGACCCGCCGGCCACCCCGGCCGGCGGTCCGGACCACGGCCCGGATGTCCTCCAGGGTCAGCGCCAGGCCCCAGTGCGCGGCGAAGGGGGAGGCGGCCGGGTCCTGGGTGCGGTAGTGGCCGTCCAGGTAGTAGCCGACGGGGTCCGGGGCCGCGAAGCCCGACCGGTCGGCGAGGTTCTCCTCCCGCCGGTCGAGGGCCCACACCTGCAACCCGGGCACGGCTGCGACCAGGTCACGGGCCATCAGCCGGAAGTCATTGGCCGCCCCGAACCAGCCGGGCACCAGGACGAGGACGGTGTGCGCCGTGTCCGGACCGACCTTGAGGACATGCACCCGGTCCGTCCCGGCGGGACCGCCCCCGCTGCCCACGGCCACCGGCACATACGGCTCCGGTCCGGCTGCTGGTCCTGGGACACCGGCTGTGCGTCCTGCGGCCAGTGCGGAACCGGCACCCAGGCCGGCGGCGGCCGAGGCCAGCGCCACACCGCCGATCATTCCGCCCAGCACCGTACGGCGCGGCAGAGGGCTCGTCATCTCACGTACCTCCAGGGAGAGTTGCTCGATCACAGCTTCTCTCCCGCCTTCGACGGCCCGTGCACCAGGGGTCACTTTCGTCCCATCCGGACGAGGCCGTGCCTGTACGCGGCGTTCACGACACTCTGGATTCGTACGTCCGTTCAGCGGGAGCCGTGTGACAGCCGGGTTCCGGTGCCCCCGGAGGCCCCCGCGCGCAGTCGTCGTACGAGGTCGGTGGCGGCCTCGGGCCACTCGGCGTGGTGGAAGGTGAAGCCCGCGTCGAGCAGGCGGCCGGGGACGACACGGCGGCTCTTCAGCAGGAGTTCGGTGTCCGAGCGGAGCGCGAACGCGCCCAGCTCCGCCATCCACCTCGTCGCGGGCAGGCCCACCGGAACGCCCCACGCGGCGCGCAGCGCGCGCATGAACGCGCGCTGCGGGAGGGGGTGGGGAGCGGCGAGGTTCACCGGACCGGCGAGGTCCTCCCGGTCGGTGAGGAACTCGACGGCGCGGACGAAGTCCTGGTCGTGGATCCAGGACACGTACTGCGCGCCGCCCGCGACCGGACCCCCGAGGCCGAGCCGGGCCATCCGCAGCAGGATGTCGAGGACGCCGCCGCGATCCGGGCTCATCACCATGGCGGTGCGCAGGGCGACCTTGCGCGTGGCGGGCGTCGCGGCCTCTTCCTGGGCCCGCTCCCAGGCCTTGGCGATCTCGACGCTGTAGGCCCAGTAGTCCGGTACGCCGGATTCGGCGCCGCCGATGATGCCGGTCGCCTCGTCGTTGGGGGCGTCGAAGCGGTGGGCGTAGACAGTGGCGGTGCTCATCTGGAGCCAGAGCCGGGGAGGCCGCGCCGCTGTGGCGATCGCCTCGCCGACGACCCGGGTCGAGTGCACGCGCGAGTCCATCATGGCCCGCAGGTTGGCGGGGGTGTAGCGGCAGCTGACGCTGCGGCCGGCCAGGTTGATCACGACGTCGCTGCCGTCGACCGCGTCGGCCCAGGCGCCCAGAGTCTCGCCGTCCCAGCCGATCTCGCCGTCGCGCGTCGGCCGTCTGGTCAGGACGGCGACCTCGTGGCCTGCGGCGGTGAGCGCCCGGCTCAGGATCGCTCCCACCTGGCCGGTTCCTCCGGGTACGACGATCTTCATGGCTCCCCCTGCGGGTTCGGAACGTGTGCCCTGAGCGTAGCGCAAATATTTGAACACGTTCAAAACCGATGGGGCTACCTCACATACCGGACGATCTTCGTCGCGTCCCCCAGGAGGCGTTCCAGGGGCCCGCGCCGGAAGAAGCGGGACCAGACGGACGCGAAGACGGTCACGGTGACGACGAATCCGAACAGGACGTACAGCGGGGAGCCGGGGAGTTCCTCGATGCCGAGGACCTGGATGCCGGCCACATGGAAGACGTACGCGGTCAGGGACATCGTGCCGACCGCGATGACCGGTCCCGCGAGGCGCCGGAAGCGAGGGAGGGCGTCGACGGCGGCCAGGCAGCCGGCGAGCACGGCGATCGCGACCCCGGTGTTGCCCACGATGGAGAGGGTCGTCTCGCTGTGCGGGGAGGCCACCCACAGCCACGCCGTGGACTCCCCGGTCGGATAGCCGGCCGTGTCCGACCACCAGGCCGACATGACCGAACCGGAGCGGTCCTCGGCGCCTGCCGCGAGGGCGGCCGAGACGCCGGGGACGAAGTGCAGCGCCAGCCACGAGCCGCCGTAACCGAGCACGGCGAGCGCGCCGCCGGTGACGGCGAGACGGATGCGTACGGCGGTGGCCGCGAGGTCGAGACGGGCCACCGCCATGCCCGCGAGGACGAACGGGATCCAGGCCAGGGCCGGGTAACTCCCGCTGAACAAGAGCTCGACGAAGCCGTCGGTGTCGCTGATCCGCGCCAGCGGGTCGTAGCGCGTGAAGGTCTCCGCCCAGCCGTCGTCGATGGACCGCTGGACGACGTACAGGAGTTGGGGCAGGACGAGTGCGGTGGCTGCGGCGAGGGCGGCCAGGGAGGTGGCGCGCAGCCGGTGGAAGGGCAGGACCAGGACGAAGAAGAGGCCGTAGTAGGCGAGGATCACCTCGACGGGGGTGCCGGTGGAGGTCAGCCAGGTGCCGAGGGCGAGCAGGAGCACGGCCCGGATGAGGACCTTCGCCACCGCCTGACGTCCCTCGCGGCCGGTCTTCGGGACCCGGCGGCCCGTCATCAGGATGATCGAGAAGCCCGCGAGGAAGGCGAAGAGCGCGGAGGCGCGGCCGTGGAACAGCTCCATCACCTGGCCGGTCACCCCTCCCGAGGAGGGGTCGGGGCCGACATGGGCGGCGTACATCCCGAAGACGGCGAGGCCGCGCGCGAGATCCACACCGACCAGCCGGCCGGCCGGTAACGGCCGTGCGCCGACGGGTGCGGGTGCGGGTGCGGATGTGAGTGCGGGTGCGACCGGGGAGGGCTGGGCGGAGGTCGGTGGGGAGGCGTTCTGCGTCATGTTTCCAGGCTGGGAAGACGCGGGCCGCGGGACTATCCGCTGAACGTCCGGCGGACCCCCGCCGACCGGCTGGGAGGACCCCGCCGAACGGTTGATCCGGAATTTACGTACCCACCAGTGACGATCGCGCCACGGATGGGAGGATGAGCGCCGTCATGACTGCCGGGTGGGGTTCACGCACGCTACGGGCCGCCGTGTTCGCGGCCGTCTGTGTGCTGCTCGCCGCCCTCGGCCACGTGCTGATGTCCGGCTCCACCGTCGCCTGGTGGACGCTGGCCGCCGGGGTCCTGGTCACGGGCGGCGCGGGCTGGTGCCTGGCCGGCCGCGAGCGCGGACTCCCGCTGGTCGTGGGGGTCGTGGCCGTCGCGCAGGGCGCGCTCCACTCGGCGTTCTCGTTCGCGCAGGGCGCCGGTCCGGCCGCCGTGCCGATGGACCCGATGGATTCCATGGACCTGGCCCATACCGGCGCCAGTACCGGCATGGGCATGGACATGGGTGCGGTCGCGGGGCATGTGGCCCACGGCGGCCATGGCACGGACGTCATGGCGTCCTCGTACGGCATGCTCGCCGCCCACACGCTCGCCGCGCTGCTGTGCGGTCTGTGGCTGGCGTATGGCGAGCGGGCCGCGTTCCGCATCCTGCGGGCGGTGGCCGGCCGGCTGGTCGCTCCGCTGCGGCTGCCGCTCGCGCTGCCCGCGCCGCCGGACCGCCCTCGTCTCCGCCCGCGGCGCGGCCGTTCGGACCGGGCGCCGCGGCTGCTCCTGCTCGTCCACGCGATCACTTCTCGGGGCCCGCCGGCCGGGATCGCTGTCGTCTAGACAGCTGGTTCCCCGGGGCCGGACAGGAAGCGCCGACACGATGTACGTCGGCCTCCACGGACGCCTCGGGCCACGGCCGTACCCACCTCTCGTACGGCCTTCCTCCCCTTTGCCGGCAGCGGCGTGCGCCCGTCTCCCGATGTCTCGCACACTGCGTCGCAGCGCGTCCCGTGGGCCGCCGCGCCGGATTCCGGACGACCCGAGAAGGACACCAGGTGTCTGCTCCTGCCCTGCCCGCCGCACCCCTGCCGGCTCTTCCGACTCTCCCGGCCCTTCCGCTGGACGAGTCGATAACCGCCTGGGCGCTCGCCGCCCGTGGGGGCGACCCGGCCGCCGTCGAACGCTTCGTCGGCGCCCTGCACCGCGATGTGGTGCGGTACGTCGCCCATCTCTCCGCCGATCCGCAGGCCGCCGACGACCTCGCCCAGGACACGTTCCTGCGGGCGCTCGGCAGCCTGCACCGGTTCGAGGGGCGGTCGTCGGCCCGCGCCTGGCTGATGTCCATCGCGCGGCGCGCGGTGATCGACAGCTTCCGGCACGCCGCCGCCCGGCCCCGGCTGTGCGACGCCGAGGACTGGCGGCTGACCGTCGAACTGGCCCAGCCGCGCGGGCTGCCCGGCTTCGACGACGGAATCGCGCTCCTCGACCTGCTGGCCGCGCTGCCCGACGAGCGGCGCGAGGCGTTCGTCCTCACGCAGCTGATGGGGCTGCCCTACGCGGAGGCGGCCGTGGTCAGCGACTGCCCCGTCGGGACGGTGCGCTCGCGGGTGGCCCGGGCCCGCGCGACCCTCGTCGGCCTGCTCACCGAGGCCGAGTCCGAGTCCGGGGCCGGGGCGGGGTCCGAGACGGAGCCGGCGGTTCTGGCCGCCTGACGGGCGGGCGCGGGCGGCAGAAGAGTCACCCCTTCTCCCCGCCCGCCTCCTCCGGCAGCATCCCGCACATCACCTCGCGCTCCTCGGGGCGGATCTGCGCGAGCCCCGAGGTGACCGTGTCGGTCAGGGTCGACGAGGCCTCCGTGAACATGCGTCGGCCCTTGTCGGTGAGGGCCACCTCGACGCCCCGTTTGTCGCCGCAGACCGAGCGCCGGGTGACGAGTCCGGCGTGCTGCAGGCAGGCGATCTGGTAGGTGAGCCGGGTCTTGGGACGGCCGAGCAACTCCGCGATCCGGGTCATCCGCAACCCGCCTTCGGACCGGTCCGCCAGCAGGCACAGCACCAGGAACTCGTCGTGGGAGACGCCGAGCTCGTCCTTGAGGACAGGGCCGAGCCGCTGCTCGATCGCCCCGGTGGCCGCCAGGAGCACCATCCATGCCCGCAGCTCCGCGGGGAGCAGCCCGCCCTCGCTCGCGGAGGGACAGGGGGGCAGGTCGGCGGCGTGCTCAGCGGGGTCGGCCATGGTGTCGATTCTACCGGTTGTCCAATTTTGCACGAAGGGTTGTTCAGATTTGGATTACGGGCTACCTTGGGGCTCTCGTCATCCAAATTTGGATGACCCGCCCCCCTTGCTCGTATGTGGAGACACTCATGACCGTTGCCGTGCAGACCGGACTGTGGCAGCTCGACCGGACCGCGACCACCGTCGCCGTCAGTCACAAGACGATGTGGGGCATGGTCACCGTGAAGGGGGCCTTCGCCGTCGTCGACGGTCAGGGCGAGGTGCGGCCCGACGGCTCCGCCACCGGCACCGTGACCGTGGACGCCGCCTCCCTGGACACCAAGCACCCCAAGCGCGACAAGCACCTGCGCTCCGAGCACTTCTTCGACGTCGACAACCACCCCGAGATCACCTTCGCGGTGCGCGGCGCCGAGCTCCGCGACGGCGACACCGTTGACGTCACCGGTCAGCTGACCGCGCGCGGCATCAGCCGGCCCACGAACGTCACGGCGCGTCTTACCCGGACGAACGCCGACGCGGTCTCCCTGGATGCGGAGTTCACCGTGGACCGGGACCAGTTCGGCATGGGCTGGAACCAGATGGGCATGATCAAGGGCCTCACGACCGTCAAGGCCACGCTCGTCTTCGTCCGTACGAAGACGGCCTGAACGTCAGCTTGACGACCGCTCGCCCGGCAGCCGGATGTCCGTGCTCGACAAGGTGTCCGGCGACGCCGTGAAGACGCGCAGCCGGATCCGCGTCCCCGGACGCCGGGGCACGTGGAACACCGGTCCGGGCGGCCGGAGCCGGTAGACGGCACTGGTGTGGGCGGGCAGCGTGGCCGGCCCCCCGGCCACCTTCCACCAGTGGCTCATGCCCTGGCCGGTGGTGAGCGTGAAGTGCGGCGTCAGCGCGCTGTTGTTCGAGTTCGCGACCCGGACGGTCAGCTCCGACACGGCGGCAGGCCCGGCCGTGCGCGTTCCCGTCACCCGCATCCGCAACGGCGGCGAACCCGTCGCCGCGACCGCGGCACTCGCCAGCGCCGGTACGAGGAGCAGTGCCGCCGCCGCGACCAGTGCCGGACGCCGGTGCGGACCCGACAGGAACCGCGGCCGGGGCTGCCACGCCCCGGCGAAGGACGCGGCGGGCGTGGTCACCGCCGCCGCCAGCCACAGCGGGGTCATCAGCAGGTAGTAGCCGTCCTGCGAACGGGTTGCCAGGAAGAAGGCGCACCACGGCAGCACCACCATCGCCGGACCGAGCCGCCGCACGAACAGGACGAGCAGGGCCAGCAGCGCCCCCGTCATCAGCATGCTCGCGTGCGAGTACCAGGCCAGCCGGTCACTGCCGTCGGTGAAGTAGAGCGCGATCCCCACCAGGCCCTGCCCGTGGATCGTCGCGTTCTGCGTCAGCGGCAGGGCGATCCCGGCCGCCCAGGTGCGCGGCTCGCTCACGACGAAGTACGTGTTGATCAGCAGCCATACGGTGACTGCCGCACCGGTGATCCGCAGCACCACCCCGGCGGCGGGCCGGGCGCCCAGCTCGCCCCGGCGCACGGCGTAGATCCCGGCCAGCAGGAACGGCACGAGGAACCACGGCAGTTGCTGCGCCGCGCAGGCCGCTCCCAGGCAGGCGGCCCGCGCGAGGCCACCCCGTCCGAGCCGCCCGCCCGCGCCGATCCGCGGCCAGTGCACCACCACCGGGACGAGCAGCGCGAGCCCCACGATCGCCGGGTAGCCGAGCCGCGCGTAACTCGGCAGGAAGCCGAAGCCCAGGCACACCATGGTCGCCGCCGACCGCCACGGCACGGGCAGCAGCCGCCACAGCGTCACGGCGCCGGCGAGCAGCGCCCCGGTCGTCACCGCGGTCGCCGCGAGCGCGCCGTGCCCGAGCCACAGGAGCGGCGCCGTCAGCAGCACGGGGAGGGGCGGGTAGCCGTACGTGAGGTCGTAGCCGCCGCTCATCGTCGGGGTCAGGGCGACGTCCGGGTTGTGCTGGAAGAGCCACGGCCAGGGCTGCCCGTACACGGGGTGCCCGGCCACGAGTTCGCGGGCGGCCTGCGCGGTGAGGACGCCCTCGTCGCCGCCGGCGTGGTTCAGGGTGAACGCGCACAGGGTCAGCGTCATCGCCGTGACCAGGACGCACAGGTCGAGGCGGGCCAGGGAGCGGGTCCGGCGCACGGTCAGCGCCAGCACGCCGCTGACCAGGATCGACAGATAGCAGAGCGAGATGACGGCGGCGACGGCCAGCCGGTGACTGGCGGCCTGCGTCCACACCGTGCGCGTACCGATGAACAGGCTCACGGTCGCGAGCAGCGTCAGGACGCGATGCCACTGCGCGGGGCCGGCGACCTCCGGTATGACCCGCAGGGGGCCGGTTCTCGCCGTGACCTCCGGCGCTGTCTCTGCCAAGTACACGACAGTGGAACGTAATCGTGCCCGGTGTGCCGCACGCGGCATGAGGTGAAAAGTCCGGTGTGAGGCACGTAAGAATGTTCGCCAGTAGGTATTTATGCTATTTGATCTGGCTTGGGTGGCTCAGTACACATCCCGCACATAGCGCTTCGCCGCCGCGAGCTGCTTCACGTACACGGCCGCCTCGTCCTCGCTCAGGCCGCCGTGCGCCACCGCGATGTCCCGCAGCGCCCGGTCCACGTCCTTGGCCATGCGGGAGGCGTCGCCGCAGACGTAGAAGTGGGCGCCCTCCTGGAGCCAGTGCCACAACTCGGGCCCGTGCTCGCGCATCCGGTCCTGGACGTACACCTTGTTGCGCTGGTCGCGGGAGAACGCGGTGTCCAGACGGGACAGCGTTCCGTCGGCCACCAGAGCGGCCAGCTCGTCCTCGTAGTAGAAGTCGGTGGCGCGGTGCTGCTCCCCGAAGAACAGCCAGTTCGGCGCCGGGTGCCCGAGCGCCCGCCGCTCCTCCAGGAACCCCACGAACGGCGCGACCCCGGTACCGGGCCCGACCATCACCATCGGCGTCGAGGCGTCCGCCGGGGGCCTGAAGTGCGGCGAGCGCTGCACGAAGACGGGCACCGCCGTGTCCGGCCCGGCGTCGGCCAGGAAGGGCGAGCACACTCCGCCGCGCGGGCGGCCGTGCAGGTTCTCGTACCGCACCACGGACACCGTCAGCGACACCCGCTGCGGGTCGACGAGCGGACTGGACGATATGGAGTACAGGCGGGGCTGAAGCCGCCGCAGCACCTGCACCCACTCCTGCGCGGACGCCCGTACCCCGTACTCGGCGGCCACGTCGACGGCCTGCCGACCCCAGGACCAGCGGGCCAGCCCGTCCTTGTTGTCGGACCGCATCAGCTTCTTCAACTCACGGTTGTCCCGGGCCCGTTCGGAGACGAAGCGCAGCAGGTCGGGCGTGATCCGGGTGATGTCGAGCTGCCGGTGCAGCGCCTCGGAGAGTGCGAAGGCGCCAACTCCCTCCACCTCCACGCCGGTTGACCCGTCCAGCCCGGTCACGGCCAGCCACTCCTCCACCAGGGACCTGGAGTTGACGGGCCGCACACCGAGCGCGTCACCCGCTTCGTACGTCAGGGCCGTACCGCTCGTGTCGAAGGTGAACCGGCGTACTTCCTTGGTCGCGCCGGGCAGACTGAGCAGCCGGTTGCCGGCCAGCCGGACGGGCGAGGGGGCGGCCTTGCCGGTCCGGACGACGGGTGCGGAGACTCCGGCGTCGGAACCCGCCGTAGTCGGCCCCTGCTGCTGCTCCCGCTGCTTTTCCTGCGTCTGTTCCTGCGTCTGTTCCTGCTCGTCCTTCGTGTCCAGCACGTCGAGGACCTGGTCGAGCCACGCGTCCGCCGACGGCTCGAAGTCGGGCTCGCAGTCGGTGCGCGGCGCGATCCGCACCGCCCCCAACTCGTCCAGCCGCGCGTCCAGTCGGCGCCCGTGTCCGCAGAAGTCGTCGTACGAGGAGTCGCCGAGCGCGAGGACGGCGTACCGCACGCCGTCCAGCCGCGGCGCCTGCTCCCCGGAGAGGGTGTCCCAGAAGCCGGAGCCGTTGTCGGGTGCGTCGCCGTCGCCGAACGTACTGGTGATGAAGAGGAGATCGGCGCTGCGCGCGAGGGCGGCCACATCGGCCTCGTCCATACCGACGAGCCTCGCCCGGTGTCCGCCGGCGTTCAGCCGCTCGGCGGCAGCGCCGGCCAGTTCCTCGGCGTTGCCGGTCTGCGACGCCCACAGCACGACGACTTCACGCCCGTCGACCTCGACGCCGACACCGACCCGTTCCTTCGGGGGAGCGTCTGTGGCCCTGGAGTACATGCCGGCGAGCATCCCGTTCACCCAGTCGGCGTGCTCGGCGACGAAGGGAGCGGAGGCCGGCAGCACGGGCACGCCCACCGCGCCGGAGGGCAGCCCGGCGAGGAAGCCCGAGAGGTACTGGCGCTCCTGCGCGCTGAGGACGGGCGGGGGAGCGGGCGTGAACGCCAACTCCGGCACGCTCACCGGCAGTTGGGGGCGGGGCGCGTCGGGGGCCTCGGGGCGCTGCGCCGGGGACTCGGGACGCTGTACCGCAGGCGCGGGGCGGTGCACCTTGACGAGGGACACGGCGCACATCTTGAACTCCGGCTGCAAGGACAGCGGATCGACCGCGTCACTCGTGACCGCGTTGATGCTCAGGTACTCGCCGAAGAGGTCGTTCCAGTGGAAGGGCGCGAACACGCACCCCGGCCGCACCCGGTCCGTGACGACCGCCGGCAGCACGGCCCGCCCGCGCCGCGAGGCGACCTCGACCGAGTCGCCGTCGACGACCCCCAACTCCCGCGCGTCCTCGGGATGCACCTCCACGAACGGCCCGGAGTTGAGCTTGTTGAGCTTGGCGACCTTCCCCGTCTTCGTCAGCGTGTGCCACTGGTGCTGCACCCGCCCGGTGTTGAGGACGAACGGGAAGTCGTCGTCGGGCATTTCGGCGGCCGGCACATGCGGCCGGGCGTAGAAGACACCGCGCCCACTGGCCGTGGGGAACCGCAGTTCTCCCTCTCCCTGTTCTCCCTTGTAGCGAATGGGATTGCGCGCGGGCCCGTCCACCGAAGCGACCGGCCACTGCACGGGAGTCTCGCGCAGCCGCTCATAGGTGACGCCCCGAAGATCCCAACCGGTCTTCGGGTTCCACGCCCGCTTGAGCTCCTCGAAGACGTCCTGCGCACTCTCGTACGCGAACCCGTCGAACCCCATCGCACGGGCGACGGCCGCGATGATCCGCCAGTCGGCCATGGCGTCACCGGGCGGGTCGACGGCGGCCTGGGCGAGGGTGAGGCTGCGCTCGCTGTTGACGAGGACACCCTCCGCCTCGGTCCACATCGCGCCGGGCAGGACGACGTCGGCGTACGCGTTGGTCTCGGTCTCGGCGAAGACGTCCTGGGTGACGACGAACTCGGCGGCCTCCAGGCCCTCGATGACCGTCCTGCGGTTGGCGACCGAGGCGACCGGGTTGGTGCAGATGATCCAGCAGGCCTTGATGTGTCCCTCGGCCATCCGCCGGAACACCTCGACGGTGCCGTGCCCGGCGCCGTCCTTGCGGAGCGTGCCGGCCGGCAGCTCCCACAGCTCCTCGACGAACGCCCGCTCGTCGTCCACGAGCACGGAACGCTGCCCGGGAAGTCCCGGCCCCATGTACCCCATCTCGCGCCCGCCCATGGCGTTGGGCTGCCCGGTGAGGGAGAACGGACCGCTGCCGGGGCGGCAGATCGCGCCGGTGGCGAGATGCAGGTTGACCAGGGCGTTCGTGTTCCAGGTGCCGTGGGTGGACTGGTTGAGCCCCATGGTCCAGCAGCTCATCCACTCACCGGACTCACTGGCCTCACCGATGATCCGCGCCGCTTCCCGGATGTCGTCCTCGGGAATACCGGTGATCGCGGAGACCGCGTCCGGCGGATAGTCGGCGAGGAAGGCGGGCATCTCGTCCCAGCCCTCGGTGTGGGCGGCGATGAACTCCTGGTCCGTGTGCCCGGCGGCGTGCAGGAGATGGAGCAGACCGTTGAGGAGTGCCAGGTCCGTGCCCGGCTTGATCTGGAGGAACAGATCGGCCTTGGCGGCGGTGGCGGTGCGCCGCGGATCGACGACGATGAGTTTCGCCCCGGACGACTTGATCCGGTCCATCATCCGCAGGTACAGGATCGGATGGCAGTCGGCCATGTTCGACCCGATGACGAGGAAGGCGTCCGCGTGGTCGAAGTCGTCGTACGAGCCGGGCGGCCCGTCGGCACCCAGCGACAGCTTGTATCCGGTGCCCGCGCTAGCCATGCACAGCCGCGAGTTGGACTCGATCTGATTGGTCCCCACGAACCCCTTGGCCAGCTTGTTCGCCAGGTACTGGGCCTCAAGACCCATCTGCCCGGAGACATAGAAGGCGACGGCGTCCGGCCCGTGCTCGTCGACGATCGCGCGCAGCCGCCGCGCGGTCTCCGCGATCGCGTCCGCGACGGGGGCGGGCACCAGTTCCTCGCCCCGGTCGTCCGAGCCGTCCCGGACCAGCGCGGTGGTGAGCCGGCCTGGCGCGCTGAGCATGTCGGCGGTGGTCGCGCCCTTGGTGCACAGCCGCCCGGCGTTCGCGGGGTGCGCCTTGTCCCCGGACGCCTTGAAGACCGTGCGCCGTCCGTCGGGTCCGAGCCCGACGTCCAGCACGAGTCCGCAGCCCACCCCGCAGTACGAGCACACGGTGCGCACCTGCGTTGTCGTGGGGGTCGTGGTCACGTGCTGCCTTTCTCCGTCTGTCTCCGTACCGGGCCTGCTACCGAAGAGCGTACGAATTGCCCGTTACGTCGATGTCACACGATCTGATCATGAGCGGTTACGCCCGCTGCACAGCCAGACTGTCAGTGCTGTGAGGTACGGATAGGTGTTCGGATTTATCTCACAGAGGGGGTCGCTGAGCGTGTCGAATTGGGCCGAACGGGTGACCATGCGTAAGAATTGGCTGATGCAGACAGCCAGGGCGAGCCAGGACGGAGTGTGCCGGTGAACAGCCACGATGTCACCGACGAACAATGGGAGGGGCTCGCCCAGGTCGTGCCGCTGCGGGGCCGGGATGCCTGGCCGTCCGCAGTGAGCCACCGGTCGATACCCGAGGCGGAGACCGAGGCCAGGCGCCGTTTCGTGGTCCTGCGCGTCAACGTCTTCGCGGACGCCCGCGAGGTCGCGGAGACGCTGATGGCGGGCATCCCGGTGCTCCTCGATCTGACCGGCGCCGAGACGGACACCGCCAAGCGCGTCCTCGATTTCAGCACGGGCGTCGTCTTCGGTCTGGCGAGCGGGATGCACCGGGTCGACCGGAACGTGTTCCTTCTCACCCCGCCCGGCACGGAGGTCGCGGGGCTCATGGGAGGGGCTGGGATCCCCGGACACTGAGACCGGCCTCACAGCGAGAACGCGTCCCCCGTTCGTAGGAAGGTGCGGCGGACGGAACGGTTCGCCTCGCAGGCGGAGCCCTACGGTCCGGATATGACCCCGTCCTTACGGCCCTCCCCGGCCCCCGCAGTCCAGCCGGCGGCACGTCCCGACCGGCCCAGCGTCACCGAGCTGCGGCTGTCCGCCTACGCGGGGCACCGCCGCGCGCGCTTCCCGCTCGGGCGGCTCACCCTTCTCGCCGGGCCGAGCGGCGGCGGCAAGTCGACCGCGCTCAGGGCGTACGAGTCACTGGCCCGGCTCGGCTCCGGTGCCGCCGTCGGGGAGGCGTTCCCGGACCCCGCCGCCTGCGTACCGGAACGCGCCCGCCCCGACGCCCAGCACCGGCGCGGCTTCCGCATCGGCTGTACGGCGGACGGCCCCGAGGGTCCCGTACGGCTCGACGTCGCCGTACAGGCCGAGCCCGAACTGCGCGTCGTGGGCGAGCGGTTGAGCGCCGGCGGGCAGGTGCTGCTGGAGACCGCCCTGCGCGACCCCAGCGGGCGCTCCGTGCAGGCCGCCTGGCACACCGGCCCGGCGTCGGTCACCCGGGCCCCGATGCCCGACGACCGGCTCGGTACGGCCCTGCTGCCGCTGCGGGTGGCCGGCACGACGGACGGACAGCGCCGGGTCGTCGCCGCCGCCGAGCAGATGGTCGTCGCCCTGCGGTCCGTCTTCGCCTGCGACCCGCGGCCCAGCAGGATGCGCGCGCCGGTCCCGGTGAGCAGCGGGCGGCTCCTGCCGGGCTGCGACAACCTGGCCGAGGTCCTCTGGCGCACCCGGACCGAATGCTCCATCCGGCACGGGCTGTTGATCGCCGCCGTCCGCGAGGGCTGCGCGGGCCCGGTCGCGGACGTACGGTCCGACCAGGTCGCCGACGGCCGCGTCCGCGCCCTGCTCGACCGGGGCGACGGCCCACTCACCCACTTCGGCCGCCTCGGCGACGGCGAGTTGAGGTACGTCGGCCTGGCGCTCGTGCTGCTCACCGGCCCCGGCGTGCTCACGGTGGACCGGCCCGGCGAGGTGCCCGACGCCCTCCAGGTGCTCACCGTCCTGGCCGACGGCTTCGACCGGGGGCTGGACCTACGGCAGCGCGCCCAACTGCTGCGGCTGGCGGCGCGTATGTGCGACCGCGGGCACATCCGCCTCCTCGGGGCGGTCAGCGACGCATCCTGGGCGGAGGAGGTGGCGGGGGTGACGGTGGTAAACCTGGAGCCGTGACAGATCAACAACACCCAGAACGCCCAGTACCGCCAGAACGTACCGAACAGCGCGGGCACGGCGACCACTTGGACGTGGCGAAACTCCAGCGCAGGCTGGCCGACTTCGCGGCGGCGCGGAACTGGCAGCCGTTCCACACCCCGAAGAACCTCGCCGCCGCGCTCAGCGTGGAGGCGTCCGAACTGGTCGAGATCTTCCAGTGGTTGACGCCCGAGGAGTCGGTACGGGTGATGGACGACCCGGACACCGCCCACCGTGTCACGGACGAGGTCGCGGACGTGCTCGCGTATCTGCTCCAGCTGTGCGAGGTACTCGGGATCGATGCGTTGGCGGCCCTCGACGCGAAGATCGACCGCAACGAACAGAGGTTCCCGGCGGCGGAGCGGCCGTTGGAGTAACCGTCGGTAGTAGCGGTCCACGGAGGAGGGAACTCGTCCACAATTACTCTCCGTAGTCAAAATACTGCCTGTTCTCATTTTGTTGTCCGCAGATTTCCGCCTTCCTCTGGCTTTTCGTCCCACAGCACTTCACTCTGGGTAGTGGTGGCGGAGTTCGGGCGGACGTGCGAAAAGCGCGTCGGGACAGACGGGGGCAGCGCATGGACGCGGTGCGGCTCATCCTGACGAGCAGACGTGCGCTCGCGGGCAGCGCAGGTGTACGGGAGACCCTGGCGGAGGTGTGGCAGATACAGGCCCTCGCCCAGGCGATAGGCAGCCGCCTCGCGGTCATGGGCCCACCCGAACTGCGGGGCGAGGCACTGGGGTTGACCGAACTGGCGGGCAGGGGCTGCGGTGTACTGGACGAACCGGGCCTCGCCGTCGGCGCCTTACGCGCGGCCCAGCTCACCGAGCTGGGCGACCCCCGCCAGGTCCTCCTCTGCCTCGGCAACCTCCTCGGCGAGGCCGGCATCGCCCTGGTCGGCATCGCCAGCGCGGCGGACGACGAGACGACGTACTGGCAGTGCATGGAATCGATCGACGCGGCGGACGAGTCCCGCGACCGCGTCCTGGAAATGCTCCGCAAACTGGCGGCGCGGGAGGCGGCGGGGGGAGCGGAGCGGGTTGCGGGCTAGGCGCTCCGCTGGATACGCGGTTTGTCAGGTGCGGGCCTGTGGGGGCTGGTCGCGCAGTTCCCCGCGCCCCTATTCGGGGCGCGTTCCGCGCCCGAATCGCCCGTTGAGGGGCCGAGCTTTGCAGCTCGGCCCGGGCATCTCAGCCCGTCCGGCGATTGAGGACGAGGCCGTTCAGGCCGAACGGGGGTCTGGGGGCGGAGCCCCCGGCAGGGGCCGGGTCAGCCGACCTCGTTCTCCTCGACCGGCGCCGACAAAGCCCCCGCCGACTGAAGATCCGAGTCGAGGGCGGACAGGTCCGCGTTCAGCGCGGCCATCAGCTCCTCCATCTGCTGCAGCAGCCCCTTCGGCGGGGTCGGCCCCGCCTGCTGCGGCACGACTTCTTCGGACAATGACGGCCTCCTCGGCCCCTGGCTCCCGAAGGAGCCGACGCGGGTGCGCCCCGGAGACGAGCGAGCCGACAATCGAACTGGCTGCCCGGTGGGTACCGGTGCGGGCGCCGGTCGGGCCGGCTCCGCCCGAGCCAACGATCATCACCGGGGAGGGTCACTGGCGCTGACTCGCACCTCACACGCCGTTGCCGGTTTTTCACCCGACCGGGGCGGCGTGGGGCAGGGGGGACCGGTGGGGTTGACCGGTGTTCGACCGTGCAGGATGGAAGCATGGATCTTCGCATCTTCACCGAACCCCAGCAAGGCGCGACCTACGACACCCTGCTCACCGTGGCGAAGGCCACCGAGGACCTTGGATTCGATGCGTTCTTTCGCTCGGACCACTACCTCCACATGGGCTCTGTGGACGGCCTGCCCGGCCCCACCGACGCCTGGATCACCCTCGCTGGCCTCGCCCGCGAGACCAAGCGCATCCGCCTCGGCACCCTGATGACGGCCGGCACCTTCCGTCTCCCCGGCGTCCTCGCGATCCAGGTCGCGCAGGTGGACCAGATGTCGGGCGGGCGGGTCGAACTCGGCCTGGGCGCGGGCTGGTTCGAGGAGGAGCACAAGGCGTACGGCATCCCGTTCCCGCAGGAGAAGTTCGCCCGCCTCGAAGAGCAGCTGGCGATCGTCACCGGTCTGTGGGAGACGAAGACCGGCGAAACGTTCAGCCACCACGGCACGCACTACGACCTCACCGACTCGCCGGCCCTTCCCAAGCCCGCGCAGGACAGGATCCCCGTACTCATCGGCGGCCACGGCGCGACCCGTACCCCGCGGCTGGCCGCGCGGTACGCCGACGAGTTCAACATGCCGTTCGGGTCGATCGAGGACAGCGAGCGCCAGTTCGGCCGGGTGCGGGCGGCGGCCGAGCAGGCGGGCCGGAAGGCCGACGAGCTGACGTACTCGAACGCGCTGGTGGCCTGTGTCGGCAAGGACGACCAGGAACTGGCCCGCCGCGCGGCCGCGATCGGCCGCGAGGTCGACGAGCTGAAGGCCAACGGCCTGGCCGGCTCCCCGGCCGAGGTCGTGGACAGGATCGGCCGGTACGCCGAGATCGGCTCCCAGCGGCTCTACCTCCAGATCCTCGACCTCGACGACCTGGACCACCTGGAGCTGATCTCCTCGCAGGTGCAGTCGCAGCTGTCGTAACTCCGGTGTCTGGTCTCTGGTGACCGGTCCCGCTACGGACCGGTCACCACCGGCAGTCCCGGCCCCGCGCACCGCACGTCCGTCGCCGGGACCTGCCCGTCGACCAGATACGCGGCGGCCGTCGAGTCCACGCATGTGTTGCCCCGGCTCGCGAACACGCCGTGGGAGTAGTCGCCGTCGAGGGTGACCAGGCGGGAGCCGGGCAGCAGTCGGCGCAGTTCGCGGGCGCCCTCGATCGGGGTGACCGGGTCGTAGGCGGAAGCGATCAGCAGGACGGGCGGGGCGGCGGGGCTGCCCAGGGCCGTGCGGCGGGCGGGCCGGTGGTGCCAGAAGGCGCAGGCCGACCCTTCCATGCCGGTCAGCACCGGCTGCGGGTCGAGGCGGTGGGTCCGGCGGAGGTCCGCCAGGATTCGCGCGGGCGTCGGGCCGGGCCCGTCGGCGCACTTCACCGTCCGGTTCGCCGCTTCGAAGGTGCGTGAGTCCGGCGAGTCGAGGGCGGCGGCGGGGCGCAGGCTGCCCGGCGTACCGTCCCGCAGATACGTACGCAGTCCGTCGGCCAGGCCGGCCCAGCGTTCGGTGCGGCCGAGGGCGCGGTAGACGGCCCGGTCGAAGGCCGCCGCCCCGAATCCGTCCACGGGGGCGTCGGTGAGTCCCGCGCGTACGCGCAGATACGCGGTCCGCACCGCCCCGGCGCTGTCGCCGAGGCCGAAGTGGTCCGGGTGCTGTGCGGTCCAGGCGAAGAAGGTGTCGCGCTGGCGCAGCAGCGCCCGGCTCTGGACGACGTCGAAGTCGTACCAGTCCCACGGCCCGACGACACTGTCCAGCACCATCTTCCCTACCCGGTACGGGAATCGGGCCGCGTAGGCGGCGCCCAGGTAACTGCCGTACGAGACACCGAGGAAGCTCGTCCGGGGCTCACCGAGGGCGGCGCGGACCGCGTCCATGTCCCGTGCCGTCTGCCCGGTGGAGAAGTACGGCAGCGCGTCCTCGCCGACGCCCGCCGCGCAGTCGTCCGCCAGGGCGTGCAGCGAGCGGAGGTACGCCGACTCGGCCCGGGGGCCCACGGGTACGGGGTCCGCGCCCGGACGGTCACCGTCGAACAGGCCGCCCATCGCACCGCAGTCGAGAGGTGAACTCAGGCCCGTGCCACGCGGATCGAAGCCGATCACGTCGTACGCCCGCCGCACGCTCTCGGGCAGCTTGGCCCGCTTCGTGACCGCGTACGGCAGTCCGGAGCCGCCGGGCCCGCCCGGATTCACCAGCAGGATGCCGCGCCGTTCGGCGGCCGTACGGGAGGCGCGGACGCGGGAGACGGCGATCCGCAGCCGTGGGCCGGCATCCGTCGGATTCTCCCAGTTCAGGGGTACGTCGAGCAGGCCGCACTCGACGGTCTCGGGCGCCGCCGGTCGCGGTACGGAGTCGGGGCAGGCGCCGAAGCGGATGGAGGCGGGGGTGGGGGTGGGGGCGGCAGTGGCCTGAGCCGGTGGCGCGGGCAGGAGGGTGGCGGCGCCGGCCGTCAGGGCGCACAGCAGGGCCGTGCGGCGTGAGGGACGTGGGGGACGCGTCACGGGTCTCGCAATCTCGGTAATGATCGGGCTATCGGATGACAATGAAAACGATTGTCGATAACGTGTCCACGGTCAAGTCCGGAGCCCTCCCTGACGGGGGCGCTTTCGCGCTGCCCTGACGGCTGTACCGCCAGGGTGGAAAGGGGAGTTGTGGCTCATTTGCTGGTGGTCGAGAGCTGGGTCGGATCGATGAGCAGACTGCTGCCACGAGCGATCCGGGAGAGCGGGCACGAGTTCACGTTCCTCACCCGTGACCTGCATCACTACCTGCGCAGTGCGCCCGAGGGAGCCGCGCATCCACTGCTCGGCGCCCGCAACGTGGTCACCGCCGACACCAACGACATCGACGAACTGCTGCCGTACGTCGAGAAGTTGCACGCGGTGCTCGGCTTCGACGGGGTGATCACCTCGTGCGACTACTACCTGCCCACGGTCGCCCGGATCGCCGGGCACCTCGGCCTGCCGGGCTCCGGCCCCGAAGCCGTGGAGAACGCCTGCCGCAAGGACGCCACCCGGCGCGTACTGGCGGACGCCGGGGTGCCCGGGCCGCGTTTCGCGGTGTGCGAGGAGTGGGCCGACATCGTGCGCGAGGCACGGGAGATCGGCTATCCGCTCGTCGTCAAACCGGTCGACCTGTGCGCGGGGATGTACGTCCGCCGCGTCGACGACGAGACCCAACTCGCCGAAGCCTGCCGGGCGTTGAGCGACTTCCCGGTCAACGCGCGGGGACAGCGGCGCCCGCCCGTCGTGCTCCTCGAAGAGTTCCTCGACGGGCCCGAGGTGAGTGTCGAGACCGTGTCGTACGCGGGCGCGGTCCACGTCGTCGGCGTCACCGACAAGAGCATCGGCGGGGCCCCCGCCTTCATTGAGACCGGCCACATGTTCCCGGCCGCACTCTCGGCCGCCGACACCGAGGCCGCCGAACAGACCGCGCTGGGCGCCCTGAAGGCGCTCGGCCTGGTGGAAGGCGTCGTGGCGCACACGGAGATCAAACTGACCTCCGCCGGCCCACGCGTCGTCGAGGTCAACCCCCGCCCGGCCGGCAACCGCATCACCGAACTGGTCCGCCATGTCACCGGCATCGACCTCGCCGCCGCCTTCGTGGACGTCTCCCTCGGCAAGGCACCCGACCTGCGCCGCACGGACACGGGTCTGCGCAGCGCGGCCGTCGGCTTCCTCGTCCCGGAAACGGCGGGCACCTTGCAGTCGCTGGCCGGCGGCGACGAACTCCGCGCCCGGGACGGGGTGTTGGAGGTCCAGCTCGCCGAGCCCGGGACCACCGTCAAGGCGGCGGGCAGCAACAACGAGTACCTGGGCCACGTCATGGCGGCCGACTCGGACGGACTCGGCGCACGCACACGCGTGGACTCCCTGCTGGGCGAACTGCGCGCCGGGCTGGTGATCCGGTGAACGCCGGACTGCGCACGCCGGCGGTCACCTACGACGAACTCGTGGCCCGCGCCCTCGCCGGTGAACTCGGGCCCGACCCGCACACGGAACGCATCGCCGTGGCCTTCGCCACCCGGCAGGCCGTACGGCACGACGGGCGGGGGAGCGGTTACCGCAACGAGGTGCTCAGCCTGCGGCTGGGCGCGGCCGTCGGATCGTGCGCGGTCGAACCCGGGGGACTGCCGGACGGCGCGATCGACGACTGCGTCGGCGCGGATGTCGCCGGGCTCCTCCAACACCCGTTGCTGCCCGTACGCGTGGCCGCCCTCGACGCCTACCTGATGCACAGCACCCCGCACACCCCGGAACACGGCGCCCGGACGGTACGGCTCCCGGCGGGCTCCTCGCTGGAGAAGTCCAGGGCGCGGGCGAAGACCGTCGTCGAGCTGCTCGACCTGCCGGCCGGGGCCACGGTCCTCGTCGTCGGCGTCGTCAACTCCCTCCTGGAAGCGCTGCGTTCGCGCGGGCTGACCTATGTGCCCTGCGATCTCAAGGGTGGTACGACGGAGTGGGGCGAGCCGGTCGCCACCGACGCGTTCGCCGAGGTGGAGAGCGGACGCTGCGACGCCGTCCTCGCCTCGGGGATGACCCTCGGCAACGGGACGTTCGAGCCACTGCGGCGCCACGCGCTCGCCCACGGACAGCAGTTGGTGATGTTCGCCCAGACCGGCAGCGCGATCCTGCCCCGCTTCCTCGGGCACGGTGTGAGCGCGGTCTGCGCGGAGCCGTACCCCTTCTTCTGGCTCGACGGCGGACCCGGCACCATCCACTGCTACCGAGGTGGGGTCCGATGACCACGGCCGCCGTACGGTCCGTCCCCGCCGCCCGCCATGAGCTGCTGGCGCTCCTCGGACGCACCCCGCTCGCCCGGATCACCGCCGAACTCCCCGGCCCGCACCCGGGGTTCTGGGCCAAGCTCGAAGGGCTGGGAGTGGGTGGCATGAAGGCACGGGCCGCCGTCTCCATGCTCCTCGGGGCCCGTGAACGGGGCGAACTGCGCCCCGGCGCACCGGTGGTGGAGTCCACCTCCGGCACCCTCGGTGTCGGGCTGGCCTTCGCCGGGCAGGCCCTCGGGCACCCCGTCGTGCTCGTCGGCGACAGCGAACTGGAGCCGTCCATGCGGCAGTTGCTGCGTGCGCACGGAGTACGCCTGGAGGTCGTCGACCGGCCGGCCGCGGAGGGCGGCTGGCAGGCGGCGCGCCTCGCCCGCCTCCGCGAACTCCTCACCGCGCTGCCCGGCGCCTACTGGCCCGACCAGTACAACAACCCCGACAACATCGCCGGCTACGCCTCCCTGGCCGCCGAACTCACTGCCCAGCTCGACCACTTGGACGTCCTGGTGTGCAGCGTCGGCACCGGCGGACACAGCGCCGGAATCACCGGGCCACTGCGCCGGCGCTGGCCCGGACTGCGGCTCATCGGCGTCGACGCGACCGGCTCCACCATCTTCGGCCAGCCCGCCCGCCCCCGCCTGATGCGCGGCCTCGGCAGCAGCATCCACCCGCGCAACGTCGCCTACGACGCCTTCGACGAGGTCCACTGGGTCGGCCCCGCCGAAGCCGTGGACAGCTGTCGCCGGCTCGCCCGAGAGAGCTTCGTCAGCGGCGGCTGGAGCACCGGCGCCGTCGCCCGCGTCGCCGCCTGGGCGGCCCGCGTCCACCCCGGCGCCGTTGTCGCCACCGTCTTCCCCGACGGCCCGCACCGCTACCTCGGCACCGTCTACGACGACGACTTCGCCCTCGCCCACGGCCTCGATCCGAGCACCGCGGCGACCCGACCGGTCGAGATCCCGCACCCCCGCGCCGCCGAGGCCACCGGCTGGGTGCGCTGCGGCCGCGTCACCGATCCGCTGTCACTCCCGGAAAGGGCCAAGTGAAGGTCACCCGGCGCACCGTACGCCTCGAACTCACCGAGCCGCTGCGCATCTCCCGCTCCACCATGGCCGCCCGCGACGCCGTATGGCTGAGCATCGAGCACGAGAGCGTGACGGGCCACGGCGAGGCCGTCACCAGCGTGTACTACGGGCTCGACGCCGACACCCTGCAACGGCACTTCGGCGACGTGGAGTTGAGCCCCTTCGCCACCCCCGAAAGCGCCCTGGAAGCGCTGCGGGAAGGGAAGTTGGCCGGAGACGACAGCACACCGGCCGCCGTCACCGCCGCCGTCGAGGCCGCGCTTCTCGACCTCGTCGGCAAGCGCGTCGGGGTGCCGGTGCACCGGCTGCTGGGAACGTCCGCCGCACCCGTCGCCGCGACCGCCCGCACCATCGGGATCACCTCGGCGCGGCACGCGGCGGCCGAGGCCCGGCGACTCGCCGCGAGCGGCTTCGAGATCCTCAAGGTCAAGGCAGGGGCCCCGGACCCGGAGGAGGACGTGGAGCGCGTACGCGTCATCCGCGACGCCGCGCCCGGCGTAAGGCTGCTCCTCGACCCCAACGGGGCCTGGACCGTCGAGCAGGCGCGGGAGTTGCTTCCCCGGTTTGCCGAACTCGGCGTCGAGGCAGTGGAACAGCCTGTCGTCCCCGGTGACCCGGAGTCCTTCGGGGCGCTGGCCGAGAAGTCGCCGGTGCCGCTCATCGCCGACGAGGACGCGGTGGATCTGGAGGACGCGCGTCGGCTCGCCGGGCGCGTGCACGGCATCAACGTCAAGCTGGCCAAGTGCGGCGGGATGCACGCGGCCCTGCGAATCGCCGGGTTGATCGCGGGCAGCGGCACGGAGTTGATGCTCGGCTGCCTCACCGCCAGCACCCTCGGCATCGCACCCGCCGTCCACCTCGCCGACCGCGCCCGCTGGACAGACCTGGACGGGCACCTGCTGCTGGCCCGGGACCCATGGTCGGGAATCGGCGGCGCCGACGGCTTCGTACGCACAAGCGGCCTCCCTGGCCTGGGAGTTGAGGAGCTAATAGTCGATCAGCGCGGAACCGGGCAGCACGGAACCGACCCGCGCGGAAGCGACCAGCGTGGAGCAGAGGGGGCCGGGCATGAAGACGTGGCGTGAGATGCGGCGCTTCCCCTTCGCCATCCAACTGCTCCTCGTCAACCAGCTCGGTGTCAACACCGGCTTCTACCTCCTCATCCCCTACCTCGCGACCCACCTCAGCGAGGACCTGGGCATGTCGGCGGCCGTCGTCGGCATCGTCCTCGGGGTGCGCAACCTCAGCCAGCAGGGGCTGTTCATCATCGGCGGCTCCGCAGCCGACCGGCTCGGCGCGCGCGGGGTGATCATCGCCGGGTGCGGGCTGCGTACCGTCGGCTTCGGGCTCTTCGCGCTCGGCGACGGGCTGCCCGTACTGCTCGCCGCGTCCGTGCTGAGCGGGCTGGCCGGGGCACTGTTCAACCCGGCCGTCCGGGCCTACCTCTCCCAGGAGGCCGGGGACCGGAAGGCGGAGGCGTTCGCGCTGTTCAACGTGTTCGCCACCACCGGTGCGCTGGTCGGACCGCTGCTCGGCAGCGCGCTGCTCCTGGTCGACTTCCGGGCGTCCGCGCTGACCGCCGCAGGCATCTTCGCGATCCTCACCGTCGCCCAGGCCCTCGTCCTGCCCGCCCGTGAGGTCGAACCCGCGAAGGCCGGTGTCCTCGCCGACTGGCGCGAGGTCGTCGGCAACCGCGCCTTCGTCGCGTTCGCCCTCGCCATGGTCGGCATGTTCACCCTGGAGAACCAGCTCTACCTGCTCCTCCCCGACGGAGTCCGCCGGGCAACCGGCTGGGACGGCGCGGCCGGCCTCGTCTTCCTCGTCGGCACGCTCGCCAACCTCGCCCTCCAGCTCCGGATCACCCGCACGCTCAAGTCCCGTGGGATGCGGGCTCGTTGGATCGCCGTGGGGCTGGCGCTGATGGGGCTGGCGTTCGTGCCGCCGATGCTGGTGGCGGGGTCGGGCACGACGTCGTGGCTTGCCGCCGTACCCGTCCTGATCGGTGCGCTGATCCTCTACCTCGGCGCGATGATCGCCTCGCCGTTCGTCATGGAGCTGATCCCCGGCTTCGGCCGGCCCGAACTGACCGGCACCTACTTCGGGATCTTCTACGTCGTCTCCGGCATCGCCGCCGCCGTCGGCAACACCGTCGTCGGCTGGGCCATGGACGCAGGCGAACAGGGCGGCGCCGAGTGGCTGCCATGGGCGTGCTGCGCGGTGTTCGGCCTCGCCTCGGCGGGAGGCGTGGCCTGGCTGCACCGACTGGGCGCACTGCCGGTGAGCCCGGTACCGGTGCAGGAGAGGAGCACGGTGTGAACAGGGCTGGAGAGGCGGGTGCTGTGAACCGGGGTGAGGGGGTGGGTGTTGTGAACCGGGGTGATGAGGGGGGCGGTGTGAACAGCTCCGACAGCGGGCGCGGTGTGAACACCCGAGCCGAAGAGCGGCCTGTGAACACCCGCAACCTGCTCACCGACAACCCCGAGCTGTACGAGGCACGCTTCCCCGATCCCGACCGGCTGGCCGGGCGCTGGGCCGAGGACTGCCTGCGCCGGCACGATGGCGGACCGCGTGTGCTCGACATCGGGTGCGGTACGGGGCGGGACGCGGAGTATCTGCACCGCGCCGGGCGCGCGGTCACCGGGGCCGATCTGTCCGAGGCGATGCTCGCGCACGCCCGGGAGCGGCATCCGGGGCCCGAGTACGTCAGCGCCGATCTCACCGGGTTCGAGCTGGGCTCCGGCGCCTTCGATGCCGTCGTCTGTCTCGACAGTGCGCTGCTGTACTGCCACACCAACGACCAGCTGGACGGGTTCCTCACCTCCTGTCGCCGCGCCCTCACCCCCGGCGGGCTCCTCGTCGCCGAGCTGCGCAACGGGGCGTACTTCCTCGGGCGTACCGATCTGCTCGACACCCCCGCCGCCGGCGGCTTCGTCTGGCAGGGCACCGCCTACCGGTCCGTCACCACGCTCACCGTGGACCGGACGGCCCAACTCCTGCGCCGGGTACGGGACTGGACGGCCGACGACGGTACGGCGCCCGTCCAACAGCGGTCCGCCTGGCGGCTGTTGTTCCCGCAGGAGCTGCGCCGCGTACTCGCCGCGCACGGATTCGACGTACTCGAACTGCACGACGGCCCCGGCCCGCGCACCGAACCTCCTTGGCAGGCAGGCAAGTTGCCCGGCGAGACCACTGACGCGGACCGATTGCACCTCGTCGCACGACGCCGACACTGACGCAGCCGGCAATCACCGACATTCCCGCCCATGTCTTCCTGAATACGCACCCACTCACCTCTTCTCAGACACCTGAAGGACTCCCATGTACGAATTCCCTGCTCTTCGCCGGCGCGGCTTCCTCGCGGCCGTGGGCGGAACCGCCGCGCTCGGCGCCCTCACCCTCGCGGGCTGCGCCGACTCCACGGACGACACGTCGTCCGACGGCAGCGGCTCCGGCAGCGGTACGCCCAGACGTGGCGGGCGGCTGCGCGCCGCCTTCGCCGGCGGGGGCGCCAGCGAGACCCTCGACCCGCATCTGGCCAGCCTCTTCGCCGACGCGGCCCGCGCCAAGGCGCTCTACGACAAGCTCGCCGACTACGGCGCCGACCTCTCCGCGCAGCCCCGCCTCGCCGAGAAGTGGGAGGCCAACAAGACCCTGGACCGCTGGCAGGTCACCCTGCGCCAGGCCACCTTCCACAACGGCAAGCCGGTCACCGCCGAGGACGTGCTGTACAGCTACCGGCGGATCGCCGACCCCGACCAGACGTTCCGTGCGAAGGCCTCGCTGGAGCCGATCGACCTCGACGCCAGCCGGGCCAAGGGCACGCACGGCATCGAGTTCGTGCTGAAGCGTCCGACGGCCGAATTCCCCAACATCCTCGCCGCGTTCGGCGCGTACATCGTGCCCGACGGCTCAACCGACTTCGACAGCAAGCCTGTTGGATCCGGACCCTTCCGGTTCGTCTCCTTCGCGCCCGGCCGTTCCGCCGTGTTCAGCCGTTACGACGACTACTGGGAGGGCGCCCCGCACCTCGACGAGATCGAGTTCGTCGTCGCCAACGAGGAGTCCGCGCGGATCAACGCACTGCTCGGCGGTCAGATCGAGTACGCCCACGAACTGAACCCGACCACCGCGCGGGCCCACGAGGACAAGGGCCAGATCGAGATCGTGCGGTTGCGCAACAGCGCCATGCAGGGGTTCGCGATGAAGACCGACCGCGCGCCCTTCGACGACAAGCGCGTCCGCGAGGCCTTCTACCTCATCGCCGACCGGCAGGAACTCGTCGACGGCGCACTGTCCGGCGCGGGTGTCGTCGGCAACGATCTGTTCGGGAAGGGGTACGAGTACTACGCCGCCGACCTCCCGCAGCGCGCCCAGGATCTCGACCGCGCCAAGGCCCTGCTGAAGCAGGCCGGAGCCGAGAACCTCAAGGTCACGCTCGACACCTCGGCGGTCGCCGCGGGATTCACCGAGGCCGCCGGCATCTTCCGCGACCAGGCGGCCAAGGCGGGCGTCACGATCGACGTCAAGATGGGCAGCAAGGACTCGTACTGGAGCGACATCCTCGACTCCGGCACGATCTGCTGCTACCGCTCCGGCGCCATGCCCATCGAGGCGCACATCTCGCAGCGGCTGCTCACCGACTCCACCACCAACGCGACGAAGTGGCACCACAAGGACTTCGACGCGCTCTACCAGCAGGCCCAGTCGACGAGGGACAAGACCGAGCGGACCGCCGTGTACGAGCGGATGCAGCGCCGGCTGTACGCCGAGGGCGGGTTCCTGGTGTGGGGGTTCGCGGACTGGATCCTCGGAACCGCCAAGAACGTCAAGGGAGTCGAGGCGAAGGCGCCCGCCAACTCGCTCGACTGGGCGCGGTTCGACAAGGTCTGGCTGGCGTGAGCGGACTGCGCTCCTTCGTCGTCCGGCGGCTGCTCCTCGGCGGCGCGCAGACCGTGGCCGTCGTGCTGCTGGTCTTCGCGCTCACCGAGGCGCTGCCGGGCGACGCGGCCGTCGCACTCGCCGGGGACCAGCCCGACCCGGCGCGTATCGCGGCCATCCGCGAGGCCATGCACCTCGACCGGCCCGCGTACGAACGGCTGCTGGACTGGGCGGCAGGCCTGGCGCACGGGGACTTCGGAACCTCGCTGACCTCCGGGCGCCCGGTCAGCACGTACATCGAGGACGGGTTCGGGCCTACGCTGCTGCTCGCCTCCCTGACGGTGATCCTGCTGGTTCCGTTGGGTGTCGGGCTCGGTGTGCTCGCCGCCCGGCACGAAGGGCGGCTCGTGGACCGGCTCGTCAGCTCGGTCACCCTCAGCGTGTACGCCGTACCGGAGTTCGCGCTCGGCGTGCTGCTGGTGACCGTCTTCGCGCTCCAGCTGGGCTGGCTGCCACCGACCGCCGTCGGCTACGGCACCGACCTGATCGGCCACCCCGCCGCCCTGGTCCTGCCGGTCCTCGTCCTGCTGTCCCGGCCGGTGTGCTCGCTGGCCCGCCTCGTGCGGGCCGGCATGGTCGACGCGCTGAACTCGCCGTACGTCGCCCAGGCACGCCGGTACGGCATCCCGGGTGTCCGCGTCCGGTACGCGCACGCCCTGCCCAACGCCGTCGCCCCGGCGGCACAGCAACTCGCCCGCACCGTCGACTGGTTGCTGTGCGGAGTCATCGTCGTGGAGGCGCTGTACGTGATCCCGGGCCTGGGAACCGTCCTGATGAACGCCGTCGCCGAACGCGATGTGCCGGTGGTGCAGGGGCTGGCGGTGGTCTTCGGCGTGCTCACCGTCGTCCTCAACCTGGGCGCCGACCTCGTCGCCCACCGGTTCGCACCCCGGGCGGGGGTCGCCGCGTGAAGGGGCGCTCGCGTTTCGTGTTCGGGGCCGCCGTCATCGGCGTACCCCTCGTACTCGCCCTGCTCGGACCGCTGTTCGCGGGTGAACCGGGGCCGCGGGCCGTGTCGTTCACGTTCGGGGACGGGCACTGGCTCGGCACCGACTTCGTGGGCCGGGACGTGTGGCAGCAGGTGCTGCACGGCGGCCGGCCGGTGGTGGTGACCGCGCTCGCCGCGACCGCGCTCGCCTACCTCGTGGCGCTGCCGCTGGGCCTCATCAGCGCGCTCACGCACCGCAGTTGGCTGGAGGAACTGCTGATGCGGCCTCTCGACGTGCTGCTCGCCGTGCCCTCGCTGCTGCTGATCCTGCTCGTGGCCTCGGTGTTCGAGCCGGGCGCGGTCGGGCTCGCCCTGCTCGTCGCGCTGGCCAACATCCCCGACGCGGCCCGCATCGTCCGGGCGACGGCGGCGGAGGCCGCCGCCCGCCCGGCCGTCGAGGCGCTGCGCATGCAGGGCGAGACCTGGTGGCGCATGGCCGTCGGCTACGTCGGCCGGTCCATGCTGCGCACCCTCGCCGCCGACGCGGGCATCCGCCTCACCGGCGTGCTGTACCTGGTGGCCACGGCCGCCTTCCTCGGCGTCGGGGTCGAGCCGGACGCCGCCGACTGGGCGGTCATGGTGGACCGCAACCGCACCGGGCTGTTCGTGCAGCCCTGGGCCGTCGTCGTGCCCGCGCTGCTGATCGTCGCGCTGACGACGGGCAGCAACCTGCTCTTCGACGCGGCACTGGACCGGCGAACTGCCGGAAACCGACGTGCCGGTGACAACCGGCGTACTCGTGAGAAGGGACGACAGGCATGAACGCCCCCGTCGACGCTCCTGTCGCCGAGATCGAGAACCTGCGCGTCGAGATCGACGGCCGGCCCCTCGTCGACGGAGTCAGCCTCCGTGTCCTCCCCGGCCGGGTCACCGCCCTGGTCGGTGAGTCCGGCAGCGGCAAGACCACCACCGGTCTGGCCCTGCTCGGCGAACACCCGCCCGGTGCCCGGGTGTCGGGCGAGGTACGGGTGTCCGGCGGGGGGCCGGTCGGGTACGTCCCCCAGCATCCGGCCGCCGTCCTCAACCCCGCCCGCCGGGTGGGCGCCCTGCTCGACGACATCGCCCGTGAACAGGTACGGAAGCTGCCCCGGGCGGCACGCCGAACGGAGGTCCGTGCTCGCGTGCTTCGCTCCCTGGCGAACGCCCAGCTGCACGACGGCGAAACCCTGTTGCGCCGCTACCCGCACCAGCTCTCCGGCGGCCAGCAGCAACGGGTCGTCCTCGCCCAGGCGCTGCTGCTCGGCGCCCGGGTCATCGTCGCCGACGAACCCACCACGGGCCAGGACGCGTTGACGAAGAGCCGGATCGTCGACGAGCTGAGGGCAGTCGCCGCCCAGGGCATCGCCGTGGTCCTGCTCAGCCACGATCTCGACGTCGTCCGCGCCCTGGCCGACGAGGTACTGGTGATGCGTGAGGGCCAGGTCGTCGAGTCGGGCCCGACGGAGCGCGTGTGGCTCGCACCCCGTCACGAGTGGACCCGTGAACTCCTGGCCCAGCAACCGCAGTTCAGTGAGGAAGCCGACAACGGCGTCCGTAGCGTCAGCGACACGGACATCCGAGCCGTCACCCCCCTCCTCCACGTACGCGACCTCACCGCCCGCCACCACCGCACTCAGGTCCTCCGCGTCCCCGAACTCTCCCTGTACCCGGGCGAATGCCTGGCCGTCGTCGGCCGTTCGGGCAGCGGGAAGACCACCCTCGCCCGCTGCCTGGCCGGACTCCACCGGGACCACGACGGCTCGGTGACTCTCGACGGCAGCGCGCTCCCACGCAGCGTGCGCGCCCGCGACCGACGTCAACTGGCCGCCGTGCAGTACGTGTTCCAGGACGCGCGCGCCGCATTCGACGAGTACCGGCCCGTCGTCGACCAGGTCGCGCGTACGGCCGTACGGCTGCGCGGCGCCGACGCCCCGGCCGCCGAGGCGGAGGCGCTCGCCGTCCTCACGGAACTGGGCCTCACCGAGGACCAGACCCGCCGCCTCCCGGGCAGTCTCTCCGGGGGCGAACTCCAACGCGCCGCTCTCGCACGGGCGTTGCTGGCCCGGCCGCGCGTCCTCATCTGCGACGAGATCACCTCCGGCCTCGACACGGTCACCCGGCGCGGTCTCCTCGACGTCCTCGCCGGGCTCCGTCGCGACCGCGACGACCTGTCCGTCGTCCTCATCACCCACGACCTGGACACAGCGGCACTCGCCGACCGGATCGCCGTCATCGACGCCGGGGAAGTGGTCGAACAGGGACCGGTGGCACAGGTGCTGAGTGATCCCTCGCACCCGTTCACGATCCGCCTGCTGGCGGCAACGGCCACGGTGGCCCGCCAGGCCGGGTAGGCCGGGCAGGGGGCTCGTCCTGACCCAGGGCCCACCGGGGAGAAAATGCCTGAGTACGCCGGGGGCGTTCGCTGTACGTTGAGCAGGCGCGCGCCGCAGGTGAGACCTTGTGCGGGCGGGCGTCCGGCGCAAGCGCACTCTCTGTGCACGGCGACGTGGCGCACAGCAGGTATCCCCATTTCAGACCTACTTCGAGGCCTACCCACCGTGTTCCTGACGATCAGCACCACCGGCACCCCGGAACGTCCCGCGACCGACCTCGGCTACCTGCTGCACAAGCATCCCGACAACGCGCAGCAGTTCTCCACGTCCTACGGCACCGCGCACGTCCTCTACCCCGAGGCGTCCGCCGAGCGCTGCACGGCCGCGCTGCTGCTGGAGGTCGACGCGGTGGCGCTGGTCCGGCGCGGCAAGGGCAAGGGGCGCGGCGGTGCGCCGGACGCGGCGCTCGCGCAGTATGTCAACGACCGTCCGTACGCGGCCTCTTCGCTGCTCGCGGTCGCGCTGAGCGCCGTGTTCAGCAGCGCGATGAGGGGCCAGTGCCGGGCGAAGCCCGAACTCCCGGACCAGGCACGCCCGTTGCACATCGAGGTGCCCGCGGTGCCGGCCCGGGGCGGTGCCGAGCTCGTACGTCAGCTCTTCGAGCCGCTCGGCTGGACGGTGACGGCCGAACCGGTCGCGCTGGACACGGAGTTCCCGGAGTGGGGCGACTCGCGGTACGTGCGTCTCGTCCTCGAGGCGGAGACGCTGACCCTCGCCGAGGCACTGCGCCATCTGTACGTCCTGCTGCCGGTACTCGACGACGCCAAGCACTACTGGGTCGCGCCCGACGAGGTGGACAAGCTGCTGCGGGCCGGCGAGGGCTGGCTGTCCGACCACCCGGAGCAGAAGCTCATCACCAGCCGCTACCTGTCCCGCCGTTGGTCGCTGACCCGGCAGGCGATGGAGCGACTGGAACTGGTCCGGCTGGCCGAGGCCGACGACAGCGAGGTCGAGGAGATCGACAACGCGGTCGAGGAGGAGACGGAGGTCGAGGAGAAGCCGGCACCGCTCGCCGTGCAGCGCCGGGACGCGATCATCACGGCGCTGAAGGCGTCCGGCACCACCCGGGTCCTCGATCTCGGGTGCGGGCAGGGCCAGTTGGTGCAGGCACTGCTCAAGGACCCGGCGTTCACCGAGATCGTCGGCGTGGACGTGTCGATGCGCGCGCTCACCATCGCCTCGCGGCGGCTGAAGCTGGACCGGATGGGGGAGCGGCAGGCGGCACGCGTCAAGCTGCTCCAGGGCTCGCTCGCCTACACCGACAAGCGGCTCAAGGGGTACGACGCCGCCGTACTGTGCGAGGTCGTCGAACACCTCGACCTGCCGCGCCTGCCGGCCCTGGAGTACGCGGTGTTCGGCGCGGCCCGCCCCCGGACGGTGCTCGTGACGACGCCGAACGTCGAGTACAACGTCCGCTGGGAAACGCTCCCGGCCGGCCACAGCCGGCACAGCGACCACCGCTTCGAGTGGACGCGGGAGGAGTTCCGCACCTGGGCGGGCACGGTGGCCGAACGGCACGGGTACGAGGCGGAGTTCGTGCCCGTCGGGCCCAACGACCCCGAGGTGGGACCGCCGACGCAGATGGCCGTGTTCACGATGAGGGACGCGAACGAGAAGACGAACGAGAAGACGGAAGAGAAGGAGGCGAAGGCCGCATGAGCAGTGTCGAGAACGTAGCGAACATCGAGAACGTCGAAAGCGCTGAGAACGTCGAGAAGAAGGGACGCGTGCTGCCCGTCACCGACCTCTCCCTCGTGGTTCTGATCGGGGCGTCGGGCTCGGGCAAGTCCACCTTCGCGCGACGCCACTTCAAGCCGACCGAGATCATCTCGTCGGACTTCTGCCGGGGCCTGGTCGCCGACGACGAGAACGACCAGAGCGCCAGCGGGGACGCCTTCGACGTCCTGCACTACATCGCCGGCAAGCGACTGGCGGCGGGCCGCCGTACGGTCGTCGACGCGACCAGTGTCCAGCAGGAGAGCCGCCGCCAACTGGTCGAGCTGGCACGGCAGTACGACGTCCTGCCCATCGCCATCGTCCTCGACGTGCCCGACGACGTGTGCGCCGAACGGAACGCGTCCCGCAGCGACCGGGCCGACATGCCGCGCCGGGTCATCCACCGCCACATCCGCGAACTCCGCCGCTCCCTGCGCGGCCTGGAACGCGAGGGCTTCCGGAAGGTGCACGTCCTGCGGGGCGTGGAGGAGATCGAGAACGCCGAGGTTCGCACCGAGAAGCGCTACAACGACCTGACCCACCTCACCGGCCCCTTCGACATCATCGGTGACATCCACGGCTGCGCGTCCGAACTGGAGTCGCTGCTCGGCACGTTGGGATACGAGGACGGCGTGCACCCGGACGGCCGTACCGCCGTCTACGTCGGTGACCTCGTCGACCGCGGTCCGGACAGCCCGGGCGTACTGCGCCGGGTGATGTCCATGGTCGGGTCGGGCAACGCGCTGTGCGTGCCCGGCAACCACGAGAACAAGTACGGCCGTCACCTCAAGGGCCGCAAGGTCCAGCACACCCACGGCCTGGCCGAGACCATCGAGCAGATGACGGACGAGAGCGACGAATTCCGGGCCCAGGTGCGGGAGTTCATCGACGGTCTCGTCAGCCACTACGTCCTGGACGGCGGGCGGCTGGTGGTCTGTCACGCCGGGCTGCCCGAGAAGTACCACGGCCGTACGTCGGGCCGGGTGCGCTCGCACGCGCTGTACGGCGAAACGACCGGGGAGACCGACGAGTTCGGCCTGCCGGTGCGCTACCCGTGGGCGGAGGACTACCGGGGCCGGGCGGCGGTCGTGTACGGCCACACACCCGTCCCGGAGGCGAGCTGGCTGAACAACACCATCTGCCTCGACACCGGTGCCGTCTTCGGCGGCAAGCTGACCGCGCTGCGCTGGCCGGAACGGGAACTGGTCGACGTACCGGCGGAGCAGGTCTGGTACGAGCCGGTCAGGCCGCTGCGGGCGGAGGCGCCGGGCGGGCACGACGGGCGGCCGCTGGACCTGGCCGACGTGCACGGCCGCAGGGTGGTCGAGACGCGCCACGCGGGCCGGATCACGGTCAGGGAGGAGAACGCGGCGGCGGCCCTGGAGGTCATGAGCCGTTTCGCGGTGGACCCGCGGCTGCTGCCGTACCTGCCGCCGACGATGGCTCCGACGGCCACGTCGCACGTGGACGGCTACCTGGAACACCCGGCGGAGGCGTTCGAGCAGTACCGGGCGGACGGGGTCGAGCGGGTCGTGTGCGAGGAGAAGCACATGGGTTCGCGGGCGGTGGCGCTGGTGTGCCGCGACGCGGAGACGGTTCGGAAGCGGTTCGGTGTGGACGGCGGCGGCGAGGGTACCGGTGGCGGTCCGACCGGGGCGCTGTACACGCGTACCGGGCGCCCGTTCATCGACGACCCGGCGGTGACCGAGGAGATCCTCGGCCGGGTGCGCGCCGCGGCGGACGCGGCCGGCCTGTGGGAGGAGCTGGACACCGACTGGCTGCTGCTGGACGCCGAGTTGATGCCGTGGTCGCTGAAGGCGTCCGGGCTGCTCCGCTCGCAGTACGCGGCGGTCGGCGCCGCCTCCGGGGCGGTGTTCCCGGGGGCACTGGCCGCACTGGAGGGTGCGGCGGCGCGGGGCATCGACGTGGGAGACCTGCTGGCAAGTCAGCGCGAACGGGCGTCGGACGCCTCGGCGTTCACCGCGGCGTACCGGCGCTACTGCTGGCCGACGGAGGGTCTGGAGGGCGTCCGGCTGGCGCCCTTCCAGATCCTGGCGACGGAGGGGCGCAGCCTGGCCGGGCTGCCGCACGACGAGCAACTCGCTCTGCTGGACCGGCTGGTGGAGCACGACGGCACGGGCCTGCTCCAGACGACGCGTCGGCTGTACGTCGACACCGGCGACGCGGAGTCGATTCGGGCGGGCGTGGACTGGTGGCTGGAGATGACCGGGCGGGGCGGCGAGGGCATGGTCGTGAAACCGCTGGGCGCGATGGTGCGCAGCGAGAAGGGACGGCTGGTGCAGCCCGGTATCAAGTGCCGGGGACGGGAGTACCTGCGGATCATCTACGGTCCCGAGTACACCCGGCCGGACAACCTCGCCCGGCTGCGGGGCCGGTTCCTGAACCACAAGCGTTCGCTGGCGAGCAGGGAGTACGCGCTGGGTCTGGAGGCGCTCGACCGCCTGGCGGAGGGGGAGCCGTTGTGGCGGGTCCACGAGGCGGTGTTCGGGGTCCTGGCCCTGGAGTCGGAGCCGGTGGATCCGCGGCTGTAGGGGTTTGCTCGCCCCCGCCCGCCCCTACCCGTCCCATCCCTGGGGGCTGCGCCCCCAGACCCCCCTTACGGCCCTGAACGGGCCTTGTCCTCAAACGCCGGACGGGCTGAACTACTCAGCCTCTCCGGCGTTTGAGGAGCGGGGGTTCGGGGGCGGAGCCCCCGAGGATGGGACGGGTAGGGGCGGCGGGGGCGAAGAAACCCCCGTCAGCCCACCAACCGCAACCTCTCCCCCCCCCCCCCCACCCGAACCGTCTGCCCCCACGTCAACTCCACCGCATCGCTCTCGATCCCGTCCCCGAAAGCGATCAGCCGCTCGGACTCGACGGTGAGGCTCAGCCGGCCGTCCGCGCCGAGTTCACCGGCGACGAGCGACGTCCCGGTCGCCGGAGACGGCCAGGCCTCCCGTACGAACCACACCAGCCGGTCCTCCGTCGGGCCCGGCAGGCGCGGACCGGCCCCGCCCCGTTCCTGCCACACCGATCGCAACCAGCCGCTCGCCCCGGTCCCCGTCCCCACCAGTACCCCGGACGAGGCCTGAGCCTCGACGACACCCCTGTCGCCGTCGAGGCCCAGACGGTAGCGGGCGGTCTGGTGACCGGCGGCGCCGAGGTAGATCTCGTTGAGGGCCAGCAGCCGCTGGGTGTCGTCGGCGACGGCTTCGACCATCGTGAGTTCGGACCCGCCCGTGGCCGGTGAGAGCGCAGAGGGGAGGAGCGCGGCCGCATCCCCGGGGCGATGGCGGACGAGGACGCCCGGATTGCGGCCGGGGTCGGTGTCGATGCCCACCACCGGTTGTCCGGCCAGGTACTTGGCGACGTTCGCCACCAGACCGTCCTGCCCGACCACCACGACGACGTCTTCGGGAGCGAAGAGGAACCGGTCCAAGTCGGCCCGCTCCACCCGGGTCTGACGCCAGGTCAGTGGAATCGCCGCCGTCACCTCCGCCATGGCCCGGCGGGCACGGCGGTGGCGTTCGGCGACCTCCTCGATGTCCCGGCCCCGGGAGCGGAGAAAGAAGGCGGCCTGGCCGTGCGTGCCGTGCCGGGCCACCAACTCCTCGTACTCCGTGGTGCGGTGGACCAGGACGGCCCGCGGAGCGAGACTCACTCCTGCACGCCCAGCTTGGCGAGCAGACCGGTCAGGACGTCCGGTGACACCGTCAGGCTGTCGATCCGCGGGAGGTTCTCCGCGAGCCGGGTGCCCGTCAGGGCGTGCAGCATCGCCACGTCCGCATCGGCGTGCACCCGCAGCCACGCCGCCTGGGCCTGGGCACGGGCCTCGCCCACACCCCGTACGTTCTCGGCCTCCGCCTCCGCCAGCCGTACCGCCCGCGCCGCCTCCGCGTCCGCCCGTACCGCGTCGGCCGCCGCGTACTCCTCGGCCTCCCGGCGGGCGTTCGTACCCCGCTGGTCGACCAACTGCTCCTCTCTGCGGGCGAGTTCGATCTGACTGGCCAGCTCGTTCTCGGCGATGGCGCGCTCGCGCTCGACGGCCACCGCACGGCGTTCGTACGTCGCCCGGTCGGCCTCCTGCTGGATCAGCTCACGGGCGGGGGTGCGCAACGCCCGCTCCACCTCGGGTTCCGGCCGCAGCGCCACCACACGTACCGCCACGACCTCGATACCCGTGGCCGGCAGCCGCGGCTCGGCGCCCAGCCCCGCCGCGACCCGCTCCCGTACCGACGCCACCCCGTCGACCAGCGCGGCCGAGAGCGGCGTACGGGCCAGGACGTCCAGGGCGTGCTGCTGGGCCGTCTCCGTCAGCAGCGTCGCCAGCTGCTCCAGGGGAGCGCCCCGCCAGACGCCCGTGTCCGGGTCGACGGAGAAGTCGAGGCGGGCGGCGGCGAGGGCGGGGTCGCTGACGCGGTAGGTGACGGTCGCCTGGACCGTCACGTCCTGGAAGTCGGACGTACGGGCGTGGAAGGTCATCGCCAACTCGCGGTCGTCGACCGGGACTTCGGAGAGCGTGGCGGTCAGCGCGCGGAACCAGAAGCTGAGTCCGGGGCCGTCGTGGGTCAGTCGGCCGGAGCGGTGATGGCGGATGTGGGCGGTGGGCGTGCCGCGCAGATGGCGCCAGCCGAGGCGCCGGGTGATGTCGGCCATGTGCCTTTGGTCCATCCCCTCGTCCGGTGCGGGGATGCCTGCGAGCAGGTCCTCCACACCACTTGTCGTCATGTAGACGATATTCGGTCCACCCGCTTATCGTCAAG
Organism: Streptomyces sp. NPDC020898; assembly: GCF_044333925.1. Taxonomy (NCBI): domain Bacteria; kingdom Bacillati; phylum Actinomycetota; class Actinomycetes; order Kitasatosporales; family Streptomycetaceae; genus Streptomyces; species Streptomyces sp. NPDC020898. Next base: position 217,180 of record NZ_JBIRRV010000015.1, read on the forward strand.
GGGACGAGATGGGGTGGTGATGGGGGGAGTGGTGTGGCGAGGGTTATCCCGCATATCCGCCGATCAGCGGGTGAACGCGGCGCGGAGTGGTCAGGATGGAGACATGGGATTCCATGTCGACTCCGAGGCCGGGCGGCTGCGCCGCGTCATCCTGCACCGGCCGGACCTAGAGCTCAAAAGGCTCACCCCCAGCAACAAGGACGCCCTCCTCTTCGACGACCTCCTGTGGGTGCGCCGGGCGCGCGCCGAGCACGACGGGTTCGCCGACGTCCTGCGCGACCGGGGGGTCGCCGTCCATCTCTTCGGCGACCTGCTCACCGAGGCCCTGGCGATCCCGGTGGCCCGGACGCTCGTACTGGACAGGGTGTTCGACGAGAAGGAGTACGGGCCGCTGGCCACCGACCACCTCCGTGCCGCCTTCGAGAACCTGCCGGCCGCCGAGCTGGCCGAGCTGCTCATCGGCGGTATCACCAAGCGGGAGTTCCTGGCCGCGCACGCGGAACCGACCTCGGTCCGCTTCCACGTCATGGAGCTGGACGACTTCCTGCTCGGCCCCCTCCCCAACCACCTCTTCACCCGCGACACCTCCGCCTGGATCTATGACGGCGTCTCCATCAACGCGATGCGCTGGCCGGCGCGTCAGCGGGAGACCGTGCACTTCGAGGCGATCTACCGGCACCATCCGCTCTTCCGTGACGAAACCTTCCGCCTCTGGTCGGAGGGGCAGGCCGACTACCCCTCCACCATCGAGGGCGGGGACGTGCTCGTCATCGGCAACGGCGCCGTGCTCATCGGCATGAGCGAACGCACCACTCCCCAGGCCGTCGAGATGCTCGCGCACAAGCTCTTCGCCGCCGGGTCCGCCGAGACGATCGTGGCGCTCGACATGCCCAAGGGGCGTGCTTTCATGCACCTCGACACGGTGATGACGATGGTCGACGGCGACACCTTCACCCAGTACGCCGGGCTCGGCATGCTCCGCTCGTACACCATCGAACCGGGCGTCGGCGACAAGGAGTTGAAGGTCACCGACCATCCGCCGGAGCACATGCACCGGGCGATCGCCGCCGCGCTCGGGCTGAGCGAGATCCGCGTCCTGACCGCGACCCAGGACGTGCACGCGGCCGAGCGCGAGCAGTGGGACGACGGCTGCAACGTCCTCGCCGTCGAGCCGGGCGTGGTCGTCGCGTACGAGCGCAACGCGACCACGAACACGCACCTGCGCAAGCAGGGCATCGAGGTGATCGAGATCCCGGGCAGCGAGCTGGGGCGGGGAAGGGGCGGGCCGCGGTGCATGAGCTGTCCGGTGCAGCGGGACGCGGTGACGTAGGGATCTCCGAGGGGCTCAAGAACCTTGGAGAACCGTTGAGAACCTTCGAAAACGTGACCGCATAGAAATGTAAGGAGTCGTATAGACTTCCATTCGTCTACGTCCCGTACGTCCTGCCGGATCACTTGGAGCGCCCCCATGGCGACTGTCCCGACCGCCCTCGCCGGGCGCCACTTCCTCAAGGAGCTGGACTTCACCGCGGCGGAGTTCCGCGGGCTGCTCGATCTGGCCGCCGAGCTGAAGGCGGCGAAGCGGGCCGGGACCGAGACGCGGTACCTGGCGGGGAAGAACATCGCGCTGATCTTCGAGAAGACCTCGACGCGTACGCGCTGCGCGTTCGAGGTCGCGGCGGCGGATCAGGGCGTCTCGACGACGTACCTCGACCCGTCGGGCTCGCAGATGGGCCACAAGGAGTCGGTGAAGGACACCGCGCGGGTGCTCGGACGGATGTACGACGGGATCGAGTTCCGGGGTGACAGCCAGGCCGCGGTGGAGGAGCTGGCGGCGTACGCGGGTGTGCCGGTGTTCAACGGCCTGACCGACGACTGGCACCCCACCCAGATGCTGGCCGACGTGCTGACGATGACCGAGCACAGCGCCAAGCCGCTGACGGAGATCGCCTTCGCCTACCTCGGCGACGCCCGTTTCAACATGGGCAACTCGTATCTGATCACCGGCGCGCTGCTCGGCATGGACGTACGGATCGTCGCCCCGCGCGCCTACTGGCCCGCCGAGAGCATCGTCGCCGACGCGCGGAAGCTGGCGGAGACGAGCGGTGCGCGCCTGACGCTGACCGAGGAGGTCGCGGAGGGCGTCCGGGGCGCCGACTTCGTCGCCACCGACGTGTGGGTGTCGATGGGGGAGCCGAAAGAGGTGTGGGCCGAGCGGATCGCGGCGCTGGCTCCGTACGCCGTGACGATGGAAGTCCTGCGGGCGACGGGGAACGCGGACGTGAAGTTCCTGCACTGCCTGCCGGCGTTCCACGATCTCGGTTCGAAGGTCGGGCGCGAGATATACGAGACGTACGGTCTGGAGTCCCTGGAGGTCACGGACGAGGTCTTCGAGTCGGCGCACTCGGTGGTGTTCGACGAGGCGGAGAACCGGCTGCACACGATCAAGGCGGTGCTGGTCGCCACGCTGGCGTGAGGCGGTTTCTCGCCCCCGCCGCCCCTACCCGTCCCGTCCCTGAGGGCTGCGCCCCCAGACCCACCTTCGCGCTGAACGCGCTCGTCCTCAAACGCCGGACGGGCTGGATGGTCCTACCCTCGGCGCCACTGCGCCGGCACCACCGGCACCCGGAACCACACCGCCTTGCCCGAGTCCGTGGGCCGGTGGCCGCAGGACGAGCTGAGCGTCCGGATCAACAGCAATCCCCGCCCGTGCTCCTGCCAGGGATCCGGCTCCTCCGACACCGGCCGCGTCAGATTCCCCGGCGGCGCCGGGTCGGGATCGTGCACCTCGACCTGGCAACTGGTCGGCAGCAGCTCCACGACCAGCTCTATCGGCGCGTCCCCGGACGTGTGCTCCACGGCGTTCGCCACGAGCTCCGCGGTGAGCAGTTCCGCCGTGTCACTGTCGGCCGCCGCGTGCTCCAGGTCGGCCAGGGCCGTACGGACCAGCGCGCGGGCGACAGGCACCGCCGCGGCGGTGTGCGGCAGGGCGATGCGCCAGGAGGCGGGAGCGGAGGGTTCTTGCAAGGCGGTTCCGTTCATGGAGCAGGATGTCCTGCTTTCAACAATAGGAAGGGTACGGCGCTGTCCGGCCGGGCCACTCGTCGGGCGCCGTGCGGGACCTTCGGCCCCGCTCACCGTTCGACTTACCCAGACCAACGCCCCGTCTCCCACGACCACTCCCACTGTTACCGCGCTATTGACGCCTCGTGACGTGGCCGGATCACGGAAACAGACCGTGACCGACCGCTTTATCGCGCACTCATGACGACAGTCACAGATGAGTGATAACTTCGAACGAGAGCGACGCCAGTACCCCGCTCGACGAGGAGGCCGAGGAGGCCGCGCATGAGTCCTTTCACCGGCTCGACCCCCCGCACCTCCACCTGGCACCACATCCGCCTCGACCTCGCCCCCTCCGGCGTCGCCACGGTCACCCTCGCCCGCCCCGAGAAACTCAACGCCCTCACCTTCGGCGCCTACGCCGACCTGCGTGACCTGCTCGCCGAGCTGTCCCGCGAGAAGTCCGTACGGGCGCTGGTGCTGGCCGGCGAGGGCCGCGGATTCTGCTCGGGCGGTGACGTCGACGAGATCATCGGCGCGACCCTGGACATGGACACGGCCCAGTTGCTCGACTTCAACCGGATGACCGGCCAGGTCGTGCGGGCCGTACGGGAGTGCCCGTTCCCCGTGATCGCCGCCGTGCACGGGGTGGCGGCGGGCGCCGGCGCGGTCCTCGCCCTCGCCGCCGACTTCCGCGTCGCCGACCCCTCCGCGCGCTTCGCCTTCCTCTTCACCCGGGTCGGCCTCTCCGGCGGCGACATGGGCGCCGCCTACCTGCTGCCCAGGGTCGTCGGCCTCGGTCACGCTACCCGCCTCCTGATGCTCGGCGAGCCGGTACGGGCGCCCGAGGCCGAGCGCATCGGCCTGATCAGCGAACTGACCGACGAGGGCCACGCCGACAAGGCCGCCCAGACCCTGGCCCACCGCCTGGCCGACGGCCCGGCCCTCGCCTACGCCCAGACGAAGGCCCTCCTCACCGCCGAACTGGACATGCCCCTGGCCGCAGCTGTGGAACTCGACGCCGCCACCCAGGCCCTCCTCATGCACGGTGAGGACTACGCAGAGTTCCACGCGGCGTTCACCCAAAAACGCCCCCCGAAGTGGCGCGACCGATGAAACCAACCTCAGGGACGGCATACCTAGGGGCGCGGGGAACTGCGCGACAAGCCACAACGCACCCGCACCCGCCCACCAAGACCAGCAACCCCCAACGCATCGCGATAGTCGGCGGCGGCCCCGGCGGCCTCTACGCCGCCGCCCTGCTCAAACGCCGCCGACCCGATCGGGAGATCACCCTCTGGGAACGCAACGCCTCTGACGACACCTTCGGCTTCGGAGTAGTCCTCTCCGACGAAACCCTCGGCGGCATAGAACACGCCGACCCTGTCGTCTACGAGGCCCTGCAACAACACTTCACCCGCTGGGACGACATCGACATCGTCCACCGCACCACCCGCCACACCTCCGGAGGACACGGCTTCGCCGCCCTCGGCAGACAACAGCTCCTGGAGATCCTCCACACCCGCTGCCGCGAACTCGGCGTCGAGCTCCGCTTCCGTACACAGGCGCCGCACCCGGCGTGGCTGGCAGAGACGTACGACCTGGTCATCGCCGCCGACGGGGTGCACAGCAGCACCCGGGAGGCCTACGCCCAGGTGTTCCGGCCCCGGCTGACCACCCACCGCTGCCGCTACCTCTGGCTCGCCGTGGACTTCGCCTTCGACGCCTTCCGTTTCGAGATCGCGGAGACGGAGCACGGCGTGATGCAGCTCCACGGATACCCGTACTCCACCGACGCCTCGACCGTGATCGTCGAGATGCGGGAGGAGGTGTGGCGGGCGGCCGGATTCGAGGATCTCGACACCTCGGAATCCGTCGACCGCTGCGCCAAGATCTTCGCGGACGCACTCGGCGGACACCCCCTGCGCGCCGACAAGTCCGCCTGGACCACCTTCCGTACGGTCGTCAACGACCGCTGGTCGCACGGCAACGTCGTGCTCCTCGGGGACGCCGCACACACCGCCCACTTCTCCATCGGCTCCGGCACCAAGCTCGCCGTCGAGGACGCCCTCGCGCTCGCCGCCTGTCTGGAGGAGCGGCCGAGCCCGGCCGAGGCGCTGGCGGCGTACGAGGAGGAGCGGCGGCCCGTCGTCGCCTCCACGCAGCGTGCGGCGCGGGCCAGTCTGGAGTGGTTCGAGAACCTGCCCCTCCATCTCGACCAGCCGCCCCGCCAGTTCGCGTTCAACCTCCTCACCCGCAGCCGCCGGGTCACCCACGACAACCTGCGGCTGCGCGACCCGCACTTCACCGCCGCCGTGGAGCGGGAGTTCGGCTGCCCACCCGGCACGCCCCCGATGTTCACGCCCTTCCGGCTGCGCGGACTGACCCTGCGCAACCGCGTCGTCGTGTCCCCCATGGACATGTACTCGGCCACCGACGGGATCCCCGGCGACTTCCACCTCGTCCACCTGGGTGCGAGGGCGCTGGGCGGCGCCGGTCTGGTGATGACCGAGATGGTGTGCGTCAGCGCCGAGGGCCGCATCACCCCGGGCTGTGCCGGCCTCTACACGGACCAACAGGCCGACGCCTGGCGGCGCATCACCACTTTCGTGCACTCCCAGACTCCCAGCACCGCGCTCGGCATCCAGCTGGGCCACTCAGGCCGCAAGGGATCGACGAAGCTGATGTGGGAGGGCATCGATGAGCCGCTGGACGAGGGTAACTGGCCGCTCGTAGCCGCCTCCCCGATCCCGTACCGGCCGGGCAACCAGACCCCGCACGAACTGACCCGAGCCCAACTCACGACCATTTGCGAACAGTTCACAGCAGCCGCCCGACGAGCCGCCCACGCCGCCTTCGACCTCCTCGAACTCCACTGCGCCCACGGCTACTTGCTCTCCGGGTTCCTCTCCCCGCTCACCAACCACCGCACGGACGCGTACGGTGGCCCGCTCGCCGCCCGGCTGCGCTTCCCCCTCGAAGTCTTCGACGCCGTACGGGAGGTGTGGCCGGACGAGCGCCCCATGACCGTCCGTATCTCGGCGACGGACTGGGCCGACGGCGGTACGACGGCCGAGGATGCCGTCGCGATCGCGCGCGCCTTCGCCGACCACGGCGCCGACGCGATCGACGTGTCGACCGGGCAGGTGGTCGCCGACGAGCGCCCGGAGTACGGCCGTTCGTATCAGACCCCGTTCGCGGACCGCGTCCGCCACGAGACCGGCGTCCCGGTGATCGCGGTCGGCGCGATCTCCTCCTGGGACGACGTCAACTCCCTGATCCTGGCGGGCCGTACAGACCTGTGCGCACTCGCCCGCCCTCATCTCTACGACCCGAACTGGACGCTGCACGCGGCGGCCGAGCAGGAGTACGAGGGTCCGGGCGTCGTCTGGCCGACGCCCTACCGAGCAGGCAGCCGACTCCCGCGCACCGGACGCACGGACGCCCCCAAACCCCGGCTCACCCTGGGGAGTTGACCTCCGCCGCAGCCCCGCGTGCGCCCCCCTGCGTCACCCCGAGTCACAGCCCCGCGAATCCCGCCCCCGCGTCCCGCAGCCGGGCGTGCAGCCCCTGGAAGACGGCCGCCGAGCGCACGCCCGGCCAGTCCGCCGGGAGCAGGTGGGACGGCAGCCCGGGGTCGATGTACGGCAGGTGGCGCCAGGAGTCCAGCGCCGTCAGATAGTCGCGGTACGCCTCCTCGGGCGGAGTGTCCTCGCGCTTCTCCCAGTCGTGCAGCACGCGCGCGTGGCGGTCGAGGAACGCCTCGTGCTCCTTGGCGATCGCGGCCAGGTCCCACCAGCGGGAGACGGCCTCGACCGTCGCCGCGAAGCCCAGGTGCTCACCGCGGAAGAAGTCGACGTACGGGTCCAGGCGCAGCCGCTCCAGGGTGTGCCGGGTCTCCTCGTAGAGGCGGGCCGGGGCGATCCACACGCCCGGGGTCGCCGTGCCGAAGCCGAGTCCGGCCAGCCGGGAACGGAGGACGTGGCGCTTCTGGCGCTCCGACTCGGGGACGGAGAACACGGCGAGCACCCAGCCCTCGTCGTGCGGGGGAGGGGTTGCGGCGTACACCCGCCGGTCGCCGTCGTCGAGCAACTGCCGGGCGTCCGGCGAGAGTTCGTATCCGGCCGCGCCCTGCGCCGTACGGGCCGGCAGGAGCAGGCCGCGCCGCTTCAGACGGGACACGGACGACCGCACGGAGGGCGCGTCGACCCCGACCGCGGCGAGGAGCCGGATCAACTCGGCGACGGGTACCGGGCCGGGCATGAAACGGCCGTACGCGCCGTAGAGCGTGACGATGAGAGACCGCGGGGCATGCTGTTCGGACACGTTGATCATTTTAGGCCGCCGGAATCACTGCTTGTCGCCATTTCTGCTGGTCAACTACCTCCGGTAAGCGATTTTTGGTCAAGATCACTTCATGTGGGGGACTGTGTCGGTTCGGTGCGCAGCCGGAAGCGCTGGAGCTTTCCGGTCGCCGTCCGCGGCAGGGCGTCCAGGAAGACGACCTCGCGCGGACACTTGTACGGCGCCAGCTCGGACTTGAGGAACGTGCGCAGTGCCTCCGCGTCCCGCGACGCGCCCTCCCTGAGTACGGCGTACGCCACGACGACCTGCCCGCGCGCCTCGTCGGACCGCCCGACCACCGCCGCCTCGACGACGTCCGGATGGCGCAGCAGCGCCTCCTCGACCTCCGGGCCGGCGATGTTGTACCCCGCCGAGATGATCATGTCGTCGGCCCGGGCCACGTATCGGAAGTACCCGCCGTCCTCCCGGACATACGTGTCCCCGGTGATGTTCCAGCCGTCCCGCACATAGGTGCCCTGGCGCGGATCGGCGAGATACCGGCAGCCGACCGGACCGCGCACCGCGAGCAGCCCGGGTGTGCCGTCGGGCACCGGCTCACCGTTCTCGTCCTGCACGCGCGCGTGCCACCCCGGCACCGGAACCCCGGTCGTACCGGGCCTGATGTCCTCATCGGCCGCCGAGATGAAGATGTGCAGCAGCTCGGTCGCGCCGATGCCGTTGATCAGGCTCAGCCCGGTGCGCTCGTGCCAGGCCCGCCAGGTGGCCGCGGGCAGGTTCTCGCCCGCCGAGACGCAGCGGCGCAGCGACCCGGTGTCGTGCCCGTCCAGCTCGTCGAGCATCGCGCGGTACGCCGTCGGCGCCGTGAACAGCACCGAGACGCGATGCTCGGCGATGGCCGGCAACAACTGCTTGGGGCCCGCCTGTTCGAGGAGCAGCGCGCTCGCCCCGGCCCGCATCGGGAAGATCACCAGACCGCCGAGCCCGAAGGTGAAACCGAGCGGCGGACTCCCCGCGAACACGTCGTCCGCGTGCGGCTTCAGCACGTGCCGCGAGAAGGTGTCCGCTGTCGCGAGCACGTCCCGGTGGAAGTGCATGCACCCTTTCGGGTGACCGGTGGTGCCGGACGTGAACGCGATCAGCGCCACGTCGTCGGCCGCGGTGTCCACGGCGGGGTACGGCGTTCCGGGCACCGGACGGTTCAGCAGATCGTCGAGACCGTCACCGCCGTACGGCGTGATCCGCAGCCCCGGTATCCCCGCCTTGGCGAGGTCGTCGACGGCCCGGACGTCGCACAGGGCGTGCCGTACCTGGGCGATCTCGCACATCGTGCCCAGTTCGTGCGGGCGCTGCTGGGCCAGCACGGTGACCGCGACCGCGCCCGCCTTCAGCACCGCCAGCCAGCAGGCCGCGAGCCACGGCGTGGTGGGCCCGCGCAACAGCACCCGGTTGCCGGGCACCACCCCGAGATCCCGGGTCAGGACATGCGCGACCCGGTCGACCCGGGTGCGCAGCTCGCCGTACGTCCACACGTCACCCGCGGCGGTACGGAACACCGGGCGCTCGGGAGCGGGGCCGGTGCCGGCGCTGCCCAGCAGTTCGGCCGCGCAGTTCAGCCGGTCGGGGTAGTGGAGCTCGGGCAGGTCGAAGCGGAGGTGGGGCCACTGGTCCGGGGGCGGGAGATGGTCGCGCGCGAAGGTGTCGACGTGGGCCGAGGGTGCCCGCCAAGCGGGGTCGGCGCGGTCCTCGGGAGCCCTGGGATGCATGGGGTGCATGGGATCCATGGCGGTTCGCCCCCTTGCCGTGGTGGGCGTACTGGTGCGCTCGCACAAGGAGCGTATCGTGTTGGTGACGGCAGTCAACAGAGCGCGATACCGTCGGGGAGAGGCCGCGACCGGCGCCCTCGGAGGGAGGACCGGCGATGCCCGCATTCTCGCTCGAACCGGCACAGGCCGCCTGGAGTGCCGAGCTGCGCACGCTGGCCGCCGACCGGCTGCGCCCGCTCGCCGAGAAGGGCGAACCGGGCCGCGTCAACCGTCCCCTCCTCGCCGAACTGGGCCAACTCGGCCTGCTCTCCCGCCTGTTCACGTCCGGCGCGCTCGACCTGTGCCTGATGCGGGAGTCCCTCGCCCACGCCTGCACCGAAGCGGAGACCGCCCTCGCCCTCCAGGGCCTCGGCGCCTACCCGGTCCACGCCCACGGCACCCCGGCCCAGCGCGAACGCTGGCTGCCCCGGGTGAGCGAGGGCAGCGCGGTGGCCGCGTTCGCACTGAGCGAGCCGGGCGCGGGCTCGGACGCGGCGGCCCTGTCGCTCACGGCCGCCCCCGACGGCCCCTCCGGCTGGCGCCTCACCGGCGAGAAGTGCTGGATTTCCAACGCCCCCGAGGCCGACGTCTACACCGTCTTCACCCGTACGACAGCGGGGGCCGGGGCCCGTGGAGTGACGGCCTTCCTCGTCCCCGCCGACCGGCCCGGCCTCACCGGAACCGCCCTCGACATGCTCTCCCCGCACCCCATCGGCGCCCTCGCCTTCGACGCCGTGCCGGTGACCTCGCACGACGTCATCGGCGAACCCGACCGTGGATTCCGGGTCGCCATGGGCACGTTGAACCTCTTCCGGCCGAGCGTCGGCGCCTTCGCGGTCGGCATGGCACAGGCGGCCCTGGACGCGACCCTTGCCCATACGGCCCAACGGGACGCGTTCGGCGGCAAGTTGAAGGACCTCCAGGCCGTCGCCCACCAGGTCGCCGAGATGGCCCTGCGCACGGAGGCGGCCCGGCTGATGGTCTACGCGGCAGCGGCGGCGTACGACGAAGGGGCGAAAGAGGGGTTCCCGAGCGACCCGGGGCGCGCCGCGATGGCGAAGCTGCTGGCCACCGAGACCGCGCAGTACGTCGTCGACGCGGCCGTCCAGCTGCACGGCGCGCGGGCGCTGCGGCGCGGCCATCTCCTCGAACACCTCTACCGGGAGGTGCGGGCGCCGCGTATCTACGAGGGGGCGAGCGAGGTCCAACGGACCGTCATCGCAAAGGAGTTGTACAAGGCGTACGAGGCCTACCAGGAGAATGGCGGAGAGGTGGAGGCTGGATGAGTGTCGAGCGCGTCAACCCGGCCGGACTCTCGCTGCCGAGCGGTTTCTCGCACGCCGTCGTCGCCACCGGTTCCCGGGTGGTGTTCCTCGCGGGGCAGACCGCGCTCCGCGCCGACGGGACGATCGTGGGGGACACGCTGCCCGAGCAGTTCGAGCGGGCCCTCGGGAATCTGCTCGCCGCGCTGCACGCGGCCGGCGGTGCGCCCGCCGACCTGGCCCGGGTGACGGTGTACGCCACGGACATCGCCGACTATCGCGCCCAGGCCCCTCAACTCGGCCGTATCTGGCGGAGGTTGGCGGGGCGCGACTTCCCGGCGATGGCGGTCGTCGGGATCGTACGGCTCTGGGACGAAGAGGCCCTGGTGGAACTGGACGGCTTCGCGGTACTGCCGTAGGGAGTCAGAGGCCGTTCAGGCGGCGGTCGCCAGGCGGTGCGGGGAGACCACGCTGCCGTCGGGCAGCAGCTCACCGGTGTCGTCGAAGACGATCGAGCCGTTGCACAGGAGGTTCCAGCCCTGCTCGGGGTGGAAGGCGACGATGTGCGCGGCGTCGCGGTCGGGGCGGTCGGCCGAGGGGCACGAGGGCTGGTGGGAACACATGGTGTGCCTCCGGATCGGATGATCGGGTGCTCGGGCTTGCTGGTTCCTTGCCACTTCTGACGATGCCCGTGCCGGGGGTCCGGCGCCAAGTCGTGTCGAGGAAGCGTGACACCACACGGACGTGCTGTGACACCACCCTGACATTCCGCCGATTCCGAGAAGATCCGAAAAGCGGGGCAGTCGGCGCCCGCGACTCGCCGACGAAGGGGTGATGATCACGCGCGTGGGCGCACGGGGCCAGTACCTGTGGAGTCCCCCCAAGGAGGTTTCCCCATGTCACTGTCCTTCACGTCTCCCTTCTCGCCCTTCTCCTCCCTCCCGTCCTTCTCCCGCGCCGCGGCCGTCGCCGCCGGTGCCGTGCTGCTGACCGTGTCGCAGGCCGCGACGGCGGCCCACGCCGCGGACGAGGGCTTCGACCAGGTGACGGTCGAATCCGGCACCATCACGCACGACGGCGCGCTCACGCTCTCCGGCAGCTACCGCTGCCTCAGCACCGGCAGCGATTCCGTCCGCGTCGCCGCCTCGATCGAGCGCGGCGAGAACGTCTGGTACGGCATGGACAGCATCCCCGCGAGCTGTGACGGCTCCTGGCACCAGTGGACGAGCACCAAGGGCACCGAGCCGGGCACCTACCGGCCCGGCCCGGTGCGGGTGAAGACCAGCCTGGTGGAGTTCCGCCGCTCGGGCTTCATCCCGCTGCCGACCGTCCACGCGGAGCAGGTCCAGGAGGTCGTCCTCACGGAGGCCTGACCCGCCCGCCCGATCCGACGGGGGCCGCCCGGTGCTACGCGCCGGTCAGCCCTCGCATCCATGCCTCGACCTCGTCGGACGTACGGGGCAGCCCGGCCGACAGGTTCTCGTGACCGTCCGCCGTGACCAGGATGTCGTCCTCGATACGGACCCCGATGCCCCGGTACTCCGCGGGGACGGTCAGATCGTCCGGCTGGAAGTACAGGCCGGGTTCGACCGTGAGGATCATGCCGGGTTCGAGGGTGCCGTCGACGTACAGATCGGTGCGCGACCTGGCGCAGTCGTGCACGTCCAGGCCGAGCATGTGACCGGTGCCGGCCATGGTGAAGCGGCGCTGGAGGGCCAACTCGTACACGTCGTCCGGGTCGCCCTCCAGGAGGCCCCACTCGACGAGCTTCACGGCCAGGTAGCGCTGGGCGGCGACATGGAAGTCCCGGTACGCGGCACCGGGCTTGACCGTCCGGATGCCGGCTTCCTGAGCCTCGTACACCGCGTCGTAGATCTTGCGCTGGAGAGGGGTGAAGGTGCCGCTGATGGGGAGGGTGCGGGTGACGTCGGCGGTGTAGAGGGAGTTGGTCTCCACGCCGGCGTCGAGCAACAGCAGTTCACCCGGGCGGACTTCACCGTCGTTGCGCTGCCAGTGCATGATCGTGGCGTGCTCGCCGGCGGCGCAGATCGAGCCGTAGCCGATGTCGTTGCCCTCAAGTCGGGCGCGGCGGAAGAAGGTTCCCTCGATCCAGCGCTCCGAGGTGGCGATCGCGGTCGCCAACTCCCGTACGACATCGGTGAATCCGCGCACGGTCGAGTCGACCGCCTTGCGCATCTCGCCGATCTCCCAGTCGTCCTTGACCAGGCGCAGCTCGGACAGGACGGTCTTCAGCTCGGCGTCGCGGTCCTCGTCCGTCGCCACGGCGGCTTCCAGGCCGGCGTCGTAGCCGCGCACGATCCGGGTGGGCGCGGCGGGGGCCGCGCGCAGCTCCTCGGCAGCCTCGCGGACGTCACGGCAGGGCAGGCCGAGGAGCTGTTCGGCCTCGGCGAGGGAGTGGCGCCGGCCCACCCACAGCTCGCCCTTGGCCGCGCCCTGCCAGAACTCGCCGCTCTCCCGGTCGGAGCGGGGGAGGAGGTACGCGACGGCGTCGTGGCCGCCGTCCGGGTGATCGGGCCGGGGTTCGAGGACGAGGAGCGCGTCCACCGTCTGGTCGCCGGTGAGGTGGACGTACTCGGTGGACGGGCGGAACGGGTAGTGGGTGTCGTTGGCGCGGACCTTGAGGTTGCCGGCCGGGACGATCAGGCGCTCGCCGGGGAAGCGGGCGGAGAGGGCGGCGCGGCGCCGGGCGGCGTAGGGCGCCTGCTCGACGGGACGCAGGTCCTGGAGCTCGGTGTCGGCCCACCCCGTCGCCATCAGCTCGGCCAACTGGGGGGACACGGACGGGTAGAGGCGGTTCTTACGGTCCTTGGTCTCGGCGGTCTCGGCGGTCTCGGTGGTCGCGGTGGAATCCCTGGACACCTTGGGCACCTTCTTCGTCTTGAGTTCTTGGGTCTTGAGTGCTTGGTTGTCTTCAGGTCGGCTGGGAGTGGCCGCTGTCACGCGGCGGGCTCCACGCGGACGGCGTCCGGGACGAGTCGGGTCTCGTAGCCGCTCGAGCAGTCGGCGGCCGTGATGGCGACCTCGGATCCGCACGAGCAGACACGATTGACTCCGTAGAACGGATTCAGGCCGCAGCAACCGCTGATGCGCGAGCTGTCGGGGTGAAGGCCGAGGTCGACGACGTCGAGCGGGTGCAGGACGTACGTGCCGCGCGGCCCCGCTGAGACGAGTGAGCCCCGCTCGTCGAACATCCACATCCCGCCGGGCACGATTCCGTCGTACGCGTCCTCGTCCTCACACGGCTCGAACGGTGCCCCGAACGGCAGCGGATCGATCACGTAGGTGCCGCGCGGCACGCTCGCCGGGCCGTGTCGTCTTCCCTCCGCGTCGGGCATGCCGTCCCAGCCGGGGTACTCGGGCATTTCGTCGATCTGCCGGACGGGCTCGGTCAGACGGAGCCCGCACACGGCGCAACACAGTACGTTCACTCGTCTGTTCTACCTGACCTCCGCGGCGCTCGGGCCTTCGGTTCAAGCGGGCCATGTATGGCCGAGCCTCGTTCGAACTCCTCCGGACCCGCATCCTCGAAAACGGCCCATGAGACAGTCGGGCACGGCTCACCGGTCGTCACAGAGGAGAAGGATCCGTGAGAGCGTTGCCCGCCGTCACCGGCCGTGATGAGTTCGATGCCCTGGTCGTCAGAACCGACTACCTCGACGACCAGGCGTGGCAGGACGTGGCGGCGGCGCTGAGGGAGCCCTGGGGAGACAGGCAGGACGAGGCACGCGTCCACGTCATCGACGATCCGGCCTGGGCAGGGGCGACGGTTGACGAGGTGCTGACCGCGGTCTGTGGCGACGACAACCTGGCCGTTGTCTTTCTCGCCGACCGCACGACCACGCGGGCCGCGAGCCACCCGCTGCTGGCGGTCACCACGCTGACGCGGGAGGAGTGCGAGGACGAAGCGGACTACGAACAGCTGACCGAGTTCGGTCGCGATTTCCGCACCGTCCCCGCAGGGGTCCACGATGTCCACGCGAACCTGAGCATCGGCAACCTGGGCTTCGAGGAGTACGCGGCATGGGCTCACGATGATCCCGAGGGGATCTACCGGTCCTTCTGAACGGCTCACGAAACTGCGGACGGAGCCCTGAAAACGGCCGGCGATGCTCCTCACTGCCCAGGCCGTTACTTTCCTCCACTGGGGCCGCTGCGCCCGCCGGTCATGCATCGGAAGGGAACGCTTCAGGGCAGCGCCAAGCTGTTGTCGGGGGTCAGGCCGCTGAGCTTTTCGGGGTTGACCTGGAAGCGCAGGTTCTGGATGCGGCCGTCGGCGAGGTCGAACGAGAGAGCTCCGACTGTGTGTCCGCCGAGGGTGGCCAGGACGCCGAGCTCGCCGTTGATGATGGCCGGCTCCATGGTCAGGGTGGCCAGTTCGGGCTTGGCCAGGAAGCCCACGAGCCAGCGCGCGACGTGGTCGGTGCCGTGGAGGGGGCGGCGGGCGGCCGTGATCTTGCCGCCGCCGTCGGACCAGGCGGTGACCTCGGGGGCGAGCAGCTCCATGACGGCGTTCAGGTCGCCGCCCGCGCAGGCTTCGATGAACTGGGCGGTGACCTGCCGGCGCTGGGTCTGGTCGGCGTCGAAGCGGGGGCGGCGGGCCTGGACGTGCTCGCGTGCGCGGTGGGCGATCTGGCGGACTGTCGGCTCGGGACGTTCGAGGGTCTCGGCGATCTCTGCGTGCGCGTAGCCGAAGACCTCGCGGAGCAGGAAGACGGCGCGTTCGACGGGGCTGAGGGTTTCCAGGACGACCAGCATCGCGGTGGAGACGCTGTCGGCCAGTTCGGTCTCCGCGGCGATGTCGGGGGAGGTCAGCAGGGGCTCGGGAAGCCACGGCCCGACGTAGGTCTCGCGGGTCGCCCGTGCGGAGGTGAGGCGGTTCAACGAGAGGTTGGTGACCGTGCGCACCAGGTAGGCCTTGGGATGGCGGATCGCGTCGTGGTCCGCGGTGCTCCAGCTCAGCCAGGTGTCCTGAAGGACGTCCTCGGCGTCAGTGACGCTGCCCAGCATGCGGTAGGCGGTCGCGAACATGAGCCTGCGGTGTTCGATGTACGGGTCCTGCTCGTCCCTGGCGTCGACCATCGGCTCATGCTGCCAGC
Source organism: Streptomyces sp. NPDC020898 (assembly GCF_044333925.1). Lineage (NCBI taxonomy): Bacteria > Bacillati > Actinomycetota > Actinomycetes > Kitasatosporales > Streptomycetaceae > Streptomyces > Streptomyces sp. NPDC020898. The sequence continues at coordinate 232,729 of NZ_JBIRRV010000015.1, forward strand.
GCCGTAACCGGGGCGGCAAGGCCCGAGATCATGGCGTCGGCAGCATGAGCCGAGCCGATGCGCGCCCGTCATGCCGCGGGCCTGCGGGTGGCGCGGCCGCCCTTGGAGACGATGGTGGTGACGTTCATGCGCTTGCTGAATCGGTAGGTCGTGAGTGGGCTGCCGCTGACCATCTCCTTGTACGCGGCGGCGGTGCGGCCGGTGAGGTGCATGCGGCGGGGGGTTTCGTCGGCCTTGGTGAACTGGATGACGGCGTCACGGCGGCCGAGGCTGACCGGCTGGTGGAAGTAGCCGAAGCGGAACGGCTTGACGGCCTTGCCGCGCACGAGCCGCGCGATGGTGTCGGCGGTGTACTGGGCGGTGGGCAGGCCGCTCTGGCAGGTGCCGTGGATCTGTCCCCAGGCCAGCCGGACGGCGGCGGCGTCGCCGATGGCGTGGACCTCCGGGTGGGAAACCGAACGCAGGGTGGCGTCGACCAGGATGAGGCCGCGGTCGTCGGTGGCGATCCCGGCGTCCGAGGCGAGCGGTGACACCTTGACGCCGGTGGTCCACAGGCATGCGTCGGAGCGGACGAGCCGTCCGTCCGCCAGTTCGACGGCGTCGGGCAGCACCTTGGTGACGCGGGCGCCGGTCTCAAGAGTGACGCCGAGGCGGTGCAGCGCGCCGTAGAGGTAGGCGCGGGCCTTGGCACCCATCATGCCGCCGGGCTCGTCCAGGCTGATCAGCGTGACGTCCAGGCCGGGGTGGCTCTCGGTGATCTCGGTGGCCGCCTCGATGCCGGTCAGACCGCCGCCACAGACGGTGACCGTGCCGCCGGACGCGGCGACCTCGGTGAGGCGCGCGGCAAACCGACCGGCGGTCTCCGGGTTGTCGAGGGTGTACGCCTGGGTGCCGGCGCCGGGGACCTTGCCGGTGTCGGTCGAACTGCCCAGCGCGTAGACGAGCGTGTCGTACCCGAGGGCCTCGGCGCCCTCGACGGTGATCTGCCGGGCCTCGGGGTCGATGGCGGTGGCGGTGCCCTGGACGAACGTCACGCCGGTCCCGGCGAGCAGGCCGGGGATCTGATGGTGGGCCAGCTCCTGCCCGGCGGCGATCTGGTGCATCCGCAGCCGCTCGACGAACCGGCTTGAGGGGTTGACCAGGGTGATCTTCACGCCGGTCCGGCGCGTGCGGTGGGCCAGCCGGATGGCGCTGAACAGGCCCGTGTAGCCGGCGCCGAGGACGACGATGTGGTGGCCGTTGTTCATCGGATCTCCCAAGGTCGGGCACCGGCTTCGGTACCGGTGACGCCCATGGGACAAGCAACCCGCACGGGACGTGACAGGTCGCCGATGTGAACCACGTCACACCACCGCGTGCACCGTTGGTGTGCTGCCAAGAACCCGACGGCTGCCTCGCCGTACCGAGCCCGGCCGAAGCGGAGGAGGGCGCCGCGCCGTCCGCAGTTGGCGGTGCCGTGGTCATCGGCACCGATATCGGGCCATTCCTGTGCCCACGGCGCCCTCGTCTGCGCGTGGGCGGAGCATGCGGGCCTCGGTTGCCGGCAGACGTTCGTCATGGTGTGAACGCGTACCGCGGGCCAAGGCCGCCGCCCTGGATGGTGCCGGGCCGGTTCGTGCGAGGCGGGCCATGGCGCGGTGGAGGGCGACGGGCCTTGGGGCTTCGGGCAACTCGGGGACCGGTGCGCCGGGGGCGGCGCAGGGGCGGAGCATGTGGCCGACGAGGCGGCGCCAGGTGTCGGGGGCGTCATCACCGACGGCGGCGATGACGCAGGCGTTGGCGATGAGCAGGATGACGACGTCCTGGCGGGTGAAGCCGTCGCGCAGGTGCCCGGTGTTCTTGGGGCGGCGGGTCGAGCCCAGGCACCCTTGGCGGGAATAGCGGCATGTGACATTGTACTGAGGTGAGCAAGCGACTGACCTGCGATGTTGTGGTCGTCGGTGCCGGGATGGTGGGCGCCGCCTGTGCCCTGCACCTCGCCCGTGCGGGCCTGCGGACCCGGCTCCTCGACCGGGGGCCGGTGGGCGGCGGCACCACCGGCGCCGGGGAGGGCAATCTGCTCGTCTCCGACAAGGAACCGGGCCCCGAGCTGGACCTCGCGCTGCTCTCCGCCCGGCTCTGGCACGACCTCGCCGCCGAACCCGGCCTGGGCGGCGCCGTCGAGTTCGAGGCGAAGGGCGGGATCGTCGTCGCCTCCGATGCCGCAGGCATGGCCGCACTGCAGGTCTTCGCCGCCGGACAGCGTGCGGCGGGCGTCGTGGCCGAGCCCGTCACCGCCGATCAACTCCCCGACCTGGAACCGCACCTGGCCCCCGACCTCGCGGGCGGCGTCCGGTACCCGCAGGACTGCCAGGTGATGCCCTCCCTCGCCGCCGCCCAGGTCGTCCGGGCCGCCCGGCGGGCCGGGGCCGAGCTGCACACCGGCACGGCCGTCACCGGCATCCTGCGCGCGCCGGACGGTTCGGTGCGCGGCGTCCGGACGGTGGGGCACGGCGACATCCACGCCCCGGCCGTCGTCAACGCGGCCGGCACCTGGGGCGGCGAGGTCGCCGCGCTGGCCGGGGCGCACCTGCCCGTGCTGCCCCGGCGTGGGTTCGTCCTGGTCACCGAACCGCTCCCGCCCGGCACCGTCCGGCACAAGGTGTACGCCGCCGACTACGTCGCCGATGTCGCCAGCGGCGACGCCGGGCTCCAGTCCTCGGCGGTCGTCGAGAGCACGGCCGCCGGTCCGGTACTGATCGGGGCCAGCCGCGAACGGGTCGGCTTCGACCGGACGTTCTCCCTCCCCGTCGTACGCCGACTGGCCGCCCAGGCCACCGCCCTCTTCCCGGTGCTCGGCACGGTCCACGCGATGCGCGCCTACCTGGGGTTCCGCCCCTATCTGCCGGACCATCTGCCGGCCATCGGGGCCGACCCCCGGGCGCCGGGGCTCTACCACGCGTGCGGTCACGAGGGGGCGGGGATCGGGCTCGCGGTCGGTACGGGGCACCTGATCACACAGTCGCTGACCGGCACGAATCCGGACCTCGATCTGACGCCGTTCCGCCCGGACCGCTTCAAGGAGAAGGAGGAGGAGAGGGAGTGACCAAGAGGACCCCCTTGCAGCTGGCTCAGGCACAACCCGGACCGGGCCACGTCGTCACCGTCGACGGACGTGAGACCGCCGCGCTGCCCGGTCAGACCGTCGCCGCCGTGCTCTGGTCGGCGGGCATCACCTCCTGGCGCAGCACCCGGGGCAGCGGTGCGCCGCGTGGCGTCTTCTGCGGCATCGGGGTCTGCTACGACTGCCTCGTCACCGTCAACGACCGCCCCAACCAACGGGCTTGCCTGGTACCGGCACAACCGGGCGATGCGATCAGCACACAGGAGGGCACGGGCCATGACGAACTCGGGGGGTAAGCGGGGCTGGGTGAGTCGGGCGCGGGGCTGGATCGATCTGCGGCTCCGCCGCGGGGCGGCCCCCACCGGCCCGCAGCAAAGCACCCGCACAACCCGCGGAGCGCTCGCGGTCGTCGGCGCCGGACCCGCCGGCCTCGCCGCCGCGCTGACCGCGGCCGACCGGGGCGTACGGGTCGTGCTGGTCGACTCGGGCGCACAGGCGGGCGGGCAGTTCTACCGACAGCCCGCGGCAGCGCTCAAGGCGCGTCGGCCGCAGGCCCTGCATCACGCGTGGCACACCTGGGAGAAGCTGCGGGACCGGCTGGCGGAGCATGTCGAGGCGGGGCGGGTCGTCCACCTGGCGGACCGTCATGCGTGGTTCGTGGAGCGGGAGTTCGACGGCAACGGAGTCGACGGTGGCTTCCGGATCCATGCCCTCCTCGGCCCCGCCCAGACCGAGTCGGAGACCGTCACCGCCGACGCCGTCCTGCTCGCCACCGGCGGCTACGAGAAGGTGCTGCCCTTCCCCGGCTGGACCCTTCCCGGGGTGGTCACGGCGGGCGGCGCCCAGGCGATGCTCAAGGGCGGACTCGTCCTGCCGGGGCGCAGAGCGGTCGTCGCCGGGACCGGGCCGCTGCTGATGCCGGTCGCGGCCGGGCTCGCCGCCGCGGGCGCCGAAGTCGCCGCGTACGTCGAGTCCACGCACCCCGCCGACTTCGTACGGCACACCGCGACGCTCGCCGCCAACCCGGCGAAGGTCGCCGAGGCCGCCCAGTACGCTGCCCAACTCCTGCGCCACAAAGTGCCGGTGACGGTACGTCACACCGTCGTCGCGGCGCACGGCACCGACCGCGTCGAGGCCGTCACCGTCGCCGCCCTGGACAGGGACGGCCGGGTGCGGCCGGGCACCGGGCGGCGGATCGCCTGCGACACCCTGGCCGTCGGACACGGCATGCTCGCGCACACCGATCTCGCCGAGACCCTGGGCTGCGCGATCGACGCCACCGGTGACCCGTTCGTCGTCACCGACGCCGAGCAGCGCACCGATGTCGACGGTGTCTGGGCGGCGGGCGAGGCCACCGGCATCGGGGGAGCGGTGCTGGCTCTCGCCGAGGGGGAGATCGCCGGCCACTCGATCGCCGCCCGGATCACGGGAGTTGAGCCGCACCCCGCCGACTGGGCGACGGCCGCCCGGACCCGTACCCGGCTGCGGAGCTTCTTCGCCGCCGTCAGCGCCGCCTACGCCCCGCCCGCGCACTGGGCGGAACAGGTCACCGACGACACGGTGGTCTGCCGCTGCGAGGAGGTGACGGCGGCGGAAGTCCGGGAGGCCGTCGAGGAGTTGGGTGCGACTGATGTGCGGACCGTCAAGCTTCTCACTCGCGCGGGCATGGGGTGGTGCCAGGGGCGGGTCTGCGCGCCTGGTGTCGCCGGACTCGCTGGGTGCCCGATGGGTATGGCCAAGCGGCCGTTCGCTCGGCCGGTACCGCTGGGCGTGCTGGCGAAGGAGCCCGAGTGCTCATGACTGTGTGTTGTCTGCGGGTTCCGTTGTGGCTGGTCGCGCAGTTCCGCGCGCCCCTTTGGGGCGCGTCTCCTTCCCTCCGATTCCGAAAGTGAGGCCCCTCATGAGTAGCGCCCCTACCCCCGTCTGGCGCGGAGTTCTCGTCGCCACCGCGCTGCCGCTGAACGACGATCTGAGCGTCAACTACGCCGCCTACGCGGAGCATTGCCGCTGGGTTGTCGAGAACGGGTGTGACGGCGTCGTACCGAACGGCTCGCTCGGTGAGTACCAGGTGCTCAGCGTCGAGGAGCGGACGAAGGTCGTCGAGACCGCCGTCGCCGCGATCGGCGGGGACCGGGTCATGCCGGGCGTCGCCGCCTACGGCTCCACCGAGTCCGCCCGCTGGGCCGCGCAGGCCAAGGACGCCGGCTGCGCCGCCGTCATGCTGCTGCCGCCCAACGCCTACCGGGCCGACGAGCGTTCGGTGCTCGCGCACTACGCCGCCGTCGCCGAGGTCGGCATCGACATCGTGGCGTACAACAACCCGATCGACACCAAGGTCGACCTCACGCCCGAACTGCTCGCCAAGTTGCACGCGGCCGGACACATCAAGGGCGTGAAGGAGTTCTCCGGCGACACCCGGCGCATCTACCAGATCCAGGAACTCGCCCCGGAACTCGATGTGTTGATCGGCGCCGACGACGTGCTCCTTGAGCTGGCCATGGCCGGAGCCGTGGGCTGGGTCGCCGGCTACCCGAACGCCCTGCCCAGGTCGACGGTCGAGCTGTACCGCGCCGCCGTGGCGGGCGACCTGTCCACCGCCCTGCCCCTCTACCGGCAGCTGCACGCGCTGCACCGCTGGGACTCCAAGGTCGAGTTCGTGCAGGCGATCAAGTTGTCGATGGACATCGTCGGCAGGCACGGCGGTCCTGTCCGGCCGCCGCGCATGCCGCTGCTGCCGGAGCAGGAGAAGGCGGTCCGCGAGGCCACCGAGAAGGCCGTCGCCCTCGGCCTCGCCTGAGCGGCAGCCCGCCGACCCGGGCTCACCTGAACTCACCTGAGAGGATCGCCCCATGCGCAGCAAGCTCGTCCTGCACGCCGTCGACTCGCACACCGAGGGCATGCCGACCCGGGTCGTCACCGGCGGCATCGGCACGATTCCCGGCGACACGATGAACGAACGCCGGCTGTGGTTCCGCGAACACCGGGACGACGTACGGAACTTCCTCATGAACGAGCCGCGCGGGCACCCCGCCATGAGCGGGGCGATCCTCCAGCCGCCGACCCGGCCCGACTGCGACTACGGCGTCGTCTACATCGAGGTCTCCGGATATCTGCCGATGTGTGGCCACGGGACGATCGGCGTCGCGACCGTCCTCGTCGAGACCGGCATGGTCCCGGTCGTGGAGCCGGTCACCACCATCCGGCTGGACACCCCGGCCGGGCCGGTCGTCGCCGAGGTGGCGGTGGAGAACGGCGCGGCCAAGGCGGTCACTATCCGCAACGTCCCTTCGTTCGCCGTGGAGTTGGGCCGCAAGGCGACCCTCGCCGACGGCCGCACGGTGACGTACGACCTGGCCTTCGGCGGCAACTTCTACGCCATCCTGCCCCTCGACGAGTTCGGGCTGCCCTTCGAGCGCGAACGGGGGGACGACATCCTCGGCGCCGGACTCGCCCTGATGGACGCGATCAACGCCGACAGTCCACCCGTACACCCGGAGAACCCGACCATCAATGGCGTCCACCACGTCTATCTGGCCGCCCCCGGCTCGACCGCGACGCACTCCCGGCACGCGATGGCCGTCCACCCCGGCTGGTTCGACCGTTCGCCCTGCGGCACCGGCACCTCAGCGCGCATGGCCCAGTTGCACGCGCGCGGTGAACTCCCGCTGCACCAGGACTTCTTGAACGAGTCCTTCATCGGTACGTCGTTCACCGGGCGGCTCGTCGAGGCCACCGAGGTCGCCGGACGCCCCGCCGTGGTGCCCACGATCACCGGCCGCGCCTGGATCACGGGCACCGCCCAGTACCTGCTGGACCCGGACGACCCGTTCCCGGCCGGCTTCGTACTCTGACACCGCCAGGAACCAGCAAGTCAAGAACCAGCGGGTTCCGAGATCCACCCAGGAGACACCCATGGCCGTTCAGCGCACCGGCCCCGTCCTGCCCAGCCTCGGCGGGCCGCGGCCCAGTTACCGGGAGAGCGTCGCCGACGCGCTGCGGGCCGCACTCGTCGCCGGTGAACTGCGGCCCGGCGAGGTCTACTCGGCGCCCTCGCTCGCCGCCCGTTTCGGCGTCTCGGCCACCCCGGTGCGCGAGGCCATGCTCGACCTGGTGAAGGAGGGCATGGTCGATCCCGTACCCAACAAGGGGTTCCGGGTCACCACGGTCTCCGAGCGGCAGCTCGACGAGTACACCCACATCCGGTCGCTGATCGAGATCCCGACCACCGTCGGCCTCGCCGCGACCGCCGACCCGGCCGCACTGGAGGCGCTGCGCACGCACGCGGAGGAGAGCGTCGCCGCGGCGGAGAGTGGCGATCTCATCGCCCATGTCGAGGCCGACCGCCGCTTCCACCTCGGTCTGCTCGCCCTGGCCGGCAACCAGCATCTGGTCGAGGTCGTCGGCGACCTGCGTAAACGTTCCCGTCTGTACGGGCTCACCGCACTGGCGGAGCGCGGCCTGCTGAAGTCGACCGCCGAGGAGCACCTGGAGATCCTGGACGCCCTCCTCGCCCGGGACGCGGAGCGCGTACGGACCGTGATGACCAGACATCTGGGCCATGTCCGGGGCGACTGGGCCCACTGAACCCCCGCCCCACATGGCGACGTCGACCTGGTGGCGACCGGGGCCGCCTCCTGGTTGCCCAGCAGGAGCTGACCTGACGTTTCCGGGGGCGCTCAGGCCGTACCGCCCGTGACACGCAGCCGCTCCGGCACCGCCCACCACTGGTCCGGCCGGTCCACCACCTCGGCCCCAGCCCCGGTCTCGATGAACCGGGCCAGCCGGAGAAGGTACGCCGCGATGCCCGCCGCGCCCTGCATCCACGCGGTGCCCGGGGGCAGCAGCGGGTGCTCCTGGCGGTATTCGACGAAGCGCCAGCGGGCGCCCGCCTCGTCCCTGACCGCCCGCTCCACCAACGCGTCACCCATCCCACGGGCCGCCCGCACCAGGGTCTCCGCCGCATCCGCCGTATCCGTGTCCCGGCTGTCCTGCGCCGCGTCGAGGAGTACGTCACCCACGCCCGCGGTTCCGCAGCAGCGGCCGTCGTTGTCCCAGAAGCCGGGGCGCAGACGTTGCGGGACCCCCGAGGTGAGGATCGAGGTCAGGCAGCGCTGCCGCAGCTCGCCGACGCCCAGCTCCGACACCTCCGGCACGCCCGCGTGGGCCAGCGCCGCGAACAGGTGCGAGGTGCCCGCCGGACCGTGGCACCACGTGTAGGTCACCGGTTCCACCTCCCGTTTCGACGGCGGGACCGTGTGCGGCACGACGAAGCCGCCGTCGTCCAACCGGCCTACGGACAAGACGTGTTGGGCTCCCCGGACGGCTGCCTCGACAAAGTCCTCCCTGCCGAGCGCCGCCCCCGCCACCGCCAGCGCCGAGGCCACTCCGGCGGTGCCGTGGGAGTAGTTCGGCGCCCGCCACTCCGTCGTTGCGCCGATGCCCCAGTCCAGGCCCGCCTCCGTACGGTCCGCGACCCGCAGCAGGGCCTCGCAGCCCGTTGTCGCGATCGGCTCCGCGAACTCACCGCCCGCCCAGACCGCGGTGAGTACCACGCCCGCGGTGCCCATGATGATGTCGTTGAGGGGTGCGTCGGAGCCCTTCTCGAAATCGACGGTGGTCCGCCAGCCCCCGGGGGTCGCCAGCCCGGCCAGCCGCCGCAGCGCGACGGACTCCGTGCCCGGTGCGAGCAGCCTCAGCGCCACGGCGTCGCCCGCCAGCCCGTTGTACAGTGAGGGTTCCGTGCGGTCCTTCGCCTCCGAAGACAGCCTGGTCACGATCCCGGACGCCAACGACCGTTCCCGCTCGGTGAGTTCGCGGTACCGCGTGATCTCCGCCAGTATGGGGGCCAGGCCCGCGATCCCCGAGTACAGACCGTCGCGGTCCTTCGGGGGTGCGGTGTCCCGGCCGTCCTCGGAGGCGCTCTCCGGCACCGTCTCCGGCAGCCACGGGCCCTCGTCCTCACGGACCTGTGCCAGCACCCACGACCAGGCGGCCTCGCCCAGCTCCCGGTACCCGTCATCCGCGCCGCTCACCACCACCCGGCGACGCTACAACGCTCCTGCCACACCATCACGGTCATGGGAAGGGAAAATCTGTTCCCATCCCGGGCGGGGCGGCGACGTCGGCACGGTGGAAAGGACGCATGCCGGAGCACGAGACCGTGCGGTGATGACGGCGTCGAGGCTGCTGGTGGCGGTCTCCGCCCGTTCCCTCGCGGAGGTCGAGGAGCGCGTGACGCTCCCGCAGTTCCGGATGCTGGTCGTCCTGGCCACCCGTGGGGCCACGAAACCGGTCACCCGGATCCAGCGGCCGAAAGGCGACGCGCCGGCAGTCCCGGTGCCCGCGCGGTCCACGAATCCGGAGCGCTCCAGACGCCTCGTAGTCGAGCTTGACCATGGCCCCTCCGGCCGGCCGGGTCGATGACGGGATCGGGACACCACTTGCCTGGACGCAACCCGGGCTGTGGTGCCCGTATACCATCCGGTACCTCGGTGAGGATCTCCGCTTCCGGCGACACCGCAGCGGTCGCAGGGGCCGGACCGGAGATCAGATCGGTTGGCCGGGCCATGGCGCTCGCCGACGCAAAGGTGGCCGCCCCTGCGCCGGGCAGTCGTGAGGAATGGATGTCCCGCACGTAGCTTCCGGGCACTCAGCGAACGCATAGGGAAAGCCACCGGCCTGTTTTCGGTACGGGGCCAATCCGCCCGGGGCGGCGACGGCAACTGTGCCCAGACGACTGGTCCATGGCGGAGCGGTTCCCCAGGGATCCCGTCGTGCACGCAATGCGGGCTGCCGCTTGATCGAGGCCGGTTCGTCTCCGCTTCAGGGAATCCGGATCACTGTGCGTCCCGGTCATCGTCCCGTCGGTGGTACGCCGTCGCCGCTGACATGGACGTCACGCCTTGCTCCATGACTCCCCGGCCTCGCTGCTCATTCTGTCGCAGCCGAGCAGTGTGCGATTGCGCTCCGGGGATTGACGGGTCCAGGAAACTGTTCGGCCGGGAATTCCCGCTATTCAGCCCGTCTCGACCTCTTGCTTCCTTTTCGCATTCTGGAGAGGGAATCTGCTCCGGTGAACGCGGAATTACCGGAGAAACTCTCCCGGTAGATGGTGAAGGAAACCGAGAGAGGGGTTCCAGCGGGTTCTGTGGTCGGGATGAGGCCGCCGGAATCTGGCTCAAGTGGGGGGTGGGCGGGGTCGGGATCGGCCTCGGCGGCCCGACACTGCTCCCCGGCCTGCTCTTCTTCGCCGAGCCTGGCCGAGCGCGGCGCCTCATGGTCCGCGCGATCGTCCTGCCGTCCGGATTTCCGGAAGTTATTCCGGATGTAAAGAAGCTGACATGTGCACGAGTCTGCCCCGGTGGGAACGTGAGGGAGATCACTTTGCTCTGCCTGGTTGTGGCGTTTGACTTCTGACCTGGGTGTAAACCATCTGTTTCCTTGGTTCGGTGCCCGATCTGTCCGGTGAGTCTGGTGTCTGGCTCTGCCTCTGATAAACGGCGTTGACGGAACAGGTGGGGCGGTATTTAAATTCCGTACAGGCTCGGTGACGAGTTCCTGTGTTGAATCATGCCTGGGGGAGCGAGTGAGCGTGACGACCCGAATACCAACCGATCCTGTCAAGAGGCCGTCCCGGCATTCGGTCGGCGGACCACCCGGAGCGGCGAGCCCGCCGGAACGCTCCGGGCAAGTGGCCGCGCTGCGGGATCTGTTCGACGACTGCCGTCGAGGCGACAGCCGGGTTGTCATCGTCAAAGGGCCTGTCGGCTGCGGCAAGACGGAGCTTCTGAACGTCTTTTCCAGCTATGTCACCGTTTCAGGTGGCAGCTTCCTGCAAGCGGCCACCTCCCGCGCTGAACAGGCGGTCCCGTTCGGTGTCCTGGCCCATCTCTTCCACAACGCCCCGATCGAGGCCGGCCTCCGGGCTCGTATCGCCCGCTTGGTGGAGGAGGGGCAGTCCGTCCCCATGCCCCATCTGCTGGCCGACTCCCCGGCCGAGCACGTGGCGCCGCAGATCTTCCACCGGATGTGTATGACGCTGATGGATGTCGTGGAGCGGTCGGTGGGACCGCTGGTGCTCGCCATAGACGATGTTCAGTACGCCGATCTGCCCTCCCTGCGTTGCCTGTCGTTCGTGGTCCGTCGTATGCGCTCCGCGCAGTTGATGGTCCTTCTCAACGAGTCTCCGCATGTCCGTTGGCATGCCGCGCTGTCCGAGGCGGAGCTGCCGTCCGAGCCTCTGGCCGGCGTGCTGCGGCTGCCGCTCTTCTCGCCGCAGGGCGTCGAGGACGTGCTGGCCGAGCAGCTCGGCAGGGTCCAGGGCCGTGAACTCGCGGCCGAGGCGTACGCCGTCAGCGGCGGCAACCCCCTGCTGCTGCGAGGGTTCATCGAGGACAACCACAGGATCGTCGGACCCCGCGTCCCGCGCCTCGGAGCGGCCACCGGATTCGGCCGGTCCCTGATCAGCTGCCTCTATCGCTACGAACCCGAGGTACTCCAGGTGGCGTCGGCTCTCGCCGTCCTCAACGAGGCGCTCCCCATCCCCTTACTGGCCCAACTGGCCGAAACCGACACCGAGACCACCACCCAGGTGCTGGAGATCCTGCGGGAGAGCGGAATTGTCTCCGACGGCCTGCTCCGCCATCCGCAGGCGCAGGCCGCCGTGCTGGGTGCGCTCACCGCCGAGGAGCGGTCGGAGCTGCAGTTGCGGGCCGCGAACGTGCAGCTGAAGGGCGGATTCTCGGCGATCGAGGTGGCCGGTCAGATCGTGGCCGCGGACCGGATCGAGTCCGACTGTGCCGTTCCCGTTCTGCACGAGGCGGCCGAACAGGCCCTGGCCCAGGGCGAGGTGGAGTTCGCGACGGACTGCCTCCGGCTCTCGCTGCGACACGACACCGATGCCCGGCGTACGGCCACCACCACCGCGATGCTGGTACGAGCCCTCTGGCGCACCGAGCCGTACGTCGCGTACCGCCGTGTCCCCGCGCTGGTCGCGCAGGCCAAGGCCCGATTACTTCCGGTGGAGCAGGTGTCGGTTCCGGTCGACGCGCTCCTGTGGTTCGGGCGTCCTGCCGAAGCCGCCGTCCTGATCGAGGACTGGGGTGACGGAGCGCCGACGAGCCAGGGCCAGGGCGCGCTCCACCTTGAGGCCATGCGCAGCTGGCTGAACGTCCTCTACCCCGACTGGGCGGTCGGGCCCCTCACCCCTTCGGGCGGCGACAGCGCAGGGAACGGGGGAGCCGGCAGGAGCGTACTCCCGCCGGAGCCGGAGATCCGTTCCAGGCGCCGGGCCGCCATGAGACTCGGCGACCTGTTGTCCGAGGGGCCCGGTCCCAGCGCCGTGAAGGAGGCAGTGCACGCCCTGCGGCGCCACCCCCTCGACGAGGGAACGGTCCAGGAACTGTTGGTGTCGCTGCAGGTACTGATCCACGCGGAACAGTTCCAGGAAGCCCGGCAGCGGACCGCCGAACTGCTGGATCAGGCACGACAGCAGTCCGCCGTGGTGTGGGAGGCGTTGCTGACCGCCGTCGGTGCGCAGATCACGTTGCGCGAGGGAGAACCGCAGGCCGCCGTACGGGAGATTCGACGGGCGCTGGAACTGCTGCCGGCCCGGAACTGGGGCGTACTGCTGGGGCTGCCGCTGGGCATCGCGCTCCATGCGAGCGCGCTGACCGGCGGTAACGAGGCCTGGATCGACGAGGCCATGAAGGCGGCGCCGCGCTCCCTCTTCGAAACCCCCTTCGGCCTGGGTCTGCTGCGGGCCCGGGGGCGGCGGTATCTGAGCGGCCATCCGGCCGCGGCCCTCGACGACTTTCTCGCCGTCGGTGAACTCGCCGACCGCTGGGGAATGGGCCACCCGACGGTGTTTCCGTGGCGTTCGGACGCGGCCCAGGCGTACCTGCATCTCGGTGACCAGCAGAAGGCGGCGGCCCTGGCGGCGGAGCAACTGCGCAGGTGCGGTTCCGACTTTCCGCGGGTCCAAGCCGAGACGCTCCGGGTGCTGGCCGCATGCAGTCCGGCCGGTGAGCGTCTCAAACTGCTGGCCAGGGCGGCCGCGCTGCTGCAGCAGTGCGGAGCTCCGCTGGAACTCGCGCTGGTCCTGCACGATCTGGGCTGGGCCCTGCAGGAGCAGGGCCAGTACAGCAAAGGACGGCTGATGCTGCGCCGGGGGAGGCTGATGGCGGAAGAGCGCGGAGCGCGTCTGCCCGCGTCGGTTCTCGGGGTTTCCCGCACGGACGAGGCGCGTTCCGTCCCTTCGTCGGCCGACCGGTCCGACCAGCCCGAGCGGGGGGTCGAGGCGCTCAGCGACGCCGAGACGAGAGTGGTTCAACTCGCGGTCAGCGGGCACAGCAACCGGCAGATCGCCAGCCGGCTCTTCGTCACCGTCAGCACGGTGGAGCAGCATCTGACCCGCGTCTACCGCAAGCTCAACATCAAGAGACGCACCGACCTGGCTGTGGCGATCCAGCACGTCGGCCGGGCGGAGTCGGCCCGCACCGCCTGCTGACCGACGGCGAAGCCGGCCGAGACGCACGGCCGCCGCCGCGGCCTCTGCCGTTCGGTCCGGTGTCCGGGGCGTCCGCCCTGGACACCGGACCGCCGGACCGGCCGGCCACGTCGCCGGTGCCGGCGTTCACAGCACGGCGGAGATCGCGGCGGCGAGCGCGGGCCAGTTCCCGTCCGGATAGAAGTGGCCGCCGTCGAACACCCGGGTGTCGGCCTCCTTCGTGGTGTGCAGGCCCCAGGCGGCTGCCTCCTCCACGGGGGTGACGGGATCGGACGAGCCGGCGAACACGGAGACGGGGCAGGTGACGCGGGCTCCGGGCGGGCAGGCGTATGTCTCCACTGCCCGGTAGTCGGCCCGCACGACGGGCAGAACGAGTTCGCGCAGCTCCGGGTCGTCCAGGACGGCCGGGTCGGTGCCCCCGAGCCGTTTGATCTCCTGGATCAGGCCGCGGTCGTCGAGCAGGTGCACGGACTCGTTCCTGGCCACTGACGGTGCGCGCCGGGCGGAGGCGAAGAGCCGGACGGGACCGGTGGGCGTCAGCTGTTCGAACCGGCGTGTCACCTCGAAGGCGAGCACGGCGCCCAGACTGTGCCCGAAGAAGGCGAACGGCGGTTCCACCCGGTGGCGGAGCGAGGCGAAGGCGGCGTCCGCCAGTTCGGCCATGCTCTCCGGGAGGTGTTCCCGGCGCCGGTCCTGCCGTCCGGGGTACTGGATCGCGAGGGTCTCGAACCGTGGAGCGAGTGCCTGGGCCAGTGGTCGGAAGTAGCCGGCCGATCCTCCTGCGTGCGGAAAGCAGACGAGCCGAACAACGGCTTCCGCCCTCCTGTCGGCGTCAACGTAGCGCCGTATCCACGGATCTTCGGCAGTGGTCGGCAGAGGCATGGGATCACCAGTTGTCGTGGCGGGCCGGGCGGGAGAAAGCGGGAGAAAGGGGAGCGGTCCATGGCCGGTGACGGGGGGTGCACCGGTCATGGACCGCTCTGTTGGGTCGGGAGGCTCAGCCGTTGCTGGGCATCCCGACCTCGCCGGCCCGCTCGCGCGGGATCTCGGCGGTCTCCGGTGCCGGGGCGGTCCCCGGCTTCTTCAGGGTGAAGGCGAGCAGTCCGCCGATGACCGAGGCGGCCCCGCCGATCCACATGGCGGTACGCAGCCCGTCCGCGACATCCGCGACCGGAGCGGGGTCGCCGCTCAGGCCGGCGGTGGCCACGGCGACCAGTAGCGCCAGACCGGCGGCGCCACCGATCTGCTGGGAGGTGGTCGCCAGGGCGGAAGCGGCACCGGCCTCCTGCGGGGCCACGCCCGAGGCGGCGCAGACGAACATCGCCGGGAAGGTGACACCGCCGCCGATTCCCCAGACGATCAGGCCCGGTACCAGCGTCCAGAAGGAGGCTCCGGTGGACATCGACAGGGCCAGGATCACCATGCCGACGCCGTTGATGGCCATGCCGGTGAAGAGGGTGGCCCGCGGACCGAACTTCCCGAGCAGCAGCCCGGCCAGCTTCAGTGAGGCGGCCATCGAGATGATGGCCAGCGGCACGAAGGCGAGACCGGCTTCCAGCGCGTCGTACGCGAGCACGCCCTGCAGGTAGTTGGTGAAGATGTAGTACGAACCGCCGAGGGCGCTCTGGAAGACCAGGATGATCAGGATCGCGGTCACGAGGCTGCGGTTGCGGAACAGCCGCATGGGAACCAGCGGGCTCGCGGACTTGTTCTCGACCAGGGCGAAGATCGCGAGGAGCACGACACCGGCGACGATGGCGCCCGCACCGCGGATCGAGCCCCAGCCGACCTCGGGTCCGCTGACCAGGCCGAGGACGAGCAGTGAGGAACCGAGGGTGGCGAGGATCGCGCCCACGGCGTCGAAGCCGCCCTGGCTGCTGGAGCGGGACTCGTCGGGGGCGAGGGTGCCCGGCGCGACGACGGCCGCGATCAGCGCCAGCGGAACGAGGACGAACAGGACCCACTCCCAGCCCAGGGCGTCGGTGAGCACACCGCCGAGCAGAGCGCCGGCCGCCAGACCACCGCTGCCGCACGCGCCCCAGACGGCGAGCGCGCGGTTGCGCTCGGGTCCCTCCTCGAAGCGGGTGTTGATCAGGGTGAGTGTGGCGGGGGTGAGCAGTGCGGCACCGAGGCCTTGGACGGCACGGGCGGCGATGAGCACCCCAGGGCTCTCGGCGAAACCGCCGACCAGGCAGGCGAGGCCGAAGATGACCAGGCCGAGAATGAAGATGCGGCGCCCGCCCAGCCGGTCGACCATGCGGCCGCCGAAGAGCAGCAGCCCGCCGAAGGCCACCGCGTAGGCGCTGACGACCCACTGGAGCGACTGGGCGCTGAAACCGAGTGCGCTGCCGATCTCCGGAAGCGCGACGAACACGATGTTGTAGTCGACGGCGACGATGAACTGGGCGAACGCCAGCAGCGCGAGCATCAGCCCGGTCCGCCGCTGGGTTCCGGGGACGGTATCAACCACGACTTGGCTTCCTTCACATAGGGACACGGTGTGTTCGCGGGGCGTGAGCGACTGAACCCCGCGTTATTTCCGAACGGAGCGTTGTTGCTGAACGACTCAATGTTAGTACACGCCGTTCAGTTTCCGCACGGCATACTTTTGCTCAACGCTGTTAGGCTGTCAACATGGGAGATGCGACGCAGAGCCGGCGGGCCCGCCTGAGGGCGGAAACGACGTCCGAGATCAAGACGATTGCGCTCAAGCACATGGCGGCCGGAGGGCCTGCCGCCATCTCGCTGCGGGCCATCGCCCGTGAGATGGGCATGACGGCGGGCGCCATCTACAGCTACTTCACCAACCGGGACGACCTGATCACGGCGCTCACCGCCGACGTCTACGACTCGTTGGCGAACGCGTTCGAGGCCGCGCACAGCGCGGCGCCGCAGGACAGTCCGGCCGGTCAGGTGCTCGCCCACGCCCACACCTACCGGGCGTGGGCCGTCGCCCATCCCGAGGAGTTCCGGCTCATCTACGGCGATCCGGTGCCCGGCTACCAGGCTCCCGCGGGCGGCGTCGCGCAGGAGGCGGAACGCCGGCTGTGCGCCGTCCTGCTCGCTCTGGTGGCGGGAGTGTGGGAGCACGCCGCACCGACCCAGCAACACTGCGAGGAGCAGTGGAGCGACTTCCAGCCCAGCCTCGTGGCCCTGGCCCAGGAGTCCTTCCCGGACCTGCCGCCCGCAGCCGTGGCGCTCTGCCTGCGGCTGTGGAGCCGGATGCACGGGCTGCTCACCCTGGAGATCTACGGCCACCTGCGCCACCAGGTGACCGACCCGGGGAAGCTCTACGAGACGGACATGCACGACTTCAACCGGACACTCGGGCTCACCGAGGCCGCCACCGGAACCCGGCACAGCTGACAAACCTGCCGGTGCCCCATCGGACACCGGCAGGTTCCTTCACGACGTGCTCACCGATGTCGGCGGCTCAGGCGAAGAAGCCGTACACCTGCCGCAGCCGCCCGCCCTCGACGAGGACGGTGTCGTAGCCGGTGGCGACCGCCTCCTGGGAGCCGACCGGGCCGAGCCGCCAGGTGAAAAGCGCCAGACCGTGATGGCTTCCGATCACCTCACCCAGGCTGAAGGCCAGGCCCTCGAACTTCTTGCGCTCCTCGTTGATGTACGCGGTGATGGCCTCCGGGCCCTCGGCCGTGACCTGGGGATCGACGTACAGGCCGTCCCCGGTGAAGAGTGTCCCGGCCGCGGACAGCCGCTCCGCGTCGTCGGGCTCGTTCCACAGCGCGATGTACCGCCGGCTGAGCTCCAGCACCTCCTCGCTCACTTCGACTCCCCGAGGGTCACAGGCAGTTCGGCGAGGCTGCGAATGGCCAGGGCCCCGTTGGTACGCGGTGTCTCGGTCACCAGCGCGACGTCGTAGCGCGTCAGCGCGTTCAGGGCGACCTGGGTGACCAGACGCGCGATCGGCGCCGCGACACAGAAGTGGATGCCGTGGCCGAAGACGAGGTTGCGACTGGGGGCGCGGGTCAGATCCAGCGTGTTGGCATTCTCGTAGAAGTTCTCGTCCCGGTTGGCCGCACCGAGCATCAGGAACACCTCGTCGCCCGGCGCCACCGGCACACCGCTGATGTCGGCGGACTCCAGCACCGTACGGCTGGCCAACTGGACCGCGGAGTCGTACCGCATCAGCTCCTCCACGGCGTTCGCGACCTTCTCCGGGTGGGCGCGGAACCACGCGAGCTGCTCGCGGTGGCGCAGCAGCGCCAGCGCGCTCAGGCCCATCATGGCCTGCGGGGCGCTGAACCCCGCGAGGAAGATGTTGGCCGCGGTCGTCAGCAACTCCGTCTCGGTGAGCCGCTCGCCGTTCTGCTCCACCGCGACCAGTTCGCTCATCAGGTCGTCCTCGGGCTTGGCCCGCCGCTGCTCGATCAGTTCGACCGAGATGTCGACGAAGCCCTCCCGCGCCGCCATACGCGTCCTCAGCTCCGCCTCGTTCAGCGTGTACTCCGGGTCGAGGCCCCGGCCGGCGTCATTGGCGAACTCGATGCAGCGCTCCAGGTACTTCTCCGGCACACCGACCAGCACGTTGAGTACATACGCACTGAGCGGACGGAAGTAGTGCGCCGCCAGATCGATCTGTCCGTCGCCGTGCTCGGCGCGCAGCTTCGTCAGCAGCCCGGCGGCGAACACCTCGGCCTGCGGACGCACCCGCTCCACCGTCCGCGGCGTGAACACCTTGTTCACCAGGGACCGGATGCGGGTGTGGTCCGGCGGGTCCATGAACATGAACGCGCGGCGCAGCCCCTCGTCCGTGGGGATCATGGTGTCCTGGACGCCCGCGCCGTCCCCCCGTCCGAAGCGCGAGTCGCGCATCACGTCCGAGATCTGCTGGTAGCCGAGAACGGCGACACCCGCGGCGGTGCGTATGACCTGGCCCTGTTCCGCACGGAGCTTCTCGTACACCTTGTACGGATCGGCGTGGTAGGCCGGGTCGAACGGATCGTACGGAAGAACCTCCGGCGGCGCGTCGGGCGAGGGAAGGACACTGGCTTCGGTCATGTCGGATATCCCGTCTGTGCTTCGAGGATGCGGATGGGCAGAGAGGTGTGGCCCGGACGGTCAGTCCGTCGCGGGGACGAACTCGACCGGCATGTCGAGGATCACGGTGTGCTTGTTGTTCGGCGCGTACGTCACCGGAGCCGTCGTCCTGATCTCCGCGACCCGGTCCAGCAGCGCTTCCAGGACGAGCCGGATCTCCAGCCTTCCGACCTCGTCACCCATGCAGAAATGGGTGCCGGTGCCGAAGGACAGATGCGGATTGGGGCTGCGCCGGATGTCGAACACGTCGGGCTCGGCGAAGACCTCCTCGTCCCGGTTCGCCGAGGGCCACCAGAAGGTGACCTTGTCGCCCGCCCTGATCAGCGACCCCCGCAGCTCCACGTCACGGGTCGCGGTACGGCGGTTGTAGGGGTTCGGGGGGTTCCAGCGCAGCGCCTCCTCCAGCGCGTTCGGCAGCAGCGACCGGTCCGCGCGCAGCGCCTTCCACTGCTCGGGACGGTCCGCGAAGGCCTGCACGGCGGCGGCGATCGTGTTGCGCGGCTGCTCGAAACCGGTGATCAGCAGCAGCGTGACGTTCGCCTCGCGTTCGTACCCGGACAACGGACCCTGGCCGCCGCCCGCGTCGATGTCGCCGTTGGCGAGGATCGCGCCGAGGTTCTCCCCGGGCCGGCCCCGCTGGGTCCGCAGCAACTCCTGGAAGTACGCCTGCATGGCGTGGAAGGTCGTCGTGGAGAACTCGTCGACCTTGCCTGTACGGCGGTTGACGAAGCCCAGAACGCCTCGGCCCCACTCGGTGAGCTGCTGCCAGTCCGTACGCGGCACACCCAGCATGAGGGCGATCGACCGCAGCGCGAACGGCTCCGACACCTCGCTCATGAAGTCGACCCGGCCCCGCGCGACGGCGCTGTCCACCAGGTCCGCCGCCACCCCGCGCAACTCGGTGGCCAGCCCTGCGGCGACCCGTCCGGTCACGGCAGGTGTCAGCAGCTTCTTGATCAGTTCGTGCCGCGGGTTGTCCATCATGGCGAACAGCACGCCGGCGTGCACTCCGAACGGCAGGTCCTCCAGATGGGAGCCACCGCCCTTCCGGTCGCCGCCGCCCTGTGCGGAGAACGCCGTGTCGGCGCCGGCCGCCACGATGTCCGCGTGCCGGGTGAGGACCCAGAATCCGTCCCCGTCGGCGGTCAGGCCCGGCGGATGGAACAGGACGGGCGCCTCCCGGCGCAGCCGCCCGAACACGTCGTAGGGAACACCGGCCGCGAAGAGGGACTGGTCGGTCAGATCGAAACCGCCGAGCACCTCCGGCAGTTCACCGGCGGAACCCGCGGCGACAGGGGAACGGTCCGCGCTCATCAATACCTCACATTCATGAACCGGCACATCTCAGTACCCGGTGATTCGGTCGGAAGCGGCATCGCTCAGCAGCCGGGCGCTCACCGCCGCGTAATCGAGGTCCGGCGCGGAGGCCAACTCGTACAGGTGGGCCGCGACGCGCAGTTCCGCCGCAGCGCAGTGAATGTCGGCGTATTCCTGGCTCTCCGCTCCGGAAAAGCGGGAGTTCTTCCCGGTACCGGTGCCGGTACTGCTCGCCCGGGAGAGAACGGCGCACATGGTGAACAGTTCGGTGGCGATACGGCCGATCAGCAGTACCGTCCGCTGCCCCTCCCACAACCGCGGGGGATCGGGCTGTGCCCGGGTCAACGTGGCGCACAGTTCGGCGAGTTCGGCGAGCCGGCCGTCCACCAGCCGGAGGTGTTCCTGGTTCGCGGCCGACAGGCCACGGTCCTGGAGAGCCGCCGCACCGCCCGCCCCGGACGGGATCTGCCCGGGGCCGGCAGCACGCCCGGCGTAGTGGCGGTCGAGCAGCAGCCGGCCGGCCTGCTCGTCGAGACGGAAGTCGATGTTGCCGGCGATGCGGAGCCCGCGGGCATCACGGAAGGCCCGCTCCAGCGGCAGCGCGGGCGCGCCGCGCCGTTCCTTGCTGGACACCGTCTCGAACCCCTCGGCCGCCAGCAGCGACATGGTCCGGTCGACGACACGCCAACAGGTCGTGGTCAGTACGTTCTTCGCGACGAACCGCTCGAACAACTGGTCCCCGGCGCCAGGGCCGCTCAGGGCCCAGCGGGCCGCGCTGTCCATCGCGTACACCTCGGCGGCCGACGTGGCCACGATGCGCTGCACGGAGTCGTACGCGCCGAGCTCCTTGCCGTCGACGGTCCGCCGCCGTACGAAATCCAGTGACCAGGCAAGGCAGTTGCGGGCGATCGCCAGCGCCGGGGCGCCGGTGAAGAAAACCCTTCCGACCAGTGCCATGAGCCCCACCATCGGAGGCAGTCCCGCACCGGAGTCGTCGATCAGCGCGTGCGCGCCTGGCACCCGCACTCCGTCGAAAGCGAGCGCGGCGTTCGGCAGACCCCGGCTGCCCAGGTACTCCAGCCGGGAGACCACCCGGAAGCCGGGGCAGTCACGGGTGTCGACGAAGAACGCACCGACGTGGCGTCGGCCGTCCCGCACCACGGTCGCGGAGACGCCCAGGAGATCGGCGACCGGTCCGTGCCCGGTGAAGAGCTTCTCGCCGTGCAGCACCCACGCCGAACCGTCTTCCGAGAGGGTGGCGGTCATCAAGGGGAAGGTGTTGTTCTGCCCCGCTTCGTCGGTGTCGCCGAAGCCGGACACCGCGCCTTCGGCGATACGCCGCTGGACGACGTCCCGGAGCTCCCCGGGCGGCATCGCGGGAAGCATCGCTCCTGCCCCCACCCCGGCCTGGATCCCCAGCACCTGCCCGGCCGGCGCCGACCAGGCGGCCGCCCGTTCGACGACCCGGAACGCGTTGTACGCCGACAGGCCGAGGCCGCCGCTCCCCGGCTCCGAACGAAGCCGCAGAAAACCGCGTTCCTGGAGGTCCTCCAGAAAGTGTTCGGGAAGCCGACGGGTACGGTCCACTTCCTCGGGATCCAGTCGCTTCTCAAGGAATTCGCCGATTTCCTGAACGGCCGAATCGCCCAGCTGTCGATCTGTCGCGTCCTGCTCCGGGAAATTCCTGAGCGATTTCCACAGGACACGGCCCGAGTCGAAACTGTCCAGGAACTCTGGTACGGAATTCGGTGGAGAGCCCGTGTTTCCTGAACTCATGACAGCGGAGTTTCCTTCTGTCTCGGTCGTGCGTCACCGGTGCGGCCGGACCTCTGTATGAACGCTAGTGACGGACGGCCCCTATCGCATACCCCTGATGAGAAAGGCAGAGAACCCCTACCAATTACCGTCGTTCGCGGCCGACGCGATGTCGAGCGCCCGGCCCCACGGGACGGGCCCGGACGCATCGCCCGCCACGGCACCGCGCAGCGCCCGTGCGGCGGCCGGGTGCAGGCCGATGCCCACCACACCGAGGGCACGTTCCCCGTCCCCGTACAGGGCGAGGGCACGCGGCGGCACCTCGTCCCACGCACCGGCGTCACAGTGCAGGACCTCGACCCGGTCCGCGCCCGCAACCACTCCGTACGCTTGCAGCCGCCAGTTGTACTGGTCCGACCAGAAGTACGGAACCGGTGTGTACGCGAGGGCCGGCGTCCCGGGCGAGTCGAGCGCGAGGATCAGGTTGCGCGCCACGGCCATGCCCTGCTCGGAGGCGTTCATACGGTGCTCCACGCGCAGGGTGCGGTCGTGGTGAGGGTGCCACCAGCGGGCCACGTCTCCTGCCGCGAGGACGCCTGGAGCGGCCCGGCACTGTGCGTCGCACACCACTCCGTCCGCGACGTCCAGCCCGCTGTCGGCGAGCCAGTCCGTGACCGGCACCGACCCGATGGCCAGCACGACGGTGTCGGCCGCGATCCGCAGCCCTCCGTCCAGGCACACGCCGGTGACCCGGCCGTCGCAGGACGGGATCCCGGTCACGGTCCGGCCGGTGTGCACGGTGACACCGTGCGCCCGGTGCACCTGCGCGACGAGCCCGCCCAGCTCCGAGCCGATCACCGCGCCCAGGGTCTCCCGCTCCTCGGTGACCAGGGTGACCCGCAGCCCCAACGTGCGTCCCGCGGCGGCCACTTCGGTGCCCAGTACCCCGCCGCCCACCACGACGAGATCGCCCCCGGTCAGCAGGCTCTCGCGCAGCGCGACAGCATCGTCGAGGGTGCGCAGCACATGGACACCGTCGATGCCCTCGGTGCCCGGAAGGGCGCGCGGGCGCACTCCGGTCGCGACCACGACGGCGTCGCAGTCGAGGTGCTCGCCCGTCTCCAGGGTGAGCCGCCGCGTCGTGCCCGACACGTCGAGCCCGGTCGCCCGTACCCCGAGCCGCAGGTCCAGGGCGAGCTCCTTTTCCAGGTACCCGGCATCCCGGATCGCGGTGTCCTCCGGTGGTGTCGCCCCGGTCAGCACCCGCTTGGACAGCGGAGGACGCTCGTACGGCACACGAGGCTCGGCACCGACCAGGCTCAGGCGGCCTCGGTACCCGCCCCTGCGCAGGGCCTCCGCGACGGTGAGCCCCGCCGCGGACGCGCCGACCACGGCGATGGCCGCGTCTGTCATCCCTCCACCTGGATGGCCATGCCGGGGCAGACCGACGCCGCCTCCTGGACGGCCCCGTGGCGGTCGCTGCCGGGGCTGCTGAGCAGGACGACCACGGAACCGTCGTCGGCCTGGTCGAACACGTCAGGAGCGATGAGGACGCACTGACCGGCGGCGCAGCACCTGATGGGGTCCACGGAGACATGCATGAACGAACTCCTTGCCGTGACGGAATGAAACGCGAAATCGGGACGCGAGCAGAAGGGCAGGAAGAGGAGGCAGACAGGCCGGGACGGGCAGTTCAGTCCTTGATCTCGCAGATGGGGGCGCCGGAGGTGAGGGAGGCGCCGACTTCGGCTGCGAGGCCCTTGACGGTGCCGGCTTTGTGGGCGTTGAGGGGTTGTTCCATCTTCATCGCTTCGAGGACGACGATGAG